>NZ_RKHX01000001.1 GCF_003755175.1 Cellulomonas sp. PhB150 | reverse complement strand
ACCTGCCCCGACGCACCATCAACCTCAACCCCTCGCTCGACCCAGACCAAGAGCCCATCCGAGAAGCATGTTGCGATGACTGGTTGAGACCGCCGTCGTTGCGCGGCGCGAGTGCTTCAACGAACCCTTCAACGATCGCCCGACGACGCGAGCGGGGAGGCGCCGCGAGGCGGGGCGACCCGCGCGGGGAGGCGCCACGCGGCGGAGCGGCCCGCGCGGGGAGGCGCCACGAGGCGGGGCGACCCGCGCGCCCGGGGACGACGAAGGCCCCTCGGAGTAAGCGTCCGAGGGGCCTTCGTGTGACCGCAGGCCACGTGTCCCCGGCGAGGCCGGTGACGAGCGCCGCGCTGACGGTGCGGCTTGGTCCGACACCCAGCGATCCGGCGAGCCGGTCCGCTGCGGGCGGGTCCACTGCACTCGGCCTTCCGGTCCGTAGCGACCCCCGCGTCGTCATCCGCGGGTCGAGCAGGTCTCCCCGCCCGATCTGGTCGTCCGTTCTCCGGTCGGCCCGTCCTCACCGGACCTGTCCCCGCTGGCCGTCCGGCTCCCCGAGGGGCTCCTTCTGTTCTGCGGTTCTCGATCCGTCGAGGTCGATGTGTGATTTCTAGTCCTGTCCCGTGGACCCCCGCAAGGGCTTCTGGAGGGTTTCTTTATCCACCGTTTACTCCACAGGGGTGTCCACAGGCTGGCCTGCGGAAACACGGGATGAACACAGGGGTGTGGACGGAATTTGTGGATAACGCGAGTGTCGTTCACCCGCTCGGGCGCCGCCCCCGGCTAGCCTGAAGACCGGTGAAGGCCCCTCGGAGTAAGCGTCCGAGGGGCCTTGCCTTGTCTCCGACGTCACGTCACTCCGGCACGGCACCGTGCTGTGCCGTGGCATGCCGGGGGCGAGGATGGACGCATGCGGATCGAAGCGGTGCAGGGCGACCTCACCACCCAGGACGTCGACGTGATCGTCAATGCCGCGAACTCCGGGCTGCTCGGGGGAGGCGGGGTCGACGGAGCCATCCACCGTGCCGCGGGCCCGGCGCTGCTGGAGGCCTGCCGCGAGCTGCGCCGGACGACGTACCCCGACGGCTTGCCCGTGGGCTCGTCGGCCGTGACGCCCGGGTTCGACCTCCCCGCCCGGTGGGTCGTCCACACGGTCGGGCCGAACTGGCACGCGGGCGAGCGCTCCCCGGGGATGCTCGCGTCGTGCTTCGTCACGGCGCTCGAGCTGGCGGTCGAGGTCGGTGCGACGAGCATCGCGTTCCCCGCGATCAGCGGGGGCGTGTACGGCTGGGACATGGACGAGGTCGCGCGCATCGCGGTCGCCTCGGTGCGGGCGTGGCAGTCCGGGGCCGACGACTCGTGGGAGCCCGGCCACCGCCACCCCACGGGCATCGAGCTCGCGCGCTTCGTGCTGTTCTCGGCCGACGCGCTCGCCGCCTTCGAGCGCCGGCTCGCCGAGCAGCCACCGACGCAGCGGTGAACGCGTGGGTGAACGACACGCCGCGGAACATGCGGCGTGTCGTTCACCCATCGGTTCACCGCCCGGGTGCGAGCGGACCCGCTACCCCACCGGTGCGGGCTCGCGCAGTGCCGCCGGGTCAGGGTCCGGCCCCGGTCCGGGCTCGGCGGGCTCGGGCTGGCGCGAGAGCGTGGACGGCCACCACATGCGCTGCCCGATGTCGAGGTTCAGCGCGGTGACGAGCACCGACCGCACGATGAGCGTGTCGAGCAGCACGCCGAACGCGACCGCGAAGCCGATCTCCGCGAACGAGACCAGGGGCAGCGTCCCCAGCACCGCGAACGTCCCCGCGAGCACCAGCCCGGCCGAGGTGATGACCCCGCCCGTCGCAGCCAGCCCGACGAGCGAGCCCCGCCGGTGCCCGATCCGCAGCGCCTCCTCCCGCACGCGCGTCATGAGGAAGATGTTGTAGTCGATCCCCAGCGCCACGAGGAACACGAAGACGAACAGCGGGAACCCGGTGTCCACCCCCGCGTACCCGAACACGTGCCGGAAGAACAGCGCGGAGATGCCCATCGCCGCACCGAACGAGAGCACGACGGTCCCGATGAGCACCACCGGCGCGAGGATCGCGCGCAGCAGGACCGCGAGGATGAGGAACACCACGAGCAGGATGATCGGGATGATCACGATGGTGTCGCGGGTCGAGGCCCGTTCGACGTCGAGCGTCACGGCGGTGGTCCCGCCGACGAGCGCGTCCGCGTCCGGCACGGCGTGCACCGCGTCCCGGACCCGGTCGACCGTGTCGAAGGCCTCGTCGCTGTCCGGCTCCGACGTCAGCGTGCCCTCGAGGTAGGCCGTGCCGTCCTTGACGACCGGCTCGGTCACGCTGGCCGGGTCGATGCCCTCGACCCCGGCGAACGCGGTCCGCACCGCGTCAGCCTGCTCGGCGTTGGCGATGACCACGACGGGCGAGCCCGCGCCGGCGGGGAAGTGCTCGGCCAGGACCTGCTCGCCGACGACCGACGGCTGCTCGGTGGTGAACTGCTGCTCGGTGGTCAGGCTCGTCGGGTTGAGCTGGACGACCCCGATCGTCGCGACCGCCAGCAGCGCGGCCGTGCCGATCCAGGTCCGCCGCGGGTGGTGCGAGATGCGGCCGCCGACGCGTGCCCAGAAGCCGTCCTCGGTCGGCTCGTGGTCGCCGACGTGCGGGGTGCGCGGCCAGAAGATCCAGCGCCCGACGAGCACGAGCAGCGCGGGCAGCAGCGTCAGCATCACCAGCAGCGCGACGATCACGCCGACGGCCGCCACCGGCCCGAGGCCCGCGGTCGAGTTCATCGTCGCGAACAGCAGGACCAGCATGCCGAGCGCGACCGTCGCGCCCGAGGCGATGATCGCCGGGCCGGCGCGGTGCAGGGCGACGGCCATCGCCTCGTGCCTGTTGGTGTGCCTGCGCAGCTCCTCGCGGTACCTCGCCGTGAGCAGCAGGGCGTAGTCGGTGCCTGCTCCGAACACCAGCACCGTGAGGATCCCGGCGCTCTGAGCGTTGACGGTGAGGTCGAAGTTCTCGGCGAGCAGGTAGATCACCGCCTGGGCGACGGTCAGCGCCACACCGGCCGAGATGAGCGGCAGGATCCACAGCACCGGGCTGCGGTAGGTCAGCAGCAGGATGACGATGACGACACCGGCCGCCGCGTACAGCAGCGTCCCGTCGATGCCCTCGAACGCCTTCGACGAGTCCGCCGCCTGCCCGGCGGGGCCCGTGACGTAGACCGTGACCCCGTCCGGCAGCCCGTCCTCCGCCGTGGCGCGCAGGTCGTCGACCGCGTCGGCGGCCAGGTCCCAGCCGTCCTTGCCGAGGTCGAGCGGCACGATGATCTGCGCCGCCTGGCCGTCCTCGGAGGGGATCGGCCCGACGACCTCCCCGTCGAGCGTGTCCAGGGTCCCGAACTCCTGGGCATCGGCGGCGATCGCCGTGAGGTCCTCGGGCGTGAGCCCGTCGGGGTTCTCGTAGACGATGACCGCGGGGATGGTGTTGGAGGAGACGAAGCTCGAGGCGACCTCGATGACCTGGGTGGACTCGGCGTTCGCGGGCAACCAGCTCGCGGCGTCGTTGTCCTGGGCGCCCGTGAGCTTGCCGGCGAGCGGGCCCAGCAGGGCGACGACGACCAGCCAGAAGGCGATGACGACGAACTTCATGTAGCGGTGGGTGATCCAGCCCGCGACCTTGGACATGGCGGTTCCTCTGGGAGTCGACGACGACAGGGTGGCGCCGGCGGCGCCGTGCGGCTCTCAGGCTTCCGGTCCGGACACCTCGGCCACCATCAGGGACACCCCCGACATCTTCCTCAGGGTCGTCCGGGTGTCACTCAGATACTTCTCAGGGTGGCCGCCCGGCGGGAGGGGGTCAGCCCTGACCGAGGGCGCGCAGCCAGTCGACGACCGCGGCGCAGACCGCGCCGTCGTTCGACGGTGAGTGGTCGCCGGGGACGAACACCGTGGTCAGGGGTCCGCCGACGAGCGCCAGGTGCTCGACGAGCTCGTCGGGCGACCCGAACGGGTCCCGCTCTCCGGACACCGCGAGGACCGGCACGTGGACGTCGGGCAGGTGCTCGATCCGCAGCGTCTCCGGCCGACCGGGCGGGTGCAGCGGGTAGGAGAGCAGGACCAGGCCCGCCGCGGGCTGCCCCTCGGCGACGGCGATGGAGCTCATCCGCCCCCCGAACGACCGCCCGCCCAGGGCGATCTGCTCGGGCGGGACGCCGAGCTCGGCGGCGAAGTCGTCGGCCTGCGCCCGCAGGTGCGCGACGGCGGGCCCGGGCCGGTCGGGTGCCCTGCTGCCGACGATCCGGTTGGGGAAGTCGATGCGCCGCACGCGCAGCGGGGCGACCGCCTCCTCGAGCGCGACGAGCGTGCGGTGGTCGCGCCCGGCGCTCGCACCGGGCGTCAGCAGCAGTCCGGCGACGACGGTGCTCACCCGCACACGGTAGCGATCGCCGCCGGATGAGAGACGTCTCATCCGGCTCTCCTTCGGATCTCATGCGCGCCGACGACGGTGGTCCCACCAGCAGTTCCCCACCACCAGCACACCAGGAGCCCACCATGAAGGCACTGCCCCGCAAGGTCTGGATCGTCTCCGGGACGCTCGGCGTCCTCGCCGTCGCCGGCGGTTCGCTGACGTCGGCCGCCTCGGCCGCCACGCCCACGCCGTCGCCGAGCGGCACGGACGGGCCGACGACGACCAGCCCGGCCCCGTCGGGTACGGCGGCGACCTCGGCCGCGACGCCGACCCCGGCCGCGACGCCGAGCGCGAGCGCACCCAGCCCGGGCGCCTCCGACCCGACCCGGACCGCGAACTCGTCGGTCGTCACGAGCGTGACCGCCCTGACCCCCGGCACGGCGGCCACCCCGGCCACCCCGGCCACCCCAATCACCGCGGCGACTCCCGCGACCCCGGTCTCCGCGGTCACGCCCGCGTCGCCGGCGTCCGCGGTCACCCCGGCCTCCCCGGTCACGCCGCAGTCGGCGGTCACGCCCGCGTCCCCGGTCTCGCCCGCCACGGCCGTCACTCCTGCGTCGCCGCTGACACCCGCGTCCCCCGTGAGCCCGGTCTCCGCGCCGAGCGCCGGCTGACGACCCGTGACGCGCACCCCGGTGCACGGCGGCGGCCCCCTCGCGCTCGACGAGGGGGCCGCCGCCCTGGCCGCGCTCACCGGCCCGACGGGCGAGCAGCTGCTCGACCTCGCGCTGGGCACCGCAGGGCTGCGGCGGGTCGCGGCTCGCGTCCACGAGGTCCAGCACCGGCCCGGCGACGGGGTGACGGTCGGCTTCGTCGTCGACGTCGAGGCGCCCGACGGGCAGCGTGCGCAGGAGTACCTCCACCTGAGCTCCACGCGTGGTCGCGACATCCCGCCGGACGCGCCGAGGGTCGTGACCCTCGAGAGCCCCGACGGCCGCGTCGTCGCCTGGCGGCACCCGCACGACCCCGCGCTGCCGGCGCTCGGCACGGCGTGCGACCTCGGAGCGCTCGCTGCCGTCCTCCCCGGCGACGGACCCGTGACCGCGCTCGAGCTCGTCGGCTACCGGCCGCTGCGCCGTGCGGTCCTGCGCGTCGAGTGCGGCGGCGCCGTCCACTGGGTCAAGGTGCTCCGCCCCGGCGGCCGCGGGGGCGCCGACGACGTCCGCCACCGTCACGCCCTGCTCGCGGACCTGCCCGTTCCGGCCGTGACGGCGGCGACCGACGACGGCCTCGTCGTCCTCGCGCCCGCGGACGGCGTGCCCCTGCTGGAGGCGATCGTCGCCGACGACGCCCGCGGCCTGGAGCTCGACGCGCTCTCTGACCTGCTCGACCGCGTCCCCGCCGCGGCGGCGGCGCTCCCCGCCCGGACGGCGTGGTCGGACCGGGCGGCGCGCTACGCCGAGGCGGTCGCCGTCGACCCTGCCCTGGCCGCCCGCGCCCACGCGCTGGCCGACCTGGTGGCGCAGGACGTGGACCTCGGGCCGGTCGTCGCGACCCACGGCGACTTCCACGAGGGTCAGCTCATGGTCCGATCAGGCGCGACGGGCTGGGTGGTCGCCGGCCTGCTCGACGTCGACACGGTCGGCCCTGGGCACCGGGTCGACGACCTCGCGTGCCTGCTCGCGCACGCCCTCGCGCTCGGCGAGGCGGGCCGGCCCGTCGCCGACCGCTGGTGGCGGCAGGCGGTGGCCCTCGTCGACGAGCGCGCGCTGCGAGTCCGCACGGCCGGCGTCCTGCTCTCGCTGGCCGCGGGCGCGGTCCACCGCCCGGGCGTCGGCCCCTCCGCGGACGCCCTCCTGACCGACGCGGAGGACCTCACCGCCCATTGATCGCGCTCCGCCCGTCACCCTGCGCGCCGAGGCGCGACGCATCTAGCCGCACTTGGGACGGGAGTCAGCTCCTGAGGGGCATCTCCGGTCCCAGGAGGCAACTCCCGTCACAAGTGCGGCTATCTCGGGCCAGGAGGGTCGGCGGAGCCTGTCAGCCGTCGAGGCGGTAGCCCATGCCGCGCACGGTCGTCACCAGGTCCGGGCCCAGCTTGGTGCGCAGGTAGCGCACGTACACGTCGACCACGTTGGAGCCCGGGTCGAAGTCGTAGCCCCACACCCGCGAGAGCAGCTGCTCACGGGACAGCACCTGACCGGGGTTGCGCAGGAACGCCTCGGCCAGTGCGAACTCCCGGGCCGACAGGTCGATGTCCCGGTCGCCGACCCGGGCGCGGCGGGTGCGCAGGTCCAGCGAGAGGGCGCCGTGGGTCAGGGTCGTCGGGTCGTCGGTCGCGGGGCCGGCCAGTCGCAGCCGGATGCGGGCGAGCAGCTCCTCGAAGCGGAACGGCTTGGCCATGTAGTCGTCGGCGCCACCCTCGAGCCCGGCCACGGTGTCCTCGACCGACGACCGCGCGGTCAGGATGATCACGGGCAGCCGCGACCCCGACTCGCGCAGGCGGCGCAGCACGGTGAACCCGTCCTGGTCGGGCAGCCCGAGGTCGAGGACGAGCAGGTCGAACTCACCGGTCCGCGCGTGCTCGAGCGCCTCGCGGCCGGTGCGGACGGCCGTCGGGGCCATGCCCGCGGACCGCAGCCCCTTGGCGACGAACGACGCTATGCGCTCCTCGTCCTCGGCGATGAGGATCTGGCTCACGGCACCTCTTCCAGCGGGGTCGGGACCGGACGAGCCGGCAGGTCGATGACGAAGGTGGACCCGACGCCTGGGGTCGAGGTCACGTCGACGCGACCGCCGTGGCCGGCGGCGATCGCCGCGACGATGGCCAGGCCGAGGCCGGAGCCCTCGATGCCGGCGTCGTGGGCGTCCCGGCCCCGGACGAACCGGTCGAAGATCCGGTCGAGGTCGGCCGGGGCGATGCCGCGCCCCTCGTCGTGCACCCACAGCCGGACGCGGTCGTCGACGGACGCCGAGCCCAGGGTGACGGGCGACCCGGGTGCGGAGAACTTCACGGCGTTCGAGACGAGCTGCAGCCACGCCTGCGTGAGCCGGGCCGTGTCGGCCTCCACCTCGACGTCCGCGCGGTCGGCCACCCGCCAGACGCGGTCGCCGAGCGCGCGCGCCTTGTCCAGCACGTCGTCCGTGAGGATCCCGATCGCGGTGGGGGCGGGGCGGACGAAGTCGGGGCGGTCGGTGCGCGCCAGGACGAGCAGGTCGTCGACGAGGCCCCGCATCCGGTCGACCTCGTCGAGCGCGAGCGCGCGGGTGGCCGAGACGTCGTCCGTGTCGGCGACGTCCATGAGCTCGAGGTGGCCGCCGATGATCGTCAGGGGCGTGCGCAGCTCGTGGCCCACGTCGTCGAGCAGGCGGCGCTGGCCCGTGAAGCTCGACTCGAGCCGGTCGAGCATCGCGTTGACGGTGCGGGTCAGCTCGGCGACGTCGTCGTGCCCGGACACCGGGATGCGCTCGGCGAGGTCGGTCTCGCTGATGCGCTGGGCGGTGGAGCGCAGGTGGTCCAGCGGGCGCAGGACCCGGCCGATGAGCAGCCACCCGACGACCGCCAGCACGACGAGCGCCCCGAGCGCGACCAGCGCGTACGTGCGCCAGGTCGACTCCAGCGCGGCGAGCTCCTGGCCGCGGACGGTGGCGACGACGTAGAGCCCGTCGGCGGGGTCGCCCTCGACGCGGACGGGGGCCGTGGCGACCCGGTAGGTCGCCCGGTCGGTGGCGATCGTCGTCAGTCGGGCACCGGACCCCGTGGCCGCCGCCAGGGCCGCGACGAGCTGGGGGTCCTCCTCGAGCCGGACGCGGACCGTGCGGGGCGCGTACCAGGTGGGGGTGCCGTCGACGAACGCGATCGTCCCCTCGCTCGGCGCGGGCACGGTCTGCTGCAGGGCCGAGCGCAGGACGTCGACGACCGCGCCCTGACCCGCGCGCGCCGCGGTCTGGCGGAACTCCGTGACCGTGCGCGTCAGGGAGTCGTCGATCCGCTCGTCGGTGCGCTCGCGCTGCAGCAGGTACGTCGCCAGGCCGGCGACCGCGAGGCCGAGCGCGGTGAGCGCGAGGAGCACGCCCATGACCTTCGTGCGGACGCTGAGCCGGGCGAGGCGGCCCGGCGCGTCAGGAGTCGTCACGGGCGTCGTCGGACCTGTCGTCGTCGGGCCCGTCGTCGGACCCGTCGCCGTCGGACCCGTCGTCGTCGGACGTGTCGTCGTCATCGTCGTCGTCCGCGTCCTCGGGCTCGGCGGGCGGGACGGCCGTGGGCGACGGGCGGGCCGGCGTGGACGGCGTGGGTGCCGCGGTCGTCGGTGCCGAGGTCGTCGTGGACGCGCTCGGGCGGGGCGAGGTGCTCGGAGTCGGGGTCGGAGTCACGACGATCGCCCCACCCAGGTCTGTGTCCTCCGGCGCGGCGAGGGCCGACGACACGACGAGACCGCCCCCGACGACCGCGCCGAGCGCGACCACCGAGCCGGTGAGGACCATGCCCCTGCGCGTCATCCGGCCATGCTCCCAAGACTCGATGAGAGGCGCATGAGAGTCCGGGACGGGATCGGTGTCAGGCGGGCACGAGCCCGGGTGCGAGGACCGACAGCGCGCGCTCGACGTCGTCGTGGTCGTTCCACACGTGGAAGGCCAGTCGGACTCCTCCGCCGCGTGCCGCGACGACGCACCCGGCCTCGCCGAGCCGCCGCGCCACGACGCCGTCGGCGTCCGGGACGGAGACGATGGCGCTGCCCGCGGGATCGAGCCCGCAGCCTCGGCGGACGGCGTCCGCGAGCCCCACGGCGTGGTCGCGCACCGCGGCGGGCGGAACGGCGGCGAACAGCTCGAGCGCCGGCGCCGCGCCGACCCAGCACAGCCAGGCGGGGGACACGTCGAGGCGGCGGGCGCTCGTCGCGAGCCGCATGTGCGGGCCGTAGACCGACCCCCACACGTCGTCGCCCGCGTACCACCCGGCGGACAGCGGGCGCAGGCGGTCGAGCACCGCGGGCCGGACCGTCGCGAACGCGGTGCCGCGCGGAGCGGCCAGCCACTTGTAGGCCGAGCACACGGTGAGGTCGAACTGGCCCGCGTCGACGGGGAGCCAGCCGGCCTGCGTGATGTCGCACAGGGTGAGCGCGCCGGCGGCGCGGGCCGCGCTCGTCACGGCGTCGGCGTCCGCGACCCGGCCGTCCCGCGACTGCACGAGCGAGAACGCGACGACGGCGGTCGAGGGTCGGATCGCGCCGGCGAGCTCGTCGACGGCGACGTGCCGGACCCGCACGCCGCGGTCGGCGTGCGCGAGGAACGGGAAGACGACCGACGAGAAGTCGCCGTCGACGACGAGCACCTCGGCGCCGTCGGGCAGTGCGGCCGCGACGAGGCCGACGAGCGCGGACGTCTGCGCGGCGATCGCCACGTCGTCGGTCGGCACCCGCACGAGTCGCGCGAAGGCGCTGCGGGCCGCGGCGACCGCGGCGTCGTAGACGGCCAGGTCGGCGCGGCCCTGCTGCCAGTCGTCGATGGCGGTGCGCATGGCGTCGGCGGTCGCCCGCGCCGGGAGCCCGACGGTGGCGGCGTTGAGGTACCCGGGCACGGGGGCGAAGGCGGCACGGAGGTCGACGAGGTCCATGCCACCAGCGTCGCGGGGCCGTCGGCATCACACCAGAGCGGATTCGGGCTGGGATGCATCACCCAGTGTGATACTCGGTCCCATGACCGAACCCGCCGTCGACGTGAACTCCTTGCGGATCCTGCGCGCGATCGCGGACGAGGGGACGATCACGGCCGCGGCGGGTGCCCTGGGCATCGGGCAGCCCGCGGTGAGCCAGCACGTGCGACGGCTCGAGCGGCGGCTCGGCACGGCGCTGCTGGACCGGACTGGCCGCGGAGTCCGGCTCACCGAGGCCGGGGAGGCGCTCGCCCGGCACGGCGCGACCGTCGGCGCCGCGCTGCGAGCGGCGTCGGCCGAGGTCTCCGCGCTGACCGGGCTGCGGGCGGGGCGGGTGCGGCTGGTGGCCTTCCCGTCGTCGACCGCGACGCTCGTGCCGCGAGCGCTCGTCGCGCTCCGGGACGCGCACCCCGGGCTGCGGGTGACCCTCGACGAGGCCGAGCCGCCGCAGGCGCTGGCCATGGTCCGCAGCGGGGTCTGCGACGTGGCGGTGGCGTTCGAGTACCCGGGCACGGGCCTCGGGCGCGGCGAGGACGACCTCGCGGGGCTCGTCACCCGCCACCTCCTCGACGAGCCCACCCTCGTGGCGCTCCCCGAGGGCCATGCCGCGGCCGCGGTCGAGGACCTCTCCCTCGCCGACCTCGCCGACGAGGCGTGGATCGCCGGCTGCCCGCGGTGCCGAGGGCACCTGCTGAGCGCCGCGGGCGCGTGCGGCTTCGAGCCGGAGATCGCGTACGCCACCGACGACTACGTCGCGGTCCTCGCGCTCGTGGCGGCCGGTCTGGGTGTGGCGCTGCTGCCCGACCTGGTGCGCCCGGTGGCGGAGCGGCAGCCCGGCGTCGTCATGCGGCGTGCCGCGGGCACGTCGAACCGCTCGGTGCACGCCGTGACCGCGCCCGACCTGCTGCGCGTCCCGGCGGTCGCCGCCACGCTCGACGCCCTCGCGCTCGCGGTCTGAACCCCCGGACCTACAGCTCGATCGCGAGCGCCGACGCGATCGTGCGGACCACGCCGTTGCGCGAGTTGGCGGGCGCGACGAACCGCGCGAGGGCGCGGACGTCGGGGTGCCCGTTGTCCATGGCGAACGACCAGCCCGCGGCCCCGAGCATGCCGACGTCGTTGAAGTAGTCGCCGAACGCCATCGTCTGCTCGCGGGTGATCCCCAGCGCCACCTGCACCCGCCGCAGCGCGGCCCCCTTGTCGGCCGTGCGGCTCATCACGTCGACCCAGTGCAGCCCGGACACGACCACCCGGTCGGACTCGTCGAACGGGGCCAGCGCCCGGCCGGCGCCGCGCTCGGAGGACTCGAAGTCGTACACGGCGACCTTGAGGATCTCGTCGTCGACGGCCAGCAGGTCCTCGACCAGCTCCAGCCGCGCGTAGTACGGGCGCACCTGGGCGAGGAACGCCTCGTCGGTCCGCTCGACGTAGGCGGTGCGCTTGCCGCACACCACGGTGCCCACGTCGAGGCCACCCGTACCCGCGGTGCGCATGGCCTCGACGATCGCCCGGGCGGTCGCGAGCTGGAGGGTGTCCGAGCTGAGCTCGGCGCCGTCCCGCACCACGTAGGCGCCGTTCTCGGCGATGTAGACGAGGTCGTCGCGCTCGAACTGGGCCCGCAGCGTCGCGTACTGCCGTCCGCTCGCGGGGCACACGGCGATCCCGCGCGCCTCGAGCTCCTCGAGCAGCGGCCAGAACGACGGGTCGAGGCGCTTCTCCTCGTCGAGCAGCGAGCCGTCCATGTCGAGGGCGATGAGCCGGACGTCGGGAACCTCGCCGAGGTCGGGGGGATCGAGGACCGGGCCGGGTGCTGTGCTCACCCGGCCATCCTCCCAGCCGCGTGCGTCAGCCCTGGTCGAGCGCGTCCTGCACGCCTGTCTCGTGACCGCCGTAGACCGGGCCTCGCCCGACGAGCGCGTCCCAGGCCGCCTTGTACGACGCGGGGACCTCCCGCAGCCGCCAGACCAGCGCCTGCTTCGGCGTGACGCTCGCGGCGGACACACCGACACCGGTGACGTCCATCCCGGCGGCGGCGCACGAGAACAGCGCGCGGGGCAGGTGGTAGTCCTGCGTGACGACGACCGCCTCGTCGACGCCGAAGACCTGGTGGGCCCGCACGCACGAGTCGTGCGTGTCGAACCCGGCGTAGTCGAGCACGATCTTGTCGGACGGGATGCCGTGGTCGACGAGGTAGTCCCGCATGGCCGTGGGCTCGTCGTGCTGCGCCGTGCCGTTGTCGCCGCTGACCAGGATCACCTGGACCGCCCCGCGCTCGTAGAGCGACCTGGCGGCGTCCAGGCGGCGGGCCAGGTACGTGGACGGCGTGCCGTCGGGGTGCAGCCCGGCGCCGAGCACGAGGGCTACGGGGGTGTCGGGGACGTCGGCGAGGGACCGCTCGTGGGCTCGCCCGACGCCCTGCACGACCAGCAGCGGGAGGGCGAGGACGAGCAGCACGCCGAGGACGAGGACGACCGCGAGCACGCGGCGACGTCGGGAGCGTGCTCGGCCGGGTTCGGCGTCGTCGAGCCGCTCGGAGACGGTCGTCGGTGCCGCGTCGTCGGACATGCTCGAAGGCTAGGGGCCGGGGTGCCGGCACGGAGGCGATCTGGTGGGGACATGCTGTGAAGGCATCGGTCGGGACGACGAGCGCGCGAACGCCGCCCGGCCCCGCGCACGGGCCGCGTCGCGCCGTGCGGCCGGTGCCCGGCGGACCCGGTTGCTCCGCCTGCGGCGAACACGGGCAGTTCCGGGCCTGACCCGCCGTTAGCATCGAACAACGCCGCCCCACCGACCCCGCAGCGCCCGGCGCGGAACCGGTGGGCCACGCAGCTCGTGAGGAGTGCACATGTTCGAGAGATTCACGGACCGAGCCCGTCGCGTGGTCGTCCTTGCCCAAGAAGAGGCACGGATGCTCAACCACAACTACATCGGGACCGAGCACATCCTCCTGGGTCTGATCCACGAGGGTGAGGGAGTGGCCGCCAAGGCGCTCGAGTCGCTCGGCATCTCGCTGGAGGCAGTGCGCGCCCAGGTCCAGGAGATCATCGGCGAGGGCCAGCAGGCCCCGTCGGGCCACATCCCGTTCACGCCGCGCGCCAAGAAGGTGCTGGAGCTCTCGCTCCGCGAGGCGCTGCAGCTGGGCCACAACTACATCGGCACCGAGCACATCCTGCTCGGCCTGATCCGCGAGGGCGAGGGCGTCGCCGCCCAGGTCCTCAACAAGCTCGGCGCCGACCTCAACCGCGTGCGCCAGCAGGTCATCCAGCTCGTCTCCGGCTACCAGGGCAAGGAGCCGGTCGCGGCCGGCGGCCCCGCCGAGGGCCAGCCCTCGGGCAGCGCCGTGCTCGACCAGTTCGGACGCAACCTCACGCAGGCTGCGCGCGACGGCAAGCTCGACCCGGTCATCGGGCGCGAGAAGGAGATCGAGCGGGTCATGCAGGTGCTGTCCCGCCGCACCAAGAACAACCCTGTCCTCATCGGGGAGCCCGGCGTCGGCAAGACCGCCGTCGTCGAGGGCCTCGCGCAGGACATCGTGCGCGGCGACGTGCCCGAGACGCTCAAGGACAAGCAGCTCTACACGCTCGACCTCGGTGCGCTCGTGGCCGGCTCGCGCTACCGCGGTGACTTCGAGGAGCGCCTGAAGAAGGTCCTCAAGGAGATCCGCACCCGCGGCGACATCATCCTGTTCATCGACGAGATCCACACGCTCGTCGGTGCGGGTGCCGCCGAGGGCGCGATCGACGCCGCCAGCATCCTCAAGCCGATGCTGGCCCGCGGCGAGCTGCAGACCATCGGTGCCACGACGCTCGACGAGTACCGCAAGTACGTCGAGAAGGACCCGGCCCTGGAGCGTCGCTTCCAGCCGATCCAGGTCGCCGAGCCGAACCTGCAGCACGCGATCGAGATCCTCAAGGGCCTGCGCGACCGCTACGAGGCGCACCACCGCGTGTCGATCACGGACGCCGCGCTCGTCGCGGCCGCCACGCTCGCGGACCGGTACGTCAACGACCGGTACCTGCCGGACAAGGCCATCGACCTGGTCGACGAGGCCGGCGCCCGCCTGCGCATCCGCCGCATGACGGCTCCGCCGGAGCTGCGCGAGCTCGACGAGCAGATCGCCGAGACGCGTCGCGACAAGGAGTCGGCGATCGACGAGCAGGACTTCGAGAAGGCTGCGCGCCTGCGCGACGCCGAGAAGCAGCTCGGCCTCAAGCGGCTCGAGAAGGAAAAGGCCTGGAAGTCGGGCGACCTCGACGCCGTGGCAGAGGTGGACGAGGAGCTCATCGCCGAGGTGCTGGCGAACGCCACCGGCATCCCGGTGTTCAAGCTCACCGAGGAGGAGTCCAGCCGCCTGCTCCACATGGAGGACAACCTGCACAAGCGGGTCGTCGGCCAGGACGCGGCGATCAAGGCGCTCTCGCAGGCCATCCGCCGCACGCGCGCCGGGCTCAAGGACCCGAAGCGCCCCGGTGGCTCGTTCATCTTCGCCGGCCCCACCGGTGTCGGTAAGACCGAGCTCGCCAAGGCGCTCGCCGAGTTCCTGTTCGGTGACGAGGACGCGCTCATCCAGCTCGACATGTCCGAGTTCTCGGAGAAGCACACGGTCTCGCGGCTGTTCGGCTCGCCTCCCGGCTACGTCGGGTACGACGAGGGTGGCCAGCTCACGGAGAAGGTGCGCCGTCGGCCGTTCTCGGTCGTCCTGTTCGACGAGGTCGAGAAGGCTCACGCGGACATCTTCAACTCGCTCCTGCAGATCCTCGAGGACGGTCGCCTGACCGACTCGCAGGGCCGCGTGATCGACTTCAAGAACACCGTGATCATCATGACCACGAACCTCGGCACGCGGGACATCGCCAAGGGCGTCATGACCGGCTTCCAGGCCGGTGGCGACCTGTCGACGTCGTACGAGCGCATGAAGTCCAAGGTCAACGACGAGCTCAAGCAGCACTTCCGGCCTGAGTTCCTCAACCGCGTCGACGACGTGGTCGTCTTCCCGCAGCTCTCGCAGCCGGAGATCTTCGCGATCGTCGACCTGATGATCGCCAAGCTCGACAAGCGTCTGCGCGACAAGGACATGGGCATCGAGATCACGCCCGCGGCCAAGAAGCTGCTGTCGGAGAAGGGCTACGACCCGGTGCTCGGTGCGCGTCCGCTGCGCCGCGCGATCCAGCGGGACATCGAGGACGCCCTGTCCGAGAAGATCCTGTTCGGCGAGCTCAAGGCCGGTCAGCTGGTGATCGTGGACGCGGTCGGCGAGGGCATCCTCGGCGAGTTCACGTTCGAGGGCGTGACCAAGGTCGACATGCACAAGGAGCCCGCGGGCGTCGGCGTCTCGGCCGGGACCCCCGGGTCGGGCACGGACCTGCCCGCCGCACCGCCGATCTCGGCGGCCGGCGACGGCGGCTCGGGCACGCTCCCGCAGGTCGGCTGACACCGCACGGACGGCCGACGAGGCCCCGGCTCCCGTCTGAGGAGACCGGGGCCTCGTCGCGTGCGGCGCGGATCGGTGAAGACCTGGTCACGGCAGGCGTGACGAAGTCTTCAACGACGTCGCCGGCCACAAGCAACCGACGTCAGCGGGTCTCGAGGACGGTCCACCAGTCGTTGTCGTCGCGGCCGGCGAAGCCGGTGACCTCCTGCTGCCCGCCCGTCGCGCGCTCGTCCGAGTGCAGGTGGGAGTGCAGCGCGGCGCCGGTCGCGGCGTGCACGAGCCGGACCCGCGAGCCGGCCGTCCAGCTGCCCTCGACCTCCACGCGCCACTCGTCGGGCGTGCTCCCGATGCGTACGCCCTGCTGACCGGTCACGGGGGAGCGCGACCCGCCCGGGCTGCCGAGGTACGACCCGGTGGCCACGTGCCGCAGCCGGACCAGGCCCGCCGCGCCGGGCTCGACCGCCCAGCGCTCGCCGTCGCTCGCGGTGGAGCGCACGGCGGTGACGCGCGTGCCGAGCGGGCACCCGTCGTAGGACCAGGGCGTGCCGTCGGCGTGCAGGGTCGCCCCGGTCCACACGTGCGAGAGGACGACGACGGACCCGGGCCCGATGGCGCGCGCCGGGTCCGCCGGAGCGCGGGTCAGGACCGTCGGCTTGCGGGGCTTGTAGTCCTGCACGAAGAACCCGCGCCAGGTCGGCCCGTTCGACGCCTTCCAGCCGCCCTTGACCGGGGTGAGCGTGACCTCGCGCCCGGGGCTGTTCGAGTCGGTGATGAGCAGCGACGTCACGCCGTCCGTCCGGGAGTACCCGTGCGCGACCACCTGGTGGTTCTTGCCGATCGCGCCGATGCTGCGGGCGACGACGAGGCCCAGCGGCACGGGCCGGCCCTCGTCGACCGCGCGCACGACCTGCGGGAGCTCGTCCTGCGAGGTCCAGCGCGCGACGCCCTTGAGCGGGCCGAGCGGCCCGTCCGGGTGCATCGACCAGGTGACGAACGTGGCGGCGGAGAGCACCCTGAACGAGTCGAAGAGCCGGCCGCGGATGACGTCCGCCAGCCAGTTGTCGTCGGGAGGCACGCGCTCCGGGGCGTAGAGCCCGGCGCCCCAGCGGGGGGCTGGGGCGCCGGAGTGGAAGAGGTCGAGCGAGGCGTACGCCATGCCCCCGCAGCGACCGGCGGTGGAGATCTTCATGCCGTTCGGCAGGGTGAGCAGGACGTCGACGAAGGCGTTGGGGAAGCCGAACCCGTGCACCGCCGGGTCGAACGCCGTGCGCTTGTCGGCCATGTGCCCTCCGCTGGTCAGCCCCCGACGCTCAGGAGCCATCATGGCGCGCGGCAGATACCCGAGCACGCAGGGCACAGACCGAGCGCGCACCCCCCGACGTGAGGGGGAGTGCGCGCTCGGCGTGGAGGGTCAGCCGCGGGGAAGTGGCGTGCCGCCCGACGAGGGCCGGGCGGCGCGCCCCTGGGTCAGACCCCGGTCACGGGATCAGGTTGAAGCTCGCGTCCAGGACGCCGCCCGCCCACGGCTTGTACAGGTCGAAGCCGCGCGGGTTGCACTGCAGTCCGCCGTTGATGCAGTGCTCGGTCAGGGCCTTGAGCACCGGCGCGTCCCAGCCGTTGAAGAAGTCGTAGTGGAACGAGTAGCTGCGGCCGCTCGAGAACGCCACGTTCGACAGGTTGCCGTCGACCGGCCACGAGAGCTTGAACTCGATCATCGGCACGGGCACCGGGTGGCTCGTCGGGCACTCGCCGTTGACCGGGTACGCCATGTGGGTCTTGTGGTTGGCCGAGTCGAGGTTGACGCCGTCCCAGCAGCTGGGGGCCTGGTAGCGGATGTTGAGCTTGGAGCCCGCGGGGCAGGCGGCCGCCGGGATGTCCCAGCTGCGCGTCGTGTCACCGCACTCGAACCCCTCGACCGTGCCCGGGGCGTTCTTGAACTCGTCCTGCGTCGCGAGCATGTTCCCGACGACGAAGCGCAGGCCGGCCGGGAACGGCTGGACCTTCTTGTAGTCGAGGATCCCCGACTTGTAGTAGATGGTCTGCTCGTCGGTCGACACCACCTGCGTGCCGTTGCGGAGCAGCGTCGGGAACCAGTACGCCGAGCGGTCCTGGGGGACCGTGCAGCTCGTCGTCGTCCCCGCGGCGACCAGCGACGCGGCCGTGGTCTGGGCGTTGGTGGTGCGGTTGCCCATGAACGTGTGGCTGTGCGACGCGCCCGCCTGGCCCGGGAAGACGATCGGGTCGTCCGGCAGGGTGTGGGTCGGCACGCAGTTCGCCTGGAACTCGTGGTGCGTGACCGACGTGTCGGCTCCCGGGGGAGGTGACGGGAGGGGCTTGGGCGTCGTGGCCGGGGGCGTGGTGCCGCCGGTGCCGAACACCTGGAACTCCCACAGCGAGTAGCCGTAGCCGGTGCCGCGGGCGGTGAGGTTGAGCCGGACGTAGCGGCCCGTGCCGGGCGCGCTCACCGTCTGGTTGCCGCCCGTGCCGTTGGTCACCGTGGCGACCGTCGTCCACGTCGTGCCGTTGGTGGAGGTCTGGACCTGGAACGCCTTGCCGTAGGCCGCCTCCCAGCTGAGCTTCACGTTGTCGATCGTCGCCGTGGAGCCCAGGTCGACCTGGAGCCACTGCGCGTCGGCGAACGTGCTGCTCCAGCGCGTGCCGGTGTTCCCGTCGACGGCCTTCGCGCCGACCATGTCCGGGCTCTCGGCCGTCGAGGCGCTCGCGGCCTTGCCCTGCGAGATGTTGACCGGCGCCGCGGTCGCTGTGGTGGCGAGCGTCGCGACGACGCCCGACGCGACGAGCGCGGTGGCCAGCCCGACGGCCAGCCACGCTCGGGTGGAGGCCGCTCGGGTGCGGCCTCGTCGCCGCACGGTGGGGGTGCTCATGTCGGATGACTCCTTCAGTGCTCAGGGTCTGCACGCGCGGCTCACGGGCCGCGGGTGCGTGTGCTGCCCGCTGCGTTCAGCGCAGGCGGGTGCGCGGCGCGGGCGCGGCGGGTCGCCGGCTCGTCCGTGCGGGGCTGAGGAGCGGCCCTCGTCGGGCCGGGACCGGGGAGGGAGTGCCTCCGAGGTGTGGCTGCGCGCGCCCGCGCTGCTGCGCGGGGTGCGATGCCGTCGTGCGGGCTGCTGGTGGTGGTGACCCTCGCTGCGAGGGTCGGTCCGGGCGGGGCCGCAGCCCACAGCCCCGCCCGGACCGGTCAGTCACGCATGAGCGCGGCTCACGCGTCGATCTCTCGTGCGCGGCTCCGCCAGGCTGTGCTCTCTCAGGCGTAGACCCCGAGCTCGTACAGCGAGTAGCCGTACGCCGTCCCTCGAGTCACGCCCTGGATGCGCACGTAGCGCGCGTTGCCGTTGACCCCGACGGTGTCGACGTTGCCGTCGCCGTTGGTGATCGTCGACAACGTGGTCCAGGTGGTGCCGTCGTCGGACTGCTGGATGAGGTAGCCCTTGGCGAACGCCGACTCCCAGACGAGCTGGACGTTGCTGAAGGTCCGCTTCGAGCCGAGGTCGACCTGGATCCACTCGTTGTCGGACCAGCTGCTCGACCAGCGGCTGGCGAAGTCGCCGTCGACGGCCTGGCCCGGCGTGAAGTTGCCGTTGTAGGGGTCGAACGACGAGGCCGTCGCCGTCTTGCCCTTCGCGACGTTGGTGCCGGCCACGGCGGGCGGGACCACGCGGAAGGACCGCGTCTCGACGCCCACGTTGCCCTTGCCGTCCTCGGCGAACACGTAGGCCTTCCACACGCCGAGGGTCTGCGGGGCGGTGAACGTGAACGTGCTGCCGCTGCGCGTGAACGGCACCTCCTGGAGGCCGCCCGACTTGTTGATGTAGTTGCTGTTGACGAACACGTGGTACGTGATCGCGTCCCCGTCGGGGTCGGTCGCCGAGGCGTTGACCGAGACGTTCGCGCCGGCCACGACGCCCGTCTGGCTGGCGATCGTCATGCCGCTGAACTTCGGCGGCGTGTTGTGGCCCGTGGCGGCCGTGCCGCCGTAGGCCTTGGCCACCGCGTAGTAGCTCAGGCGCTTGTTGTTGCCCGGCTTGATGTTGAACCAGATGCCGCCGAAGTCCCCCTCGTTGCCGTAGTGGAACAGGGTGGCGCCGAGCGCGACGCCCGGGTGTGCGCCGATGCAGTTCCACGCCTTGGTGTAGCCGTCGGCGTTCTGCTGGTCGGTGCCCTGGTCGGGGACGCCGTTGACGTCGTTCGGGACCTCCCACTCGCCGGCCGGACCGCCCTCGGTGATCAGGTACGGCTTGGTGTACCCGCCGTTGATCCAGGTCTGCTTGGCGTCGCAGATGGCGCCGTAGCTGTTCAGGCCGTAGAGGTCCAGGTCGGGGGCGTTGGCCTTGAGGTACGGCCACGCGCCGGTCCACGCGTCGGTCGAGGTGACCGGGTGGTTCGGGTCGATCTGGTGGATGCGCTTGGCGGCGTCGTTGACGAACGTCGCGTAGGCCGCCCGCTGCGTCTCGAGCTCGGCGCCCGAGTAGCAGTTCCCGAGGCCGAGCAGGGACTCGTTGCCGACGTCCCACATGAGCACGCCGGGGTTGTCCTTGTACGCCGTGACCCAGGTGACGATGTCGTTCATCGAGTTGGCCTTGTATGTCGCGTCGGTGACGTAGTTCGGGCAGCCGCCCGAGCCGGGACCGCCACCGGGGGCCAGCCAGAAGCCGGCGACCACGCGGATGCCCGCGGTCGCGGCGGCGTCGAAGAGGGCCTTCGAGCCCGCGTCGGTGCCCCACGTGCGGATCGTGTTGACGCCGAGCTCCTTGAAGTTGGCGACGTTCGCGGGGAACTCCGAGATCGCCGGGCCCCAGGTCATGCCCTTGGTGACCCACTTCTTGCCGTTGACCGCCAGGGTCCAGCTGCCTTGCGAGCCGATGAGGCGCACCTTGCCGTCGGCCGGGCCGACGACGTCGCCGTGGCCGGTGAGGCCGCCGTTGCCGCCGCCCGTGCCGGGGTCGGTGGTGCCGCCGCCGGTCGTGCGGACCGCGACCTCCCAGAGCGAGAAGCCGTAGCCCGTGGCGCGGGTCTGCAGGTTGAGGCGCAGGTAGCGACCCGTGCCGGACGCGGCGACGGTCTGGTTGCCGCCGGTGCCGTTGGTCACCGTGGCCGCCGTCGTCCACGTGGTGCCGTTGTCGGAGAGCTGCACCTGGAACGCCTTGCCGTAGGCGCCCTCCCAGCTCAGCGCCACCTCGCACACGTTCTGCGGGGAGCCGAGGTCGACCTGGAGCCACTGGTTGTCCGCGAAGGAGCTGGCCCAGCGGGTGTCGGCCTTGCCATCGACGGCGTAGGGAGCGGCGGTGCCGGCGCCCTCGGACGACGACGCCGTGGCCGTCCTGCCCTGCGCGACGTTCGTCGTGCCGCACGTGCCCGTACCGCCGCCTCCGGTGCCCCCGCCGCCCGTGCCGGCCGTGCCGAACACCTGGAACTCCCACAGCGAGTAGCCGTAGCCGGTCGCGCGGGCGGTGCCCTGCAGGCGGACGTAGCGGCCCGTGCCCGTGACGGTGAGCGACTCGTTGCCGCCCGTCCCGTTCGTCTTGGTCGCGACCGTGGTCCACGTGGTCCCGTTGTCGGACGTCTGGATCTGGTAGCCCTTGCCGTACGCGGACTCCCAGCGCAGGTCGACGCGCTCGATCGACGCGCTCGCGCCGAGGTCGACCTGGATCCACTGGTTGTCGGTGGCCTGGCTGGCCCAGCGCGTGCCGTTGTCGCCGTCGACCGCGTACCTGGCGCCCAGGTAGTCGGCGCTCTCGGTGGTCGACGCCGTCGCGGTCTTGCCCTGCGAGAGCAGGACGGGAGCCGCCTGCGCGGACGCGGCGGGCAGCGTGAGGCCCGCGATGGCGAGCACGCCGGTCGCGACGAGCGCCGCGAGGCGCTTGCCGCGGGCGGTGCCCGAGGGGTGGTGCGTGGTCATGGGTGTCTCCTCGTGAGCGGCCCAGCGACGGGGGAGCGACCGCGGACCGACGTCGATGTCGGTCGCAGGGCGGGGGTTCGTCGTCGAGCCGGTGCCTGTCGATGCCGTGTGGTGCTGGGTGTTTCCGAACCGATCAGCAAATCTGGGAGAGCGCTCTACCGCCGCTGCAGAAGATCGGGCTGGTCTGCAGGCGAGGTGGTGGACCGGGGTGGTGGTCCTGAATGACGCTCCCGACGGGGAAGGTATACCGGGATTTCACCCGCTTCCGCCCGATCCGTCAAGCCGGGACGGAGGGTCGTTCTCCCGGATCTCTCCCGAATCTCTCCCGAATCGGCTGTGAAGGAGGCCGATCTGGCCCGTTCAGCGGGAGAGCGTTTGCCCCGCTGCTAGGATCCCCGCATGGGACAGGACCGGCCCGGCGCAGCCCCGCCCGCCGACGATGCGCCGGGCACAGCCACGCTCGCTCTCGCGGCAGCGCCGGTGCGCCCGGCGGCGACGCCCGGCGGCCCGGCGGTGACCGCCCGCGGTGGCGAGCTCGTCGAGCGCGCCGGCGGAGCCCCGACGCTCGAGGACGTGGCTCGGGTCGCCGGCGTCTCGCGGGCGACCGTCTCGCGCGTCGTCAACGGCAAGCGCCGCGTCGCGCCGCACATCCAGGACGTGGTGCGCGAGGCGATCGCGACGGTCGGCTACGTACCCAACCTCGCGGCGCGATCGCTGGTCACGCGGCGCACGGGTGCCGTCGTCGTCGTGGTGTCCGGCGCCGAGGAGGCGGCCGCGGACGGCCGCGTCAGCGTCGACTTCGCCGACCCGTTCTTCGGCCGCGTCGTCGGCGGCATGCTGCGCGCGCTGCGCCCCCGCGACGTCGACCCGATCCTCATGCTCGCCGAGACGGACGTGGACCGGGCTCGCGTGATCTCGGCGTTGAGCAACGGCAACGCCGACGGGGCGCTCCTCGTCTCGACGCACGGGGACGACCCCCTGCCCGGCCTGCTCGTCGAGGCCGGGATGCCCGCGGTGCGGTTCGCGCGGCCCGCCCGCCCGCTGCCCATGAGCTACGTCGACGTGGCCAACCGGGACGGGGCGAGGCTCGCCGCCGCGCACCTCGTCGAGCGGGGTCGGCGCCGCGTCGCGGTCATCTCCGGCCCGCTCGACGTCCCGTCGGCCCAGGACCGCCTGTCGGGCTTCCAGGACGAGATGGCCCGGCACGGGCACGCCTGGATCCCGGTCGCGACCGGCAACTTCACCTACGGCAGCGGCATCACGGCGATGGCCGAGCTGCTCGACCAGGACGCCGAGATCGACGCGGTCTTCGCCTCGAACGACCTCATGGCGCTCGGCGCGATCGAGACGCTGACGACGCGCGGTCGGCGGGTTCCGGAGGACGTCGCGGTGGTCGGCTTCGACGACAGCTCCCTGGGCGCCCACTCGCGGCCCGGGCTGACGAGCGTGCGGCAGCCGATCGAGGAGATGGCGGCCGAGATGGCGCGCATCCTGCTCGACGTGCTGGCCGACCCCGAACGGCGGGTGACCTCGGTGATCTTCGAGCCGACCCTGGTGGTGCGCGGCACGAGCTGAGCTCGTCGTGAGCTGGTCGTAAGCCCTGTCGAGAACGTTGCTCGAACTGTGCGTGAACCGGGCGTCAGACCCGGACCAATCCCCGTGACCTGCAGTGATACTCGCGGGATGCACGCAGAGATCACCGTCCTCGCCGACCGGCTGTCGCAGGCCGTGGGGGACTACCGCGCCACGGCGGCGGCCACGGTCGACCAGCTCGCCCACCCGATCGACGTCGTCGACGCCGGCCTGCCGGTCGCTCGGCTCGAGGTGGTCTTCCGCTCCCCGCATGTCGCGTCGGTGGCGGTGCGCGACGCGCGCGACCCGCACCGGATCGGCCTGGTGACGCGTGCGCGGTTCACCGCGGCGATGACCGGCAGGCTCGGCTTCGGGCGCGCGGTGCACGCTCGTCGTGCGACGTCCGAGCTGACGGACTTCGCGCCCATGGTCGTCGCCCCGTCAGCGCCGGTCTCGGAGGTCGCCGTGCGGGCCATGGAGCGCTACGACGAACGCCGGTACGACGACGTCCTCGTCGCGGGCGAGATGTGGCGGGCGGCGTCGACGGCCGACCTCGTCCGCTCGCTCTCGACCCAGCTGGCGGTACGCTCGCTCCACGACCAGCTGACGGGGCTGGCTCACCGGGCGATGTTCGGCCACGCGCTCGCCCGGCGGTGCGCAGACGCGAGCGTCGCGGGCGCGCGGGTGGTCGTCCTGCTTCTCGACGTGCGGGGCATGGGGCGGGTCAACGGGCAGTACGGGCAGGCGGTCGGGGACATCGTGCTCGCGTCGCTCGCCATGCGTCTGCGCTCGGTGGCGCCCGCGGGGAGCGACCTCGCGCGCGTGGACGGTGACGAGCTCGCGGTGGCCGTCACGCTCCCCGGGGCGGTCGACGACGCGCACGCGCAGTCGCTGGCCGAGGGGCTGCGCGCGCACGTCGTCGAGGCGATGGCCGCCCCCGCGGCCGGCATCGATCCCCGCGCGTGGCCGGCCCTCGACAGCGCGGCGGTCTCGTCGGCAGCGGGCGCTGCGGACCCCGAGGCGCTCGTCGCGCTCGCAGACGCCCGGATGCGGGCGGCCAAGTCCCGCTGAGCACGGGAGCACGGGAGCACGGGAGCACGGGAGCACGGGCGCACGTGCCACGATGGCGCGTGATGAGCGCCGCGACCGAGCCACCGCACACCGGACCGGCGACCGTGCCGACCGCCTCCCCGCTGGAGAGCGTCGACCGGGCGCTGCAGGTCCTCACCCTCCTCGGCGACGCCGGCCCGCGCGGCCTGGTGCTCGCCGAGATCGCCGCGCGCCTGGGCATCCACAAGACGACGGTGCACCGCACGCTGTCGGCGCTGCGGCACCGCGACTACGTGACCCAGCAGCCCGGTGGCGCCTACGCGCTCGGGGCGTCCGCCGTGGCTCTGGGTGAGCAGTACCTGGCGGGCGAGAACCTCGCGGTGCTGCTGCACGCCGCGCTGGTGGCTCTCTGCCGGGACGTCGACGAGCTGGTGCACCTGGGTGTGCTGGCCGGGGACCAGGTCGTGTACCTCGACAAGGTCGAGCCGGAGCGACCCGTGCGCGTCTGGTCGCAGGTGGGGCACCGCAGCTCGGCGGTGCGCACTGCCCTGGGGCGGGCGGTGCTCGCGTTCAGCGGGACCGACCGGGCGACGCTGGCGAGCTACGCGACCGGCGTGGACCTCGAGCACGTCTGGGGCGAGCTCGAGCGGGCGAGGGAGACGGGCCGGGCCGTCGAGGACCAGGAGAACGAGCCCGGCATCGGCTGCGTCGCGGTGCCCGTGCTGCGGGGGCGGGTCCCGGTGGCGGCGGTGAGCGTGACCGTGCCCGTCGAGCGCCTCGGGCCGGGCCGGGTCGAGGAGATCCACGGCCGGATGCTCGCCGTGCTGCCGGCGCTCCTGCCGGACGGACTGGTGCTGCCCGGTCCGGCGGCGTCCTGAGCGCAGCGCTCCCGCGCGCCAGCGCTCCCGCGCACCCGCGCGCTCCCGCGCACCGCGCGCTCCCGCGCACCCGCGCACCCGCACCCCTGTCGCGCCGGGCTCTCCTGTGGCACAATCGTTGCGCCTAGCGGTCGCAACGTTGCGGCTAGCGAAACGATCAGGAGAACTTGCGTGGCAGACACCCTCGCCCAGCTCGCGTCGCACCGGCTCGTGCCCGTCGTCGTCCTCGACGAGGCCGCGCACGCGGACGGGCTCGCCCAGGCTCTGGTGGACGGCGGCCTGCCCGTCGCCGAGGTGACCTTCCGGACCGCCGCGGCCCCCGACGCCATCCGGGCCATCGCCGCCCGTGGCGACGTCCTGGTGGGCGCCGGAACCGTCCTGACCGCCGGCCAGGTCGACCAGGCCGTCGCGGCAGGCGCTCGGTACGTCGTCTCGCCCGGGACCAGCCGTGCGGTCGTCGAGCGCTGTGCCGAGCACGGCATCCCCGTGCTCCCGGGTGCCGTCACCGCCACCGAGGTGCAGGCGGCCCTCGAGCTGGGCGTCACGACCGTCAAGTTCTTCCCCGCCGGCACCTCCGGCGGGGCGAAGGCGATCGCGGCGCTCGGGGCGCCGTTCGTCGGACTGAGCTTCGTGCCCACCGGCGGCATCGGCCCCGGCAACCTCGACGAGTACCTGGCGCTGCCGTCGGTCGCGGCCGTCGGCGGCTCGTGGATGGTGCCGCGTGACCTGGTGCGCGGTGGCGACCTCACGGCCGTGCGTGACCTGGTGCGCGAGGCGGTGGCGCTGGCGACCTCGCTGCGCCCCGACGTGCGCGACCGCTGACCCTGACGACCCCCTGGAGGATGCCGTGCCCGACCTGACGATCCGCCCCGCCGACAACTGCCGCTACGACGTCGTCTCGCTCGGCGAGGTGATGCTGCGGCTGGACCCCGGTGAGGGCCGCATCCGCACCGCCCGTCAGCTCCGCGTCTGGGAGGGGGGCGGCGAGTACAACGTGGCCCGCGGCCTGCGCCGAGCCTTCGGGCAGCGCGCCGCGATCGTCACGGCGCTGGCCGACAACGAGATCGGCCGGCTGCTCGAGGACTGCATCCTGACCGGCGGCGTCGACACGGCCTTCGTGCGGTGGCTGCCCTACGACGGCGTCGGCCGCGCGGTCCGCAACGGGCTCAACTTCACCGAGCGCGGGTTCGGCGTGCGCGGGGCCGTCGGCGTCTCGGACCGGGGGCACACCGCCGCGTCGCAGCTGGGCCCAGACGACGTCGACTGGGACCACCTGTTCGGCGACCTCGGCGTGCGCTGGCTGCACACGGGCGGCATCTTCGCGGCGCTGTCCGAGACGTCGGCCGCGACCGTGCTCGCGGCCGTGCAGGCGGCTCAGCGGCACGGGACGGTCGTCTCCTACGACCTCAACTACCGACCGAGCCTGTGGAAGGCGATCGGCGGCCAGGCCCGCGCGCAGGAGGTCAACCGCGAGATCGCACCGTTCGTCGACGTGATGATCGGCAACGAGGAGGACTTCACGGCCTCGCTCGGGTTCGAGGTGGAGGGCGTCGACGAGCACCTCTCGGACCTCGAGGTGGGGGCGTTCGGCGCGATGATCGACCGGGTCGCGCAGGCGTACCCGAACTTCTCGGTCATCGCCACGACGCTGCGCACGGTGCGCAGCGCCACCATCAACGACTGGGGCGCGCTCGCGTGGTCGCCGACGACCGGGCTCGTGCAGGCCACCCACCGGGAACGGCTGGAGATCCTGGACCGCGTCGGTGGCGGTGACTCGTTCGCGTCGGGCCTCGTGTACGGGCTGCTCGAGGGCGAGCCGCTGGCGACCGCCGTCGAGTACGGCGCCGCGCACGGCGCGCTCGCGATGACGACGCCCGGGGACACGACGATGGTCAGCAAGGCTGAGGTGCTCAAGCTCGCGGGTGGCGGGGGCGCGCGCGTCGACCGGTGAGGGGCTGAGCTCGCCGACGGACGGCCGCCCGCTCCGTCAGCGCGCGAACGGCGCGCCGAGCTCGGTGAACGTGGCACCCTCGCGGGCTGCCCGCTCGCACCAGAGCTCGACGTCCGCGACGACGGGGTGGCTCTCGTCGCCCTCGCCGAACCACTGCACCGCCGCCGGGTCGATCGGCGCCGGCTCGGGCGCGGACCGGACCGCGTCCAGCACGCGCATGAAGGCGCCGGTGTCGGCCACGGGGCACAGCAGGGCGACGGCAGGGTCGGTGCGCGCTGCCAGCAGGTTCGCCAGGAGGTCGGTGCGTCCGCACGGGACGCTCCGGGTGCCCCGGCCCGAGGTGATCTCCAGACGGTCGGTCTCGTAGAAGAGCGTCGCGCTGCCCTCGCTGCCGTGCACCGTGATCCGCGCGGGCGAGCGCTCCGGTGCGCAGAGCGTCACGCCCGCGGCGACGGTGGTGCCGGCCGCGGTGCGGATCACGGCGGCCGACGTGTCGTCGGCCTCGATGCGGTGCGCGTGGAAGAGGTCGACGCGCACGTCGCTCACGTCCGCCGCGGTCCGTGCGCCGGCGAGCAGCAGCGCGGTCGCGACGGCGTGGGCCAGCGGGTTGGTCAGCACGCCGTCGACGACCGCGACGCCGTCCAGCATCCGGTGCCCGGCCCACCGGGCGCGGGCGTAGTACCCGGTGGTCCTGACCCACGTCCCGACGGCCGCCACGTGCGCGACGTCGCCGAGCTCGCCCGACGCCACCAGCCGCGCGACCTCGTCGACCGCCCCCGACCCGAACGTCTGGAATCCGACCTGGCAGGCACGCCCGGTCTCCCGGGCCACCCGGACCAGCTCGTCGTGCTCGGCCAGGGACGCGGTGGTCGGCTTCTCGAGCATCACGTCGCAGCCGGCGCGCATCGCCGCCGACGCCAGCGCGAGGTGGGTGTGGATGGGCGTGGCGAGGACGACGACGTCGGGGGGCTCGTGGGCGAGCAGCGCCTCGAGGTCCGGGAACCACGCCGTGCCCGGCGGGACGTGCTCCAGGCCGTCGACGGGCCGCGGGTCGACGACGGCGGCGAGCCGCGCCCGCCCGGCCGCGGCCAGCTCGAGCACCCGGCGCACGTGCGTGCGGCCGTGACCGTGCACGCCGACGACGGCGACGGACACCGCGGCGGCACTCGGCGGCGGGACGTCGACAGGTGCAGGGGTCACGCCCGGACCTCGCCCGCCAGCTGCCGCACCTCGTCGGCAGCCAGTGCCGCGGCCTCGTCACCGTCCAGCGCGCGGTCGACGACGACGGCAGCGAGCCGCACCGCGAACCGGTCGCCCCGTGCGATCGCGAGCGGCCGGTCCCAGGCCAGGGCGGGCCCCGCGCCGACGTACTCCTGGACGCGGACGAACCACGGCCGGACGTCGTGCGGGTCCTGCACCAGCAGCAGCGTCGTCGTCCCGGTGTCGCGCCGCTGGACGAACGCGACCCACGGCGACGAGCTGCCGTGCACCGCCGACTCGCCGACCAGGCCCTCCCCGAGCACGACCGTCGAGTCCGCGGCGGGCAGTCGCCAGAACAACCCGCCGTAGCCCGCGTTCGGCCGGCCGTTGGTGCCCGGGCTCTCCAGGCGCAGGTCCTGGGTGCTCGCGTGCAGCACGCTGGCCCACCGCAGCGACCAGCCCGTCCCGCCAGCCAGGCGACCGGTGCTGATCCGGCGGTCCTCGACGAGCAGGACGTCGCCGTGCTCGTCACGCCACACCACGTCGTCCACCAGCGTGGAGCCGTCGTCGACGAGGCCGAGGCCGGTGCTCTGCTGGCAGCCGTGGTTGGGCAGCAGGGTCGGCCCCTCGTCGCGCAGGAACGTGCGGCCACCCCAGTAGGACGTCCCGTTGACCACGGGCAACGCCATCGACACCCCGTAGTGGTGGCGGTGGTCCACCGGGCTCGTCTCGGTCAGCGCCGTGCCGGCCGCCGAGTAGACCGGGTGCAGGTGCGGACGCGGCGAGTGCACGGTCGGCATCCGCTCGCCCGACTCGTAGCCGGCCAGCGGGATGCGCGCGTCGCCCGTGCGCCCGTCGAGGTGGGCCACCCCGTCCGCGATCCGCCAGGTGGTCCGGTCGATCTGAGGCACCAGCACTCCCTGCTCGTCGGTCGCGACGCGCAGAGGGCGAGCCGCCGGTGGAACGGGACCCGTGCTGGCTCGGACGGCGAGCACGGGCCGGATGGGTGGGGGCGTCGGGTCCAACCCGCCGTCGCCGTCCACGAGCGTGCGCAGGTGCTGCCACGCCTGCCGGCCGAGCTCGAGCTGCGGCACGGTCGCCGTGGTGAGCGACGGCACGGCGAAACGCGCGAGCTCGATGTCGTCGAACCCCGTGACCGAGATGTCCGCCGGGACGGCGACGCCCAGCTCGTTGAGCCGCGCGAGCAGCCCGAACGCCACGAGGTCGTTGTAGGCGATGACGGCGGTCGCACGGGAGGCGAGGACGTCCGCGGCCGCCTCGTAGCCCGACTCGACCGAGGCGCCGGTCGCGCGCTCGCTGAGACGGACGCTCTCGCGCCGCGCGGCCGCGGCACGCAGGGCCTGCAGCCGCGCCTCGTGGGAGGCGCTCGCCGGCGGTCCCGCCAGGTACAGCAGGTGCCGGTGCCCCAGGCCCAGGAGGTGGTCGACGATGTCCTCGATGCCGCTGCGGTAGTCGATGGTCAGCGTGGGGGTGCGCCCGTCCGGCTCCCGGTTCACGACGACGACGGGGCCGACCTCGGCCAGCAGCATGCGCAGCTCGGCCTCGGGCAGGCGCGACGAGACCAGGACGAGCGCGTCGCAGCGCATCCGGGCGTCGAGCACCACCGCGTGCTCGTCCGTCTCCGACTCGCTCGTGTCGGCGACGAGCACGCGGTAGCCGGCCTCGCCCGCGGCCCCGGCGACCCCCCGCAGCACCTGCTGGAACATCGGGTTGGCGAGGTCCGGGACGACGACGGCCACGGTGTTGGTCCGGCCCAGGGACAGGCTGCGGGCGACGTTGCTCGGGCGGTAGTGCAGCTGCTCGGCCACCTCACGCACCCTCGTGGCGAGGGTGGCGTCGACGGTGTCGCGCCCGTTCATCACCCGTGACACGGTGGCGCGGGACACGCCGGCAGCACGCGCCACCTCGGCGATCGTGGCCACCGGACGGGCCCACATGTTCTGCGTCACTGCAGCCTCCTGCGATGGTCGCCGGGACGTCCGCGTGCTCGCGGCGACGGTGCCGCGGGGCGTCGGGTCCGGCCAGGTCACGAGTGAACATACACGATGGGAAACCGGTTCCCAGGATCCCCGCTTGGTGCTACGTTACCGCCGAGGGAACCGGTTTCCCAGATCTATCGAACACAAAGAGGTGATCGACGATGTCCGTGGTGTCAGAGCTGCGAAGGTCCGCTTCGGGCCGTCGCGGGAGCCCGCCCGGAGAGCCACCGGCAGACGACGCCGGCGTGCCACCGGCACCCCGTGGCGCCACCAAGGGGCGCGGCGACGGCAAGATGGCGGCGATCTTCCTCGCGCCCTGGTTCCTGGGACTCGCCCTCATCACGGTCGGCCCCATGCTCGCCTCCGCCTACCTGTCCTTCACGGACTACGACCTGCTGCAGGCGCCGCACTGGATCGGCTTCGACAACTTCACGCGGATGTGGGAGGACCCGCGCCTGCACAAGTCGCTCGTCGTGACCTTCACCTACGTGGTGACGGCCGTGCCGCTGCAGCTGGCCGCGGCGCTGGGCCTGGCGCTCCTGCTCGATCGCGGCATGCGGGGCCTGGCCTTCTACCGGTCGGTGTTCTACCTGCCGTCGCTGCTGGGCGGCTCGGTCGCGGTCGCGATCCTGTGGCGTCAGGTCTTCGGCGTCGACGGGCTCGTCAACGCGTTCCTGGGGTTCTTCGGCATCCAGGGCGAGGGCTGGGTCTCCGACCCCGACACCGCGCTGGGCACGCTCGTCCTGCTCCACGTGTGGACGTTCGGTGCGCCGATGATCATCTTCCTGGCCGGTCTGCGGCAGATCCCGGAGATGTACTACGAGGCGGCCTCCATCGACGGAGCGGGCAAGCTCCGCCAGTTCCGGGCGATCACCGTGCCCCTGCTGACGCCGATCATCTTCTTCAACCTCGTGCTGCAGATCATCGGGGCGTTCCAGAGCTTCACGCAGGCCTTCGTGGTCTCCGGCGGCTCGGGCGGACCTGCGGACTCGACCCTCTTCTACACGCTGTACCTCTACCAGAAGGGCTTCGGCGCCCTCGACATGGGGTACGCGTCCGCCATGGCGTGGCTGCTCCTGCTCATCGTCGCCGCGATGACCGCGATCAACTTCCTCGCCTCGAAGTATTGGGTTTTCTACAATGACTGACACCGAGATCCGACCCGATCCCGCTGCGGGGATCCACGCGTCGCGGCAGGACTCCCGGGGGACGCAGGCACCCGCGGCCCACCATCGGCGGTCGCTGTGGCCGTCGCGGATCCGCTCGGGGTTCAAGCACCTGGGCCTGATCCTGCTCGCGGTGGTCATGCTCTACCCGCTGATCTGGCTGCTGGTGAGCTCGTTCAAGCCGAACGACGAGATCTTCCGCGACCTGTCGCTGATCCCGCACAACATCGACGCGAGCAACTACAGCCAGGGCTGGAACGCGCTGACGTACCCGTTCAGCCGCTACCTGCTGAACTCCGGGATCATCGTGCTCGGCTCGCTGATCGGGAATCTGATCAGCTGCTCGATGGCGGCGTACGCGTTCGCGCGGCTGGAGTTCAAGGGCCGCCAGCTGTGGTTCGCGATCATGCTCATGTCGATCATGCTGCCGATCCACGTGATCATCGTCCCGCAGTACGTGCTCTTCTCGAAGCTCGAGTGGATCAACACGTTCCTGCCGCTGATCGTGCCGAAGCTCCTGGCCACCGACGCGTTCTTCATCTTCCTCATGGTGCAGTTCTTCCGCGGCATCCCCAAGGAGCTCGACGAGGCGGCGCGGCTCGACGGCTGCGGCCACATCCGCATCTACCTGCGGATCATGCTCCCGCTGTCCGCGCCGGCCCTGGCGACCACGGCGATCTTCACGTTCATCTGGACGTGGAACGACTTCTTCAGCCAGCTCATCTTCCTGACCAAACCGGCGATGTACACGGCGCCGGTCGCCTTGCGCACCTTCATCGACTCCACGGGCGAGAGCTCGTGGGGGCCCATGTTCGCGATGTCCATCGTGACCCTCGTCCCCGTGTTCCTGGCGTTCCTGTTCGGCCAGAAGTACCTGGTCAAGGGGATCGCCACCACCGGGATCAAGTAGCCGCACGAAGTTTCCGTCCGCTGCACCGGACGGTCGCACGAAGCCCGGGGGAGAGCCCCCGGAGTGACCAGTCAACGAAGTCTCGTCACCGAAGGAGAACCATGCGTCACCACCGCACCACTCGATCGGCCGTCCTGCGCGTCGTCGCGCTCGCGGCCGTAGGAAGCCTGGCCCTGACCGCCTGCGGCGGTGGAGACGACTCGCCGAGCGCCGACGGCAGCGGCGGCGGAGACGAGAAGGTCTCGATCCGCTTCTCGTGGTGGGGGTCCGACACCCGCCACACGCTCACCCAGGACGTCATCAAGGACTTCGAGGCGCTGCACCCGAACATCACGGTGGTCGCCGACTACACGGACTGGGACTCGTACTTCGACAAGCTCAGCACAGCGGTCGCCGGAGGTGACGCGCCGGACGTCATCACGCAGGAGGAGCGGTTCCTCACCGACTACGCGTCGCGTGGCGTGCTCGCCGACCTCAACGAGCTCGGCCTGGACACCTCGAAGATCGACAAGAGCGTCCTGCAGTCGGGCACCATCGACGGCAAGCTGTACGGCGTCGCGACCGGCATCAACGCCTACGTCGTCGTCGCCGACCCGGAGGCGTTCAAGGCCGCGGGCGTCGCGCTGCCCGACGACAAGACGTGGTCGTGGGACGACTACGTGAGCACCGCGGACGAGATCTCGAAGAAGTCCGACGGCAAGATCATCGGCGCGCAGGACTACGGCTCCAACGAGGCCGGCTTCTCGATCTTCGCCCGCCAGCAGGGGCAGTCCCTCTACAAGCCGGACGGCTCGCTCGGGTACGACGACGCGACGCTCGCCGCGTGGTGGCAGCACTCGATCGACCTGCAGAACAGCGGTGGTCAGCCGAAGGCGGCAGCGAGCGTCGAGCTGGGCAACGCCGGGCCGGAGCAGTCGCTCATCGGTACCGGCAAGGGCGCGATGGCCTGGTACTGGACCAACCAGCTGACGGCGATCACGAACGCCGCGGGCCACCCCCTGCAGCTGCTCCGGGTGCCGGGGGAGACGGGCAACGAGCGCACCGGCATGTACTTCAAGCCGGCCATGTTCTACTCCGTCTCCGCGAAGTCGAAGCACCCCAAGGAGTCGCAGCTGCTCGTCGACTACCTCATCAACTCGGAGGCGGCCGGCAAGAAGATCCTCTCCGACCGTGGCCTGCCCGCGAACACGGACGTGCGCACCGCCGTGACGCCCGACTTCAACGACACCGACAAGCAGGCGGCGGCGTTCCTCGCCGAGCTGGGCAGCGACGTCGTGGACGGTCCCGCCGTGCCGCCGAACGGTGCCGGTGAGGTCGCGGACATCACGCAGCGCATCAACCAGGAGGTGCTGTTCGAGCAGCTCTCCCCGGCCGAGGCGGCCGAGCAGTTCACGCAGGAGGTCACGTCGGCCACCTCGAAGTGACCGACTGACCGCACGAGCACCAGCAGGCGGGCCCCCGGTCGACGCGACCGGGGGCCCGCCCGACGGACCACGACCGACCACCGGCAAGGGACACCGTGAGCGACCAGAACCCCACCGCACCCCGACCCGCCTCGCACCGCGGCACCGTCGCCGGAGCGGGCGTCGTCCCGGACTTCGCGCCCGCCCCGCCGGGCGGTCAGCGACGGTTCGCCGTGATCGGCACCGGCCACCGCGCCGGCATGTACGTCGCCGCGATCACGGGCGAGCACGCCGACGTCGCGACCCTGGTCGCCTGGCTGGACCCGAACCCCGGCCGGATGGACTACTACGACGCGGAGGTCGGCGCGGCGCTGGGCCTGGGTGGACCTGCGGGACTTCCGCGGTACGCGCCCGACGACCTCGAGCGGATGATCGCCGAGCAGCGCGTCGACGCCGTCGTGGTGACCGCGCCGGACCACGCGCACGCCGACCTCGTGTCCCGGGCGCTCGAGTCCGGCGCGGACGTGGTGGTCGAGAAGCCGCTGACCACGACGCGTGAGGGCTGCCGTCGGATCACGGGCGCCGTGGAGGCGACGGGCCGGGACCTGACGATGACCTTCAACTACCGCTACGCGCCGCGGAACTCCTCCCTGCGCGAGGTCATCGCCTCGGGCGAGATCGGCGAGGTCACGAGCGTGCACTTCGAGTGGGCCCTGGACACCGTCCACGGCGCCGACTACTTCCGGCGCTGGCACCGGGAGAAGGAGAGCTCGGGCGGGCTGGTCGTGCACAAGTCCAGCCACCACTTCGACCTGGTGAACTGGTGGCTCGGGGACGTCGCGGAGCGCGTGTACGCGTCGGGCGGCCTGAAGTTCTACGGCGACAAGAACGCGGGCGCGCGCGGCCTCGGCGAGCGCCCTGCGCGCGGCACGGGCGTGGTGGGCGACCCGTTCGCGCTCGACCTCAACGACGACCCGCGCCTGCGCGCGCTCTACCTGGACTCCGAGCGGCACGACGGGTACCTGCGCGACCAGGACGTCTTCGGCCCCGGCATCACGATCGAGGACAACCTGGCGCTCGTCGTCGACTACCGCGGCGGCGCGGTGCTCACCTACTCGCTCAACGCGCACAGTCCGTGGGAGGGCTACCGCGTCTCGGTCAACGGCACCGCCGGACGTGCGGAGCTCCAGGTGGTCGAGCGCGGCGCGGTGACCCTGGACGAGAACGGCAAGGCGGTGCTGGACCCGTCGGCGACGCCCGAGGGGTTCGCCGGTCACGCGCTGCGGCCCGAGGGGGAGCGGCTGATCGTGCAGCGGCACTGGGAGCAGCCGCGCGAGCACCGGATCCCGGCCGGCATCGGCGGGCACGGCGGTGGCGACGCCATCCTGCTCAAGGACGTCTTCCGCCGGCACCTGCGCACGGGCCCTGACCCGCTCGGCCGTGCGGCCGGCTACCTCGACGGCCTGCGTGCCGTCGCGGTCGGCATCGCGGCCAACAGGTCGTTGGTGACCGGCGGTCCGGTGCTGGTCGACGACCTGGAGCTGGGCGCGGACCTCACCCCAGCAGCAGGGTGACGACGAGCAGCACGGGGACCGCGAGCACGGTCGTGACCAGACCCGCGTCGCGGGCCAGCGGCACGCCGCGCCCGTACTGGATCGCGTAGACCAGGACGTTCTGCGCGGTCGGCAGGGCGGCCATCGCCACCACGGCGAGCAGGGCGGTCCCCTCGAGGCCCAGGGCGGTGCCGATCGCCCAGGCGGCCGCGGGCTGCACCACCGTGCGCAGCACGACGACGAGCGCGAGGTCGGCCCGCGGCGGCCGGCCGGCGTGGTCACGGGGGACGGCGAGCGACATCCCGAACGTGATCAGCGCGAGCGGGGCGGCGGCCTCGCCCACCAGGGCGAACGGCTCCAGCAGCACCGACGGCACCTGCCAGGGCAGGGCGGCGAGCACGAGGCCGACGAGGGTCGCGACGATGATCGGGTTGGACGCAGTCCGCCGCAGGATGCCCGCTCCGGCCACGCGGGGCTCCGCACCCGGTGCCGAGCGCGCCTGGTGGCCGTCGAGGACCGTGAACGCGACGGGCGCGAGCACGAGGAGCTGGAACAGGAGCACCGGCACCACGGCCACCGGGCTGCCGAGCAGGTACACGGCGAACGGCAGCCCCAGGTTGCCGGCGTTGAGGTAGGACGCCGCGAGAGCACCCACCGTGACGTCGGCGGCGTCGCGCCGCACCACGAACCGGAGCACCAGCAGCGCGACGACGGCGACCAGGGCGGTGCTCGCCCAGGTGGTCGCCGCCGACCGGGAGAGCAGCAGGTGCAGGTCCGTGCGGGCGAGGGTCGACAGCAGCAGCGCCGGCGTCGTGACCAGGAAGACGAGTGTCGCGAGGAGGGCCGGCGCGTGCGGGCCGAGCACCCCCCACCGGCCGAGCACCCAGCCCACCGCGACGACGACGGCCAGCGTCCCCAGGGCGGTCAGCACGGCGTCCACGCGTCGATCCTCGCACGGTGGCGACGAGGTGGAAAGCGCTTGCCCGCGAGGGTCCCCGCGTGGCAGGATCGCCGTGCGGTCGCCGGTGCCCGGGACCGCCCGCGCGGCCGGACGTCCCGCCGCGTCACACGAGCGGACCTGTCGGTCTCGCACGACGGAGAGGTGCGGGATGACCCCGGTCGCACTGGTCACCGGCGGCAACCGAGGCATCGGCCTCGGGATCAGCCGCCGCCTGCTCGCGGACGGCTACGCCGTCTCGATCCTTGCCACGCGTGAGGAGCCGAGCGACGTCCTCGCCGAGCTGCGCGCGCTGGCCGGCGACGACTCGCGGGTCCGCTACGTGCGCGGCTCGGTCGCCGACGTCGACGACCACGCGCGCTACGTCGAGGACGCCGTCGAGGCGTGGGGCCGGCTCGACCTGCTGGTGAACAACGCCGGGGTCGCGCCGTCGGTGCGGGCCGACCTGCTCGACGCGTCGCCGGAGTCCTTCGACCGGGTGCTCGGGATCAACCTGCGTGGACCGTACTTCCTCACCCAGACGTTCGCGCGCCGCGTGATCGCGCTGCGCGGCGACCTGACCGCGCTCCCGGAGCCGCCCGCGAGGCCGGTCGCGACGATCGTCAACGTCTCGTCGATCTCGGCCACGGCGGTCTCCACCAACCGGGGCGACTACTGCATCTCGAAGGCCGGCGTGGGGATGGCCACGCAGCTGTGGGCCGTGCGGCTCGCGCCCGAGGGGGTCGTCGTCTACGAGGTCCGGCCCGGGGTGATCGCGACCGACATGACGGCGGGCGTCACCGCGAAGTACGACGCGCTGCTCGAGGGGGGCCTCGCGCCCATCGCCCGGTGGGGGCGCCCGTCCGACGTCGCGGGCGCGGTCGCGATCCTGGCCGCGGGGCAGACCCCGTACTCCACCGGCGAGGTGTTCCACGTCGACGGCGGCATGCACGTCCCGGTCCTGTGAGCGGGGCAGAGAGGGGCTCCGAGAAGCCCCGTCCCGGCAACCACGGCACCGCCTCCGCGGGGGACGTGCCGACGGTGCGCATCGGGCGGCACGAGGTGCCCGTCGTGACGGCCAACACCGTTGTCGTCGGCACCGGGTCCGCCGGGTACTGCGCGGCCGAGCGGCTCGTCGAGCTCGGCCAGGACGACGTCGTCATGGTCGCGGACAAGGTGCACGCCGGGTCCTCGCGCAACGCGGGCAGCGACAAGCAGACCTACTACAAGCTCACGCTGTCCGGCGGGGACGGCGACTCGGTGCGGGAGATGGCGCAGACGCTGTTCTCCGGTGGCGCGATGGACGGCGACAACGCCCTGGCGGAGGCAGCGCTGTCCGCACGCGGCTTCCTGCACCTGTGCGACCTGGGCGTGCCGTTCCCGCAGAACCGGTTCGGCGAGTTCATCGGCTACAAGACCGACCACGACCCTCGTCGTCGGGCGACGTCCGTGGGGCCGTACACGAGCCGGACCATGGTCGAGCAGCTCGAGAAGCGGGTCCACCGGCAGGGCACGGCGATCTACGACGAGTGCCGCGTGGTCGACGTCCTGACGAGGCCGCTGCCCGACGGGGGGACGGCGGTCGCGGGACTGCTGGTGCTGCGCACCGACGTGGTCCACGACGGCCGGGAGTCGCCCTACCTGCTGTTCCGCTGCACCAACCTCGTCTACGCCACGGGCGGTCCGGCGGGGATGTACGCCACCCGGGTGTTCCCGAACGGGCAGTGGGGCGCCTCGGGTGCCGCGTACCGGGCCGGCGTGCACGGCAAGAACCTCACCGAGTGGCAGTTCGGCCTCGCGTCCATCAAGCCGCGCTGGAACGTCTCCGGCACCTACATGCAGGTGCTCCCCCGGTTCGTCTCGACGGACGCCGACGGGGGCGACGAGCGCGAGTTCCTCACCGAGGTCATCACCGACTACGGCCGCCTGCTGTCGATGGTCTTCCTCAAGGGCTACCAGTGGCCCTTCGACATCCGCAAGGCGCTGGACGGCTCGTCGCTCGTCGACCTGCTGGTGTACCGCGAGACGGTGCTGCGCGGCCGCCGGGTGTTCCTCGACTTCCGCCGCAACCCCGCGCGCGAGGAGCTGGACCCGAGCGCGCTGAGCCCGGAGGCGCACGACTACCTGCAGCGCGCCGGCGTGCTGTTCGGCACGCCCATCGAGCGGCTGCGCCGCATGAACGAGCCCGCCTACCAGTTCTACCTGGACAAGAACCCGTACGTGGACCTCGAGAAGGACATGCTCGAGGTGGACGTGTGCGCCCAGCACAACAACGGCGGCCTGGTGGTCGACGAGTGGTGGCAGTCCAACGTCGCCGGGTTCTTCCCCGTGGGGGAGGCGGGCGGAGCCCACGGCGTCTACCGACCCGGGGGCGCGGCCCTCAACAGCGGGCAGGTGGGGGCGACGCGCGCCGCGCAGTACGTCGCGGCGCGCCGCGCGGCTCCGCCCCTGGGCGAGGCGGCCTTCGCGGAGGTGGCTGCGCCGATGCTGGACGCGGCGGCGGACCTCGTCGCGCGTGCCGGGCAGCGGGCGGCTTCCGGCGTCGCTGACAACACGGGCGACCTGCTGCGCGACGTGCAGGTGCTGATGAGCGCCAAGGCAGGCCCGGTGCGCTCGGCCGCGTCGATCCGCGAGGCCCTGGTGCAGGTGCACGCGTGGCTGTCGGGCTACGAGGAGCTGGTCAGCGCGGACACCTCGTCGCGCCGCTCGGTCAACCGCACGTTCCTCGTACGCGACGTCCTGACCAGCGCGTACGTCTACCTCTCGGCGATGGCGGACTACGTCGCGCACGGTGGGCGCTCCCGCGGGTCGGTGCTCTACAGCGACCCCGAGGGAGGCCTCCCGCGCGTCGGCACCGAGCCGGCGGCGGACGACGAGCTGGACCTGCCGGCGATCTTCCGGTTCCGCCTCGACGGGGGCGCGCTCGACGGCGAGGTCCAGGAGACCGCGTGGGTGGGCCCCGGTGGGGCCGTGCCTGACTTCACCCCCGTGGTGCCGCGTGCCGGAGACGACCCGGCCGGCACGCCCGCCTTCCGCTGGCGACCGCGCCGGCCGCTGCCCGAGGACGACGACTTCTTCGAGAACGTCTGGCGGGAGTTCCGGGAGGACGGCAACATCCGCTGACGCCGTCGGGGCGGCGCAGGCATGCCGCCCCGACGGGCTCAGAGGTAGGGCAGCACGTGGCGGGTGTAGCGCTCGACCATCGTCGCGATCGTGCTGTCGGGGTCGGCGGCCCACACGTCCTCGTGGAAGATCTCCACCTCGACGTCGCCGGTGTACCCGGCCTCGCGCACCCAGCCGGTGATCGACGCGAAGTCGACGTACCCGTCGCCCACGTGCCCGCGGGAGAGCAGCGGGTCGGCCGCGAGCGGCAGGACCCAGTCGCACACCTGGTACGACGCGAGCCGCCGGCCGGCGCCGGCGCGGGCGATCTGCTGGTGCAGGTCCGGGTCCCACCAGACGTGGTAGGTGTCGACCACGACGCCGACGACCTCCGCCGGGAACGGCTCGGCGAGGTCGAGCGCCTGGCCCAGCGTGGAGACCACGGCGCGGTCGGCCGCGAACATCGGGTGCAGGGGCTCGATCACCAGCCGGACGCCGTGGCCCGCCGCGAAGGGCGCCAGGTCGCCGATGCGCTCGGCCACCCGGTGCCGTGCCTCGACCAGGTCGCGCGCCGGGTCCTGGGCGCCGTCCGGGCCGGGCAGAGCGGGACCGCCCGGGGCGCTCGCGGCCGGGAGGCCGCCGACGACCATGATCAGCTCGCGCGTGCCGAGCGTCGCCGCCTCCTCGACCGCCCGGCGGTTGTCGTCGAGCGCGGCCGTGACGTCGTCGTCGCCGCTCGCCGTGAGGAACCCGCCGCGGCACAGGGACGACACCCGCAGGCCCGCGTCGGCGATGATCGCGGCCGCCTGCCGCGCACCGACCTCCTGGACCCGGTCCCGCCACGCCCCGATGGCGGGCAACCCCGCCCGGGCGGCCGCGTCGACGGCCTCGCGCAGGGTCTGGTGCTTGGTGGTCGCGGTGTTCAGGGAGAGGCGGGCGAGGTCGTGCGTCACAGCGTGATCTCGGGGACGTCGAGCCGCCGGCCCTCGGCCGACGAGCGGAGCCCGAGCTCCGCGAGCTGCACGCCGCGCGCCGCCGAGAGCAGGTCGAAGCGGTGCGGCCGGCCGGCGACGACGTCGGCCAGGAACTCCTCCCACTGCAGCTTGAAGCCGTTGTCGAGGTCGGCGTTGGCGGGCACCTCGAGCCACTGGTCGCGGAAGGGCTCGGTGACGGGCAGGTCCGGGTTCCACACCGGCTTCGGCGTGTGGGCGCGCTGCTGGGCGACGCACCGGCGCAGCCCCGCGACGGCGGATCCGTGGGTGCCGTCTACCTGGAACTCGACCAGCTCGTCGCGGTGGACGCGTACGGCCCACGACGAGTTGATCTGCGCGACCACCGGGTCACCTCCCGGGGTCTGCACGTCGAAGATCCCGTAGGCGGCGTCGTCGGCGGTGGCGGCGTACTCGCGGCCCTGCTCGTCCCAGCGGGTCGGGATGTGGGTGACGGTGGTCGCGGTGACCGTGCGGACCGCACCGAGGATGCCTTCGAGGACGTAGTTCCAGTGGCAGAACATGTCCGTGGTCATCCCGCCGCCGTCCTCCGTGCGGTAGTTCCACGACGGGCGCTGTGCCGCCTGGTGCTCGCCCTCGAACACCCAGTAGCCGAACTCACCGCGCAGCGACAGGATCCGCCCGAAGAAGCCCTCGTCCACCAGTCGGCGCAGCTTGACCAGGCCGGGCAGGTAGAGCTTGTCGTGCACGACCCCGGCCGTGACGCCGGTGCCCTCGCGGAGCCGGGCCAGCTCGACGGCCTCGGCCAGGGTCTCGGCGGTCGGCTTCTCGGTGTAGACGTGCTTGCCCGCCTTCATGGCGCGCGTGAGGGTCTCGGCCCGCAGGCTGGTCATGGACGCGTCGAAGACGACGTCCGTGGCGTCGTCGGCGATGACCGCGTCGAGGTCGGTGCTCCAGAGCTCCACGTCGTGGCGGCGGGCGATCTCGGCGACCTTGTCGGCGTTGCGGCCCACGAGCACCGGCTCGACCTGCACGCGGGTGCCGTCGGGCAGGGTGATCCCGCCCTGGTCGCGGATGGGCAAGATCGACCGCACGAGGTGCTGGCGGTAGCCCATGCGGCCGGTGATGCCGTTCATCGCGATGCGCAGGGTGCGGGTGGTCATCGGTGGCCTCCGGGGTGTCGCGTGCTCGCGGGCACGTCGAGGTGTCAGCTGGGGCATCGCGTGCGCCGGCGGCGTTGTCCGAACGACGGAATGCGCTTTCCAGATTAGCGCAGGGGCCACGCCGTCTTCAAGGCGCACCAAGGGTGCGGAGGTCAGGCGCCCGGGGCGATCTGGGTCAGCGCGTGCTCCACCGCACGGCGCAGGGCCTGGTCGTCGGCCAGGTCGGCACCGAAGACCGCCCGCACCGCGAGCATCCGCTCGACGAGCCCCGCTCGGGGCCCGGCGGCCGCGTGGGCCAGTGCGTCGGCCATGGGGTCGTCGAGCGGGACCGCGCGGCCGGCCACCTCGAGCCCGCCGGACGACGCTGCACGCACGTACGCGATCCACGCCGCGATCGTCACGGCCGCCGCGGTCGGCACGGCGCCCGCCGCGATCCGGTCGCGCACCGTCCCCAGCACGCGCTGCGGCAGCTTGACCGAGCCGTCCATCGCCACCTGGACGCACGTGTGGCCGGTGGCCGGGTCGGCGAACCGGTGCAGCACCTCGTCGCGGTAGGCGCCCAGGTCGTGACCGTCCGGCGGGGTCAGGGTGGGCAGGACGTCGGTGTCGACGAGCTCGCGGACGACGGCCGCGAGCTCGGGATCGGCGATCGCCTCGGCGATGGTGCGGTACCCCCGCAGCGCGCCCAGGTACGCCAGGGTCGAGTGGCTGGCGTTGAGCACGCGCAGCTTGGCCCGCTCGTACGGCGCCACGTCCGCGGTCAGCGTCGCGCCGGCCAGCTGCCAGGCGGGCCGAGGGCCCGCGAAGTCGTCCTCGATCACCCACTGGGAGAACGGCTCACCGACCACCAGGCCCTCGTCGCGGAGCCCGAGGACTGCGAGCGCCTGCTCCCGGTGCGCGTCCGTGGTGGCCGGCACGATCCGGTCCACCATCGTGGACGGGAACCGCACGCTCTCCGCGACCCAGGCGCGCAGGGCCTCGTCGCCCGCCGCGGCGAGCACGGCGTCGACCAGGGAGCGGAGGACCGCGCCGTTGTCCGCGAGGTTGTCGCAGCTCGCGATCGTCAGGGGGCCTGCGTCGTCGCGCCTCCGCCTGGCCAGCGCGCGCACGAGGATGCCGACGGGGGAGCGGCCCGGCGCGGCGGCCTCGGCGCCGTCGCGCTCGTCGTGGAGCGCCGCGAGGTCGGCGGCGAGGTCCGGGTCGGCCAGGTCGGGGCCGCCGTCGGGTGCGCGGCGGTACCCCTTCTCGGTGACGGTCAGGGTGACCACGTGGGTGGTCGGCGCGGCGATCGTCGCCAGGACGTGCGGTGTGGCGCTGCCCGGGAACGCGACGTCGCGCAGCGCGCCGACGACCCGCAGCGCGCTGGCGTCGGCCCCCTGGGTGAGCACGCCGTAGAGGCAGTCCTGCGGTGCGAGCTGACCCGCCACCCGCGCGGAGCGCTGCGTCACGCCCAGGATGCCCCACCCCGTCTCGCCCGTGGCCGCGGCGGCGTCCTCGGTGAAGACGGCCTGGTGGGCGCGGTGGAAGGCGCCCAGGCCCAGGTGCACCAGGCCGATCGTCGTGTCGCGCGGGTCGACGGCCGGTCCCGTGACGTGCGGGCGCGGCAGGGCGCCGTCGAGGGTGCTGAGCGAGAGGCGAGGGCTGGTCATCGGTGTGCTTCCGTGGGTTCGGCGGGCGGGACGGGGCGGGCGGGCGCGGTCGACCCGCGGACGACGAGCTCGACGGGGAGGACGGGCGCGTGCGACGCCACGCCCCTCCCGTCGGCGTCGGCGGTCCCGTCCAGCAGGAGGTCGACGGCCACGCGCCCGAGCCGGGCCAGGGGCACGGCGAGCGTGGTCAGGCGGGGGCTGGTCAGGGTCGCGAGCGTGTCGTCGTAGCCGACGACGGAGACGTCGTCGGGCACGCCGACGCCGCGGACGCGCAGCCGCTCGACGATGCCCAGGGCGACCATGTCGTTGTAGGCCAGGACGGCCGTGACGCCGGCCGCCGCCACGAGGTCGCCCGCGGCCGTGCCGCCCACGGCGGTGGGGGTGAAGCTGCCGAGGTCCACGACCTCGAGCCGGTGCAGGCCGTGCGCCGCGAGCTCCAGCCCGTCGCGTCGTCGGGCGTCCGACCAGGACCCCGACGGCCCACCCGCGTACGCGATCCGCCGGTGCCCGAGCGCGTGCAGGTGGCGGACCGCCTGCCGCAGTCCGTCGGTGTTGTCGATGACCACCGACGGCACCTCCCCGTGCCGTCGGTTCACCAGCACGAGCGGGTTGTCGCGGACCAGCGCGTCCAGGGCGGCGCTGCTCATCCGCGGCGAGCACAGCAGCGTGCCGTCGACCTGGGCGCCCAGCTGGGTGACGAGCTCCGCCTCGAGGCGCGGGTCCTCGTCGGAGTCGGCGACGAACACCGCGTGGCCGAGCTCGCGGGCGCGGGCCTGGACTCCCTTGGCGAGGCCGGCGAAGAACGGGTTGGCCAGGTCCGGGACGACCAGGCAGAGGTTGCCGGTGCGGCCCGTGATGAGCTCGCGGGCGGCGCGGTTGGGCCGGTACCCGAGGTCCTTCGCGGCCCTCTCGACGAGCGCGCGGCGCGCGGGGGCGACGAGGTCGGGGCTGGACAGCGCGCGCGAGGCGGTCGCGGGGGACACGCCGGCAGCCCGTGCGACGTCCCGCAGCGTGGCGACCATCTCGACCTCCTCGTCGGTGGGACCTCGTGGTGGTGCCGCGTGTGGCCACCACCGTGGCTCGGCCGTTCCTGAATGGGATTTCACCATGGCCAGGGTAGGCGCGGCAAGCGCTATCCCGTACGCTGGTCGCGCCCCACCTCCCGGGCGGCTGCGACGCCGTCGGCGGGGATGAACAGGTTTGCACCGTGTTTCAGACGACGGGTGCGCGACGACGCGCACCGCAGGAGGACGACGATGACCGCCGCTGCCCCGTGGACCCTGCACCCCGACCGAGCGCTCCCCGCCGACCCGGTCCTGCGGCCGATCGCGCGCGAGGTGTTCGCGCACACCGAGCACCTCCCGATCGTCGCCATGCATGGGCACGTGGAGGCGTCGCTGATCGCCGACGACGAGCCGTTCGCGGACCCGGCGGCGCTGCTCGTCGTCCCCGACCACTACCTGGTCCGCATGCTCGTCTCGCAGGGCGTGCCGCACGACGCCCTGGGTGTGCCGCGGCGCGATGGTGGCCCGGTGCAGGCGGACCCGCGCGAGATCTGGCGCACCTTCGCCTCGCACTGGCACCTGTTCCGCGGCACGCCCACGCGGTACTGGATGGAGCACGTCCTCGTCGAGGTGCTCGGGGTCCAGGAGAGGCCGAGCGCCGGATCGGCGGACCGGCTCTACGACGCGATCGCCGCACGGCTGGCCGAGCCCGCGTCCCGCCCGCGCGCGCTGTTCGAGCGGTTCGGCATCGAGGTGCTGTCCACCACGGACGCCGCCGACGCGAGCCTCGAGGCGCACGCGCGGCTGGCCGCCGACGGGTGGGGCGAGAAGGTCGTCCCGACGTTCCGCCCGGACGCGGTGGTGCACGTCGACCGCCCGGGCTGGCGGGCCGACATCACGGCGCTCGAGGAGCGGTCCGGGGTGAGCATCGGGGGCTACCGGGACCTGGTGCGGGCCCTCGAGGTGCGTCGTGCGGCGTTCGTGGCGGCGGGCGCGCGGGCGAGCGACCACGGGCACCTGTCCGCGGACACGACCCCGCTCAGCGACAGCGAGGCGGACCGGGTCGTCGTGGCGGCGCTGCGCGGCGAGGTCGACGCCGCCGACGCCGCGGCCTTCTCGGCGCACATGCTCTTCGAGACGGCCCGGATGGCGTCGCAGGACGGCCTGGTGATGCAGCTGCACACGGGCGTGCTGCGGGACCACGACCGCGCGGTGCACGCCGTGCGCGGGCCCGACGTCGGCTACGACGTCCCGGTCGCCACCGACTACACCCGGGCCCTGCGACCGCTGCTCGAGGCGTTCGGGCACCACCCGGGCCTCCGGATGGTGCTGTTCACGGTCGACGAGGACGTGTTCAGCCGCGAGCTCGCGCCCATCGCCGGCGTGTACCCGGCCGTCCGGCTCGGTGCCCCGTGGTGGTTCCTCGACACCCCCGACGGCATGCGCCGCTTCCGCGAGGCCGTCACCGACACGGCCGGCTTCTTCAACACCACGGGCTTCGTCGACGACACGCGTGCGTACTGCTCGATCCCCGCGCGCCACGACCTGGCCCGCCGGATCGATGCCGGCTACCTGGCGCGGCTCGTCGCCGAGCACCGGCTGGACCTGGACGAGGCCGTCGAGACCGCCGTCGACCTGGCCCTGAACCTGCCGCGCGAGTCGTACGCCCCGCCGCCGCGGTGACGGGCGTGCGCCCCTGGCCCGGGCCCCGGGCCCCGGCTCAGGTGACGGCGCCGAGCTGCCAGGGGACGAACTCGTCGGCGCCCAGGTCGAGCTCCTCGGAGACGGTCTGACGGCCTGAGGCGACCGCGATGACGAGCTCGAAGATCTCCTCGCCGACCTCGGGGACCGTGGCGGTGCCGTCGACGATGCGCCCGGCGTTGAGGTCCATGTCCTCGGTCATCCGCAGGTAGGTCGTGGTGTTGGTGGCGACCTTGATCGACGGGGTGGGCTTGCACCCCAGCACGGAGCCGCGGCCTGTGGTGAAGACGACGACGTTCGCGCCGCCGGCCACCAGCCCGGTGACCGAGACGGGGTCGTAGCCGGGGGTGTCCATGAACGTGAACCCGGGGGTGTCGACGCGCTCCGCGTACTCGTACACCGCCGTGAGCTCCGCGGTCCCGCCCTTGGCGACCGCGCCGAGCGACTTCTCGAGGATCGTCGTCAGGCCGCCCGCCTTGTTGCCGGGGGACGGGTTGTTGTCCATCGTCCCGCCACCCGCGGCCGTGTAGGTCTTCCACCACTCGAGGCGGTCGAGCAGCTTCTGGCCGACGTCGCGCGTGACGGCGCGGCGCAGCAGCAGGTGCTCGGCGCCGAACACCTCGGGGGTCTCGGCCAGCACGGTCGTCGCGCCGTGCGAGACCAGCAGGTCCGAGGCGTGCCCGAGCGCCGGGTTCGCCGTGATGCCCGAGTAGCCGTCGGACCCCCCGCAGTTCAGCCCCAGGACGAGCGCGGACAGGGGGGCGGGCTCGCGCCGCAGCGCGTCGATCGCGGGGAGCATCTCCTGGATCGCGGCGACGCCGGCACGGACCGTCTTGCGGATGCCGCCGGTCTCCTGGATCTGCAGGGTGCGGACGACCTTGTCCGCCGGCAGGTCGACGCCGTCCAGCACCGAGGCGGTCGGCAGCATCTCGCAGCCGAGCCCGACGACCAGCAGGCCGGCGATGTTGGGGTGGTCGGCATAGCCGCGCAGCGTGCGAAGCGTCACCTGGGCGCCCTCGCTCGTCGGCACCAGGCCGCAACCCGTGTCGTGCGTCAGGGCGACGACTCCGTCGACGTGCGGGTACGCGTCGAGCACCGGGCCGCGGAACTGGTCCGCGATCAGGCGCGCGGTCGAGGCCGAGCAGTTCACGGACGTGAGGATGCCGACGTAGTTGCGGGTGCCCCAGCGGCCGTCGGACCGCCGGTAGCCGTCGAAGGTCCGCGGGGTGGTCGCCGCGGGCGGGGTGACGCGGGCGGTCCCGAACTCGTACGCCCGCTCCGCGTCGTCCATGCCCAGGTTGTGGCTGTGCACGTGGTCGCCCACCTCGACGTCCCGGGTGGCCCGGCCGATGGACTGGCCGTACTTGCGGACCTGGTCACCGGACGCCGCGTGGCGCAGCGCGAGCTTGTGCCCGCGGGGGACGCTCTGCCGCACGTGCAGCAGCGACCCGTCCGGACGCAGGAGGTCGGTGCCCGACTGCAGGTCGCGGGTCGCGACGCCCACGTGGTCCTCAGGGCGCAGCACCAGCACGCAGTCGGCGAGGGGTGCAGGGGCCTGGACAGGGTGGGCGCCGGGCAGTGCGGGCGTCGTCGTCATCGTCGTCCTTCCGCGGGGATCGTCGTCAGGATACCGCTTTCCCGAGCGGTGGAGCGTCCCCGCTCGGACGCGCTCGGACGGCTCTTGCATGCCTCTTGGACGGCTCTCCGCCTCCTGGCGGGCCCCGCGCCCGCGTGGACGGTCTCCGTCGAGACGCCATCGCCCACGCCGTCGTCCGGCCCGGCTGCGACCGTCGGGCGAGCAGGAGCCCTACGCTTCGCACCATGGCCGGACCCGTCACGCTGAGCGACGTCGCCCGCGAGGCAGGCGTCTCGCTGGCCACCGCGTCGCGCGCGTTCAACGGCAGCGCCAACCGCACGGTGCGCGCCGACCTGCGCGAGAAGGTGCACGCGGCGGCCCGCAAGCTGCGCTACCTGCCGGACGCGAACGCGCAGGCGATGGCCCGGGGGCGCACGACGTCCGTCGGCCTCGTCGTGCACGACATCGCGGACCCCTACTTCTCCTCCATCGCGCGCGGCGTGACCCGCGCCGCCGACCGCGCGGGCCTGCAGGTCATCCTCGCCAGCACCGAGCAGGACCCGTCCCGCGAGGCCGCGATCGTGGAGCTGCTGCACCGCCAGCGCGCACGCGCGATCGTGATCGCCGGCGGGCGGCTGGCCGACGAGGCGCTGACGGAGGCCTTGCGCGAGGCCCTCGCCGAGTACCGCGAGTCGGGTGGCAGCGTCGCCGTGATCGGGCAGGCCGTGCTGGGTGTCGACGCCGTCGAGGTGCAGAACGAGGCGGGCGCCCGGGCACTGGCCGATGCGCTCGTCGACCGGGGCTACCGCGACGTCGCCGTGCTGGGCGGCCCCGCGTCGCACCTGACGGCGCGGGACCGCCGGGACGGCTTCCTGGCGGGTCTTGCCGCGCGGGGTGTGACCGTGCCGGCCGACCGCGTGGTCGCCGGCGACTTCACGCACGAGGGCGGTGAGCGGGCGATGAGCGAGCTCCTCGCGTCGGGCGCGCGTCCGGAGCTCGTGTTCGCGGTCAACGACGTGATGGCGCTCGGTGCGCTGCGCGCGGCCCGCGATGCCGGGCTCGACGTGCCCCGTGACGTGGCGGTCGCCGGCTTCGACGACATCGCCACCCTGCGGGACGTGGTGCCCGGCCTCACGACGGTGCGCATCCCGCTCGAGGACGTCGGTGTGATGGCCACCGAGCTCGCGCTCGGCGAGGCGGCCGACGAGCCGCGCGCGCTCCCCGTGCCGACCGAGGTCGTGCTGCGCGAGTCGACGCCGCAGCGCTGACGCGCGTCGGCTCCGTCAGGTCCCGACGGCCATCCCGCCGACCCGATGTGACAGCGCGCCACGGCAGGCGCGAGAGTGGGGCGATGAGCAATCGCTTTCCGCGCGCACGTCCCGACGAGCACGGCGTGGAGCCCGGTGCCCTGCACCGGATGGTCGACGCGCTGGTGACCGAGTGCCCCGAGCTGCACTCGGTCATGGTGCTGCGGCACGGCGCCGTCCTGGCCGAGGGCTTCGCGGACCCCTACACGCCGGACCGCCCGCACCTGCTGTTCTCGCTGAGCAAGTCGGTCACGTCGACCGCCATCGGCCTGGCCGTCGGTGAGGGGCTCCTGGGGCTCGACGACCTGCTGGTGGACCACTTCCCGGAGCTCGTCCCGGCGGACCCCGGCCCGTACCTGCCGCGGATGCGGGTGCGACACCTGCTGACGATGACGACGGGGCACGAGGCGTCGGCGGGCGGTCCGGACTCGGTCGGCGACGACTGGCTCGGGGAGTTCTTCGCCGCGCCGGTCACCCACGAGCCGGGCACGCACTTCGTCTACAACACGGGCGGGTCGTTCGTGCTCTCCGCACTTCTCACTCGCGTGACCGGCCAGCGCTCGCTCGACTACCTGCGCCCGCGACTGCTCGAGCCGCTCGGGATCGAGGGCGCGTCCTGGGGGCAGTCGCCCGCAGGCGTGGACGCGGGCGGGTCCGGGATGTGGATGCGCACCGAGGACGTCGCCGCGCTCGGCCAGCTCTACCTGGGCGGCGGGACGTGGCACGGTCGGCGGGTCCTGCCCGAGGGATGGGCCGAGCTGGCCACCTCACGGCACGTCGCCAACGACGAGCAGCCCGACACCGACCCGGCGGGCGACTGGGCGCAGGGATACGGCTTCCAGTTCTGGCGCTCACGGTGGGGCTACCGCGGGGACGGGGCGCTGGGGCAGTTCTGCATCGTGCTGCCCGACGAGGAGGTCGTCGTCGCGATCACGAGCGGGACGACGTCGATGCACAGGCAGCTCGCGATCGTCTTCGAGCACCTGCGGCCCGCGCTGCACCCGGAGCCGCTCGTGCCTGACCACGCGGCGCACGACGCTCTCGTGTCGCGGCTCGACGCGCTGCGTATCGCGCCGCCGCCGTTCTCCCCGCCCTCTGCCTCCCCGCCCTCTGCCTCCGCGGCCTCTGCCTTCGCGGCCGCGGCCCTCGACGGGAAGCGGGTTCGGTTCGCGGAGAACCCGTTCGGGCTGCGCGAGGCGCACCTGGAGCTCGGTGTCGAGCTCGACCGACTGACGCTGGTGTCCGAGGGTTGGTCCGGCACGGTGGAGCTCGGTCACGGGGCGTGGGCCACGACCGTCCTCGAGAACGCGCCCCGGCTGTTCGCCCCGGGCGCGCAGGAGCCGGACGGGACGCCGCTGGTGCTGTGCGCGGCCGGGACGTGGAGCGCGGCTGAGCACGAGAGCGCGGCTGAGTACGAGATCGCCGTGCTGCTGCCCTCGGGCCCGTACCGGGCATCGTTCCGGCTCCGGTTCACCGGCGCCGGAGCCGTGGCCGACGGTGCTGGGGCCGACGTTCCTGGGGCCGACGTCGCTGGGGCCGACGTCCCTGAGGTCGACATTGCCGAGGTCGACGTTCCTGGGGCCGACGTCGCTGGGGCCGTCGTCACCGGGGCCGACGGTGCTGCGGGCGACGCCGTCGGGGTCGAGGTCGACGGACGGTTCACGCCCGACTTCCGTGCGCCGACCATCCCGACGATCCGCGGCCGTCTGACCGCCGACCTGTCGGCGATGCCCGAACCGGGCTGGTGAACCTCAGACGGCCGAGGGGAACCCGAGCTGCCGCCACGCCTCGTAGGTGGCGACGGCAGCGGCGTTCGTGAGGTTCATCGAGCGCCGGCCGGGCACCATCGGGATGCGCAGCTGGTCGGTGAGCCACGGGTCGGCGAGGACCTCGTCGGGCAGGCCGGTCGGCTCGGGGCCGAACAGCAGGACGTCCTCGTCGGCGTACGCCACGTCCGTGTACGTCCGGGTGCCCTGCGTGGTGAACGCGAAGACGCGGCGGTCGTCGAGGCGCGCCTTGAGCGCGGACCAGTCCGGGTGGATCTCCACGTGCGCGAGGTCGTGGTAGTCCAGGCCCGCCCGCCGCAGCTTGGCCTCCGAGAGGTCGAAGCCCAGCGGCTCGACGAGGTGGAGCGCGGCGCCGGTGCCGGCCGACAGCCGGATCGCACTCCCGGTGTTGCCCGGGATGCGCGGCTCGAAGAAGACGATGTGCAGCACGAAGCCATCATCCCTGGCTCCGACGTCGCCCCGCGCCGGATACGGTGAGCGTGCCCACTCGCTGCTCCCCGGAGGATCCGTGCCCTACCTCGCTGCCGACGACCGCTACGCCTCGATGGACTACCGGCAGGTGGGGCGCTCGGGCCTCCGGCTCTCCGGAGTCTCGCTCGGGTTGTGGCACAACTTCGGGGGCTCGAACGGGCTCGACGGTCAGCGCGCAGTGGTCCGTCGCGCCTTCGACCTCGGCGTGACGCACTTCGACCTGGCCAACAACTACGGTCCGCCTCCGGGGTCCGCCGAGTCGAACTTCGGGAGCATCCTGGCTTCCGACCTGCGTCCGTACCGCGACGAGCTGATCATCTCGTCGAAGGCCGGCTACGACATGTGGCCGGGACCCTACGGCGACGGCGGCTCGCGCAAGTACCTGCTCTCGTCGCTCGACCAGTCCCTCGGCCGACTCGGGCTGGACTACGTCGATGTCTTCTACTCCCACCGGTTCGACCCGACCACTCCGCTCGAGGAGACGATGGGCGCGCTGCACACCGCCGTGACGAGCGGCCGTGCGCTCTACGTGGGTGTCTCCAACTACACGCCCTCGCAGACGCGCCAGGCCGCGGCGATCCTCGCCGACCTGGGCACGCCCCTCGTGATCCACCAGCCGAACTACTCGATGTTCAGCCGACACGTCGAGTACGTGCGCGACGGTGAGACGGAGTCGCTGCTCGACGTCGTCGGCGACCTCGGCGTCGGGACCATCGTGTTCTCTCCGCTCCAGCAGGGGCTGCTGTCCGACCGGTACCTGTCGGGCGACGTGCCGTCGGACTCGCGCGCGGCGGTCGGTCATTTCCTCAAGGCCTCCGCGATCTCCGAGGAGTACCTGACGCGGGCGGCCGGGCTCAACGAGATCGCGGCCTCGCGTGGGCAGTCATTGGCTCAGCTGGCCCTGTCCTGGGTACTGCGCGACCCGCGCGTCACGTCGGCACTCGTGGGCGCCTCGTCCGTCGCGCAGCTCGAGGCGAACGTGGCTGCGCTGTCGGCACCAGCGCTCACCCATGACGAGATCGCCGCGATCGAGCCGTTCGCCGTGGACGGCACGCACCAGCGGTCCTGAGGTCCGGAGCGCGCCGGGTCGTCCGCATCGTCTGCGGCGCGACCGGCGCGACCGGGTGACCGGCGTGACCGGGTGACCGGCGTCACCGGCGTGCCACGGCGTGCTGGGCGCTGGGCGCCAGCCCGGGCCGGCGTGCTCATGCCGCGCGGGCGAGGCTGCTCCCGTGGCGGGTGGTGAACGTCCACCTGCCCGTGGGAGACCGGCCGATCTCGATGCCGAGCCGGTGCACGAGGGCGTGGTGGTACCAGCACAGCAGGATGCCGCGGTTGACGTCGGTGTCGCCGAAGTCGCGCACCCAGTGGTCGACGTGGTGGAGCTCGCCGAGCGAGGGTGGGGCGTTGCAGTCGGGGTAGCGGCAGGTCGCGTCCCGGGCGATGATCGCCCGCCGTCGGGGTCCGCTGAAGGTGCGTTCGGCCCGCCCGACGTTGATGACCTGCGACTGCGGGCCGAACACGACCCGGGTGATCTCGCTGTCGCACGCGAGGCGGGCAAGGACGGACTGGGGGATCGGCCCGCCGCCCTGGACCTCGGCGACCGCGAAGCGCTCCTCGTCGGCGATCGGCTCGAGCCGGAAGCGGAGCGGTCCGGGGGCGTCGCGGCTTCCCCCGGAATCGGGATCCGCACCGGCATCAGGATCGGCACCGGTGCCAGCACCGGCATCGGCACCGGCATCAGGATCGGCATCAACCGCAGCATCCCGATCGGCGCCGAGGTCCGACGTCGCACGAACGCCCCGCCCCGCGGCGCCGGTGCCGTGCAGGGCACGCTGCAGGCTCTCCCAGTCGACGACGCACGTCAGGTGCGGGCGGACGGCAGCGCCGGTGCCGACCAACCCGTGGTCGAGCGTCAGGCGCGCGACGTCCGCGAGTGCCTGGGCGCGTCGCTGCTGGGTCGTCCGGCGGTCGTCGGGCGTCGGCGGTGTCATCACGGCGTCGAGGGCAGCCCGCAGCGAGGCGCCGTGGTCGGTCGTGAGGAAGCCCTTGAGGTGGAAGCCGTCGGTCGTCGCGGAGAGCCCGACGAACTCGCGATCGGTCGCCTTGCGGTAGCCGCGCTCGTCGCTCTCCGGGTCGGCGGCTGCAGCCCACTTCGCGACGAGCCGCGCGAACGGATCCGCTCCGAGCTGCTCGGCGTGGTCCACGAGAAACTCCTCGCCGCACTCGGACGCCGGTGCCGCGAGGGCTTCCTTGCGCACGTCCGAGGTCGGGGCGTGCCGTGCGAGCGCCTGCGCGTGGTCGAGCGGCACCGTGCCGGCCGTGGCGGCGTCGGCGGTGAGGGGGAGCGAGCTCTGGAACGCGCGGCCGAGCCGGACGAGCGACGCTGCGCGGCCGTGCGTCATGCGGCCCGCGCTCGACACCCAGGACGTGACCGTGCGTGCTCCCTCGGCAGCCCACCAGCCGTCCGCCTCGACGACGGGCAGGCGTCGCGCTGCGAGCGCGGTCACCCGGCCAGCCAGGCGGTCGAGCTCGACGAACTGCTGGCCGGCCTCGCGCCCGTCGAGGTCCCGAGGGTCCATCTCGGCCAGGAGGTCGACGGCGACGCGCATGGCGTCGATGAGCTCGTCGGTCGAGAATGCCATGCCACCCCCGCGTCCGAAATGTTCGATACGAACAAATGTACGACTGAGGTCTGACATCAGGGAGTGCGTCGGCGGCGGCCTGTGGACACACGGCCCGGCACCGGGGGCTGTGGTCGGCTCGCGGTCACGGCGCCCGTCGACAGGCGCAGCGAGCGGAAAGGAGGAGGGCCGGACAGCAGGAGGGCAGGAAGCCGAAGCAGGAACCCCGACGCAGGGCGCGTCACCCCGCCAGCGCCGCCAGAACCCCCGGCCCGTACCGCTCGAGCTTCGTCGCCCCGACCCCGCTCACGGTCCCGAGCTCCTCGAGCGAGGACGGCATCCGCACGGCGATCTCCCGCAGCGTCGCGTCGTGGAACACCACGTAGGCCGGCACCCCCTGCTCGCGCGAGGCGCCCGCGCGCCAGGCGCGCAGCGACTCGAACACGGACGCGGCCGTCGCGTCGAGGTCGACCGCGGCGGGACGCGGCGTGCTCGAGCGTGCGCGCACCGCCTTCTCCGCCTCCCGGCGCAGCAGCACGGTCCGCTCGCCGCGCAGCACGGACCCTGACTCGGGCGTCAGGCGCAGCGTGCCGTACCCGTCGGAGTCGACGCCGAGCAGCTCGGCGGCGAGCAGCTGGCGCACGACGCCGCGCCACTCCGCCTCCGAGACGTCGGCCCCGATCCCGAACGTCGACAGCGACGCGTGCCCCAGCTGCGTGATCCGCGGCGTCGTCTTGCCGCGCAGGATGTCGACGAGGTGCCCGGCGCCGTAGCGCTGCCCGCGCTGCTCGAGCCGCACGACCGTCGAGAGCAGCTTCTGCGCCGCGAGCGTCCCGTCCCACGAGTCCGGCGGCGTCAGGCACGTGTCGCAGTTGCCGCACGCCTCGCTCGCCTGGCCGAAGTAGTTGAGCAGCTGCACGCGCCGGCACGACACCGTCTCGCAGAGCGCGAGCATCGCGTCGAGGTGTTGCGTGAGCCGCCGCTTGTGCGCGGCGTCGCCCTCGGAGGTGTCGATCATGCGGCGCTGCTGCACGACGTCCGGCAGCCCGTACGCGAGCCACGCGGTCGACGGCAGCCCGTCACGGCCCGCGCGCCCGGTTTCCTGGTAGTACCCCTCGACCGACTTCGGCAGGTCCAGGTGCGCCACGAACCGCACGTCGGGCTTGTCGATGCCCATGCCGAACGCAATGGTCGCGACCATGACGACGCCGTCCTCGCGCAGGAACCGCGACTGGTTGCGCGCGCGCACGTTCCGGTCGAGACCCGCGTGGTACGGCAGCGCCGTCACGCCCTGCCCGACGAGGTACTCCGCGGTCTGCTCGACGGACTTGCGGGACAGGCAGTAGACGATCCCCGCGTCGCCGTCGTGCTCCTCGCGCAGCAGGGTCAGCAGCTGCGAGCGCGGGTTGTCCTTGGGGGCGATCCGGTACTGGATGTTGGGCCGGTCGAAGCTCGCGACGAAGTGCCGCGCGTCCTCGAGCTGCAGGCGCGAGGCGATCTCGGCGTGCGTCGCGTCGGTCGCGGTCGCGGTCAGCGCGATCCGCGGCACCTCGGGCCAGCGCTCGTGCAGCAGGGACAGCTGCAGGTAGTCGGGCCGGAAGTCGTGCCCCCACTGCGACACGCAGTGGGCCTCGTCGATCGCGAACAGCGAGATCCGTCCGCGGTCGAGCAGCTCGACGGTCTCGCGCACCCGCAGGCGCTCGGGTGCCAGGTAGAGCAGGTCGAGCTCACCCGCGAGGTACGCGTCCTCGACGGCGCGACGCTGCACGACGTCCTGCGTCGAGTTGAGGAACCCGGCGCGCACGCCGAGCGCGGAGAGTGCGTCGACCTGGTCCTGCATGAGCGCGATCAGGGGGGAGACGACGACCCCGGTGCCCGGGCGCACCAGTGCGGGGACCTGGTAGCAGAGCGACTTGCCGCCGCCGGTGGGCATGAGCACGAGGGCGTCGCCGCCCTCGACCACGGTCGCGATGATGTCCGCCTGCTCGCCGCGGAACGCGTCGTAGCCCCAGACCCGCCGCAGCACCTCGAGCGGGTCGGGGAGCGGTCCGTCGTCGGGGCCCTGGGTGGCGCTCCCGACGACGACGGACGCAGGGACGCGCGGCGCCGCGGCGGGCGGGGGCGTGCGCGCCGGGAGGGTCGACTCCGGCGGGACCTCGTCGTAGCCCGGGTCGAACGGGGGCTCCTCGAGATGCCAGTCGAAGCCCTCGTCGGAAGCGGGGTCGGGGTGCACGCGACAACCCTACGAGCCGGTTCCCACATCGGGCGCCATCGGCGCAGGGGCCTGTGGACGGCCGGGGTCAGACGCCGAGCAGCGCGCGCACGTCGTCGGCGCCGAGCCGCGAGTCGGACAGCTCGCCGCCGCCCATCACCGAGTCGAACAGCGCGGCCTTCTCAGCCTTGAGCGCCATCACCTTCTCCTCGATCGTGCCCTTGGCGACGAGCCGGTAGACCATGACGGTCCGCGTCTGGCCGATGCGATGGGCTCGGTCGACGGCCTGCGCCTCGACCGCCGGGTTCCACCACGGGTCGAGCACGACGACGTAGTCCGCCTCGGTCAGCGTCAGGCCGAAGCCGCCGGCCTTGAGGCTGATGAGGAACACGGGCGCGGACCCGGACCGGAACGACTCGATCACCGCGGGCCGCCCGCGCGTGCTCCCGTCGAGGTAGGCGAAGGACGTCCCGCTCGCGTCCAGCCGCGACCGCACCCGGTCGAGCACCCCGGTGAACTGGGAGAACACGAGCACCCTGTGCCCGTCCGCGACGATCTCGGACAGCATCGCCTCCAGCACGTCGAGCTTCGACGCGGGCACCCCGGAGTGCGCGTCGTCGACCAGCGACGGGTCGAGCGCGAGCCGCCGCAGGAGGGTGAGGGAGCGGAAGATCTCGAACCGGTTCCCGTCGAAGTCGGCGAGCAGCCCGAGCACCTTCTGCCGCTCGCGCTGCAGCTGACGGTCGTAGACCGAGCGGTGCCGCGGTGCGAGCTCGACGTCGACGACGGTCTCGACCCGCGGCGGCAGCTCGGAGGCCACCGCCTCCTTGGTCCGACGCAGCACCACGGGGCGGATGAGCCGACGCAGCTGGGCGAGCCGCTCGGCATCGCCCTGGCGCTCGATCGGCTGCCGGAAGTGCTCGACGAAGCGCCGCTGGGAGGGGAACAGCCCGGGCGCGACGATGCCCAGCAGCGCCCATAGCTCCATGACCGTGTTCTCCAGCGGGGTCCCGGTCACGGCGAACTTCACCGGTGCCCGCAGGGTCCGGGCGCAGGCGTAGGCCCGTGAGTCGTGGTTCTTGACCATCTGCGCCTCGTCGAGCACGAGGGCGGACCACTCGAGCGCGTCGTACTCGTCGTGCTCGAGCCGGAACAGCGCGTAGGACGTCACGACGACGTCCGCGCCGGCGACCGCCTCGGCCAGCGGGTGCCGCCGCCGCGCGGCCGTGCGGTCGACGGTGACCACCCGCAGGTCGGGCAGGAAGGTCGCGGCTTCTCCGGCCCACGCGCCGACGACGGACGTGGGGGCGACGACGAGCAGCGGCGGCCGGCCCGAGGCCCGCAGGTGCGCGGCCAGCGACAGGACCTGCAGCGTCTTCCCGAGCCCCATGTCGTCGGCGAGGATCCCCCCGAGTCCCGCGTCGGCCAGCCTGGCCAGCCACGCGAAGCCGGACTGCTGGTAGGGCCGCAGCTCGGCGCGGACGGTGGCCGGCACGGGCGTGTCGGCCAGCGGCTCCTCCAGCGCGCGCACCTGCGCGACCGCCTCCTGCCACTGCGCGGCCTGCGCGACGACGATGCCGAGGTCCTCGAGCTCTGCCCACATGCCTGCCTGCAACCGGCCGACCCGCACGGAGTCCGAGTGCGTGTCCTCCAGCGCGCGCGACTCCTCGACCAGTGCTCGCAGCCGCGCGAGCGCCGGGGTGTCCACCTGCAGCCACAGCCCGTCCGGCAGCAGGACGCGCGTCTCGCCGAGCGCGAAGGCGCGCAGCAGCGCGGGCACCGGGACCTCGACTCCGTTGACGGCCACCCGGACCGTGAGGTCGAACCAGTCGCGGTCCTTGGACTCGGTCATGATCTCGACCGCGGCCTCGCCGGACGCCTGACGGTAGGCGGGCACGGCCTCGTCGACGACCACCTCGAGCCCGCGCACGCCGCGCAGCGCGGGCACGACCTGCTCGACGAGCTCGACGGCCTGCCAGGCGACGAGGCGCGCGTCGACCAGCGAGCCCGAGCCGTCGAGCAGCGGCCCCGCGAGGGCCAGCACGTCGGCGGTGATCGCTGCCTCGGCGGCCGGGTCGCGCCAGTCCGTCGTCGACTCGTGGACGCCGAACCGGTGGGCGACGCTCCCGTCGTGCTCGCGGTACTCCCACGCCCAGGACGCGACGACGACGTGCCCCGGCTCGGCGCCGATCCGCAGCCGGAGCGTCGGCGTGGGCAGCTCGGGCGGTGCGACCGACCCGTCCGACGAGCCGACGCGTGCGTGCGCCGCGAGCCGGGGGTAGTAGGTCCGCAGGAAGCGGGGGGTCTCCGCGGCCGGCACCCGCAGCTGCCCGACGTCGCGCAGCAGCGCGGTGGCGGCGTCGGACGCGGGCGGGGCGAACGGCGCCAGGACCAGGTGCGCGGGCCGTGGGTCCTGGCCACGCAGGGCGCGACCCGGCCGGCGCTCGACGGCGGCGTCGTCCCACCAGCACACGCCCGAGGCCGTGTCCCGCCCGATCAGCAGCATGCGGTCGGCGTCCAGGTCCAGGTCGCCGACCCGGACGTGCACGCCCATGTCGAGCGCGCCGTCGTCGGCGGCGCGCAGGTCCACCTCGATCCCCGCCGGCTCGGGGGACAGGGTGACCGGGACGTCCGAGGTGAGCTCGACGCCCGCATCGACGAGGCCCAGGAGCGCGGGCCAGAGTCCGGGCCCGCCCTGGTCGAGCCAGATCGACGTCGGCGCGGAGGCCCACGGCACGTCGTCGTGCGCCGCCCGGTAGACGGACGCGAGCGCCGCGGCGTGCGACGCGTCGATGCCGTAGTGGTGGCGCCGGTTGACCACGTCCCACGAGATCCCCGACTTCACCCAGCGCCCGGCCGCCGACCGTGCGACGGGCCGGGCCCGGAGGCGGAACCGGTCGTCACGGTCGGTCGTCAGCTCGACGAGCAGCGCCAGCGCGGAGCCGCGCGCCCGCGAGCGCACCGAGCCGCCGGAGTCGAGCGCGCGGTCCAGCGAGCTCTGCCACGCGGGCACGGCGAGGGCTCCGGCCGCAGGGGATCGCTCGGGCGCGAGCAGCACCGCGGCCGCGTGCTTGCACATCACGCGGACCGGGCACGTGCACGACGAGCGCACGAGCGAGAGCTCCGTGCCGTGCCGGGCCAGCTCGACGACCGTCGTGTACGGGAAGGGCGACGACCCCTGCACCTGGCCGATCAGGACGAGCTCGCGCGCGTTCCACACGGTCTTGAGCACGTCCCCGCGCTCGGCGTACCGCCGGCCCCGCTCGAACGCCACGTCGCCGACGGCGGCGCGGATCTCGGGATCGGCGACGAGCACGCGGGCCTCCTTCGCGACGGGACGGGCCCCCAGGGTAGGTGGGTGCGCCGACACGACGGTCCGCCCGACGAGGGCGGCGTGACCCGCATAGGCTGACCACCATGGGTACCGCTCTCGTCACCGGCGCCAGCGCCGGCCTCGGCCTCGAGTTCGCCTGGCAGCTGGCCACAGCCAAGCACGACCTCGTCCTCGTCGCGCGCGACGAGGAGCGCCTCACGCGCCTCGCCTCGCAGCTCGAGGCAGCGGCCGGCATCCGGGCCGAGGTCCTCGTCGCCGACCTGTCCGACCGGGTCGACGTCGAGCGCGTCGCGATCCGCCTCCGGGACGACGAGCGACCCGTCGGTCTGCTCGTCAACAACGCCGGGCTCGGCCTCAACCAGACGTTCGTCGGCGGTGACGTCTCCCGCGAGGAGGCCGCCCTCGACGTGATGGTCCGGGCCGTCCTCGTCCTGTCCCACGCCGCTGCCGAGGCCATGACCGCGCGCGGCCGCGGCGCGATCCTCAACGTCGCCTCGGTCGCCGCACTGCTCGCGTCGGGCACGTACTCCGCCCACAAGGCGTGGGTCCGCAGCTTCACCGAGGGCCTGGCGGTCGAGCTCAAGGACACCGGCGTCACCGCCACGGCCCTGTGCCCCGGCTTCGTGCACACCGAGTTCCACGAGCGCGGCGACATCGACGTCAGCAGCTACCCCGCGATCGCGTGGCTGAACGCGGAGAGCGTCGTCGCGACCGCCCTCGCGGACGTCCGCCGGGGCGTGGTCATCTCGACGCCGAGCGCCCGCTACCGGACCATCTCGGCGCTCGCCCGCATCGCCCCCCGGTCCGCGGTCCGGGCCGTGGGCCGCTACCGCAAGGCGATCGAGCACCAGGACCGGTAGGCCCGCTACCCTGGCGCGCGTGACCGAGACGCTCTCCCCGACGCCCCGCGAGCAGCTGCTCGCCCTCATCCAGGACCTCGCCGTCGTGCACGGCAAGGTGACGCTCTCGTCGGGCCGCGAGGCCGACTACTACGTCGACCTGCGTCGCGCCACGCTCCACCACCGGGCCGCCCCGCTCATCGGCCACCTGCTGCTGGACCGCCTCGAGGAGGTCGGGCTCGGCACCGCGGAGATCGACGCCGTCGGCGGGCTGACCCTCGGCGCCGACCCCGTCGCGACCTCGCTGCTGCACGCCGCCGCGAGCCGCGGGCAGGACCTCGACGCGTTCGTCGTCCGCAAGGAGGCCAAGGCTCACGGCATGCAGCGCCGCATCGAAGGCCCGGACATCGCCGGCCGCAAGGTCGTCATCCTCGAGGACACGTCGACGACCGGGGGTTCGCCGATCGCCGCCCTCGAGGCCGCGCGCGAGGCGGGCGCCGAGGTGCTCGGCGTCGCCGTGATCGTCGACCGGAACACCGGTGCGCAGGAGAAGATCGAGGCGTACGGCGTGCCGTACCACTACCTCTTCAGCCTGACCGACCTCGGCCTGGCCTGAGGAGTCAGACCCGCTCGACCAGGTCGGCCACCGACGGCAGCACCTCGCTGGGCCGGAACGGGAAGCGCTCGACGTCCTCGAGCCGCGTCGAGCCCGTGAGGACCAGGAACGTGCGGAGCCCGGCCTCGATGCCCGCGACCACGTCGGTGTCCATGCGGTCGCCGACCATCGCGGTGGTCTCCGAGTGCGCGTCGATCCGGTTGAGCGCCGAGCGGATCATCATCGGGTTGGGCTTGCCGACGAAGTAGGGGTCGCGCCCGGTCGCTGCGCGGATCATCGCCGCGACCGCGCCCGTGGCGGGCAGGTCGCCGTCCGCGGAGGGGCCGGTGACGTCGGGGTTCGTCGCGATGAACCGCGCGCCGCCCTGGATCAGGCGGATGGCCTGGGTGATCGCCTCGAACGAGTACGTCCGCGTCTCGCCGAGGACGACGAAGTCGGGCTGCGCGGCGGTCAGCGTGTAGCCGGCCTCGTACAGCGCGGTCGTCAGGCCGGCCTCGCCGATCACGTACGCGGAGCCGTGCGGCATCTGGTCGACGAGGAACTGGGCGGTGGCCAGCGCCGAGGTCCAGATCGCGTCCTCGGGCAGGTCGATGCCGGACGCGGCGAGCCGCGCGCGCAGGTCCCGCGGCGTGAAGATCGAGTTGTTCGTGAGCACCAGGAACGGGCGCTCCTTGTCGCGCAGGGCGCGGACGAACTCGGCGGCGCCCGGCAGGGCCGTGCCCTCATGGACGAGCACGCCGTCCATGTCGGACAGCCAGGAGCGGATCTCGCGCGTCATGCGTCGAACGCCTTCCTCTCGACCTCGGCCCGCTCGTGGGGCTCGTCGTACCGCTCGTCGCGAGGCTGCTCGAGCGACTCGCCCGCCTTGGCCTTGCGCCGCGCGCGCAGCAGCTCGAGCCCGATCGGGATGACCGAGATCGCCACGACGACGACCAGCAGCAGCTCGATGTTGTTCTTGACGAACGTGATGTTGCCCAGCGCGTACCCGAGCCACGTCACGCCGACGGCCCAGAGCAGCGCGCCGAGCGCGTTGAAGCCCACGAAGTGGCGGTAGCGCATGCCGCCGACACCGGCCGCGACGGGCGCGTACGTCCGCACGATGGGCACGAAGCGCGCGACGACGATGGTCCGTCCGCCGTAGCGGTCGAAGTAGGCGTAGGTCTGGTCGACGTAGCGCTTCTTGAAGAACCGCGAGTCCGGCTTGTTGAAGACCTTGGGCCCGACCGTGCGCCCGATGAGGAACGCGCACTGGTCGCCCAGGAACGCCGCGGCGAAGAGGATCGCGCTGAGCCACCAGATGTTGAGGTCGAGCGTCCCCTGCGCGACGAGCGCGCCCGCGGTGAACAGCAGCGAGTCGCCGGGCAGGATCGGGAACAGCAGGCCCGACTCGATGAAGACGACGACGGCGATGCCCACGAGGGCCCACGTGCCGAACGAGCTGATGAGCTTGTCGGCGTCCAGGAAGTCGGGACCGAGGGCGTGCACGGAGCCTGCGGCGGCGAGCGTCGTCGAGAGCATGCGGCCAGCCTACGGGCCGGGATGTGTGCCGCCCTCGTGCGGGCTGTGTGCGGCTCGTGAGGCTTCGCCCGTACCGTCGTCGCTGTGAGCGCAGACGACGAGAGCGGCCGGCCCGACGAGGTGGGCGTCGGCCCCTGGCCCGGCGGCCCGGGGGAGTGGCCACGGAACGCGGACGGCTCGCCCGACGAGCGCTACGACCCCGAGCTCCTCGCGCACGGCGACCGCCGCAACGTCGTCGACCGGTACCGGTACTGGACCCTCGAGGCAGTGGTCGCCGACCTCGACACCCGCCGCCACCCGTTCCACGTCGCGATCGAGAACTGGCAGCACGACCTCAACATCGGCTCGGTGGTCCGCACCGCCAACGCGTTCCTCGCGGCGCAGGTGCACATCGTCGGCAACCGCCGCTGGAACCGCCGCGGCGCCATGGTGACGGACCGCTACCAGCACGTGCGCCACCACCCGACGGTCGCCGATCTCGTGGCGTGGGCCGACGCGGAGGGGCTGCCGGTGCTCGGCGTCGACAACCTGCCGGGCTCGGTTCCGCTCGAGGGCTACCCGCTGCCCCGCGCGTGCGTCCTCGTGTTCGGCCAGGAGTCGGTGGGCCTGTCCGACGAGGTCCGCGCGGCGGCCGCCGACGTGCTGCACATCGCCCAGTTCGGCTCGACCCGCTCGATCAACGCGGGCGCGGCGGCCGCGATCGCGATGCACGCGTGGGTCGCCCAGCACGCCGCCACCTGAGCGCGTCGAGGAGAGCTGCGTCACGCGTCCATGGGCAGGACGTCCCGGACGCGGTATCGCCCGGTAGTGGCAAACTCTGATCGATACCTCCCCCACTAGCCGCAGGAGATGTGAGCAGATGGCTATCGCCACCCCCGAGGTGTACGCAGAGATGATCGACCGGGCGAAGGCGGGCAAGTTCGCCTACCCGGCCGTGAACGTCACGTCCTCCCAGACGCTGACCGCCGCGCTGCAGGGCTTCGCCGAGGCCGAGTCCGACGGCATCATCCAGGTGTCCGTCGGCGGTGCCGAGTACGCAGCCGGCTCGACCGTCAAGGACCGCGTCGCCGGGTCGCTCGCGCTCGCGGCCTACGCCGCCGAGGTCGCCAAGGGCTACCCGATCACGGTCGCCCTGCACACGGACCACTGCGCCAAGCAGAACCTCGACTCCTGGGTGCGCCCGCTGCTCGCGCTCGAGATCGAGCAGGTCAAGGCCGGCAAGCTCCCCACGTTCCAGTCGCACATGTGGGACGGCTCGTCCGTGCCGCTCGACGAGAACCTGGTCATCGCCGAGGAGCTCCTCGAGCTGTCCGTCGCCGCGCGCACGATCCTCGAGATCGAGGTCGGCGTCGTCGGTGGCGAGGAGGACGGCCACACGGCCGAGATCAACGACAAGCTGTACACGACCGTCGAGGACGGCCTGGCCACGGTCAAGGCCCTCGGTGCCGGCGAGCGCGGCCGCTACCTGACGGCCCTCACGTTCGGCAACGTGCACGGCGTCTACAAGCCGGGTGCCGTCAAGCTGCGCCCGTCGATCCTCGCGGACATCCAGAAGGCCGTCGGCGACGCGATCGGCAAGGAGAACCCGTTCGACCTCGTGTTCCACGGTGGTTCGGGCTCGACCGAGGCCGAGATCGCCGAGGCGGTCGACAACGGCGTCATCAAGATGAACATCGACACGGACACGCAGTACGCGTTCAGCCGTCCCGTCGCGGACCACTTCTTCCGCAACTACGACGGCGTGCTCAAGGTCGACGGCGAGGTGGGCAACAAGAAGGCCTACGACCCGCGCGCCTGGGGCAAGCTCGCCGAGGCCGGGCTGGCACAGCGCCTGGTCGAGGCCGCGCAGCAGCTGCGTTCGGCCGGCCACAAGCTCTGACCCGCACGACGAAGCCCCCGGCGGCCCGCAAGGGCGACCGGGGGCTTCGTCGAGTGGTCGAGCGGTCAGTCCGTGGTCGTGTCGCCCACGGGCTGGAACTCGCGGTCGTCGTCGCCGTCGACGACGTCCAGCAGCTCGCCGATGCGGGTGACCTCGAGCAGGAAGCGGACCGTCGGCGGCACGCGCAGCAACCGGACGCGGTGCTGGGACCGGATGGAGAGCCGGGCGAGGAACGCCACGCCCGACGAGTCCATGAACGTCACGTGGTGCGCATCGACCTCGATCGGGAGCCCCAGGTGCTCGGCCTCGGCCGTCGCCTCCTGCAGCTCCGAGGCCAGGTCGGCGTCGACCTCGCCCGACAGGACGATGCGGGTGCTGTCGGTCCCGACGATCACGTGGACGGCTCCGGGCTCGCCTGCAGCGCCCGCCGCTCCCGCGGCGTCGGCGGGCTCGTCGGGGGTCGTGCTGTTACCGTCGCGCACGGTGCTCCTTCCGGTGAAGGCGTCGCCGTTGTGATCGACGTTTCGCCCGTTCAGCACGCTAGACGATCGGAGGTGGTGGTGGTCAACTCCCCTGAGAGTCGAACTGTCACCGAGATCGTTTCTGACGTGCCGGAACGCTCTGCTGTGGAACCAGTGGTGCTCGAACGTGCACTGCGGGACCTCGCCGTGCCCGTCGCACTGCTGGATGGTGCCGATCCTCATCTGCCCGTGGTGTGGGTCAACCGGGCGTTCGAGGTGAGCACAGGGTACGACGCGGCCGACGCCCGTCGGCACCAGCGTGACCCCGTGCCGCCCGGCGCGCGCCGCCCGGACGCGCTGCTCGCGGTCCGTGAGGCCGTCCGAGAGCGCCGGGAGGTCTCCCAGACCCTGTCGCTGCGGCGGGCCGACGGGTCCGTCTACACCTGCCTCGTGCACCTGTCCCCGCTCGTCGGCGCCGACGAGCGGATCACGCATTGGATCGCCGCGCTGCAGGACCTCACCGAGCAGCTCAGCCACGACGCCGCGCAGAGCGCGCTCGTCGCGGCCGAGCGTCGGGAGCGCCGCGCGCTCGGGATCGTCGCCCAGGTCTCCGACCTGCTCATGGACGTCGACGACCGGATGACGCCGCTGCACGAGATCGCGTCGCTGCTCACCGACACGATCGTCGGCTGGGCGCGGTTCTACGTGAACGACGGCGGGCTGCGGCCGGCCGACGGGATCGACTCCCACCACCCGCCGTCGGGCAAGGGGCGCCGGCACGGCGCGCCGGCGCGCGTCGCCGAGCAGGGCGGCGACCAGACGCCTGGCCCCGACTCGGTGCAGCTGCTGCTCGACGGCGTCAAGGAGCGCCCCGTCGATCTGCCGCTCGACGGGTGGTTCCCCCGCGGGAGCGCCTCGTCGTGGCTCGCGGCGCACGCGCACGCCCAGGGGCCGCACGAGCTGGTCGACGGTCCGTCGCGCGCCGCCGTGTTCCCGGTGTCCGGCCGACGACGGGTCCTCGGGCTGCTCGTCGTGCTGCCGCGCGCCGGCCGCGGGCTCGACGGTCTCGAGCAGTCGGCGCGGACCGTCCTCGAGCTCACCGCCCGGCGCGTCGGGCTGGTGATCGACAACGCGCGGCTCTACGACCGCGAGCACCGCCTGGCCGAGACGCTGCAGCGCGCGATGCTGCCCCAGCAGGCGGACGTCGACGGCCTCGACGTGTGGACCTACTACGCGCCGAACGCCGAGAACGTGCAGGTCGGCGGCGACTGGTACGACGTGCTGCAGATCTCGCCCGACGTGGTGGGCGTGGTGATCGGCGACGTCGTCGGGCACGACGTCGAGGCGGCGGCGGCGATGGGCCAGCTGCGCTCGGTCGTGCGGTCCTACGCCTACGACATCACGACCCCCGGCCCCGTGCTGGAGCGCGTCGACCAGCTGGTCGCGGGCATGCGGATCCCGCGCAGCGCGGGCCTCGTGCTCTCGACGCTGACCCGCTCGGCCGGGTCATGGCGCCTCGAGTACTCCCGCGCCGGCCACCTGCCGGTGCTGCACGTGCGCGACGGTGCGGTCGTCGCGCTCATGGAGGGCGGCGGCCCGCTCATCGGGTTCGGCGGCGAGGGGCGTTCCACCCAGTCGCTCGCGCTCGACCCCGGCGACGTGCTCGTCTACTACACCGACGGGCTCATCGAGCGGCGCGACCGCGGGCTGCGCGAGGGCATCGACGCGCTCACCGAGGTCGTCGGCGGGGTGACCGCGCGCGACTCCGCCGGCATCGGCGAGGAGATCCTGTCGCGGCTCGCCGACCACCCCGAGGACGACGTCGCCGTGGTCGTCGTGCGCGTCCCTGACCCGCGCGACCACCTCGAGCGCGGCCGGAGCCCGCGCCGGCGCCGCTGGTCATTGCCGAGCGAGCCCGCATCGATCGGGCGTGCGCGGCACGCCGTCGTGCGCACCTGCCACGCCTGGGACATGCCGAACGCTGCGAACGCCGAGCTGGTCGTCTCCGAGCTCGTGGCCAACGCGGTGCTGCACGGCTTCGGCCACGTGTCGCTGCAGCTGTACGACACGGGGGACGGGCTGCGCATCGAGGTCGAGGACGGCAACCCCGCCCCGCCGATCGCCACCGACGGGCACCCGGGCCGGGTCGGCGGGTTCGGGATCAAGATCGTCGAGCGCCTGGCCGACTGGGGCTGGCGCCCGTCGGCGCGCGGGAAGCTCGTCTGGGCGAAGGTCCGCCCCGGGGACCTGCCGCCCGCCGGTCGCTGACGCGGGTCAGACGCTGGGCGTCGGGTCCGTCTCGGTGTCGTCCGGCGCGGTGACCGGCTCGCAGTGGTGGTCCGGGTCGATGCGGAACAGGTCGAGCGCGCCGCACACCTCGATGACGAACAGGTCGCGCGGGTCCGCCCCGCGCAGCACGGTCGCGCCGCCTCGCTTGCGGCCTGCGTCGGCGAGCGAGATGAGGAACGCGGCGCCGGTCGAGTCCATGAAGTTGACCCGGCACATGTCGACGACGACGAGCTGGCGGCGCAGGCCCACGACGCGCGCGGCGATCTCGGGGAACTGGTCGCGCTCGGCGAGGTCGAGGTCGCCGGAGATGACGATGGTCGTCGTGGTGGACGAGGCGGAGATCTCGATCATCGGGCACCCAGATCGGTCGAGTGGTGGGGCGGGTCGACTGTAGGTTGCCGGACGCACCTGTGCATCCGGGCCGCGCTGCCCCCACCGCTGCGAGGGCCATTCTTGCCGCTCCCGGCACCGCGCGCAGGACGACCCGCGCAGGACGGATGCGCTGCGGTGCGAGACTGGCCGCATGAGCCACGAGAACCTGCTCGACGGACCCGCGCCCACCCTGCTCCCCGCCGAGGGGCCTGACGCCGAAGCGCGCGCCGCGCTGGCCTCCGGCTCGACGCTGCAGGAGGCGGCCGCGGCCGCTCCCGCCGCGTCGCTCGTCTGGGCCCTGCTCGCCGAGCACGCCCTGGCCGACGTCGGCGACCCGGTCGCGGCCTACGCCTACGCCCGCACGGGCTACCACCGCGGCCTCGACGCCCTGCGCCGTGCCGGCTGGCACGGCCGCGGCCCGATCCCCGCCGACCACCGTCCCAACGAAGGATTCCTGCGCGCGCTGCTCGCGCTGGCCGAGGCCGCCGAGGCGATCGGCGAGCAGGACGAGGCGGACCGCTGCGGGAAGTTCCTCGACGACTCGGGGACCTCGGCGGAGGCCGTCGCGGGGCTCCGCTGAGCGGTTCGGCTGTGGACGCCGCCATGACCGGCGCTTGACCATCGGGTAGCATCTCGGGGTACTGGGTCACTGCCGCCCGTGCCGAGGCTCCTCCGTGTCGAGCCGGACCGCCAGGCAGCAACAGGAGTGGTGATCAGATGCCCGCCGTCGTGGTGCTCGGCGTCCAGTGGGGCGACGAGGGCAAGGGCAAGGCGACCGACCAGCTCGGGTCGCGCATCGAGTACGTCGTGAAGTTCAACGGCGGCAACAACGCGGGCCACACGGTGGTCGTCGGCGGCGAGAAGTACGCGCTGCACCTGCTGCCGTCGGGCATCCTCTCGCCGGGCGTCGTCCCGGTGATCGGCAACGGCGTCGTCATCGACATCGAGGTGCTGTTCGAGGAGATCGACGCGCTCGAGGCGCGTGGCGTGGACACGTCCCGCCTGCTGGTCTCGTCGGCCGCGCACGTCATCGCGCCGTACAACCGCACGCTCGACAAGGTGACGGAGCGGTTCCTCGGCAAGCGCCGCATCGGCACCACGGGCCGCGGCATCGGGCCGGCGTACTCCGACAAGATCAACCGCGTCGGCATCCGCATCCAGGACCTGTTCGACGAGAAGATCCTCGCCGAGAAGATCGAGGGCGCGCTCGACCAGAAGAACCACCTGCTGGTCAAGGTCTACAACCGCCGCGCGATCACCGTCGACGAGACGCTCGAGGACCTGCTGCGGCACGCGGACCGGCTCAAGCCGTTCGTCGCCGACACCCCGCTCGTCCTGAACCGGGCGCTCGACGAGGGCAAGACCCTCGTGTTCGAGGCCGGCCAGGCCACGATGCTCGACGTCGACCACGGCACGTACCCGTTCGTCACGTCCTCGTCGGCCACGGCCGGCGGCGCGTGCACGGGCTCGGGCGTCGGGCCGACGAGGATCGACCGCGTGGTCGGCGTCGCGAAGGCGTACACGACGCGCGTCGGCGAGGGCCCGTTCCCCACCGAGCTGCTCGACGACGACGGCGAGTGGCTGCGCCAGACCGGTGGGGAGTTCGGCACGACCACGGGCCGCCCCCGCCGCACGGGCTGGTACGACTCGGTCGTCTCCCGGTACGCCTCGCGCGTCAACGGGCTCACGGACATCGTGCTGACCAAGCTCGACGTGCTCACGGGCCGCGACCGCATCCCGGTCTGCATCGCCTACGACGTCGACGGCCGGCGGTTCGACGAGATGCCGGACGACCAGAGCGACTTCCACCACTCGAAGCCGGTCTACGAGTACCTGGACGGTTGGACCGAGGACATCAGCGACGCGCGCGAGTTCGACGACCTGCCGGTCAACGCGCAGCGCTACCTGCTGCGGCTCGAGGAGATCTCCGGCACCCGGATCAGCGCCATCGGCGTCGGCCCGGGCCGCGAGGCGACGATCGTCCGCCACGACCTCCTGGGCTGAGCTCCCGAGCGGCGATCGCCAGTCGCCAGTCGCCAGTCGCCGGTCGCCATGCCGTCATCACGCCGATTCCGCATCATCACGCCGATCTGAACCAGCGTGATGATGCGGAATCGGCGTGTTGATCGCGGGGTGAGCCGGCGGGGGCGGCGCTGAGACGGGGGATCGCGGCGCCAGGCGGGGTCGGTAGGCTCGGCGACCGTGAAGATCCTCGTCGTCGGAACCGGCGCCCGTGAGCACGCGATCGTCCGCGCGCTGTCCCTCGACCCGGCGGTCACCGAACTGCACGCGGCCCCGGGCAACCCCGGGATCGGGGCGCTCGCCACGCTGCACACCGTGAACCCGCTCGACGGTCCCGCCGTCGCGGACCTGGCCGCCGACCTTGGCGCCGACCTCGTGGTCGTCGGGCCCGAGGCGCCGCTGGTCGCCGGGGTCGCGGACCACGTGCGCGAGGCCGGGATCCCCGTGTTCGGCCCGTCGGCCGAGGGCGCCCGCCTCGAGGGGTCGAAGGCCTTCGCCAAGGAGGTCATGGAGGCCGCCGGCGTCCCGACCGCCGCGCCGCGCGTCGCCACGGACCTCGAGCAGGCTGCGGCCGCGCTCGACGAGCTCGGCGCCCCGTACGTCGTCAAGGACGACGGGCTGGCCGCCGGCAAGGGCGTCGTCGTCACCGACGACCGCGACGAGGCGCTCGCGCACGCGCACGCGTGCCTGGAGAAGCAGGACGGCCGGATCGTCATCGAGGAGTACCTCGACGGCCCGGAGGTCTCGCTGTTCGTGCTGTCCGACGGCACCGACGTGGTCCCCCTCGTCCCCGCGCAGGACTTCAAGCGCGTGCACGACGGCGACGCGGGCCCCAACACGGGCGGCATGGGCGCGTACTCGCCGCTGCCATGGGCCCCGGAGGGCCTGGTCGACGAGGTGCTGGACCGCGTCGCCCGCCCGACGATCGCCGAGATGGCCCGCCGCGGCACGCCGTTCGCCGGCGTGCTCTACGTGGGACTCGCGCTGACGTCGAACGGCCTCAAGGTCGTCGAGTTCAACGCGCGCTTCGGCGACCCGGAGACGCAGGTCGTGCTCGCCCGGCTCGCCACCCCGCTCGCGGGAGTCCTGCTCGCGTCGGCCACCGGCGGGCTGGGCTCGCTGCCCCCGCTCGAGTGGCGCGACGACGCGGCCGTGACGGTCGTCGTCGCCTCCGAGGGCTACCCCGCGGACCCGCGTTCGGGCGACCCGATCCTCGGCGTCGTGCAGGCGGACGCCCTCGACGACGTGCACGTGCTGCACGCGGGGACGTCGCAGAAGGACGGCGTGCTGCTCTCGGCCGGCGGGCGGGTCCTGTCCGTCGTCGGCGTCGGCGCGGACCTGACGGCGGCGCGCACGGCGGCCTACGCCGGGGTCGACCGCATCAGCCTGCGCGGCGCGCACCACCGTTCGGACATCGCGCTGGCGGCGTCGCAGGGCTGAGGCCCGCAGGATCAGGGTCGAGCAGTCGACCGGACGAGGAGTGACCTGATGGGCAACGGGACGTTCGTGTACGGCGGCGGCACGTGGGGCGGGGACGCGGCCGACGAGCCGAGCCTGAGCATCGAGGTGCAGGACGGCGACATCGCCACGGTGGACTACCGGCCGGCGCCCGAGGGCCTGGGCCGGTTCTACCTCGGCTTCCAGCCGCGGGACTTCTTCGACGACCCCGCCGAGAGCGCGCCGGTGGACCTGGCCGGTGAGTCCGAGGCGTTCGCGGAGTGGGCGCTCCTGGTCGGCGCGGTGGACGTCGAGGCCAAGCACGTGCGGCGGCTGCTGGCCGATGATCACGTGGACGAGCCCGCCGACACGTTCGTCGAGGAGACGGTCGAGCGGCTCGTGCGCCTCGTCGGCCTGCCCATCCCCGAGGGGCTCGAAGGCGGAGACGACCTCGTCTGAGCCCCTGCGGACCGGCACACTAGGGCCCGTGACCTCCACGACGACCACCACGCACCTGCCCGGCTGGGCCCACACCTACTCCGGCAAGGTCCGCGACCTGTACGTGCCCGACTCCTCCGAGGCCGGCCAGGCGCTGACCGCCGAGCACGGCGACGTGGTCCTCGTCGTCGCGAGCGACCGCGTCTCCGCGTACGACCACGTGCTCAGCCCGGGCATCCCCGACAAGGGGATCGTGCTCACGCAGCTGAGCCTGTGGTGGTTCGAGCAGCTCGCGGACCTGGTGCCGAATCACGTCGTCTCGACCGACGTGCCCGAGCAGGTCGCCGGCCGCGCCATGGTCTGCCGCCGGCTCGCGATGTTCCCCGTCGAGTGCGTCGCGCGCGGCTACCTCACCGGCTCCGGCCTGGCCGAGTACCGCGTGTCCGGATCGGTGACGGGCATCGAGCTGCCGGCCGGGCTCGTCGACGGCTCGCGCCTGCCGGAGGCGATCTTCACGCCCGCGACCAAGGCCGAGCTGGGCGACCACGACGAGAACGTGCCGTTCTCCGCGGTGGTCGAGACGGTCGGCGCCGCGCAGGCGGAGACCCTGCGGGCCCTCACGCTCGCCGTGTACGCCCGCGCCGAGGCGATCGCGCGCGAGCGCGGCGTGATCCTGGCGGACACCAAGCTCGAGTTCGGCACCGACCCCGTCGCGGGCGAGGTCACCCTCGGCGACGAGGTGCTGACCCCGGACTCGTCGCGGTTCTGGCCGGCCGACGGCTGGCAGCCCGGGCGTGCGCAGTCGAGCTTCGACAAGCAGTTCGTCCGCGACTGGCTCACGTCGGCCGCCTCGGGCTGGGACCGCGAGTCGGACACGACGCCGCCGGAGCTGCCCGCGGACGTCGTCGCTCGCACGCGTGAGCGCTACCTGGACGCCTACGAGCGGCTGACGGGGACGCCGCTCGCGCTCTGAGGCTAGCCTCGCGAGATGGCCCCTGACGTGCGCACGGACCGAGGGCTCGACCGGCTCGTCAACTTCACCGACGCGGCCGTCGCCATCGCCATCACGATCCTCGTGCTGCCGCTGGTGGACATCGCGTCCGACTCGGGCGACACCAGGCTCGGGGACGTGCTGGCGGACCACGCCGACACGTTCATCGCGTTCCTCGTGACGTTCGCGGTCATCGCCCGCCTGTGGGTCGCCCACCACCAGCTCTTCGAGCGTCTGCGGTCGTACGACTCCGTCGTCGTCTGGCTCGTCCTGCTCTGGCTCGGGTGCATCGTCATGCTGCCCTTCGCGGCGCAGGAGCTGTCGAACCTGTACTCGAGCGACCCCTGGGTCTTCGTGCTGTACATCGGGCTGGTCACGGTCTCGTCGGCATCGCTCGCGCTCGTCAGCGTGCGGATCGCCCGCCGCCCCGAGCTCCGCGCGTCGGACTCGCCGGACGCGCACGACGCCGGCCGGTGGATCACCACGATCCTGCTGCTCGCGGCGCTCGGGCTCGTCCTGCTCGTGCCTTGGCCTGGCATGTTCTGGCTGCTGCTGCTCCTGCTGTCCGGTCCCGTCGAGAAGCTGTGGGCCCGCCGGCGGTGAGCGCGCTGCTGCTGCGTCGGGTGCGGCGCGTCGGGTACGACGAGCCCGTCGACGTGCTCGTGCGCGACGGCCGCATCGCGGCGCTCGGCACCCCGGGCGGGCCAGTCGAGGAGATCGACCTCGACGGTCGGATCGTCATGCCCGGCCTGTGGGACCAGCACGTGCACCTGACGCAGTGGGCGTTCGTGCGGCGCCGGCTCGACGTGTCGGCCGCCGCGTCCGCCGAGCAGGCCGTGGCGCTCGTCCGGCACCGGCTCGCGACGGATCCACCGGCCCCGGGTGCGGCCCTCGTCGGGTTCGGCTTCCGCGACGGCCTGTGGCCGGACGAGCCGAGGGTGGCGATGCTCGACGCGGTCGCCGGGCTGGTGCCCGTCGTCCTGGTCTCGGGAGACCTGCACTGCGCCTGGGCCTCGAGCGCCGGGCTGCGCTTCCTCGGAGCTCGGCGCACCGACGGCCTGCTGCGCGAGGGGGACTGGCTGCCCCTGCAGGGCGTCGCGGACCGGGTGCCCGACGACGTGGCCGACGAGATGGTCGCCGACGCGACCGCGGCCGCCGCGGCGATCGGCGTCGTCGGGCTCACCGACTTCGAGATCGCCGACAACCTCGAGGTGTGGCGGCGGCGTGCCGAGCACGCGCCGCCAGAGGTCCGGGTCCGGGCGGGCGTGTGGAGCCGGTACGTCGAGCGGGTCGTCCGCGAGGAGCTGCACACGGGCGACCGGGTGGCCGGCCCCGGCAGGCTCGTCGAGCAGGGGCCGCTCAAGGTCATCGTCGACGGCTCGCTCAACACGCGCACGGCCTGGTGCGACGACCCGTACCCGGGGCTGACCGGCCCGGAAGCGCGCGGGGTGCTCGCCGTGCCCGCCGAGACCCTGGTGCCGATGCTCGAGCATGCACGCCGGCACGGCCTGCGGGTCGCCGCCCACGCGATCGGGGACGCCGCGAACCGCCTGGTCCTGGATGCCTTCGCGGCGACCGGCGCCGCAGGTTCGGTCGAGCACGCCCAGCTGGTCGCCGACGCGGACCTGCCGCGCTTCGCCGCCCTCGGCATCACGGCGAGCGTCCAGCCGCAGCACGCGGTCGACGACCGGCACGTGGCCGACCGGCACTGGCGCGGCCGGACTCGCTCAGCCTTCCCGTACGGCGCGCTGCACCGGGCCGGTGCCCGGCTGGCGTTCGGGTCGGACGCGCCCGTCGCGCCGCTCGACCCGTGGGCGGCGATCGACGCGGCCGTCTGGCGGGCGGCGCCGGGCGACGAGCCGTGGCATCCCGAGCAGAGGATCGACGTGCTGACCGCGCTCGCGGCGTCCGTCGACGGCCGGCCGCTCGGCCTGCGGGTGGGAGACCCCGCGGACCTCGTCGTGCTCGACGACGACCCCGTCGCGCTCGCGGCGACACCCGGCGCCGTCCGGGGCACACGGGTGGCCGGCACCCTGACGGGTGGAACCTGGACGCACCCCTTGTCCCTATAGGTCGGCGCGCGATATATATCGCACATGACCTTCCGGATGAGCGAGCAGGCGTACCTCGTCATGCTCGCCCTGGCCGAGGAGCCGCGGCACGGTTACGGCGTCGTGCAGGCCGTCCTCACGCTGTCCGACGACCAGGTGAAGCTGGGCGCGGGCACGCTCTACGGGATCCTCGACCGGCTCGTCGAGGCAGGCCTCGCCGAGGCGTCGGGGGAGGTCGTCGTCGACGGGCGCCTGCGGCGGTACTACCGGCTGACCGACGAGGGGCTCGGGGCACTGACCGCGGAGACCGCGCGGCTGCGGGCCCTGGCGACGCGGGCGCAGCGGGTGCTCGGGGCTCGGCCGGCGTTCGGGGGTGCGTGATGGCGACCTTCGAGCGGTCAGCCGCCTTCTGGCTCCGGGCGTACCCGCGCCGGTGGCGCGCGGAGCGGGGCGACGAGCTGGTCGCGGTGCTGGCGGACCTCGCCGGGCCCGACGCCGTCCGGGTCGATCGGCGGACGGCGTGGGGGCTGCTCCGCAGCGGCTTGGCCACGCGCTGGCGGGGGAGCCCGCCGCTGCACATCTACCTCGCGTACCGATTCCTCGGTACCCCGGTGCCTGCTCGGTACCGCGCGTGGGTCCAGGACGACATCCTCGGACCGTCCTACCTCGTCAGCAGGGCGCTGTGGTCGGTGTGGCTCCTGCCCGTCCTGCTTCTGACGTGGCCGACCCACCTCGCCGTGACGTTCTTCCTCGTCGTCGCGGTGACTGGCATCGCCGGCGACCCCCGGACTGCTCGCGAGGTCGCGCTGCGCGGTCAGCTGGCGCCGTCGCCGTACACGCGTGACGGCGTCAGCGATGTCGTCACCGTGCTCGGCCCGCGCCGTCGGATCGCCGCGTCGGCGGCGTTCGCCGTGATGTCCGTCATCGGCGTGACGGGGTCCCTCACCTGGACCACGCTCCTCGGGCTCACGCGTCCGCTGGCCCTCGCACTCGGCGCGGGGATCGTCGCCGCAGGGGGCGGTCTGCTGCTGCTGCGTCGCGCGTCGTCGGTCACCCAGCCGCATCGCGTGCTCGTCGGGCTCCGTCCGCGTCATCTCGTCGCTGCTGGGTCGTGGGTGGTGATGATTCTGACCGTCGCGCTGGGGTCCGCAGCCGGGAGCTTCGTGGAACTCGGGTCGGTGTGGCTCGTCGTGACGCCGCTCGCGCTGGCGGTGTGGTGGTGGTCCGCACGGCGCGGGTCCACCCTCGCGGCCGTGGACGTCTGGCGTGCGCTGACCGGGCGGCGACCACGCCTCGACGCGGCCCAGCCGTTCCGACGAGTCGCGGCTGCGGGTGGGTTCGCGACGGCCGGTGCTCGCGAGGTGCGTGCTGCGGGTGCCGAAGGGTCGCACGCGTGAAGGGCGGCCGGTCGGCATCCGTCTGGTTGCGCGCCTACCCGCGCCGGTGGCGGGCTGTCCGCGCCTCCGAGATGCTCACGGTGCTCGAGGAGCAGGCCGGGCCGACCCGGCGGCTCGACGCGCGCACGGTCGTCGACCTGGTCCTCGGCGGCTGGGCGACCCGTGTGCGGATGCGGCCACCGCTGCGGGTCGTGGCCGCCTACCGCCTGTTCGACAGGCGCCCCGCCGCACGGTACGACGCGTGGCTGCGCGACGACGTCGACGGCCTGCTCTTCCCGCTGCGAGACGCGCTCTGGACCCCGGTCGCGCTGCTTCCCCTGGTGCTCCTCATCGCACAGGTCTGGTCGGACGCATGGGTCAACTTCGTGCTGACGGCACCGGTCCTCGTCGTCGGCCAGGCGATCGTCACGGCGTTCGGCAGGTCGCGGAGGATCGCGCACCTCTTCCCGCCGCCACCCGGTCCCGACGTCGGCCCGTTCCTGCCCTACCGCGGGCTCGACGGCGTGGTGGCATCCACCGATCGGGCCGTGGTCCTGGATCCCGACGCCCGTCGGTAGACTCCCCGGCGAACCCCCATCGCCGCGTGAGACCCCAGGAGCACACCCGTGGGACGAGTTGTCGTCGACGTGATGCCGAAGCCCGAGATCCTCGACCCGCAGGGCAAGGCCGTCGCCGGTGCGCTGCCGCGACTCGGCTTCGGCCAGTTCGCGTCGGTCCGCCAGGGCAAGCGCTTCGAGCTCGAGGTGGACGGGCCGGTGACCGAGGAGATCCTCGCGGCCGCCCGCGCCGCCGGCGAGCAGGTGCTGTCGAACCCCGTGATCGAGGACGTCGTCGCGGTGTACGAGGACGCGGTCGCGCAGGACGCCCAGGCATGACCCGCGTCGGGGTCGTCACCTTCCCGGGGACGCTCGACGACCGGGACGCCGCGCGCGCCGTCCGCCTGGCCGGCGCCGAGCCGGTCGCGCTGTGGCACGCCGACGCCGACCTGCACGGGGTCGACGCCGTGGTCCTGCCTGGCGGGTTCTCCTACGGCGACTACCTGCGCGCCGGGGCCATCAGCCGGTTCGCGCCCGTCATGGGCGAGATCGTCGAGGCCGCGGCCAAGGGGCTGCCCGTGCTGGGCATCTGCAACGGTTTCCAGGTCCTCACCGAGGCGCACCTGCTGCCCGGCTCGATGATCAAGAACGACCACCTGCACTTCGTCTGCCGCGAGCAGGTGCTGGCCGTCGAGAACGCCGACACCGCCTGGACGCGCGACTACACCGCGGGCCAGCACATCACCGTGCCGCTGAAGAACCAGGACGGCCAGTACGTCGCCGACGACGCCACGCTGGACGAGCTCGAGGGCGAGGGTCGCGTCGTGTTCCGCTACGTCGGCTGGAACCCGAACGGCTCGCGCCGCAACATCGCAGGCATCTCGAACGCTGCCGGCAACGTCGTGGGCCTCATGCCGCACCCCGAGCACGCGGTCGAGGCGGGCTTCGGCCCCGACGGCGCGAACGGCCCGCGCACGGGGACGGACGGGCTCGGCTTCTTCACGTCGGTGCTGCACTCGCTCGTCGGCTGATGACCACGCTGGACCTCGTCGCCTGGGACGACCCGGACGCCGCCGCGCTGCGCGTCGCTCAGCAGGCCGAGCTGCGCGAGCGCTACGGCGAGGACGACCTCGGCCACGACATGACCGGCGAGCAGATCGTCGCGATGGTCGTGCTGCGAGTCTCCGGCGGGGTCGTCGCGTGCGGCGCGCTGCGTGCGGCCGACGAGCTCGGCGCGGCCACCGGCGAGCTCAAGCGGATGTTCGTCCTGCCCGCCCACCGCGGCCGCGGCTACTCGCGGGCTGTCCTCACCGACCTGGAGCGGATCGCCGCCGAGCGCGGGTTCACGCGGCTGGTGCTCGAGACCGGCCCGCTGCAGCCCGAGGCGATCGGCCTGTACCTCGCGGCCGGCTACCGCTCGATCGACAACTACGGGGAGTACGTCGGGGTCGTCGACTCCCGCTGCTTCGCGAAGTCCCTCGCCGAGGTCCCGGCTCCCCGCCGCGCCGGCGGTGAGCGCAGGGCGGTCGTCGTCGAGCGCGTGACCTGGGACCACCCCGAGGCCGCCCACCTGCGGCACCGCATGTTCACCGAGTTCAACGGGCCCACCTATCCGGAGCTGGTGGACCAGCTCGAACAGGCGGGCGGCTTCTGGGCCGACGACGCCGCGCAGGGCGTGGGGGACCTGGCCACGTGGGTCGCGCGGATCGACGGCGTCGCCGTGGGCTGCGTGAGCATCCGGGCGCCCCGTGACGGGTACCCCCCGGGCTCGGCCGAGCTGAAGAAGCTGTTCCTCGAGGAGTCCGCGCGCGGGGCGGGCGCGGCGCGTGCCCTGCTGGCCGCGGCCGACGAGGAGGCGCGGGCGCTCGGCTACGCGAGCCTGGTGCTGCAGACCGGGATCCGCCAGCCCGAGGCGGTCGGCCTCTACCTCGCCACGGGCTGGCGCCCGATCGCCCCGTTCGGCCCCTACGTCGGGGACCTGCACTCGCTCTGCTTCGGCAAGGTTCTCGACGAGCAACCGTCCGGCTGAGGTCGGGCGGGAGCGATCAGCGCTCCGTCCTGAGGGCCCGCCACTCCCGCGGCGTCATGCCGTAGGCCTCGCGGAAGACCCTGCTGAAGTGCGTCGCGTCCGGGAAGCCCCACTGCCGGGCGACCGAGGCGATCGTCCGTGCCCGGGCGTGCGGCTGGGCCAGCTCGCGGCGGCACGCCTCCAACCGGTGCGTGCGGACCCAGTCGCCGAAGGTGATGCCGCAGCGGCCCAGGACGGTGTAGAGGTGCCGGACGGAGATGTTGTGCGCGTCGGCGACGCTGCGCGGACTGAGGCGGCCGTCGGCGAGGTGCGCCCGCATGTGCTCGAGCAGGCGCATCTCCAGGGTCGTCTGGAGCGACTCCTTGCCGAGTCCCGGGTCACCCAGGCTGGAGACGAGTGCCGCCCGGACCAGGTCGATCGTCGGCTGCGCCAGGCTGTCGGCGACCGCCCTCGCCCTCAGTCCGGGGCTGACGGCGAGCCGACGCAGGTACGACGAGGTCAGGGCTGCCACCGGGTCGTGGTCGCCCAGCGTCCGGGCCGAGACCTCGCGGATGGCCGAGGCGGGCAGGGCCACCTCGGCGAGCGGGATGCGGAAGAAGTGCGCGTCCAGGCCGCGGTCGAAGGCCAGCGTGTACGGGCTCGTCGTCGTGTAGACGGCGAACTGGCCCGGCCCCAGCTGCGCGTACCTGCCGTGCTGCGCCATGGCCGAGCTGCCCGTGGCCTGGAGCGTGACGAAGAGCTGCGGCTCGGAGTCGTCACGAGCCAGGCGCGGGCTCCGCGTGACGGTGGTCGCCATCGACCGCACCGAGAGCACCTGCACCGGCCCGGCCTCGGAGAGCGTCAGCTCGACGTCGATCTGACCGGGGTCGTCCGGCAGGTCGATGTCGACCCGGACGACGTTGCTGCCGACGGCCTCGCGGACGGCGGCGGCCCGGTCGGTGCCGGCCGCCTCGGTCGCGCTCCACAACGTCGTCATGACGACTCTCCGCGTCTGCCCGCTGAGCATCGATGGGGTGGCGCCGCGGCCACGTGAGCCCAGCATCCTCACGGAGGGCGCTCGGGCACAACCCTGCTGAGCCTGCGACCGATCCTCTGCGCACGCGCAGCACAGATCGACGCAGGGCGAGCCGATCCGCCGCCTCGGTGCGGTCCTAGCGTGTCGCGCACCACCCGACGACCCACGACAGAACGGCGGCGACGTGATGGCTGACTCCCCCCGACCGACCCTGACACCGCGCGAGCTCGCGGAGCTCGCCGAGGCCAACGCCTCGGGCCGCCGACCCGTGATGTTCGTGCACGGGCTGTGGCTCCTCTCCAGCAGCTGGGACCCCTGGCAGGCGATGTTCGAGGAGGCGGGCTACGCCACGGTGGCGCCCGGCTGGCCCGACGACCCGGAGACCGTCGCCGAGGCGAGGGCCAACCCCGACGCCTTCGCGCACAAGATGGTGCAGGCGGTGACCGACCACTACCTCGAGGGCGCACGTCAGCTGACCGTCAAGCCCGCGATCGTCGGGCACTCGTTCGGTGGGCTCATCGTGCAGAAGCTCGCGGGCGAGGAGGTCGCCGCGGCGACGGTCACCATCGACCCCGCGCCCGGCCGGGGCGTGCTGCCGCTGCCCGTCTCCGCGCTCAAGGCGGGCTCGCCGGTGCTGGGCAACCCGGCCAACGCGCGTCGGGCGGTGACGCTGACGTTCGACGAGTTCGTCTACGGCTGGGCCAACAACCTCGAGGAGGACGAGGCGAGGCAGCTCTACGAGGAGTTCCATGTCGCGGCGTCGGGCGTGCCGATCTTCCAGGCGGCCGCGGCCAACCTCAACCCGTTCAGCGAGACGAAGGTGGACTACACGGCGCAGGACAGGGGGCCGCTGCTGGTCGTGTCCGGCGAGAAGGACCACACGGTCCCGCACGAGATCTCCCACGCCGCCTACAAGAAGCACAGCAAGAACGCCTCGGTCACGGAGTTCGTCGAGATGGCGGGGCGGGGCCACTCGCTGACGATCGACCACGGGTGGCGCGAGGTCGCGCAGACCGCCCTCGACTTCATCGAGCGCTTCGCCCCGCCCGGGAAGGTCTGACCGGGACCGGCCGAGGCCACCGGTACCGGATTGGCCATCGCGCACCGGCGGACCCGCCGGGACGATGGACGCATGGAGATCCTCAGGTACCGCGCGTTCACCACGGCCGAGCCCGACCCGGCCTCGGGGAACCCGGCCGGCGTCGTGCTGGACGCCGAGGAGCTCGGCGACGCGGACATGCTCGCGATCGCCGCCGACCTCGGGTTCAGCGAGACCGCGTTCCTCACCGGGATCGAGCGCGACGCGGCCCGGGTCCGGTACTTCACGCCGCGCGCGGAGATCGCGTTCTGCGGGCACGCGACGATCGCCTCGGGGGTGGCGCTCGCGCAGCGCCGGGCCGCCGCCGCAACGGTCCGCCTGACGACGAACGCGGGGCTCGTCCCCGTCGAGGTGACCGCGGAGCGGGCGACGCTCGTGGCCGTCGACACCGTGGTCGAGCCGCTCGACGAGGCCATCGTCGGCGGCCTGCTGCGCGCGCTGCGCCTGGACGCCGGCGACCTCGACCCCGCGCTGCCCCCGGCGCTGGTGCACGGTGGCAACCTCCACCCGCTGCTCGCGGTGCGCGCGGGTGTCCTGGCGCGGCTCGACCACGACGACGAGGCGGTGCTGGCCCTGCAGGACGAGCACGGCTGGGACGGGACCGTGCCCGTCGTCGAGCGGCTCTCGCCGACGCGGTTCGCCTCGCGGAACCCCTTCCCGCGCGGCGGCATCCGTGAGGACCCGGCGACGGGGTCGGCGGCGGCCGGGCTCGGCGCCTACCTGCGCGCCGGCGGCCACGTCGAGGCGCCTGTGGTGATCACCGTCGACCAGGGCGCCGAGACCGGGCGACCGTCCTTCCTCGTCGTCGAGATCCCGCGCGACGGCCGCATCCGCGTCACCGGGACCGCGCAGGAGATGTAGCGCGCAGGATCGCGCCACCCGGGCGACGATGGCGCTCATGACGATCCGGATCGGGACGTCCGGCTGGTCGTACGACCACTGGGACGGCGTGCTCTACCCGCACGGCACGCCGACGAGCGCGCGCCTCGAGCACTACGTGCGCGAGTTCGACACCGTCGAGCTCAACGCGAGCTTCTACCGCTGGCCGCGGGACTCGACCTTCGCCGGGTGGCGCCGCCGGCTGCCCGACGGGTTCGCGATGTCGGTCAAGGCCCCGCGCGGCCTCACCCACGCCAAGCGGCTGCTCGAGCCCGAGGTCTGGGCCGGCCGCATCGCCGGTGCCTGGCACGAGCTCGGTCCTCGTCGCGAGGTGCTGCTGGTCCAGCTGCGGCCCGACCACGAGCGCGACGACGCTCGCCTCGACTGGTTCCTGCGGTCCCTGCCGGAGTGGGTGCGGGTGGCGGTCGAGCTCCGGCACCCGTCGTGGCTCGACGACGCCGTGTTCGCGATCCTCGAGCGGCACCGTGCTGCGTACGTCGTGATGAGCGGTGCGCACCTGCCTTGCGTGCTGCGCGCGACCGCGCCGTTCGTCTACGTGCGGCTGCACGGGCCGGACCCCGAGCACCTCTACGGCGGCGGCTACTCGGACGAGGACCTGCGCTGGTGGGCGGACAGGATGCGCGAGTGGGACGGCGGCGGGCGCGACGTGCTCGCCTACTTCAACAACGACGGCGGCGGGAACGCCGTGCGCAACGCCCGGACGCTGCGCGGGTTGCTGGGGGCGTGACGCCCGCGGTCGCGCGCCGTTCGTGATCGCAGGCATCGTTGAAGGTGTGGTGCACGCCCACGGTGCGTTCGCCGCAACCATTCGTGCAACGACGGCCAGGTGCCGGCGGATCGCGGCCCGCGCTGGCAGCGCGCGCGACTCGCGTTCCGGATGCGGTCTCACGGAGCGCGACCTAGCGTGGCCGTCCGGCCCGCCGCGGGCCGCACGACGAGGAGGTCGACACATGTCGCAGGACCAGATCGCCAAGGTCGCCGAGCTCATCAAGGACGCCCGCACCGCGATGCTCACCACGGTGGGTGCCGACGGGTCGCTCGTGAGCCGGCCGATGGGGGTGCAGGACGTGGACTTCGACGGCGACCTCTGGTTCTTCGCCGACGCCGACTCGCACAAGGTCGCCGAGATCGAGCACGGCAGCCCGGCCAACGCCGCGTTCGCGGACTCGTCGTCGTGGGTGTCGGTGTCCGGCCCGGCCGAGGTGGTCCGCGACGTGGCCAAGCAGCGCGAGCTGTGGGGGCCGGTCGCCGAGGCCTGGTACCCCGACGGGCCCGAGACCCCCGGCCTGGTCCTCGTCGTGCTGCACGGCGAGACGGCCGAGTACTGGGACAGCCCGGGCGGCCGCATCGCCACGGTCCTGAGCCTGGTCAAGGCGAAGGTCAAGGGCGAGCGCTACGACGGCGGCGAGAACGAGACCGTCTCCCTGTAACCCCCGGGAACCCCACCCGCGCGTGCGCCCGAAACGCATCGAGTGCGCCCGAAACGACGGGCGCACTCGATGGGGATTGGTAGCGCTCGCGGGTTAAGGGAGGGCTGCGAAGGCCTGGGTGAGGTCGTCCTTAAGGTCGTCCACGTCTTCCAGGCCTACCGAGAAGCGGACCGTGGACTCGGCGATGCCGACCGCCGCGCGGCCCTCGGCGCCGAGCTTGCGGTGCGTCGTGGTCGCCGGGTGCGTGACGATCGACTTCGAGTCGCCGAGGTTGTTCGAGATGTCGACGATCCGCAGCGCGTCGAGGAACGCGAACGTGGTCTTCTTCGCGACCTCGGCGGTCGCGTCGGCGGGCACGCGCAGGTCGAACGTCACGACCGTGCCGCCACCCTTCTGCTGCCGCAGCGCGAGCTCGTGCTGCGGGTGCGAGGGCAGGTAGGCGTAGCGCACGCGCGCCACCTCGTCGCGCTCCTCGAGCCACCGCGCGAGCTCCAGCGCCGAGGCCGTCTGGTGCCGGACCCGCAGCGAGAGGGTCTCGATGCCCTTGAGCAGCACCCACGCGTTGAACGGCGACAACGACGGACCGGTGTTGCGCACCAGGGTCTGCACCGGGCCACGGATGTACTCCTCGGGGCCGAGGATCGCGCCGCCGAGCACGCGGCCCTGCCCGTCGATGTGCTTGGTGGCTGAGTACACGACGACGTCCGCGCCCAGCTCGAGCGGGCGGGACAGGACCGGCGTCGCGAAGACGTTGTCGACGATCACCAGGGCACCCGCCGCGTGCGCGAGCGCCGAGACGGCCGCGATGTCGACGAGGTCCTGCATGGGGTTGGACGGCGTCTCGAAGAACACCACGTCGGCGGGGGTCGCCAGTGCGGCCTCCCACTGCGACAGCTCGTGGCCGTCCACGTAGTCGGTGGTCACGCCCCAGCCCGCGAGGAGCTCGTCGAAGATGACGACGCTCGAGCCGAACAGCGCGCGGGCGGCGACGATGCGCGAGCCCTGCTTGACGATCGCGGCGAGCGACGTGAACACCGCGGACATGCCGGTCGCGGTCGAGACCGCCGCCTCGGCGCCGTCGAGCAGCCGCAGCCGCTCCTCGAACGTCTGGACCGTCGGGTTGTTGTACCGGGAGTACAGGAACCGGTCGACGTCGCCCGCGAACGCGGCCTCGGCCTGACCGGCCGAGCCGTAGACGTAGCCCTGCGTGAGGAACAGCGCCTCGGACATCTCGTCGAACTCGGTGCGGACCAGGCCGCCGCGCACCGCGAGCGTGTCGGGCCGGAGCCCCTCACGTGCGACGCGGCGTGCGTCCCAGTCCCCGGGCCCGGGGACCCGGCTCACAGGTTCCGCCACGGGAGGCCGTCGGCCTGCCAGCCCTCGTGCCCGCGCTGCCCGTCGGCGCCCACGTCGCCCTCGAAGCCGTGCAGCACGTTGTACGACGGGCCGAAGCCGGCGGCCGTCGCCGCGTGCGCGGCCGCCACGGAGCGGACCCCCGAGCGGCACAGGAAGATGACGGGTCGCTCGTCGCCGGGCTCGAGGCCGGACTCGGCGAGCTGGCCCAGGAAGTTCGGGTTGGGCCCGGCGGGGGTCACCCACTCGACGAAACCTGAGCGGTCGTGCAACGAGGACAGATCAGGGACGCCGATCGTGCGCCACTCGCCGTCGGTGCGGACGTCGATGAGCAGCGCGCTCTCGTCGGACGCCAGCAGCTCCCAGGCCTGCTGCGGGGTCAGGTCACCTGCGTAGGGCATTGCTCTCCTCCATCGGTCCTGGCGGTAGCACCCTGCTCCGGGGCGTGTGCCCTGCCCCGGATGGGTTGCTGCGGCGTCGTCGAGCCAGATCTCTCGGCCGCTCTGGATGGTCCGGCGATGGTAGCGCGCCGGAGCCGCGACCATCCACGTGATGAACACCGCGTCCCGTCATGCGAGATAGGACGGGTGTGCCGTTGACCGGAGCGGTCGACGTGAGGAACCCTCGGGTTCAGGTCATGAGCGCCAGCGTCAAGCCCCGGCTCGCTGGCCGGCAACCCTCCTCCGCGGCGGGGTGCCCCGGGTGACGACCAGGCCGGCACCGATTGGTGCCCGGCAAGCGCGGGACACCCCATGGGCGGTGGTCCCTCGATCTGGAGGTGCACCATGACAGCGATCGCCGAGCGGACGTCCTGTGCGAGCGTCGACGACGTGATCAGCCCGCTGGTCCCCGTCGTCGGCGGCACGACCACCGTCCCCCTCGTCGACGGGACGCAGGTCGTCTACGCCAACCTCGACTACGCGGCCAGCGCCCCGGCGCTCGAGGCCGTGGCCGCGCGGGTCACCGAGGTGCTGCCGCTGTACGCGTCCGTGCACCGCGGCGCCGGGTACCTCTCGCAGGTCTCCACCGCGCTGTACGAGTCGTCGCGGCAGAGCATCGCGCGCTTCGTCGGCGCGCGCGAGGACGACGTCGCGATCATCACGCGCAACACCACGGACTCGCTCAACCTGCTGGCGGGCGTGGTCCCGGCTGGCGGACGCGTGCTCGTGCTGGACGTCGAGCACCACGCGAACCTGCTGCCGTGGGTGCACTCGCGCCCGGGCCAGGGGCACTCCACGACGATCCTGCCGATCGCCCGCACCGTCGCCGAGACGTTGCAGGCCCTGGCCGACGAGCTGGCCCGGCAGCCCTACGCGCTCGTCACGGTGACGGGCGCCTCGAACGTCACGGGCGAGTCCCTGCCGCTGGACCGCGTCATCGCGATCGCGCACGCCGAGGGCGCCCGGGTGGCCGTCGACGGTGCGCAGCTCGTGCCGCACCGCGGCTTCTCGCTCGCCGAGAGCGGCGCGGACTACGTCGCCTTCTCCGGGCACAAGACGTACGCCCCCTTCGGCGCCGGCGCGCTCGTCGGGCGCCGCGACTGGCTCGACGCCGGCACGCCGTACCTCGCAGGGGGAGGTGCGGTGCGCGACGTGCGGACCGACCGGACGGTCTGGCAGCCCGCGCCCGCGCGGCACGAGGCCGGCTCGCCCAACGTCATCGGCGCGATCGCGCTCGCGGAGGCCTGCGACCAGCTCGCCGCGCTGCCCGCCGGCGCCCTGCACGCGCACGAGCAGGCGCTGCGGGACCGCCTCGTCACCGGCCTGTCCGGCATCGAGGGCGTGCAGGTCGCGCGGATCTGGCCCGACTCCGAGGAGCCCGTCGGCGTCATCACGTTCACGGTGCCGGACCACGACCCGGGACTCGTCGCCGCCTACCTCGCCGCCGAGCACGGCATCGGGGTGCGTGACGGACGGTTCTGCGCCCACCCGCTCCTGGCGCACCTCGGCGCGACCGGCGGCGCGATCCGGGCGTCGGTCGGCGTCGGCACGACGAGCGAGGCGGTCGACCGCCTGGTCACGGCGCTGACGGCGTACCTGAGCGCCGGCGCGCGCTCGGCGTACGAGATCGTCGACGGCTGCTGGGCCGTGGTCGACGACACGCGCCCGCTGCTCGCGGTGCATGGCCTGGACCACCTCGCGGCGACCGCTGCGGCGGCCTGCGGACCCGCGCTCGACGACTGATCCCGCCCCCAGCGGTCGGACAATTCGTGCATCCGGATCGGCTGCTCGAACGGAAGAGGGGTCGAGGGGTGCCGGTCGGCGCCCTGCGCGGTGCGGCGCCTGGCGTCGCCCCGCGTCCCCTCGTCCGCTGGAGCTCGCCATGCCGATCCGTCGCTTCGTCTCCGCCCTCGCCGCCGCCTCCCTCGCGACCGGGGCGGTCGTCGTCCTCGCGCCCGCCGCGTCAGCCGCACCTCCGTCCGGGACGACGAGCCTCGCGGCCGTCCTCGCCTCGGACGGCGACACGTTCGACCGCAACTGGGGCGACTTCGACATCCTCGACCAGGCCGTCGGCGCGGTCCTCGCTGCCAAGCCGAGCAGCCCGGTCGCGGTTCTCGCCGACGGGACCGTGCCGCTGACCGCGTTCATCCCCACGGACCGGGCGTTCCAGCTGCTGGCCCTCGACCTGACGCACCGCTGGTACTTCACCGAGAAGGGCGTGTTCACCGCGCTCGCCAACGCCGTCGGCGTCGACGCTCTCGAGCAGGTGCTGCTCTACCACGTGGTCCCGGGCGCGACGATCGACTCGAAGACGGCGCTGTCCTCGGACAATGCGGTCCTCACGACCGCCCAGGGCGGGACCGTCAAGGTCGACGTGCTGTCCAAGCGGTTCGGCATCGTGCAGCTCGTCGACAAGGACCGCAACGACATCAACCCGTTCCTGGTCCCGGGGAAGCTCGACATCAACAAGGGCAACAAGCAGATCGCGCACGCCATCACGTTCGTGCTGCGGCCCGCCGATCTCTGACGTCTCAGCGCACCCGCAGGCCGACGTGGTCGGCGAGCGCGGGTGCCAGGTCGACGAGCTGGTCGGGGCTGATCGTCGCCCCGGCCAGCCCGTCGATGCCCTCGATGGACTCCAGGCCGCTGATCCCGCGCAGGTCCGTGTCCTGGTGGGTCGCGCCGGACAGCAGCAGGCGCCGCACGCGGCACTCCTCGAAGGTCAGCTTCTTGGCCTTGACGCGGGCGAGGTCCAGCTCGTCGATGACCACGCCGACGAACGTCACGTCGGTGAGGCGGGCGTCGCGCAGGTTGAGGTAGTCGAACTTGCCGCCGGTCACCCGCACCCGGGTCCACGTCGACCCGTACGCCTGGACGGCCCCCAGGCGCAGGTCGGTCCACGCGCTGTCCTGCCAGGTCGACGAGGCGAGCAGCAGCTCGCCGGCGCGCGAGTCGGCCACGGTCGTGTCGATGACCCGGGCGTGGTCGAGGCGCACCCCGTCGAGCGAGCACCCGCTGAACGAGCACTCCAGGACGCGGGCCGACGAGCCGTCCTGGCCGTCGAGCCGCTGCCCGATCACCTCCAGCCCGTCGAGGTCGGCTCCGGGCTCCAGGCTCATCTCGGTCACGCGCCCCACCCTGCCATGCACCCGTGACACCATCGCGCCGTGCACCACGACCTCGTCCTCGAAGGCCACGGCGTCCGGCTCGTCCCGCTCGACCCGTCGCACGCGTCCGCGCTCGTTGCCCTCGTCGACGACGCCCTGTGGCGCGGCATGACGAGCGCGACGCCGCGGACGCCGGACGAGATGGCGACCACGATCGCCGACGCCCTCGCAGCGCCCGGCCGGGTCTCGTTCGCCGTGCTCGGCGCGACCGGGGAGGTGCGGGGGAGCACGTCGTTCTACGACTGGGCGCCGCAGTACGCGCGCGTCGAGATCGGGCACACCTACTACGGGCGGCCGTGGTGGGGCGGCGCCACCAACCCTGCGTGCAAGCTGCTCCTCCTCACGCACGCCTTCGACACGTGGGGCTGCGCGCGTGTCGCCCTCCGGGCCGACTCGGAGAACACGCGCTCGACCGCCGCGATCCAGCGCCTGGGCGCGACGCCCGAGGGCGTGCTGCGGAGCCACCGCGTCCGCCCGGACGGGTCGCGCGGCGACACCGCCTACTTCTCGATCCTGGCCGACGAGTGGCCCGCGGTCCGCGCGGGACTCGAGGCTCGTCTGGCTAAGGGTCAGAGCGGGCGGACGGTCCCCGTCAGGTAGGGGCGGGTGCGCTTCGCGTCCCAGCCGGTGAACGCGAAACCCTCGTCGTCCGCAGCCACCCGGACCGTGACGGTCCCCGGCAGCAGCACGGGCTTGGCGAACTCGACGCTCCAGACGAACGCCTCGCCGCGGGCCGCGCCGACGTCGGCCAGTGCGCGCGCCGCGGTGTACATGCCGTGCGCGATGGCCCGCGGGAAGCCGAGCGCCTTGGCGGAGACCTTCGACAGGTGGATCGGGTTCCGGTCGCCGGACACCGCGGCGTACCGCCGGCCGACGTCGCCGGCCAGTCGCCACTGCCCGGTCGGCACGGGAGCGACGAACTCCTCGCGCGCGTCGCCTCCGGACTCGGCGGGAGACACGCCCTTGGCCAGGTAGGTCGAGACGCCCGACCAGACGAGCTCGCCGGCGACGGACACCTCGGTGACCAGGTCGACCTGTGTCCCGGCCCGGTGGGGGCGCAGGTCCTGCGCCCAGGCGCGCACGTCGAGGACCTCGCTGAGCCGGACCGCGCGCCGCTGGGTGACCACGTTGGACAGGTGCACGAGCCCGAGCAGCGAGAGCGGGAAGTCGGTCCGCGCCATGAGCGCGGTGGCGACCGGGAACGCGAGCACGTGCACGAAACCCGCGGGCAGGACGTCGCTCGCGGGCTCGCCGAGCAGGTGCTGGTAGTCCGTCAGGTGCGTCGGGTCGACCTCGACGCCCCGCACCTCGTACGCGACGTCGGGCAGGCCGGCAGGCGCCCGGCCCGCACGGCGGGCGATCGCGAGCCGTGCCGCGGCCCCGGCGCCGCGCGCGTAGACGCCGCCGAGCCCGGGGACGCCGGGCAGGGGGACCGTCCGGAGGGTCACTGACCCACCATATTCTGCCCGCACACGCGCAGCACGCGCCCGACGACGCCACCGGCGGCCGGCGAGGCCAGGAACGCGACCGTCTCCGCCACGTCCACCGGCTGCCCGCCCTGCTGCAGCGAGTTGAGCCGGCGCGCCACCTGGCGCGTGACCGCGGGGATGCGGGCGGTCATGTCGGTCTCGATGAAGCCGGGGGCGACCGCGTTGGCGGTGCCCCCGAACGCCTCGAGCAGCGGCGCGGTCGCGCGGACCATGCCGATGACGCCCCCCTTGGAGGCCGCGTAGTTGGTCTGGCCGCGGTTGCCCGCGATGCCCGACGTGGAGGCGAGCGACACGATCCGCGGGGCGTCGGTGAAGTCGCCCGACGTCAGGAGCGCCTCGTTGATCCGCAGCTGCGCGGCGATGTTCACCGCGAGCACCGGGTCCCACTTCTCGGGCGTCATGTTGGCGAGCAGCTTGTCCCGCGTGATGCCGGCGTTGTGCACGACGATGTCGATCCGCCCGTGACGCGCGAGCGCGTGCTCGAGGATCCGCTCGCCGGCGTCCTCGGCCGTGACGTCGAGCTGCAGCGCGGTGCCGCGCACGCGGTTGGCGACCGTGGCCAGGTGCTCGCCGGCGGACGGCATGTCCACCGCGACGACGGTCGCGCCGTCGCGGGCCAGCGTGTCGGCGATCGACTCGCCGATGCCGCGCGCGGCGCCCGTGACCACCGCGACGCGGCCCTCGAGCGGGCGCTCCCACGACGAAGGCAGCGTGCCGGCCGCGGAGGAGACCGTGAGCAGCTGGCCGTCGACGAAGGCCGAGCGCGTGGACAGGAAGAAGCGCAGGGCGCCGACGACCGACGGAGCGTCGACGCCCACCGCCGCGTCGAGCACGATCCCGTTGCCGGTCGACCCGCCGCGCAGCTCCTTGGCCAGCGACCGCAGCAGGCCGTCCACGCCCTGCCGAGCGGCGGCGACTGCGGGGGCGTCGTCGGCCGACGCCGTGCGCGACAGCGTGACCACGCGTCCGCCCCGGGCCAGCGACTTGAGGACGCCGGCCGCGGCGAGCACCGGCTCGCTGAGGTCGGTGGGCTGGGTGACCTCGGTGAGCACGACGACGACGGCCGCGTAGCGCAGGTCCGGCGTGGCGTTCCGGTGCACCTCGAGGTCCCAGGTCGTCGAGAGCAGCCCCGCGACCGAGTCGGCGTCGGCGCCGCGGCCGAGCACGAGGGCGGGACCCTCGAGCAGCGGCTGGCCCGGCCGATAGCGCCGCAGGGGAGCGGGCTGGGGCAGGCCCAGCTGCTTGGCGAGCTTCTTCGTGAAGCCGCTGTTGACCAGGTTCAGGTAGGTGTCGCTCATGGTCAGGCCGCCTCGAGGATCGCCGTCAGGCCGAGCCCGCCGGCCGCGCAGATGGACACGAGCGCCCGGACGGGACGGCCCTCAGCCGCGCGCCGCCGGTGCAGCTCCTTGCTGATGGTCGCCACGATGCGGCCGCCGGTCGCCGCGAACGGGTGCCCCGCCGCGAGGGACGACCCGTGCACGTTGAGCCGCGCACGGTCGACGGTGCCGAACGCGCCGTCGAGCCCCAGGCGCTCGCGCCCGAAGGTCTCCGACTCCCACGCAGCCAGCGTGGTCAGCACGGTGGACGCGAACGCCTCGTGGATCTCGACGTAGTCGAAGTCGGCGAGCGTCAGGCCGTTGCGCTCCAGCAGCCGCGGCACGGCGAACGCCCCCGCCATGAGCAGGCCGTCCACGCCGTGCACGAAGTCGACCGCGGCCGCCTCGGCGTCGACGACCACGGCGAGCGGCGTCAGGCCGTGGGCGGTGGCCCACGCGTCGTTGCCGAGCAGCACCGTCGAGGCGCCGTCGGTCAGCGGGGTCGAGTTGCCGGCGGTCATCGTCGCGGGGGTGTCCAGGCCGAGGCCGAACGTCGGCTTGAGGGTCGCGAGCTTCTCGAGCGAGGTGTCGGCGCGCAGGTTGCCGTCCTGCGACTGCCCCCGGTACGGGGTGACCAGGTCGTCGAAGAAGCCTTCCGCCCACGCGGCCGCGAGGTTCTGGTGCGACGCGAACGCGATCTCGTCCTGCGCCTCGCGCGTGATGCCCCACTGCGCGGTCGTCAGGGCCTGGTGCTCGCCCATCGACAGGCCGGTGCGCGGCTCCGACGTGCGCGGCGTGGCCGGCGCGAGGTCCTTGGGGCGGATCTTCGAGGCGGCCGCGATCTTCTGGCCGACCGACCGGGCTCGTGACAGGTCGAGCAGCGCACGACGCAGGCGGTCGCTCACCGCGATCGGTGCGTCCGAGGTGGTGTCGACCCCGCCGGCGACTGCGGACTCGATCTGGCCGAGGCGGATCTTGTTCGACAGCGACACCACCGTCTCGAGGCCCGTCGCGCACGCCTGCTGCAGGTCGTAGGCCGGAGTCTCGGCCGACAACGCCGAGCCGAGCACCGTCTCGCGCGTGAGGTTGAAGTCGCGGCTGTGCTTGAGCACCGCGCCCGCGGCGACCTCGCCGATCCGCTCGCCCTGCAGGCCGTAGCGCGCGACGAGCCCGTCGAGCGCGGCCGTGAGCATGTCCTGGTTGCTCGCGTGGGCGTACTTGCCGCCTGCGCGGGCGAACGGGATCCGGTTGCCGCCCAGCACCAGCGCGCGGGGCGCGGCGGCCGGGGTGGTGGTCTTCGAGGCTGCCATGGGGCGTCCCTCTCGCATCGTCGGGTGCATCGTCACTGATGGCTGGTGAAGTGCGTGTCCACGGACTTTCGTCCCTGGGTGTTTCCGGAACCCACAGTACCTGATACCTTCGGTCTCGTGAGCCCCATCACACCCAGCTCGAAGACGAGCGCCTCCACGACGAGCGGGTTGACCCTGCTGAGCAACGACGCCGCGCCCCCCACGGGACGCGGCGCCGGCCGCACGCCTGCGTCGTCGCCCACCGTGCCCACGACGCCCGCCTCCCGCCGCCCGGCCGAGGACGTGTTCGCCTCGGACGGCCGGTCCACCCGGTGGGCCGACCATCGCGAGGCCCGCCGCGCCGAGCTCGTCCGGATCGCGCGCCGCACGGTCCACCACAAGGGCCCCGACGTCTCCATGGAGGAGATCGCGACGGCCGCGGGGACCTCGAAGTCGATCGTCTACCGGTACTTCGCGGACAAGACCGGCCTGCAGATCGCCGTCGCCGAGGCCGTCGTGCTGCAGATCCAGGGGGCGCTCGAGGGCGTTCTGCGGGTCGCGCCGACGCCGCGGGACGGCCTGCGGGCGATGGTCGCGGTGTACCTCGAGATGATCGAGTCCTCCCCGCACGTCTACGCGTTCGTGACGCGCAACGGGTCGGTCGAGTCGGGCGGGCCGCTCGGCCACTTCCTCGACTCGGTGACCGCGCTGGTCGCGGCGCCCTTCGCGCGCGGGCTGACGGAGGAGGCCGCGGACGGCCGTCGCTACGCGCGGCGCCCCGAGGCCTCGCCCGACGACGCCACGTCCGCCCGCATCGCGCTGGCCGAGTCCTGGGCCGCCGGGGCCGTCGGCTTCGTCCGCGGCGCCGGCGAGTGGTGGCTGGCCCACCGCGACGAGCCCGGCAGCCCGGACCGCGAGGACATCACCGCGCAGGTCGCCGCGTGGCTGTGGGCGGGGCCGGTCGGCCTGCTCGCCCGCGAGCGCACGCGCCCCGAGGCCGAACCCACCACGTTGCAGGACGACGAGCACACGAGCACCACCAGGGAGAACCGATGACCGCCATCACCGACCGGCCCGCCTCGCTCGAGGCACCGCTGAACGACCCCCGGGACGTCCGCATCGACGTCCAGGCGCTCGCGAACCAGCTGCTGGGCCCGTACGCCGACCTGCGGCGCGAGGCGCGCGCGGTCGCCGGCAACCCCGACTTCCAGAAGATCGAGGGCCAGCCGGTCGCCGAGCACCGCGAGCGCGTGCTGCACCAGCTGCGCGAGCTCGCCGCGCACCACGACGTGCTGCGCGCGTTCCCGTCCCACCTGGGCGGCGCCGACGACCACGGCGGCTCGCTGTCCCGCTTCGAGGAGCTCGTCGCGGGCGACCCGTCGCTGCAGATCAAGGCCGGCGTCCAGTGGGGGCTGTTCGCCTCGGCGATCCTGCACCTGGGCACGGAGGACCACCACGAGCGCTTCCTGCCCGCGGCGATGTCCGTCGAGGTCCCTGGCGCGTTCGCGATGACCGAGACGGGCCACGGGTCGGACGTCGCCTCGATCGGCACGACCGCCACCTACGACCCCGCGACGCAGGAGTTCGTCATCCACACGCCGTTCCGTGCGGCGTGGAAGGACTACCTGGGCAACGCCGGCCAGCACGGCACGGCGGCGGTCGTGTTCGCGCAGCTCGTGACCGCCGGCCCGGAGCAGCCCGCGGTCAACCACGGCGTGCACGCGTTCTACGTGCCGATCCGTGACGAGTCCGGCGCCTGGGCGCCGGGCGTCGGCGGCGAGGACGACGGACTCAAGGGCGGCCTCAACGGCATCGACAACGGCCGCCTGCACTTCGACCACGTCCGCGTCCCGCGCACCAGCCTGCTCAACCGGTACGGCGACGTCGCGGCCGACGGCACCTACAGCTCGCCCATCGCGAGCCCGGGCCGCCGCTTCTTCACGATGCTCGGCACGCTCGTGCAGGGCCGCGTCTCGCTCGACGGTGCCGCCGCCAACGCGAGCAAGATGGCGCTGGCCATCGCGGTCACCTACGCCAACCAGCGCCGCCAGTTCGCCGGCGCGGGGTCGGACGAGGTCGTCCTCATGGACTACGGCCAGCACCAGCGCCGCCTGTTCCCCCTGATCGCCGAGACCTACGCGACGACGTTCGCGCACGAGGAGCTGCTCGCCGCCTTCGACGACGTCTTCTCCGGCCGCGGCGACACGCCCGAGGGCCGCGAGGACCTCGAGACGCTCGCGGCGACGCTCAAGCCGACCTCGACGTGGCACGCGATGAGCACGATCCAGGCCGCACGCGAGGCGTGCGGCGGCGCGGGCTACCTGGCGGAGAACCGCCTCGTCGGCCTGCACCAGGACATGGACGTTTACGTGACGTTCGAGGGCGACAACACCGTGCTGTACCAGCTCGTCGCCAAGCGCCTGCTCACGGACTACGCGCGCTCGCTCAAGGTCGCGGGCGCCGGGGACGTGGCCCGCCTGGTGGCCGGCCGGGCCGCCGACGCCGCACTGCACCGCACCCCGCTGATCCGCGCCGTGCAGACGCTGGCCGACGCGGGAGACGCGCGTCGCTCGGTGGGTCAGCTGCGCGACGAGGCGTCGCAGCGCGAGCTGCTCACGGACCGCGTCGAGTCGATGGTGGCGGACCTGGCCAACTCGCTGCGTCCGGCGCAGAAGATGGCCCCGGCCGAGGCCGCCGCGCTGTTCAACGCCCACCAGCACGAGCTCATCGAGGCCGCGCGAGCGCACGCCGAGCGCGTCCAGTGGGAGGCGTTCACGCGCGGGCTGGCCCAGGTGAGCGACCCCGCGACCAAGCAGGTGCTCACGTGGGTGCGCGACCTGTTCGGCCTGCAGGTCATCGAGCGGCACCTGGCCTGGTACCTGATCAACGGCCGCCTCTCGGCCGGCCGCGCCCGCACGGTCACCTCGTACATCGACCGCCTGCTGGTGCGCCTGCGCCCGCACGCCCAGGACCTCGTCGACGCGTTCGGCTACGGCCCCGAGCACCTGCGCGCGCCGATCGCGTCGGGCGAGGAGCAGGTCCGCCAGGACGAGGCGCGCGCCTACTACCGCGCGCAGCGGGCGTCGGGCGACGCGCCCGTCCCCGAGAAGCACCACCGCTGACCACCGACGCCCGGCACCAGCCGGGCGCCGGTCACGGCGCGCCCGATCCGGTGCGTCACGACCCCGGACCACCGCTCACGAGGCGGACGGTCCGGGGTCGTCGTGCCTACTTGCGCTTCTTGTTGCTCGTGCGGCGGTAGTGCAGGAGCCAGCCGATGACGACGCCGAGCGCGAGCGTGATCAGCAGGATCACCCACGTGGGCATGCGGACCGACAGCCAGAGCACGTCGAACGAGGCCTCCTGCTGGTTCTGCAGGATGATCACGACGGCCAGCACGACGACCACGCCGCCGAGGTACAGCCGCCACGGGATCGGCTTCTTGGCGGCCGGCGTGCCGCCGGGACGTGGGCTCGGGCTCTGACTGGTCATGCTGGCCTCCGTGTCGCTGTCCGTGCGTGGTCGCCGGCGGTTCTCCCGCCCTGCCGTCCCGTCGGTCCTCATCCTGGCCCGTCGGACCCGCGGACGGAACGGATCAGGTGGGGTTGCAGCGCGCCGCGATCATCTCGAGGTCGCTGACCTCGGGCCGCCACGGCTCCAGGTTCCACGTCGGCTTGTCCGGTGCGCCGAGCTCGTGGCACTGCAGCTGGGCACGCATCGAGGCGGAGTCGGCGTCCGGCTCGCGGTCGACGAGCTGCGTCCAGACCAGGTCGTGGGCTGCGAGCCCGCCCGCGCGGGCCCAGGCGGTCGGGGTGACGGCGAGCGAGCGCCCACCCTCCTGCACGGCCCACCGGGTCTTCGCGATGGTCGCGCCGGCGAACCACACGGTGACGTCGTCCGCGCCGCCGGGGAGCAGGACCAGGACGCCGTCCGACGACGCCCCGAGCCGCCCGCGGCTCGGGGACAGGCCACCGCCACCGGCCGTGGCGGTCCCGTCCGCGTACGGCTGGGCGTCGGTGCCGGCGAGGTAGGCGACGGGCGTGGTCGGCGTCGACCCGGTGGGCACGACGAAGGTCAGGTGCACCGACCCGTCGTCGGCGGCCCTCTGCTTCACGCGCACGCCCTCGACCGCCAGGACGTGGATCCGCGCGTCGTCGCTGCGGACGGCCGTGCCCTCCGCGTCGACCTCGGACGCCGTCGGCACGCTCGGCACGCTCGGCAGCGGTGGTGTCGTCGGTGTCGGGCTGGCGGCCTCGCTCGTCGGGGCCGGTGGCGCGGCGGTGGCCGAGCAGCCCGCCGCGAGCAGCACGGCCGCGACGGCGAGCGTCGCCGCTCGCCTCATCCGGCGGCGTCCGGGCGCGCACCGGGGCCGCGCGCCGGCGTGGGCACCTCGGTCAGCAGGGTCGGCGTCTCGCGCACGGTCGACCGGTCCACGAGCCACCCGACCAGGAGACCACCCAGGGCCGCGACCCAGCCGTACATGAGCCCCCACACGCCGCCCGCGGTGACGAGCGCGGAACCGTACCTGACCAGCGAGCCGAGACCCCCCACCTGCTCGGTCAGCGGCAGCACGGAGACGAACGCAGCCACGGTGCTGCCCAGGACGGCGGTGAACCACAGCCCGAGCACGAGCGCCGTCCGACCACCGCGCAGGCTCGCGGCGAGCCCGACGGCGGTGCCGACCAGGCCGACGACGAGGACGAGCGCGACCGCCCCGAGCAGGTACGCGGACCCGTCCGTGTCGCTCACCGGCACCGACATCCCTCGCGACAGCGGGAGGAACGCCTCGACGAGGCGCTGCGCGTCCAGCCGCGCCGGCGACGTGGCGGGCAGGATCTGCTCGAGCGCCCAGCTGTGCAGCACCCCGGACAGCGCCCAGCCCGCGGCCGCGAGGACGGCCGTCGTCGCGGCGGCACCGGCGGCCGCCGGGAGGGCGAGCCGGTGCGCGGCGGGCGCCGGCACCATCCCCGCGCTCCCGCGCACCCGCCAGCCGACGAGCCCGACCACCCACCCGGACACCAGCCCCCACCACGCCCCGGGGCCCAGGGCGGTCGCGGAGGACCAGGCGGCCTCGTAAGGGCCCCGGTCCGTGCGGATCACGGCCCACGCGAGCGTCCCGAGCGCACCGGCCGCGATCGTCACCCACCACAGCGCGAGCACGACCGCGACGCCGCCCGTGCGGGTCGAGCGCAGGACGGGGATCGACAGCGCGAGCACGAGCGCCAGCACGAGCACCATGACGAGGAACACGCCGCCGGCGTCCACCGAGGTGAGCCACCAGGTGCCGGCGGGGATCGACGGCAGGTAGGCCGCCCACGCCCCCGACCGCTCGATGCTCGTCCCGAGCGAACCGAGCGCGAACCAGAGCAGGACCGCCGTGCCCCCGGCCGAGAGGATCGCGGCGTTCGTCCGGTTCTTCAGCATGCCCGCGACCGTAGCGGACGAGCGTCCGAGGTGTCCGGCAGGGCCGGTATCGTGTGCGTCGTCTGCCGACGTCGGCCGCGCGAGCACCAGCCGCGGCCCCCGGGCTCTCCACGAGGGAATCGATGACCACCGCACCTGCGCGTCCCGCCCACACGAGTGACACCGTCGAGAACGCGGCTGCCACGCCCGAGCTCGCCCAGCCGTTCGCCGAGCTGGGGCTGAAGCCCGACGAGTACCAGCGCATCCGCGACATCCTCGAGCGTCGCCCCACGGCCGCCGAGCTCGCCATGTACTCGGTCATGTGGTCGGAGCACTGCTCGTACAAGTCGAGCAAGAACCACCTGCGCCAGTTCGGCGACAAGACGACCGACGCGATGAAGGAGCACCTGCTCGTCGGCATCGGCGAGAACGCGGGCGTCGTCGACATCGGCGACGGCTGGGCCGTGACGTTCAAGGTCGAGTCGCACAACCACCCGTCGTACGTCGAGCCCTACCAGGGCGCCGCGACGGGCGTCGGCGGCATCGTGCGCGACATCATCTCGATGGGCGCGCGCCCGGTCGCGGTCATGGACCAGCTGCGGTTCGGCGCGGTCGACCACCCCGACACCGCCCGCGTGGTGCACGGCGTGGTCGCCGGCGTCGGCGGCTACGGCAACTCGCTCGGCCTGCCGAACATCGGCGGCGAGCTGGTCTTCGACGCGAGCTACCAGGGCAACCCGCTCGTCAACGCCCTGTGCCTCGGCGTGCTGCGGCACGAGGACATCCACCTGGCCAACGCGTCGGGCACCGGCAACAAGATCGTCCTGTTCGGCGCCCGGACAGGCGGCGACGGCATCGGCGGCGCCTCGATCCTCGCGAGCGAGACGTTCGACGACACCAAGCCCTCCAAGCGCCCGTCGGTGCAGGTCGGCGACCCGTTCATGGAGAAGGTGCTCATCGAGTGCTGCCTCGAGCTGTACGCCGCGCGCGTGGTCGAGGGCATCCAGGACCTGGGCGCCGCCGGCATCAGCTGCGCGACGAGCGAGCTGGCCTCCAACGGCGACGGCGGCATGCACGTCGACCTCGAGCACGTCCTGCTGCGCGACCCCACGCTGACCGCGGGCGAGATCCTCATGTCGGAGTCGCAGGAGCGCATGATGGCCGTCGTCCGGCCGGACCAGCTCGACGCGTTCCTGGCCATCACCGGCAAGTGGGACGTCGAGACCGCCGTGATCGGCGAGGTCACCGGCACGGGCCGCCTGACGATCGACCACCACGGCGAGCGCATCGTCGACGTCGACCCCAAGACGGTCGCGCACGACGGCCCGGTCTACGACCGCCCGTACGCCCGCCCGGCCTGGCAGGACGGGCTGAACGCCGACACCGCTGCGTCGCTGGCCCGCCCGACGAGCGCCGCCGAGATCCGCGGCACGGTGCTCGAGCTGCTCGCCTCGCCCAACCTCGCCTCCAAGGCGTGGGTGACCAACCAGTACGACCGGTTCGTGCAGGGCAACACCGCGCTCGCGCAGCCCGATGACTCCGGCGTCATCCGTGTCGACGAGACGACCGGTCTGGGCGTCGCGCTCGCCACCGACGCGAGCGGCCGCTACGCCAAGCTGGACCCGTACACGGGAGCGCAGCTCGCGCTCGCGGAGGCCTACCGCAACGTCGCCACGACGGGCGCCCGCCCGCTCGCCGTGACGGACTGCCTCAACTTCGGCAGCCCCGAGCACCCCGACTCGATGTGGCAGCTCGTCGAGGCGATCCGCGGCCTGGCCGACGCGTGCCAGATCCTCGAGGTCCCGGTGACCGGCGGCAACGTCTCGCTCTACAACGGCACCGGCGAGCCCGGGCTCATCGACTCCGCGATCCACCCGACGCCCGTCGTCGGCGTGCTCGGCGTGCTCGACGACGTCGCGGACGCGACCCCGTCCGGCTGGACCACCCCGGGGCAGGCCGTCTACCTGCTCGGCACGACCCGCCCCGAGCTGGACGGCTCGGCGTGGGCCGACGTGGTGCACGACCACCTGGGCGGCGTCCCGCCGGTCGTCGACCTGGCCGCCGAGCGCCGCCTCGCCGGCGTCCTGCAGAACGCCAGCCGCGACGACCTCGTCGACTCGGCGCACGACCTGTCCGAGGGCGGCCTGGTGCAGGGGCTCGTCGAGTCGTCGCTGCGCTACGGCGTAGGCGTGCAGGTCTCGCTCGACGAGCTGTGCGCGCGCGACGGCGTGACGCCGTTCGAGGCGCTGTTCTCCGAGTCGACCGCCCGCGTGCTCGTCGCGGTGCCCCGCACGGAGGAGGTGCGCCTCGTGGACCTGTGCACCGCGCGCGGCGTCCCGGCACTGCGCATCGGCGAGACGGCCGAGTCGTGCACCCCCGGTGCCGGCGCCCCGATCGATGACGCCGACCACGACCACGGCCCCGCCGTCGAGGTCGCCGGCCTCTTCACGCTCCCCCTCGCGGAGGCCCGCGAGGCCCACGAGTCCACCCTCCCGCACTACTTCGGCTGAACTCCGCACCCCCACGCGGACCCACCCCTCCCCACCCGGCGCACTCGCGGAAGGGGGCGGGGGACGGGGGGATAAAGGTGTGGGGGCGCCGGCCGGGCGTCGCTAACGTCGAGGCGATGTCGTTCGACGAGGGTGCTGCGCGGGTGGTCCGGGCCGACAAGGGCTCGGTGCTCGTCGTGCCCGACGACCGACGCGAGCCGGTGCGTGCGGTGCTCGACCGGGACGGCCTGGCGGTTCTCGAGGGCGGCCGAGTCGTGCCGACCGTCGGTGACTGGGTGCTGGTCGACGAGGCCGACGGCGAGCCGCACGTGCGTCGGGTCCTGCCGCGCTCGTCGGCCCTGGTGCGCGACTCCGCCGGCGCCACGTCCCGCGAGCAGGTGCTGGCCGCGAACGTCGACGTGGTGCTGGTGGTCGAGCACCTCGACCCGGACCCGGACCTCGGCCGCGTCGAGCGGCTGCTCACGCTCGCGTGGCGGTCGGGGGCGCGCCCCGTCGTCGTGCTGACGAAGGCCGACCTCGTCCCGGACGCCGCCGGCATGGTGCAGGACGTCGCCGCGGCGGCGATCGCGGTCGACGTGCACGCGGTCAGCGCGGCGACGGACGAGGGCCTCGAGCCGGTGCGCGCGCTGCTCACGCCGGGCGTGACGCTCGTCGTGGTCGGGCCGTCCGGCGCCGGGAAGTCGACCCTGGTCAACGCGCTCGCCGGTCGCGACGCGATGTCGACCGGCGACCGGCGCGAGTCGGACGGCCGCGGCCGGCACACGACGACGCACCGCGAGCTGGTCCCGCTGCCCGGTGGCGCGGTGCTCATCGACACCCCCGGGATCCGAGGGATCGGGGTCGTGGCCGACGGTGACGCGCTGGCCACCACCTTCGCCGACGTGGCCGAGCTCGTGGCGATGTGCCGGTTCGCCGACTGCCACCACGCGGGCGAGCCCGGCTGCGCGGTGACCGAGGCGTTGGCCGCCGGGGAGCTGACCCGGCGCCGGTACGACTCGTGGCGCAAGCTCGCCCGCGAGGCGGCCTACCAGGCGCGGCGGACCGACTCGCGGCTTGCGGCCGAGGAGCGCCACCGCTGGAAGAAGATCACGCAGGAGTACCAGCGCGGGATGCGCGGCCCCGGGCGGCCGCGGGACTGATCCGTCACGTCGGCGCGACAGGTCGGGCCCGGCGCGGCAGAGTGGGGCGCGCCGACCGCCCCGCTCGGGCGGTCACGGTCGAAGGAGACCCGGATGCCCTCGCGTCGCTCACCCTGGCTGCTCGCCGTCGTCATCGCCGGACTCGTCGTCTCGACGCTCGTCGCGCCACCCGCGTCGGCGGCCACCACCGCCACGGTCGTCGGCGTCGGCTCGGGCCGCTGCCTCGACGCCGCCGGAGGCGCCCGGACCGCCAAGACGCCCGTCGTGATCAACGACTGCGGGACCGCGGTGAACCAGCGCTGGACGCTGACGACCGGTGGCCAGCTCACGGTCTTCGACGCCGCGACGTGCCTCGACGTCTCGGGTGCCTCGACTGCGACCGGTGCGAAGGTGCAGATCTACCCGTGCAACGGCGGCGCGAACCAGCGTTGGACGCTCAACGCCGACGGATCGGTCCGCAGCGTGCAGTCGGGGCTGTGCCTCGACGTGTCGGGCCGTGCGACCGCCACCGGCAGCGCGGTGATCATGTGGACCTGCAACGGGCAGACGAACCAGCAGTGGAGCACCGCGCTGAGTGCGGAGAAGAACCCGCCGTCGGTGCCCGGCAACGCCCGGGTCGGCAACCTGACGTGCGACTCCGTGACGTTCTCCTGGAACGCGTCGACCGACGACGTGGGGGTCGTCGCCTACGACGTCTTCCACGACGGCCAGCTCATGAAGTCGGTCAGCGGGACCACCCTGTCGACGAGCCTGACGGTCGTCGCCGGCGTGACCTGGGGACTGTTCGTCAACGCCCGGGACGCCGCGGGCAACGTCTCGCAGGCCAGCAGCACCGTGTCGATCACGCCGCCGCAGTGCCAGGTCGACACCCAGCCGCCGAGCACCCCGACGGGCGTGACCGGGACGGCCGCCGGGACGACGGTCACCCTGCGCTGGACCGCGTCGACCGACAACACCGGCGTGCGCGCGTACGACGTCTACCGCGGCGGCGCCAAGGTGGGCACGGTCACCGGTACAGCGACGGTCCCGCCCGCCACGACGTTCGTCGACAGCGGCCTCACCCCGTCGACGACCTACGCCTACGCCGTGGAGGCGCGCGACGGCCAGGGCAACGTCTCGCCCCGCAGCGCGACCACGAGCGTGACGACCGGCGCCGCGTGCGGCAGCGCGATCTGCTCGGTGCAGCAGGTCGGCACGGACACCGACATCCCGTGGGGGCTGGTCACGCTGCCCGACGGGACGATCCTGTATAGCCGTCGGGACGCGCAGGACATCGTCCGGCTGAACCCGGCGACGGGCGCCAAGACGACCGTGGGCACGGTCCCCAACGTCTCCGGGACGGACGGCGAGGGCGGGCTGCTCGGGCTCGCGATCGCGCCGACGTACGCGAGCGACCACTGGCTCTACGTCATGCACACGTCCCCGACCGACAACCGCATCGTGCGCTTCAAGGTGGAGAACAACCTGCTCGTGACGAGCTCCGAGCAGGTGCTGCTCAGCGGCATCCTGCGCAACAAGTTCCACGACGGCGGGCGCCTGCGGTTCGGGCCGGACGGCAAGCTCTACGCCAGCACCGGTGACGCGCAGAACGGCGACAACGCGCAGAACATCAGCAGCCTCAACGGCAAGGTGCTGCGGCTCAACCCGGACGGGACGGTGCCGTCCGACAACCCGTTCGGCAACTACGTGTGGAGCTACGGCCACCGCAACCCGCAGGGCCTGGCGTTCGACTCCCAGGGGCGGCTGTGGGAGCAGGAGTTCGGCAACGCGGTGATGGACGAGACGAACCTGATCACCAAGGGTGGCAACTACGGCTGGCCCGCGTGCGAGGGCACGAGCGGCACCTGCGGAACGGCCGGCTACCTCGCCCCGAAGCGCACGTACCCGACCGCGGACGGGTCCTGCTCGGGCATCGCCATCGTGCGCGACGTGCTCTACGTGGCCTGCGAGCGCGGGACGCGCCTGTACCGCGAGGTGATCAGCGGCACGAGCCTGACCGACGTGCAGACCTACTTCACCGGGACCTACGGGAGGCTGCGGACGGTCGAGCCCGCGCCGGACGGCGGGCTGTGGCTGACGACGAGCACCGCGGGCGACAAGGACTCGATCGCGAACAACAGCAACGAGAAGATCCTGCACGTCACGCTGGGGAGCTGAGGGAAGCGCTTCGACGCCGCGGATCGCGGTACTGAAACGTTTCGTCGTGCCCTCCGGCCTCGCCACGGGAGTCGCCGTCGGGTTTCCTCGAGGGGAGAGCGGAGCCCGCGGCGTCACCGACGACGTCGCGCGTGCCCGCCGCCGTCGGACGCCCCCCGAGGAGACCCATCACCATGTCCACCCGCAGAAGTGCCGCCGCGCTGCTCGCGGCCGCCGCCGTCGCGGTCGGCGGCCTCACCGCCGTGACCGCCAGCGCGGCCCAGGCCGCCCCCGGCTGCAAGGTCGACTACAAGATCACCAGCCAGTGGACCGGCGGGTTCGGTGCCGACGTCACGGTCACCAACCTCGGCGACGCCGTCAGCTCGTGGAACGTGGGCTGGACGTTGGCGTCCGGCCAGTCGATCTCCCAGCTGTGGAACGGTGCGCTGACCGTGCAGGGCTCGTCCGTCAAGGTCGCGAACCTGGCGTGGAACGGCTCGCTGGCGACGAACGCCAAGGCGAACTTCGGCTTCAACGGCTCGTGGTCGGGCTCGAACCCGGTGCCGAGCACGTTCACCGTCAACGGCACGACGTGCACGGGCTCGACGCCCACGCAGCCGCCGACGACTCCGACCCCGACCCCGACCCCGACGGTGACCCCGACCGTGACACCCACGCCGACCCCCACCCCCACGCCGACCCCCACCCCGACGCCGACCGTCACGCCCACCACCCCGCCGGTCACCGCCGGCAGCCTCTACGTCGACCCCACGACGCAGGGCTACAAGGCGTGGCAGTCCGCCTCGGGCTCCGACAAGGCCCTGCTCGAGAAGATCGCGCTCACCCCGCAGGCGTACTGGGTCGGCAACTGGGCCGACCCGGCGCACGCGAGGGCCGAGGTGGCCGACTACACCGGCCGCGCGGCCGCTGCGGGCAAGGTCCCGATGCTCGTCATCTACGCGATCCCCGGCCGTGACTGCGGCTCCTACTCGGGCGGCGGCGTCGCGGAGAGCGCCTACGCCTCGTGGATCGACACGGTCGCGTCCGGCATCCAGGGCAAGCCGTACGTCGTCCTCGAGCCCGACGCGCTCGCGCAGCTCGGCGACTGCTCCGGCCAGGGCGACCGCGTCGGCTTCCTCAAGTACGCCGCCAAGTCGCTGACGCTCAAGGGTGCGCGCGTCTACATCGACGCCGGCCACTCGGCCTGGCTGCCGGTCAGCACCGCGGTCCAGCGGCTCAACCAGGTCGGCTTCGAGTACGCGGTCGGCTTCGCGCTCAACACCTCGAACTACCAGACGACCGCCGCGTCCAAGGCGTACGGCCAGCAGATCTCCCAGCAGCTCGGCGGCAAGAAGTTCGTCATCGACACCTCGCGCAACGGCAACGGCGCGAACGGCGAGTGGTGCAACCCCCGCGGCCGTGCGCTCGGTGACAAGCCGACGCTCGTGAACGACGGCTCGGGCCTGGACGCCCTGCTCTGGGTCAAGCTGCCCGGCGAGTCCGACGGCACCTGCAACGGCGGCCCGTCGGCCGGTGCCTGGTTCCAGGACATCGCCCTGGAGCTGGCCCGCAACGCGAAGTGGTGACCGCTCACCGGTAGGTCATCCCCATGAGCTCGCGGACGTCACGGATCGTGGCGTCCGCGAGCTCGTTCGCGTGGGCGTTGCCGCGCTCGAGCACGTCCGCCACGAGCCCGGGCTCGGCCGCGTAGAGCGCGCGGCGCGCGCGCAGGGGTGCGAGGTGCGCGACGAGCGCGTCGGCCAGGACCTCCTTGAGGCGGCCCGCACCGCCGTCGCCGATCCCGTCCGCGACGGCCTCGGGCTCGAGGCCGGTGCACAGCGACGTGAGCAGCAGCAGGTTCGCCACCTCGGGGCGGCCGACCGGGTCGTAGGTGATGAACCGCTCGGAGTCCGTCCGCGCGGAGCGGATCGCCCGGACGGTCTCGTCGGCCGAGGCCCGCAGCTCGATCCCGTTGCCGCGGCTCTTGGCCATCTTGCGGCCGTCGGTCCCCAGCACGGTCGGCGCCTCCGAGAGCAGCCCCTCGGGCGGGGTGAAGTAGTCGCCGTACCGCTGGTTGAACCGCCGCACGATGGTGCGGGTGGCCTCGAGGTGCGGGAGCTGGTCCCGCCCGACCGGGACGACGGTCGCGTGGCAGAACAGGATGTCCGCGGCCTGGTGGACGGGGTAGGTGAGCATGAGGCCGCTCAGGGCACGCCCGGAGTCGGCGAGCTCGGACTTGACCGTCGGGTTCCGGTCGAGCTCCGCGACGGACACCAGCGACAGGAACGGCAGCATGAGCTGGTGCAGCGCGGTCACGGAGCTGTGCGTGAAGATCGTCGCGGCGTCCGGGTCGATGCCGGCGGCGAGGTAGTCCAGGACGACCTCGCGGACGTTCCCGCGCAGGTCGCCGGCCACCTCCCGGTCGGTGATCACCTGGTAGTCGGCGACCACCAGGAACGTCTCCACGCCGGAGGCCTGCAGGCGGACGCGGGTGGCCACCGTGCCGAACAGGTGGCCGATGTGCAGCGGGCCGGTGGGGCGCTCACCGGTGAGCATGCGGGGACGGGTGGTCTCGGGCACGGGTGCTCCTCAGGGGACGAGAGCAGCGCACGGGCCGACGAGAGACAGCGATGCCCCCGCAGCCGCGTGAGCAGCTCGGGGGCAGGACGACCGCGGGCTGCGTCTAGTGCAGCCAGCGCCAGGTCGTCGAGGACATGCCCAGCACCTTAGCGCGGCATCGGCGCGCATGGATGGGGGTGGGCCTGTGTGGGCCGCTGTGGGCCTGTGTGGGCAGGGCGCGGCATGATCGGGTCATGCCCCCGCGTCGCCGCACCGACCCCGCCGACGGCCGCTCCGCGCTCGCGGTCTGGCGGGCCGACCCGTCGGCGGTCCCGACGCCCGCGCGGCGCACCGCCGTGCGGTTCACGCTCGAGGAGCTGGCCGACGTCGCGCCCGGCAACTCGGTCGAGGTGCGGGTCCCGCCTGACGGCGCGGTCCAGGCGGTGCAGGGACCTCGTCACACCCGCGGCACCCCGCCGAACGTCGTCGAGACCGACCCGCAGACCTGGCTCGGGCTCGCGACGGGCGCGCTGACCTGGGACGACGCGGTGGGGGCCGGCCTGGTGCACGCCTCGGGCGAGCGCGCGGACCTCGCGGACTGGCTGCCGCTGCAGGCCACCCGGGTGCGGGGCTGACGCCCGTGCTGACCTAGGATCTGCGGGTGCCCACCGAGCCGCGCGACGAGACGCCCGACGACCTGACGGTCGTCGTGCCGCCGTCCGACGCCGCGGCCGACGAGGACGCCGAGGCCCCGATCCCCTCGGAGGACGAGCTCGAGCGCACCGCGACCCCCGCGACCGTGCGCCGGGCCCCCAAGTTCAGCGCGTTCATCACGTTCGGGGCGCTCGGCGGCATGCTCGTCGGCCTGCTGCTCGCCGTGATCATCCACCCCGAGACGCGGCTGGTCGCCGACGGGTCGGGCTTCATCTCGTTCCTCGACGGCGAGGGCGCGGTGCGCACGGTCATGGTCGTCGCGGTCGGGGTGGTCGGTGGCTTCGTCGGCGGTGCTCTGGCCGTCTGGGCCGACAGGCGGTCGAAGGCTCCGCGCGTCCGCTGACGTTCGCGAGCCGGACGGCGCTCTCGTCGGCCCCGGGACCTGTGCGACGATGAGCACGTGGCCCCCCGCGCAGACGGACGTCTGAACCACGACCTCCTCCCCAACGAAAAAGGCCCCCAGGACGCCTGTGGCGTCTTCGGAGTGTGGGCACCTGGCGAAGAAGTCGCCAAGCTGACCTACTTCGGCCTGTACGCGCTGCAGCACCGCGGACAGGAGTCCGCCGGCATCGCGACCAGCAACGGCACGCAGCTGCTCGTCTACAAGGACATGGGCCTCGTGTCCCAGGTCTTCGACGAGACCGCGCTGAACGCCCTGCAGGGACACATCGCCATCGGCCACGCCCGGTACTCGACCACCGGCGGGTCCACGTGGGAGAACGCCCAGCCGACGCTCGGGCCCACCGCCGCAGGCACCGTCGCCCTCGGGCACAACGGCAACCTCACCAACACCGCCGAGCTCGTCGACCTCGTCGCCGAGCGGTACGGCAGCCAGCGACGCGGCGAGCTCGCGCGCGGCAACACCACCGACACGGCGCTCATCACGGCCCTGCTGGCCGGGGACCCGGACCGGACGCTCGAGGCCACGGCGCTCGAGGTGCTGCCGCGCCTGCGCGGCGCGTTCTGCCTGGTCTTCATGGACGAGCACACGCTGTACGCCGCGCGCGACCCGCAGGGCGTGCGCCCGCTCGTCCTGGGTCGTCTCGAGCGCGGTTGGGTCGTCGCGAGCGAGACCCCGGCGCTCGACATCGTCGGCGCGTCCTTCGTGCGCGAGATCGAGCCCGGCGAGTTCATCGCGATCGACGCCGACGGGCTGCGCTCCACGCGGTTCGCGCCCAAGAGCGAGCCGCGCGCCGGGTGCGTCTTCGAGTACGTCTACCTCGCGCGCCCCGACACGACGATCGCCGGCCGCTCGGTGCACACCGCGCGCGTCGCGATGGGCCGCCGGCTGGCGATCGAGCACCCGGTCGAGGCGGACCTGGTCATCCCCGTCCCGGAGTCCGGCACACCCGCGGCCGTCGGCTACGCGCAGCAGTCCGGCATCCCGTTCGGGCAGGGCCTGACCAAGAACGCCTACGTCGGGCGCACGTTCATCCAGCCGTCGCAGACCCTGCGCCAGCTCGGCATCCGGCTCAAGCTGAACCCGCTGCGCGAGGTCATCCGCGGCAAGCGGCTCGTGGTCGTCGACGACTCGATCGTGCGCGGGAACACCCAGCGCGCGCTCGTCCGGATGCTGCGTGAGGCCGGCGCAGCCGAGGTGCACATCCGCATCTCGTCGCCGCCCGTGAAGTGGCCGTGCTTCTACGGCATCGACTTCGCCAGCCGCGCCGAGCTCATCGCCAACGGCCTGGCCGTCGACGAGATCGGCGCCTCGCTGGGCGCCGACTCGCTCGGCTACATCTCCGAGGACGGCATGGTCGCCGCGACCGAGCAGCCCCGCTCGCAGCTGTGCACCGCCTGCTTCTCGGGCGTCTACCCGATCGAGCTGCCGCCCGCCGACCGGCTGGGCAAGCACCTGCTCGAGCAGAACGAGCTCCCGCTGGGGGCACCCGAGGACGGTCTGATGTCGATCCTGCCCGGAACCGGTGGCGCCACCGCGCTGGAGCACCCGTGAACGGGCCGGTGACCTACGCCGGCGCCGGAGTCGACACGGAGGCCGGTGACAAGGCCGTCGAGCTGATGAAGGACGCCGTGCGCGCGACGCACGGCCCGCAGGTCCTCGGCGGCGTCGGCGGCTTCGCCGGGCTCTACGACGCGACCGCGCTCACGCGCTACCGGCGCCCGCTGCTGGCCACCTCGACCGACGGCGTCGGCACCAAGGTCGCCATCGCCCAGGCGCTCGACATCCACCACACCATCGGGTTCGACCTGGTCGGCATGGTGGTCGACGACATCGTCGTGGTCGGCGCCGAGCCGCTGTTCATGACCGACTACATCGCGACCGGGCGGGTGGTGCCCGAGCGCATCGCCGACGTGGTGCGCGGGATCGCCGCGGCGTGCTCGGTGGCCGGGACCGCCCTCGTCGGCGGCGAGACCGCGGAGCACCCGGGCCTGCTGGCGCCCGACGAGTACGACGTGGCCGGCGCCGCGACCGGCGTGGTCGAGGCCGACGAGCTGCTCGGCCCGGAGCGGGTGCGCGCGGGCGACGTCCTCGTCGCGCTCGCCTCGTCGGGGCTGCACTCCAACGGCTACTCCCTGGTGCGGGCCGTGGTCCGTCAGGCGGGCTGGGCGCTGGACCGCCACGTGGACGAGCTGGGCCGCACCCTCGGCGAGGAGCTGCTCGAGCCGACGCGCGTGTACGCCTCCGACTGCCTCGCGCTCGCGCGCCGGGCGGGCGTCGCCGGGCTGCACGCGTTCAGCCACGTGACCGGCGGCGGGCTGGCGTCCAACGTGGCGCGCGTGCTGCCCGTGGGGCTCGTCGCGGACATCGACCGGGGCGGCTGGGAGCTGCCGCCGATCTTCTCGCTCGTGCAGGGCCTGGGCCAGGTCCCGTGGGCCGACCTCGAGGGCACCCTGAACCTGGGCGTCGGCATGGTGGCGATCGTCGCGCCCGACGCGCTCGCCGGGGTGCTCGCGCACGCCGCCGAGCTCGGGCTGCCCGCGTGGGAGCTCGGCACGGTGCGGGACAGCGACCCGGAGACGGACGTCGTGGGTGCACCCGGCTTCGTCGCGGGCACCAAGGGTGTCCACGGTGGCGCGGTGCTGATGTCGGGCGCCTACCGGGGCTGAGGCCCGAGCCGGCTGCCCGTCACGACCCCACCAACGACCGACGATCCTGAGGGATCCCGCGCGTCAGACGCGCAGGGCCTTCAGGATCGTCGAGTCGGTGACGCGGAGAGCGACGTCAACGGTCGTCGTCGTTCCAGCGCTTGTAGTCGTCGTCATCGTCGTCAGCGGTGTCCACTGCGGCACCACCGCGCCGTTCGCCTAGGTCATTGTGGCCATGCGACGTGAGCTCCTGCTCGAGAGCTCGGTAGTTGGTGTCGGGGCTGAAGTACTTCAGCTCCCGGGCAACCTTCGTCTGCTTAGCCTTCTGACGGCCGCGCCCCATGGCATCGACCCCCTCTTACGTGGAAGCGGGGCGGCTCCGTGCTGACACGTGCGGCCCCGGGGTGCTGAATCGTCTCTTCGTGCCGCAACGGTACATGGCCGATGGCTATTCCGGCCACTTGCCGGGCCGCGACACATGTCACGTCCGAGCGATCCCGGCGTCCCGGGCCGATCGTCGCGGCGCGGGCCACGCGAAGTCCCGGCGCGCCGTGCCCGTGCGCGGGTGATATGTCCGAGTTAGGGTGAGATGGTCCGGCGTGACCAGCAGGTTCGTTACTCCGGGTGGGTGATGTGTACCATTTCGTAACCGTTCCGTGCTGCGAAATGCATCGTTTGTCCCGCTTGTTCGTGCTAGAGGGACCGGCGCCACCACGGGTCGGCTCATGCTTCAGTCCTGGCCGGAGGTCATCCAGTCCACCGGCCGCACGCTTGCCAGGAGGCAGCACATGACCACGCAGCCCGCTCAGTCCGAGGTCCTGCTCACGCCGTCCGAGGTCGCCACGCTCTTCCGCGTGGACCCCAAGACGGTCACGCGCTGGGCCAAGGCAGGAAAGCTGTCCTCGATCCGCACGCTCGGCGGTCACCGCCGGTACCGCGAGTCGGAGGTCCTCGAGCTCCTGGGAGTCCCCAACCAGAGGGACCGTCAGGTCTGACTCGGTCAGCCGCGGCGCCGCAGCAGCGTCACGGCCACCACGAGCGCGACAGCTCCTGCCGCGCCCGCAAGGATCACTCGAGCGCGGGTGCTGGCCTCCGGGTCGGCCTCCGCGCTCGTCGCGTCGTGGACCAGCTGCTCCACGGTCGCCCTCGCCTGCTCGACGCCGAGCCGGGCCTGCTTGCTCGCCTCGGACGCGAGCGCGCCGGGAGACAGCCGCTGCGCGAGCGCGTCGACGGTCGATGCCAGCTGGACGCGCGTCACCGCGATCTCCGCCTCGAGCTCGACCATGCGGGGGGTGCTGAACGGCTCGCTCACGTCAGATCGCCTCCTTGACGGCGGTCAGGTCCTTCTGGACGCTCTCGATGGCGGTCGCGGGCGTGGGCGGGACGCCGCGCTTGAGGTGGCGGATCCCCAGCCACGCGAGCAGCGCGATCACCAGCAGCAGGAACACCGCGACGATCAGCCCGGCCAGCCACGGCTCGAACGGCACGGCGAGCGCCATGATCGCGGTCGCGATCACGACGGCGAGCAGGTAGAACGCCAGGATCGCGGCGGCCAGGACCAGGACGGTCCCGATGCTGATCTTCTGCAGGCGTCCCTGGATCTCGGCCTTCGCCAGGTCGATCTCGGCACGGACCAGCTTGCTCAGCTGGTCACTGAGCTCGCCGATCAGCTCACCGATGCTCCGGTCATGCTTCGCCATCTCGCAGCCCTCTCGTCAGCACACGTCAACGCGGACGTCCGGTCCTCAGTGTGGCCGGATGCGCGCCGCGGCGCACGCCCGCGGGCTGCGAGCTCAGTTGTCCCAGGGGTGAACCTGGTCACCGGCGGGGTGCGGGGCGGGTGCGACCTTGGGCGCGGGATTGGGCAGCCGGGCCTTGCCCCACGCGGCGAAGCCGCCCGCGATGAGGATGAGCGCGACGCCGACGAGCAGGGCCGCCAGCCACGCGTCGAGCCCGCCCTCGACGAGGCCGAGCACGGACGCGGTCACCAGCAGCGCGAGCCCGAAGAAGGTCAGCAGCACGGCCGCGCCGAAGGCGATCGCGGACGGGCGGATCTGCACCGCACGCGCGCGGACGCTCGCCTGGACGGCGTCGATCTCCGCCTGGATGGACGCGCGAACCTTGTCCTCGGCCTGGTTGAGCCTCTCCCGCGCGCGGTCGGCCAGGGGCTCGGTGAGGCGGTCGAAGAAGCTGCGGGGCTGGTCGGGACCCGGGGTGCCGGTCACGGTACGTCTCCTCGTCGTCGGGTGGTCCCAGCCTAGTGAGCCTCGGCCGGGACCTGGGTGTCCTCGGTCCCACCCCGGCTCCCGACGGCTCGGGACAGCAGCGGGAAGACGAGCACGGTCAGGGCTCCGGCACCGACGAGGCACGCCGCCGTCGCGTCGTCGAGACTGCCGTCCTCGGTGGCGAGCTGGGTGAGGGCGACGAGCAGGGGCAGGGTGGTCGCCGAGTACAGGCCCACGCGGAGCCGGTCCCGTCGGCCCAGGACCCGCCGGTACCAGAAGAGGGCCGGGCCGCCGCGCACGACGAGGAGCAGGCCGGCGAAGGCGAACGGGAGCCAGAGCCGTTCGGCGATGGCGTCGATCTCGAGGCCCATCCCCGAGGAGACGAAGAAGATCGGGATGAAGACACCCCAGCCCACCGTGTCGAGCTTGGCCTCGAAGGCCTCGTTGTCGACCGGCGACCAGGCTCGCAGCACCATGCCCGCGAGGAAGGCCCCGAGCACCGCGTCGAAGCCCATGAAGGTCGCATTCGCCAGCAGGGCCACGAGCAGGACGAGCGTGAAGCGCATCGGCCCCTGCGTGTTGCCGTCGCTCATCGTCGCCAGGAACTGTCGCGTGCGGTCCATCGCGAAGCGGCGCGGCACCAGCGCGAGGGCGACGACGGCGGCGGCGAACAGCAGAAGAGCGACCAGGGCGCCCACCGTCCCGCGCGTCCCGAGGAGCACCGCCATCGCGACGATCGGACCGAGCTCGCCGATCGCACCGCCGGCCACGACGTAGCCGCCGATCGGCTTGGTGGCCAGTCCTTCCTCCTTCAGGATGGGGATCAGCACGCCGAGCGCGGTCGTCGAGAGGGCGATGGCGATCGCGGTGGACGCGGGGACGTCGTGGTCGACGTTGAGCACCCACAGCAGAGCGGCAGCCAGGACGAGCGAGGTCACCCACGCGCGCATCCCGAGCCGACCGGCGGGCTGCCTGGCGATGCCGGGGTCGAGCTCGTAGCCCGCCAGCAGGAACAGGAAGCCCATCCCGAGGTCCGAGAGCAGGCTCACGTCCTGGGCCGACGACAGGGCGAGCGCGTCGGGCCCGATGACGACCCCGCCGGCGAGCAGGACGACGACCTGCGGAAGTCGGTAGCGCCGCGGCATCACGGTCACGACGAGCAGTGTCAGCGCCGCCACCAGGACGACCGGGAACAGCTTCTCGAACTCCATGGCACTCCTGCCCTGGCGGGGACCGCGACCGGGTCATCCTTCCGGGCGCGCGCGACGTGCGACCACCGGCGCGCCGGTATCAGGTGTCGCGGCAGAGGACCAGGAGCGTCAGGTCGTCGACGGAGGCGTCGTCGCGGCACGCGTCCATCACCTCGTCGATGTCGACCGGCGTCGTCGCGTCGTCCCGCTCGAACAGCGTGACGATCCGACGTAGACCAGCCCGCAGGTCCGTCTGGCGGGAGTCGACGAGGCCGTCGCTGTACAGGACGAGCCCGCCGCCGGGCTCGAGCGTGAGCCGGGTGACGGGTGGGGTGCCGGAGCCGGCGCCGAGCGGGCGGTCCACGGCGACGTCGCTGAGCGCGGCACCGCCCACGGCGTCGAGCAGCAGCGGGCGCGGGTGGCCGGCCACGGAGACGTCCACCTCGCCGGTGGCGGCGTCGACGACCGCGACCACCACGGTCGCCATGTCCATCGGCATCGTCAGCCGGGCGACGTGGTCGACCCAGCGCAGCGCCTGCCCCGGGTCGTCACCCCGGAGCAGGAACCCGCGCAGCGTGTTGCGCAGCTGCCCCATCGCGGCCGCCGCGCCGAGCCCGTGACCGGCGACGTCACCGACGACCACGGCGAACCGGCCGCCCGGCAGCTCCAGCGCGTCGTACCAGTCGCCGCCGACCTGCCCACCCGCGGCGGGCTCGTAGCGTGCACGCACGGACCAGCCGTCGATCTCGGGCAGGTGCTGGGGGAGCAGGCTGCGCTGGACGTTCTGCGCGGTGCGCAGCTGCCACTGGTTGCGCACCAGCAGCGTCTCCAGGAGACGGCTGCGCAGCTCGCCCGCGGACCGGACCTGCTGCTCGGTCCAGGGCTCGCTGGTCCCGCTGACCACCTCGCTCCAGCGCTCGAACGACTTGCGCGGGCTCAGACGGACCGTGTCGCCCTCGCGCCGGGCGATCGCCTTGTTGTGCGGGTCGCCGCCCCAGTCGACGTTGCGGACCGCCTCGTGCCGGAGCCAGACGACGCACTGGTCGTCGGGGAGCCGGACGGCGAGCACCCCCGCGACGGAGGGGAGCGCGTCGGCGAGTGCGGGCTCCTGCTCGCGCAGGGAGGTGCGCACGGCCACGTCGTCGGGCGATGCCTCGACCCACGCCAGGAGCGCCTCGACGTCGTCGACCGTCTCGCCCGCGGTCGCGACGCGACCCTCGGCGCGTACGACGACCGACTGGGCCGGGACCAGGTCGAGCGCCGAGGCCGCGCCGGTGCCCGGTCGCCCGACGAGCGCGTCGGCCAGTGCGTGGTCGCCGTCGCGCGACGCGGCGAGCAGGTGCCCGAGAGCCGCCGCGGCAGCGAGCTGCTCCTCGAGCGCGCGCTCGTCGGCGCGTGCGACGAGCCGCAGCGACAGGCTCGAGCCGAGGAACTCGGCCGCCGCCCGCACGCCGTACGGCGGGTTGTGCGGTCCGGAGTAGTGGTGGCACGCGATCAGGCCCCACAGCCGGCCGCCGCGCAGCAGGGAGATGGACATCGACGCGGCGACGCCCATGTTGCCGAGGTACTCGCAGTGGATGGGCGAGACGCTGCGCAGCACCGAGTGCGTGAGGTCCAGCGGGAGCCCGGTGTGCTCGTCGAGCCCGGGGACCAGAGGTACGGGGACGTAGGAGACGTCCGCGATGAGCCGGACCCAGTTCTTCTCGTACAGCGCGCGCGCCTGGGGCGGGATGTCGGTGGACGGGTAGTGCAGCCCGAAGAACGAGTTGAGGTCGTCCCGCTTGGCCTCGGCGACGACCTCGCCGTTGTACTCGGCGTCGAACCGGTAGATCATCACGCGGTCGAACCCGGTGAGCGCGCGGACCTCGCGCGCGGTGACGTCGTACAGCTCGTCGAGGGTCAGGGCGTGGTTGAGCTGCTCGATCGCGCCGCGCACGGCCTGGTAGGTGTTGGGGAACGAGAACGGTCGCGGTCCCAGGGCCGCCTCGAGCTCGACGACGAGCAGGGTCGCGGGCCCGCTGGTGATCCGGTGCAGGACGGCGTCCATCTCGACGGGACCGGCCGGCGTCTGTGCCGTGACGACCACGGGGTTGCGCGCGCGCAGGTCGCCCCAGGTGCGCAGGTGGTGGCGCAGCTGGTCGGAGGCGACCTTGCCGAGCACGTCGTCGAGGGTGGCGCCCACGGTGTCCTCGACGTCGCGGCCCAGCAGCGCGTCGACGTTCGCCGACGCGTGCCGGACGACGAGGTCCGGCTCGGTCACGGCCAGCAGGACGCCCCAGCGCTGGATGCTGCCGGGGATGTGGATGGGTTCACGGGCGCAGTTGTCCAGGTCCACGGGCTCGCCCGGGGCCAGGAGGCCCTCGTCGCTCTGCGTCATCGCCACCCTTCACGTGCTGGACGGCCCATGCTCGACCGCACCGCAGAACCTAACCCGTCGGCGGGGTGCTGCACAGCCTGGACGGTTCGGGCACCCGGAACGACGAAGCCCCGCTGCGCCTGAGGCGTGCGGGGCTTGCGTGGTGGCTCCGACCGGCGTCGATCCGGTGACCTTTCGATTTTCAGTCGAACGCTCTACCAACTGAGCTACAGAGCCGTGAGGGAACCAGCCCTCGAACGAGAACGCCGGTCCGAGGACCGGCGCTTCGAGCGACCCCGACGGGACTTGAACCCGCGACCTCCGCCGTGACAGGGCGGCGCGCTAACCAACTGCGCTACGGGGCCTCGTGTACTGCTGCGAGACCTTCTTGCTGTACTGCTGTTCCTGCTCGTACCCCCAACGGGATTCGAACCCGTGCTACCGCCGTGAAAGGGCGGGGTCCTAGGCCGCTAGACGATGAGGGCTAAGTCCCGCCCCCGGCGGCGAGGCGCCGGGAACCGGTGATGAGCATACGTGGTCATCGGCCCGATCTCCAAAGCGAGTCGGCCCGGGGTCGGTGGTGGGCCGCTGAGCAGGCAGGATGGTGGGGTGTTCGAGATGGCGCGCGAGGAGTTCGAGGATGCCGTCCGTGACGCGCTCGACGGGATCCCCGAGGAGCTCGCGCGCGTCATGGACAACGTCGTCGTGCTCGTCGAGGACCACGCGCCGCCCGACGAGCCCGACCTGCTCGGCCTGTACGAGGGCACGCCGCTCACCGAGCGCACCTCGTTCTGGGCCGCGGGCTCGTTGCCGGACCGGATCTTCGTCTACCGCCTGCCGACGCTCGCCATCTGCGACACCCGCGACGACGTGATCGAGGAGGTGGCGATCACCGTGGTGCACGAGATCGCCCACCACTTCGGCATCGACGACGACAAGCTGCACGAGCTGGGGTGGGGCTGATGGGTCACTCGCACTCCCACGGCCACTCCCACGGCCACACCCACGGCACTACCGCCGCGCACGCGCACCGCGGCCGGCTCGCGGCCGTCCTCGGGCTGACGCTCACCGTGATGGTCGTCGAGGTGATCGGCGGCATCGCGTCCGGCTCGTTCGCGCTCGTCGCCGACGCCGGCCACATGCTCACCGACGCGGCGGGGGTGGCCCTCGCGCTGGGCGCGACCGCGCTCGCGGCACGGCCCGCGACCGCCGAGCGGACGTTCGGGTGGCAGCGGGCCGAGATGCTCGCCGCGCTGGTCAACGGGCTGCTGATCCTCGTCGTCGGCGTGCTGGTCCTGGCCGGCGGCGTGCGGCGGATCGTCGACCCGCAGGAGGTCGAGGGCGGGCTCATGCTCGTCGTCGCGTGCGTCGGCCTGGTGGCGAACGGGATCGGGCTCGTGCTCCTGGTGCCTGGTCAGCGCGACTCGCTCAACGTGCGTGGCGCGTACCTGGAGGTCCTCGGCGACCTGCTCGGCTCGGCGGCCGTCGTCGTCGCGGCCCTCGTCGTCCTCGCCACCGGCTTCGAGCGGGCCGACGGTGTCGCGTCCGTGCTGATCGGCCTGATGATCCTGCCGCGGGCCGTCGGCCTGCTCCGGCAGGTGGCGACCGTCCTGCTCGAGGCGACCCCCACGGGCGTGGACCTGGCCGCGGTGCGCGCGCACATCTGCGGGGTGCCGGGCGTCGTGGGCGTGCACGACCTGCACGCCTGGACCATCACGTCCGGGGTGCCGGTCCTCTCCGCGCACGTCGAGGTGCCCGACGCCGTGCTCGAGCGCGGCGAGGCGGGACGCGTGCTGGACGACCTGCGTGGCTGCCTGGCGGGCCACTTCGACGTCGACCACTGCACCTTCCAGCTCGAACCCCCGTCGACAGGCACAGAGCCCCACACCCACGCCTGACCCCGGGGTAGCGCTCGCGGGGTGGGGGCTGTGCGGTGGGTAGGGTCGGACCCATGGTTGCTGTCGGGGTCGTGCTGCTGCCGCAGGATCGGTGGGCCGTGGCCCGGGAGAAGTGGCAGCGGGCCGAGGAGTGGGGCTTCGACCACGCGTGGACCTACGACCACCTGTCCTGGCGGACGCTGGTGGACGAGCCGTGGTTCGCCACCGTGCCGCTGCTGGCCGCTGCGGCTGCCGTCACGGAGCGCATCCGGCTCGGCACGTTCGTGGCGTCCCCGAACTTCCGCCACCCCGTGCCGTTCGGCAAGGACGTGCTCGGGCTTGACGACGTCTCCGGCGGGCGGCTGCTGCTGGGCCTCGGCGCCGGGGGTGAGGGGTTCGACGCCGGTGTGCTCGGCCCCGCGCCGACCCGCGGCGAGCGCACGCGCCGGTTCGAGGAGTTCGTCGACGTCCTGGACCGCCTGCTGACCCAGCCCCGGACCGACCACGCCGGGGAGTTCTACGAGGCGCACGACGCCCGCATGATCCCGGTGCCGGCCACGCGTCCGCCGCTCCTGCTGGCCGCGGCCGGCCCGAGGACCATGGCGCTCGCGGCCCGCCGCGGCGACGGGTGGGTGACGTACGGCTCGTCCTTCGTGCCCGACGAGGTCAGCGACGACCGGGACGCCGCGCACGAGCACTGGTGGGCGGAGCTGGCGACCGCGTCGGCGCAGATGGACGCCGCCGAGTCCGCCGCGGGCCGCACCACCCCGCTGCGCCGCTACCTCAACCTCGACGGCGCGCCGATCTTCTCCCTCGAGTCCGCGCAGGTGGCCATCGAGGGGATCGAGCGGGCGGCGGCGCTCGGCTTCACGGACGTGGTCGTGCACTGGCCGCGCGACGAGGGCATCTACGCCGGCCCGCAGCGCGCGCTCGAGGAGCTGGCCGCGGCCCTGCCGGGGCTGCAGGCGCTCGAGCCGGCGACCCGCTAGAGCCGCCACCCGGGCAGGGACGGCGCAGCCCCACGCCGCGCGCTGCGACGTGGGGCTGCGACGTGGGGCTGGGCGGTGCGTCAGTGGGCGAGCGCGACCTCGGGGGCCGGACCCGGACCCGCGGGCGTGGCCGCCAGGCGTGCGGCCCGGTCGGCGCGGGTGCGGAACATCGTGGCCGCCATGACGATGCCGATCGCGAAGATCCCGGCCGACCACGTGTAGGCGGTCGAGTAGCCCTCGAGGGCCGCCTGGGCCAGCACGTCGGGCGTCTTGGCGGCCTGGTCCGCGATGTACGCGGTCGTGGCGGTCGCGGCCAGGGTGTTCAGCAGCGCGGTGCCGATGGCGCCACCCACCTGCTGGCTCGTCGAGACCATCGCCGAGGCGGCACCGGCCTGCTGCGGCGCGATGCCGAGCGTCGCGAGCTGGAACGACGCGGGCATGATCGAGGCCATCCCGACGCCCAGGATGACCAGGCCGGGCAGGACCTGCCAGTAGGTGCTGTCGACCTCGAGCGTGGTGAACCACAGCATGCCGAGCGCGCCGAGCGTCATGCCGATCGGCACGAGCACCTTGGGGCCGAACCGCGGCAGCAGGATGTTGCTCATGATCTGCGCGGTGATGATGATCGAGACGATCATCGGCAGGAACGCGACCCCGGTCTGCATCGGGGTGTAGCCGAGCGTCGCCTGCAGGTAGTAGGTGACGAAGAGGAACGCACCGAACATGCCCGACCCCGCGACGAGGATCGACAGGAACGAGGCGCCGCGGTCGCGGTCGAGGATGACGTTGAGCGGCAGCACCGGGAACTCCGCGACGCGCTGGCGGGCGACGAACGCGACGAGCAGCACGACGCTCGCGACGAGCGAGCCCCACACGTACGGGGAGTCCCACCCCTTCGGCTCGGCCTGCGAGAAGCCGAACACCAGCGCGAACAGGCCGGCCGAGCCGAGCAGCACGTCCGGGATGGCGAGGTGGCCGTGGCTGGCGTGGCGGCTGCTCGTCAGCAGGATCGAGCCGGCGACGAACGCGATGACCGCGATGAGGACGTTGACGTACAGGTTCCAGCGCCAGTCGAAGTTCTCGGTGAGGAAACCGCCGAGCAGCAGGCCGATGGCGCCACCCATGCCGGCGATCGCGCCGAAGACGCCGAACGCGCGGGCGCGCTCCTTGGGGATCGTGAACGTGGTGGTCAGAACGGACAGGGCGGCCGGGGCGAGCACCGCGCCGAAGGCGCCCTGCAGGGCGCGGGCGCCCACGAGGAGCTCGAACGTCTGCGCGGCACCGCCGAGGGCGGACGCCGTCGCGAAGCCGACGAGGCCGATGAGGAACATGCGGCGACGCCCGAACATGTCGGCGAGGCGACCGCCGAGCAGCAGCAGGCTGCCGAAGGCGAGGGCGTACGCGGTCACGACCCACTGGCGGTCGTTGTCGGAGAAGCCGAGGTCCGCCTGCGCGGACGGCAGGGCGATGTTCACGATGGTCGCGTCGAGCACGACCATCAGCTGCGCCAGGGCGACCGTCGCGAGGACGAACCAGCGGCGGCGGCCGGTGTGGTCGGGCGTGGGGGGTGTCGAGGACATGGGGGTGCTCCGGGGACGTCGTGGTCGGTGGGGCGACTCTAATACAGAACTTCGGAGTTCCGGAACCCCCAAGTTCCGGAACTTGTCCGTGTCGATTCACGGTAAGGTGGGCCGCGCGAGAGAGCGGAGGCCCCCATGCAGGTGCACGACGAGGACGTCGTCGAAGCCGTCCCCGCGCGTCGACCCGGTCGTCGACGCGACGACTCCAAGGACGACGTGATCCTCGAGGCGGCGCGCGAGCTCATCGCCGAGCGCGGCTACGAGGGCATGACGATGGGCGCCGTCGCCGAGCGCGCCGGCACCGGCAAGGCCACCGTGTACCGCCGCTGGCCGTCGAAGGTCGAGCTCACCGTCGACGCCGTGATCTGCGGCCGCGCGATGGTCCTCACCGTCGACGACGTCCCCGACACCGGCTCGCTGCGCGGTGACCTGATGGCCACGCGCGGCCGGCCGCAGGGCGCCCGCAACGACGAGCTCATGCACGGCCTGCACCAGGCCGCCCAGGCCGACCCGCAGGTCGCAGCCGTGTTCCACGAGCAGTTCGTCACCGCCCGGACGGCGCTGATGCGCGGCCTGCTCGAGCGCGCGCTCGAACGCGGCGAGATCGCCCCCGGCCGCGACCTGGACATGATCGCGACCGTCGCCCCGGCGATGATCGCCTACCAGAAGGTCGTCGCGGGCCGGAAGGTCGGTCCCGAGTTCATCGAGCGGATGATCGACACGATCATCCTGCCGCTCGCGACCGGGGAGTCACCCCAGGCCTGACCGCCTCACGCGCGCGTCGCCTCCCACGCCGTGCGTCGCGTGGCCTGCTCGACCGGGTCCGGCACGGGCAGCGACGCGAGCAGCCGCTGCGTGTACGGGTGCTGGGGTGCGCCGAGGACGTCGTCGCCCGCGCCCTGCTCCACCACCACGCCGCGGTGCAGCACGACGATCCGGTCCGCGAGCATGTCGACGACGGCCAGGTCGTGGCTGATGAACAGGCACGCGAACCCGAGCTCCGACTGCAGACGTGCGAACAGGTCCAGCACGCGAGCCTGCACCGACACGTCGAGCGCGGAGGTCGGCTCGTCGGCGATGAGCAGCTCCGGGTCGAGCGCGAGGGCGCGTGCGAGCGACGCCCGCTGGCGCTGCCCGCCCGAGAGCTCGTGCGGGAACCGGTCGCCGAACGCACGCGGCAGCTGGACGGCCTCGAGCAGCTCGTCGACCCGCCGGCGGGCCGCGTGCGGCGAGGACGCCACGCCGTGCACGACGAGCGGCTCGGCGATGCACTGCGCGATCGTGAGCAGCGGGTTGAAGCTCGTCGCCGGGTCCTGGAAGACGAACCCGATCCGCTTGCGCACCGGCCGGAACCGGCGCTCGCGCACCCCGTTCATCTCGATCCCGAGGACCTCGAGCGACCCGTCGCTGACGGGCGTCAGGCCACCGATCGCCCGGCCGATGGTCGTCTTGCCGCTGCCGGACTCGCCGACGAGGCCGACGACCTCGCCGGGGCCGATCCGCAGGTCGACGCCGTCGACCGCCGTGAAGCCCGGCGTGCGCAGGCGACCCGGGTAGGTGATCCGCAGGCCGCGTGCCTCGACGATCGCCGGGCCGTCGCGGTCGACGACCTTGCGAGCGAGGCTCGCCTCGGCGCTCTCGGCCCGGTCCCGCAGCCGCAAGCCGCCGACGCGGGGGACCGCGTCGAGCAGCGCTCGGGTGTAGGCGTGCTGGGGCGACGCGAACAGGTCCGCGACCGACGCCTGCTCGACGATCTCGCCGTCATACATGACGGCGACCCGGTCCGCGAGGTCCGCGACGACGCCCATGTTGTGCGTGATCAGCACGATGGCCGTGCCGAACTCGGACGGCAGGCGGCGCAGCAGCTCGAGGATCTCGGCCTGCACGGTGACGTCCAGCGCGGTCGTCGGCTCGTCGGCGATGATCAGGCTCGGGTTGAGGACGAGCGCCTGGGCGATGACGATGCGCTGCTTCTGCCCGCCCGAGAACTGGTGCGGGTAGTGGTCGACGCGGTGCTCGGGGTCCGGGATGCCGACCCGTCGCAGCACGTCGATCGCCCGCTCCCGGGCCTCCGCGCGCGACAGCCCGCCGTGGGCGCGCAGGCCCTCGGCGATCTGCCAGCCCACCGGGAAGACCGGGTTGAGCACGCTGGACGGCTCCTGGAAGACCATCGCGGCGTCGCGACCGCGCACGGCACGCAGCCCCGCCCCGGACAGGGTCGTGACGTCGTGCGGCGAGGAGCCGTCGGGCCGGCTGAGCAGCACCGCGCCGGAGGTCTCCGCGGTCGAGGGGAGCAGCCCGAGGATCGAGCGCGCGGTGACGGTCTTGCCCGAGCCGGACTCGCCGACGACGGCGAGCACCTCGCCGGGCTCGACGTGCAGGCTCACGCCGCGCACGGCGCGCACCGGCCCGGCGTCCGTGTCGAACGTGACGGTCAGGTCCTGGATGTCGACGACGCGGGTCATGCGCGCTCTCCGTCCTCGGCCGTGGGGCCGGACAGGGGGAAGTCGGGTGGGCCCTCGAGGTCGTCCATGCCGCCCACGCCCTCGGGCCCGGCGCTGAGCACGCCGCCCGGCACCACGGTCGTCGTCCCGACGACGCCCGCCGTGGCCGCGGCCCGACGACGGGTGCGCAGCCGGGGGTCGGCCAGGTCGTTGAGCGACTCGCCGACCAGGCTCACGCCGAGGACGGCCAGGATGATCGCGACGCCCGGGGGGATCGCGGTCCACCAGATGCCGCTCGTCACGTCGGCGAGCGCCTTGTTCAGGTCGTAGCCCCAGTCGCCGGCCTCGGTCGGCTCGATGCCGAAGCCGAGGAACCCGAGCCCGGCGAGCGTCAGCACGGCCTCGCCCGCGTTGAGCGTCACGATCAGCGGCAGGGTGCGCGTCGAGTTGCGCAGCACGTGCCGCGTCATGATCCGGGTGTGGCTCGATCCGACCACGCGGGCCGACTCGACGAACGCCTCGGCCTTGATCCGCACCGCCTCCGCACGGATCACCCGGAAGTACTGCGGGATGAACACGACCGTGATCGAGATGGCCGTGGCGAGGATGCCGCCCCACATCGAGGACTGGCCGCCGCTGATGACGATGGCCGCGAGGATCGCGAGCAGCAGGGAGGGGAAGGCGTAGATCGCGTCGGCGACGACGACGAGCACGCGGTCGAGCCAGCCACCGAAGTAGCCGGAGACCAGCCCGATGGCGACGCCGAGGAAGATCGAGAGCAGGACGCCGATGACGATCGTGAGCAGCGCGGTGCGCGAGCCCCAGATGACGCGGCTGAGCACGTCGAACCCGCCGACCGTGGTCCCGAGCCAGTGGTCGGCGGAGGGGCTCTGCTGGGCGCCGAACAGCACGCCGTCGGCGCGGATCTGGGCCCAGCCGTAGGGCGCGAGCAGCGGTGCGAAGATCGCCGTGAGCAGGAAGAGCGCACTGAGCACGAGCCCGGTGACGAGCATCGTGCGCTGGAGGCCGACGCTCGCGCGCAGCTGGTGGACGACGGGCAGGCGCTTGTAGAGCGGCGCGCGCTCGGGGATGACGGTGGTCATGTCAGTACCTGATCCGGGGGTCGACGAGGGCCGCGATGACATCGACGAGGAAGTTCGTCACGGCGACGATGACGGCGAGCAGCGCGACCAGGCCCTGCACGGCGACGAAGTCGCGCGCCAGCAGGTACTGGACCAGCTGGAAGCCGAGCCCCTTCCACTCGAACGTGGTCTCGGTGAGGACGGCACCGGCCAGCAGCATGGCGATCTGGAGGCCGATGACGGTGATGATCGGGACGAGCGCGGGGCGCCACGCGTGCTTGCGCAGCAGCCGGCGCTCGTGGACGCCGCGGGAGCGGGCGGCCTCGACGTAGCCGGTCGACAGCGTGCCGATGACGTTGGTGCGCACCAGGCGCAGGAACACCCCGGCCGTGAGCATGCCGAGCGCGATCGCGGGCAGGATGGCGTGCTCCAGCACGTCCTGCACCGCGGCGGGGTCGCCCGTGCTGATCGCATCGATCAGGTAGATCCCGGTCCCCGCGCCATGGCGCTGCAGCTCGATCTCGGTGCCGGTGGTCGCGCGGCCCGCCACGGGCAGCCAGTCGAGCCACACGGAGAACACGAGCTTGAGCAGGATGCCGGCGAAGAAGACGGGCGTCGCGTAGACGACGACCGCGGAGATCCGCAGCGTCGCGTCGATCCCGCGGTCGCGCCGCGCGGCGGCGATGCGCCCGAGCGGGATGCCGACGACGAACGCGACGACCAGCGCGTACGCGGCGAGCTCGAGGGTCGCCGTGCCGTACGTGAGGAGCACCTCGGTGACCGGGCGGTGGTCGGAGATCGTCGTGCCGAAGTCGCCGCGCAGGATGCTGCCGAGGTAGTCGAGGTACTGGACGAAGATCGGCCGGTCGTAGCCCGCACTGTGGATGCGCTCGGCCAGCTGGTCCGGAGGGAGGCGGCCGCCGAGGGCCGCGGTGATCGGGTCGCCCGTCGCCCGCATCATGACGAACACGGTCGTTACCAGGATGAGGATCGTCGGGAAGATCAGCAGGAAGCGGACCAGGAGGTAGCGGCCGAGGCCTCCGCCGGACTTGCGGGGTCCGGTCTTGGTGGTGCCGGGGAGCGTGGCCGGATCGACGTCGGTCGGCTCGCTCGTGGTGGTCGAGGTCATGAAGATCCTGACGTGGTGCGGGCGGGGCTCGTCGGTCTTACTTCGACAGTGCCGCGTAGCGGAACTTGAAGGAGGCGTCGAGGGTGTCCTCGGTGCCCTTCACGTCCTTGCCGACCACGGCGACCTGGGCGCCCTGCAGGTACGGGACCGTGGACAGGTCCTTGGCCTCGAGGTCCTGGATCTGCTCGATGAGCTTGGTCCGGGCGTCGGCGTCGGCCGTCGTGGCCTGCTGCAGGATCAGGTCGTTGACCTGCTGGTTCTCGTAGTGGTTGGACAGGAAGTTCTTCGTGAGGAAGAACGGCGTCAGGTAGTTGTCGGCGTCCGAGTAGTCCGGGAACCAGCCGAGCTGGTAGGCCGGGTAGACGTCGGCGACGCGGTCGTCGGAGTACTGGCCCCACTCGGTGGACTTCAGGTCGACCGCGAACAGGCCGTCCGTCTGGAGCTGGTCCTTGATCATCGTGTACTCGTCGGTCGACGACGGGCCGTAGTGCTCGCTCGAGTACTGCAGCTTGAGCTCCACCGGCAGCGTCACGCCGGCGGCCTCGAGCGTCTGGCGCGCCTTGGCTGCGTCCGGAGCGCCCTTGCCGTCGCCGTACAGGCCCTTGAGCGACTCGGTCGCACCGGTCAGGCCGTCGGGCACGAACGAGTACAGCGGCGTGTAGGTGCCCTTGTAGACCTGGTCGGCGATCGCCTGGCGGTCGATGAGGTCGGCGACGGCCTGGCGCACGGCGAGAGCCTTGGCCGGGTCCGCGCCGTCCGCCTTCGCACCGTACGGCTGGGTGTCGAAGTTGAACGTGATGTAGCGGATCTCGCCGCCGGGACCGTCGACGACCTGGACCTTGTCGTCCTTGCGCAGGCTGTCGATGTCCGTCGCGGCCAGGCTGCGGAACGCGACGTCGATGTTGCCCTGCTGCACGTCGAGCTTGAGGTTCGACGACTCGGCGTAGTACTTGACGTTGACCTCGGCGGTCTTGGGCGCGCCCAGGATGCCCTTGTACCCGGCGTAGGCCTTGTACGCGACGAGGTTGTTGAGGTCGTAGTCGGTGATCTCGTACTGGCCGGCGAAGGCGTTGCCCTAGACGATGTCGGCGTCCGGCGTGAGGGCGTCGGGGGAGAAGACCTCCTCGTCGACGATCGGGCCCACGGGGCTCGACAGGATCTGCGGGAAGATCTGGTCGTCCTTCGACTTCAGGTGGAACACGACCGTCGTCGGGTCCACGGCCTCGGTGCTGTCGAGGTTGTACAGCAGCGAGGACGGGCCGTTCTCGTCGGCGATCTTGAGCTGACGGTCGAACGTGAACTTGACGTCCGACGACGTCAGGTCGTGGCCGTTGGCCCACTTCAGGCCGGCCTTGAGCTTGACGGTGTACTCCGTCGGGCCCGTGAACTCCGCCGACTCGGCGATGTCCGGCTCGACGTCCGGGCTGCCGTAGGGGGTGTTCAGCAGGAACGGGTAGACCTGGTTCATCACGGCGAACGACCCGTTGTCGTACGACCCGGCGGGGTCGAGCGAGGTGACCTTGTCGGTGGTGCCGATGGTCAGGGTGCCGCCGGCGCCGTCGCCCGAGGCGCCGTCGTCGTCGTTGTTGCTCGAGCATGCCGTGAGCACGAGGGCACCCACGGCCAGTCCTGCGGTCGTCGCGACGAGGCGACGCGGGTTTCCAGCAAGCGAAGACATCCGGTTCCTCTTCCGTCAGAGCCGCCCGTGGTGGCCGGCTTGATTCCAGGTGGACGGTTGTCTAGCACACAGATGTGTCACAGGTCACGCACTTGCTACCGGGGAGTAACGCCGCGGTCTCAGGTTGGTCTCGGGCACGGGTGAGCGTTCACACGCGCGCCTGAGGGGCGACGGGCCGGTGGGCCGTCGCCGCAGGTCGCGGTGCTGCTACAGGCCGAGCGTCTGGCGCTTGGCGGCGGCGAACTCCTCGTCGTCGAGGACGCCGGACTCGTGCAGCCGGACGAGGCGGTCGAGCTTGTCCGGCACGGACCCGTCGAGGTCGACGACGTCCGCCTCGTCCTCGGGGACGTCGGGGACGTCGATCAGGCGCGGCTCGTCGGGCTTGGCAGCCCGCGCGCCGACCTTCGTCGCGTCGTACGCGCGGGTCCCTGCGTCGACCGCGGCGCTCGCGAACGTCACCGCTCCGGCGGCCGCTCCGGCCACCACGGGTGCCGCCTTCGACTTCAGGGTCGCCTGCGTCTGGGGGCTCACCGGGAGCTTGTCGATGCCCTTGCCCAGGGCGTCCGCCGTGCTCGACCCGATGTCGAACGCGCGGATCCGGTCGCTCATCGTCTTGCGCTTCTCAGCCACGTGACTCCCAACCTGGTTCGCGTCTGTCGGTGTCTGGGAGCGTACCTCCGGGCCCGCCGACCGGCGATCCCTCGCTGGCGTGGTGCCGCTCGCCGCCCGTGGCCGCAGGTCTCGTCGCAGCGTTCGTGCTGCTCAGCGGCGTGACTCCTGCGTCCATCCCTGCAGCGATCGGGGCGACGCGGCTCGCGGGTCAGGCGCCGGCGGCGACCGCACGCAGCTCGTCGAGAACCGTGCGGATCCCGTCGGCGAGGTCGCCGTCCGCGGGACCCGAGACCCACGCCTCGAACCCGATCCGGAACGCCGTGACGCCCGCCTCCGCGGCGACCGTCGCCGTCGCCGCGGGGGTGCCGCGCTCGCGCAGCGCGGCGGCGGCGGCGGTCGCGAGCGTGGCCATCTTGAGCAGCTCGCGCTCCATGAGGCTCGAGTTCGCCGCGACCACCGCCGCTCGTCGCACGGCGTGCTCGCGGGTCTCGCCGAGCAGCCGCCCGATGGCGGCGAACGCGTCGCCGACGACCTCGAGGGGCGCCAGCCCGTCGGGTGCCTGCGCGATCGCCTCGACGAGCATGGTCTGCAGCGTCCCCGACCCGTCGAACAGCACCTCGCGCTTGTCGGCGAAGTGCCGGAAGAAGGTCCGCTCGGTCACGCCGGCGCGCTCGGCGATGTCGCCGACCGTCGTCTGCTCGTACCCGCGCTCGGCGTAGAGCTCGAGCGCGACCTGTGCCAGCCGGCTGCGCGCACCCGGTTCCCATCGACCCATGACGAGCAGTGTAGTGATGACAGGATCTGACATCGGGTCTACAGTCGGTGATGACAGCAACTGACATCACTGAGGAGTTCCCCATGCGCGTCTTCGTCACCGGAGCATCCGGTTGGATCGGCTCGGCCGTCGTCCCCGAGCTGCTCGCGGCCGGCCACCAGGTCGTCGGCCTCGCGCGGTCCGACGAGTCGGCCGCCCGCATCGTCGCCGCCGGCGCCGAGCCCCACGCAGGGAGCCTCGACGACCTCGAGAGCCTGCGCGCGGGGGCCGAGGCCGCCGACGCCGTGGTCCACCTCGGCTTCAAGCACGACTTCTCCGACATGCCCGGCGCCTGGGCCACCGAGCGCGCCGTCGTCCAGACGTTCCTCGACACGCTCGAGGGCTCGGACCGCCCGTTCCTGCTCGCGTCCGGCACGGCCGGTCTCGCGCCCGGGAGCGTCGTGACCGAGCGCACCCCGTCGCTCGCGGTCGGCCCCGGGTCCCCGCGCGGCGGGGCCGAGAACCTGGCGCTCGACTACGCCACGCGCGGGGTCCGGTCGGTCGCGCTGCGCTTCGCGCCGACCGTGCACGGCGAGGGCGACCACGGCTTCGTCGCGACCCTGGCGGGCGTCGCCCGCGAGAAGGGCGTGGCGGGCTACGTCGGCGACGGCGCGAACCTCTGGCCGGCGGTCCACCGCCGGGACGCCGCGCGACTCGTCGCGCTCGCGCTCGACAGCGCACCGGCGGGCACCGTGGTGCACGCGATCGGCGAGGAGGGCGTGCCGGCGCGTGCCATCGCGGAGGCGCTCGGCCGCGGGCTCGACCTGCCTGCCGCGTCGATCGCGCCCGACGACGTGGACGGGCACTTCGGCTGGATCGGGCGGTTCTTCGCGCTCGAGATCCCGTCCTCGAGCGCGCTCACGCGTGAGCTGCTCGGGTGGGAGCCGCGCGAGGCCGGGCTGCTGGCCGACATCGAGGCGGGGTTCTACACCGGCGCGTGAGCCGTGCGGCGCGCGCGGGGACCTCGCCCTCGCGCGCCGGCGGTGCCTCGTCCGTTGTGCGGCAGACTGCGCCCGTGGACGACCTGCGCGCGAGCCTCATCTCCGGCTTCCAGTGGCGGTCCGATCCCCCTGTGTGGCCGGCGACGCGCACCTACTACGCCGACTACACCGCCTGGTGGCGCGACCCCACCGTGCTCGCCCAGATCGGACCCGCGCTCGCCGCCTTGGCCGGTGACCACGAGCCGACAGTCGTCCTCGGGACCGAGGCCCACGGCTTCCTGCTCGGGCCTCTCGTGGCCCTGCACCTCGGGGTCGGCTTCGCCGCGGTGCGCAAACAGCCCGAGCGCACCTCGGACGACGAGGTGTGGCTGGTCCGGCGCACCCCACCCGACTACCGGGACCGGCACCTCGATCTCGCCGTCCGTCGCTCCGTGCTCCGACCGGGGGACCGGGTGCTCTTCGTCGACGAGTGGGCCGCGAGCGGCGGCCAGGCGCTGGCGTGCCAGCAGCTGGTGGGCGATGCGCGCGCCACGTGGCTGGGTGCCGCGGTCGTGGTCGACGCCCTCGAGAACTCGGCGGACCGACGGAACCTGAACCTCCGAGGCCTGCTCCACGTGCGCGAGCTGCGGCATCGGTGAACCGGGCGACCGGTCGTGGTGGGCCCCGTGGGGATCGAACCCACAACCCGCGGATTAAAAGTCCGCTGCTCTGCCAATTGAGCTAGAGGCCCGGTGGATCGGGAGTTTAGCCGGGCGGGGCTCCGCGCGAGCTGGGCGAGTCCGCAGGCTGTCGCGTGCGCAGCACCCAGACGGCGCCTCGTCCTCGCACGCGTGGCGTCGACGTCGAGCCGCAGGACGCGTTCGGTACGGCACCCTGTTCCGCATGGACGTCCGTGCGGCAACGACCGTGGCCATCGCCGGCATGCTGCTCGTGGTTGCGACCGCATGCACCTCGACCTCAGGTCCGGCAGCCCGCCCGCCTCTGCCCTCGCCGATCGCTGAGGCGAGTGAGCGTCCGAGCTTCGAGGCGTGCCGACGGGAGCCCGCTCGCGTGGAGACGACGAACCTGCGACCCTCCGAGCTGACCCAGGCGGACCGGGCGACGGTGCTGGCGTGGGGCGGCGCGGTCCCCGACGGGCGCGTCGTCCTCGAGCACGCGACAGACCTGACCCTGCCGCTGGGAATGCTCGGATTCGGCAACGGGTACGACGCCTCGGTCGGGGGCATCGGCGGGGTCCAGCTGCACAAGGTCGCTCCGGCGGGGACATCGGCACCGGTCACGTTGGCGGTGCTGGACAGCCCGACCTCGGGACGGCGGGTGGCCTTCCTCGAGGTGCGGGTCGGCACCGGGGTGCCTGTCCGGTGGGAGGAAGACGCCGAGCTCGGGTTCGTGACCGACGGCGGGGACGGTGGCGTGTGGGCCCCGGCGAGGCTTGACGAGGAGGCGGCCGACGACGCGGCCGCGTTCGACTCGATCGAGGCGATGTACCCGGACGGCGACTCAGCCAGCGGGAACGTCTGCGTCCTGCGGTCGACGAGTGCCGGCGTGGACGGGGTCCAGTTCCCTGCGGGGATAGGCGACGGTGGGTACCCCACCTTCGTCGGCTACGACGCAGCGGGCCACGAGGTCAGTGTCGTCTCGCACGGTCTCATGATCCCGTGGGCGCTCAGTGGGCTACCGGGTACTCCTCCGCCGGGGGCAGACCTCTGACGTCGGCGACCAGTCCTCGGACGGCGCGGTAGACGTGTGCTCGGAGGAGCCGGTCAAGGATCGTCGCCCGTTCGACGTCGGTTCGTGACCCGTGACCGGCACACTCGTGCCGTGCCAGCGCCGACCGCCCCGCCCGTGCTCGCTCTCCCGCGAGACCCACGGTGGGTCCGTTGGTTTCTCCCGACGGGCATCACCGCGATGGTCGTCGGGGCCGTCGCAACCGGGCTGATGGCGCTCGTCCTGATGGTCACGATGATGTCCGACCCCGCGACCCCGTGGGTGGGCCTGGTGCCTGCTGCCGATGGCGCGCCGACGCTCGTCGTCCAGCGCGAGGGCGCCCGGGGCGTCACGGAGATCTCGGTCGAGGCAGGAGGGGCATCGCGCGACGTCCTCTGGTCGATCGACCGGGTGCCTGGCGCGGACTGGGACGGCGTCGTCCCGATCGGTACCGTTCCGCCAGCCTTTCGCCAGCGCGTGCCTCAAGGCGAGGGCCCCCTCCCGGCGGGCTCGACGATCGTCGTGACCAACGGCTGCTACGCCTCCTACCTCACGATGCCGCGGGGGACGCTGGAGCCTGGGGTCGTCACCACGGAGGACGGACCGGTCCTTCCGGACGAGTTCTCCAGCGACGGGGGCGGCTTCACGCCCTGCGGCTCCGCGGACCTGGACGTGCCGCTGGCGATCGCCGGTGGCGGTGTTGCTCTTTTCGTCGTCGGCCTCGTCCTGCTCGTGGTTTCGGCCGCTCGTCGGCGCACCGCCTGACGTCTGCCGAGCGGGCTGCTCCACTCCGGGGGTGCGCGTTCGCTCGAAAGGGTGGCCTTCGGCTGTGCCCGCCCCCAACGTCTCATCAGGTGCGCGCCGGGACCGAACGGAACGGCGACCGGTCGTTCTCGACCGGCACCTGACGAACGAAGGGTCCGCACCTCATGCGTATACGACTGTCCGGCCGCCGCGCCACCGCCACCGCCGTGGCGCTCGCGGGCGCGCTCGTGGTTACCGGTGCCGCCACCGCGGTCGCCGTCTCGCCCGAGCCCACCGCCGAGCTGGCTCACGACAACGGCGTGCGCGAGTACCCGTGGTTCGACCAAGGCGCAGCGCCGCAGGAGGAGTCCGCCCCCGACGAGCCAGCCGCGCAGGACGAGGCCGCCGCCGAGCCCGAGGCGCAGGAGGTTCCCGCGGTGCCCGACGAGGCCGTCGCGCCGGAGCAGGACACCACCGCGCCCACGCTGACGTGGGAGCACACGGACGCGCCGACGACTCGCGTCGAGGACCGGTCCGTCGACGTGGTGTGGACCTTCGCCGACGACGTGACCGCCGACGGCCCTGCGCAGACCTTCGTCCAGCTCGACGACGACGCGCCCGAGCTGTGGGCGAGCAGCACGTGGTCGACCGACCCGGATCTCGACGGTCTCGCGGACGGCGAGCACACCGTGACCGTGACCGCGAGCGACGAGGCCGGCAACTGGTCTGCACCGCTGACCTACTCGTGGGTCCAGCTGCCGCCCGCCGCGGCGGCTCCGGAGGTCACGCTCGACGAGGCACCGTGGGCCGACGACGCCGACCCGGTGACGGGCCCGAGCGCGACGTTCGCGCTGTTCACGCACTACGACCTCGGCCCCGAGTACGCGGTGGAGACCTTCTACGCGCTCGACGGTGCTCCCGCCGAGCGGGTCGACGAGGACGGCGAGCTCACGTTCGACGGGCTCGCCGCCGGTCGGCACACGCTCAGCGTCTACGCGGTCAGCGACGTCGACGGCTCGTCGGCGCCGCTCGAGCTCACCTGGGTCGTCACGGGCTGACAGCGCCTCGCGCCGCCCGGCGGGCTACCCGCCGGGCGGCGTGAACTGGCTGGCCGTGAAGACGGCCCCCTGGGGGTCACGGATGGTCGCGGTCCGCGTCCATCCCGTCTCCTCCGTCGCGATCACCGTGCCACCGTGCTCGTCGGCGAGCGCTGCCACGGCGTCGCGGTCGGCGACCGTGAACGAGACGTGCCAGTGCGGGGACTCGGTCTGTCCGAGCGGTGCGATCCAGCCGATCGCGTCCGCGAAGCCTGGGGGAGCGGACACGCTCGCCTGCCGCTCGTGGGTGCCCGGGTCGATCGTCGCCGCGAGGTGGTCGTCGTAACCGGGGACGCGGATCAGCGTGCCGAAGCCGACGTCGACGACCTCCCACCCGAAGGCCTGCTCGTAGAACGCCCGACCGGCTGCCGGGTCGCTGGTGTGCAGGTCGCTGAAGTTCCAGGCGCCGGGCTCGTTGACGACCTGCGCGCCGAGCCGCCGCTTCGGCAGCCACAGGCGGAGCGAGGCGCCCTGGGGATCGGTCAGGGCGGCCCACGTGCCGCCCTCGCCGGCGACGGTCGGCTCCGCGGTCACGGTGCCTCCGGCGCCCGCGACGCGACGGAGCGCGTCGCCGAGGTCCTCGACAGCGACGTACGTGTGCCACGTGGGGTCGCCGGGGTCCTCACCGTCGGGATCCGACGGCCCACCGATGCCCGCGGCATCGCGACCGTCGACCTGGGCGATCACGTACCGCGTCGGGAGGCCGGGAGGCGTGGCGTCGTGGAACTGCCAGCCGAGGACGGGGCCGTAGAAGGCCTTGGCGCCCTCGACGTCCCGCTGCTCGATGTCGACCCACGAGGTCACGCCCGCGGGGTACGTCCGCTGCTGATCGGTCATCCAGGCAGGCTACGAACAGGCACCCACACGGAGCCGACCCCTACCGCTCCTCGCGGTCGTCGGAGCATGCTGGCGTCGTGGGATCCGTCGACGACGGGACAGTCCTCGGGCGCGTGACGCTCATCCTCGAGCTGGTCGAAGCGGCTGGCTGCCTCAGCCAGGCCGACCTGGCCCGGCAGTCGAGCCTGCCCAAGCCGACCGTGCGTCGCATTGCGGGTGACCTGACGCGGCGCGGGATGCTGACGCGCTGCGTCGACGGCTACGAGCTGGGGCCGCGACTGGCGAGCCTCGGGGCCGCGGCGCTCGGCCACCACCCGTTCCGTGTCGTCACGGCGCCGTACGTCCAGGACCTGCTCGCGCGCACCGGGCAGGTGGCGTTCGTCATGGGGCTGGAGCGTGACCTGACGCTGGTGACGCTGCACGTGGCCTACGGGCACCAGCGGGCGCCGGCCGTGAGCAGCACGCTCGGTGGCTGGCCGCCGGTGGAGCCCGTCGAGCCGGCTCTGCTGTTCAAGGCGGCTGGGCGCATCGCCTACGCCGAGCACCCGGACCGCGTCGACGCGCTGCTGGCAGCGGGCGTGCGGCGGCCGACGGGGCACTCCACGCCGACCCGCCGCGCGCTGCTCGCGGCGATCGACGCGACGCTCGTCGACGGCACGGCGGTGGAACGCGAGGAGCACACCCCCGGCTGGGCGTGCATCGCCGCTGGCGTGCGCGGAGCGGACGGCACGGTCGTCGGCATCGTCGGGGTGATCGGGCACGGGGGGACGTGGGACCCCGAGCGGGTACGGCATCCGCTCGCGCGGGCCGCCGACGCGCTGGCGGCCGCGATCCCGCTCGCGGAGGCAGACGCGCGCCGGGCACTCGCCGCGCACCGGGGCCGCTGAGTGGCCCAGGTCGCGTGACGGCGTGCGGAGCGGGCTGCACGCTCGGATCGGGCGAGCCCTCGCCCGATCCGAGGTGGCGCCATGGTCGCAACGACACGCACGGTCGTCGAGCTCGGTCTCGCCCCGGACCCGCGCGGACGACGCGGCGTCCGGGGCCTCACACCTCCGAGCGCCGTCGCGGGTGCCTGGGCGGCCCTCGTCGGGCTCGTCGTGATCGTGATCCTGACCGGCACGCCCGCTGCCGGGCCCGACGAGCCGACGGGAGCCGTGAGCCCTCCGTGCCTGCCCTGCGACTCGGCGTCGCGGTACGACGCGGACACCTTCGCGGACCCGCCGGCCGGCCCGCAGCGGATGGGTTCGCCGTGACCGGCTGACGGCCGCGTCGCGCAGCGGGACGGCCGCCGCCGCAGGGATACCGGCGTCCGGCGGTGCGAGCTACGTTGTCGAGATGGCCGCTGCCCCCGCCGACTGGTACCCGGACCCGCATGCGCCTGCGCGCCTGCGGTACTGGGACGGCGCGCGGTGGACGGGCTACCTGGTCGACCCCGAGCGGCCCGGCGTGGTCCGGTACGAGCGCCCGCCGTGGGTGCCCGCCGTGCCGGGCGGGATCAACGTGCCCCTGTCGGTCGCGGTGACGGCGTCCTTCATCTGACGCCGCCACCCGGGCCCGTCAGCGCCCGACGGCGGACAGGGCCTCGAACTCCTCGTCGGTCAGCGAGATCTCCGCGCCGGCGACGTTGTCCTCGAGGTGCGCCACGCTCGACGTGCCCGGGATCGGCAGCACCACCGGGGAGCGGCGCAGCAGCCAGGCGAGCGCGAGCTGCGAGGGCGTGGCGTCGTGGTCAGCAGCGAGCGACGCGAGCGGGCTGCCCTCGCCCGACAGCTTGCCGGTCGCGAGCGGGAACCACGGGATGAACCCGATGCCGCGCTCGGTGGCCCAGTCGAGCAGGGCCTCCGACGAGCGGTTGGTCAGGTTGTACAGGTTCTGCACCGAGACGATCGGTGCGACCTGCTGCGCGGCCTCGGCCTGCTCGACGCTGACCTCGCTCAGCCCGATGTGGCGGATCTTGCCCTCGTCCTGCAGGGCCTTGAGCTCGCCGACCTGGTCCTCGAGCGGGACCTCGGGGTCGATGCGGTGCAGCTGGAACAGGTCGATGCGCTCGACGCCGAGCCTGCGCAGGCTGAGCTCCGCCTGCTGGCGCAGGTAGGCGGGGCGACCGACCGGCGTCCAGACGCCGGGGCCCTGACGGGTCAGCCCGGCCTTGGTCGCGATGACGACGTCGTCGGCGTACGGGTGCAGGGCCTCGCGGAGCAGGTTCTCCGCGACCTCGGGGCCGTAGCTGTCGGCGGTGTCGAAGAACGTCACGCCGAGCTCGACCGCACGGCGCAGGACGCGGATGGCCTCGTCGCGGTCCTTCGGCTCGCCCCAGACGCCGGGTCCGGGCAGCTGCATCGTGCCGTAGCCGAGGCGGGTGATCTCGAGGTCTCCGCCGAGGCGGAAGGTGCCGGACGCGGCGGCGGGACGGGTGGACTCCTGGGAAGTGGTCACGTGGGTACGACGCAGGGCCGGCCACGGTTATTCCAGGCCGAGCTCCAGCAGCGTGCAGGAGAAGTCGCCGAAGTCTCGTCGGCCGACCGCCGTGAACCCGTACGCCTCGTAGTACGCCTGGAGGGTCGGGTTGGTCGTGCGGCAGTCGAGCCGGAGCAGGCCGACGCCCGCCTCGCGCCCCTGGTCGGCGGCCCAGTCCAGCAGGGCGCGGCCGAGGCCGTCGCCGCGTCGTCGGCGGGCCACCATCAGGCCGTGGACGTACACCGCCGGGGTGTCGTCGGCGCCCCAGAAGTCCGGGTCGGACCACAGCAGGCGGACCGTCGCGGTGAGCCCCTCGTCGTCGTGGACCAGCAGCCACTCGCCCGCGTCGACCTGGGCCGCGATCCGCTCGCGCGGCAACGAGCCGACCGGCCACTGGTCGAGGCCGCGTGCGGCCATCCAGTCCTCGAGCGAGCGGCGCAGCGCGTGGATCTGCTCGACGTCGCCGGGGGCGGCGGGAGTGAGGGAGAGCGGCACGGCACGACGGTACGACGTCGTGGTCAGGGCGTGGCCGACGGGCTGTCCGGGTGCATCAGCCGTGTCGTCTCGTCGACGATCCGGGCGACCTCCGCGTTGGTCCGGTTGATCGCGATGACGGGGACGGCGACGTAGGCGCTCAGTGCCGCGACCAGGGCGAGGGCGCCGGCGACGACGACGACCCGGCCGGCCGGGGGCGCGCCGCGGTACGTCGCGCGCTGGTAGTCCCGGAACGACTTCACGGCCGCCGCGACCGCCCCGACACCGAGCAGGATCCACATGTTGCCCGGCCCGTCGAACGTCAGGCCGATCGCGGCCGCCGCGGCCAGCGCGGCCAGCGCGAGGACGAACAGGGTGATCGCGTTGCGCCGCACGCGATACGCGGCGGCGATGCGGTTGAGCTGGTACTCGGGGCTCTGGGTGACGGCGTCGGCGAGGTTCGCGGACTGGCCCAGGCGGACGGGGACGGTGGTGCCGAAGCCGGACGTCGGCGCCTCGAGCTCCCACGGCGGTGCGGTCGTCGTGACCGTCCCGACCGGAGTGACGGGCGTCGTGCGCTCGGTCCACCCGTCTCCGTCGAACCACCGCAGGACATCGGGCGTCGTGCCGTCGTCGTACCACCCGGGTGGCGGGAGCTCGCTCACGACGGTGATGCTCGCACGTCGAGCGCCCCCAGGTGCGGTCCGTCGCGCGCGGTTCACCCGCGTGCGCTCACGCGTCCTTGATGTGGATCTGCTCGCCCTGCGGGCTGAACAGCCCGAGCAGCTCGACCGTGTGCTCGTCGGCGCTGGCCATGCCGTGCGGGGTGCGCGTGTCGAACTCCGCCGCCTCACCGGTGGCGAGCACGGTGATCGAGTCGGCGAGCTTGAGGTGCGCGGTCCCCGACAGCACGTAGATCCACTCGTAGCCCGCGTGGGCGTTCTGCGCGATCGGGTCGCCGGTGCGGCCCGGCAGGATCATCTTGAACGCGTGCACGCCCTCGGCGTGCGGGGTCAGTGGGATGAAGATGCGGTTGCCCCGCCGCTGCGGGCGCGGGTGCACGCGCGGGTCGCCGGAGGCGGGGGCGCCGACGAGGTCGTCGAGCGGGACGCGGTACGCCTGCGCGAGGGGCAGCAGCAGGTCCAGGCTCGGCCGGCGCAGCCCCGACTCCAGGCGCGACAGCGTGCTGACCGAGATGCCGGTCTGGTCGGCGACCTCCGCGAGCGTGCGGCCGCGGCGGGTGCGCAGGTCACGCAGCCGCGGGCCCACCGCGTCCAGGACGTCGTCCAAGCCGGTCACGCGCACACCTCCGAGTTTGCTGTTTCGGCAACAAGGATTGCACGGACTGGCGGCGGGCGCGCAGAGTGTCGCCATGAGCGAAACCTGGGACGTCGTGGTGGTCGGTGGAGGCAGCGCGGGACTGAGCGCCGCGCTGATGCTGGTGCGGGGACGACGACGCGTCGTCGTGCTGGATGGCGCCGCGCCGCGCAACCGGTTCGCGCCGCACATGCACGCGGTGCTCGGGCACGACGGCCTGCCGCCGACCGAGCTGCTGGCCAAGGGCCGCGCCGAGATCGAGGGCTACGGCGGAGTCGTCGTCGGCGCGCAGGTCGTCGGGGCGTCCCGGTCCGACGAGGGCTTCGTGGTGGAGGTGGCGGGCGGCGAGACGTTCGTCGGCCGACGACTGGTCGTGGCCAGCGGGCTGCGCGACGAGCTGCCCGCTGTCCCCGGCCTCGCCGAGCAGTGGGGACGCGGCGTCGTCTCGTGCCCGTACTGCGACGGCTGGGAGGTCCGCGACCGGCGGATCGGCGTGCTGGCCGCCGGCCCGGGCAGCGCGGCGCGCGCCCAGCTGATCCGGCAGTGGTCGCCCTCGCTCGTCTTCCTCACCAACGGGACGGGCACCCCCGATCCCGACGAGCGCGCCGAGCTCGAGGCGCGCGGCATCGAGGTCGTCGACGCGCCTCTCGCGCGCGTCCTGACCGACGGCGACGTGCTCACCGGCGTCGAGCTGGTCGGTGGAGCGGTCGTCGACCTCGACGTCATCTTCGCGATGCCGAGCCCCACCCCGCACGACGAGGTCCTCCTGCAGCTCGGCGCGGAGCGCAGCGGCGGCTTCGTGCCGGTCGACGAGTTCGGTGCGACCGCCGTCCCGGGCGTCTGGGCTGCGGGCAACGTCGTCAACCCACGGGCCAACGTGCCGGTCGCGATGGGCGCCGGCGCCAGCGTCGGCGCCATGGTCAACCACGACCTCGTCACCGAGGACGTCCGCCTCGCGATGGCGGTGTCGGCATGAGCGCCACCGAGAGCGAGACGTACTGGGAGGACCGCTACCGCGACCGTGAGGCGGCCTGGGGGACCAGGCCGAACGCGGTCCTCGTCGACGTCCTCGGCGGCCTCGACCTGACGCCCGGTGATTCCCTCGACCTGGGCGCCGGCCACGGCGGCGACGCCTTCTGGCTGGCCTCGCTGGGGTGGCGCGTCACCGCGGTGGACGTGTCCGCGACGGCCCTGGCCCGGGTCGCCGAGGGGGCAGCGGAACGTGGGCTCGCCGTCGCGACCGAGCAGCACGACCTGACCCGCACGCTGCCGGACGTCGCGGTCGACCTGCTGACCGCGACCTACTTCCAGACGCCGCTGGAGATCGACCGCGACGCGATGCTGCGCCGCGCGGTCGGCCTCGTCCGTCCCGGCGGGACCCTCGTCGTCATCGACCACGGCAACGCCCCGCCCGGATCGCGGCTCGCGCACGCGCACCACCACTTCCCGAGCGTCGCCGAGACGTGGGCCTCGCTCGCTCTCGACGACGGCTGGGACCTCGTCCGGATCGACGCGCCCGTGCGGCGTGCGACGGCACCCGACGGAGAGCTGGCCGACCTGACGGACAACGTCATCGTGGCGCAGCGCCAACCCTGACGCTGGCACCGCGGGCGCTGCCATCGATGCGGCACCCCGCGCCCGTCGCGGCTGCGGACCTCCCCGTCGAGCCGGTCGCGGTGCCAGGCATCGGGCGGCCGACAAGGGTGCGCGAAAAGCGGGCTCACAGACTCCGAGCGCGCACATTCGTGCCGACCAATTCTCGGACGGCCGACGACTCGTGTCCTCGCAGGTCAGGGCAGCGCGGCCAGGTGGTGGAGCGGCGGTGTCCGGTGCGTCGCGCTTGCCCGAATATCACCCGAACTCTTGACCGATTTCACCCGGTCTGACTAACGTCGCAGATGAAGGATTAGTGAGTGATCCTTACAAAACACCCCTTCCAAATGCGTCACCACGGAGGCACCAATGCACTTCGCGAGACGAGTCGCTCCGGCGGCCGGAACAACCACGACCCACCCTCGACGCCGGCGCAACGCCGCGCTGGCGTTCCTCACCTCGGCAGGGCTCGTCGCCACCCTGGTGGCCGTCCTTCCCACCTCGGCCAGCGCGGCCGGCTCGTTCACCGCCACCTTCACGTCGACCGGTGACTGGGGCAGTGGCCACCAGGTCTCGGTCCTGGTGAAGAACGCGTCGACGACGAGCTCGCCGACCTGGACGCTCGAGTTCGACCTGCCGGCCGGAACGGCGATCACGAGCTCGTACGACGCCGACGTCGTCAAGACCGGCAACCACTACAAGGCCACCTCGAAGAGCTGGGCCGGCCCGTTCGCCCCCGGAGCCTCGCAGACGTGGGGCTACGTCGGCTCCGGTCCGTTCAAGGGCCCGCTGAACTGCACGATCAACGGTGCGGCCTGTACCGGCGGCAACCCGACGACCACCCCGACCACGACGCCCACCACGACGCCGACGACGACGCCGACCCCCACCGTGACGCCGACGGTCACCCCGACCCCGACCCCGACGCCGACCCCGACCGTCACGCCCACCACCCCGCCCCCCGGCGGCAAGAAGCTGGTCGGCTACTTCGCGGAGTGGGGCGTCTACGGCCGCAACTACCACGTGAACAACGTCAAGACGAGCGGCTCGGCCTCGAAGCTGACCCACATCCTGTACGCCTTCGGCAACACCACGGGCGGCAAGTGCTCGATCGGTGACAGCTACGCCGCCTACGACAAGGCGTACACGGCCGACCAGAGCGTCGACGGCGTCGCCGACACCTGGGACCAGCCGCTGCGCGGCAACTTCAACCAGCTGCGCAAGCTCAAGGCGGCCAACCCGAACCTCAAGGTCATCTGGTCGTTCGGCGGCTGGACCTGGTCGGGCGGCTTCACGGCAGCGGCCGCCAACCCGGCCGCGTTCGCGGACTCCTGCTACTCGCTGATCAACGACCCGCGCTGGGCCGGGATCTTCGACGGCATCGACATCGACTGGGAGTACCCGAACGCGTGCGGCCTGTCCTGCGACACCAGCGGACCGCAGGCGTTCGACAAGGTCATCTCCGCGCTGCGCACCAAGTTCGGCTCGAGCTTCCTGGTCACCGCGGCCATCACGGCCGACGGCAGCAACGGCGGCAAGATCGACGCCACCGACTACGCCACGGCGGCCACCAAGCTCAGCTGGATCATGCCCATGACGTATGACTACTTCGGAGCATGGAACGCCCAGGGTCCGACGGCCCCGAACGCCCCGCTCACGTCGTACCCCGGCATCCCGCAGGCCGGGTTCAACGCCGAGGACGCGATCAACAAGCTGATCGGCAAGGGCATCCCGGCGAGCAAGATCCTGCTCGGCGTCGGCTTCTACGGCCGCGGCTGGACCGGCGTCACGCAGAGCGCGCCCGGCGGCTCGGCGACGGGCCCGGCGCCCGGCACGTACGAGCAGGGCATCGAGGACTACAAGGTGCTCAAGACGAAGTGCCCGGCCACGGGCACGGTCGGCGGCACGGCGTACGCCAAGTGCGGCAGCGAGTGGTGGAGCTACGACACCCCCGCCACGATCACGAGCAAGATGACGTGGGCCAAGAACAAGGGGCTCGGCGGCTCCTTCTTCTGGGAGCTGTCCGGCGACACCACGAACGGTGAGCTCATCTCGGCCATGAAGGCCGGCCTCAGCTGAGTTTCACCCCTCGCGACCGGGGGTTCGCCGCACTGCGGCGGGCCCCCGGTCGTGCGCGTGGGTAGCGTCGGGGCATGGGCCGCACCGCGGTGTCGCAGGTCGAGCTGCTCGAGGACGAGCCGGTCGGCGACGAGCCGCGCCCGCGCTCGCGGTGGCGGCGCTGGTGGCCGGTGCCGGTGGTGCTCGCTCTGCTCGCCGTGGGGTTGCAGACCGGTCTCGACGCCCGGGCTCGTGCGCACGACGAGCGCATCGCCTCGCTGCCGGGCACCCTCGCGCCCGTCGGGGAGGCGCTGACCGTCCAGTGGAAGGTCTCGCCCGACGACTACGGGGTCGTGAGCGCCGGGTACGAGGTCGACGGCGCGTACGTGGGCATGCGGCGTGCGGCCGACGAGACCTTCGCGGCGGTCGCGCTCGACGCGGGGACCGGCCTCGCGCGCTGGTCGACCGGGCTCGGCCCGCGCGGCGAGGGCGAAGGCGCCCCGATCGACGCCGGCAACTTCACCATCGGCCTCATGGGCAGCCCGTACTGCGTCCCCGGCGGGGCCGCCGACGTGCCCGTCCTCGCCTGCCTCGTCGACTCGCACCGCGGCCTCGTCGTCGTCGACGCGACCAGTGGGACGGTCCTGCGCCGCGAGGACCTGCCGACGAAGGCCGACCTGCTGGCCGTCGACGGTGGCACGACCTACCTGGCCCGCTCGACCGGCACGGACTGCGAGGTGACGGCGCTCGGCGCGACGTCCGTGCTCTGGACGACGACGGTCGCGTGCGGCGGCCGCCCGGAGCTCGTCGTCGCGGGTGGGCTCGTCGCGGTCGGCTCGACGCGCGAGCACGTCACCGTGCTCACCTCGTCGGGCGAGATCGTCGAGGAGTCCGACGACGGCGCCGCCGCCGCGCTGGGCGACCGGATCGCGCTCTTCGACCTCGCCGGCGACGGCACCGGCACCTCCCGGCTCCTGAGTGCGGGCGCCGAGCCTGTGGCCGTCGACGGCATCGTCATGGTCCCGCGGGTCGACGACGGCTCGGCGCCGGACGTCGTCGTGACCTCCGACCGCACCACCCGCGGCTTCGACGCGCGCACCGGGAAGAAGCTGTGGGAGGCGCCCGACCCCCTGTCGGGGATCTACCTGCTGCGCGACGGCGACGTCGTGGGCTCGTCGGACCAGGACGCGCTCGTGACCATCGACGCCCGCAGCGGCGCGGTCCACCATCGTGCCGCCCTGCGGCCCGACACCCTGCCGTCGTCGCCCGTGACCGACGGCCCGACGTACCTGACGATGCTGCGGGGTGCGCCGTCCGACGCGCCGCGGCTGCTCGCCGTGAGTGCCGACGGTGACGACCGGAGCTGGGACGTGCAGCTCCCCGGCGGTCTGCTGGGGCTGATCCAGCTCGGCCGCCACCTCGTCGGCTCCGACCGGGGCGGGACGCTCATGGTCCTGGGCTGAGGCGCGCATCCTGCAGCCCGTTGCGCCGCGCGTTGCGCATTTGTTGCCGCGATTCGCGTAAGTTCTTCCACTTCCTCTTTGACTCTTGTCTACGGGTTTGTCCAGTCCGTACGGTGTGTCCCGTCATGCGGCGCCGCATCCCCCTGCGGCGCCGACCCCCGGTGCGCAAGGAGGCGCTTCCGTGAGGATTTCCGTTCATCACCCCCGTCGCAGACGAGCAGGTCGGGTCGCCGCGGCGACCGCCCTCGCGCTCGTCGCGACGCTGGCGGCAGCCCAGCCCGGCCTCGCAGCCGGGTCCACCAAGCCGAAGCCGGGCGTCGAGACCGTCGCCGGCATCGACCCCGCTCTGACCGCGGGGCGCGGCGCGACCGTTCCCTTCGTCGAGCAGGAGGCCGAGAACGCCACGTTCACCGGCGACCTCATCGGCCCCGACCGCACGCCCTACACGCTGCCCAGCGAGGCCTCGGGCCGCAAGGCCGTCAAGCTCGACGCCCCCGGCGAGTACGTGCAGTACACGCTCACCAAGCCCGCGAACGCCGTGACCCTGCGGTACGCGATCCCCGACGCCCCCGCGGGCGGCGGCCTGACGGGGCCGATCGACGTCGCGGTCAACGGCATCAGGCTGACGAGCGCCACGCTCACCTCGCAGTACTCGTGGCTGTACGGCACCTACCCGTTCTCGAACGACCCGCAGGCCGACCCCAACAAGGACTGGTGGCTCACCGAGTGCGGCTGCGTGCCGTCCGCGACCACGCCGGCACCGGTGTTCGACAAGCCGTTCCGCCCGTTCCACTACTACGCGGAGAAGCGCATCCCGCTCGTCGTGCCGCTGAAGAAGGGCGACACGGTCCGCTTCACGGTGCCCAAGACGACCAAGCTCGACTGGGTCGTCCTCGACGTGGCCGACTTCGAGCAGGTCGGTCTGCCCAAGCTGCCGCCCAGGAAGAGCGTCAACGCCTGGCTCTACGGCGCCGACCCCACGGGCCGCAAGAGCTCGGCCGACGCGCTCGACAAGGCGATCGCCGCGGGCAAGAAGCTCCAGGTGCCCGTCTACATCCCGCCGGGCACGTACAAGGTGGACCGCCACCTCGTGGTCGACAAGGTCACCGTGATCGGCGCCGGCAGCTGGTGGACGACCCTCACCGGGGACGGCGTGGGCGTCTACGGCAAGTACGTGGAGGACGGCGGCTCGACCGACGTGCACCTCGCGGACTTCTCGATCATCGGCAACGTCCGTGACCGCGTCGACGACGACCAGGTCAACGGGGTCGGTGGCGCGCTGGGCGGCGGCTCGACCGTCGAGCGTCTGTTCATCCAGCACACCAAGGTCGGCATGTGGTTCGACGGGCCGTTCAGCGGCCTCACCGTCAAGGACAACGTCATCGTCGACCAGATCGCCGACGGCCTGAACCTGCGTCGCGGGATCTCCAACGCCACCGTGACGAACAACTTCGTCCGCGGCACCGGCGACGACGGGCTGGCCATGTGGTCGCACGGCGTCTCCACGCCCGCGCAGGACGCGGACCACGACAACGTGTTCTCGCACAACACCGTGCTCAACCCGGCGCTCGCGAACAACATCGCGATCTACGGCGGGCACGACAACACGGTCGCGAACAACGTCGTCGCCGACCCGGTCCGCGAGGGCAGCGGCCTGCACGCCGGTGCGCGGTTCAGCGCGGTGCCGTTCTCGGGTCGCACCACCTTCACGGACAACACGACGGTCCGGGCGAGCACCCTCGACCTGAACTGGAACATCGGCCTCGGCGCGATCTGGCTCTACGCGCTCGAGGGCCCGGTCAAGGGCATCGACGTGACCGGCGACCACTACCTCGACAACGGGTACAACGCGATCATGATGGTCTCGGAGTGGGGCGTGAAGGACCTGTACGGCATCGACGACGTGCACTTCTCCGACGTCCAGGTCGACGGCGCCGGCACCTCGGTGGTCAGCGCGCGCGCCTTCGGCTCCGCGTCGTTCACCAACGTCGACGTCCGCAACGTCGGGTGGGCGGGCGTCAACAACTGCGGCGCCTTCGGCTTCCCGGCCACCGGCTCGGAGTTCTCGCTCGTCGACGGCGGCGGGAACGACGGCACCGACGGCAACCCGTGGGAGGTGGGCCGCAACTGGTTCACGCCCTTCGTGCCGAACGCCATCACCTGCAACGACCGGCCGCCGGTGGTGACCCCGCCGGCGCCGAGCACGTGGTGAGGCGCCACTGCATGTGAGGCGCCACTGAACGACGCCCGCGTCCGGCGATGGTGCGATCCGGGCGCGGGCGTCCTCCCTCCGCAGGGGAGGCGGTAAGGAGCGAGGGCTCGACGACGGGGGTCGTCGGGCCCTCGCTCGCGTCGATCGGCGACTGACGTCAGGCGGTCGCGCGCACGACGAGGCTCGGCGTGAACATCACGCCGCGCGGCGGCTGGTCGGGCGTGCGGATCCGGTCGAGCAGCAGGCGGGCCATCTCGCCGGCCATGTCCTCGACCGGCTGCCGCACGGTCGTCAGGGGCGGGCTCGCCTCGGTGGCGGTCGCGCTGTCGTCGAACCCGACCACGGCCACGTCGTCGGGCACCCGGCGTCCGCCGTCCTGCAGCACGCGCACGGCCGCCTCGGCCATGAGGTCGTTGACGGCGAACACCGCGTCGGCGTCGGGGTGGGCGGTGAGGACCTTGCGCGCGCCCGCCGCCCCGCTGCGGGCCGTGAAGTCCCCGTGCTCGACGGTCACCGCGATGCCGGCCTCGGCGGCGGCGGCCCGGAAGCCCGCGAGCCGTTCTCGCGCCGCGCGCATCTCCGGCGGACCGGCCAGCACCACGGCGCGACGTCGCCCCAGCCGCCCCAGGTGCTCCGCGGCGAGCCGCCCGCCGATCGCCTGGTCGGCGTCCACCCAGCTCACCGGCAGCGCGGTGGTCGGCTGGTGGGAGAGGACGACGGGCACGTTCATCTCGTGCAGCGCGTGCGGCAGGCCGTGCTCGTCGCCGCCGGACAGGAACAGCACGCCGTCCACGTGGCCCTGGCGCAGGTAGGACAGCACGAAGTCGTGCGCCTCCCGGTCGGCCGGGACGACGACGAGGTGCACGCCCGTGGCCCGCAGGACCTGCTGCGCCCCGGCGGTGACCCGCCCGAAGTACGGGTCGGAGAAGATCCGCTGCAGGAACTCGGCACCCGCGGAGCCGGACGCCGGCTCCGAGATCACGAGCGCGACCGAGTTGGTGCGGCGCGTGACCAGCGAGCGCGCGGCCAGGTTGGGGACGTAGCCGGTGGCGCGGACCGCCTCGTCGACCGCCCGGCGCATCTTGGGGTCCACGGTCGCGACGCCGTTGAGCACGCGCGAGACGGTCGACCGGGAGACCCCCGCACGGCGGGCGACCTCCTCGATGGTCGACGGACTGCTCTGGCTCGTCATGGTGTTCCTTATAGCACCGCCAGCGGCGGCGCCGGGGGAGCGCCCCGGCGCCGCCGTCTCGATCAGCGGTAGACCCGCACGTAGTCGACCAGCATCTTCGCCGGGAACGGCGTGCTCGCGTCGACCGGGCCGGGCCAGTCCCCGCCGACGGCGAGGTTGAGGATCACGTAGAAGTCGTGGTCGTAGATCCACGGCCCCCGCGTCGACTCGACCGTCGCCTTGTCGGCGGTGAACACCAGGCGGTTGTCCAGGTAGTACCGGATGCCGTTCGCGTCCCACTCGGCGGCCCAGGTGTGGAAGTCGTTCGACAGCGGAGCGCCGTCGGGCAGCTTGTAGGAGCCGCCGTAGCCGCCCGCGCCGTTGTATGCCGGGGCGTGCAGCGTCGAGTAGGACGTGGTGGTGTCCTTGCCGAGGACCTCCATGATGTCGACCTCGCCGTTGTACGGCCACGGCCGGCCGGTGAGGAAGTCGGCGCCCATCATCCAGAACGCCGGCCAGTAGCCCTGGCCCGTCGGCACCTTGACCCGCGCCTCGACCCGGCCGTAGGTGAACATGAACTTGTTGGACGTGTTCATCCGGCCCGACGTGTAGTCGCGCCCGCCCGCCGTCTGCTTGCGGGCCTCGATCACCAGGTGCCCCTGGCCGTCCATGTTCAGGTTGCCGGTGGGCGTGTAGTACTGCTGCTCACCGTTCTGCCCGGTTCCGGCATCGACCGTCCACTTCGACGCGTCCGGGCCCGAGCCGGCGGCACCGTTGAACTCGTCGCTCCACGCGAGGCGGGTGAAGTTCGGCGCCGGAAGGTTGACGGTGGGCGGCTGGACCGGGTTGCCGCCCGTGCCGTACACGTCGAACCCGTACAGCGAGTACCCGTACGGGCCGCTGCGCTTGGTGAGGTTCAGCCGCACGTAGCGGCCGTCGCCCGAGACGTCGAGCGTCTCCTTGAGCCCCTTGCCCGTGGTCGTCGAGTAGATCGTCGTCCACGTCGTGCCGTTGGGCGAGACCTGGATCTGGTAGCCGGTCGCGTACGCCGGGTCCCACTGCAGCACGACGCGAGAGACGTGGGCGGTCGCGCCGAGGTCCACCTGGAGCCAGCCCGCGTCGGTCCAGCCGGCGGGGTTGGCGCTGGCCCAGCGCGAGGCGGCGTCGGCGTCGAGTGCCTTGTCCGGCGTGCACTGGTAGCAGGTGCCGTCGTCCTGGCTGGAGGACGCGGTGCCGGGCTTCTTGTAGCTGAGCAGTACCGCGCCGCCGGGGTTCTGGGTGGGCGTGGTGGTGGGTGTCGGTGTCGTCGTCGGGGTGGCCGTGCTGCCGTCGCCGCTGCCGAAGACCTCGAGCTCCCACAGCGAGATGCCGTAGCCGGTGGCCTTCGCGGTCGCGTTCAGCCGGACGTAGCGGCCCGTGCCGCCGAGCGCGATCGACTGCTTGCCGCCGGTGGCCGCCGTCTGCGTGGCCTGCGTCGTCCACGTGGTGCCGTCCTGCGAGGACTGGATCGTGAACGCGGTGGCGTAGGCGGACTCCCACGTGAGGTCGACGCGCGTCAGCGCCCGCGAGGACCCGAGGTCCACCTGGATCCACTGGGGGACCGAGAACGCGCTCGACCAGCGCGTGCCGAGGTCGCCGTCGGTCGCCGAGGACGCGGGGGTCGCGGCCGACTCGCTCGACGAGGCCGTCGTCGGCCGCCCCTTCGACAGCAGCGTGGCCGCGGAGGTGTCCGTGGTTCCCAGCACCTGGAGCTCGAACAGCGAGGTGCCGTAGCCGGTCGCGCGCTGCGTGCCCGTCAGGCGCACGTAGCGGGCGCTGCCGCTCGCGGTGAGCGACTGCTTGGCGGCCGAGGTCGCCGTGCCGTTGACGACGGTGGTCCACGTGGTGCCGTCCGTCGACGTCGCGATCGTGTACTTCGAGGCGTAGGCGGACTCCCACGTGAGGTCGAACCCGACGAACGTCTTCGTCGCGCCGAGGTCCACCTGGATCCACTGGTTGTCGGAGAAGGCGCTCGACCAGCGCGTGCCGGTGTCGCCGTCGGTCGCCGCGCTCGCGGGCGTCGCGGCGGACTCGGACGACGAGGCCGTCGTCGGCTTGCCCTGCGACAGGACGACCACCCCCGGTGCGAGGGCGTGGGCCTCGTCGGCCCGGACGGCGGCGAGCGAGAGCAGCACCGCGAGGACCGCGAGCGCGGCGACCGCTGCGCGCGCGGCGGGGCGGCTCTGGCGCGCGTCGGCGAGCGGGTGGCTGCCGCGTGGAGACGCGGCCGAGCCAGGACGGAGTTCGGGAGCCATGCTTCCCCCAGGGGTCGTCATTGACAGGGTGGGATGTGGCGCGAGGAGCCAGGGAGCGCTCTCTCAGGGATCACCATCAACCCGGACAATGTGCCTGTCAAGACCGGAGAAACCGGCGAGGGACCGCTCCCTCGACTGGGCCGCTCGTCGGTGTGCGACGAGACGCGGGGGCCGTGGGGGCGGTCAGGCGGTGTCGTCGCGGCGCGACGGGATGGCCGCACGGACCACGTGCGTCACCTGACGGGCGTCGCGCGTCAGGGCGCTGCCGACGAGCACCCCGAGCGCGATCGAGAACAGCGCGAGCACGGTGTCCACCAGGTCGGCGAGGCCGAGCGACTGGCCCGTCGCGATCTCGGACAGGCTGCGGAAGCCGAGCGCACCCGGCACGAGCAGCCAGAACGCGGGCAGAGTGACGACGATGGCGGGTGGCCCGGACCGGACGCGCGCGATGGCCTGGGCGACCGGCGCCACGACCAGTCCGCCGATGAACCCGCCGAGCTCCGGGGTGAGCAGCTCCGTGCCGAGCCGTTGTGCGAGGTAGGCGCAGTAGAGGGCGGCGAGGAGCCACCAGAACGAGCCGCTCGGGGTCGAGGAGAAGAAGCGGTAGCCGACGGCGACGACCAGCACGCCGGCCAGGCCGATCCACCGGCTCAACGAGTCGAGCTGCTCCGACGACTCCCACGGCCCGGTGACGGTGACCGCCGCGACCACGCCGAATGCGAGCAGCAGGAGCTGGGCCACGCCGTAGACCATCCGGCTCGCGCCGGCCACGACCTGGTTGCTCGTCAGCTCGATGGCGGCGACGGTCAGCACCGCGCCGGGCAGGAAGCTCACGAGTGCCGGGGTCAGCAGCCGCAGGGGGTCGGCGCCGACCCACGGGGCGATCCACTCGATCGTGGCGAGGGCGACGAGGAACGCCGCGAACACCGGCAGGACCTGCTCGAGCGTGGGCCAGCGGGTGGCGACCAGGCGCAGGACGCCGACGGCGGCCCCCATGCCGAGGTAGATCGGCAGCGCGTCGACGGTCGGGTAGAGGATGAGGCCGAAGCCGAGCGTCAGCAGCGCATGGCCTAGCACGACGAGCAGGGGCCCGAACCGCGGGGGCGAGGCGAGGATCTCGCGCAGCTCGAGCCGGGCGTCGGCGAGCTCGACGCCACCGTGCGTCAGCCGCCGCACCAGCGAGTCGACGCGCCCGATCTGGTGCAGGGGGAGCGTGCCGGAGGTGCCCGGCCCGGTGAAGTCGCTCTGCGGGCCGCGCGCGGTCTCCACCTGGAGGAACACGCCGGTCGGGAGCACCAGCACCCGGACCTGGTCGGCGCCGTGCGCCTGTGCGACCGCCGCGAGCTGGAGCTCCGTCTCGACGACCGACTGACCCGACGACAGCAGTGCGCCGCCAAGCTCGCGCAGCAACGGCGTCAGGTCGGCGGGGACGTCCGGCAGGGCCGGAGGGTCCTCGAGGGTCGGCATCGAGGGTGCGGCGGTCAAGGCACGCGCGGCGCTGCGCAGGCGGGCTGCCAGGGTCACGTGCGCCTCCTCGTCGACCGTCCTGCCGATCGTAGGCCGCGGCGGGGGGCGGGGCGCGACGGGCTGTCCCCCCACTGACCGGCCCGAGGTAGCCGCCCTTGTGACTGGTGGATACCGGAGTGACGCCGGATCGGTCTCACCGGCCACTCTGGTCCCAAGTGCGGCTATCTCGGTCGTGGGGTCAGGCCGGGGCGGCGCGGCGCGGGGCAGTCGCGAGACGGCGGTGGGTCAGCGCGGGGCGGCGGCCAGCTCGACGAAGTCGTCGCAGTGCAGCACGCGCAGGGCGGTGCGCGTCCAGCGAGGAACCAGCGCGGCGCCCTCGTCGGGCGGGAGGATGACCGGATCGGTGAGCACGTGCACCCGGCGTGCCCGCACCAACCGGCCCTCGCCGGCCTCGAGGTTGCGCAGCCACTGCACGCCGGGCCCGTACGTGAGCGCGATGACGAACCCGCGGCGCGTGGGGAAGGCCATGATCGGCGTCCGGTAGCGCCGCCCGGAGGTCCGCCCCACGTGGTGCAGCGTGGCGAGCGGCGGGACGTCGTCGGAGAACGTCCCCATGATCTTGTTGGTGAACACGAGGTTCACCCGGGTCACCCAGTACGGCGCGGTCATCCCTGAACGCTAGGCGCCCGCCGCGCTCCGCGCGCGATCACCCCGGGACGCCCGGCCCGCCGCGGCGAGTCGACCCCCGATCAGGACGCCGATTCCGCATCGTCTCGCCGATTCAGACCGGCGAGGCGATGCGGAATCGGCGAGATGACGGCGGCGAGGCCGGCGGGGAGGCCGGCCGGGGCCGGGCTCAGGCGGGGCCGAGGAGGTCCGAGAAGGTCGGGACCGCGTCGTACAGGCCTGCGGGGGCGGACGGCTCTCGGTCCGCGACCGTCTCGGCGAGCTCGCGGCCCGCGCGGCGGATCCGGCTCGGGAGCGGGTGGCTGTCGTCGCCGCCGGCCGTGGCCCAGTCGTCGGTGGCCGCGAACACCGACGTCGGCTGGACGTCCGCGTGCAGGTAGCCGAACAGCGGGCGCAGCGCGTAGTCGATGGCGAGCGAGTGGCGGGCCGAGCCGCCGGTCGCGCCGAGCAGCACCGGGACGCCGGACAGCGCGTCCGGCTCGAGGATGTCGACGAACGACTTGAACAGCCCCGCGTAGGACGCGGAGAAGATCGGTGTCACGGCGATGACGCCGTCGGCGCCCTTGACGGCCTCGAGGGCTGCGGCCAGCTCGCCCGTGGCGAAGCCGGTCAGCATGGTGTTGACCACCTCGTGCGCGAGGTCGCGCAGCTCCACGTTGTGCACCCGCGCGGTGATGCCGCGGGCTGCCAGCTCGGTGACCGTGGCGTCCGCGAGGCGGTCCGCGAGGAGCCTCGTGGACGACGGCTGGGACAGGCCGGCCGAGATGACGACGATCGAGCGCTCGCTCATCGTTCCTTCTTCCTAGAGCTCAGGTGGTTCGAGTGTCTCAACGCGAGACGGCGTCCGCTGCTTCCACGTCGTCCTCGGCGGTGCGGCCGGTCCAGTGATCGGCTGCAGCAACGTGCTGGTCGTGGACCGACCCCGCGGCGCGTGCGGCGGCGACGCGCTCGGCGTGGCTCGGCGGGTTGGCCGGCACGTGGGAGGGTCGCGCGGCCTCGGCCTCGCGACGAAGCACGGGGACGACCTCGGTGGCCAGCAGGTCGATCTGCTCGAGCACGGTCTTCAGCGGCAGGCCCGCGTGGTCCATGAGGAACAGCTGGCGCTGGTAGTCGCCGACCTGCTCGCGGAACTTGCCGTAGCGGTCGATGACCTGCTGCGGCGAGCCGACGGTCAGCGGGGTGTCCCGGGAGAAGTCCTCGAGCGACGGCCCGTGCCCGTAGACGGGCGCGTTGTCGAAGTAGGGCCGGAACTCGGACACCGCGCGCTGCGAGTCCTTGTTCATGAACACCTGGCCGCCGAGCCCGACGATCGCCTGGTCCGCCTGCCCGTGCCCGTAGTGCTCGAAGCGCTGACGGTAGAAGTGCACCATCTGCGCGGTGTGCTCCATGGGCCAGAAGATCGCGTTGTGGAAGAACCCGTCGCCGTAGAACGCGGCCTGCTCGGCGATCTCGGGGGACCGGATCGAGCCGTGCCAGACGAACGGCGGGACACCGTCGAGCGGGCGGGGCGTCGAGGTGAAGCCCTGCAGCGGGGTGCGGAACTTGCCGGACCAGTCGACGACGTCCTCGGTCCACAGCCGGCGCAGCAGCGCGTAGTTCTCGATCGCCAGCGGGATGCCCTGGCGGATGTCCTGCCCGAACCACGGGTAGACGGGGCCGGTGTTGCCGCGGCCCATCATCAGGTCCATCCGGCCGTCGGCGATGACCTGGAGCATCGCGTACTCCTCGGCCAGGCGCACCGGGTCGTTCGTCGTGATCAGCGTCGTGGAGGTCGACAGCGTGATGTTCTTCGTCACGCCCGCGAGGTAGCCGAGCATCGTGGTCGGCGACGACGGCACGAAGGGCGGGTTGTGGTGCTCGCCCGTCGCGAAGACGTCCAGGCCCGCCTCGTCGGCGTGCTTGGCGATCGTCAGCATGCTCCGCACGCGCTCGGTGTCGTCCGGCGTGCGGCCGGTCGTCGGGTCGGTGGTGACGTCTCCGACGGTGAAGATCCCGAACTGCATCTCGCGCCTCACAGGTCCAGTCTCGAAAGTTCATGCGTTTGCATGTACTGATGCGCTCAACCGGGGAGGTGGCTCGCGTATTCCACGACGAGGACTGTGGGGTGGATCACCGTGATCCTCACCCCCTGACCTGGGCGCCATCACCCCACCGCCTGTGAGCGGAGCCCAGCCGATCCCGTTAGCGTGGGGGCCGGAAGGATGGTGGACGTGACGGAGGAACCGCTCAAGGTCCTGGTGGTCGAGGACGACGTCGACACCGCGCAGTTCGTGCGCACGGTGCTCGAGCGCCGCGGGGGCATGTCCGTCTCCGTCGTGCACGAGGCGATGTCCGCCCTGGCGGCCGTCGCCGCCGAGTCCTTCGACGCCGTCGTCACCGACATCCAGATGCCCGGCATGTCCGGCCTCGACCTGCTCGTCGAGCTGCGCTCGCGGGCGCCCGGCGTCCCCGTCGTCGTGACGACCGCCTTCGCGAGCGTCGACTACGCCGTCGAGGCGCTGCGCCGCGACGCCGACGAGTTCCTCGTCAAGCCCGTCCCCGCCGCGGTGCTCGTCGACCGCGTGTCCACGCTCGGCCTGCAGGGCCGCCAGCGGCGCGCGGCCTCGGGCCACGGCGAGGTCGTCCTCGCCGTGGGCGCGCACCCGGACGACGTCGAGATCGGCATCGGCGGCACGCTCGCCTCGCACCAGGCCAACGGAGACACCGTCGTGATCCTCACGCTCTCGGGCGGCGCGATCGGGGGCGCGGCCGACGAGCGGCGCCACGAGGCGCTCGCCGCGGCGGGAGTCATCGGGGCCCGCCTGTTCCTGCACGACTTCCCCGACACCCGCCTCGACCCGGCGGCCGGCCTGATCACGGCCATCGAGGAGACGATCGGTCTGGTCGACCCGACGATCGTCTACACGCACTCGTCGCACGACCGGCACCAGGACCACCGCGCGGTGCACGAGGCCGTGCAGGTCGCCGCGCGCAAGATCCCCTACGTGGGCTCGTTCCAGAGCCCGTCGGCCACGATCGACTACCGGCCCACGCGCTTCGTGCCCATCGACGGGTTCGTCGACAAGAAGCTCGAGATGCTGGCCGCGTTCACCTCGCAGCAGCACCGCGACTACATGGACCCGGACCTCGTGCGCAGCACGGCCCGGTACTGGGGGAGGTTCGGCACCGGCGGGTGGGTCGAGCCGCTCGAGATGATCCGCGCCGCCGCCATGATCACGCGCTCGGGTGGGGCCGGCCTCCGGGCCGCAGCACCCGAGCGTGCCGAGGACCAGCACGGAGGCCACCGATGAGAGTTCTCGTGACCGGAGCCGGCGGACCGGCGGGCGTCGCGGTCATCCGCTCGCTGCTGCGCCGCGGCGACGTCGAGGTGGTGGCCGCGGACATGGACCGCTGGGCCAGCGGCCTCTACCTCGTCGACGGCGACCACCGCCGCCTGGTGCCCGCCGGGCTGGCCGACGACTTCGTCGACGTCGTCCTGGCGATGTGCCGCGACGACCGCATCGACGTGCTGTTCCCCACCGTCGACGTCGAGCTGCCGCGGCTGGCGGCGGAGCGCGACCGGCTGCACGAGGGCGGCACGCTGCTCGCCTCGCCGTCGCTGCGCACGCTCGAGACCTGCCTCGACAAGCTCGCGCTCGCGCGCGCGACCGAGCGGACGTGCCGGGTGCCGCGCACCGAGCTGCTCGGTACGCCGCAGGCCGTGTCCGGCTGGGAGTTCCCCGTGATCGTCAAGCCGCGCCGCGGCGCCGGCTCGCGCGGTGTGCGCCTCGTGCAGTCGCAGGCCGAGCTCGACGCCGTGCACGCCGAGGAGGACCTGCTCGTGCAGGAGCACCTGCCGGGCGACGAGTTCTCGGTCGACGTGCTGGCCGGGCTCGACGGGCACGTCATCGCGGCGGTGCCGCGCGCGCGGCTGCGCGTCGACTCGGGCGTCGCCGTGGCCGGGGTGACCGTGCACGACGACGAGCTCGTGGCGACGGCGACCGCGGTCGCCAAGGCCATCGGGCTCACGACCGTCGCGAACGTGCAGCTCAAGCGCGACAAGGACGGCGTCCCCGCGCTGCTCGAGGTCAACCCGCGGTTCCCGGGCGCCATGCCGCTGACCATCGCGGCCGGGGTCGACATGCCGTCGATCACGCTCGACGCCGTGCTCTCCCGCCACGTCCCGACGACCATGGACTTCGTCGAGATCGCCAACGTGCGCTACCTCGAGGACGTCTTCCTGCCGGTCGACCAGGTCCTGCCACCGCGATGAGCGGGGGACCGGTGCTCGACGGCGACCACCACGTGCACTCGACGTTCTCGGACGACGCCGTCAGCTCTCCGCAGGAGAACCTCGACGCGGCGGTCCGCGCGGGGCTGGCCACGGTCCGGATGGTCGACCACGTCCGCACGACCACCACGTACGTGCCCGACTTCCTCGCCGTGGTCCGGGCGCTGCCGGCGCACGACGGCCTCACCGTGCTGACCGGCGTCGAGGCGAAGATCCTCGACGCGTCCGGCGCGATCGACGCGCCGCCCGACGTCCTCGCGGCCGTCGGGACGACCGAGGGCGTGGACCGCGTGCTGCTCGCGGACCACCAGTTCCCCGGTCCTGACGGCCCGTGGAGCCCGCGCGTGACCGCCGAGCGGATCGCCGCGGGCCTCGCCCCGGCCGACGCCGTCGAGATGCTCGTCCTGGCGACCGTCCGGGCCATGCGGTCGGTGGCTCGCGCGCAGGTCGCGCACCCGTTCTCCCTGCTGCCGAAGATCGGCCTCACGGAGGACGACGTGAGCGACGAGGTGCTCGACGCGTTCGCCGCGGCCGCGGTCGAGACCGGCACGACGGTCGAGGTCAACGAGAAGTGGCGCTGCCCCGGTCCGCGCGTGCGCGACCGATGGGCGTCGGCAGGCGTCGAGCTCGTCGCCGCGTCCGACGCGCACCACGAGCCCGACGTGGGCCGCTACCCGTGGCTGAGGTCGGTCGGGCGCTCATGACCTGGCACGACGTGCTCGTCGTGGTCCTCCTGATGGCCGTGGCCGCAGGGATCATCCCGGTCATCGCCGGGCTGGTCCAGTACCTGCTCGTCCCCGTGCACGCGGTGAAGAACCACCTCGGTGCGGCCGCCCCGTACCTGCCCCGCGTCGTCGTGGTGGTGCCGGCCTGGAACGAGGGCGCGGTGCTCGGGGCGTCCCTCGAGCGGCTCATGGGGCTCGAGTACCCGCCGGACCGGCTGCGCGTCTACGTCGTCGACGACGCGAGCACCGACGACACCCCCGACGTCGTGCTGGCCAAGGCCGCCGAGCACCCCGGCCGCATCGTGCACCTGCGCCGCGCGCAGGGCGGCCAGGGCAAGGCGCACACCCTCAACCACGGCATCGAGCGGGCGCTGGCCGACGACTGGATGGAGGCGCTGCTCATCATGGACGCCGACGTCATCTACCGCCCCGACTCGTTGCGCAAGATGACCCGCCACCTGGCCGACCCGCAGGTGGGTGCCGTCACGGCCTTCATCCGCGAGGGCTCCGGCAAGCCGGGCACGGTCTCGAAGTTCATCGGGTACGAGTACGTCACCGCGCAGGCAGCGGCCCGGCGGGCCCAGAACGTCATGGGCGCGATGGCCTGCCTCGCGGGCGGTGCCCAGCTGCACGCACGCGCCAACCTCGAGGCGGTCGGCGGGCGGATCGACACCACGACGCTCGCCGAGGATACGTTCACCACGTTCCTGACCCAGCTCGACGGCCGCACGGTCGTGTTCGAGCCGGCGGCCGTCGTGCTCGCGGAGGAGCCCGACTCCGTGGTCGCACTGTGGAAGCAGCGGGTGCGCTGGGCCCGCGGCAACGTGCAGATCACGCGGCGCTTCACCAAGGTCTGGTTCCGCCGCCCGTTCTCGTCCCGCGGCGCCGGGCACCGGCTCTCGTCGCTCACCTTCGGCGCCATCTGGTTCTCGATCTACCTGCTGCCCGTCGCGATGACGGCCGCAGCGATCGGCCTCGTCGGGCTGTACTTCGTCGACCACGACGTCGCGCGGACCACGTTCCAGGGCATGTGGTGGGTGGCCGTGGTCGCCTACGTCTTCATCACGAGCATGACGCTGCTGCTCGACCGGGAGACGGCCCGCCGGTCGTGGGTCCAAGGACTGCTGTTCCCCGGCATCGGCGCGATCGTCGTGATGCTCGCCGCGTGGGTCCCCGGGCTGTGGGAGGAGCGGGTCCCGGACCTGCTGGGCATGGAGATGTCCGCCACGGGCGTCGAGGTCCTCACGCTCGTCTTCTACGCGTGGACCGTGATCGCCATGCTCAGCGCCTGGCTGGTCCGGTGGGTCGAGGCGCTGCCCGGGGGCAAGTGGCCGTCGCGCGTGCTGCTGTACGTCGTCGGCTTCGGACCGGTGCTGTGCGCGATCACCCTCGACGCCTACGCCAAGCAGTGGCGCGGCGCGAGCACGGCCTGGGACAAGACCGAGAAGACTGGCAGGGTGGTGGGGTGATGGTGGCCGACGACGAGACCCGCGAGCCCTGGTCCCCCGCCGCGATGCGCCGGGAGATCCGCGCCGACCAGCGCGGCGAGCGCAGGCTGATCGTGCTCGGGCTGCTCGCCGCGGCGATCACCGGGGTCGCCCTGGTCGTGCGGGCGATGGTCGCGTGACCGTCCGGGTCCCCGCGCAGGTCCCCGCGCAGTCCCCCCCGCTCGTCGAGACCGACGACGACCTGCGCTCGCGCGGCTCGCGGTGGCTGCGCGTCCTCGGCCAGGTGATCGGCCCGGAAGCCGGCGTCTTCGAGCGCCAGCTGCCGTTCGTGCTCGTGTACGCGCTGTGCCTGGTCGCGCTCACGCTGGTCCCGTCGATCCTCGTCGATGCGTCGAAGCTGTGGCTGGGTTCCGCCATCGCGGCGCTCGTCATCGTGCTCGCGTGGGTGCTGCCGTGGCACCGCTGGCGCGAGTCCGCGCAGATCTGGCTTCCCGTCCTCCAGCTGCTCGCGATCGCGCTGCTGCGCACCGGCACCGGCGGCGTCGCGTCGCCGTTCGGCTCACTCCTGTTCCTGCCGGCGGTCATGCTCGCGGGCCGCCCGGGCCGGGCCGGCGTCGTCGTCGGGACGGTCGGCGTGGCCGCGGTCGTCGAGGTCCCGGTGATCCTCGACGCCGACGCGGAGGTCACGGTCGCGCTGATCGTGCGCAGCCTGTTCGTGGCCGTCGTGGCGGGGGTCGTCGGCATCATCGTGCACGAGGCGACGTCCCGGCTGCGGGCCCGCAACGCCGCGCTCGCGGAGCTCCAGGCCCATCAGCTGCGGCTGAACGACCAGCTCACCGAGGACGCGGAGGCGCTGGCCAGCCTGGTCCGTGAGACGGAGGCCGCGCGCGCCCACCTGGGCTCGGTGATGGACGCCGTCACCGAGCAGGCCATCGTCGCCACCGACCCCGACGGGGTCGTCGAGGTCTTCAACCCGGGCGCCGAGCGCATGTTCGGGTACACGGGCGACGAGGTCATCGGCCGCAGGAACCTCGTCAGCTTCTTCGACCGTGGCGAGCTCGAGGCGCGCTACCGCGCGGTGTTCGACGTCGACGCAGTGGCCGCCGCCGAGGCCGACGCGGACTCCCTGTTCGCCGCGGTCGCAGCGCCCACCCTGACGGCGGGCGTGCTCGTGCGCGACTGGACCTTCCGCCGCCACGACGACAGCGGTGGCACGCTCCAGCTCGCCGTCACCCGCCGCATCGACGGCCACGGCTCCACGATCGGCTACGTCGTGGTGGCTGCAGACGTGACCACCGAGCGCGAGGCCGCGCGCCTCAAGGACCAGTTCGTCTCCCTGGTCAGCCACGAGCTGCGCACCCCGCTGTCGTCGGTGCTCAGCTACGTCGACCTCATCCTGGACGGCCCCGACCCGCTCACCGACGAGCAGCGGGAGTTCCTGCTCGTCGTCGAGCGCAACGCGCGCCGCCAGCTGCGCCTCGTCAGCGACCTGCTCCTGACGGCCCAGCTCGACGCGGGCCGCTTCACGATCGCCCACCAGGACGTCGACCTCGCCGACGTCGCGAGGGCCACCCTCGCCGAGGCCGCGCCGGGCGCCGAGGGTGCCGGTGTGACGCTGCACCTCGAGGCGGAGCCGGTGCACGTGCCGGGCGACGCCATGCGGCTCGAGCAGGTCGTGGCCAACCTCGTGTCGAACGCGGTGAAGTTCACGCCGCGTGACGGCCGGATCGACGTGCGCGTCTCCGCGTCCCCCGACGGCGGCGCCGTCGTCTCGGTCACGGACACCGGGATCGGCATCCCGCCCGACGAGCTCGACCGCCTCGCCACCCGCTTCTTCCGCGCGACCACCGCCACCCAGCGGGCCATCCCGGGCATCGGCCTCGGGCTGTCCATCGCGAAGGCCATCGTCGAGGCGCACGGCGGCGAGCTCGCGATCGCGAGCCGCGTGGGCGAGGGCACCACGTTCAGCTTCACCCTCCCGGGCGTCTGACCGCTCCCGACGGACACCGGACGTATCAGGCGTACCGACCGCGGCCCCTTCCTGCCCGGTGCGTCGAACACGGCGCCGAGAGAACCCGGCACGGGCACACCCGCGCCGAGCCCCCGAAGGACGAACGATGAGCACACACACCCCTGCCGCGATCGGCACGGCATTCCGTCCCGCCTCTGCCGCCGCGGTCGGTGCGCTGGCCGGATCCGTCGCCCGCCTGCACCTCCCCGGCGACGCGCGCTACCGCGAGCTGACCGTCACGAGCAACATCACCAAGGCCGTCCGTCCGCTCGCGGTGGTCGAGGCGACGAGCGCCGACGAGGTCGCCGCGACCCTCCGGATCGCCGCATCCGCCGGCGTCCCGGTGGCGGTCGCCGGCACCGGGCACGGCGCCACCGAGACGATGGCCGACGCGGTCCTCGTGCACACGGCCGCGCTCGACGAGCTCGAGATCCGCCCCGACGAGCGGTGGGCCCGCGTCGGCGCCGGCGTGCGTTGGTCGGCCGTGCTGGAGGCCGCCGCGCCCCACGGGCTCGCGGGGCTGTGCGGGTCGTCGACCGACGTGGGCGTCGTCGGCTTCCTCACAGGCGGCGGCGTCGGCCCGCTCGCCCGGTCGCACGGGCTGTCGTCGGACACGGTCCGGGCGTTCGACGTGGTGACCGGCGACGGCGAGATCCGCCGGGCCTCGGCCACCGAGCACCCCGACCTGTTCTGGGGGCTGCGCGGCGGCAAGGGCTCGCTCGGCATCGTCACCGCGGTCGAGATCGACCTCGTCGAGCTGCCTGAGGTCTACGGCGGAGCCCTCTGGTTCGACGGCGCCGACGCGACGGCCGTGCTGCGGACCTGGAGCGTGTGGACCGACCTGCTGCCGGAGGAGGGGACCACGTCGGTGGCCGTCATGCGGCTGCCGGACATGGACCCGTTCCCCGAGCCGCTGCGCGGCCGTACGACGATCGCGCTGCGGTTCGTCTGGACCGGGGACCCGGCGGTCGGCGAGGAGATGATCCGCGCCATGCGCGCGGTCGCGACGCCGCTGATCGACGCCGTCGGGGTCATGCCGTACGCGGCGATCGGCGCCGTGCACTCCGACCCGGACGACCCGATGCCGCTGCACGAGCGGTCCGTGCTGCTCGACGAGTTCGGGCCCGACACGGCCGACGTGCTCGTCGACCTCGTCGGCCCCGACGCGCAGACCGCGCAGGCGATGGTCGAGGTCCGCCAGCTCGGTGGCCGCGTCCGCCGCGGTCCGGACTGCGCGTTCACGCACCGCGACGCGGCCTACCAGGTGTTCACGATCGGCCTGATGATCCCCGAGATCGCCCAGGTCGTCGTCGCCGACTCCCGACGGATCGTCGGGGCCCTCGAGCCGTGGGCGAGGGACGGCGGCCTGCCGAACTTCACCGACACGGCCGGTCCCGCGTGGGCGCGACGGGTCTACAGCCCCGCCGTGGCCACGCGGTTGGGGGAGCTGTCGCGCCGCTTCGACCCGGCGGGCGTGCTGCTGGCCGCGCGAGGCGTGCGGGACTGAGCCCGTCAGCCGTCCGTGCCCGGGGGATCCTCGGGCGCGGACGGCTCGTCGGTCGGTGCCGTCGGCGCGTCGTCGACGGCCGGGGGCGCCCCGGGGTCGAAGTCAGGAGCTGTCTGCACGACGCCGGTCGAGCTGTGCGAGTCCGTGAACTCCGCCGACGTCCAGCCGACGTGCGGGAACGCGGCCGCGGCGACGGCGAGGCCGAGCGCGACGAGTAGGCGCACCCAGGTCGCACGGTCGGCGCCGATCAGGCGTCGACCCTCGTCGGTCTCACCCGCGGAGAACGGCATCGACGTGCCTCTCCTCTGCGCTCGAGCGTTGCTTCGGCTTCACCCGTCGGCGACCGTCGGCCACCGCGAGCAGCTCGAGCGTAGCGAGCGCGAGCAGCGGCGGGACGAGCATGACCGCGCGACCGACCGGCGAGGCCGCCCACTGCATCACCCAGCCCCAGCCGGGGTGGGTCGACAGGACGATGCCGCGCACGCGGGTGATGGGGGTCGCGTCCGGGTCGTTCTCCTCGTTGGCGTCACCCTTGGTGATGATGTGGGGCGACTTCGTCCCCGCCCCGTCGCCGCCGGTGCTCTGCGAGCCGACGAGGTTGACGAGCGCGACGATCCGGTGCGTCACGAGCTGCTCGGAGTTCGGCGGCCAGAACGAGACGACGAGGCCGGGCTTGAGCTGCGACGGGTTCTCCACGGACTGCATCACGACCGCGTCGCCCGCGTCGAAGTAGGGCGCCATCGACCCCGAGGTCACGATCAGCAGCCGCTGGTCGTGCAGCTGGTACCAGAGCGGGACGGCCAGGGACGCGAGATAGGCGGTCGCGCACGAGACGATGACCGCCCACAGCGCGACGGAGAGCAGCCGCCGGCGCTTGCGTGGCTTCGCGGGCTTCGGAGCGGTCGCCAGCACCGGCCGCGGCTGTCGGCGTTCGACCTCCACGGCGAGCGGGTGTGCGTCCGCCCGGGGCATGGGCTACCGCTGGCTGGTGTCGGGCTGGCTCGGGTTGAACGGCAGCTGCATGGCGTCGAACGTCAGCGTGACCTTGGCCGCGGTGTTCTGGTACTCGTTGCCGGCGGCGGTCGCGAAGGAGACCCGCGCGCACAGCACCTCGTCCTCGGTCGCGTCCAGCGTGCGGTTCCCGGTCGCACCGGCGGTCGCGCCACCGACGATCCGCTCGCCCGTGATGCCCCACGCCCCGCTCGAGCTGCCGAGCGGGGTCTTCGCGGACACCCCGTTGAGGGTGCACGCGCTGGTGCTGGTCACCGAGTAGAGGTCGAGGTGCAGCTGGTCGGGCAGGTCCCCGGTCCCCGGGTCGTCGCCGTTGCCGAGGCTGGGGTCCGCGTTGCCGCTGGACGTGGACGTCGCGTCCACGCTGACCGCGTACTCGAACGCGAGGCTGCCGTCGTTCTTCAGGGTGACCGGGGAGACGACCTGCGCGCCCGGGAGCATGTTGTCGAACGGCACGGAGAAGGTCAGGCTGTCGTCGGCCTTGAGGTCCAACGAACCGGTCGTGATCGTCGAGCCGGACTTCTCCTGGTCCGAGAAGAGCGCGGACGTCGTCAGGGACGTCACACCCACGGCTGCCAGCCCGACGACCACGACGGTCGTCCAGAGGCGGCGGCGGCGCGGGCGGTCGTGCTGTGCCGGCGCCGGGTTGATCATCTCCTGCAGCAGGTCGTCCATCACGAGCGGGCACTCCTCCGGTCCAGGTGGGGGTAGAGGTCCCCCACTTCGTTCATCGGCAGGATCGCGCGCACCTTGAGGAGTCTGCCTCAGTTCACCCGCTCTTCTGCCTCCGCGGTGTGCGTGTCGTCGTGCGACGGGGCTGCGGCAGCATGGCCAGCGCGGTGACCTCGTCGGGCGGGACGGCGCGCGAGTACAGGAAGCCCTGCGCCTGGTCGACGCCGAGCCGGCGCAGCGTCGCGGCCGTGATCTGGTCCTCGACACCCTCGGCGACGACGCGCAGCCCGAACGAGTGCGCGAGGTCGACCATGGCCTGCACGACGACGTGCGCGCTCTCGCGCCCGCCGTCGCCGAGGTCGGTGACGAACAGGCGGTCGATCTTCAGCTCCTGCACGGGCAGGTCGCGGAGCTGGGCGATCGAGGTGTTCCCGATCCCGAAGTCGTCGATCGCGACCTTGACCCCCAGCGCGGCGAGCCGCTCGAGCACGGGCACGACGCGCGACGGGTCCGCGACCAGCGCCGTCTCGGTGATCTCGACCTCGAGCAGCGCGGCCGGGACGTCGTGCTCGGCGAGGAGCTCCTCGATGACGTCGACGACCTTGCCCGAGGTCACGTCGTGCGCGGACAGGTTCACGGCGATGGGTGTCGACCGTCCTTCCGCGATCCAGGCGGCGAGCTGCTCCACGGCGCTGGTCAGCGCGTACCGGGTGAGCCGGTGGATGATGCCGGACTGCTCCGCGAGCGGGATGAACACGGTCGGCAGCAGCAGCCCACGCTCCGGGTGCCGCCAGCGCATGAGGGCCTCGAGCCCGACGATCCGGCCGGTGTCGAGGTCGACCTTCGGCTGGTAGTGCAGCTCGAGCTCGCGCGCCACGCCCGGCTCGGGGTCGAGCGCGCGGTGCAGGTCGCCGAGCAGCACGAGCCGGGCGGGGGAGGAGTGGTCCTCCTCGGGCGAGTACGTCGCGACGCCGGTGCGGTGGTGCTTGGCGGCGTACATCGCGACGTCCGCGGTGCGCATGAGCGACGAGGCGTCGTCGGCGTGGTCGGGCAGGCAGGAGACGCCGACCGACGTCTCCACGTGCAGGGACATCTCGCCGAGCTTGAACGGGGGACCGAACAGCTCCCGGACGCGACGGGCCAGGTGCTCGGCGTCGGCCACCGAGCGCACGTCGGTGAGCAGGATCGCGAACTCGTCACCGCCGAGGCGCGCGACCACGTCCTCGTCGCGCAGCGCCTTGCGCAGCCGGTCCGCGACCTGCTCGAGGAGCTCGTCGCCGTGGTCGTGGCCGAGCGAGTCGTTGATGTCCTTGAACCGGTCGATGTCGAGCAGGACCATGCCGAGCCGCGCGCCGTCGCGCTGGGCCTCGGCGACGGTCTTGGTCATCCGCTCGGTGAGCAGCCGGCGGTTGGGCAGCCCGGTGAGCGAGTCGAGCAGCGCGAGCCGGGCGTTCTCGAGCGCGGTCGCCTGCAGGCGCTTCGAGGTGGTGAACACCGTGCGGAACAGCAGGAGCCAGAGCGCCACGAGGCCGCCGGACACGACGAGTGCGACCGTGCCGATCGCCGACCGCAGGGCGGCCGCCGACGCGGTGTGGTCGAGCATGACCTCGGCCGTCCCGATCGGCTCCCCCGAGCCGGGCACCGCACCCGCGGGGGCGGCGCCGCTCGTGTTCGACATGAGGACGGGGACGTAGACGTCGAGCACCTGCCGCTGCTCGCTGGGTGCGTCACCCTCCTCCGACTCGCGCACGTCGACGATGACCCGCGCGTCGGGCACGCCGTTCTGGAGGACGGCGTTGTTGCGGTCCGTGTCGGGGAACCCGGTCTCGGCGCCGGCCTTGCTGTAGAGCAGGACGCCGACCGTGCTCCACAGCCGCAGGTCCACGACCTTGTCGCCGAACGGTGCCGTCGCGTCCTTGACCGCCTGGTTCTGCTCGGGGGTCAGCTGTCCCTCGGTGAACGCGGACGCCGGCAGCGGTGCCACTGCGTAGGCCATCACCGACTCCGCGGCTGCGGTGCCGTCGTTGATCGCCTGCTCCCGCATCACCGTCGACGTGACCCACACGAGCGCACACCCGAGTGCCGCCATCGCCAGCACGCTGACGAATGCGAAGTACCGCGTCAGCGACCAGCGCCGTCGACGGGTGGAGGAGGAGCGCACGCGGGACCTCATGACCTTCCGCGGCACGCCGGGGGCGGCGTGCGTGAGGCGAGGGTACCGGGCGGCGCGCGGGGAACGTCCGAGCGTGGCACGGTGTTGGGCTGGTCGAGGGAACGGCACGACCGAGCCCTCGCTGAGAGCAGGACGACGAAGGAGGCCGACGTGGCGTACGACGTGACCAAGACCGACCAGGAGTGGGCGCTCGAGCTGAACCCCCAGGAGTTCGCGGTGCTGCGGCAGGCAGCCACCGAGCGGGCGTGGACCGGGGAGCTGCTCGACGAGAAGCGCACCGGCGTGTACCGGTGCCGGGCGTGCAGCGCGGAGCTGTTCCAGTCGGACGCGAAGTTCGACTCGCACTGCGGCTGGCCCAGCTTCTACACGCCGCTGGCCGGAGACGCGGTCGAGCTCATCGAGGACCGCACCCACGGCATGGTGCGCACGGAGGTCCGCTGCGCGCGGTGCGGCTCGCACCTCGGGCACGTCTTCGAGGACGCCCCGCAGACCCCGACGGGTGACCGGTTCTGCATGAACTCGGTGAGCCTGACGTTCGAGCCGACCGCCTGACCCGGACCCACCCGAACGGGTTCGGCCATCTGGTCGACACGTGCTGGACATCGCTGTAGTCGGGAGCTGTTCCTGCCGATAATGCTCGTGTGGAACAGCTCCTGACGGTCCGACGGTGGAGGCGCTACGGCGCTGACCGCCTGTTCGTGACCCAGGAGACCGGCGCCCCGGTCGGCTCGGTCGACCTGCAGTCGGGCGAGGTCGTGGTCGACGACCCGATCCTCGAGGACCGGCTCCGCCGTGCCGCCCAGGAGTACCTGCGCGCGGACGTCGCCGAGCTCGTCCTGCCCGTCCCCGCGACACCGGGCGACGACCTCGGCTCCGCCGACCAGGCGGCCCTCGAGGCGTGGCTCGGCAACGACCGCGACGTCGTCGACGTGGACCGCGCCCGTGCCGAACGCGGCTCGCCGCTGCGCGCGCGCCTCGAACGTCTGGCCGCCGAGGGCTGGCAGGTCGTGCACGACGTGCCGCTGGGCCGTCAGGGCTCTCTCCTCGCGCACCTGCTGCTCGGGCCGGGCGGCATCTTCACCATCGCCGAGCACAGGCTCACCGGCCACCGCGTCCGGCTCGACGGTCGCGTCCTCGAGGTCGACGGGCAGTCCGTGCGCTACCTGCGCGACGCGCGGCTGGAGGCCCAGCGCACCCACGCGCTCCTCGTCGCGGCCGGCTGCGCGTCGATCACCGTGCGCAGCATCGTGGTCGTCCAGGGCGAGCTCGAGGTGCTCGGCCGGCAGGACCCGCTGGCGCCGATCCTCGTCGTCCCGCGGCACGTCGTCCCCGCCGTCTTCCGGGCCATGCCGACGACGCTCGAGCCCGCTCGCGTGGCCGCTCTGGCGACCGTCGCACGCCAGCGCCTCACCTGGGCACGCTGAATCCACCCGCTCGGCCTAGGTGCTGTCACCTAATCGTGTCCGTTTGCTGGTTATGGACGCGCGTCCGGTGGGCCAGGATGTGAGCCGTGGTCGACGAGAACTTCCGTGAGCTGGAGCGCGAGCTCGGTCTCTTCCTGCGCCGGGCCCATGCGGCCTCGGCGGCCGTCGCTCGCGGCGTGCACCCGGACCTGGAGCCGGCGGCCTACGAGCTGCTCGCGCTGATCGCCGCGACGCCGGTGGTCCGCGCCAGCGACCTCGCGGCGCACATCGGCGTCGGGCGCGGCACGATGTCGCGCCAGCTCAGCCGTCTCGCGGAGCTCGGGTTCGTCGCCCGCCGCCCCGACCCCGACGACTTCCGCGGTCAGCTGCTCAGCCTCACGGACGTGGGCCGCGAGCGGCTCGAGTCCGCGCAGGCCTCCCGCCGCGGCTACCTGCACACCGCTCTCGCCGACTGGAGCCCGGAGGAGATCGTCGACCTCTCCCGCCAGCTGGCCCGGCTCAACGGCGCCCTGACCCAGGCCCGGCAGCAGTCCGCCGCCGGCAGCCCGGTGCCGCGCGCGGTCTGACCTGCACGCACGAGACCCCCGGACCGCGGACGGTCCGGGGGTCTCGTCGTCCCTGGGCAGTACAGCTAGACGCGCGCGCCGCGCGGGTCGGCGTCCTCGAGCTCGTCGTCCGACGCCGAGGTGACGACCGGCTCGCCCACGAGCGGCTGGCCGAGCACGGGCTGCTCGTCGATCGCGTGCCCGTCGACCTCGATGCGCTGCTGGATCCCGGAGCGGTTGCCGAGCGGCACCTCCTTGAGGAACAGCACGGCGATCAGCGAGATGAAGGCGATCGGCGTCGCGATGAGGAACAGGTCCGCGATGGAGTCGCCCATCGCGCGCTCCACGACCTCACGCACCGGGCCGGGCAGCGTGCTCAGGTCCGGCAGGGAGCCCGAGGTGCCCATGGCGGACGAGTCGATGCCGAGCTTGGCCAGGCCGCTGGCGATGAGGTCCGTGGACCGGCTCGCCAGCACCGCGCCCAGCGCCGAGACGCCGATCGCGCCGCCGAGCGTGCGGAAGAAGGCGACCGACGAGGTGCCGGAGCCGATCTCCCGGACGTCCAGGGTGTTCTGCACGGCCAGGACCAGGTTCTGCATGAGCATGCCGACACCGGCACCGAGGATCGCCATGTAGAGGGCGACGAGGATGAAGTTGGTGTCGTAGTGGATGGTCCCCATCAGCCCGAGGCCGACGGTGAGCATGACGGCGCCGACGATCATGAAGCGCTTGTAGTGACCGGTGCGGGCGATGATCCGGCCGCTCAGGGTCGAGGAGACCATGAGGCCGAGGATCATCGGGATCGTCAGCAGGCCGGACTGGGTCGGCGTCTTGCCGCGCGCCAGCTGCATGTACTGGCCGATGAAGACCGACGTGCCGAACATCGCGATGCCGACGGCGACGCTCCCGATGACCGCGAGCACGAGCGTGCGGTTCTTGAACAGGTGCAGCGGGATGATCGGCTCGGCGGCCTTCGACTCGGCCCAGATGGCGAGCGCGAGCGCGACGAGCGAGCCACCGACCATCGCGGCGGTCTGCCACGAGCCCCACGCGAACTTGTCGCCGGCGAACGTGATCCACAGCAGGAGCCCGGCGATGCCGACCGAGATGAGCGCGGCGCCGAGGTAGTCGATCTTGACGACGCGGCGCACGACCTTGGGCAGGTGCAGGGTGCGCTGCAGCACGACGATGGCCGCGACGGCGAACGGCAGGCCGACGAAGAAGTTCCAGCGCCACCCGAGCGCGGAGTCGGTGAGCACGCCGCCGAGCAGCGGGCCGCCGACCATCGCGACGCCCATGACGGCACCCATGTAGCCCATGTACCGGCCGCGCTCGCGCGGGCTGATGATGTCGGCGATCAGGACGCTGCCGAGCGCGGTCAGGCCGCCGGCGCCGATGCCCTGCAGGGCGCGCATGCCGATGAGCATCTCGGTGTTGTGCGAGAAGCCGGCCAGTGCCGCGGAGACGACCGAGATGACGAGCGCGAGCTGGATGAGCAGCTTGCGGTTGACCAGGTCGGCGAGCTTGCCCCAGATGGGGGTCGAGATCGTCGTCGTGAGCAGCGTCGCGGTGACGACCCAGGTGAACGCCGACTGGTTGCCGTGCAGGTCGGTGATGATCCGGGGGAGGGACGACGAGACGACGCTCGTCGCCAGGATCGAGACGAACATCCCCAGGAGGATGCCCGAGAGGGCCTCGAGGACCTCGCGGTGCGTCATGGCGGGTGCCTTGACGTCTTCGGTGGTGACTTCAGTGCTCAACGGGATGTTCCTTCGTGTGCGGGGATGGGCGGCCCGGCGTCGTCGGCAGGTCGAAGGGTGGGATCAGGCTGTGGGGTGCTCGGCGGTGTCGATGGTCGCCGCAAGGTGCTGCAGGACGTCGGTGGCTCCGGCGATCTCGGCCGGCGTCCAGCCGGCGAAGATCTCGCGGACCCTGCCCTCGAGCGAGACCTCGATCTCGCGCGTGCGCTGCCGACCCGCGGCCGTCAGGGCGATGGTCCGGACCCGGCGGTCGTCGGGATCGACGGTCCGCTCGACGAAGCCGTCGTCGACCATCAGGCTCACCTGACGGCTGGCGACCGAGATGTCGACGCGCAGGACCTGGGCGATCTCGCTGACCGGGAGCGGCCCACGGATCTGCAGGGTGCGGATGATGGCGAGCGTGGCGCGCGAGCAGTCGACGCTGCGCGCGAGCGTGGCGCCGCCCTCGCGGAGCGTGCGGGTGAACGCCTCGACCGCTCGCAGCAGCGCGAGGTGGGGGCTCACGGCCGTGGCGGTTCGCGCGCCGGGGCCGGGGTCGACGTCCGCCGGGGCGGGCTCGTCGAGGGCGATGATCATGGAGCTCCTTAGTTGCTTGCTGCAACCATATACACCGATGCTTGCAGCAAGCAACTTGTCACCGGGTGACGTACGACGCACGAGGGGCGCCCGACCACGATGGTCGGACGCCCCTCGTCGGTGCTCCGGCGGCTAGGTCGCCTTGGCAGCCGTGCCGCGACCGCGGCGCTCGACCTTGATGCCCTCCATGTCCTCCAGCTGGCGACCCTTGGTCTCGGGCACCTTGGTGAGGACGAAGAAGAACGAGAGCGCCGCGAAGATGGCGTACATCGCGTAGGGGATCGTGGCCCCGAACGCACCGAGCAGCGGCGGGAACGAGATGGTGATCGCGAAGTTGGCGATCCACTGCGCCGCGGCGGCCACGCCGAGCGCGGCGGCACGGATGCGGTTCGGGAACATCTCGCCCAGCAGGACCCAGACCAGCGGCCCCCACGTCGCGCCGAAGAACACGACGAACAGGTTCGCCGCGACGAGGGCGGTCGGTGCCCAGGCGCCCGGCAGCGAGACGTCGTCGCCGCTTCCCGTGGACTGCGTGAACGCGATCGCCATGATGCCGAGGCAGACGGCCATGCCGAACGAGCCGATGAGGAGCAGGGGACGTCGGCCGATCTTGTCGATCAGCGCGATGGCGATGAACGTCACGGCGACGTTGGTCACCGACGTGATGGTCGAGATCGTGAACGAGTCGCCCTCGTCGAAGCCGACCGCCTGCCACAGCGTGTTCGAGTAGTAGAAGATCACGTTGATGCCGACAAACTGCTGGAAGACGGACAGCAGGATGCCGATCCAAACGACGGGCAGCAGCCCGAACCGTGGGCCCTTGAGGCTGGCCTGCTCCTCGAGCTTCTTGTCCTCCTCGATCGTCCGCTCGATCTCGGAGATGCGCTCCTCCGGGTCCTCGTCGGGCCCGAGGACGGACGCGAGGACCGCCTTGGCGTCCTCGCGCTTGCCCCGCGCGATGAGGAAGCGCGGCGACTCGGGGATCGTCAGGGCGAGGATGCCGTACACGGCGGCGGGGATGACCGCGACGATGAACATCCACCGCCACGCCTCCAGACCCCAGAGCTCGGCCGAGGCGGCGAGCTGGTCGCCGGTCGGGCTCGTCGACGTGGCGATGAGCTGGTCGGACAGCAGCGCGGCGAAGATACCGATCGTGATGGCGAGCTGCTGCAGCGAGCCCAGGCGACCGCGCATCGCGGCCGGGGCGATCTCCGCGATGTAGGCCGGGGCGATGACCGACGCGATGCCGATGCCGATGCCGGCCATCACGCGCCACAGGATCAGGTCCCAGACGCCGAACGCGAGGCCGGACAGGATCGAGGAGACGAAGAAGAGGACCGCTCCGAGGAACATCACCCGGGTGCGGCCCCAGCGGTCGGCCAGCTTGCCGCCGGCCCAGGCGCCGAACGCGCAGCCCAGGAGCGCGATCGCGACCGCGAAGCCCTTGAGCGCGTCGCTGAGGTCGAACTGGACGGCGATCGCGTCGACCGCGCCGTTGATGACCGAGCTGTCGAAGCCGAACAGGAAGCCACCGACGGCGGCGGCGACGGCGAGAGCGATCGCCCTGTTGTGGTGCGGGTGCCGCCCCGACGCGGCGGCGGATGCCGCACCTGATGCGCCCTGCGGCGGCTCTGGCGTGTGGGACATGGTCCAGGCTCCTCCGGCTCCGCCCCCAGGCGCCTCCTGGGGTGTGCTGCACCCACTCTGGCCCGCGACCTGCGTCCTTGCACGTCGAAGGGTGATTCGGACACTACTCAGCGCGAGGGCGCCGCGGGAGGTGTGAGGCAGGATGGATCTCGGAGGTGGTCATGCCCGACTCGGAGTCCCGACGCCCACGGCGTCCCGCGATGCTCGACCCCGTCCAGGCCGAGGAGCTGCCCGGCGGGCTGGATCCCGCCGTCCGCTCGCAGGTCGCGCACACGACCGCCGCGGCGCTCGTGCACCACGGTCGCGCGAACGAGGACCCCGACGTGCTGGCCCGGCTCATCGCCCTCGTCGAGACGGAGGGCCTCGACGTCGTCGCGGCGCTCTGGTCGGACGCCCCCGCAGCGACCCTGCCCGGTGCCCTGTGGCGGCTCTACGTGCTGCGCGAGTGGGTGCGTCGCGACCCCGGCACGGTCGCCGACCGCTACCGGCTCGGGGTCGGCGCCGCGCCGGTGCACGAGGTCGTGGCGGGCGTCGCCGACGCGCCGGGGCCCGCTGACGTGCGTGCCGTGGCTGATGCGGTCCTCTCCGGCGTCTACACCGGTGACCTGGACGTCGCGCTCGAGCGGGCCGCGTCGTTCTGCCGCGTGCTCGCCGCCGGCGCTGCCTTCGACGCCGACCACCTCGACACGGTCGACCCCGGCGGCGCCGTCCGCCTGACCCACGGTGCGGCCTCGCTCGTGCGGACCGCCGAGGAGCTCGAGCACGCCGCCGCCCTGTGGCGGGCGGGCAGGCTCGAGTGACCGGTCGTCCCCGCGAGGCCGGGCGTACGATGGAGCGCGACGCCGGGTCGCGGTAGCCCCGGGCTCCATTTCAAGCCACTTCGAGTGGCCCCGCGCCGAGAGGCGCTCCCGGCCCGGCGTCGCCCTAGCGGGCAACGCCTGCTGCGCCGGTGCTTCGCACCGTCGCCGGCCAGGACCCACCGGCCCGGCGTCGCCCAGGACCTAGCGGGCAACGCTGCTGGCTGCCACCCGTGAACCCGTGGACGCAGGGATCGTTGCAGCGTGCGTGCACGGGGGTGACACGGATGCTTCAACGAGATCTGCGTTCATCGGGGGACGGGCGGCGACGGGGCGTCGACGGGCCCGCAGAAGAGCGGGGGCCGCACCGCGGCGGGCGGTTCGCCCCGGTTCACGCGGAGCGGTGCCGGAGGGTGGCCCGGCCTCCCGGGAGTGAGGCTCGCCACGCTCGAGCCGCACGCACCGGCGGGTCGTGAGCGTGCCCGGCGGCCAGCAGCCAGGACGGTCGTCGGGGGCGGGACGAAAGCGGTCCCGAGGACGTCGTTCGGGTGTCACCATGTGTGCACCCCCGAGTCGCCTCGCGTTAGGTAAACAGGGGTGCTTGTCCTAGCCTGATTTCCGTCCGCCGTCCCCCTCCCCGGAGCCTCCCGTGCGCCTGCGCCTGACACCGCGCGACACCACGTTCTTCGACCTCTTCGCCGCCTCTGCCAAGCACCTGGTCACCGGAGCCAACCTCCTGGGTGAGATGCTCGGCGCGGACCGGCCGACCCGCAAGGAGATCGGCAAGGCGATCGCCGAGGTCGAGCACGCTGCCGACGACGCGACCCACACGATCATGCGTCGCCTGAACCAGACGTTCGTGACGCCGTTCGACCGGGACGACATCTACAACCTCGCCTCGAGCCTCGACGACTGCATGGACTACATGGACGAGGCGGCCGACCTCATCGTCCTGTACAAGGTCGACGCGCTGCCCGCACGCGTCTCGGACCAGGTCCAGGTGCTCCAGCGCGCCGCCGAGCTGACCGCGGACGCGATGCCGCGCCTGCGCTCGATGGACTCGCTGTCGGAGTACTGGGTCGAGGTCAACCGCCTCGAGAACCAGGCCGACAAGATCCACCGCAAGCTGCTGGCCCAGATGTTCGACGAGATCACGGACCCGATCGAGCTGATGAAGCTCAAGGAGATCGTCGAGAAGCTCGAGGACGCCGCCGACGCGTTCGAGAAGGTGGCGAACACCGTCGAGACCATCGCGGTCAAGGAGTCCTGAGCCACGGTGGAGGCAGCACTCGTCGTCGTCGTCGTCGCGCTCGCGCTCGGCTTCGACTACACCAACGGTTTCCACGACGCAGCCAATGCCATCGCGACCTCGGTCTCGACGCGCGCGCTGACGCCGCGGGTCGCGCTCACCATGGCGGCCGTCATGAACTTCGTCGGCGCCCTGCTCGGCACGGCCGTCGCCGAGACCATCGCGACGTCGATCGTCGACCTCAAGGACGCGACCGGGCACCAGGCGCTCGTCGTGATCGTCTGCGCGCTGGTCGGTGCGATCACCTGGAACCTCATCACGTGGTGGTTCGGCCTGCCGTCGTCGTCGACGCACGCGCTGATCGGTGGCCTGGTCGGCGCCGGCCTGGCCGCGAGCCTCGGCGTCTACTGGAGCTCGGTGTACGAGAAGGTCGTGCTGCCGATGGTCTTCTCGCCGCTGGTCGGCTTCCTGCTCGCGTTCGCGCTGATGGTGGGCGTCCTGTGGCTGCTGCGCAACGCCGCCCCCGCCAAGACGATGCGGCGCTTCCGCCTCGCGCAGACGGTCTCGGCCTCCGCGATGGCTCTGGGCCACGGCCTGCAGGACGCGCAGAAGACGATGGGAGTCATCTACCTCGCGCTGCTCACCGTCGGCTGGGCGAACCCCGACGACGGCATCCCGCTGTGGGTCAAGATCTGCGCGGCCGCCGCCATCTCCGCCGGCACCTACTCGGGCGGGTGGCGCATCATGCGCACCCTCGGCCGCAAGATCATCGAGGTCGACCCGGCGCGCGGCTTCGTGGCCGAGTCGGTCTCCGCGACGGTGCTCTACGTCAACGCGTTCGTGCTGCACGCCCCGGTCTCCACGACCCACACGGTCACCTCGGCGATCATGGGCGTCGGCGCCACCAAGCGGGCCTCCGCGGTGCGCTGGGGCGTGGCGAAGAACATCGGCATCGCCTGGGTGCTGACGATCCCGGCCGCGGCCGCGGTGGCCGCGATCATCTACTTCGTGCTGAACCCGATCCTCAACTGACGGCGGCCACGTAGGGCTTGTGCCGCTCGACGGCCACGACCCGCGGCCCCTTGGCCGTCTGGGCGACGTGCGCGACGAGCGCCTCGCCGGGCTCGAGGAACGGGTCCTCGGTCGGCATCGCGTTGACGACGGACCGGCGCGAGTGCTGCGCGAGGACGTCCAGCACGGTCGGCAGGACGGGTCGGTGCGTGCACAGCACCGAGTCCCCGGGCCACTCGAGCAGGTCGACGAGCTGCCGCGCCACGCGCGCCGGCGAGACCGTGTGCTCCTGCTCCGTGAGCAGCGGCGACACCTCGATCGGGACCTGGGCCGCGGCGCCGTAGGGCTGGACGGTCGCCGCGCAGCGGCCCCACTCGCTCGTGACGATCCGGGAGGCGCCGAAGGCCGACAGCACGGGGACGAGGCCGGTCGCCTGCCGGGACCCCACCGCGGTCAGCGGCCGGTCCAGCTCGGTGCCCTTCCACGCCGACCGGCGCGTCGCGCGACCGTGCCGGGCGACGATCACCGCGCGGGTGTCGAGCCTCCCCTTGCGGTGCGCCTCGACGAGGTGGACCAGCGGGATCGCGTCGTCGGCGCGCGTGAGCCGCTGCCCGGCCACGTCCACGTCGAACCAGCGGACCTGGTCGATCTCGTCCATCGAGGCGCGGGGCACGGGAGGCCGTGCGCGCAGCGCCGCCGCGTCCTGGCGGCCGGCGACCTGCGCGGCCCAGTAGTGCACCCGCTTGGTGCGGCCGTCGGAGACCTTGTACTCGAGGCCGGGGAGCGGGATGCCGAGCACGACGTCCTGCATCGTCTCCTCGGCGACCTCGCGCCAGGCCGCCTGGACGATGGTCTCGCCCGGGTCGAGCTTGCCCTTGGGCCACGACCAGTCGCGGTAGCGCGGCCGGTGCACGAGCGCGACCTGCAGCCGGCCGGTGCGCACACGCCAGACGAGAGCGCCGGCGGCCTGGACGACCGCCGGGTGGCTCGGGTGACTCACCGGCCCGTGCCCGGGCGACGGCGCTGGCGCTGGATGAGCAGGGCCTGGAGGTCCACGAGCGGCCCGTCGGGACCCTGCGCGTGACGCGTCCAGAGCCCGTCGGCGTCGAGGTGCCACGACGCGGTGCCCTCGTCCATCGACTCGTCGATGAGGTCGACGAGCTCGGCGACCTGGTCGTGGTCGGCGATCCGGACCAGGGCCTCGACGCGACGGTCGAGGTTGCGGTGCATGAGGTCCGCGCTGCCGATGAAGACGTCGGGGCCCTCGAACGTGTCGTCCTCGGCGGGCACGGCGTGCGCGAACGCGAAGATCCGCGCGTGCTCGAGGAACCGACCCAGGATCGAGCGGACGCGGATGTTCTCGCTCAGGCCGGGGACGCCGGGCCGCAGCGAGCAGATGCCGCGCACGACGATGTCGACCTGCACGCCCGACTGGGACGCGCGGTACAGGGCGTCGATGATGGCCTCGTCGACCATCGAGTTGACCTTGATCTTGATCCACGCCGGGTGGCCGTCGCGCGCAGCCTGGGCCTCGCGCTCGATCCGCTCGATCAGGCCGGCCCGCACGCTGCGCGGGGCGACGAGCAGGCGGTGGAACCGGCTCTTGGGCGCGTACCCGGAGAGCTGGTTGAACAGGCGCGTGAGGTCCTGACCGACCTCGGGGTCGGCGGTCAGCAGGCCGACGTCCGTGTACAGGCGCGCGGTCTTGGGGTGGTAGTTGCCGGTGCCGACGTGGCTGTAGCGGCGCAGGCCGTCCGACTCCTGGCGCACCACCAGGCTGAGCTTGCAGTGCGTCTTGAGCCCGACGATGCCGTAGACGACGTGCACGCCGGCCTGCTCGAGCTTGCGCGCCCAGGAGATGTTGTTCTGCTCGTCGAACCGGGCCTTGATCTCGACCAGCGCCAGCACCTGCTTGCCCGCCTGGGCGGCGTCGATGAGGGCGTCGACGATCGGGGAGTCGCCCGACGTGCGGTAGAGCGTCTGCTTGATGGCGAGGACCTGCGGGTCGGCGGCGGCCTGCTCCAGGAAGGTCTGCACCGAGGTCGAGAACGAGTCGTACGGGTGGTGCAGCAGGATGTCGCGCTCGCGGATCTTGGCGAAGACGTCGGTCGGGGTCGCGCTCTCGACCTCGGCCAGCTGGCGGTGGGTCGTCGGGACGAACCGCGGGAACTGCAGGGCCGCGCGGTCCAGGTCGGCGATCAGGTTCAGGCCGGTCTGGTCCAGCGGCGCGGGCAGCTCGTAGACCTCGTCGTCGGCCATGCCGAGCTCACGGACGAGCAGGCGGCGGATGCGGGGGCTGATGCCCTCGGCGATCTCGAGCCGCACGGGCGGGCCGAACCGGCGGCGCAGGAGCTCCTTCTCCATGGCCTTCAGGAGGTTCTCCGCGTCGTCCTCCTCGACCTCGACGTCCTCGTTGCGAGTCACGCGGAACGTGTGGTGCTCCTGGACCTCCATGCCGGGGAACAGGTGCTCCAGGTGCTCGGAGATGACGTCCTCGACGGGCACGAAGCTGGTCGGGCCCTTCTCGACGCTGGCGGTCTGCTCGTCGGGCGCGCTGGGGCGACCGCTCGCGTCGACCGCGATGAACCGGGGGAGCAGCGGCGGCACCTTGACGCGCGCGAAGTGCTCCTTGCGGGTCGTCGGGTTCACGACGACGACGGCGAGGTTGAGCGAGAGCCCCGAGATGTAGGGGAACGGGTGCGCGGGGTCCACCGCGAGCGGCGTCAGCACCGGGAAGATCTGGCGGCGGAAGAACTTGCGCAGGCGGTCCTGCTCGCCCTCGCCGAGGTCCTGCCAGCGCACGAGCGTGATGCCCTCCTGCGCGAGCGCGGGCTGCACCTGCTCGGCGAACACGCGCGCGTGCCGGTCCATCAGCTCGTGGGCCTGCTCGCTGATGGACTCGAGCACCTGGCGGGGTGCCAGGCCCGACGCGGCCGTGACGGCGATGCCGGTCGCGATGCGGCGCTTGAGGCCGGCCACGCGGACCATGAAGAACTCGTCGAGGTTGGAGGCGAAGATCGCGAGGAACCGCACGCGCTCGAGCAGCGGGATGTCCTGGTCCTCGGCGAGCTCGAGCACGCGCTGGTTGAACGCGAGCCACGAGACCTCGCGGTCGCTGAACCGGTCCTCGGGCAGGGGCTCGGAGGGCGCCGGTTCGCGCGCAGGCTCGGGCGCCTCGAGGTGCTCGGCGATGTGGGCGGCGAGCTCGGCTTCGAGCGCAGGTGCGTCCGTCATGGTGCCATCGTGGCACCGGACGGTGAACGGCGGGTATCCGAACCGAACATCACGTCGGTCGCGGACCTCTCGAACCCCGCGCGGCGGTACGTCCGGACCGCGACGGTGTTCTCCGCGCCGGTGTACAGGATGGCCGCCGACAGCCCCCGCGCGGCCAGGTGGTCGAGGCCCGCGACCGTCAGCGCCGAGCCGAGGCCGAGCCCCTGCGCGTCCGGGTCGACGCCCACGACGTAGATCTCCCCGACCGGGTCGGGCCCGTGCTCGCCCGCCGGGTGCACCTTGGTCCACACCGAGCCGAGCAGCTTGCCGTCCCGCTCGGCCAGCAGGAAACCGGCCGGGTCGAACCACGCCTCCTGCTCGCGGGCGCGCAGGTCGGCCGAGGTCATCCGGCCCTGCTCGGGGTGGTGGGCGAAGGCGCGCGAGTTCACGCGTCGCCACGCGTCCTCGTCCTGGCCCGGCACGAACTCCCGCAGCGTCACGCCCGGGGGCAGGACGACGTCGCGTCGGCCGGGCAGCGGCTCGAGGCGCATCTGCCAGAGCTCACGGACCACCGGCATGCCCGCGTCGGCGGCGAACGCGCGCGCCGCGGGCAGGTCGCCGTGCGCCCACACGTGCAGCACCCGGTCGGCGACGTCGTCGGTCACCGGGACGGCCGCGGCCAGCAGGGCACGGCCCACGCCGCGGCGGCGGTGGTCCGGGCCCACGACGAGCTCGCCGCGGACCGTCGCGGCCAGGCTGGTGTCGAGCTGCGCATAGCCGGCCAGCGTCCCGTCCGGGTCGCGCGCCAGCAGGTGCACGACGCGGGCCTCGTCGTCCTGCAGCCACAGCAGCGGCTGCTCGGAGAGGGGGGCGATGCCGTCGACGGCGGCGGCGCGAGCGGCCAGCTCGCGGACCTCGTCCGCCTCGGGCGTGGGCAGCGGCCCCGTGCGGACCTGGACCGGCGTGCGGGCATCGGACATCCGTCCATCTCATCACGACGGGCGCGTCGCCGGGACGGGTGAAATGAGCAACCGCTCCTCGGCGGCGGTGCGGGCGGGTACGTTGGGCCGACATGGACGAGCCGCCCGACGAGACGCGCAAGGCTCCGGCGAGCCCGGAGCCGCGACGGCCGACGGCCCGGTACGACGACACGATGGAGCTGGTCCTGGAGTTCGACGACGCGGGGTCGTCGCCTCCTGTCGGCGGTGTTGCCGACGAGGCTGTCGAGGACGGCCCGCGGGACGACGACACCGTCCCGGACACGGCTGCCGCGGCCGACGAGACCACCGCGACCGACGAGACGACCGCGGCCGACGAGACCACCGTTCCCGACGAGGCTGCCGTTCCCGACGAGACCACCCTTCCCGACGGGACCGGGCCCGCGGACGAGTCCGGTGCGGCCGCCGAGCCGCCGCGCGCCGAGGCCGCACCGAGCCGGCGCCAGCGACGCGAGCGGGGTGCGCACCGGGCAGCGGACGGGCCGGTCGAGGTGGACGTCGTCGTCATCGGTGCCGGCCAGGCGGGCCTCTCGTCGGCCCACCACCTGCGCACCAGCGGGTACACGGCCGTCGGGGAGCGCGGGTGGGAGCGCGCGGAGCGGACGTTCGTCGTCCTGGACGACGCGCCCGCGCCGGGCGGTGCGTGGCAGCACCGGTGGCCCGGCCTGACGATGGCCGACGCCCACGGCGTGCACGAGCTTCCCGGCATGCCGTTCCGCGTCGTCGACGCCGCCGAGCCCGCGGCGCGAGCGGTGCCGTACTACTTCGCGCAGTACGAGGACGCGTTCGACCTGCACGTGCAGCGGCCGGTGAAGGTCAGCCGCGTCAGCGACGTCGACGGCTGGCTCGTGGTCGAGTCGCACAGCGTCGAGCAGCCCGACGAGGGCGTCGCCTGGCGCGCGCGCGGGATCGTCAACGCGTCCGGGACGTGGTCCAAGCCCTTCTGGCCGGTCTACCCGGGCCAGGCGACGTTCCGCGGCCGCCAGCTCCACACGCACGACTACCGCACGCCGCAGGACCTGGCCGACGGTCACGTGGTCGTCGTCGGCGGCGGCACCTCCGCGGTGCAGCTGCTGCTCGCCCTCGCGCCGGTCACGACGACGACCTGGGTCACGCGCCGGGTGCCGCGGTGGCGCGACGAGGAGTTCACGCCCGAGGTCGGACGCGCGGCCGTGGCGCTCGTCGAGGAGCGCACGCGAGCCGGGCTGCCGCCCCAGAGCGTCGTCAGCGTCACGGGCCTGCCGCTGACGCCCGCCTACCGGGCGGGCATCGAGTCCGGTGTGCTCGTGCCGAGGCCGATGTTCAGCCGGCTCACCGCGACCGGCGCGCAGTGGGACGACCCCTCGCCCGCCGGCGAGGGCTGGGCGACCGGTCCGGCGTCGGTCGAGGCCGCCACGGTGCTGTGGTGCACGGGGTTCCGTGCCGCGCTCGACCACCTCGCGCCGCTGCACCTGCGCGGGTCCGGCGGGGGGATCGTCATGGACGGCACCTCGGTAGTCGCGGACCCGCGGATCCAGCTCGTCGGCTACGGCCCGAGCGCGTCGACGATCGGCGCGAACCGTGCCGGCCGCGAGGCCGCCCGCAACCTCCTGGCGCTCGCGCCCCGCTGACGCCCGGCCCCGCCCACGCGCCGGCCACGCGCGCCACGCGCCGCCCACGCGCCGCCCATGGCGCTTAGGTGCAGCGTTAGTTGCGCATAGCGGCACTAACGCTGCACCTAAGGGCCAGTCGGGCGATGCGCGCTCCGGCGCAGGGGAGCGGGGGGACGCGCGTGGCCCCGGGCTCGGGGGAGCACGGGGCCACGCGGCGGATCAGGTCAGCTGGCCGAGCAGCTCACGACGGTCGAGGCGGCGGGTGCCGTGCCCGTCCCCACCCAGCCGTAGGTCGTCGTCGCGCCCGCACCGAGCGAGCCGTTCCACGGGGCGTTGGTGACCGTCTCGACCGAGCCGGACTGGCTGAACGTGCCGGACCAGCCCTGGACCGTGCCGCCCGCCGGGACCGCGAAGGAGGTCTTCCAGCCGCTGATCGGCGACGTGCCCGCCTTGACGGTGACGCCCGCCTGGTAGCCACCGGGCCACGTGCTGCTGACGGAGAGCACCGCGGTGCACGCCTTGCCGGCCGGGGGCGTCGGGGAGACGGTCGGGGTCGGCGTGACGGTCGGCGTCGGCGCCGGCGTCGGCGTCGGGGTGGGCGTCGGCGTGGGGGTCGGAGTCGGCGTGGGCGTCGGGGTGGGCGTGGGAGTCGGCGTCACGGTCGGCGTCGGGGTGGGTGTCGGCGTCGGCTGGGTGCCGCCGTAGATCTTGGCGGTCACGGCCGTGGACTTGATGCCGTTGACCCCGTTGAGCACCTTCTGACCCCAGGGCGAGAGGTTCGCCGGGTTGAAGCTGAGCACCATGTCGAGGACGGGGTCGGTGTTGCCCGACCACGACCAGCCGTAGTAGCCGATGTTCCGCTTCACGGCCTCGGCCATCACGGTCGCGTCGTCGACGTCGGCCGTGCTGCTGCGGTAGCCGAACTCGCCGATGATCAGCGGCAGGCCCTTGGCCTTGAACGCGTCGAGGTAGGACGTGATCGACGAGGCGGTGTTGTAGACGCCGTACATGTGGATCGAGAACAGCGTGTTCGCGTCGGGGTCGGCGGCTGCGACCGTCGCCGCGCTGTCGCGCATGATGTTCTTCCAGTCCTGGCCCCAGGCGGGGGCGTCGACCACGATGTTGTGGTGCAGGCCGGCTGCGCGCAGCTTCTTGATCGCCGCGGCCGTGTCACCGGCCCACTTGGTGTTCGCGGTGTCGTTGTTGCCGAACGGCTCGTTGCCGATGTTGATCTGGATGTAGTCCTCCTGGCCCTGCAGCACCGAGGCCAGCGAGATCCAGTAGTTGGCGGCCGTGTCGAGGCTCGAGGCGGCGCCCTCCTCGCCGTAGCCCGTGGTGTCGTGGTCCTCGAGCATGCAGATGAGCTTGTTGGCCTTGCAGAGGCTGATGATGTTGGCGACGTCGGCCGCGTCGTTCTTGGTCCAGCGGGTGCCGTCGGAGAGGACGACGCGCAGCGCGTTGGCACCTGCGGCGCGGATGGCGGGGATCGCCGCGGCGGTCTGCGAGGTGTACCAGGTGTGCGCGTGGCTCACGCCGCGCGCGACGAACGGCGTGCCGTCCTTCTCCACGAGCTGCGTGCCGGAGATGTGCAGGCCGGGCGGTGTGGCGGCCTGCGCCGACGTGGAGATCAGCGTGGTCGCGCCGAGCGCGACGAGCGCTGTGGCCACGGCGACGCCGGGCAGCAGAGACTTTCGAGACCTCATGGGACATCCTCGTTCCGGGGGCTTCGGGTGGCCGCGCACGTGCCGGCGGCCGGTTGGCTGCACCCACCCGCCGCGCCGTCGTCGGCCGACAGGCGGGTGCCCCGTCACACAACCACCCCGCCCGGCGGGCCTCCACGGCCCGAAACGTTTCACCCCCGATGTCGGGCTGCCCGACGAGGGCGCGTCAGAGGCGCTCGACCACGTACTCCACGCAGCCGACGAGCCGGCTCACGTCGTCGGGCTCGATCGCCGGGAACATCGCTACGCGCAGCTGGTTGCGCTGCAGCGCGCGGTACGGGAACGCGTCGAGCACGCCGTTCGCCGCCAGCGTCGTGACCACGCGGTCGGCGTCCACGGACGCGTCGAGGTCGATCGTGCCGACGACCTGCGAGCGGAAGGCGGGGTCCGTCACGAACGGGGTCGCCCAGTCGGTCCGCTCGGCCCAGTCGTAGAGCCGCGACGACGAGTCCCTGGTGCGGGCGACGGCCCAGTCGAGCCCGCCCTGCGCGTTCAGCCACCGGAGCTGGGCGTCCATGAGGACGAGCGTGGCGATCGCCGGGGTGTTGTACGTCTGGTGCTTGGCCGAGTTGTCGATGGCCGTGACCAGGTCGAAGAAGTCGGGGATCCACCGGTCGGTCGCGGCCACCTGGTGCGCGCGCTCGACGGCGGCGGGCGACAGGACCGCGGCCCAGAGCCCGCCCTCGGAGGCGAAGCCCTTCTGCGGCGAGAAGTAGTAGACGTCGGTCTCGGTGAGGTCGACCGGCAGGCCGCCCGCGCCGGACGTCGCGTCGACGACGACGAGCGCGCCCTCGTCCGCCCCGGCCACGCGCCGCACCGGCAGCATCACGCCGGTCGACGTCTCGTTGTGCGGCCAGGCGTACACGTCGCTGCCCGCGCTCGCGGCGGGCAGGACGCCCTGGCCGGCCGGCACCTCCTGCACCACCGGGGCGGCCAGGAACGGTGCCGCGGCGGTCTCACGCGCGAACTTGCGGCTGAACTCCCCGAGCACCAGGTGGTGCGCGCGCTCCCGGACCAGCGCGAACGTGGCGATGTCCCAGAAGGCGGTGGCGCCGCCGTTGCCGAGCACCACCTGGTACCCGTCGGGCAGCCCGAACAGCGTCGCGAGGCCCTCCTGGACCGAGCGCACCAGGTTCTTCACCGGCGGCTGGCGGTGCGAGGTGCCGAGCAGGGCGCGATGGGCGACCAGCGCGTCGACCTGCTCGTCACGGACCTTGGACGGGCCGGACCCGAAGCGACCGTCCGCGGGCAGCAGGTCGGCGGGGATGGTCAGCTCAGCCACGGGATGCCTCTCGATCGGGGTGGCCAGTCTGGCAGCCCCCCTGCGCGCGCCCGGCATCCATTCCACGCGGCGGACGACGAACCCGAGGTCGTGGTCGCTGCCCGTGCTGGGAACGACCACGACCTCGGGTTCGGCCGCTCAGTCCTCCTGCTTGGCCCCCGGTGCGGACAGGCCCGCGGCGATCAGGTCCATCACCGAGGAGTCGGCCAGCGTCGTGGCGTCGCCGACCTGCCGGTTCTCGGCCACGTCGCGCAGGAGGCGGCGCATGATCTTGCCGGACCGGGTCTTGGGCAGCTCCGCGACCACGAGGATCTGGCGCGGCTTGGCGATCGGCCCGATCTCCTTGGCGACGTGGTTGCGCAGGGTCGTCTGGACCTCGTCGGGCGCCTGGTCGCCGCCGCCCGCGTCCCCACGGAGGATGACGAACGCGACGACCGCCTGCCCCGTGGTCTCGTCGGCCGCACCGACGACCGCTGCCTCGGCCACCCACGGGTGCGACACGAGGGCGGACTCGATCTCGGTCGTCGAGAGGCGGTGGCCGGACACGTTCATCACGTCGTCCACGCGGCCGAGCAGCCAGATGTCGCCGTCGTCGTCCTTCTTGGCGCCGTCCCCGGCGAAGTACAGGTCCTTGAAGCGCGACCAGTACGTGTCGGCGTAGCGCTCCTGGTCGCCCCAGATGCCGCGCAGCATCGACGGCCACGGCTCGGTGATCACCAGGTAGCCGCCCGCGCCGTCCGGCACGGGGTTCGCGTCGTCGTCGACGACCGTCGCGGCGATGCCCGGCAGGGGGACCTGCGCCGAGCCCGGCTTCGTCTCGGTCACGCCCGGCAGCGGGCTGATCATGATCGCGCCGGTCTCGGTCTGCCACCACGTGTCGACGATGGGTGCCGTGTCGCCGCCGATGACCCGGCGGTACCACATCCACGCCTCGGGGTTGATGGGCTCACCCACCGAGCCGAGGACGCGCAGCGAGGAGAGGTCGAACTTCAACGGGATCTCCTCGCCCCACTTCATGCACGTACGGATCGCCGTCGGCGCGGTGTACAGGATCGAGACCTTGTACTTCTCGATGATCTCCCACCAGCGCCCGCGGTGCGGCGTGTCCGGCGTGCCCTCGTAGATGACCTGCGTCGCGCCGTTGACCAGCGGTCCGTAGACGACGTAGGTGTGCCCGGTGATCCAGCCGATGTCGGCCGTGCACCAGTAGACGTCCGTCTCGGCCTTGAGGTCGAAGACCGCCTTGTGCGTGTACGCGGCCTGCGTGAGGTAGCCGCCGGTGGTGTGGAAGATGCCCTTCGGCTTCCCGGTCGTGCCCGAGGTGTAGAGGATGAACAGCGGGTGCTCCGCGTCGAGCGGCACCGGCGTGTGCTGGTCGGAGGCGCCGTCGACGACGTCGGACCACCACACGTCGCGCTCGTCGGTCCACTCGACCTCACCGCCGGTGCGCTTGACGACGAGCACGTGCGCGACCGTGTGCTCGCCCTTGGTCAGCGCCTCGTCGACCGCCGGCTTGAGCGCGGACGCGGCGCCGCGGCGGTAGCCGCCGTCGGCCGTCACGACGAGCTTCGCCTCGGCGTCGACGATCCGCGAGTACAGCGCCTCCGCGGAGAACCCGCCGAAGACGACCGAGTGCGGCGCTCCGATGCGCGCGCAGGCGAGCATCGTGAACACGGCCTCGGGGATCAGCGGCAGGTAGATCGCGACGCGGTCGCCGGTCTCGACGCCGAGTGCACCGAGCGCGTTGGCGGCCTTGGAGACCTCGCGCTGCAGGTCGCCGTACGTGATCGTCCTGGTGTCGCCGGCCTCGCCCTCGAAGTGCAGCGCGACGCGGTCGCCGTTGCCCTCCTCGACGTGCCGGTCGACGGCGTTGTACGCGGCGTTGAGCTGCCCGTCGGCGAACCACCGCGCGACGGGGGCGCCCGACCAGTCGAGCACCTCCTCGAACGGGGTGCTCCAGTCGAGCAGGTCACGCGCCTGCTCGGCCCAGAACGCGGGCCGGTCGGCGTTGGCCCAGGAGTACGTGTCCTTGTGGGCGTTGGCCTGGGCGGCGAACTCGGGGCTCGGGGGGAACCGGCGGTCCTCGGAGAGCAGGTTCTCCAGACCACCGGGGGTCGTGTCGGTCACGCAGACCTCCTGTGCAGCGGCATCGGTGCGAGGGGGCGAGCCCCCGGACCGCACTCTAGTCATCTCCGCCCGGAGGCTCGCGTCGAGGTCAGCGGTGCCGCTCGCGGAACTCCCCGAGCCGCACGCCGCGGCGCCGCGCGGCGGCCGCGACGAAGCCGGACAGCAGGACCAGGAACCCGGCCGTCAGCAGCGTTCCCGACGAGCCGGAGACGAGCACCTGCGTGATCGTCAGGTGCCACCCGGAGGAGTCGATGTACTGCAACGTCAGGTCGCGGGCGACGCCGGGCGCGACGAGCGAGACGCCGCCGAGCACGGACAGGACGAGGCCCGCGGTGATCGGGACGGCGGGGGTCCAGGTGCCGAGCAGCACGACCCAGCCGAGCAGCAGCAGGCCGATGCCGACGAGCACGATGCCCATCGTGTCGACCGTCGCCGTCCAGCCGCTGGCCTGAGCCTCGAGGATGCGCGCCTGACCGACGAGCAGCGTGCCCGCGGCGACCGGACCGAGCAGGAGCCCGACGATCGCGCCGACGACGTGGGTGCCGACCGAGGTCGAGCGGGGGGCGTTCGGGTCGGGGAACAGCTCCTCGTCGGTCGCGGGCTGCGGGGTGGACGTCGACGCGGGCTCGGCGACCGCGGGCTGCTCCTTGGTGCCGGTCGCGGGCTCGGCGGGCGGCGGGACGACGGCCGTGGCAGGGCCGGTCGTCGGCGCGACCGGCTCGACCGGGGTGCGGGAGCTGACGCGCGCGAAGGTCGTGGTCGGCGGCTCGTCCGCTGGCGGGGGCGTGGGTGCGGGGCGGACGACGGCGTGGCGGCCGGTGTCGACAGCGGGCTCGGCCGCAGGTTCGACGGCAGGCTCGGCCGCGGGTTCGGCGGCAGGCTCGGCTGCGGACTCGGCGACAGGCTCGGCTGCGGGCTGCGCGGCGGTCTCGGCCGGCGGCTCGCCGCTGACGGCGGGCTGGGCTTCGGTCGGTCGATCGGGGTCGGAGGTGCTCATCCGTGCTCCAGAGGTGGCCGCGGGCGACGCAGGCGCGCCGCCGTTCCCGGTCACCGTATTGCGGTGGCCGCCGCCTCGCGCTCCGGTGCGGGCGTGTCGGACGAGGCGGGTCGGCTGCCGTACGCGTACGCGAGGCCGACGAGCACCGCTCCGCCGATCGTGTTGCCGAGGCCGACCGCCGCGATGTTCCGGGCGAGCTCGCCGATGCTGGCACCCGGCAGACCGCCGAGCAGCCCGAGCGAGAACGTCGTCATGTTGGCGACCACGTGCTCGAAGCCCGAGGTGATGAAGACCATGACGCACGCGAAGATGACCGCGATGCGCGCGCCCTCGCTGCGCAGCCGGGCGGCGCACCAGACGGCCAGGCAGACGAGCAGGTTGCACAGGATGCCGCGCACGACGAGCTGTCCCGTCGACTCGGCCGCCTTGTGCTCGACCATCGTCGCGATCATCGCCCCTCCGGGCGTGCTGGGTGCGAGGACGCCGGAGGCGTGCACGAGCACCGCGAACACCACGGCGCCGACCAGGTTCCCGGCGAGCACCGCGAGCAGCGTCACCGCGGCGCGGCCCCAGCCGACGACGCCGCGGACGGCGCCCTGCGTGAGGATCATCATCGCGGAGGTCGCCAGCTCGCCTCCGGCGACGACGACGATCGTCAGCGCGACCCCGAACACGAGCCCCTGGACCAGCGGCGTGAACCCCGAGCCGACGGCGGCGAGCGGTCCACCGGCGGTCGCCATGATGACGACGCCGATGCCGATGTACGCGCCCGCGAGGGCCGTGCGCACCAGGAAGACGCCCGGGGTCCGCAGCAGGTCGACCTTGTGGTGTGCCGCCTCGGCCTGGGCGTCGACGGTCTCGGTGATGGTCAGCACGGGTTCAGCGTCTCGCGAACACGCACCCGGATCCTGGGACGAAGGACCGATGGCCGACGCGCGCGCCGGGAGCGCGCCTTAGCGTGGAACCCATGACCTCTCTGTTCGACCCGATCACCCTGCGCGGCACCACCTTCGCCAACCGGGCGTGGCTCGCGCCCATGTGCCAGTACTCCGCCGTCGACGGCGTCCCGAACGACTGGCACCTCGTGCACCTCGGCGCTCGTGCCGCGGGCGGCTTCGGCCTGCTGCTCACCGAGGCGACCGCCGTGGTCCCCGAGGGCCGGATCTCGCCCCAGGACACCGGCATCTGGGACGACGAGCAGGTGGCGGCCTGGCGTCGCATCACCGACTTCGTGCACGCGCGCGGGACCAGGATCGGCATCCAGCTCGCGCACGCGGGACGCAAGGCGTCGACGTACTCGCCGTTCGCGGCGGGCCGCGGCTCCGTCCCGGAGGCGGAGGGCGGCTGGGCCACCGTCGGACCCTCGGCGCTCGCGTTCGCGGGCTACGCGGAGCCCGCGGCGTTGACCGCGGCCCAGGTCGCGGAGGTGCCCGGGCAGTTCGCCGAGGCCGCGCGCCGCTCGCTGGCCGCCGGGTTCGACGTGGTCGAGATCCACGCGGCCCACGGCTACCTGCTGCACCAGTTCCTCTCGCCGCTGTCGAACGCGCGCGACGACGAGTACGGCGGCTCGCTCGAGAACCGCGCGCGGCTGCTCGTCGAGACCGCGGACGCGGTGCGGGCGGTCTGGCCCGACGAGCTGCCGCTGATCGTGCGCGTCTCGGCGACCGACTGGGTGGACGGCGGGCTCGCGGTCGAGGACGTGGCCCTCGTCGCCAAGGACCTGGCCGGGCACGGCGTGGACCTCATCGACGTGTCGACGGGTGGCAACGCCGCGGCCGACATCCCGGTCGGACCCGGCTACCAGGTGCCCGCGGCTCGCGAGGTGCGCGCAGCGGCAGGGATCGCGGTCGCGGCCGTCGGGCTGCTCGACGACCCGGTGCTCGCCGAGCACGTCATCGCGACCGGGGAGGCCGACGCGGTGCTCGTCGGGCGCGGTGCGCTGCGCGACCCGTCCTGGGCCCTGCGGGCCGCGCACGAGCTGGGCGTCGCGACCGACGTGCTGCCCGTGGACGCGTCCTCGGGGACGACCACCGGGTGGCAGCCGCAGTACGTCCGGGGCGCCTGGCGCTCCTAGACCCTCGTCGTCGCGCGCGCGGCCTCCGCGACCGCGTGCGCGACCCGGGTGGTGACCTCGGGGTTGAAGACGCTCGGCACGATGTAGGTGGGGTTGAGCTCGTCGGGGTTGACCACCGACGCGAGCGCGCGGGCCGCGGCCAGCAGCATCGTGTCCGTGATGCGGTGGACCTGGGCGTCGAGCAGCCCGCGGAACACGCCCGGGAACGCGAGCACGTTGTTGATCTGGTTCGCGAAGTCCGAGCGGCCGGTGCCGACGACGGCGGCGTACCTCGCGGCCTCGTCGGGGTCGATCTCGGGGCGCGGGTTGGCCAGCGCGAAGACGATCGAGTCGTCGGCCATCGTCGCGACGTCCGCGCCGCTGATGACGTCCGGTGCCGAGACGCCGATGAACACGTCGGCCCCGGCGAGCGCCTCGCGCAGCGTGCCCGTGACCCCACGCGGGTTCGTCACGCTCGCGGTCCAGCCCAGGCGCTCGGTCAGGCCGGGGCGCCCGGCGTGGACGAGCCCGTCGACGTCCGCGACGACCACGTCGGTCGCGCCCGCGGCCAGCAGGAGCCGCAGGACCGCGGTCCCGGCCGCGCCCGCGCCGGACAGGACGATGCGGACCGAGCGGATGTCCTTGCGGACCACGGTCAGCGCGTTGGTGAGGGCCGCGACCACGACGATGGCCGTGCCGTGCTGGTCGTCGTGGAACACCGGGATGTCGAGCCGCTCGCGCAGCCGGCGCTCCACCTCGAAGCAGCGCGGCGCGGAGATGTCCTCGAGGTTGATCCCGGCGAAGACGGGGGCGATCGCGCAGACCGTCTCGACGATCTGGTCGACGTCGGTGGTGTCCAGCGCGATCGGGAACGCGTCGATGTCCGCGAACCGCTTGAACAGCACGGCCTTGCCCTCCATCACCGGCAGCGCCGCGAGCGGCCCGATGTCGCCGAGCCCCAGCACCGCGGTGCCGTCCGTGACGACCGCGATGGTGTTGCGCTTGATCGTCAGGCGGCGGGCGTCCTCGGGGTGGGCGGCGATGGCCTCGCAGACGCGCGCGACGCCCGGCGTGTACGCCATCGACAGGTCGTCGCGGTTGCGCAGCGGGACCTTCGAGGTGATCTCGAGCTTGCCGCCCAGGTGCATGAGGAACGTGCGGTCGCTGACGCGCTCGACGACCACCCCGTCCAGGCCCTTGAGCGCCTCGACGATGTCCGCCGCGTGGTCCTCGCCACGGGTCGCGCACGTCACGTCGACCGTCATCTGCTCGTGCCCCGAGGCGGTCACGTCGAGGGCCGTGACGATGCCGCCGGCGACCTCGATCGCGGTGGTCAGCTCGCTCACGGCGGTGGGGCGGGCCTGGACCTGCAGGCGGGCGGTGATGGACGACGAGACGCTGGGGGTGGGCATCTGGCCAGTCTGCCCCTGCCGCGGCTGCGCGACCTGTCCTACCGTGGTCGGCATGACCCCCGACGAGCTCGCGACGCTGGCCGACCTGCGCCGCGCGCGCGACCTCATCGACCGCGAGTACGCGCGGCCGCTCGACGTCCCGACGATGGCGCAGCGCGCGCTCATGTCACCCGCGCACTTCTCGCGCCGGTTCCGCGCCGCGTACGGCGAGACGCCGTACAGCTACCTGATGACGCGGCGGATCGAGCGGGCGATGGCGCTGCTGCGGTCCGGCGTCTCCGTCACCGACGCGTGCATGGAGGTCGGGTGCACCTCGCTCGGGTCCTTCAGCTCGCGGTTCTCGGAGATCGTGGGGGAGAGCCCGACCGCCTACCGGAGCCGGGAGCACGCCGCCGTGAAGGCGATGCCGCCGTGCGTGGCGAAGGTGCAGACGCGGCCCGCTCGTCGGCCCGTCCCTGATCGCGACTGATCGAGCAGGATCGAAGAAGCGACGTGCTCGGCGGCTCCCTAGGGTCGAGGGCATGGACATCTCGCTGAAGTACACCAACGTGACGGTCAACGACGTCGACGAGTCGATCGCCTTCTACGAGGCGCTCGGCCTGAAGATCCTCAACGACGTGGCCTCCGGCGACTTCCGCTGGGTCACCCTCGGCAGCGACACGCAGCCGGGCCTCGGCATCGTCATCTCGGTCCCGCACGCGGGTCGCTCGCAGGCCGACGGCGACGCGCTGCAGGAGCTGCTGACCAAGGGGTCGCTGCCGTTCCTCGTGTTCGGCTCGTCGGACGTGGACGCGACCTTCGAGAACCTGCTGTCCTTCGGGGCGGAGGTGCTCCAGGAGCCCATCGACCAGGGGTGGGGCCCGCGCGACTGCGCGTTCCGGGACCCGTCGGGCAACAGCGTGCGGATCGCGCAGGCCGTCTGACCCGCGTCTCCTAGGGTGGCGGGCGTGGACCCGCTCGCCGCCCTGGCCGACCTGCCCGGCGTCGCCGACGCGCTCGCGCGGGCCCGGACGGCCTGCGAGGAGCTCCGCTGGCACGAGGCGTACCGGCGCCGGTGGCGCGAGGTGCGCGCCGAGGCCGGGATCCGGTCGGCACGGGCCAGCGCCGCGCTCGACGGGGGCCGGGTGCCGGTCGAGGCGGTGCGGTCGATCGCCGTCGGCGGGCCCGTGCCGGCGGGGCTGCCGTTCGTGCTCGCGTCCGGGGCGCTGCGGGCGTCGGCGCTCGTCGAGTCGCTCATGCCGGACCTGGGTGCGCGCCAGACACCGGCGCTGCCGCCGTTCGGGCAGCTGCTCGCGCGGCTGCACACGTCCGCTGCCGCAGGGCTCGTGCCACCCGCGGACCTCGGACGGCTGCGGGCCTCCGAGCCCCCGCAGGACCTGACCGGGCTCGGCGACGCGGCCGCCGGCGAGGAGCTCGCGGCGCGGCTCGCGCTGCTCGGCTCGCTCGTCGACGCCTCCCGCGCCCCCGCGCTCGTCGTCGCGGCCGTCGTGCACGGGGAGCTGCTCACGCTGCGCCCGTTCGTCGCGGGCAACGGCGTCGTGGCGCGGGCCGTGTTCCGGCTGCTGCTCACGTCGCGCGGGCTCGACCCGACCGGGTCGGTGATCTGCTCGGCCGGGTGGGCCGCCGCGCCGAACCCGTACCTGGGGACCGCCGCAGGGTTCGCGACCGGGGCTGGCGAGGCGGTCGCGCGGTGGATCGTGCTGTGCGCGGACGGGGTCGTCTCGGGGGCGGACGCCGCGCGGGCCGTCGCCGACGCGGTGCTCGGCGGCTCGCTCGCGCCCTCCGCCGTCGAGTAGCCGTCCGGACACACAACGGCGGCGTCCCGAGGGGCGCCGCCGTTCCGCCTGCGACCGGAGGAGATCAAGCGCGCTCTGTGTGGTTCGCAACGGGTCCAGCCCGGTCGAACTGCCCATAGGTGGGCGCTCCTGCGCGTGGGTTCCTCGCGGTCATGCAGTTGTGACTCCGTTGGTACTCCCCGTTCCGGCGGATGGGAAGGCCCGGAGGCGTCGGCGCAGGTCGGGCCGCGGCGAGGGTCGCATGGCGGGACGGCCGTCCCGCTATGCGGACGTCCCGGGCTACGGGCGTCCGGGTCGGTCGCGTGCTCGTCGTCGGCCGAGGTACCAGCCGACCGCCAGGCCGGCGGCCACCAGCGCGACGACTCCCACGGCGGCGATCGAGGCGGGCCGGCGCGCGAACGCGAAGAGCGCCACGGGCCGGCTGAAGGAGAGCACGCCCCAGCCCTCCTGCTCGGCGAGGCGGCGCAGCGTGCGGTCGGGGTTGACCGCGTAGGCGTGGCCGACGACCCCGAGCATCGGCGCGTCGGTGATCGAGTCCGAGTACGCGAAGCTGCGCGCGAGGTCGTAGCCCTCGCGCGCCGCGAGCTCGCGGATCCCCGTGGCCTTGTTCTCGCCGTACGCGTAGAAGTCGATCTCGCCGGTGTAGCGCCCCCCGGTCACGGCCATGCGCGAGGCGATGACGTGGTCCGCGCCGAGCACGGCGGCGATCGGCTCGACGATCTCGCTGCTCGAGGCCGAGACGATCACCACGTCGCGCCCCGCGGCGTGGTGCTCCTCGATGAGTGCGACCGCCTCCGCGTACACGGTCGGGTCGATGGCCTCGTGCAGGGTCTCGGCGACGACGGCGGACACCTGCGAGACCTCCCAGCCGGCCACGTTGCGCGAGAGCTGGACGCGCAGGCGCTCGGTCTGGTCCTCGTCGGCCGCACCCATGAGGTACACGAGCTGCGCGTAGGCCGTCCGCAGGACCTTGCGACGCGTGAGCATGCCCTGCGCGAGGAAGCCCCGGGAGAACGCGGTCGCCGACGACGTCGCGATGATCGTCTTGTCCAGGTCGAAGAACGCCGCCTCGCGGGTGGCCGTGATCGGGTGGGCGTCCATGCTGGTCCGGGTCTGCTCTCGGGTGCGCTCTGGCTGCGGGTCTGGGGGGAGCTCGGGGTGGTGAGCGGTCGCGGCGAGCGTAGCCCGCGGCACCCACATCGCGTGGGCCGGCCCTGGCAAGGTGTGCCGCGGCGCGCGTCGAGCCGACCACAGCCCCCGCCGTCGCCCGCTCCGTCCCCAGAACGCCGCCACCCCGCCGTGCGGTCGGGCCACCGGGGTCGATGCTCGGCCGATGGACGTCGTCGAGTGGCCCGTGCGTGCCGCGCAGCACCCTCCGCCGCGCTCCGAGCGCGCAGCTGCGACCGCGCGGGTCGTCGGGGTGCTCGGCGCCCGCGGCGGCGTCGGGGCGTCGGTCCTCGCGGCCGGGGTCGCCCAACGACTCTCCCGCTCCACCGCGACCGCGCTGGTGTCGCTCGACCGGGCGTCGGTCGGGCTCGACCTGCTGCTCGGGACCGAGCGCGTGCCGGGCGGGAGGTGGCCGGACCTCGCGGGGGCTCGGGGTGAGGTGCCGGGCGCCGAGGTCGTCGACCTGCTGCCACGGTGGGGGTCGTGCGCCGTCCTCGGCGCGGCGGCCTCGGTGCCCGGGGCAGGCCAGCCCGACGAGGACGTCGTGCGTGACGTGCTCCGAGGGCTCGGCTCGGTGCTCGGCGCGATGGTGCTCGACCTCGGCCGGGGCGACGTCCTCGCGGGCCGAGCCGTGCCGTGCGACGTCGTCGTGGTCGTGGTCCCGCGCGATCTGGCGGCCGTGGCGGGGGCGCTCGCACTGCTGGAGCGGCTCCCCGACGTCCCGGTGGTGCTCGTCGTCCGCGGACCCGCGCCCGGGGGGATGGGCGTCGCCGAGGTGGGTCGGGCGCTCGGGCTGCCCGTCGCGGCGACCTGGCCGGAGGACCGGCGGGTCGCGGCGTCGATCGAGCACGGCGGTCTGCGGCTGGCCGGGCGGGCGGCCCGCGCGGTGTCGGCGGTCGTGCGGGCCCTCGAACGCCCGCCCGGACGGTTGCTCGGTCCGGCGGCATCGTGAGCGACGACGAGGTGCTCCACGCCGTCCGGACCGCGCTCGGTGGGGCGGGCGCGGTGTCGGACGAGGCCATCACCCACGCCGTCGAGGACGCGGCCCGTGCGCGAGGGCGGCTGCTCGGGTCGTCGACCGCGGCGGAGCTCGTCCGCTCGGTCCGCGACGCGATGCTGGGCGCCGGGCCGCTGCAGGCGCTGCTCGACGACCGGTCGGTGACGGACGTCCTGGTCAACGGGCCGCGCGACGTCTGGGTGGAGCGAGCCGGCCGTCTGGCGCGCACGGACGTCGATCTCGGGACCGCCGCCGACGTCCGTGCGCTCGCGGTCCGCCTGGCGGCAGCCGGTGGGGCGCGGCTCGACGACGCCGAACCCGCGGTCGACGCACGGCTGCCCGACGGGACGCGCCTGCACGCGGTGCTGCCGCCGATCGCGGACGGCGGGACCGTGATCAGCCTGCGTGCGGTGCGACGGCAGGCGTTCACGCTCGACGCCCTCGTGGCGTCCGGGACGCTGGCCCCGCCGCTCGCCCCGCTGGTCCGCGCCCTGGTCGAGCGGCGCGCCAACCTGCTGGTGTGCGGCGCGACCGGGGCCGGCAAGACCACGCTGCTCGCGGCGATGCTCGCCGTCGTGCCGCCCGACGAGCGCATCGTGCTCATCGAGGAGGCCGGGGAGCTCGAGTGCGGGCACCCGCACGTCGTCCGGCTTGTCGCTCGGCGACCCAACGTCGACGGAGCCGGGCGCGTCGACCTCGGCGACCTCGTCCGGCACGCCATGCGGATGAGGCCGGACCGGATCGTGCTGGGGGAGTGCCGAGGCGCTGAGGTCGGCGACGTGATGACCGCGCTCAACACCGGGCACGACGGAGGGTGCGCGACCCTGCACGCCAACGCGGCGGCCGACGTCCCGGCCCGGCTCGAGGCGCTCGGCGCGCTCGCGGGCCTGAGCCGCGAGGCCGTGCACGCCCAGGCGGCCAGCGCCTTCGACGCGGTCCTCCACCTGCGGCGGTCCGGTGCGACGCGGTACCTGGCCGAGGTCGGCGTCGTCCGGCGCGCGCCCGGCGGGCTGGAGGTGGCGACGGCGATCAGTGCCGACCCCGGGGGAGCGACCGTGCGAGGGACGGCGTGGTCCGCGCTCGCGGAGCGGTGGGGACTTCGCTCGGGACGGCGGGCGGGGGCCGCGTGATCGTGCTGGTCGCGGTCGTGGCGGGGGCGCTCGCGTGGTCCGGGCTGCCTCGGCGGCACCGCGGACCGGGGCTGCGCCGACGCGCACGGGTCGAGGCACGCCCGCTCGTGCTGTCGGCCGCGCTGCTCGTCGTGGCTGCGCAGCTGCGGGCGGGGGCGGCTCCCGAGGAGGCCTGGCGGCGCGCGTTCGGGCCCGCGGTGAGGGTGCGGGACGGCTTGCCGGCCGCGGCTGCGCTGGTCGGGCCCGCGCCGCGGCGCGGGGCCTCGGACCGCGATGCCGGACGCGCGGCGGCGGTGGTCGTGGCCGCAGGCGTCGCGCGGTCGCTCGGTGCGCCGCTCGCGGGCGTGCTCGAGCACGTGGCGGGCTCGGTCGCCGCCGACGAGGAGGCGGCGGCCGAGCTGGACGCTGCGCTCGCGGGCCCCCGGGCGACTGCCCGGGTGCTCGCGTGGCTGCCCGTGCTCGGGCTCGCCGTGGCCGGGCTGCTGGGGGCCGATCCGCTGGGGGTGCTGCTCGGCGGCGGTGTCGGGACCGCCGCCGCCGCGACCGGTGCAGGGCTCCTCGTGCTGGGCCGTGCCTGGACGCGCGCGCTGCTGCGGCGGGCCGGCGGTGGGCGCGGGTGAGCGTGGCGGTGCTGGCGTGCGTCGTCGCGAGCCTGGCGGTCGCGGCGCCGTGGGCCCGGCCGCCAGGTCGAGGCACCGGCCCACGTCCCCGAGGCCGCGGACCGCACCCCTCGGCGTCTGGCGAGCCGAGGGCTCGTGCCGCGCGCGGGCGCTCGGCCGTCGTCGGCATCGACTCGGCACTGCTCCTCGACGTCGTGGACGCCGCGCTGGCCGCCGGCGCCCCGATCCCGCGGGCGCTGCAGGTAGTCGGCGAGCTGCTCGGTGGTGCGACGGGGGGTGCGCTGGTGCGTGCGGGCGGTGCGCTCGTGCTCGGCGCGTCGTGGTCGGCCGCGTGGGCCGGGAGCCCGCCCGCGGCCCGCGACCTCGCGGACGGGCTCGAGCCTGCGTGGACCTCCGGCGTCGCGCCGGGGCCCGCGCTGCGGGCGCGAGCAGCACGGGTGCGTGCCGAGCGTCGGAGCCGGACCCGCGCCGCCGCCGCGACGCTCGGCGTCCATCTCGTGCTGCCGCTCGGGCTCTGCTTCCTCCCGGCGTTCGTGCTGCTCGGCCTGGTGCCGCTGGTGCTCAGCCTGGCGTCGGGGCTGCTCGGATGAGCCCGAGCGCGGCGAGCCGACCACAGCCCCGTGTCGCGCGCCCGTCGTCCACGGAATCGACTCCTGCGCCCGCGGCCGATCGCCGCGGCAACGCAGCCTGGGTGGGCGCCGATCTCCGGCGCGTAGGACAGGTTGGAGGAGCGATGAGCATCACGCTGGACCCGCGGCCGTCGACGCCGCCCACGATCCCCGCCCCGGAAGCGCAGGGCGGACGTCGGCGCGAGGACCTCGACGCACCGAGCGTCGAACCGTTGGAGGCCCGCGGCGGCGGCGCCGACGAGCAGGGGAGCGATGGCCCGCGTGCGGCGGAGGAGCCGGACGAGCTCCACGTCCGCCGGCGGTTGCGGGCGGCCCGGCCGCGGACCGACTGGCGCCCCGTGGCCCGCGGGCGGCACCTCGTGGAGCGCGCCAGCCAGGCGGTGCGCGGCGAGCTGCGCGAGGCGGGCATGGCGACCGCGGAGTACGCCATCGCCACGCTCGCCGCGGTCGGCTTCGCGGGGCTCCTGGTCGTGATCCTCAAGGGCAACGAGGTGCGTGGTCTCCTGCTCGGGATCGTGCGGCAGGCGCTGTCGCTGTGAGCCCCGCCGTCGGTCGCGAACGGGGGTCGGTCACCGCCGAGCTCGCCGTGGGACTGCCCGCCGTGGTGCTCCTGCTCGTCGCGGTCCTCACGATTGCGGCCGCCGGCATCGCGCAGCTGCGCTGCGCCGACGGTGCCCGGGCCGGCGCCCGCGCAGCAGCCCTGGGGTCCGACGACGCGGCCGACGATGCTCGCCGGGCTGCCGGCGAAGGGGCGCGGGTGGCGATCGCGGAGTCGGGCGGCTGGGTGACCGTGACGGTGAGCGCGGAGATCGGCGGGTTGCCGTTCGGCGGTGGGGCGCTGCGCGCGAGCGCGTCGTCGGTCGCACGGGTGGAGCCGTCGCTCGGCGGTGGCGGTGCCGGTGAGGGCTTGGGCGCGGAGGCGGGGTCATGACGCGCCGTGGACCTCGCGCCGACCTCCGGGACGCGAGGCGGTCGTCCCGTCCGCGGGGCGACCGTGGCTCCGGGACCGTGCTGCTGCTGGCCGTGGTCGGGGTGCTCGGTCTGGTCGCCGTGGTGCTCGGGCTGCTGTCGGCGGCGCAGGGGGCCCGCGGGCGAGCGCAGAGCGCCGCGGACCTCGCGGCGCTCGCTGCTGCGTCGGCCTGGCGTGACGGCTGGGGAGACCCGTGCGGCGTGGCGGCCGAGGCCGTGCGGCGCAACGGCGGGCGGCTCGTCGCCTGCGACGCGCTCGCGGGCGGTGTGGTCGCGGTCGTCGTCGCGGCCCGGTCTCCCGCCGGGGCGGCGACCGCGGACGCACGGGCCGGGCCGGTGCCGTGACGGCCGATGGGTGGGGCGGTGTGCGGGATGGCTGACGAGGGCCGGGGTGCACGCCCGGAGCGGGCGTGCGAGGAGGGGTCAGGTGGTGGCGTGCGTGAGGACCGCGTCGAGCAGCCGGACGGCGGCGGCCTTGTCGAGCGGGTTGTTGGCGTTGCCGCACTTGGGGGACTGCACGCAGGCGGGGCAGCCCGTGGCGCACCGGCAGGACGCGATGGCGTCGCGGGTCGCCCGGAGCCACGTCGCGCCGAGCGTGAACCCGCGCTCGGCGAAGCCGGCGCCGCCGGGGTAGGCGTCGTGCACGAAGACGGTCGCCTCCTCGGTGTCGGCGTGCAGCGCGGTCGAGAGCCCCCCGAGGTCCCACCGGTCGCACGTCGCCAGCAGGGGCAGGAGCCCGATGGACGCATGCTCGGCGGCGTGCAGCGCGCCGGGCACGGCCTCGAGCGTGACACCCGCCTCCTCGAGCACCGCGGCCGGAGCGGTCCACCAGACCGCCGTCGTGCGCAGGGTCCGGGCAGGCAGGTCGAGCTCGCTGCTGCCGAGCACCTGCATGTCGGGGATGCGCTTGCGCTGGTAGCCGAGCACCTGCGTGGTCACGTCGACCGAGCCGAAGCCCCAGGTGATCGGCCCCCACGCGACCTCCTGCTCGACGGCGACGATCTCGGTCGACGTCACCCACCGCGCCCACGTGCCGTAGTCCACGTCGTCGCGGGTGACCAGGGCGACGCCGTCGTCCAGGTGCAGCTCGTCGACCACGAACGTCAGGCCCTGGTGCACGTAGACGGCACCGGGGTGGACGGTCGAGTCGGCGGATGCGGCGTCGACGGTGCCGAGCAGGCGACCGGTGACGGACTCGACCACGCGGACGGGGTCACCGCCCGCGCCGCGCAGGTCGGTCAGCCGCGAGGCCGGCTCGGCGTGCGTCCAGTACCAGCCCGACGAACGCCGGCGCAGGGCCCCGCGCTCGACCAGCTCGTCGAGCAGCTCGGCCGTGCGCGGGCCGAACAGGTCCAGCTCGTCGAACCGCAGCGGCTGCTCGGCCGCGGCCGCGCACAGGTGCGGGGCCAGGACGTAGGGGTTCGTGGGGTCGAAGGTCGTGGCCTCGACCGGCACGTCGAAGATGGCCTCGGGGTGGTGCACGAGGTAGGTGTCGAGCGGGTCCTCGCGCGCGACGAGCGCGACCAGCCCGTCGGCGCCTGCCCGTCCGGCTCGCCCGGCCTGCTGCCACAGCGACACGCGCGTGCCGGGCCAGCCGGCGATGAGCACCACGTCGAGCCCGGAGATGTCCACGCCCAGCTCCAGCGCGTTGGTCGTGGCCAGCGCGCGCAGCTCGCCGGTCCGGATCGCGCGCTCGAGCTCGCGACGCTCCTCGGGCAGGTACCCGCCGCGGTAGGCGGACACCGCCCGGACGAGCGACGGGTCGACCTCGAGCAGGTGCGAGCGCGTCGCCGACGCGACCGACTCCGCCCCCCGGCGCGACCGCGTGAACGCGAGCGAGCGGGCACCCGCGACGACGAGGTCGGTGAGCAGGTCGGCGATCTCGGCGGTCGCGGTGCGGCGGGGGCGGTCGGTGGCGTCGGCGACCAGCCGCTCGCCGGTCCCGCGCGGCCCAGCGCCCTCGGCCGGAGCGGCCGCGCTCGGCCAGACGTCGTCCGGGGCAGGCGGCGCGAGGTCGCCCGCAGCACGCGTGGCCTGGGCGGGGACGGGCAGCGGCGTGGCCCACGGGTCGTCGTCGGGCACCAGGTCGGACCACGGACCGGAGGTGCCGGGCAGCTCGGGCGGCTGCCAGAGGACGAACGTCTTGCGGCCCGCGGGGGAGGCGTCGTCGGTCACCGCCGTGACCTCGTCGGGCGTGACGCCGAGGAGTCGAGCGGCGCTCGCCGCCGGGTCGGCCGTCGTCGCCGACGCGAGGACGAACACGGGCGACGAGCCGTAGGCAGCGGCCAGCCGGCGCAGCCGACGCAGGACGAGGCCCACGTGCGCGCCGAAGACACCTCGGAACGCGTGGCACTCGTCGAGCACGACGTAGCGCAGCGAGCCGAGCAGCCGGGCCCATCGCCGGTGCTGCGGGAGCAGTGCGAAGTGCAGGAAGTCGGGGTTGGTCAGGACGACGTCGGCGTGGTCCTGCACCCAGCGGCGCTCGTCGAGGGAGGTGTCGCCGTCGCACGTCGCGACCCGCACGTCCCGCGTGCGGCCCGCGGTCAGCAACCGGTCGAGCGCGGCGAGCTGGTCCGCGGCCAGCGCCTTCGTCGGGCACAGGTACAGCGTGCTGCCGCGGCGGGTGACCGACTCGATGCGGCCGGGGTCGAGCAGCGCCCCGGCCGCGTCCGCGCGGATGCTGGACAGCGCGGGCAGCCAGTACGCGAGCGACTTGCCGGACCCGGTGGAGGTCGCGAGGACCGTGTGCCGGCCGGACCACGCGGCGTCCGCCGCGGCCACCTGGTGCACCCACGGGCGCTCGACACCGAGGGCTCGGTAGCCCTGGACGAGGTCGGTGTCGGCCCACGCGGGCCAGTCGGCGTGCTCGCCCGGGCGCGCCGGGACGTGGCGCACGTGCGTGATCCGATCGGTGCGACGACCGCCGGCCCCCAGCACGTCCAGCAGGTCCACGTCGCCATCCTCCCATCGGTCGGCCACGCTCGGCCCCGACGGGGACGCCGGGCGGCGAGGCGAGCGGATCCGCGCGGGGCCGCCCGTTCTGGGACGCTGGTCGGATGGCGGCCAGCATCGACCTCAACTGCGACCTCGGCGAGGACTTCGACGCCTGGCTGCCGGGCGTCGAGGGGCTCGACGCGCAGCTGCTCGGGATCGTGACCAGCGCGAACGTCGCCTGCGGCTTCCACGCGGGCGACGAGCGCGTGATGGCGCACGTGTGCCGGACCGCCGCCAGGCACGGCGTGAGCGTGGGGGCCCACGTCTCGTACGCCGACAGGCAGAACTTCGGCCGCCGGTTCGTCGACGTGCCGGCCGACGAGCTGCGCGACCAGGTCGCGCGGCAGGTCGAGACCCTCCGCGAGGTCGCGCACGCGAACGGCGCGCGGGTCGCCTACGTCAAGCCGCACGGCGCGCTCTACAACACCGTGGTGCACCACGAGGACCAGGCCCGGGCGGTCGTCGACGGCGTCGGCGACCTGCCGCTCGTCGGGCTCCCGGGGTCCGCCGTCCTCGCGCTGGCGACGGCACGCGGGCTGCGCGCGGTGACCGAGGCCTTCGCCGACCGCGGCTACCGCGCGGACGGGACCCTGGTCCCCCGCGGCGAGCCCGGCGCGCTCGTGACCGACGCGGACGAGGTCGCGGCCAGGGTGCTGCGGATCGCGACCGCGGGGCTGGTGCGCGGAGCGGACGGTCGGGACGTCGCCGTCGCGGCCGAGTCGGTGTGCGTGCACTCGGACACACCCGGAGCCGTCGCGCTGGCAGCTCGCGTTCGCGCCGCTCTCCTGACGGCCGGGGTCGAGCTGCGGGCGTTCGCGTGAGGGTGGTGCCGTTCGGCGACGACGCCGTGCTCGTCGAGCTGGACGACCTCGCCCAGGTCCGCGTGCTCGACGACACCGTGCGAGCGGCGCGGCGCGAGGGTGCGCTCGCGCAGGTCGTCGACCAGGTGCCCGCCGCGCGCACCCTGCTGCTGCGCGGGGTCGGCGCCGTCGACCACGCCGGCCTGGCGGCGGCCGTGCGCGCGCTCGGCGTGCCGAGCGGTGCCTCGCCAGAGGTGGCCGCGGTGCCGCCCGTCGAGCTCGCGGTGACCTACGACGGGCCCGACCTGGACGAGGTCGCCGCGCTGACCGGCCTGCCAGCCCGCGAGGTCGTCGAGCGCCACGCGGCGGCGACGTACACGGTCGCGTTCGGCGGCTTCATGCCCGGGTTCGCGTACCTCGTCGGGCTCGACCCTGCGCTGCGCGTGCCGAGGCGTGCGAGTCCTCGCGAGCGCGTCCCCGCGGGCTCGGTGGCGATCGCCGACGAGTTCAGCGCGGTCTACCCGGCAGCGACACCGGGCGGCTGGCGGCTGCTCGGTCGGTGCGACCAGCCGCTCTGGGACGTCGACCGCCGCCCGCCCGCCCTGCTCGCGCCGGGCACCCACGTGCGGTTCGTCGAGGCGGGCCGATGACCGCCCTCGAGGTCCTCGCGCCCGGGCTGCTCGCGCTCGTGCAGGACCTGGGCCGGCCGGGCTGGGCCCACGTGGGCGTGGGGCGCTCGGGGGCGGCCGACCGGGGCGCGTTGCGGCTCGCCAACCGCCTGGTCGCCAACCCGGAGTCGGCTGCGGCGATCGAGGTGCTGCTCGGCGGCCTGCACCTGCGCGCACGCGGTCCGGTCACCGTCGCGGTCACGGGCGCCGAGGGCCCGGCGACGGTCGACGGCCGGCCCGTCGGGCGACGCGCGGTCCTCGAGGTGCCCGACGGCGGCGAGCTCGTCATCGGCACCGCGACCCGCGGGCTGCGGACGTACGTCGCGGTGCGGGGCGGCGTGGACGTCCCCGTGGTCCTGGGGTCGAGGTCGGCCGACCGTCTCGCCGGGCTGGGGCCTGCTCCGCTCGCCGAGGGCGACGTGCTCGGAGTCGGTCCCGCGCCCGACGAGCTGCCGACGGTCGACGTCGCGCCCGGACCGCCCTGGCCCGACGAGGTCGTCGTGCCCGTGCTCCCCGGCCCGCACGCGGACTGGTTCGCCGACGGGCTGGAGGTGCTCACGGCCCGCACCGGGTACCGGGCGACGCCCGCGAGCGACCGGGTCGCGGTGCGGCTCGACGGGGCCGTCGTCGGACGCCGTCCTGACGCGCAGGGGCGCGAGCTGCCGCCGGTCGGGCTCGTCGCCGGCGCGGTGCAGGTCCCGCCGGACGGGCTGCCGGTGGTGTTCGGTGCCGACCATCCCGTGACCGGCGGCTACCCGGTGCTGGCGGTGGTGCGCTCGTCGGCCCTGGGCGCCCTCGCCCAGCTCCGCCCGGGCGACCCACTCCGCTTCGTCCTGACCCGCTGACCTGCCCCCCCGCCACCCGCCCCCCCGACACCCGTCCCCCGGCCACCCGCGCCGATGCTGTCATCACGCCGAATCGGCATCATCACGCCGGTTGCAACCGGCGTGGTGATGCCGAACCGGCGTATCGATCGGCAGGCCTCCCGGGCGAGTGCGCCGCGACACGCCGCGCGCCCCGGCCGGGTTCGCGGGCGACACGCCGGGTGGCGGCCCGCAGCGGGTCCGGACGCGGGACCTTGGTCCTCCGGCGCGGCCCTCGTCGGGCATAGAAATGCGCACATCTTGCGGTCCGCACCCAGGGCAACCACAACATGTGGGCCCGGCGCCGTGAGACGGGCGAAGGAGCACGACATGGCGGAGCGGGTGGTCGTCGATGTGGGTTCGGCGGTCGACGAGTACCTCGAGCGCAGCGACTGGCGGGTCAACGCCAACGCGAACCAGGGCTACTCGCTGGGCGGGCTGATCCTCAACACGTCGGGCAAGGTGATCGCCAACTACTGGCTCAGCCACGTCTACCCGACGGAGGTCGGGCAGGCGCACCGCGAGGGCGACCTGCACGTCCACGACCTCGACATGCTGTCCGGCTACTGCGCCGGCTGGTCGCTGCGGGCGCTGCTGCAGGAAGGCCTGGGCGGGATCCCCGGGAAGGTCGACGCGCGGCCGGCGAAGCACTTCAGCGCGGCCATCGGGCAGATCGTCAACTTCCTCGGCACGATGCAGAACGAGTGGGCGGGCGCGCAGGCGTTCAGCAGCTTCGACACCTACATGGCGCCCTACGTGCGGACCGACGCGCTGACCTACGAGCAGGTCCGGCAGGGGATCCAGGAGCTCGTCTACAACCTCAACGTGCCGAGCCGGTGGGGCACCCAGACCCCGTTCACGAACCTCACGTTCGACTGGATCTGCCCCGAGGACCTGGCTGGCGAGGTCCCGTTCGTCGGCGAGCAGCCGTGCGACTTCACCTACGGCGACCTGCAGCGCGAGATGGACATGATCAACCGCGCGTACATGGACGTCATGACCGAGGGCGACGCGAGCGGGCGGGTGTTCACGTTCCCGATCCCCACCTACAACATCACCCAGGATTTCGACTGGGACAGCCCCAACGCGGACGCGCTGTTCGCGATGACGGCCCGCTACGGGCTGCCCTACTTCCAGAACTTCATCAACTCCGAGATGAACCCCGGCGACGTCCGGTCGATGTGCTGCCGCCTGCAGCTCGACCTGCGCGAGCTGCTCAAGCGAGGCAACGGCCTGTTCGGCTCGGCCGAGCAGACCGGCTCGATCGGGGTCGTGACCATCAACTGCGCGCGGCTCGGGTACCTCTACGGGGGCGACGAGGAGGGACTGCTCGCGCGCCTCGACGAGCTCATCGACCTGGCCCGCACGAGCCTCGAGCTCAAGCGCGAGGTCATTGCGCGCCTGCTCGACGAGGGCCTGTTCCCCTACACGCAGCGGTACCTCCCGTCGCTCGACAACCACTTCTCGACGATCGGCGTCAACGGGATCAACGAGATGGTCCGCAACTTCACCTGCGACGCGATCGACATCACCGACGACGCCGGCCACGCGATGGCACGTCGGCTGCTCGACCACGTGCGCGAGCGGATGGTCGAGCTGCAGGAGAGCACCGGCCACCTCTACAACCTGGAGGCCACGCCCGCGGAGGGGACCACGTACCGGTTCGCCAAGGAGGACCGGTCGCGCTGGCCGGACATCCTGCAGGCCGGGACCGACGAGAACCCGTACTACACGAACTCCTCGCAGCTCCCGGTCGGCTTCACGGACGACCCGTTCGAGGCGCTCGAGCGGCAGGACGAGCTGCAGACGAAGTACACGGGTGGGACGGTGCTGCACCTGTACATGGCCGAGCGGATGTCGTCGCCCGACGCGTGCCGCGCGCTGGTCCGCCGCGCGCTCGAGACGTTCCGGCTGCCGTACCTCACGGTCACGCCGACGTTCTCGATCTGCCCGTCGCACGGGTACCTGGCCGGCGAGCACGCGTCGTGCCCGACGTGCGGCGGCGAGTGCGAGGTGTGGACCCGCGTCATGGGCTACCACCGGCCGGTGAGCTCGTTCAACGTGGGCAAGAAGGGCGAGCACGCGGAGCGCACGCCCTTCCGCGAGCCGGCGCTCGCCTGATGACGCCCGATCCCTCCCTGCTTGTGACCAGAGTGGCTGGTGAGACCGAATCGGCGTCACTCTGGGCTCACCCGTCACAAGTGCGGCGGGATGGGGCCAGGTCCGAGGTGGGGGCGGTCGGGATCGGGCCGGAGATCGGGGGGCGCGCGGACAGCAGCGCGGTCGCGGGCCGCGGTCCCGCGACGCCGGCGCGCAGGCAGGGCGCCGACGAGCTCGCGATCGCCGGGATCACGCCGATGTCGAGCTGTGACTGGCCCGGCCGGCTCGTGGCGACGGTGTTCCTGCAGGGATGCCCGTGGCGGTGCACCTACTGCCACAACTCGGCGATCCTCGATCCCCGCACGCCCGGTGTGGTGCCGTGGGCTGGGGTCCGCGAGCTGCTGGCGAGGAGGCGCGGGCTGCTCGACGGCGTCGTCTTCTCCGGCGGTGAGCCGACCCGGCAGCGCGGGGTCGTCGCGGCGGCGCAGGAGGTGCGCGACGCCGGCTTCCAGGTCGGGCTGCACACCGGCGGCGCCTTCCCTCCGGCCCTGGCGCGGGTGCTTACGCACGTCGACTGGGTCGGGTTCGACGTCAAGGCTCCGGCCCGGCTGTACGACGCGATCACCCGGCGCGGCGGCGCGGCGCAGGCCTTCGCGTCGCTGAGGCTGGTGCTCGACGCAGGGGTCGACGTGCAGGTGCGTACGACCGTCGACCCCACGGTGCTGACCAGCGCGGACGTCGCCGAGCTGACCGCGGCGCTCGCCGCCGAGGGCGTGCGGGACCACGTGCTGCAGGTGGTCCGCACGGACGGGACGACGAGCGAGTACCGCGCCGCCCACGCCGCGGTCAGGGACCGAACGTGAGATCGCGGCGGTCGGCGACCACGACGACCGGCGTCGTCGGTGTCGATGCGACGGAACCGTCAGCGAGCGTGGATGACTCGAGCGTCGCGACCAGGAACGGCCACGCCTCGTAGTCCCCGGTCAGGTCGGTGCCGTCGCACGAGGTCACGAGCGTCGGACCGTCGAGGGTGGTCGTCGCGTCGGGGCCGACCTCGAACTCCCGGAGCGGGCTACGACCGGCGGTGACGAAGCCGACGACGGTGTCCGAGCTGTCGACCAGCGCCAAGTTCCCCGCCGCTCCGGAGCGCGCGGAGATGGTGCGGCCGTCGGACGCACCCACCGTCACCGACCAGGCCGGCGCCGTCGAGCCCCAGCCCGCAGCCGGGGTGTTCGCCTCGAGGACGAGGCCCGCGGCATCGGGCCGCGCCTCGGTGAGCCGGGCCACCGGAAGACCGCACGCGAAGTAGTCCTCGGCTGTAGCGGGCCTCGCGGGGAGGGGCACGACGATCGGGACCTCCACGGTCGCACGCGCGACGACCGACTCGGAGCCCTGCCGGTAGCCGATCGTCTGCGTGGCCCAGAGGTGGTACGTGCCGGTCTCGAGCGCCAGCGCGCCCGAGCCGTCGGGGTACTGGCCGCAGGAGACGAACGGGATCTTGGCGTGATCCTTGATCGGGAACGGCACGCTCGCGAAGTCGGTGCCGGCGTAGTAGTCGTCGACGTCGTCGACCGCGGGGACGCTCGGGCCCTCTTGGACGCCGATGATCGTGCCGTCGTCGTCGACCGCCGAGAGCTCCGTCCCGTACACCCACCCCTCGTCGACGCCGGCGGGGCCCGTGGTCGTCGTGACGAGCACGATCGCCTGGTTCGCCTCGTCCAACGTGCCGTCGCTCGTCGTGAGCGTCGCGCGGCCGACGTCCGGCAGCACGGTGGCGAACTTCTTTCCGCACCGGTCGAACTGCGCCGGCCAGTCGGCATTCACCCCGGGCGGCGGAGTGGCGGGTGGCCCGGCGGCCGGCGTGCGCGACAGGAACGACGGCACGGCGACGACGACGGCCACCACCGCCAGGCACGCGACGCCCGCGGCGCCCCCGGCCCGGACGGCCCGGCGGCGGCGCACCCGGGAGCGGACGAGCGCGACGGGCACGGTGTAGCCGGCGGCCTCGTCGGACGCCTCGGCGTCGGACAGCGCGCGGTGCATCGGGTCGACCGGATCGGTGGGGTGCGTCATGGCCGGGCCTTTCCCTGCAGGACGGGGAGCTCCTCGAGCGCGGGCAGCGGCCCCAGCAGGTCGGTGAGCTTGCGGGTGGCGGTGGACAGGTACCGCTTGACGGTGCCCTCGGCGAGCTCCATCCGGGCGGCGACCTCCGGGACGGTGAGGTCCTCGCAGTAGCGCAGGACGGCGGCGACGCGCTCCTGGGGAGCGAGCGTGGCGAGCGCCGAGCGGACGTCGACGACGGCCCCGACGGCGAGCGCCGGGTCCGCGACCTCCGAGGCGGGACCGAGCAGGTGCCGCACCCGCGACCAGCGCTGCGAGCGCCGCACGCCGTCCAGGTAGCAGGTCAGGATCGCGCGCCGCACGTAGCGCTCGGCGTCGTCGGGCGTGAACCCCGCGCGCCGACGAGAGAACGTGCGGACGAGGGCGTCCTGGACCAGGTCCTCCGCGGTGCGGGCGTCGCCGCTCACGAGGTAGGCGTAGCCGAACAGGGCGCGGCCCCGCTCCCGCGCCAGCACCGCCAGCGGATCGTCGTCCACGTGTCCCCGTCCCCCTGTCCCCGACGGGGTCGGGCGACCCTGTCATCAGCCCAAGACGCTCACCGGGCAGGAATCGTTGTAGACGTTACCCACACGTCACCGACGGGCCGTTCGCCGTGGCTAGACTGCCCGGGTCCGGCGGCAACGGGGCCGCAGGGCGTGGCGTGATCAGGGGGTCACGCCGTTCTCCCTAGGAGGATGCATGATCGAGCTCGGATCCACGAGCATCACGATCGTCGCCGTCATCGCCGCCATCGCGGTCGCCGCGCTCGTGATCGCAGCAGTGCTGCGCCGCCAGGTGCTCGCGGCCGGTGAAGGCACGGCGTCGATGCAGGAGATCGCCAAGGCGGTCCAGGAAGGCGCATCGGCGTATCTCAACCGTCAGTTCCGCACCTTGGCCCTGTTCGCGGTGGTCGTCTGTGCGTTGTTGTTCCTCCTGCCCGGCGACAGCGGCATCAAGGTCGGCCGGTCCATCTTCTTCCTGATCGGTGCCGGGTTCTCCGCCTCGATCGGGTTCCTCGGCATGTGGCTCGCCACGCGCGCCAACCTGCGCGTCGCCGCTGCCGCGTCCGAGAAGAACGGCCGCGCCGAGGGTGCGCGCATCGCGTTCCGCACCGGTGGCGTCGTCGGCATGTCGGTCGTCGGCCTCGGCCTGCTGGGTGCGGCCAGCGTCGTGCTCATCTACCGCGCGGACGCGCCGTCGGTGCTCGAGGGCTTCGGCTTCGGGGCCGCGCTGCTCGCCATGTTCATGCGCGTCGGCGGCGGCATCTTCACCAAGGCCGCGGACGTCGGCGCCGACCTGGTCGGCAAGGTCGAGCAGGGCATCCCCGAGGACGACCCGCGCAACGCCGCGACCATCGCGGACAACGTGGGCGACAACGTCGGCGACTGCGCCGGCATGGCGGCCGACCTGTTCGAGTCCTACGCGGTCACGCTCGTCGCGGCGCTCATCCTCGGCAAGGCGGCGTTCGGCGAGGAGGGCCTCGTCTTCCCGCTCATCGTGACGGCCGTCGGTGCCATCGTCGCGGTGATCGGCGTGGCCATCACGCGGGTGCGCGGCGAGGAGTCGGGCCTGACGGCGATCAACCGGGGTTTCTACATCTCGGCCGTCATCGGCGTCGTGCTCGCTGCGATCGCCGCGTTCATCTACCTGCCGTCGTCGTTCGCGGACTTCACCAACGGCAACCTGCCCACCCACGACGGCGACCCCCGCCTGATCGCCTCGCTCGCGGTGGCGATCGGCGTGCTGCTCGCGGGCATCATCTTGTGGGTCACGGGCTACTTCACCGGGACGACGAGCAAGCCGACGCTGCACGTCGCGGCGACCACCCGCACCGGCGCCGCGACCGTGGTGCTGTCCGGCATCGGGGTCGGCTTCGAGTCCGCGGTCTACACCGCGGGCATCATCGCGGCGGCGATCTGCGGCGTGTTCCTCATCGCCGGCGGCTCGATCGGCCTCTCGCTGTTCCTCATCGCGCTCGCGGGCTGCGGTCTGCTGACCACCGTCGGCGTGATCGTCGCGATGGACACCTTCGGGCCGGTCTCCGACAACGCGCAGGGCATCGCGGAGATGTCCGGCGACGTGAGCGAGGAGGGCGCGCAGATCCTCACCGACCTCGATGCCGTGGGCAACACCACGAAGGCCGTCACGAAGGGCATCGCGATCGCGACGGCCGTGCTCGCCGCGACCGCGCTGTTCGGCTCGTACGCCGACGCGGTGGCGACCAAGACGGCCGAGGTCCTGCGGCCGGGTGACACGCTCAGCGACCTGACGAACGCGATGATGAACTACTCGATCATCAGCCCGATCACCCTCGTCGGCGTGATCCTCGGCGGCGCGACGGTGTTCCTCTTCTCGGGCCTGGCGATCGACGCCGTGACCCGCGCGGCGGGCGCGATCGTCAACGAGGTGCGCCGCCAGTTCCGCGACCACCCCGGGATCATGACCTACGAGGAGCGCCCGGACTACGGCCGTGTCGTCGACATCTGCACGCGCGACTCGCTGCGCGAGCTGGCCACCCCGGGCCTCCTGGCGGCGTTCGCCCCGATCGCCGTCGGCTTCGGCCTCGGCATCGGCCCGCTCGCTGGCTTCCTCGCTGGGGCCATCGGCGCCGGCGTGCTCATGGCCGTCTTCCTGGCCAACGCGGGCGGCGCGTGGGACAACGCGAAGAAGATCGTCGAGGACGGCCACTACGGCGGCAAGGGCTCCGACGCCCACGCCGCGGCCATCATCGGCGACACCGTCGGCGACCCGTTCAAGGACACCGCCGGCCCGGCCATCAACCCGCTGCTCAAGGTCATGAACCTCGTGGCGCTGCTCATCGCCCCCGCGGTGGTGGTGGTGACCGTCGGTCCCGACGCGAACACGGGGCTGCGTCTCGGCATCGCGATCGTGGCGGCGCTCATCGCGTTCGGGGCGGTCGTCGCTTCCCGGCTGCGGGCGGCGCGCGTGGACCGCGAGGCCGAGCGGGACCAGGTGCCGGCGCAGGACGCGCTCGTCTCCTGACGACTGACGCATCGCACGACGACGGCCCCCGGGACTGGTCCCGGGGGCCGCCGTCATGCAGGACGCGGCCTGCCCGCAGGGGAGGGCAGGCCGCGTCGGCTCGCCCTCCCATCATGCTCCCGGGGAGCGTGGTCGAGAAGGGTGCTGTCCCCCCGTGGGCGGCAGCTGCGCGCGATGGCGCCGGCGGCGAGCGCCGCTAGCGTGGGCGATGCGTCGGGTGAGGGGAGGACGGGGTGCGCGAGGCATCGGGAGATCGGCGACTCGTCGTCAGCCTGGTCGTGTACCCCGCGGCCATCGCTCTCGCGTTCGTCCTCAACCTCCTGGTGCTGCGCAGGACGGACTCGGACCTGCTCCCGGCGGTCGTGAACGCGTTCGTCCTGCTGGGGATCCTCCGCGCAGCGCGTTGGATCGTGCGGTGGCTGGCGCCCGGCCCGGTGCAGGTCCCCGTCGCCGCGTTGCCGCTGCCGGAGGACCGAGCGCTCGGCCGGGTCACGCTCGTCGCGCTCGGACCCCGCCCGACGGCCGTCGCTCGCGTCCTCAGGCGACGCGGCTTCACGAGAGAGCTTGCTGCCAGGGTGACCGACGGCTCCCAGTCCTTCCCCGTGCGGGTCGCCACCGCGGTGACCGACGTCGAGGCCGACCTCTGGCGTCGAGAGCTCGAGAAGGCCCGGGCCCGGGTCGCCGTCGAGCTCTGATCTCGCCGCGCGGGACTCAGCGCGAGGGCGTCCACCCCAGCGCCGGCGCGACCGACGTCGCGACGTTCTCCAGGATGCGCCGGCTCATCGCGTGGGTCGCGTCCGCGGGCAGCACGACGTCCAGGCCCGTGGCCTCCCGTAGCGCGACGTCCGCGGACAGGCTCGCGACGACCTCGTCGGGCGACCCGTGGTGCGTGGGGCTGAACACGCCGAACCCGCCCTGCTTGGGCCGGCCGCGCTCGTCGAAGCGGCCCGCGTACCAGGCGATGTACTCGGCGAACAACTCGTCGTCGGCGGGCGTCACCGAGGGCAGCACGATGCGCCCGGCGACGACCCGCGGCGTCCGCCCCGGCACGTCGAACGCATCGCGGTAGGCGAGGATCTGGTCGCGCTGGCCCTCCTCGAACGACCGGCCGTCGTCGTTGGTGTTCAGCGTCGAGACGAGCAGGTCCATGCCCTGCTCGGCGGTCCGGACGGCAGTCTCGACCGAGCCCGGGCCGTACCAGACGCGGTCGGCGAGGCCCGGGCTGTGCGGGGTCACGGTCAGCGGCGTCCCGGGTGGGGCGATCGGGAAGCCGCCCTCGGGAGCGACGGCGACGGGCTCGTCGGCGAGCGCCGCGCGCAGCCGGGCGATGCGGTCCTGCGACTCGTCGTCGAACGACCGCTCGCTCGTGCCGTGGACCGTGTCGAACAGGGTCGACGCCGGCTTGATGCCGCCCGCGACCCCGAGCTCGAGCCGGCCGCCCGAGAGCAGGTCGACCGTCGCCGCGTCCTGCGCGACGCCGATCGGGTCCGCGTACCGCATGGGCAGGACCGCGGTGCCGAAGCGGATCCGGCTCGTGGCCTGGCCGATGGCCCCGAACAGCGGGAACGGTGAGGACAGGAACTTCTCGAGCTGCCGTACCCGCACCCAGCCCACGTCGTAGCCGAGGTCCTCGGCGTACCGGAACAGGTCGACGGCGTCACGCAGCGAGTCAGCAGCGCCGGCCGGGTCGTCGTAAGGGACGAAGGTGAGGAAGCTGAGCTCGAGTCGGGTCACGGACGGCAGCGTAGGACGGCGGCCTGTCCCCGATGCTCGCCGACGCGGAGGTGTCCGGATGGCAGACGCTGGTCACCCGCTCGGAGGTCGCGAGCACGCCTGGCGGGCTGGGAGGATCTGCGCCGACGAGAGGAGCGTGCGTGGGAACGATGCTGTGGGGGATGGTGCCGCGCGGGCGCCTGCTCGTGGCCTACCTGGTCATGATCGTCGTGGCCGTCCCGTTGATGTCGCTCGCCGACGCGTGGGTCGGCAGTGACTGGAGCGTCGTCCTCTTCCTTCTCGTGGTCCTGCCCGTGGCCAAGCTCGTGGCGTTCAAGGTCGTGCGCCCCGCGCCCGACATCCGGTCCGTCCCGAACCCGACGACCGTCACGGCGGTCCACGTCACGCTCGTCGACGTCGGTCCGAACCGCACAGCGGTCAGGGGCGCCCTGATGCGCCACCGTTACGAGTTCGAGGTGGCGAAGCGTCTGGCCGACGGCATCCCGTCGACGCCCATCGTCGTGGCGAGCGGGCTGTCCGCCGAGGCAGCGGAGGAGTGGCGCCGCGACCTCGAGAAGGCGCTCGCCGTCGTCGCGATCGGCCCCGCGACCGCCTGAGCCGCTACGCCGGATCGGCGCCCGTCGGGTCGGTCGGGTAGATCTTGCGCTGCGTGTCCTCCTGCGTCGGCCCCTGCGGCGGCTGGTCGTCGTCGCCCGGGTGCGAGGAGGGAGCCGCCTCGACCGGCTCCGGGGAGTCGCCCTCGAACTGGCTGGTCGTCTCGTCGGACATCGTCGTTCCCCTCGTCGAGCGTCGGGTGGACCCTCACTGTGCGTCCGCTCGTCGCGCGGCGCATCCGCACCGGACAATGGGCGCATGACCCCGCCGAACCCTGACCCGTCGCTCGTCGAGACCCTCCGCTCGGACCTCACCGCGACCGGCTACGGCGTCGTGGGCGTCGAGGAGCTGCTGGGTCCGGTCGCGGCGGACGCCCTGCACCGCGAGGAGCCCGTGCCGGCCCTCCGCAGGAGCGCCGCGAGCACGGACCCGCTGGCCGCACTGGTCCGCCTGTTCCTGCTCGGGCTCGCGGTGCCGAGCGAGCAGGTGCGCCGCGCCCTGCCGCGGCTGGGCGTCGCGGGGGCGGCAGCGCTCGGGCTCGTCGAGGAGTCGGGCGGCGAGGTCCGCGCCCTGGTCGACCTGCGGCCGTACACGGCGGCGGACGGGCACGGTGAGGTCGACTGGTGGATCGCCTCCGACCTCGGCGAGCTGGCCACCGGCCGCGCGCTGCGGACCGACCACGTGCTCGGCGTCGGCGGCGCGTCGACGACGTTGGCGCAGGTCACGGTCCGGTCCGAGGTCGGCCGGGTGCTCGACCTGGGGACCGGGTGCGGGATCCAGGCGCTGCACGCCAGCCGCCACGCGCAACAGGTCGTGGCCACCGACATCTCGCAGCGCGCGCTGGCGTTCACGCGGTTCAACGCGGCCCTGGCGGGTGTGGAGCTCGACCTGCGGCTGGGCTCGATGCTCGACCCGGTCGCCGGCAGCGAGCTCGACCTCGTCGTGAGCAACCCGCCCTTCGTCATCACGCCGCGGTCCGCCGACGTGCCCGCCTACGAGTACCGCGACGGCGGCCGGGCCGGTGACGCGATCGTGCGTGACCTCGTGACGGGGATCGGCTCGGTCCTGGCGCCCGGCGGCGTCGCGCAGATGCTCGGCAACTGGGAGGTCACGCGGGGCTCGTCGTGGGACGAGCGCGTGGGGCAGTGGATCGACGAGTCCGGGCTCGACGGCTGGGTCGTCCAGCGCGAGCTGCAGGACCCGGCCCAGTACGCCGAGACCTGGATCCGCGACGGCGGCACCACCCCGGACCGCGACCTCGACGCCTGGCGCACCCGGTACGGCGCGTGGCTCGACGACTTCGCGTCGCGCGACGTCGAGGCGATCGGGTTCGGGATCATCACGCTGCGCCGGCCGCCGCTCGGTGTCGCGACGATGCGCCGCCTCGAGGAGGTCACGGGCACGGTGCAGCAGCCGCTCGGCCCCGCGATCGCCGCGTCGCTCGCGGCGGAGACGTGGCTCTCCTCGTCGTCCGACGAGGTGCTCGCCGCCGCCCACCTCGTCGTCGCGCCCGACGTCACCGAGGAGCGCTACCTGACGCCCGGCGCGGTCGACCCGCAGGTCGTCCTGCTGCGGCAGGGCGGCGGTTTCGGGCGCGCGGTGCAGGCCGGGACGGCGCTGGCCGGGTTCGTCGGCGCGTGCGACGGAGACCTGTCCGCGGGGCAGATCGTCGGCGCGCTCGGGGCCTTGCTCGGCGTCCCGGCGCAGGACGTCGCCGCGGACGTGCTGCCGAGCGTGCGCGGGCTCGTGCGCGACGGGCTGCTCGTCGTCGCGTAACCGCAGGTCACACCCTCACAGCCTGGTCATAGGTTCCTGATACGCCTCCACCAGGTGGCCTCCCTAGGTTCTGGCTCAGATCGCCACCAGGACCGTGAGGGAGAGCATGCGCGCGCGTTGGAGAAGGACCCGGCCGTGGGCCCGGGTCGTCGGAGCAGTCGTCATCCTGGGGCTCGTCGCCACCGGTGCCTGGTGGGTGTGGTGGCGTCAGCCCGCGTCCGCCGAGGCGCAGGGGCCGACCACCCGGACGGTGCAGGCGAGCCTGTCGACGATGGAGAAGACCGTCTCGGGCACGGGCACCTTGGAGCCGACCGTCCAGGAGGACGTGAGCTTCGCCGTCTCGGGCACGGTCACGAAGGTCAAGGTCGCGGCCGGTGACACGGTCAGGAAGGGCCAGGTGCTCGCGACGGTCGACACGCTGACCCTCGACGCGGACCTGCTCTCGGCGAAGTCCACGCTGGCGCAGGCGAAGGCCAAGCTCGCTGACGCCGACGACGCAGCCGATGGCACCGACTCCTCGGACGCGCAGATCGCCGCGGCCCAGGCGCAGGTCGACGTGGCGCAGGCCGGCGTCGACGACGCGAAGGACGCCGTCGGCGACGCCGTCCTCGAGGCGCCCGCCGCGGGCCTGGTCACGACGGCCGACCTCGAGGTCGGCGACGTCGTCACCGGGTCCTCGTCGAGCGGCTCGAGCGGAGCGGGCAGCTCCAGCGGCGGGGCGTCCGGCAGCAGCCAGCCCTCGAGCCAGTCGAGCACCTCGACGACCACGAGCACGGGGCAGTTCGTCATCGTCGGCACCGGCGCGTGGCAGGTCGCGACGACGGTCAGCGAGGCCGACGTCGCGAACGTCGCCGCCGGTGACCAGGTCGAGATGACGTCCGACGACCTCTCCGACACCCTCTACGGCACGGTCGCCTCGGTCGGGCTCGTCTCGACGAGCACGTCCGGCGTGGCTGCCTACCCGGTCGTCGTCGACGTCACGGGCGACACCGCCAAGCTCCACGACGGCACGAGCGTCGACGTCTCGATCATCTACGAGCGCCGCACCGACGTGCTCACCGTCCCGGCCCTCGCGGTGACGACGGCCGACGGCGCCAGCACGGTGACCGTGCAGGCGACCGACGGCACGCAGAAGAAGGTCACCGTGAAGACCGGCGAGACCTCCGGCAACCTCGTCGAGATCACCGACGGGCTCGCCGAGGGCGACGCGGTCGTCGTGCAGACCTTCCAGGCCGGCACCGGCAACCGGCAGGGCGGCCAGACCGGTCAGACCGGTCAGGTCCCCGGCGGCGGCGACTTCCCGGGCGGGTTCCCGGGCGGAGGCAGCTTCCAGGGTGGCCAGGGCACGGGCCAGGGCGGTCCTCAGGGCGGTGGCACCAATGGCTGACGTCTTCGACGCGTTCCCGTCCACGAGCACGACGAGCACGACGAGCACGACGAGCACGGCGCTCGCCGAGCCCGGCTCCCCGGTCATCGAGCTCGTCGGCGCCCGCAAGACCTACCGCACCGGCAGCATCGAGTTCGAGGCGCTGCGCGGCATCGACCTGCGGATCGAGCAGGGCGAGTACGTCGCGATCATGGGCCCCTCGGGGTCCGGCAAGTCGACGCTCATGAACATCATCGGCTGCCTCGACACGCTCACCGAGGGCGACTACCGGCTGGCCGGCGACGACATCGCCGAGCTCGACGAGATCGACCTGGCCCAGATCCGCAACCTGCGCATCGGCTTCGTCTTCCAGCAGTTCCACCTGCTGCCCGCGCTGTCCGCGTGGCGCAACGTCGAGCTGCCGCTCATGTACCGGCAGGTGCCGGTGGGCGAGCGCAAGGCGCGCGCCGCGGCCGCGCTCGAGCGCGTCGGGCTGGGCGACCGCGTCGCCAACCGGCCCGGCGAGCTGTCGGGCGGCCAGCAGCAGCGCGTCGCGGTCGCCCGTGCGCTCGTCGGGGAGCCGGACCTGCTGCTGGCCGACGAGCCGACCGGCAACCTCGACTCGCAGTCGACAGCGGACGTGCTGGGGCTGCTCGACGAGCTGCACCAGCAGGGCCGCACGATCGTCCTCATCACCCACGAGCTCGAGGTCGCGCAGCACGCGCGGCGCATCGTGTGGGTGCGCGACGGGCTCATCCAGTCCGACGAGGTGATCGACCGGTGAGCTGGACCGAGACACTCCGGACCGGCCTGGCGGCCGTCCGGTCGCACGGCCTGCGCTCCGCGCTGACCGTGCTGGGCATCCTCATCGGCATCGCCGCGGTGATCCTCACCGTCGGCCTCGGGCTCGGGACGCAGAAGGACGTCAGCGCGCAGATCAGCTCGCTCGGCTCCAACCTGCTGATCGTCACGCCCGGCAGCAGCACCGGCACCGACGGCGTGCGCGGCGGCTTCGGCTCGGCAGCCACGCTGACCCGGGCGGACGCCGAGGCGCTCGCGTCGCGGACCAACGCCCCCGACGTCTCCGCGGTCGCCCCCGAGAAGACGACCTCGACCAGCCTCGAGGCGAACGACACCAACTGGACGACGTCGGTCACCGGCACCACGGCCGACTGGCTCGACGTGCGCTCGCGCGAGCTCGAGAACGGGCGGTTCCTCACCGCCGCCGACGACACCGACCGGGCTGACGTCATCGTGCTCGGCTCGGAGACGGCCACGGAGCTGTTCGGGACGACGAGGGTCGTCGGGCAGTCCGTCACGATCGGCGACGACGACTACCAGGTGGTCGGCGTCCTCGCGGCCGAGGGGGCCAGCGGCTCGGAGGACCTCGACGACATCGCGCTCGTCCCGCTGTCCACGGCGTCCGAGCAGCTCGTCGGCGGCAACGCCCGCAACTCGGTGTCCACCATCTACGTGCAGGCGGCCTCGACCGACCAGCTCTCCGCGGCCAACCAGGAGACGACCAACCTCCTGCTCAACCTGCACGGCATCACGGCCACCGACTCGGCCGACTTCACGGTCAGCTCGCAGGACGCCCTGGTGTCCACGGCGACCGCGGTCTACCGCACGCTCACCGTGCTGCTGACCGGCATCGCTGCCCTGTCCCTGCTGGTCGGGGGCATCGGCGTCATGAACATCATGCTCGTCTCGGTCACCGAGCGGACGCGCGAGATCGGCCTGCGCAAGGCGCTGGGCGCACCGCCGTGGGCGATCCGCCGGCAGTTCCTCGTCGAGGCGTCCGTCCTCGGCCTGGCCGGCGGCGTCATCGGTGCCGGGCTCGGCATCGTCGCGGCCCACGTCCTGCCCGGGCTGCTCGACACCTCGATCGTCGTGTCGGGCGCGGCCGTGGCCGGGTCCGTCGTCGTGGCCGTCGGCATCGGGCTCGTGTTCGGCGTCTACCCGGCCACCCGTGCGGCCCGCCTCACCCCCATCGACGCGCTGCGGTCCGAATGACCCGCGCGGCCTCCACCACACCCAGGAGCTCCACCATGTCTCGAACCCGTCCCCTCCTCACGCTTGCCGCGCCCCTCGCGGTGGCCGCGCTCGTGCTCGCCGGCTGCTCCGGCGGGTCCGACGCCGCCGAGCCCGCCGCGTCCGCGTCCGCGTCTGCCCCCGCAGCCGCGAACGGCAACGGCGGCACCGCCCCGGGAGGCGGGCAGAGGGCTGGCGGCGGCACGAGCGGCCAGATCGCCCAGGTCGGCGACGCGACGCTCCAGGTGCGCGACGACGATGGTCAGACGACCGTGACCTGGACCGACGACACCACGTTCTCGGCGACGACGGCCGGCACGCTGGCCGACGTCACGGTCGGCTCGTGCGTCACCGCGATCACCGGCGGCGCGCCCGGGGGCTCGGGGGCGACGGACGGGAGCACCGCAGACAGCGCGGGCACGGCAGCCGACGCCGCCGCGACCACGGTGACGATCACGGCCGCGACCGACGGGGAGTGCACGACCGGCTTCGGCGGCCGCGGTGGCGGGACGCCGGGCGACCGACCCTCGGGCGCCCCCACCGACATGCCGACCGGGGGTGCGGCACAGCCCGGAGACGCCCCGACAGGCGCGGCAGGCGGTCGCGGCGGGTTCGGCGGCCTCGGTGGGTTCACCACCGGCAAGGTGACCGCGGTCGACGGCTCGACCCTCACGATCGACGCCACCGGCCAGGACGGCACCACGACGAGCAAGACGGTCACCGTCGACTCGTCGACCACGTACTCGGCCACCGCGAAGGCCAGCGCCAAGGCGCTCGTCGTCGGCGCGTGCGCCGCGGTGCAGGGCAAGGCGGACGACAAGGGCGCGGTCGCCGCGACACGGATCGTCGTCTCGCAGGCCACCGACGGCACGTGCAGCACGGGATTCGGCGGCGGGTTCGGCGGCCGCGGTGGCCAGGGCGGACCCGCGCAGGGCGGCCAGGACGACACGAGCACGCAGGGGTCGGCCGATGCCTGAGCCCACCCGGCCCAGCGCCGCCGTGCGTCGCCGCAAGCGGCGTCGCCGCATCGCGGTCCTCGTCGTCGTGGCGGTCGTCGCGGTGACCCTCGTCGGCGGCGGGGTCGCGCTCGCGGCCGGCCGCGAGGACGGCGAGCACTACCGCACGGCCACGGCCGCCCTCGGCTCTGTCACGCAGCGCGTCGACGCGGTCGGCACCGTCAGCTCGGCCGAACGCCGCGACGCGGCGTTCTCGGTGGCCGGGACGGTCTCGAAGGTCGACGTCGCGGTCGGCGACTCCGTCGAGGCGGGCGACGGGCTCGCCTCCCTGGACGCCGGCGACCTGCAGGGCGACGTCGACGACGCGACCTCCGCCCTCGCGGACGCCAACCAGCAGCTCTCCGACGACCTCGACTCGCAGACGTCGACGAGCACGACGAGCACGACGACGGCCACCGGCGCCTCGGTCTCGTCCGGGGCAGCGGCCGTGGCCCCCGCCGCGTCGACGAGCGCGGCTGTCGTCTCGAACGCCGCGTACGTGACGACGAGCGTGACGACCGCCGCCACGAAGCCGGTGGCGCAGCCCTCGGCGAGCCCGAGCACCGGCTCGTCGGGCCTCGACAAGGCCCTCGCCGCGGTGCACGACGCGCAGGACGCGCTGCTCGCGCAGTACGACACCACGACGAAGGAGCTCACCGCGAGCGGCGACGCGGTCGACGCGTCGACCGCGGCCTGCACCGCGTTCCTCGCCGTCACCACGACGTCGGGCGCCGCGACGACCGGCGACGTCCTGACCATCACGCCGGGGACCGCCGCGGCGGCCTCGGCGGTCAAGGTGACCGGCGCGGGCGCCGGGAGCGACCCGGTGCAGGTGCGGCTCGCGTCGAGCGGCGCCGTGCTCACCGAGGTCACGCCGAAGGACGGCGCGTTCACGGTGGGCGTCGTGCTGCCGGCCGGCACGAACGCCGGCAAGGACGCGCTGCAGCTCACGAGCGGGGACGGCACGGCGATCTCGTCGACCGCGCTGACCGTGACGGCCGCCGGCGACGGGTCCGTCGCCGACGCGCTGGCCGACTGCCAGGCCGCGATCGGCGACGCGCTCGACGCCGCGACGACCGTGGGCGACTCCCAGACCAGCCTCATGGCGCTGGCCAAGGACCTGGACGCGGCGGTGACCGCGTACGCGAAGGCGGTCGCTGCGGCGGGCGGCTCGGGCACGCCGTCCACCCCGACGACGCCCACGACGCCCAGCCAGCCCTCGGGTCAGCCGTCGGGCCAGCCGTCGGGCCAGCCTTCCGGCCAGCCGACCGCGCCGAGCGACCACGCGACGCAACCGGCGGCACCGACCGACGGCCGCACCGGCACGGGCACCACGGGCGGCACGGGCACGGGTGGGACGGGTACCGGTGGGACCGGCACCCAGGGCGGCGGCGGTCAGGCGACGACGCAGGCGGCCACGGCCGCGGACGTCGTCGCCGACCGCGCCGCGATCGACCTCGCGCAGGCCGACCTCGACATCGCCACGAGCAAGCTCGCCCTGGTGGACCTCACCAGCCCCATCGCGGGGACGGTCGCGGCGGTCTCGATCGCGAAGGGCGACACGGTCTCGGCCTCGTCGACCACGGCCGTGATCACGGTCCTCGGGTCCGACGGCTACACGGTCACCACGTCGGTGCCGCTCGGCTCCATCGACGTGGTCGCGGTCGGCCAGCCGGCGGACGTCACGGTGCGCAGCACGGACCAGAAGCTCACCGCGAAGGTCTCGAGCATCGGGGTGCTGGACGTGTCCACGTCCTCGACGCCTGCGTACACGGTCGACCTGGCGCTGGACCCGACGGACGTGCAGCTGTACGACGGCTCGTCGGCCCAGGTCCTCATCGAGGTCGCCGGCGGCGCGAAGGTCCTCACGGTGCCGACCTCCGCGGTGCACGTCGACGGCTCGGCGACCACGGTCCAGGTGCTGAAGGACGGCAAGGCCTCCTCGGTCACCGTCGAGCGCGGCGCCGTGGGCGCCGAGCTCACCGAGATCACCTCGGGCCTGAAGGCCGGCGACGAGGTGGTCCTCGCGGACCTGACGGTGTCGATGGACTCGGGCGCCGACTCCACGAGCGGCGGGCTGTCGGGCCTCGGCGGGTCGACGACCGAGGCACCAGGCGGCGGGTTCCCCGGTGGCTTCCAGGGCGGCGGCAGCTTCCAGCGCGGCGGCGACCGCGGCTGATCTGTCCATCCCGGCGAGGCCGGGGCTCATGGCGCCGCCCGCGTCGGTAGGCTCGCGGGCGGCGCCAGTGTCGGCGCGTCGAACCCCTGACGTGAAGGACGCACGACGATGAGCGAGCAGCAGGACCAGGCGGGCGCCCAGGTCGCCGTGCTCGGCGGTGGCGTCATGGGGGAGACCCTGCTCGCGGCGCTGCTCGCCTCGGGGTGGTCGCCGCAGCAGGTGGAGGTGACCGAGCAGCAGGTCGCGCGCGCCGACGACCTGGCCGGTCGCTACGCGGTCCGCACCGGAGCGCGCAACGCGACCGCCGCGGCCCGCGCCGACGTCGTGCTGGTCGCGGTCAAGCCGCAGGTCGTGGGTTCGGTCCTCGACGAGATCGCGCCGGTGCTGCGCGGCGGCACCCTGGTGGTGAGCGTCGCGGCGGGACTGCCGCTGTCCTTCTACGAGCGGCGCCTGCCGACCGGCACCCCCGTGGTGCGCGTCATGCCGAACACCCCGGCCGTCGTCGGCGAGGGAGCGTCGGCGATCGCGCCGGGCGCCGCGGCGGGCGAGGGGCACCTCGTGCTCGTCGAGAAGATCCTGTCCACCACCGGCCTGGTCGTCCGCGTCGCCGAGAAGGACCTGGACGCGGTCACCGCGATCTCGGGCTCCGGGCCCGCGTACGCGTTCTACCTGATCGACGCGATGGCCGAGGCGGGCGTGCTGCTCGGGCTCCCGCGGGACCTGGCCACGAAGCTCGCGGTCGCGACGGTCGAGGGCTCGGCGGCCCTGGCCGCGCAGAGCGGCGACCACCCGGTGGTCCTGCGCGAGCGTGTCTCCTCGCCCGGGGGCACCACGGTCGCGGCGGTGCGCGAGCTCGACGCGCACGGCGTGCGGGCCGGGATCGTGGCCGCGGCCCAGGCCGCGGCGGACCGCTCACGCGAGCTCGGCTCGCAGTACGCCGGCTGATCGCCGTGGAGATGCCCGCGCGCCCACCGGCGATGAGCGACGTCGCGCTGCACGCGGGCGTCTCGCACCAGACCGTCTCCCGCGTGCTCAACGGTCACCCCAGCGTCCGCGCCGAGACCCGCGACCGCGTGCTCGAGTCCATCGCGGCCCTCGGCTACCGCCGCAACAGCGCGGCCCGTGCGCTGGTGACACGCCGCTCGGACACCCTGGGTGTCGTCACCCCGGCCACCGCGCTGCACGGCCCGACGAGCACGCTCGTGGGCTTCGAGGAGGCCGCCCGTGTGGCCGGCTGGTACGTCTCGGTGGCCACCGTCCGGCAGGTCGACGCCGAGTCGATGCGCAGGACGGCCGAGCACTTCCTCGACCAGGGCGTCGACGGCATCGTCGTCATCGCCCCGACCAACGAGATCGCGCAGGCCGTCGCGGGCCTCGACTCGCCCGTGCCGATCGTGATGATCTCCTCGACCCCGGACGTCCCGCCGGGCCGGCACGTGCACGCGGTCGGCGTCGACCAGCGCCAGGGTGCGCGACTCGCGACCCGGCACCTGCTCGACCTGGGCGGACCGGTGCTGCACGTCGCCGGCCCGCAGGACTGGTTCGACGCCCAGGACCGCCTGGCCGGCTGGCGCGAGGAGTGCGTCACCGCCGGCATCGAGCTCCTCGCTCCCGTCGTCACCGGCTGGCGCGCCGACGACGGCTACGCGATCGGCCGGCGGCTCGTCGAGAACGGCCTCCCCAGCGCGATCTTCGCCGCGAACGACCAGCTCGCGCTCGGCCTCGAGCACGCCTTCTGGGAGGCCGGCGTCCGGGTCGGCCAGGACGTGGCGCTCGTCGGCTTCGACGACGAGGCGGGCTCGTCCCACTACGCCCCGCCGCTGACCACCGTGCGCCAGGACTTCGCCGAGCTCGGCCGGCTGGCCACCTCGGTCATGCAGGCCGCGCTCGACGGCGGCCCGAGCGAGCGGCACGTGCTGCCGCCCGAGCTCGTGGTCCGCGCGAGCTCCACGCGCGCCTGACGCGAAACCTCTGGTCGGGTCCCGCGTGGCTTCGTCATGCCCGAAGGTTCGTCTTCACCGAAAAGACCGAAACCCATTGCCATAGTTGCTCGACGCCTGGAACACTGCGGATCACGCCCAATCTCACCGTCGAGAGGTGTCCATCGTGGATCGCCGTCCAGTCGCGCGCTCGTTCCCGCCGCGAGCTGCTTTCATCGGAATGGCAACGGTTTCGGCCTTGGCCCTGGCAGCGCTGGTCCCCCCGGGGGCGGCGGCGGTGCCGGGCGACGAGGTTCCCCAGACGACCATCGGCTACCCCGCCTTCAAGGGGTCGGCCACGCCCGTGCCCGAGACGGGCGTCGCGTACGCCCCGGGGAGCTACCTGAGCAAGGTGTTCGCCCAGGACGTCGCCGCAGGCGCCGGCACCACGCCGGGCAACGACTTCTGGATCGACCGGATGCTCGCGCGCACCGGCCCGATGTACGACGCGACGGAGGACCTCGTCGCGTTCACGCGCGGCCGGGCGGTCTTCATGAAGACCCACACCCCCACCGGCCTGGGCTGGCGCGGCGACACCGCGTACGGCGAGACCACCGGCAAGGGCGACGCGTTCGCGTACACCGTGCAGGTCGACGGCGCGAACGTGACGATGACCGAGCAGTCCGCCCAGCGTCGCCAGACGCCCAGCTACTTCTCCAGCGTCTTCACCGGCGGCGGCATCACGCTGAAGCAGACCAAGTTCATCACCGACGCCAACGTCATGGTCGCGAACATCGAGGTGAGCGGCGCCGGCGCCCACTCGGTCAAGATCACCGCCACCTCCCCGCACGTCACGCAGGCCGACGGTGACGAGCTGACCGGCACGCTCGACGCGTTCAACAAGATCACCACGCTCTACCCGCGCCTGTCGGGCGACGGCTTCACGGCGTCGGGCACGTCGCTCACGCGCACGCTGGCCGTCCCGGCCGGCGGCTCCGCGACCACCAAGCTGCAGCTCGGGTTCATCACCGACGAGATCTCCGAGTCCGCCACGCAGTACGAGGACTACCGCGCGCTGACGCCCGCGCAGGCGTTCACCACGCAGGTCACGGCCTACAACCAGTGGTGGGTCGACAACCTCGTCTACCTCGACACCCCGGACGACAACATCGACAAGACGCTCTTCTACCGCTGGTGGCTGATGCGCTACAACTACCTCGACGCGGACATCCCGGGCAACGACTACCAGTTCCCGACGTCCATGGAGGGCGTGCTCGGGTACAACAACGCGATCGTCCTCACGGTCGGGATGTTCATCGACGACCTCAAGTACTTCCGCGACCCGGCCTACTCCTACGGCCCCGCGGTGTCCGTCGGCGAGACGTCCAAGAGCGACAAGTTCACCGACAACCCGGGCGACCCGGCCAACTGGAACAACAGCTACACGGAGTACATCACCGAGGCCGCCTGGCGGGCCTACCAGCTGCACGGCGGGCCGGCCGCGATCGGCTCGCTGCTCGCCAAGCACGGCGAGGAGGACGTCGAGGGCCTGCTCAAGGCGTACGACTCCAACAAGAACAACCTGCTCGAGTACAGCTGGGGCGCGATGACCGGCAACGACGCCGACGCCGTCTCGTTCCACTGGACCGGTCACGGCACCAACATGGACCGCACCGAGAGCGCGTACCTGTACTCGAACGCCAAGGCGGCCGCGGACTTCTACCGCACCGCCGGCGACACCGCGGGTGCCGAGCGCATGGACGCGTTCGCCGACGACGTCCGCACGGCGGTCATCGACCTGCTCTGGGAGGACGCGAAGACCACGACCGACGCGGTCGGCCTCAAGGGCAACCTGCTCAAGCACCGCATGACCAGCGACGGGACCCTGAACCCGTACAAGGAGATCAACAACTACTACCCGTTCACGGTCGGCCTGATGCCGAAGGTGGGCGACGCGGACTACGACCCCAAGTACGTCGAGGCGCTGCGGCTGTTCGCGGACGCGGACCAGTACCCGGTCTTCCCGTTCTACACGGCCAACCAGGTCGACAAGGCGGCGTCGCCCGAGCAGGGGTCGAACAACTTCTCGGTCATCAACTCGACCGTCTCCTTCCGGATGCTGGCCAGCGTGCTGCGCGACTACCCGTCGGAGTACGTCACGAAGGACATGTACAAGCAGCTCCTGTACTGGAACGCCTGGTCGCAGTACCAGAACAACGGTGACAACCGGCTGCCGAACCAGAACGAGTTCTGGTCCAACGGCTCGGCCGCGGACGGCGGCTCCATCGGCTACCGCTCCTGGATCCACCACACCATCCTCGGCGCGACCAACTTCACGGTCATCGAGGACGCGATGGGCTTCCGCTCGCGCGACGACGACAAGATCGAGCTCGACCCGATCGACATCGACTGGCCGTACTTCACCGCCGACAACATCCGGTACCACGACAAGGACGTCACGGTCGTGTGGGACGAGGACGGCACGCACTACGGCGCCGACGTCCCCGCCGGCTACTCCGTGTACGTCGACGGTGAGCGGGCCTTCACGGTGAGCGACCTCGCGCACGTCGTCTACGACCCCGCCACGGGCGAGGTCACGCTGCCCGACGGCGGCGCGACGGTCGTCGAGAACGTCGCCTCGGACCTCGAGGCCGCGTCCGACGTCCGCTTCGCCGACGACTCGCGCGTCGTGGACCTGTTCGCCAAGGCGGGCACGGACATCGAGACGGCGACGACCGGCTCGACCGACCTCGCGCAGGGCAAGCCGGTCACGGCCAGCTTCACGACGACGGGCCGCGCCGCGGCCGGTGCGGTCGACGGCTCGACCGCGAACGAGCCCTTCTGGGGCACGGCCGGCTCGCCGAACGCGACCGACACGCTCGTCGTGGACCTCGGCGCGCAGCAGGCGATCGACGACATCCGGCTCTTCTTCTACCGCTCGTCCACGACCGCCACGGTCGCCGGCTACGCGGCACCGGAGAACTACGGCCTCGAGTACGACGACGGCGGGACGTGGAAGCCCATCACGGACCAGTCCCGGGCGCCGGTCTACTCCTCGGCCAACGCCAACCACGTCCGATTCGGCGAGGTCACGACGAGCAAGGTGCGCCTGACGGTCAAGCACGCCGCCGGCATGCGGACCGGCGTCAAGGAGATCCAGGTCTTCCGCACCGGGGCCGACGCGCCGGCCGCCACGAACGCGGCGCCGAAGGTGCGCGCCGCGCTCGACGCGACGTTCTCTCAGCCCTCGCAGGTCCGCATCATCGGCTCGGTCTCCGACGACGGCCAGCCCGCGCTCTCGTTGAGCTCGGCGTGGTCCGTCGTCTCGGCCCCCGAGGACGGCGAGGCGATCTTCGCCAGCCCGAACGCGGCCACCACGGTGGTCCAGTTCACCGCCGCCGGCCGGTACGTGCTGCGGCTGACGGCCGACGACGGCGAGCTCAGCTCGACGCGCGACGTCACGGTCGACGCCGTGGTCGGTGCCGCCGACAAGGTCAACGTGGCGCCCGACGCCACCGCGACCGCGTCGCAGGTCACCAGCTGGAACCGCGTCTCGGCGATCAACGACGGCAACGCGCCGTACCCCGTGTCGGCGGAGACCGACGCATGGGCCACGTGGGGCCGCCCGGCCGCCAACAACGCCTACACGGCGACGCTCACCTGGGCGCAGCCGCAGCGCGTCGACGAGTCGAAGATCCTGTTCCACAGCAACGGCGCACCGGACGGCATCCTGCCGCCCTCGTCGTGGAAGCTCGAGTACCTGCACGCCGACGGCACCACGTGGTCCGAGGTGCCGAACCCGAGCACGTACCCGACGGTGCCGGGGGTCTTCAACTCGGTCACGCACGGCTCGGTGACCACCAAGGCCCTGCGCGCGACGCTGGTCCGCAACGGGGTGTCCTACCCCGGCATCATCGAGTGGCAGGCCCTCGCCGAGGCGCCCGCGTCGGTCGAGCAGCCGTCGGTGCGCACGGCGACCGGCACCGCGCCGGTGCTGCCCGAGCAGGTGGAGGTCGTCTACGCGGACGGCTCCCGTGCCCAGGCGGCGGTCGACTGGCAGGACGTCGACCCGGCCCAGTATGCGGCAGAGGGACGGTTCACCGTCCTCGGCTTCGTCGGCGGCTCCACCGAGCTGACCCGTGCCACGGTCTGGGTCCGCGACGTGAGCGCGGTCCAGGTCAACACGTTCGTGGCCGCCACGGCGACCACGGTCAAGGGCACCGCCCCGCAGCTGCCCGCCCGGGTGGTCGCGACCTACAACGACGGCGGTGAGGCGTCGCTCCCGGTGACCTGGGACGACGTCGACCCGACGTCGTACGCCACGACCGGCACGTTCGAGGTCGAGGGCACCGTTGCCGGCACGGACAAGCGGCCGGTCGTCACGGTGACCGTGGTCGCCTCGTCGGCGTCCGCGCCGGAGGTCACGCTCACGACGACTCCGGCGCTGCCGGACTCGGAGTGGTTCGCCGGACCCGTCCAGGTGGCGGTCACCGCGACCGACTCCGAGGACGCCGACCCGGCGATCGAGATCGAGGTCGGCGGCACGTGGGCGCCCTACACCGGGCCCGTCACGGTCTCGGCCGAGGGCAGCAGCACCGTCCGCGCCCGGGCCACGGACGACGACGGCCTCGTCTCGACCGTCCGCTCGCTCGTGATCGCCATCGACACCGTCGCACCGACGGTCACCGCGTCCTTCGACCCGGCGACCCGCCGGCTCACGGTCGCGGCCGTCGAGGGCGGCTCGGGCCTGGACTCGATCCAGTACAAGGTCGGTGACGGCGCCTGGCAGACCTACGGGTCGGCGGCGACGGTCGTCGGTGCGGCGGACGTGTCCTACCGGGCCACCGACGTCGCCGGCAACGTCTCGGCGGTCGGCCACCTCGCGGTGCCGGCTCCCGAGCCGGGACAGTCGGTCAACATCGCGCCCAACGCGACGGCGACCGCGTCGGCCACCACCACGTGGAATCGCCCGGCGGGCATCAACGACGGCGCCGACGCCTTCCCCGTGACGAACCAGGCCACCGCCTGGGGCACGTGGGGCCTGGCGGGAGCGACCCAGTGGGCACAGCTCACCTGGCCCGAGCCGGTCACGACCGACACGAGCCGGCTGCTCTTCCTCGACGACGGGGGCGGCGTGCTGGTCCCGACCGACTGGACGCTCGAGTACCTCGAGGCCGACGGCACCACGTGGACCCCGGTCCCGAACCCGAGCGGGTTCAGCACGACGGTCGGCGAGTACGACGTGGTCACGCACGACCCGGTGACGACGACCGCGCTGCGGGCGACGCTCACCAAGCCCACGTCCGCGTACGTCGGCATCGTCGAGTGGCAGGTCCAGGACGTGCCCGCCGCCCAGGCGGTCGTCACGGTGCCCACCGGCGCCGTGCTCGCCGGCAACGGCTTCCCGGTCACGCTCTCCGGGGCCACGCCCGAGACCGACTACGTCGTGACGCTGAGCCCGGGCGACGCCGCCCTGGGGACGCTGCGCACCGACGAGGACGGTGCCGGCATGCTCCTGACGGCCGCGCTGCCCACGAAGCTCGCCACCGGCGAGTACACGGTGCGGCTCACGGCCGGCGACGAGGTGCACGAGGCGACGCTGCACGTGCAGGCGGTCACCCTCCCGCCCGTGCAGGAGAAGGTCGTGGCCGGCACGGTCGCGATCACCGGGACCGCGAAGGTCGCCAGCCCGCTGCGGGCCACGGTCTCCGGCTGGGGTCCCAGCGGCATCGCCTACGCCTACCAGTGGTTCGTCGGCGGCTCGATCGTCTCGGGAGCCGACGGCGCGACGTGGACGCCGCGGGCCGGTGACGCCGGCAAGGTCGTCACCGTCCGGGTGACCGGCTTCGGGGACAACCTCGTGGCTGCCTCGAAGGTCTCCGCGGGGACCGCTCGGGTCGCGCTCGGCACGCTGAAGACCGGCAAGGTCGGGCTCTCGGGCACGGCCAAGGTGGGCAAGAAGCTCGCGATCACCACGTCGGGCTGGCCCACGGGGGTTCGGCTCTCCTACCGCTGGCTCGTCGACGGGAAGGTCGTGGCCGGTGCCACGGGTGCCTCGTTCACGGTCCGCGGCGCCGACGCGGGGCACCGGGTGCAGGCGCAGGTCCGCGGCGCGGCCGCCGGGTACGCGACCACGGCGTGGGTGTCGTCGGCGCGGTCCGCGAAGGTCGTCGCCGGGGCGTTCGTCGCCCCCAAGCCCGTGATCAGCGGGACGGCGAAGGCCGGCAAGACCCTCAAGGTGAAGGTCGGGTCCTGGTCGCCGACCCCGACGACGGTCCAGGTCCGCTGGTCCGTCGGCGGGAAGGTCGTCAAGGGCGTCACGGGGACGAGCTACAAGGTCCGCGCGGCCGACAAGGGCAAGAAGATCACCGTCACCGTGACCGGCAAGCGCGCCGGCTACGTCACGAAGGCCGTCACCTCGAAGGCCGTGACCGTCAAGCGCTGACCAGCAGCCGGGCCCGTCCGCCGCACGTGCCGGCGGGCCCGGCGACCCGCATCCCCTCATCGACGAACAAGGTGGTTCCTCGTATGACCCGCACGCACAACCGCCGGGCCGGGCTCCTCGCCTCGGCGCTCGGCGCGACCCTGGTGGCCTCGCTGCTCACCGCCCTCCCGGCGGTGGCGGCCCCGACCGACGTGACGTTCCACTCCGACGGCAACCCGATCCTGGGCGACGGCTCCTACTACTCGGCCGACGCGGCGCCCCTGGCGGCCAGCGACGGCACGCTCTACATCTACGCCGGGCACGACGAGGCGGCGCCGCAGCAGGCCGGCTTCGAGATGCACGACTACGGCATCTTCTCGACCGACGACGTCGCGAGCGGCGACTGGACGCTGCACAAGGACGCGCTCGACCCCGACGAGGTCTTCTCCTGGGCGACCGGCGACAACGCCTACGCCGGCCAGACGGTCGAGGGCCCGGACGGCAAGTTCTACTGGTACGTGCCGGTGCAGTCCGACGACACGACGGTGCCCAACGCCATGGCCGTCGGCGTGGCGGTCTCCGACAGCCCGGTGGGTCCGTGGACGGACGCGATCGGCAAGCCGCTGCTCACCTGGACCGACGTGTTCGGCACGAGCGCGAACGGCCAGGAGGTCATCGACCCGCACGTCTTCGTCGACAGCGACGGCAAGGGCTACCTGTACTGGGGCTCGTGGAGCGTCGCGCGCGTGATCAGCCTCGCGCCCTCGCTCACGGCCACGACCGGCTCGATCACGACCCTGAGCGGCCTGACGGGCTTCTACGAGGCGCCGTGGGTGTTCAAGCGGAACAGCACCTACTACATGCTCTACGACTGGAAGCAGGGCGGGAGCGCGTGCACCCCGTCGAACTACCAGGCGTGCATCGGGTACGCGACGGCGACCAGCCCGACCGGCCCCTGGACCTACAAGGGCATCATCCTGGGCGGCACGTCGGCGACGACCGTGCACCCCTCGATGCTCGAGCACGAGGGCCAGTGGTACATCACGTACCACACCAAGGACGCTGTGAACGGTGGCCACTTCCGCCGCTCGGTCGCGATCGACGAGGTGAGCTGGGACGGCGACACGATCCTGCCGGTCACGCCCACCCGCGCCGACGACCCGCGCTTCTGGCTGACCACGAACGTGGCCCGTGAGGCGACGCCGGCGGCCTCCTTCACCGAGCAGCCGCCCATGCGCCTCGGTGCCCTCAACGACGGCCGCGCGACCACCGCGCTCCTGCCGCCGGACCAGTGGGGCAACTACCACGGCACGACGAGCACGATCGAGTCCGACTGGGTCTCCTACCAGTGGGACGCGCCGGTGCGGACCGGCTCGGTCGGCATCCAGTTCCACCAGGACGGCAACTGGATCCGCCCGCCCGCCTCGTGGAAGCTCGAGTACCTCGACGCGGCCGGCGACTGGCAGCCCGTGCAGGGCGCGACGTACCCGACCTCGGTCAACGCGTGGAACACCGTGACCTTCACGCCGGTCACCACGACCGCGCTGCGGGCCACGTTCACGGGCCGGGCCGAGGGCGCGTACTACCACTCCGTCTCGGTCTCCGAGTGGGAGGTCTACGGCGTCGTCCCGACGAGCTACGCGCCCGTCGCGGTCGCCACGAAGCCCGGTGTCGCCCCGGCGCTGCCGCAGGCCGTCCGCGTCACCGTCGACGGCCAGTCCCTGTGGGCGCCCGTCACGTGGCGTCCCGTCGCCGCCTCGTCGTACGCGGACGAGGGCACGTTCGAGGTGGAGGGCCGGGCGCTCGGCTACTCGTCGGGCTACGTCACCGCGACCGTCACGGTCGACGACGACGCGACGACCACCCCGCCGGCCGACACCGCGGCCCCCGCGGTCTCGATCGCGCTCTCCGGCACGCAGGGCGGCGACGGCTGGTACTCCACCAACGTGGTGGCCCGCGTGGCCGCCGACGACGCGGTCGACTACCGCACCACGATCTCGACCCAGGTCGGGGATGCCGCCTGGGTGGCGACGCCCGACGTCCGCTTCAAGGACGTCACGGTCTCGGCCTCGGGGTCGACGACCCTGCGCGGCAAGGCGCAGGACGCGGCGGGCAACACCTCCGCGGACGTCACCCGCACGGTCAAGATCGACAAGGTCGCCCCGACCGCGCAGGCGCAGCTCGACGCGGAGGCGCGCTCCGTCGCCGTCACCGCGTCGGACGCGCTCTCGGGTGTCGGTTCGATCCAGTACCGGTTCGACAGCGACCCGACCTGGACGACGGTCGCGGCGGGCACGGCCGTCCCCGCGCCCGACGCCCTGCCGCACCTGTTCGTCTACCGGGTGCTGGACGTCGCAGGCAACGCGACGACCGGCTCGGTGCAGATCCCGCTCGGCTCGGGTGCCGCACTCACCGGCAACCTCGCGCCGTACGCCACGCCGACGACGTCCTTCGCGTCCGGCTGGGCACCCGCCAAGGGGATCAACGACGGCACGGGTGCCGTGCTCGGCACCGACGCGGGCGCGATCGGCGCCGGCTGGGGGACCTGGCCGCAGGTGGGCGAGCAGTGGGCCCGCCTGACCTGGGCGTTCGACGTCACGGCCGACACGGTCGGGGTCTGGTGGGACCAGGACTCCGACGACTCGGCGAACGCGGGCCTCATCGCCCCCGCCAGCTGGGTGGTGCAGTACCTCGACGCCGACGGCACCACGTGGCGCGAGGTCACGCTCGACGAGGGCAGCACCTACGCCCGGACCCGCAACGCCTACGTCCCGGTGCACTTCGCGCCGGTCACCACCCGTGCGCTGCGCGTCCTCGCCCAGTCGTGGGGGCAGGCCGAGGCCGGTGGCTCGATCGGCATCCGCGAGCTGCAGGTCGTCGCGGCCGACCCGGTGGTCGGGGGAGTCGTGCCGCTCGCGCCGACGTTCACCGACGCGACGGTCTGCACCGCCGGCTCGCCCGAGCAGGCGTCGATCACGGTGCCCGAGGTCGAGGGCGTCGTCTACCGGCTCGACGGTGAGGTCGTCACGGGGACCGTCGAGGTCGCCCCTGACGCGCAGGTGACGCTGACCGCCGAGGCGGCCGACGGGTACTCCCTCGAGGACGGCGCGACGAGCACGTGGTCGCACACGTTCGTCGCCCCCGACTGCCCCGTCGAGGACGTCGTCGTCGCCCCCGTGGCGCCGGTCGCGACGCCCGCGTCGTGCGTCGCCGGGGAGGTCGTCGACGGCGGACTGACCGTCCCGGCGGTCACCGGCGTGCGCTACACGGTCGACGGCGAGGTCGTCACGGGCTCCGTGGCGGTCGACGCGGGCGCGACGGTCTCCGTCGTCGCGCGGCCCGAGGCCGGGTACACCTTCGACGGTGCGAGCCGTGCGGTCACCTACGCGTTCGCGTTCCCGGTGCCCGACTGCACGCCGGCCCCCGGGCTCGTCGTGCCGGGGACCGTGACGGTCACGGGAGCCGCGAAGGTCGGCAGCGTGCTGACCGCCACGGCCGCCGGGTGGACGCCCGCCGAGACGCGGATCGCCTACCAGTGGTCCGCCGACGGTGCCGCGATCGCCGGTGCCACCGGCCGCACGCTGAAGCTGACCGCCGCCCACCTCGGCGCGGCGATCACCGTCCGCGTGTCCGGCTTCGGCGACGGTCTCGTCGGCGCCTCGGTCGGGTCGGCCGCCGTCGGACCGGTGGGACCCGGTGCGCTGGCCGTCGGCAAGGTCGGTCTCGCGGGGACGGCGAAGGTCGGCGCGAAGCTGACGGCGTCGGCCACGGGGTGGCCGTCGGGTGCCAAGCTCGCCTACCGCTGGCTCGTGGACGGGAAGGTCGTCGCGGGAGCGACGGCCACGTCGTTCACGGTCCGTGCCGCCGACGTCGGCAAGCGCGTGCAGGCCCAGGCACGCGCGTCGGCCACGGGGTACGTCACGACGGCGTGGGTGTCGTCGGCGCGGTCCGCCAAGGTCGCCGCGGGGTCGTTCGTGGCCCCCAAGCCGGTGATCAGCGGGACGGCGAAGGCCGGCAAGACCCTCAAGGTCAAGGTCGGGTCGTGGTCGCCGACCCCGACGACGGTCCAGGTCCGCTGGTCGGTCGGCGGGAAGGCCGTCCCGGGTGCGACGGGCACGTCCTACAAGGTCCGCGCCGCGGACAAGGGCAAGAAGGTCACCGTCACGGTGACGGGCAAGCGCTCGGGCTACACGACGAAGGTGGTCACGTCCTCCAGCGTGACGGTCAAGCGCTGACGCCCGAGCGCTGAACGAGGGCCGCGGGTCCGGAGCTGGTGGCAGCCGGCTCCGGACTCGCGGCATCTGATGACCTGCCAGCGACCACCAGGGGGACCGCATGACCAGCACCGCCGAGCGGGCGCCCGCGATGAGCGACGTGGCGCTGCGCGCCGGCGTCTCGCACCAGACCGTCTCGCGGGTGCTCAACGGGCACCCGAGCGTGCGGCCCGAGACGCGCGACCGCGTGGTCGAGGCCGTCGCCGCGCTCGGCTACCGCCGCAACAGCGCGGCGCGCGCGCTGGTCACCCGCCGCACGGAGACTCTCGGAGTGGTCACCCCGGCGACGGCCCTGCACGGACCGACGAGCACGCTCGTCGGTCTCGAGGAGGCCGCCCGGTTGGCCGGCTGGTACGTCGCCGTCTCGACGGTGCGCCAGTTCGACGCCGCGACCATGCGCGACGTGCTCGAGCACTTCCTCGCGCAGGGGGTGGACGGCGTGGCCGTCGTCGCACCGACCGTCGAGATCGCGGCAGCGCTCGCGGAGGTCGACTCGCCCGTACCGGTCGTGATGGTCTCGTCGGCCGCCGACGTGCCCGCGGGCCGCAACCTGCACGCCGTGGGCGTCGACCAGCGCCACGGCGCTCGCCTGGCCACCCGCCACCTGTTCGCCGCCGGGCACGCCTCCGTGCTGCACGTGGCCGGCCCGCAGGACTGGTTCGACGCCCAGGACCGACTGGCGGGCTGGGCCGACGAGTGCCGCGCAGCCGGCGTCCCGACGCGGCCGCCCGTCGTCACCGGCTGGACCGCCGCCGACGGCCACGAGGTCGGCCGCAGCCTCCTGCGCACCGGCCTGCCGCCCGCGATCTTCGCCGCGAACGACCAGCTCGCGCTCGGCCTCCTGCACGCGTTCTGGGAGGCCGGCGTCCGGGTGCCCGACGACGTCGCCGTGGTCGGCTTCGACGACGAGTCCGGCGCGGCGCACTACATGCCCCCGCTGACCACCGTCCGGCAGGACTTCGGCGCGCTGGGACGGCTCGCCACGGAGTCGTTCCGGGCGGCGTACGCCGGGCGGCAGCTGGTGCGGCGCACGGTCGAGCCGCAGCTCGTCGTCCGGGCCAGCTCGCGTCGGTAGCCCGGCCTAGGGTGGCGGGCATGACGGATGTGCCCGCCCGCATCGAGCCGTTCCCAGCGCGCGACGAGGCAGCGGCGCTCGACGACCTGCGTCGCCGCCTCCGGGCGACGCGCTGGCCGGACGCCCCCGCGGACGCGGGCTGGTCGCTCGGCACGGACGTCGACTACCTGCGCGAGCTCGTCGCCTACTGGGCCGACGAGTTCGACTGGCCCGCCCAGGAGGCGGCGCTCTGGCGGCACCCGCGCCTGCGTGTCGAGGTCGGCGGCCTGGGCATCCACGTGGTGCACGCGCGGGGGACCGGCCCGGACCCGCTGCCGATCGTGCTGAGCCACGGCTGGCCCGACTCGTCCTGGCGCTACCAGAAGGTGGTCGGCCTGCTCGCGGACCCGGGCGCGCACGGCGGCGACCCGGCCGACGCGTTCGACGTCGTCGTCCCGGACCTGCCGGGCTTCGGCTGGTCGGACGCGCCCGCCGGGCTGCCGCTCGACTCGATCGCCGTCGCAGGGCTGTGGGCCGAGCTCATGACGGCGCTCGGCCACGACCGGTTCGTGGCCGCGGGCGGCGACCTCGGCAGCCACGTGAGCCGCTACCTCGCGCTCGACCACCCGGACCGGGTTCTGGCCGTGCACCGGACGGACGCGGGGCTACCGGTGTTCAGCGGTGACCCCGCTTCGCTCACGCCCGAGGAGCGGGCGTGGTTCGCGGAGGTGGCCGCATGGGGAGCGACCGAGGGCGCCTACGGGGCGATCCAGCGGACCAAGCCGCAGACCGCCGCGTTCGGGCTGACCGACTCGCCCGTGGGGCTGGCCGCCTGGATCGTCGAGAAGCTGCGTTCCTGGAGCGACTGCGGCGGGGACGTCGAGCGCGCGTTCACCAAGGACGAGATCCTCGCCGACGTCACGCAGTACTGGCTCGCGGGGACCATCGGCTCGTCCATGCGGATGTACAGCGCGAACGCCGCGATCGACCCGGCGCAGCTCGCCCGCCGCGTGGAGGTGCCGTCCGGGTTCTCGATCTTCGGCGGCGACGTCGTGCGCCCGCCGCGGGCGTGGGGCGAGCGCACCGCGAACGTCGTGCGCTGGACCGAGCCGCCGCAGGGCGGCCACTTCGCGCCGTTCGAGCAGCCCGAGGCCTACGCCCGGGAGCTGCGCGACTTCGCACGGCCGTTCCGGGTGCCGCGGTAGTCAGGACGCGGTCGACGCCCGGAGCGCGAGCTTGCACGGCACCATCTCGACCCCGTGCGACGGGTTGCCCTCCATGGCCTCGAACAGCTTCGCGGCCGCACGGCGGCCGAGCTCCTCGAGGTTCATGTCGATGCTCGTCAGCGCCGGGCGGGCGTTGGTCGCCAGGATCTCCCAGTTGTCGTGGCCCATCACGGCGACGTCGGTGGGGACCTGCTTGCCGAGCTCGCGCAGCACGTCGAGCGCGCCGCGCGCGATCTGGTCGCTGCCGCACAGGATGGCGTCGAGGTCCGGGTGCCGGGCGAGCAGCGAACGGGTCGCGCCGCGGCCCCACTCCTCGGTCCACGCGCCGAACAGCGCCTGCCCGCCGACCATCTCGAGCCCCGCCTCGGACAGTGCCTGCTGCGCGCCGGTGACGCGGTCGTTGGCCGCTCCGTAGCTCGCGTCGCCGGTGATGATCGCGATGCGGGAACGCCCGCAGGCGATCAGGTGCTCGACGCTCAGCCGGCCGCCCCCCACGTTGTCGCAGACGAGCGAGACGTCCTCGGGGTCCTCGGACGGGGCGTAGGCGTAGACGACGGGCACGGGCATCGCGCCCAGCGAGGGCCGCGGGTCCGGGCGGGCGCCGACGATGATGAGGCCGTCGACGCGCCGGCCGAGCAGCGCCTGGATGTGGTGCTGCTCGCGGATCGAGTCGCCGCGGGCGTCGCACAGCAGCACCGAGACCTTGCCGGAGCCGAACGCGTCCTCCGCGCCCATGAGCGTGGGGATCGAGAACCGGCCCTCGAGGTCGTGCGTGATCAGGCCGACCGTGCCGGACCGGCCGGACAGCAGGCTGCGCGCGAGGCTGTTCGGCGAGAACGAGAGCTGCTCCGCCGCGGCGACCACGCGCTCGCGCGTCTCCGCGCGCACCTGGGAGCGTCCGTTGAGGGCCTTCGAGGCCGTCGCGATAGAGACGCCGGCGAGACGCGCGACGTCGGACAACGTCGTCGTCTTGTTCTGAAAGCCGTTCTTCGGAGGTTTCGTACGCCCCCCCGAGGACGGCGTGCCGTCCTGCGCCTCATCCATGCCTGGATCCTACCCATCAGCACGATCGATGCAACGGTCAACACGGTGGTTGACGTCGCCGGGCGGGCTGCCCTATGGTCAGAAAACCATTTCGTGACTTTCGTCAAAGTCGCGAAGGGCGAGCACAGAGAAGTGCCCGGCCGCAGCCCGCGAGCCGACCGTCAGCATCAATGTCGAACTGCTGAGGAGAGGACCGATGACCAAGCTCTACCTGCGTCGACGACCCGCACGTCTGGTCGCGACAGTAGCCATGGGCGCCCTCGCCCTGACGGGACTCGCTGCGTGCAGCAGCGACGAGCCGTCGTCGAACGAGAGCAGTGGCTCCGCGGCACCCGGCGCGAGCGCCGACGGTGTCGACGACGGCACCACGCTGAGCATGTGGACCCGCGCACCCCTGGAGCGCCAGGCGACCCAGCTCGTCGACGCGTACAACGCGTCGCACAAGAACCAGGTGAAGCTCGAGATCATCCCGAACGACGACATGGAGGGGAAGGTCGGCGGCGCCGCCACCAACGGCGAGCTGCCCGACCTGCTCGCCGGCGACGTGGTCCGCGTGCCCTACTGGGTCGAGAACGGCCTGTTCACCGACGTCACCGACCGGATCGACGCGCTGCCCTTCAAGGACGACATCTCCTCGGGGCACATCGACGCGGGCACAGACACCGACGGCAAGGAGCACACGCTGCCGTTCGTCCAGGACATCTCGGTGATGGTCTGGAACAAGGCGCTCTACAAGGAGGCCGGGCTGGACCCCGAGAAGGGCCCGACCACGATCGAGGAGTTCAAGACGCAGGCGCAGGCGGTGGCCGGTCTGAAGAAGGACGGCGTCTCCGGCACCTACTACGGCGGCAACTGCGGCGGCTGCCTCGTGTTCACCTGGTTCCCGAGCATCTGGGCCGCTGGTGACGAGGTCATCAGCGAGGACGGCACCGAGTCGCTGCTGAACAGCGACTCCGCCAAGACGCTCTACAACACGTTCGCGGACCTCAACGAGTCGGGCGCCGTGGGCGCGGGCTCGAAGGAGGAGACCGGGGCCACGTGGACGGCGCCGTTCTCGGGCGGCAACGTCGGCGTCATGCCGTACCCGAACACCGCGGTCGCCGCGGCCATCGAGGCCGGCATCGACGTGGGCGTCGGCCCGATCCCGGGCATCGAGGGCGGCACGTCGACGTTCCTCGGCGGTGACGCGATGGGTGTCTCGAAGGACTCGAAGAAGGTCGACCAGGCGTGGAACTTCCTCGCGTGGTCGCTGTCCGACGACACGCAGCTCAACGTCGTGGCCAAGGCCGGCGACGTGGTCTCGCGCAACTCCCTGCTCGACAACGAGTTCACCAAGGACGACCCGACCGCCTCCGTGGCGACCGCGGTCATCCCGAACGGCCGCACGCCGGTCGCGGCGAACTTCAGCGAGGCGTTCAACGCCTCGGGCAGCCCGTGGGTCACGTTGATCCGCAACGCGACGTTCGACCGCACCGACACCGTCGACGCGGACAACGACGCGATCACCGCGACGCTGGGCCAGTAGCGGTCCGGGTGGCGGCGCGTGATCGCGCGCCGCCACCCGCCCCCGCCAGTGCCCGCCGTCGCTGCTGCCCGGAGACCTTCATGACCCTGACCCAAGCCCCGTCGATCGCCACGGCGGTCACCCCGCCCAAGCGGCGGTACCGCGCCCGCAGCCTGCGCGCCTGGGCGTACGCGAGCCCCACCGCGGCACTCGTGCTCGTGTTCTTCGTGATCCCGGTCGTCCTCGTGTTCTGGATGTCCGCGTCGGACTGGCCGCTGCTGGCCGGCAACCGCGGGATCAACCTGCCGGACAACTACACCGACGTCGTCGACCAGCGGATGTTCTGGCCGGCCGTCGGCTTCACGCTCAAGTACACGGTGATCGCCACCGTGCTGCTCATCGGCCTCGGCCTCGGCCTGGCCATGCTGGTCCAGGAGTCGACGCGCTGGCGCGCCTTCATGCGCACCACGTTCCTCCTGCCGACCGCACTGGGCCTGGCCTCCGCGTCGCTGCTCTTCTACGCGCTGTACTCCCCGCAGGTCGGTCCGCTCACGCCGCTGCTCGAGAAGCTCGGGCTGATCGAGGGCAACGTGAGCATCCTCGGGACCCCGACCGGCGCGCTCTGGTCGACCGTGTTCCTCATCGTCTGGCGGTTCGCCGGCTTCTACATGCTGCTGCTGCTCGTGGGGCTGCAGGGCATCCCGGGCGAGGTCTACGAGGCCGCCCGCCTCGACGGCGCGAACCGCTGGCAGACCTTCAAGGGCATCACGCTCCCGCTGCTGCGACCGTCGCTCGCGCTGTCCACGATCATGTGCGTCACGGGCTCGCTGCTGGCGTTCGACCAGTTCTACATCCTGACCAAGGGCGGACCGGACGGGTCGACGATGACCGTGGTCCAGCTCGTCTACAACCTCGCGTTCGAGTCCAAGCGCAACCTCGGCATGGCGGCCGCGCTGTCCGTCATCGTGCTGCTCGCGCTCGTCGTGATCAACGCCCTCCAGCTGCGCGTGCTGCGCGGCACGGACGAGGGCAAGGGGGGCAAGGCATGAGCGCGCTGATGCGCGGGTTATCCCGCACGCCGTACTACGTCCTGACCGGCGGCCTGGCGATCCTGTTCCTCTACCCGATGATCTGGACCGCGGTCAGCTCGGTCTCCCCGCAGCCCGGCTCGGCGCAGACCGACGGGTACGGGTTCGGGAACTACTCGACGGTCGTGAACTACCAGGCCGGGCTGTGGACCTACCTCGGCAACTCGATCGTCATCTCGGTCGTGGCGGTCGTCGTCACCGTGCTCGTCTCGACGCTCGGCGGCTACGCGTTCGCGCGGTTCACGTTCCCGGGCAAGAACCTGCTGTTCCTGCTGACCCTCGCGATCCTCATGGTGCCGTACGCGACGCTGCTGATCCCGCTGATGATCTGGCTCAAGACGATGCACCTGAACAACACGCTCGTCGGCGTCGGCCTGGTGCTCGCGGTCTTCCAGCTCCCGTTCGCGACCTTCATGATGCGGATCTCGTTCGAGGCGATCCCCCGAGAGATGGAGGAGGCCGCGCTCGTCGACGGCTGCGGCTCGTTCAGCGCGCTCCGCCGGGTGCTGCTGTTCGCGGTCAAGCCCGGCCTCATCACCGTCGGCCTGTTCGCCTTCCTGGCGGCGTGGAACGACTTCATGGTGCCGCTCTTCCTGCTCGGCGGCGACAAGCAACCCCTCCCGCTGGCCATGGTCAACATGCGCCAGCAGGTCATGGGGGTCATCGACTACGGCGCCACGCAGGCCGGGGTGGTCATCCTCACCGTCCCGTGCGTCGTCCTGTTCCTGGTGCTCCAGCGCCACTACGTCAACGGATTCATGTCCGGTGCTCTGAAGGGATGATTCCGATGCTGACGACGGACGAGCGCGGCCGGCTGACGCCGGTGCGGCCCGGGCGGGGGGAACGGCGCCCGCTGGGCATGGACGAGGTCACGATCACCGGTGGCTTCTGGGCGGACCGGCAGGAGATCAACGGCTCGGCGACGATCGACCACTGCGACACGTGGGAGACCCGCGTCGGCTGGGTCGGCAACTTCGCGGCCGTGGTCGACGGCACGATCGCGCAGCGGCGCACGGGCCGGGAGTTCTCGGACTCCGACGTGTACAAGCTCATCGAGGCGATGGCCTGGGAGGTCGCCCGCACGGGCGACGAGCGCCTGGACGCCCGGATCGAGGAGCTCGCGCAGCTCATCGAGCGCGCGCAGGACCCCGACGGCTACCTGAGCACCCGCTACGGGCACCCGGGACTCGAGCCGCGGTACTCCGACCTCGCCTGGGGCCACGAGCTGTACTGCTACGGGCACCTCATCCAGGCCGCCGTCGCGCGACTGCGGTCGGGGCGCGAGGACACGATCGTGCGCGTCGCGCTGCGCGCCGCCGACCACCTGTGCGAGGCCTTCGGACCGGACGGGATCGCCTCGGTCTGCGGGCACCCGGAGGTCGAGGTCGCGCTCGTGGAGCTCTACCGGGTCACCGGCGAGCGGCGCTACCTGGACCAGGCGGCGCTGTTCGTCGAGCGGCGGGGCACCGGGACCCTGCCGGACATCGAGTTCGGGCGGTCCTACTACCAGGACGACGTCCCGGTGCGGGAGGCGTCCGCGCTGCGGGGCCATGCCGTGCGGGCGCTCTACCTCGCGGCCGGCGCGGTCGACCTGGCCGTCGAGACCGGCGACGACGAGCTGCTCGGCGCGGTCCGGGCCCAGTACGACCGGACCCTCGCGCGCCGCACGTACGTCACCGGCGGCATGGGCTCCCACCACCAGGACGAGGCCTTCGGCGACGACTTCGAGCTCCCGCCGGACCGGTCCTACTGCGAGACCTGCGCCGGCGTCGGGTCGGTCATGGTCGCCTGGCGGCTGCTGCTGGCCACGGGGCGCACCGAGTACGGCGACGTCATCGAGCGCGCGCTGTACAACGTCGTCGCGACGTCGCCGGGCGCGGACGGGCGCTCGTTCTTCTACACGAACCCGCTGCACAAGAGGGTCCCGGGCACGGCGGCCGATCCGGACGAGGTGAGCCCGCGGGCGCTCGCCCAGCTGCGCGCGCCGTGGTTCGAGGTCTCCTGCTGCCCGACGAACGTCGCGCGGACCGTCGCCTCGCTGGCCGCCTACGTGGCGAGCGTCGAGGGCGACGTCGTCCAGATCCACCAGCTCGTGCCGTGCACGATCGCGGTCGACCTGCCGCAGGGCCGGGTCGAGCTCGAGGTGGCCACGGGCTACCCGGTCGACGGCGACGTCGTCGTGACGGTGCTCGAGGCGCCTGCGGGCGTCACCGGCCTCGAGCTGCGCGTCCCGGGGTGGGCCGCGGGCGCCGCCACGCTCGACGGCGACGTCGTCGACGGGCCGGTCGCACGCGTCGACCGCCCGCTGGCCACCGGCGACGTCGTGCGCCTGCACGTGCCCGTCGCGGCGCGCGTCACGGTGCCCGACTCGCGCATCGACGCGGTGCAGGGGTGCGTCGCGGTCGAGCGCGGGCCGGTCGTGCTGTGCCTCGAGTCGATCGACCTGCCGGGCGGGCTCGACGTGGCCTCCGTCGTCCTGCACGGCGACGTGGTCGACGAAGGGCAGGGAGCGCGGGCGTCCTTCCTCGAGGTGCAGCGAGGCGACGCGCCGTGGCCCTACGGCGCGGCCACCGACGAGCAGCACCTCGCGCCCGCCTTCGAGGCCGCACTCGTGCCGTACCACTCGTGGGCGCAGCGGGGGCCGAGCACCATGCGCGTGTGGATCCCGGCGGCGCGTTGAGCCGCGCGCCGGGGGCGATGTGTACAGACCTCGGTTGTTAGCGCTAACATCCAACTGTCGCCGTGAGGCCGGCAGACCTCGGGACACAGCCGTCCCGGGCCGAACGTGCGAAGGGGCGCGATGAGCCAGGAACAGGGCTTCGGGGGGGACGCGACCCGCGAGGCGATCATCACGGGTCGGGCGACCCTCGGCATCGAGCTCGGCTCGACGCGGATCAAGGCGTGCCTCGTCGGTCCGGACTCCGTGCCGATCGCGAGCGGCGGCCACGACTGGGAGAACCAGTTCGTCGACCGGCGTTGGACCTACGCGCTCGACGACGTCTGGACCGGGCTGCAGGAGTGCGTCGCCGACCTGCTCGCCGACACCCAGCGCCGCTACGGCGTGCGCCCGACGACGTTCCGCGCCGTCGGGGTGTCCGCGATGATGCACGGCTACCTCGCGTTCGACGCGGACGGCGAGCTGCTCGTGCCGTTCCGGACTTGGCGCAACACGAGCACCGAGCGCGCCGCGACCGAGCTCACGCGTGTCCTGGGCTGCAACATCCCGCTGCGCTGGTCGGTGGCCCACCTCTACCAGGCGATCCTCGACGACGAGCCGCACGTCCCGCAGATCGCGTCCGTCACGACGCTCGCCGGGTACGTCCACCGCCGCCTGACCGGCCGCGACGTGCTGGGGGTGGGCGACGCGTCGGGAGTCTTCCCGATCGACCCGATCACGCACCAGTACGACGGGAAGCTGCTCGCGCGGTTCGACGCGCTGGTCGCCGACCGGGCGCTGCGCCTCGTCGACCTCCTGCCCGACGTCCTCGTCGCGGGCGAGGAGGCGGGCACCCTGACTGCCGAGGGCGCCGCGCTGCTCGACCCGACCGGCACCCTCCAGCCCGGAGCGCCGTTCTGCCCGCCCGAGGGTGATGCGGGCACGGGCATGGTCGCCACGGCCTCGGTCGCCCCGCGCACCGCGAACGTCAGTGTCGGGACCAGCATCTTCGCGATGGTCGTGCTGGAGAAGCCGCTCGCGCAGGTGCACGAGGAGCTCGACCTGGTCACGACGCCCGCGGGCGACCTGGTCGCGATGGTGCACTGCAACAACGGCGCGAGCGAGCTCGGTGCGTGGGCCGAGGTCTTCGGCCAGTTCGCGAGCGCGCTCGGGCAGCCGGCCGGGCAGGACGCCGTGTTCGGCGCGCTGCTGCGTGCCGCGCTGGAGGGCGAGCCCGACGCGGGCGGCCTGCTGGCGTACAACTACCTGTCCGGCGAGCCGATCACGGGCCTGGCCGAGGGGCGCCCGCTCGTCGTCCGCACGCCCGAGAGTCGGCTGACCCTGGCCAACTTCGCGCGCGCGCAGGTCTACTCGGCCTTCGGCACGCTCAGCCTGGGCATGCGCGTGCTGGCCGACGAGGGCGTCGAGCTCGACGCGATGTACGCGCACGGCGGCCTGTTCCGCACGGCGGGCGTCGCGCAGCGGCTGCTCGCGGCGGCCGTGGGCGCGCCCGTGGCGGTCGGCAGCGCGGCGGGTGAGGGCGGCGCGTGGGGCATCGCGGTGCTCGCCGGCTACCTCCACGAGGCCGACGGGCTCGACCTCGGCACCTACCTGGCCGAGCGCGTGTTCGCGGGCGCGCAGATCGACGTCGTCGAGCCGGACGCCGACGACGTCAAGGGTTTCGCCGCGTTCCTCGAGCGGTACGTCGCCGGCCTGCCGGTCGAGCGTGCCGCCGCGGACGCGGTCTGAGGGGTCTGAGGGAGAGGGAGTCGATGACCGACGAGATCCAGCGCACGCGCGAGGTCGTCGCGCGGCTGCACGCCGAGCTGCCCCGCTGGGGGCTGGTCGTGTGGACGGCGGGCAACGTCTCGCAGCGGGTGGCCGGCACCGACCTGTTCGTCATCAAGCCCTCGGGCGTGACGTACGACGAGCTGACGCCCGAGGCGATGGTGGTCTGCGACCTGGACGGGAACCTGGTGGACGGCACCCGGGCACCTTCGAGCGACACGGCCGCGCACGCCTACGTCTACCGGCACATGCCCGAGGTCGGGGGAGTGGTGCACACGCACTCGACCTACGCGACGGCCTGGGCCGCACGCGCCGAGCCCGTCCCGTGCGTGCTGACGATGATGGCCGACGAGTTCGGCGGCGACATCCCGATCGGCCCGTTCGCCCTCATCGGCGACGACTCCATCGGGCGCGGCATCGTCGAGACGCTGCGCGGCTCGCGCAGCCCCGCGGTCCTCATGCGCAACCACGGCCCCTTCACCATCGGCGCGGACGCGAAGGCCGCGGTCAAGGCCGCGGTGATGGTCGAGGAGGTCGCGCGCACGGTGCACATCAGCCGCCAGCTCGGCGAGCCGCTGCCCATCGAGCAGCACCACGTCGACTCGCTGTACGCGAGGTACCAGAACGTCTACGGACAGTCAGACACGAGCCCGGGCGACGGCGCCCCGGCGAACGAGGAGGAGCACGCGTGAGCAAGCCCTATGCCGGCCGCGAGGTCTGGTTCTTCACCGGCAGCCAGGACCTGTACGGCGAGGACACGCTGCGCCAGGTCGCCGAGCAGTCGCAGGAGGTCGCGCGCACGCTCGACGCCGCTCCCGACGTGCCCGTGCGGGTCGTGTGGAAGCCGGTCCTGAAGGACTCGGACTCGATCCGCCGCGCGATGCTCGACGCGAACGCGGACGAGAACGTCCTCGGCGTGATCACGTGGATGCACACGTTCAGCCCGGCCAAGATGTGGATCGGCGGCCTCTCGGCCCTGACCAAGCCGCTGCTGCACCTGCACACCCAGGCCAACGTCGAGCTCCCGTGGGACGCCATCGACTTCGACTTCATGAACCTCAACCAGGCCGCGCACGGCGACCGCGAGTACGCGTACATCGCGACCCGCCTCGGCGTCGCGCGCACGACGGTCGTGGGCCACGCGGGCAACCCGGTGGTCGCGCGCCGCGTCGGCACGTGGGTGCGGGCCTCGGCCGGCCGGGCCGCGACGCAGTCCCTGCGCCTCGCGCGGTTCGGCGACAACATGCGCAACGTGGCCGTCACCGAGGGCGACAAGACCGAGGCCGAGGTCCGGTTCGGCGTCTCGGTGAACACGTGGGGCGTGAACGACCTCGTCGACGCGATCGGCCGCGTCTCCGACGCCGAGGTCGACGTGCTCGTCAAGGAGTACGAGGACACCTACGACGTGGCGCCCGAGCTGCGTGCCGGCGCCGACCGGCACGAGTCCCTGCGCTACGCCGCGAGCCAGGAGCTCGCGCTGCTGGCCCTGCTGGGCGACCTCGGCGCGCACGCCTTCACGACCAACTTCGAGGACCTCGGCGCGCTGCGCCAGCTGCCCGGCCTCGCGGTGCAGCGCCTCATGGCCCAGGGCTACGGCTTCGGCGCCGAGGGCGACTGGAAGACGGCCGTCCTGGTCCGGGCCGCCAAGGTCATGGGTGAGGGGCTGCCCGGCGGCGCGTCGCTCATGGAGGACTACACCTACGACCTGACGCCCGGCGACGAGCTGATCCTCGGCGCCCACATGCTCGAGATCTGCCCGACGCTGACCACCTCCACCCCGAAGGTCGAGATCCACCCGCTCGGCATCGGCGGCAAGGAGGACCCGGTACGGATGGTGTTCGACGCGGACCCCGGCCCGGCCGTGGTGGTCTCGCTCGCCGACATGCGCGACCGGTTCCGCCTCACGGCCAACGTGGTCGACGTGGTGCCGCCGCGCGCGGCCCTGCCGAACCTGCCCGTCGCGCGCGCCGTGTGGAAGCCTCGCCCGGACTTCACGACGAGCGCCGAGGCGTGGCTCACCGCGGGCGGCGCGCACCACACCGTGCTCTCGTCGGCGGTCGGCGTCGAGGCGTTCGAGATCTTCGCCGAGCTGTCCCGCACGGAGCTGCTCGTCATCGACGAGAGCACGACCCGGCGCGGGTTCGCCGACCAGGTCCGCTGGAACCAGGCCTACCACCGGCTCGCGCAGGGCTTCTGACGCCGCACGAAGCACCCCCTTGCCGGGCGGTCACCCCACGGTGACCGCCCGGCAAGTTTCGTTATCGAAAGGCAACGCAAGGCGATTGACGGCGTATCGACGATCTTCGACGATGTGAGCGTGCTCAACGACGAGGACGGGAACGACCCGACCGCCGCGACGGGATCCGGCCAGGCGACCGTGCCGGCCGAGGTCCGTCGCGAGCGGATGCGCCACCTGATCGACGGCCGTCAGTTCGTCCGCGTCGCGGACCTGTCCGCCGAGTTCGGGATCTCCGACGTCACGGTGCGCACCGACCTCGAGGCGATGCACCGGACCCAGCAGGTCCGCCGCGTGCGTGGGGGAGCCGTGCCGTGGGGGCGGACCCGCGCCGAGCAGTCCTTCGAGGAGTCCCTGGCCGACTCCGCCCCGGAGAAGCGCCTGATCGGGGCGGCGGCCGCGGCCCTGGTGCAGCCGGGGATGAGCGTCCTGCTGGACGTCGGCACCACGACCACCGCGGTGGCGCGCGCCCTGGCCGCGCGGGGCGACCTGGAGCGCGTCGTCGTGGTCACCAACGGACTCAACATCGCGCTCGAGCTCGAGGCGACGATCCCGCGGATGACGGTCATGGTCACGGGCGGCACGCTGCGCCGGCTGCAGCACTCGCTCGTCGACCCGCTGGCCGACGCGGTCCTGGACCAGGTCCACGCGGACATCGCGTTCATCGGGTGCAACGGCGTGGACGTCGAGCACGGCATCACCAACATCAACCTGCCGGAGGCGGCGGTCAAGCGGCGCATGGTCCGCTCCGCGGAGCGGGCGGTCGTCGTCGCCGACGGCTCCAAGCTCGGCCAGGTGCACCTGGGCCGGATCGCCCCCGTGGCCGAGGTGGACACGGTCATCACGGGTTCGAGCGCGGACACCGAGCACCTGGACGCGCTGCGCCGGCACGACGTCGAGGTCGTCCTGGCATGAGAGATCGGGGGAGAAGGGGCGGTGGGTCACAGGTTCGTAACGGACGACGTGCGGTCTTGTGCCCGGCCGAATGTGAGCGCTAACATCTGTGTGAACGCTCACACTGTGGTGCGGCGGACGAGTGGGACGAAGTGTGTTCGACAACCCGGCCAGTGTGGGCCGGACCAGAGCATGAGGCGGATCGGACCGGACGGTCGGACCGCGCAACCGGTGGTTTCTCGAGGAGGAGAAGCATGGTCAGCAAGAAGATTCGTACGCAGGCCGTCGCGGCCGGCATCGCCGTGCTCGCCCTGGGCCTGACGGCCTGCAGCAGCGGCGACGACAACACCGCCGAGCCCGGCAGCACGTCGAGCGACGGCGGCGCCGCGAGCGGCGACGCCATCTCGGTCGGCTTCTCGCAGGTCGGTGCGGAGAGCGGCTGGCGCGCGGCCAACACCAAGTCGATCCAGGACACCCTCACCAAGGACGCCGGGTTCGACCTGAAGTTCTCGGACGCGCAGCAGAAGCAGGAGAACCAGATCCAGGCGATCCGGTCCTACATCGCGCAGGGCGTGCAGTACATCGCCTTCTCGCCCGTCGTCGAGACCGGCTGGGACGCGGTGCTCCAGGAGGCCAAGGCCGCCAACATCCCCGTGATCCTCACGGACCGCGCCGTCGACACCGCCGACAAGTCGCTCTACGTGACCTTCATCGGCTCGGACTTCGTCGAGGAGGGCAAGCGGATCGGCGAGTGGGTCAACGACAACGTCGCGACCGAGCCGATCAACGTCGTCGAGCTCCAGGGCACGACCGGCTCCGCGCCGGCGATCGACCGCAAGCAGGGCTTCGAGGACGCCACGAAGGACAACGCGAACGTCAAGATCATCGCGTCGCAGACCGGCGACTTCACGCGTGACGGCGGCAAGAAGGTCATGGAGGGCTTCCTGCAGGCCAACCCGGACATCGACCTCGTCTACGCGCACAACGACGACATGGCGCTCGGTGCCATCGAGGCGATCGAGGCGGCCGGCAAGGTCCCGGGCAAGGACATCAAGATCGTCTCGATCGACGGTGTCAAGGACGGCATGACCGCCCTGTCCGAGGGCAAGATCAACTACATCGTCGAGTGCAACCCGCTGCTCGGCCCGGACCTCGCCAAGATCATCAAGACGCTGCACGATGGTGGGACCGTCGAGCCGCGGATCGTCACGCAGGACGGTGCGTTCGACCAGGAGCAGGCCAAGGCAGCCCTGCCCGACCGTCAGTACTGATCACCGATCTGATCAGGCACAGCTGAACCACGGTTGACGCCCTCGGGAACGCGATCCACGCGTCGCGTTCCCGAGGGCGGTCCGTTCCACCCGGCCGGACGACCGGCCAGACGTAGGAGAGGTCGATGATGACCGAGCCGCACACCACCCCGATCGTCGAGATGACGGGGATCACCATCTCGTTCCCCGGAGTCAAGGCGCTCGACGACGTCGCGTTCCGGCTCCTGCCGGGCGAGGTCCACGCGCTGATGGGCGAGAACGGGGCGGGCAAGTCCACGCTCATCAAGGCGCTCACCGGCGTCTACGGCATCGACTCCGGGCGCATCGTCGTCGGCGGCGTCGACCAGGTGTTCTCCGGCCCCGCCGCCGCGCAGGACGCCGGCATCAGCACCGTCTACCAAGAGGTCAACCTCACTGACAACCTGTCGGTCGCCGAGAACGTGATGCTGGGCCACGAGATCCGCCGCTTCGGCCTGATCGACTGGCACGCGACGCGCAAGGCCGCACGCACGTACCTCCAGGCGCTCAACCTCGACATCGACCCCAAGTCGTCGCTGTCCTCGCACTCGCTCGCCGTCCAGCAGCTCGTCGCCATCTCGCGGGCGATGGTCGTCGACGCCCGGGTGCTCATCCTCGACGAGCCGACGTCCAGCCTCGACAGCGACGAGGTCGCGCGGCTGTTCGACGTCATCCGCACGCTGCGCGACCAGGGCGTCGCGATCCTCTTCGTGTCCCACTTCCTCGAGCAGATCTACGCGATCAGCGACCGGATCACGGTGCTGCGCAACGGCACGCTCGTCGGGGAGTACACGCCCGAGGAGCTGCCGCGCGTCGAGCTCGTCGGCAAGATGATCGGCCGCACGCTCGAGGTCCTCAGCGAGCTCGAGGGCCGCTCCGAGCGGGCCGTCGTCGACCGCAGCGGGACGCCGTTCATGCAGGCCGTCGGCGTCGGGCGGCGCGGCTCGATCGAGCCGTTCGACCTCGACATCTACCCCGGTGAGATCGTCGGCCTCGCGGGTCTGCTGGGCTCCGGCCGGACCGAGCTCGCGCGCCTCCTGTACGGCGCGGACCACGCGGACAGCGGAGAGACGCTGGTCTCCGGCGAGTCGGTGAAGCTGCGCAACCCGCGCGCGGGCCTGGCGAAGTCCATCGTGTTCTCCTCGGAGAGCCGCAAGACCGAGGGCATCATCGGCGACCTGACGGTGCGCGAGAACATCGTGCTCGGCCTGCAGGCGGAGCGCGGCTGGATGCGTCGCGTGCCGAAGAAGAAGGCCGACGAGGTCGTGGCGCAGTACATCGAGGCGCTCGGCGTGCGCCCGGCCAACCCGGACGCCATCGCCGGCAACCTCTCGGGCGGCAACCAGCAGAAGGTGCTGCTCGCACGGTGGCTCGCCACCGCCCCCAAGCTGCTCATCCTCGACGAGCCGACCCGCGGCATCGACGTGGGGGCCAAGGCCGAGATCCAGAAGCTGGTGGCCGACCTGGCCGCGCAGGGGATGGCGGTCGTGTTCATCTCGGCAGAGCTCGAGGAGGTCCTGCGCCTCTCGCACCGCATCGCGGTGCTGCGCGACCGCCACAAGGTCGCCGAGCTCATCAACTCGGACGACGTCACGACCGACGTCGTCGTCGACCTCATCGCGAGCGGAGGCACCAGCGCATGACCGGGCTGGCCCAACTCACGCGGCACCGGCTGTTCTGGCCGATCGTCGCCCTCGTCGTGCTGCTGCTGGCGAGCACGCTCAAGTCGCACGGCTTCCTCGAGGTGACCGTCCGCGACGGCCACCTGTACGGCGCCCCGATCGACATCATGCGGCGCTCGTCGATCCTGCTGCTCGTCGCGCTCGGCATGACCCTGGTCATCGCGACCCGCGGGATCGACCTCTCGGTCGGTGCCGTGATGGCGATCGCCGGTGCCGTGACGCTCACGCAGATCGCCTCGTCGCCGGACCCGGGCGCGGTCTCGACCGTCGCCGTGGCGATGCTGACCGGCCTAGCCGTCTGCCTCGTCATCGGCGTGTTCAACGGCTTCCTCGTCGCGGTGCTGGGCATCCAGCCGATCATCGCGACGCTGGTCATCATGACCGCCGGGCGCGGGATCGCGATGCTCATCACGGGCGGCCAGATCACCACGGTGACGAGCGCGCCCTACAAGACGCTCGCCTCCGGGTTCTGGCTCGGGCTGCCGGTCGCGGCGCTCATCGCAGGCTTCTTCTTCGTGGTCGTCGCGCTGGTCACCCGGCGCACGGCCCTCGGCGTGCTCATCGAGTCCGTGGGCATCAACCCGACGGCCTCGCGGCTGGCCGGGGTGCGGGCGCGGACGATCATCTGGACGGTCTACGTGCTGTGCGCGCTGTTCGCGTGCATCGCCGGCTTCCTGCAGAGCTCGAACATCATGGCCGCCGACTCCAACAACGCGGGCCTGTTCATCGAGCTCGACGCGATCCTCGCGGTGGTCATCGGCGGCACCTCGCTGGCGGGCGGCAAGTTCTCGCTCACCGGCACGCTCGTCGGCGTCCTGGTCATCACCACCCTGACGCTGTCCATCACCGTCATCGGCATCCCCGTGAACGCCGTGTCCCTGTTCAAGGCCCTCGTCGTCATCGTCGTGTGCCTGCTGCAGTCCCCCGTGGTGCAGCACAAGTTGCGAGCCCGCCGCAGGCAGGCGGCTCCCGTGCCCGTGGAGGTGCCGGCCTGATGGCGACCGACGAGATGACCGTCAAGGCCCGCAAGCAGCCGGAGCCGAAGCTGACGGGCGAGGTGCACCGCAGCCGCCCGACGCTGGACCGGCGCTACCTGCCGGTGCTCGGCACCGTGGTGGTGCTCGCGCTGATGCTGATCATCGGCGGCTCGCGCTACGAGAACTTCCTGTCCGGCCGCGTGATGGCCAACCTGCTGATCAACAACTCGTTCCTCATCGTGGTCGCGGTGGGCATGACGTTCGTCATCCTCACCGGGGGCATCGACCTGTCGGTCGGCGCGGTGCTGGCGCTGTCCACCTGCATCTCGGCGTGGATGTTCGTGCACGGCTGGCCGGCGTACGTCGCGATACCCGCCGCGATCCTGGCGGGCGCACTGATCGGATGGGCCGTCGGCGTGATGGTCCACGTCTTCGAGATACAACCCTTCATCGCCACCCTGGCCGCGATGTTCCTGGCCCGCGGCCTGTGCTACGTCATCGCGCCGGAGTCGATCCCGATCACCGACCCGACGATCATCAAGCTCGGGACGCGCTGGGACCTCGGCGGTGGCTGGGCGATCACGCCGAGCGGGCTGATCGCGCTCGCGGTCGTCGTCGTCGCGTTCGTGACCCTGCACTACACGCGGTTCGGCCGGACCGTCTACGCGATCGGCGGTGGCGAGCAGTCCGCGCGCCTCATGGGTCTGCCCGTCGCGCGGACCAAGGTGCTCGTGTACGTCATCTCCGGCACGTGCGCCGGGCTCGGCGGCCTGCTGTTCGCCGCGTTCTCGAGCTCGGGCTACTCGCTGACGGGGGTCGGCATGGAGCTCGACGCGATCGCCGCGGTCGTCATCGGCGGCACCCTGCTCACGGGTGGCTCGGGCTTCGTGCTCGGGTCGGTGCTCGGCGTGCTCGTGCTCGGCCTGATCCAGACCATCATCACGTTCGAGGGCACGCTCTCGTCGTGGTGGACGAAGATCGTGATCGGCGCGCTGCTGCTGGTCTTCGTGATCCTGCAGCGACTGCTCGTGGTCCGCCGGCGCTGAGCCGGTACGCCACCCGGCCCCCTGCCAGGGGCTGCTCGAACGGCACAACTTCATACGCACGCGGACGGCATCTTCCCGTCCGGCCAGGCCCGGCTGCCACCGGGGTGTCCCTGGCCGGGACGGGAGACGCCGATCCGGGCCCGTCACGCAACGAAGCGGACGGGTCGACCCGGATTCGGGCGCACCACACCTGGGAGAGGTAGGAGCACTGATGATGATGACACACGCCCCGGCACGCGCGGAGGGAACAGCGCGGCACCGCAGGACGGGCCGGCTGGTCGCTGCGGCCACGGCTCTCGCCCTGGTCACGGCGGGCGCCGTGTCCCTCGGTGCGCCGGCCTCGGCTGCCGAGCCCACGCCGCAGGCGTGGACGGACGACTTCGACTCCGCCACGCTCGACGCGCGCTGGAAGGTCACCAACGAGGTGCCCGCCGCGTGGTCCCTCGGGGACGGTGCGCTCACCCTGAGCTCGCAGGCCGGCGACACCTGGCAGACCGCCAACTCGGCCAAGAACGTGTTCATGGTCGACATCCCCGCCGGTGACTTCACGGCCGTCGCGAAGCTCAGCGGCGCGGTCTCGAAGGTGTACCAGGGCGCGGGCATCATCGCGTGGAAGGACATGGACAACTACGTCCGCGCGGGCCTGACCTACGTCGGTGACCTGGCGCCCTCGGCTCGCGCGATCGAGACGGATGCCGAGTCCGGCGGCACGTTCGCGGCGCTCGACTTCGAGGACCGCCCGGCGTCGACCGGCGAGACGATCCAGCTGCAGCGCGTGGGCGACACCGTCACCACGAGCTACTGGGACGGCGCGGCCTGGGTGCTGGCCAACTCGACGACGGTCAGCTTCGACATGACGGCCGTGGGCCTCTACGCGCTCGCCGCGCAGGACGGCACGTCGCACGCGGTCGCGTTCGACTCGTTCGGCGTCACGTCGGCGGCGGGTGCGGACGTCACGCCCACCGGGCCGTTCACCCTGCACCCGGACTCGGGGGCCCGGTACCTCGTGGACCGCGAGGGCGTCCTCGCGTTCGCGGCGGACCGGCCGACGAGCGTCGTCGGCCTGGTGCCCACGGACGCCGGGGACGGCGCGGTCACGCTGCGCACCCGTGACGGCGACCTCCCGGTCGTCGCAACCGACGGCCACCTGGTCGTCGGCATGGCGGGCGGCGCGGCCAGCGCCCTGCGGATCACGGACGCGGGCGGCGGCGCGCTGCACCTGCGGCTCGCGGACGGCAGCGCGTACGTCGGGCTCGACGCCGACGGGCTGCTCACGCTCGGTGCCGAGCAGGACGCGGTCGCGCTGACGATCGAGTACCAGGCGACCGACGTCGGCACCCTGGACGTCGACGGCGACGCGACGAGCATCGACATCTCGAAGGACCTCTACGGCATCTTCTACGAGGACATCAACTACGCCGCGGACGGCGGCCTGTACGCCGAGCTCGTGCGCAACCGCTCGTTCGAGTTCAACACCAACGACAACGCGTCGTTCACCGGACTGACTGCGTGGGAGGTCCTCAAGCGCGGCGCCGGCTCGGCCAGCACGGGCACGGTCGCCAACGACAGCGCGCGGCTGAACGCCACGAACCGCAACTACCTGCGGCTGGACGCCACCGGCGCCGGCGCGGGCGTCCGCAACGCGGGCTACAACAGCGGCATCCCCGTGAAGGACGGCCAGACGTACGACTTCTCCGTCTGGGCCCGTTCCAGCACGGCGCAGACCCTGACCGTCCAGGTCGAGGACGCCGCAGGCGCCACGGTCTTCGCGACGGGCACGGTCGCCGTCGACGGCTCGGACACCTGGAAGAAGTACACGGCGAGCCTGACGGCCACCGCGACCACGGCCGCGGGCCGCCTCGCGGTGGTCGCCGGCGCCGCCGGCACCGTGCGCCTCGACATGGTCTCGCTGTTCCCGGACGACACCTGGGTCGGCCCGGTCAACGGCAAGTCACCCCTGCGCAAGGACCTCGCGGACAAGATCGAGGCGCTCAACCCCTCGTTCCTGCGGTTCCCGGGCGGTTGCGTGACCAACGTCGGCACGTTCGACACCTACGTCGACTCGAGCTTCCTCGACCGCCGCCGCACGTACCAGTGGAAGGAGACGATCGGTCCCGTCGAGGAGCGCGCCACCAACTGGAACTTCTGGGGCTACAACCAGTCCTACGGCATCGGGTACCTGGAGTACTTCGAGTTCGCCGAGGACCTGGGCGCCACCCCGCTGCCCGTGCTCTCGGTCGGCGCCAACGGCTGCGGCTCGACGATCCCGGAGATGAAGGACGACGCCAGCATCGCCCGCTGGGTGCAGGACACCGTGGACCTCATCGAGTTCGCCAACGGCGACGTCACGACGACGTGGGGCGCGAAGCGTGCGGCGCTCGGCCACCCGGAGCCGTTCGACCTGCGCTACATCGGCCTCGGCAACGAGGAGAACACCACGACGTTCGAGGCGAACTTCCCCAAGTTCCGCGACGCGATCGCGGCGCGGTACCCGGACGTCAAGATCCTGTCGAACTCCGGCCCGGACGACTCGGGCGCCCGCTTCGACACGCTGTGGGCGTTCAACAAGAAGCAGAAGGTCGACCTCGTCGACGAGCACTACTACAACGACCCCTCGTGGTTCCTCGCGAACAACGACCGCTACGACTCGTACGACCGCTCGGGTCCCGACGTCTTCCTCGGCGAGTACGCCTCGAAGGGGAACACGATGTGGAACGCGCTGTCCGAGGCGTCGTACATGACGGGCCTCGAGCGGAACTCCGACGTGGTCAAGCTCGCGTCCTACGCGCCGCTGCTGGCCAACGAGGACTACGTCCAGTGGAGCCCGGACGCCATCTGGTACGACAACGACGAGTCCTGGGGCTCGGTCAACTACTACGTGCAGAAGCTGTTCGCCAACAACGTCGGTGACCAGGTGGTGCCCAGCACGTACGCGGGCCCGACCCCCGTGGTGCCGGACCTGAAGGGCGGCGTGTTCCTGTCCACGTGGTCGACGAGCGCGGCCTACGACAACGTCAAGGTCACGAGCAACGACGGCGGCGCCACGCTGTTCGAGGACACGTTCACGGACGCCTCGAAGTGGTCGCGCCAGACCGGCACGTGGGCCGTGACCAACGGCGAGTACGTGCAGAGCTCGACGTCGGTCACGGACGCGCGCTCGATCGTCACGGACACCTACGCCAAGGACTGGTCGGACTACACGCTCGAGCTCGACGCCCGCAAGGTCTCGGGCAGCGAGGGCTTCCTCGTGGGCTTCGCGGCCGGCGGCCCGAACAACTACTTCTGGTGGAACCTCGGCGGCTGGAACAACACCCGCTCGGTCCTGCAGAAGGCGGACGGCGGCAGCGCGAACGAGGTGAAGGCGATCGAGAACACGTCGGTCACCACGGGCAAGACCTACAAGGTCAAGGTCGTCGTGGACGGGCGGAACATCAAGCTCTACCTCGACGGCGAGCTGCAGATCGACTACACCGACGAGCTGCCGACCACCGAGCTCTACCAGGTCGTCACGCGCGACCAGAGCACGGGGGACCTGCTGGTCAAGGTCGTCAACACGGCGGACCGCGGCCTGCGCACGCAGGTCGCCGTCTCCGACGTCGAGGTCGCCCCGACCGGCACGGCCACCGAGATGGTGGGCAACCCGTCGGACATGAACACCAAGGCCGACAAGACCAAGATCGTGCCGGTCGAGCGCGAGCTGACCGGGCTGTCGAACGACTTCACCTACGACTTCCCGGCGTACTCGATCACCTTCCTGCGGCTGCACACGACGGACGAGGCGGCGCCGACGATCACGTCGCTGGCGGCGTCGGGCACGGCCGTGAACGGCTACCACGCCTCGCCGGTGACGGTGGTCGCGAAGGCGAGCGACGACCGCGGCGTCGACCACGTCGAGGTCTCGCTCGACGGCGGCGCGTGGGCGTCAACGGACGGCTCGACTGCGTCCGTGCAGGTCGCCGGCAACGGCACGCACGAGGTGCGGGCCCGGGCGGTGGACGCGGCGGGCAACACCTCCCCGGAGCGTTCGCTGACCGTCAAGGTCGACGCGGCCGCCCCGGTCTCGCAGGCCACGGTGGACGGCAAGGCCCGGACGGTCGCGCTCCGCGCGGCCGACGACGGCTCGGGCGTGGCCCGCATCGAGTACCGGACCGGGACCACGGGCTCCTTCACGACGTACACCAAGGCGGTCGCGGTCGGGGCCGCGCAGACGACGGTGCAGTTCCGGGCCGTCGACGGGGTCGGCAACGTGGAGAGCACGGGCTCGGTGGTCGTGCCGAAGGCCGGCGTCGTCCTGGCGCCGTCCTCGGCCGTGGCGGTCGCCCCGGCGAGGCTCACCTACGGCAAGGCGGGCGTCGTCACGGTCCGGGTCACGGGCGCCGGCGGGACCCCGACGGGCACCGTCCGGGTGCTCGACGGCTCGACGCAGGTCGGCCGCGGGACGCTCGCGGGCGGCCGCGTCAGCGTGAATCTCGCGTCGTCGCTCAAGGTCGGCGCCCACCGCCTGACCGTCGTCTACGGCGGCGACGCCCGGTTCGCGGGCTCGTCGGACGTCGTCACGCTCAAGGTCGTCAAGGCCTCCTCGACGACGAAGGTGACGGTGTCACCGACGAAGGTGCGCACCACCACGAAGGCGAAGGTCACCGCGACCGTCGCCTCGTCGACCGGCGTCAAGGCCACCGGCAAGGTCACCGGCAAGGTCACGGTGACGGTGACCAAGGCAGGCAAGAAGGTCACGGCCAAGACGGCGACGCTCTCGACGAAGGGCACGGCGAGCACCACCCTGCCGAAGCTCAAGGCCGGCACGTACAAGGTCAAGGTCACCTACGCCGGATCCGCGGGCGTCGCCTCGTCGACCCGGACGGTGACCCTCACCGTCCGCAGGTAGCCCCGAGCGAGGCATCCCGGTCCGTCGCCCGGGATGCCTCGCCTGGTCACGTACGTGCACGCACGTGCCCACCGCGGCGGCCTGCGCGAGATGCGCGCACCCACGATTTCCAGCACACGAAGGAGTGTCCTGATGAGGACTCGAGCAGCTTGGGGAGCGACGACCGCACTCGCGGTCGCACTGGCAGGGGCGGTGGTGGCGGCACCCGCCGGCGCCGCCGAGGGACCCAGCGACGGGCTCGTCGCCCGGTACGTGCTGGACCAGACCACAGGCGCCGCGGTGCCCGATGCGTCGGGCCACGGCAAGGACGCGACCGTCGTCGGCGCGAGCACCTGGAACGGCGGCGACGGGTTCACGTTCTCCGGTGGCGCGTCCGGGTCCGGCAACGCGATCGACCTGCCGGACGGCCTCCTCACCGGCCTGGGCACGGTGTCGGTCGACTTCGACGTGAACATCGACCCGACCCTGGCCAACAACTACTTCATCTTCAGCCTCGGCAACGCCTCGGACGCCGGGTACATCTTCGTGACCGGCAAGGACTGGGAGCCGCGGCTGCGCGGGGCCATCACCGACGGCAGCGGCGAGCAGAACACGATCAGGCAGGGCGCGCTGGCGACGGGCCTGTGGAAGCACCTGACCTACACGATCGTCGGGGGCACCACGGCCACGCCCGGGTACTCCGTGCTCTACGAGGACGGCGTCGAGGTGGCGCGCAACAACGCCATCACGGTCAAGCCGAGCGACCTCGTCGGCGGCGGCACGAACAGCTTCATCGGCCGCTCGCCGTGGGCCGGCGACAACTCCTTCAAGGGCAAGATCCGCGACTTCCGGATCTACGACCGGACGCTGACCGGCACCGAGCTGACCGCGCTCGCCGAGGACGCGGTCGCCCCGGCCGTGACGGCGGACGCCGCGGCGCTCACGCTCGGCGACACCTCCGCCGTCACGTCGTCCCTCACGCTCCCGGCGACGGGCGCCACCGGCACGACGGTCGCGTGGTCCTCGTCGGCCCCCGCGATCGTCTCGAACGCGGGCGTCGTCACCCGGCCGTCCGCCGCGACCGGCGACACCGACGTGACCCTGACGGCGACGGTCTCCCGCGCGAGCGTCAGCAGCACGCGAACCTTCACGGTGACCGTCGTGGCGCTGCCCGACACGGTCGGCCTGCTCGCGGAGGACCTGGCCGGCGTCGCCGTCACCAACCTCGGCGACGTCCGCGGCAACCTCACGTTCCCGACCAAGGGCGCCAACGGCTCGGTCCTCACGTGGGCCTCGGCCGACGAGAGCGTCGTGGCCGGCACCGGCGTCGTGCACCGCCCGGCCCACGGTCAGCCGACCGCATCCGTCGACCTGACCGTCACGGCCACCCTCGACGGGCTCTCGGACACCCGCGTCCTGACCGCGACCGTCCCGGCCCTGCCGGAGGCCGTCGACCCGACGGCCTACATGTTCGCGTACTTCGAGGGCGAGTCCACGCCCGACGGCGAGTCCATCTACTTCGGCGCGAGCAAGGGCGACGACCCGACGCACTGGACCGACCTCAACGACGGCGACCCCGTGCTGACCTCGACGTTCGGCGAGAAGGGGCTGCGGGACCCGTTCATCGTCCGCTCGCCCGACGGTGACAAGTTCTACCTGCTCGCCACCGACCTGAAGATCTACGGCGGCAACAACTTCTCCGCCGCGCAGCAGAACGGAAGCACGTACCTCGAGGTCTGGGAGTCCACCGACCTGGTGACCTGGTCCGCCCAGCGGCACGTCAAGGTGTCGTCCGACTACGCGGGCAACACCTGGGCGCCCGAGGCGTACTACGACGAGGACCTCGGCTCCTACGTCGTCTACTGGGCGTCGAACCTGTACCCCACGACCACGACCGCGGGCCGTGACTACCGCACGAGCTACAACCGCATGATGTATGCCACCACGCGGGACTTCGTGACGTTCTCCGACCCCCAGCCGTGGATCGACGTCAAGCGCGGCACCGGCCTGGGGATGATCGACTCCACGGTGATCAAGGACGGCGACACGTTCTACCGGTTCACCAAGGACGAGGCGTACATGATCCCGCGCCAGGAGCGGTCCACGGACCTGCTCGCGACGGTCGCGGGCTCGCTGCCGACGACCACGAGCACGCCGGGCTGGCAGCTCGTCAAGGAGAAGGTCGGCCAGGGCCAGCCCAACCCGTGGGGCGGGACGTTCACCGGCGGCGAGGGTCCGACGATCTTCAAGTCGAACACCGAGGACCGCTGGTACCTGTTCATCGACCAGCCGAGCTACCACGGCGGCCAGGGGTACCTGGCGTTCACGTCGACCGACCTGGACTCCGGGAGCTGGACCAGCGTCCCGTCCGCGCAGCTGCCGAGCAGCCCGCGGCACGGCACGGTCCTGCCGGTCACCCAGGCCGAGTACGAGCGGCTCCTGGGCAGCTACCAGGCGGACCTGCTCGTCACGTCGGTGGACCCGCTGGCGGTGAGCACCGAGCAGGGCACGGCCCCGGCGCTGCCCGCGCAGGCGAACGTCCATTTCGCCGACGGCTCGTCGGCCCTGACGCCCGTCACCTGGGACGCCGTGGACCCGGGCGAGTACGCGGCGCCGGGAACGTTCACGGTCGAGGGGACCGTCGCCGCCGGCTCGTCGAAGCGTGCGAGCGTCGTGGTGACGGTCACCGACACCACGGACCCGACCGTGGCGCTCGCGGCCGGGCGGGCACCGGACGGGCTGGCTGGCTGGTGGCGGACCGCCCCGGTCGGCGTGACGGCGACCGCGACCGACCCGTCCGGCGTGGCCGGCGTCGAGGTCTCGGTCGACGGCGGTGCGTGGACCTCCACGCCCGGGTCGTCGGCCGCCACGTCGCTGACCGGTGACGGCCGGCACCTGGTGACCGCCCGCGCCACGGACACGACGGGTCGCACCTCCGCGGCGCCGGCGAGCCTCACGGTCGGGATCGACGCCACCGCGCCGGTCAGCCGGGGGACCGTCGACACCGTCGCGCGCACCGTCGAGGTACGGGCCGCCGACAGCACGTCGGGGGTGGCCAGGGTCGAGTACCGCACGGGTACCTCTGGGGCCTGGTCGGCGTACACGACCGCGCTGCACGTGGGGTCCGGCGCGACGACCGTCCAGTACCGGTCGGTCGACGTCGCGGGCAACACCGAGGTCGTCAACGCCCTCGCGCTGCCGGCGGCCGGCGTCCAGCTCGCCGCCTCGGTCACGGCTGCCGCCGCGTCGTCGCCGGTCGCCTACGGCAAGGCAGGCACCGTCGCGGTGCGGGTCACCGGGGCGTCGGGCACACCGACCGGCAAGGTCCGGGTCCTCGAGGGCGCCAAGCAGCTCGCGACCGGCACCCTTGCTGGCGGCCGGCTCACGGTGAAGCTGCCGAAGCTGGCAGCGGGAACGCACCGGCTCACGGTCGTCTACTCCGGCGACGCCCGGTTCCTGGGCTCGTCGGACGCCGTCACGGTCAAGGTCACCAAGGCCACCTCGACGACGAAGGCCACCGTTCGCTCGGTGAAGGCCAAGGCCAAGGGCAAGGTCGCGGTCTCGGTCGCGACCCCGGCCGGCACCGCGGTCGGATCGGTGACCACCAAGGTCACCCGCGGCGGCTGGACCTACGCGAGCGTCACGACCTCCCTGAGGTCCGGCAAGGCCTCGGTGCCGCTCCCCAAGCTCGCCCGCGGCACCTACAAGGTCACCGTGACCTACGCCGGCACGGCGAACATCTCGAGCTCGAAGGCCGCCACGACGCTCGTCGTGACGCGCTGAGCCCGCTGATCGTCACAGGGGTGGCGGCCGGGACGCCGCCACCCCTCGCACCCGTCCTCCACCCTGACGAAGGAGTCGCAGTGAGAACACGCACCAGCTGGGGAGCGGTCACCGCCGCCGCCCTGGTCCTGACGGGCCTCGGGGCCCTCCCCGCGGCCGCGGACTCGACAGACGAGGGCCTCGTCGTCCGGTACGCGCTCGACCAGACGTCGGGGACCGTCGTGCCCGACTCCTCCGGCAACGGCAAGGACGCCGCCGTCGTCGGCGCCGCCTCCTGGAACGGCGGCAACGGGTTCTCGTTCGGCGGTGGGGCGTCGAGCTCCGGCAACGCCATCAAGCTCCCGAACAACCTGCTGACGGGCCTGAGCGCGGTGAGCGTCGACTACGAGGTGCTCGTGCCCGCGTCGTTCACGAACACCGCGCACTTCCAGTTCAACCTGGGCAACAGCGCCACCTACCCGAACGGCACGGGCTACATGTTCGTGACGGGGCGCTCGAGCGACCAGAAGATGCGCGGCACGTTCGCGAACCTGGGCTACAACAGCGAGCAGCGCGCGATCGGCACGGCCGCGCTGCCGTCCGGCGTGTGGAAGCACATCACCTACACCGTTCTCGGTGGCTCGGTCGCGACCCTCGGCCGCTCGTTCCTGTACAGCGACGGCGTCCAGGTCGCGACCGGCCCGATCACGGCGATGCCGTCCGACGTCGCGACGTCGACCATGAACTACCTGGGCCGCTCCGCCTACTCCGGCGACGCGTCGTTCCAGGGCAAGATCCGCGACTTCCGTGTCTACGACCGCGAGCTGACCGTGGCCGAGGCCGCCACGCGCAGCACGGCCGGTGCCGCGGGCACGGTCGCGAGCGACGCCGCCGCCCTCTCGCTCGGCGACACGAGCGGCGTGGTCGCCAACCTCACGCTGCCGTCGACGGCCGCGGGCGGCCAGGCGGTCACGTGGGCCACCGACGACGCGGCGCACGTCACCGCGACGGGCGCGGTCACGCGACCCGAGGCCGGCGGCGCGTCGGCGACGGTCCACCTCACCGCCACCGTCTCCCAGCGCGGCCAGAGCGCCACCAAGACCTTCACGGTCACGGTGCTCCCGGGCGGCCCGATCGCGGTCGAGGGCGTCAGCGTCTCGCCGACCACCGCGACCATCGCGGCCGGCACGACCAAGGCCCTGAAGGCCACCGTCTCGCCCGCGACGGCGACCGACCCCTCGATCGCGTGGACGTCCTCCGACCCGGCGGTCGCCACCGTCTCGTCGTCGGGCGTCGTGTCCGCCGTCGCGAACGGCACGGCGACCATCACGGCGCAGAGCTCGGCCGCGGGCGTCTCGGCGACCGCCACGATCACGGTCGACCCCGCCATCCCGGCCGGGCAGGTCCTGCACTACGCGCTCGACGAGACCTCGGGCGCCGTCGCGCACGACTCGTCCGGCCAGGGCCGTGACGGCACGCTCGTCGGCGGCGCCACCTGGACCTCCGGGGAGGGCGTCAAGCTCGACGGCACCAACGGCCACGTCGTGCTGCCCGCCAGCCCTCTCGCGGGGCTGAGCTCGGTGAGCATCGACTTCGACGTCCGCATCGCGGGGTCGCAGACCGGCTCGTACTTCCTGTACGGGATCGGCAACACGAGTGGCGGCGTCGGCAACGGCTACCTGTTCACCACCGGCAACGCCTACCGGACCGCGATCGCGAGCGGCAACTGGTCGACCGAGCAGGTCACGGCGAAGAGCTCCAACCTCGCCCGCGACGTCTGGAAGCGCGTCACCTACACGCAGACCGGCACCACGGGGATCCTGTACGAGGACGGCATCGAGGTCGCGCGCAACACGAACGTGACCCTCACGCCGGGTTCGATCGGCGGCGGGGTCACCGCGGCCAACTACATCGGCCGCTCGGTCTACACGGCCGACGCCTACCTCAAGGGCAACGTCCGCGACTTCGCGATCTACAACCGGGCGCTGACCCCGGCTCAGGTCGCGGCCGGCGCGGCGGCGGCGAACCAGGCCGCGGTCGACGCTGACAAGGCAGCGCTCGCCCTCACGGGGACGGACGCGGTCACGGCCGACCTCACGCTCCCGACGACCGGGACGCAGGGCTCGACCATCACCTGGTCCTCCTCCGACCCGGCCGTCGTCACGGGCACCGGCACGGTCACGCGGCCCGCGTTCGGCGGCCCCGACGCGACCGTGACGCTCACAGCCACGCTCACGAAGGGCGGCGTCAGCACGACGAAGGCCTTCACGGTGACCGTGCTCGCGGACATCGCGCCGGGCGCCAAGGCGACCTACGACGCCGAGCACCTCACGGTGACCAACCTCGACGACGTGCGTGGCAACCTCACGCTCCCGGCCACCGGCCCGCGCGGGTCGGCGATCACGTGGACCTCGTCGTCCGCGTCCGTCATCTCCACGACCGGTGACGTCACGCGGCCCGCCTACGGCCAGGACGCCGCCACGGTGACCCTCACCGCGACGGCGACCAACGGAGGCGAGCAGGCGAGCCACGCCTACACCGCCACCGTGCCGGCGCTGCCGCGCACGGCTCCGAAGACGGGATACGTGTTCAGCTACTTCACGGGCGACTCGCTCGCGGGGGAGAAGATCTACTTCGCTGCCAGCCGGGGCAACAACGCGCTGGCCTGGGACGAGCTGAACGGCGGCGCCGCGGCGCTGACCTCGACGCTCGGCAGCAAGGGCCTGCGCGACCCGTTCCTCATCCGCTCGCCCGAGGGCGACAAGTTCTTCCTCATCGCCACCGACCTCTCGATCGGCGGGGGCACGAGCTGGGACGCCTCGCAGCGCTCGGGCAGCCAGTACATCGAGGTCTGGGAGTCGGAGGACCTGGTCCACTGGTCGGCGCAGCGCCACGTGCGCGTCTCGCCGAGCACAGCGGGCAACACCTGGGCCCCCGAGGCGTACTACGACGAGGAGATCGGCGCGTACGTCGTGTTCTGGGCGTCCAAGCTCTACGCGGCGTCCGACCCCGACCACACCGGCTCGACGTACAACCGGATGATGTACGCCACGACGCGCGACTTCGTGACCTTCACGGAGCCCCAGGTCTGGCAGGACCCGGGCAAGTCGGTGATCGACTCGACCGTGCTCAAGGACGGTGACACCTACTACCGGTTCACCAAGGACGAGGCGGCCGCGAGCGGCTGCACCGACATCATCCAAGAGAAGTCGACCGACCTCCTGGCCACGTCGCCGTCCCCCGCGTGGTCGCTGCAGGCCAACTGCATCGGCAAGAACGCGGGCACCGGCGGCGTCGAGGGGCCGACGATCTTCAAGGCGAACCCCGGCGACGTCAACGGCTCCGGCTTCTACCTGTTCGTCGACGAGTACGGCGGCCGCGGGTACATCCCGCTGAAGAGCCCCAGCCTGGCGAACCCGGCCTGGACGCTCCCGGCCTCGTGGGACCTGCCCACCCACCCGCGGCACGGCACGGTCACCAACGTGTCGACCAGCGAGTGGAACACCCTCACGGGGGCCACCACCGCCGCCGTCACCTCGGACGTCGAGGTCACGCTGTCGTCCTCCTCGGTCGACCTCGGGTCCTCGGTGCGCGCGGACGTCACGGTCGAGGCCTCCGACGGCGGCCAGGTCGCCGGTGACGTCACGGTCACCGCGGGTGACTTCTCGACGACCGTGACGCTCGTCGACGGCGCCGCGCACGTCGACCTGCCGGCGACGCTCGGCGCCGGGACCTACACGGTCCGCGCTGCCTACGCCGGGTACGACGTCGTCGGGGCCGGCTCCGGCACGGCGGCACTGACGGTCGTCGCGCCGCCGTCGGACACGGTCGCACCCGCGGTCGTGCTGAGCACCGCCCCTGCCGTGCCCGACGGGCTCGGTGGCTGGTGGACCTCGGCGGTGACGGTCACCGCCGTCGCGACCGACGCCGGGACCCCTGTCTCGGGCGTCGAGTCGGTCGAGGTGTCGGTCGACGGGGGCGCCTGGGCGCCGCTGCCGGTCGACGGGGTGCAGGTCTCCACGGACGGGACGCACGCCGTCCGCGTCCGGGCCACCGATGTCGCCGGCAACACGTCGACCCCGGTGAGCACCACCGTGAAGATCGACCGCACGGTACCGACGGCCAAGGCTGCCGTCGCCGGCCGGACGGTCACCCTGACCGGGACGGACGCGACCTCCGGGATCGCGCGGCTCGAGTACCGCGTCGGCACCGGCGCGTGGGCCACGTACACCGGCCCCGTCACGCTGCCGAAGCAGGCCGCGTCGCTCGGGTACCGCGCGGTCGACAAGGCGGGCAACGTCAGTGCCGCCGCATCGGTCGCCGTGGCCTCGTCGTCGACCCTCTCCGTGGGGCTGCCGGCCTCGCTGACGACGGCGTCGACGGCACGGGTCACCGTCGCGGTCACGGCCGGCACGGGCGTCACGCCCACCGGCAAGGTCACGGTGATGGTGTCGCAGGGCTCGAAGGTCCTCACGACGAGGACGGCCACGCTCGCGCGGGGCAAGGCAGCGGTGACGCTGCCGCGCCTGCCCGCCGGCAAGGTCAGCGTCGTGGCGACCTACGCGGGCTCGACCGCGGTGCTGGGCTCGTCGGCCACCACCACCAGGACCGTGGCGAAGGCGAAGGCGACCGCCAAGGTCGCGCTGAGCCGGACGACCGCCACGACGTCGCAGAGAGTCAAGGCGACCGTGGTGGTCTCCGCGCCGACCGGGCTCAAGGCGACCGGCAAGGTCACGGTGACGATCCGCAAGGGCTCGCACACGTTCGCGACGAAGACGCTGACGCTGTCGAGCTCGGGGCGTGCCTCGATCACGCTCCCGGCGCTGGCCTCCGGGAAGTACACGGTCTCGGCGCGGTACGCCGGGTCCGCGACGCTCGGGGCCACGACGTCGAAGGCGGTGAGCCTGCGGGTGCGCTGACCCACCCGCAGCGACGCGGCGCCGGCTCCCTCCGGGGGGTCGGCGCCGTGGCGCTGCGTGGGTGGTGGTCGCTAGCGTCGTGCGGGTGACGCACCCTCAGTACACGACCGTCATCGCGGACGAGTCCCACCGCTGCGCCGACGCGCTCGCCGGCACCTCACCGGCCGGTCAGGTGCCCGCCTGCCCCGAGTGGACGGCCGCGGACCTGGCCTACCACCTCGGCGAGGTGCAGGACTTCTGGTCCCGGGTGGTCGCGTCCGCCCCCGCGGAGCCCTCCGACGACGCCGTGCCCCGGCCACCGGACGGCGAGCTCGTCGGCTTCCTGCGCACCCGCACCTCGGCGTTGCTCGACGCGCTCGCGGTGCACGAGCCCGGCGACGCGTGCTGGTCGTGGTCGCCCGTCGGCGGGGACATCGCCTGGGTGCTGCGCCGCCAGGCGCACGAGGCGCTGATCCACCGCGTCGACGCCGAGCAGACCGCGGGGGTCCCGCTCACCGAACCCGCAGCCGACCTCGCGGCCGACGGCGTCGCCGAGATGCTCGAGGTGATGGTCAGCGGACTGCCCGGGTGGGCCACGTTCACGCCGGACGGCGCGCGCCTGCGGCTCCTCGCCACGGACGCCGACCGCGCGTGGACGGTCGCGCTGGGCCGGTTCACCGGGACCTCGCCCACCAGCGGCACCACCTACGACGAGGACTGCGCCGAGCTGGTCGAGGACACGCCCGAGGGAGCGACGGGCGAGGTGCGGGGGACCGCCTGGGACCTCGACCTCTGGCTGTGGGGACGAGGGCCGGCGGGCGTGCTCGCGACCAGCGGGGACGCCGGGGTCGCCGACCGGCTGCGCGCGATCATCGTGGAGTCGAGCCAGTGAGCACGGAGCGCGCGGTCCGGATCCTGTGGCCGGGGCGGCTCACGCTGGCGCTGTGGCTCGGGTGGGCACTGGTGCTCGTGCTCGTCGGTGCGAGCGGCGTCATCGGCATGCCCGGGGTCTCTGCCGCCTTGGTCGGCGGTGGCCTGCTGGTGCTCGCGAGGGCACCGTTCACCGGCGTCTTCCGCCGGGGCGAGTCGCTCGTCGAGCGGGGCTGGTGGCCGACGAGGTCCTTCCCGGACCGGGACATCGACGACGTGGCCCTCGCGCCCTACGCGGGCGCGTTCAACTACGGCCGACCGTCGCGGTTCGGCGCGACGCTCGTCCTGGTCCGCGACACCGGCGTGCTCGATCCGCTCAACGTCGCGAACGACACACAACGCCGCAGCGAGGCCCGGCGGGCGGTGCTCGTGCGCGCGCTCGGTCGGGACTGAGCGCTACGGGCGGGCCGCGAACCGCTCGAGCAGGTCCGCGTGCCCGGACACGATCAGCAGGTCGTTCGCCGAGATCCTGGTGTCGGAGTCGGCGTAGACGAAGTCGATCCCGGGGCTCTTCACGCCGATGATCGTGACGCCGTAGCGCTCGCGGATCTTCGACTGCGCGATGGTGAACCCCTGCGTCTCCTTGGGCGGGCGCATCTTGACGACCGTGAACCCGTCCTCGACCTCGATGTAGTCGAGCAGCTTGCCGGAGACCAGGTGCGCCACGCGGGAGCCGGCGTCGGCCTCGGGCAGCACCACGTGGTGCGCGCCGATGCGTTGCAGGATGCGGGCGTGCTCGGTGCTGATCGCCTTGGACCAGATCTGCGGGACGCCGATGTCGACGAGGTTGCCGGTGATGAGCACGGAGGCCTCGAGGTAGGACCCGACGCCGACGACCGCGACGGGGAACTCGCGCGCGCCGAGCTGCTCGAGCGCCTCGGGGTTGGTCGCGTCGGCCTCGACGAGCGCCACCCGGCCCGCCCACTGCGCGACGAGCTCGGGGTTGCGCTCGACCGCGAGCACGTCCTGGCCGAGGCGGTCGAGGGTCGCGGCGATGGCCGACCCGAACCGTCCGAGGCCGATGACGAGGACGCCGTCGGACTTCTTGGGGGTCCGGGGCGCGGAGTGCGGGGTGTCAGCCAATGATCGGCCTCTCTTCGGGGAGCCGGATGACCCGACGACGGTTGCGCAGCGCGAGCGCGGCCGCAAGCGTCATCGTGCCGGTCCGGCCGATGAACATGAGCACGGTCAGGACGTACTTGGCGGGTGTGGGCAGGTCCGCCGTGACACCCGTGGACAGGCCGCAGGTGGCGAAGGCCGAGATCACCTCGTAGAGCACCACGTCCAGTGTCAGCCCGGTCATCGCGAGAAGCAGCAGCGACGCGACCAGGACGAAGGTCGCGGAGACCAGCGAGACCGCGATCGCGACCTGCAGGGCCTCGCGCGGGATGCGGCGGCCGTACGCCTCGACGTCCCGGTCACCCCGGGCCTCGGCCACGATCGCGAGCAGCATGACCGCCAGCGTCGTGACCTTGATGCCGCCCGCGGTCGACGCGGAGCCGCCACCGACGAACATCAGCGCGTCGGTGAGCAGCCAGGTGCTCTCGTGCATCTGCCCGATGTCGACCGTCGAGAAGCCCGCGGAGCGTGGCATCACGCCCGCGAACAGGGAGGCGAGCGCGGTCGCGCTCGCCCCGAGCGGCTTGAACGTGCCCGGGTTGGTCCACTCGAACGCGGCGACGAGCACCGAGCCGACGACCACGAGCCCGAGGCTCGTCGTGATCGTCAGCTTGGAGTGCAGGCTCCAGCGCCGCGGCTCGCGCAGGTTGCGGGCCACGTTGAGGATCACGGGGAAGCCGAGCGAGCCGATGAAGACGCCGATGATGATCGGCATCAGCACCCACCAGTCGGACACGAAGGGCGCCAGCCCCTCCTCGGTGGGCACGAAGCCCGCGTTGTTGAAGGCGGAGACGCCGTAGAAGAGCGCGTGCCAGGCGGCCTCACCCCAGCCCTCGTCGTACATGCGGAACCGGGGGAGCAGGATCAGCGCGATGATCACCTCGAGCGCGGTCGAGGTGATGATGACCGTGCGCACGAGCGAGCCGACCTCGCCCAGCCGGGTCACCTTGGTCTCGGAGGACACGAGCAGGCGCTGCGTCAGCCCGATGCGGCGCGAGACGGCCATGCCGAGCAGCGACGCGAGCGTCATCACGCCCAGGCCGCCGACCTTGATCGCGACGAGGATCACGACGAGCCCCATCCCCGACCAGTACGTGCCGGTCGGGACGACGACGAGGCCCGTCACGGTGCTCGCGGACGTCGCGGTGAACAGCGCGTCGACGAACGGTGCGCGGTGACCGCTGCTCGTCGCCCAGGGCGTCGCCAGCAGCACGGTGATCACCGCGATGACGCCGCCGAAGACGAACAGCGCGAGCCGCGCCGGGGACTGCCTGGCCGAGCGGTCGACGAACTCACGGGCTCGCCACGCCACCCCGGGACCACCCCGCGCCATCGCACCTCCCGTGCACCTCGCCGGACCGGGACCACTGTGGCATGCGACGACGCGGTGTGCGGCGCAGTCCGCCCGGCGCGATCCCGTGCCGCGCGCGTGGGACAGTGGGCGCATGGCGTCCGGAGCGGTGCGGGTGGTGTGGTCCCCGGAGATGCTCGGGTACGACTTCGGGCCCGGGCACCCGATGACGTCCGAGCGCCTGGACCTGACCTTCCGCCTGGCGGAGCTGCTGGGAGTCCTGGAGGGCGTGTCGTTCATCGCGCCGGGCGTCGCGTCCGACGAGCTGCTCGAGACGGTCCACGAGCCGGAGTACGTCCGCGCGGTGCGCGCGGCGGCCGAGCACGGCACACCCGACCCGGCGCGCGGGCTCGGCACGCGCGACGACCCGGTGTTCGCGCACATGCACGACGCCGCGGCCCGGGTCGTGGCGGGCAGCGTCGAGGCCGCACGGGCGGTCTGGGCCGGCGAGGCCCTGCACGCGGTCAACCTGTCGGGCGGGCTGCACCACGCGATGCCGGGGGCCGCCTCGGGGTTCTGCGTCTACAACGACGCGGCCGTCGCGATCCGCTCGATGCTGGAGGCGGGCGCCGAGCGCATCGCGTACGTCGACATCGACGCCCACCACGGAGACGGCGTCCAGGCCGTGTTCTGGGACGACCCGCGCGTCCTGACGATCTCGGTCCACGAGTCGGGTCACGTCCTGTTCCCCGGCACGGGCCACGCGCGGGAGACCGGGGGGCCGGGGGCGCCCGGCGCGGCGGTCAACGTCGCGCTGCCGTCCGGCACGTCCGACGCGGGCTGGCTGCGGGCGATCGACGCCGTCGTCCCCGCCGCCGTGCGCGAGTTCGCGCCGCAGGTCCTCGTCACCCAGCACGGCTGCGACTCGCACGTGATGGACCCGCTCACGCACCTGCGCGTCTCGATCGACGCGCAGCGCCTCGTCGCGACCTGGCTGCACGACCTCGCGCACGAGGTCACGGGCGGTCGCTGGCTGGCGCTGGGCGGCGGCGGCTACGCGTTCATCGACGTCGTGCCGCGCGCGTGGACGCACGTGCTGGGCATCGCCGCGCACGCGCCCGTCGACGTCTCCGTCGCGGTGCCGGAGCAGTGGCGCGACGTGGTCCGCGAGCGGTACGGCCGCTCCGGCGCGGACCTCATGGGTGACGGTCGCGAACCCGTGCTGCGGCCGTGGTCGGCGGGCTACGACCCGGCCGACGACGTCGACCGGGCGATCCGGGCGACGAGGCTCGCGTCGTTCCCGCTCCTGGGCCTCGACGCCGAGCTCGACTGAACGCATCGTTCCTGGTGGCGCGGGACGTCGCGCAGCCGAGTGATCACTCTGGTTCACCTCTTTCACTCGCGTCCCACGCGCCACTAGGGTGGTGCGACACCCAATGGGGGTGCGCGGGGCCGACGCGACGCCGGCCGGAACGGAAGACAACGGACGATGAGCGACCAGCCAGGCCGCCAGCGCTACCTCACGGTCGTCGAGGTCGCGGAGATCATGCGGGTCTCCAAGATGACCGTCTACCGACTGCTGCACTCGGGCGAGATGCCCGGCGTCCGCGTGGGCCGCTCGTTCCGCGTCCCCGCCGACGCGCTCGAGCACTACCTCGCGACGTCGATCCAGCCGGTCGTCGTGGACGCAGCGACCGACGAGGCCGACCGCCGGAGCTCGTGAACCGGCACGTCGCGTCGCTTCAGGAGCGGCGCGTCGCGGCCAGGCCCGTCGATCGCGTAAGGTAGGGCCTCGGACTTTCTCCGTGCGTGGGCGACTCGATGGCTGATCGACGAACCGCGCGTCGATCAAGCAGGTCTGGCCCTCGGGCCGGGCCCTCCACCGGAAGCGAGAGTGGACCTATGGGTTCCGTCATCAAGAAGCGCCGCAAGCGGATGGCCAAGAAGAAGCACCGCAAGCTGCTTCGCAAGACGCGCCACCAGCGCCGCAACAAGAAGTGACCCGATCGGGCCCGGCTGATGCCGGGCCCGACGTGTTTCGCCAGGTCAGAGCGCTCGCTCGAGCACGTAGTCGTCCTCGAGCCGGCCGCCGACCTGGAAGTGCTTGACCCCGACGACCGCGAACCCGTGCCGCTCGTAGAAGCGGCGGGCGCGCGCGTTGAGCTGGTTCACGCCGAGCCACATGCCGCCGGCCGTGCGGGCGCGGCCCTCGTCGAGCGACCGATCCATCAGCGCGGCGGCCGTGCCGGCGCCGTGGTGGTCGGGGTGCACGTAGCACTTGGACAGCTCGATCGTCGGGGCGATCGTCAGCGCCGCCCGGACGTCGGGGTCGGCGGGCTCGCCCGCGACAAGCATGGTGTAGCCCACGAGGTCGTCGTCCGACTGCGCGACGAGCACCACGCGCTGCTGGTCCGCGACGTAGTCCGCGAACCGCTCGGGGGACAGCACGGCGTCGATGAACGCCTGCTGGTCCTGCGCGGTCGACCCCGGCGGGCACGCGAGCGGGAACGTCAGCGCGGCGAGCCGCGCGAGCGCCTCGACGTCGGTGGCCTGGGCGGGGCGGATCTCGACGGGCACGCCCGCCAGCATAGGCAGTGGGTCGCGTCCGGCGGGGCGGCGTCCCCGGGGGCGGTGCGCGTCGGGGCGGCGCGCGTGGTTGGAGGGAACGTTGCAGCACCCGTGCACGCCCGCAGCGCGGGTGCTGCAACGATTGCTGCACTGATCCCGGCATCGATCCGTGCAGCGACCTCGCCCGTGCGGACGGGCCGGACGGGCCGGGAGGGCGGGAGGGCGGGAGGTCGGGAGGGCGGGAGTCAGCGGGTGCGGATCGAGCGGCGGATCGCGCGGACGACCAGGCCACCGGCCCACGCGGCGCCGGCCAGGCTCGCCGCGTTCACGCCGCGGCGCGCGGTCCGGCGGCGGCCGCGGAACTCGCGCACCGGCCAGCCCACCTCGGCGGCGTAGCGCCGCAGCCGGCCTTCGGGGTTGATGGCGCACGGGCGCCCGACCGCCGACAGGATCGGCACGTCGTTGAGCGAGTCGCCGTAGGCGTAGGACGCGCGCAGGTCGATGCCGCGCTCCTCGGCAAGCTTGCGGACCGCGGCGGCCTTGGCCTCGCCGTGCAGCATGTCGCCGACGAGCCGTCCGGTGTAGTAGCCGTCGGCGTGCTCCGCGATCGTGCCCAGGCCACCCGTCGCGCCCAGGCGGCGTGCGAGCAGGCCGGCGATCTCGATCGGGGTGGCCGTCACGAGCCAGACGGAGTGGCCGGCGGCGACGTGCTGGTCGAGCAACCGCTGCGTGCCGGGGTAGATGCGCAGGCAGAGGACCTCGTCGTAGATGTCCTCGGCGATCGCGGTGACCTCGGCGACCGAGTGGCCGCGCATGATCTCCAGGGCCTGCTGGCGCAGCTCGTCGATCTGGTGCTTGTTCTCCCCGAACAGCCGGTAGCGCGCCTGGTGGACCCCGAACCGCAGCAGGTCCCAGTTCCGGAAGAACCCCCGCCGGTACAGGCCGACGGCCAGGTGGAACGAGCTCGCGCCGCGGATGATCGTGTTGTCCACGTCGAAGAACGCCGCGACAGGGCACTGCTCCGCTCGGGGGGAAGGATCGGCCTGGCGCACGCCGCCACTGTAACGACGGCGGCTGGGAGCACTTATCGTCGGCGGGTGACGAACGCGCAGACGACCGGTGAATCCTCTCCCGAGGCGCGCATCGTGCTGTTCGGGCGCGACGGCTGCCACCTGTGCGACGACGCGCGCGAGCTCGTCCGCACCGTGGCGGCCGAGGCGGGCGCGCTGTGGCGCGAGGTGGACATCGACGCGGCGGGGGGTGCGGTGCTCGAGGAGTACGGCGAGCTCGTGCCCGTCGTCGAGGTGGACGGCGTGCGGCAGGGCTACTGGCGCATCGACGCGGATCGGGTGCGCCGGGCTCTCGCCACGACGCGGCGCGAGCCATAACCTGACGCGCAGGGTCGATGACGACCCAGGTCGCAAGGGGGTTGGCGTGGCGATTCACTCGACGGACGGCACCGGGCGCACTGATCGCGGCGTCCCCCCGGCCACGGTGGCGCGGCTGCCTGGTTATCTGCGGGCCCTGGACGCGCTGACCGAGGACGGCGTGGTGACCACCTCGTCGGAGGAGCTCGCCGAGCGGGCGGGGGTGAACCCGGCGCAGCTGCGCAAGGACCTGTCGTTCCTCGGGTCCTACGGGCGGCGGGGGGTCGGCTACGAGGTGGCGCACCTGTCGGAGCAGGTCGGGGTCGTCCTCGGCCTCGCGACGCAGCGGCGCGTGGTCATCGTCGGGATCGGCAACCTGGGGCTCGCGCTGGCGAACTACTCGGGGTTCGCCGACCGGGGTTTCGCGGTCGTCGCTCTCGTCGACGCGGCCCCTGCCGTCGTCGGGACCACCGTGGCCGGGCTCGTCGTCGAGCCCCTGGACCAGCTGGCGGCCATCGTCGAGGCCCGCGACGTGAGCATCGGGGTGATCGCGACCCCGGCCGCCGGCGCGCAGGACGTGTGCGACGCGCTCGTCGAGGCGGGCGTCGCAGGCATCCTCACGTTCGCCCCCCGCGCCCTGCGCGTCCCCGACCACGTCGACGTCCGCGCGGTCGACGTGGCGAGCGAGCTCCAGATCCTCGCCTTCCACGACGCCCGCCGCAGCGCCACCGGCGCGTGACCCCACTCACCCACACAAACCCCCCGCGAGTGCTGCCCACACGCACCGAGTGCGCCCGTCGTTGCGGGCGCACTCGACGGAGAGGGGTTGCACTCGCGGGAGTGGGTCGCGGGGGAGAGGGAACGCGCGAGCGCGCGGTCCCCGGAGGGGCCGCGCGCTCGTGACGGGTGGTACGAGGAGGTCAGGCCTGCTTGATGACCGAGACGTCCAGGGCGATGGCGACCTTGTCCGAGACGAGGACGCCGCCGGCCTCGAGGGCCGCGTTCCAGGTGAGGCCGAAGTCCTTGCGGGAGAACGTCGTGGTCGCCTCGAAGCCCGCGCGCTCGTTGCCGAACGGGTCGGTGGCCGTGCCGTTGAACTCCGTGGCGAGCTCGACCGACTTCGTGACGCCGTGGATGGTCAGGTCGCCCACGATGACGTAGTCGCTGCCGTCGGCACGGACCTCGGTGGAGACGAACGTCCACTCGCCGAACGTCTCGACCTCGAAGAAGTCGGCCGACTTGAGGTGGCCGTCGCGGTTCGCGTCGCCGGTGGAGACGGTGGCGGGGTCCAGCGTGACGGAGACGGACGTGCTCGCGAGGTCCTCGCCGACGACGACCGTGCCGCCGGTGACGCCGATCGAGCCGCGGACCTTGGAGATGCCCGCGTGGCGGACCGTGAAGCCGGCCTCGGTGTGCGTCGGGTCGATGGCCCAGGTGCCGGTGGTCAGGCCGGTGGGGAGTGCGGTGGTGGTGCTCATCGGGTGCCTCCTAGGCATCGTTGAAGTCTCAACCAAACTGTTAGTTCAACTTTGTACTACACTCGCACCAGAAGCGCAAGACCAGACGGACGGAGGTCCACACCATGGGCACGACCGAGACGACCTCGCCAGTCGACGTGAAGTGGCTGACCGAGGCCGAGCAGCAGGACTGGCGCGCGTTCCGCGACGGCACGATCCGGCTGTTCGACGTGATCGCCCACGAGCTCGACTCGAACTCCGGCCTGTCCGCGCACGAGTACGAGGTGCTGGTGCGGCTGTCCGAGGCGCCCGCGCGCACGCAGCGGATGTCCGAGCTGGCCGACGACCTCGCGCACTCGCGCAGCCGGCTCACGCACACCATCCGGCGGATGGAGGAGCGCGGGCTCGTCGAGCGCTCCGCGTGCAGCGCGGACGCCCGCGGGGTGAACTGCGCGATGACGGAGCTGGGCTGGACGACGCTCGTCGCCGCGGCGCCCCTGCACGTCCGGTCGGTGCGCGAGCACCTGGTCGACGTGCTCACGCCGGAGCAGTTCCGCGCGCTGGGCGAGGCGATGGCCGCCGTGCGGGAGCACCTCGTCAGTGGCCCGTGTCACGCCGCGACGGAGTGCTGAGCGCACCACGCACACAGCCTCGTAGGGGAGACTGACCGCATGGTTGCCACGACCGTCCACCTGATGCGCCACGGTGAGGTGCACAACCCCGAGGGCGTCCTGTACGGGCGTCTGCCGGGATACCACCTGTCCGAGCGGGGTCAGGAGATGGCCCGCGTCGTCGCCGCCCACCTGGCCGACGAGCGGCAGCCGCGCGACGTCGTGGCCGTCATCGCCTCGCCGCTCCAGCGCGCGCAGGAGACCGCCGCCCCGATCGCCGCCGCCTTCGGGCTCGAGGTCGGCACCGACCCACGGCTGATCGAGGCGGGCAACCACTTCGAGGGCATGAAGTTCGGGGTCGGCGACGGCTCGCTGCGCCACCCACAGCACTGGCCCTACCTGCGCAACCCGTTCCGCCCGTCCTGGGGCGAGCCGTACACCGAGCAGGTCGAGCGCATGCTCGCCGCCGTGAACGCCGCCCGCGACGTCGCTCGCGGCCACGAGGTCGTGCTGGTCAGCCACCAGCTCCCCGTGTGGGTCACGCGCCTCGCGGTCGAGCACCGTCGCCTGTGGCACGACCCCCGCAAGCGGCAGTGCGCGCTGGCGAGCCTGACCAGCCTGACCTTCGAGGACGACCGCCTCGTCGGCGTCGGCTACGCCGAGCCCGCGGCCCACCTGCTGCCGGGTGCCGCGACGGTGGCCGGGGCGTGAACGTGCGCGCACGGACCCTGGCGGCAGCCCTGCTCGTCGTCGGCCTGCTCGGCGCCTGCAGCGGCGGCGACGGCCAGGGGTCGAACGACGTGAGCAACCAGGGCTACGTCTCGAGCGACGGCGCGATCGCCACCTGGCCGGTCGGTGACCGCAAGGGCCCCGTCGCGCTGTCGGGGACCGACTTCGCCGGCAAGGAGCAGGACGTCGCGGACTGGCTCGGCGACGTCGTCGTCGTCAACACCTGGTACGCCAACTGCCCGCCGTGCCGCGCCGAGGCGCCGGACCTCGTCGACCTCGCGAACGACTACGCGGGCAAGGGCGTGCACGTCATCGGGCTCAACGGCACGGACGGCGCGGGGGACGCGGAGGCGTTCCAGCGCAAGTTCGACGTGCCCTACCCGAGCATCGACGACAGCACCGGCGCCGGCGTGGCCGCGCTGCAGGGCGTCGTCCCGATCAACGCCGTCCCGACGACCGTCGTCCTCGACCGCGAGGGCAAGGTCGCGGCGCGCGTGCTCGGCATCGCCGACGCCTCCACCCTGCGCGGGGTCGTCGACGACGCGCTCGCGGAGGGTTCGTGATCGCCGGCGCCGGCGACTGGTTCGCATCGACCACCACCTCCGGCACGCTGCTGCTCGCGATCCCGGTCGCGGTGATCGCCGGCCTGGTGTCCTTCGCCTCGCCGTGCGTGCTGCCGCTGGTTCCGGGCTACCTCGGGTATCTCGGCGGCATGTCCGGCTCGGCGGAGAGTCTCGCGGAGCGCGGGACGACGACGACTCGCGTCGCCCCCGCGCGCTCGCGCGTGCTCCTCGGCGTCTCCCTCTTCGTCGCCGGCTTCACGGTCGTGTTCGTCGCCTTCGGGGTGCTCGCCGGCTCGCTCGGCGGCTGGCTCTCGCGCTACCAGGACCCCATCACGCGCGTCATGGGCGTCGTCGTGATCGTCATGGGCCTCGCGTTCATCGGCCTGATCCCGTTCCTGCAGAACGAGCGCCGCGTGCACCTCGCGCCGCGCGCCGGGCTGTGGGGTGCGCCGCTGCTCGGGCTGACGTTCGGCCTGGGCTGGGTGCCGTGCATCGGCCCGACGCTCACCGCGATCTTCGCGCTGTCGCTCGACGGCGGGACGCCGTGGCGTGGGGCGCTGCTGTCGGTCATGTTCTGCCTCGGCCTGGGGCTGCCGTTCCTGCTGGTCGCGTTCGGGTTCGAGTCCTCGACGCGCGCGCTCGGATTCCTGCGCCGCCACCGGTTGGCCATCATGCGGATCGGCGGCGGCATGCTCGTCGTCATCGGCCTCGCGCTCGTCACGGGCGTGTGGGGCGAGTGGGCCTCCTGGCTGCAGGGCCTGCTGACCGGCGACGACGCCTTCACGACGGTGGTGTGACGTGGTGCGCTACCGCCCCGAGGGGCTCGAGGACACGTTCAGCGCGGAGTCCGACACCCCGGACGCGCCCGTCGCGGTGCCCTCCATCGGGTTCGTGGGCTGGCTGCGCTGGATGTGGCGCCAGCTGACGAGCATGCGCGTGGCGCTCCTGCTGCTCATGCTGCTCGCGGTCGCTGCGGTGCCCGGGACGATGTTCCCGCAGCGCGCGCAGGATGAGACGAAGGTCGCGACCTACCTCGCCGACCACGCGACCAGCGGTCCGTGGCTCGACCGGCTCGGGTTCTTCGACGTCTACGCGTCGGTGTGGTTCTCGGCGATCTACATCCTGCTGTTCGTCTCGCTCGTCGGCTGCATCCTGCCGCGCACCAAGGTGCACTTCACGGCGATGCGTGGCCGCCCGCCGCGCACGCCGCGCCGCTTCACGCGTTTCCCCGCGCAGGGCGAGGGCGTCTCGTCCGACGAGCCCGAGACGGTGGTCCGCGCCGCGGCGGCGGTGCTGCGCCGGCCGTGGCTGCCGCTGTGGCCCCGGTACCGCGTCGACGTGCGCGACGAGGGCAGCGGCACCTGGTCGGTCTCGGGGGAGCGCGGCTACCTGCGCGAGAGCGGGAACCTGCTGTTCCACCTGGCCCTCGTCGGCCTGCTGATCTCCGTGGCGACCGGCCAGCTGCTGCACTACCGCGGCCAGGCGATCGTGGTGCAGGGCAACGGCTTCGCCAACTCCGTGGTCAAGTACGACACGTTCGAGCAGGGCACGGCGTTCGACCCGGAGACGCTCGAGCCGTTCACCATGCAGCTCGACGACTTCGAGTCCCGGTTCGACCCCACGACGCTCCACCCGCGCGACTTCACCGCGCACGTCACGCTCGCCGAGCCCGGCAAGGACCCGGTGAAGAAGACGATCAAGGTCAACCACCCGCTCGACGTCGACGGTGCGAAGGTCTACCTGCAGGGCAACGGGTACGCGCCCGACATCGAGGTGCGCGACGCGTCCGGCAAGGTCGCGGGCGGCGGCGAGACCCCGTTCCTGCCGCAGAACCCGCAGTACACCTCGCGCGGCGTGGTCAAGGTGCCGAGCGTCTCCGGCGACCAGGACCAGATCGGCATCGTCGGGTACCTGCTGCCCACCGCGCGGCAGGTCGACGACACGACGTGGCAGTCGATCTACCCGCAGCCCGGCAACCCGCTGCTGGTGCTGACCGTGTGGCACGGCAACCTCGGCCTCGACACCGGCGTCCCGCAGAACGTCTACGAGCTCGACGAGTCCCGCATGAAGCAGTCGGTCGACGCGAACGGCGATCCCGTGACGCTCTACGTCAAGCTCGGCGAGACGGTCGACCTGCCCGACGGGCTGGGGACCCTGACGTTCAAGGGGCTCCCGCGGTTCGTCGCGCTCGACCTGCGGTACGACCCGTCGCTCACCTTCGTGCTCGTGTTCGCGGTGCTGGCCTTCCTCGGCCTCGCCACCTCGCTGTTCGCCCCGCGCCGCCGCATCTGGGTACGCGCCGCGAGCGACGGCGGTCGTACAGTGGTGACCGCCGCTGGACTGGCGCGCGGCGACGACGTGGGCCTCCAGCCCGAGCTCGACAGGATCCTGGCCGCGACGCTGCCCGACGATCCTGAGAACACGCCAGACAAGCCCGCCACGACGCAGGAGACGCCATGAACACCGGTGACCTGAGCACCCTCCTGGTCTGGGCGGCGGCGACGACGTTCACGGTCGCGCTGATCGCCTACACCGTGGACATGGCGCGCATCGCCGAGCAGGCCACGCGCCGCGCCCCGGCCGCCGTGCCCGTCACTGTGGGCGGCCCGGTCAGCGCCGTCGCCGGGTCGGCCGACGAGGCCGCGCCGAGCCGCTCGCTGCGCGCCGAGGGCATCGCCCGCTCCACGCACTACCTGGGCGTCGCGCTGCTGTTCGCCGGCATCGTCACCCGGGGCATCGCGGCGGGCCGCTGGCCCACCGCCAACATGTACGAGTTCACGCTCGTGGGCGTGTTCGTCGCGACCCTCGTGCTCGCGATCATGCAGCGGCGCCGGATCATCCCGTTCATCAGCGTCATCGTGCTCGGCATGGCCGTGCTGTCCCTGGCCCTCGCGCTGCTGAAGTTCTACATCCAGGCCGAGGCCGTCCAGCCGGCGCTGCAGAGCTACTGGCTGATCATCCACGTGGGCGTCGCGATCACCGCGACCGGCATCTTCACCGTGGCGTTCGCCGCCTCGGTGCTGCAGGTGCTGCGCGACGGGCGCGAGAACGACCACTCGCACCTCGTCGGCCCGTCCGTGAAGGCCGGCGGCCTGCGCTCGTCGCTGGCCGGCTGGGCCGTCACCGGACCGCGGTTCGCGTGGCTCGAGCAGGTGCCGGACGCGCGTCGCCTCGAGGCGATGGCGTTCCGCCTCAACGCGGTCGGTTTCGTGCTGTGGACCTTCACGCTCATCGGCGGCGCCATCTGGGCCGAGCACGCGTGGGGCCGCTACTGGGGCTGGGACCCCAAGGAGATCGGCACGTTCGTCGCCTGGGTCGTCTACGCCGCCTACCTGCACGCGCGCACGACGCGCGGCTGGAGCGGTCGTCGGGCGGTGTACTTCGTGTTCGTCGGCTACGCCGTGGTGCTGGCCAACTTCACCGTGGTCAACCTCGTGGTGACCGGCAAGCACTCGTACTCGGGGCTCTGACCGGTCGGTCCTGACGGGCTACGGCGCGGGCTCGTCCTTGGGCGGGTTGTTCCGGCGCCGCTCCTCGTCGAGCTTCCAGAGGAACTCCGGGTCGTCGTCGGGCGCCGAGGGCCCTCGGCTGACGCGACGGGTCGTCGCCGTGCCGTGCGTGGTGCGGTGGGTCCAGCTCACCGCGATCCACACGACCGAGCCCAGCACCGGGATGAGCACCACGAGCAGCACCCACAGCGCGCGGGGGACGCCGAGCCGCTCGGAGGACTCGCTGCGCACGATGTCGATCACGCAGTAGACGACGAGTCCGATGACCAGCAGGGTGCCGAGGTAGCGCATGGGCCCAGGTTAGTGCGGTTCGGCTGGGGTCCCCTCCTGACCTACCCTGGAGGCGTGCCCGTCGTGACCTACACCCTGCTGCGCCTCGCCCTGTTCGCCGTCGCGACGGCGGGGATCTGGTGGGCCGGCATGCACTCGTGGCTGGCCCCCGTCGCGGGCCTGGTGATCGGCTGGCTGCTCAGCTACGTGCTGCTCGGCAGGCAGCGCGAGCGGGCCGCCGCGTACGTGCAGGCGCGCTCCGAGAAGCGCGCGGACCGCGCGCCGACGCACACCGAGCAGGACGCCGAGCTCGAGGACGCGATCGACGAGGCCGCGCGTCGCGACGCCGAGTCCGGCTGACTACAGAGCCAGGCCGAGCCCCAGCAGCACGCCGAACGCGAGCTCCAGCAGCCCGGTCCCGGCCAGCACGGGGATCAGGGCCCGGCCGCGGGCGCCGACCAGGACGGCGACGGCCAGCACGATCGCCGGTGCGAGCAGCGCGAGCACGATGACGGCCCACGGGTTCGCGAACGCGCAGACCGTGCCGAGGAGCACGGGCACGATCACGAGCGCCGCGTAGGCGCGCCGGGCGCGGTGCTCGCCGAGCCGGACGGCCACGGTCCGCTTGCCGACGAGCGCGTCCGTCGGGACGTCGCGCAGGTTGTTGACCATGAGCAGCGCGCACGCGAGCAGGCCCACCGCCACAGCCCCCACCCACGCGGCCCAGGACAGCTCGCCGGCCTGCGTGTACGTGGTGCCCAGCACCGCGACGAGGCCGAAGAAGACGAAGACGCCGACCTCGCCGAGGCCCAGGTACCCGTACGGGGTCTTGCCGCCCGTGTAGAACCACGCCGCGGCGATCGCGAGCACGCCGACCGCGAGCAGCCACCACGCGCCGGACAGGACGACGAGCCACAGGCCGAGCAGCGCCGCGACGCCGAACGCCGCGAAGGCCGCGTTGCGGACCGCCTTCGGCTCGGCGGCTCCCGAGGCCGTCAGGCGCATCGGGCCGACGCGGTCGAGGTCGGTGCCGCGGATGCCGTCGGAGTAGTCGTTGGCGTAGTTCACGCCGACCTGCAGCGCGAGCGCGACGCCCAGCGCCAGCGCGGCCCGTCCCAGGTGGGCGGAGCCGAGCTCGGCGGCGGCGCCCGTGCCGACGAGGACGGGGGCGGCGGCTGCGGGCAGGGTGCGCAGGCGCGCGCCGGCGACCCAGTCCTGGGTTGACGTCACGTGGTGGTCCTCCGGTCGGTGAGTGCTGCGGTCAGGGCGCGACGGTCGGGCTTGCCGGGGCCGCGCAGGGGCAGGGAGTCGAGGACGACGAGGCGCCGCGGCGCGGCCGGGGCGCCCAGGCGGGCGGTGACGGCGGCGCGGACCTCGTCGAGCGTGGGCGGGTCGCCGGCGGGCACGACCGCGGCGACGACGAGCCGGCCCCACTGCTCGTCGGGCACCCCGACGACGCAGACCTCCGCGACGCCCGCCAGGCCCGCCACGACGTCCTCGACGGCCGCGGGCGCGACGTTGGTGCCGCCGGTGATGATGACGTCGTCGGCCCGGCCGAGCAGGGTCAGCACGCCGTCGTCGATCCGGCCGACGTCCGCCGTGCGCAGCCGTCGCACGCCGTCGGTCACGACGAACGCCTGCGCGTCGAGGTCGGGCCGCCCGAGGTAGCCCGTGGCCAGCACGGGACCCGCGAGCGAGACGAGGCCGTCCTCGACGGTGACGTGCACGCCCTCGAGCGGGACCCCGTCGTAGACGCACCCGCCGCAGGTCTCGGACATGCCGTAGGTCGTCACGACCCGGACGCCGCGCGCGCGGGCGTCGTCGAGCACCGCTGTCGCCGTCGCGGCACCGCCGAGCAGCACGGCGTCGTAGGACGCCAGCGCCTCGGTGGCTGCCGGGTCGTCGAGCAGCCGGACGAGCTGGGTGGGGACCAGCGAGGTGTACCGGGTACCCGGGCCCAGCCGCGCGGTCGCGGCGACGAACCCGTCGGGCCGGAACGGGCCGGGACCCATCACGACGGGCGTGGTGCCCGCGAGCACCGACCGGACCAGGACCTGGACCCCGGCGACGTGCTGGGCCGGCAGCGCGAGCAGCCAGCGGCCCGGGCCGCGCAGGCGCCCGGCGGTCGCGGCGGCCGAGGCCCGCAGCGCGGTCGCTCCGAGCATGACGCCGCGCGGCTCGCCGGTGGAGCCGGAGGTGCGGACGACGAGGGCGACGTCGTCGGGGACCTCGGCTGCATCGGGACCGGCACCGGGACCCGCCCCGGCACCCGCTCCGGCACCCGCTCCGGCACCCGCTCCGGACGCGTCGGGCGCCACGGCCGGCCCGGTCCCGTCGAGGGCCGCGGCGAGCGCGTCGAGGAGGAGGTCGGGCCGCGCGGGGAGAGCACGCAGCGGCCGGTTCACGCGACCAGACTAGGTCCCGGGGCGGGCCGGCGCCGTCAGAGTCGTCACGCGGCCGTCGGCTGCGGCGTGGGCGCGCGCTGGCGACGCCCGGGGTATGTCAGCCTTGTCCCCGTGCGGAACCCCAGGGGAGTGCAGATGACGACGAAGTCCGGCTGGCTGGCCACGGCGACGGTGAGCAGCCTCGCGCTCGCGCTCGCGGCGTGCAGCGGGTCGCCCGACCCCGCGCCGACCACCCCGGCTCCGGTCACGGTGGGCCCGACGATCACGGCCGACAAGACGCCCGCGCCCACGCCGTCGGTCGAGCCCGTCTGGCCGCTGACCGGCGTCGCGGGGAAGCCGGTCGACCGGGCCGCGCTCGCCGTCAAGATCGAGAACACGTCGCAGGCCCGCCCGCAGACGGGCCTCGACCAGGCGGACATCGTCTGGGAGACGGTCGTCGAGTTCCAGGTCTCGCGGTTCATCGCGGTGTTCCAGTCCCAGGTGCCCGACGAGGTCGGCCCCATCCGCTCGGTCCGCCCGATGGACCCGATCATCCTGTCCCCGATGCACGGCCTGCTGGCCTTCTCCGGCGGGCAGCGGGGGATCCTCCCGCTGATCGCGAAGAACGGCATCCAGCCGCTGAGCCACGACGCCGGCGCTGCGGGGATGTACCGCACCCAGGACCGGGCGGCGCCGCACAACGTCTACGGCACGCCCAAGACGTTCTGGAAGTCCGCCAACACGACGCACCAGGACGCGCCGGGGCAGCAGTTCCTGTTCGCCCGTGACGCCGACGCGGCGGCGGCCGTCGCCGGCGGCAAGGCCGCCTCCACGCTCACCTACCGCCTCTCCGCGGCCGCCAACCCCTCGTGGGACTGGGACAAGGGGTCCGGCACCTGGAAGCGCAACGAGGGCTCCGCGAAGGCGATGGCCCGCAGCGGCAAGCAGCTCTCGGCCGTCAACGTCGTCACCGTCATCGCGCGCCACCCGGACTCGGGCTTCAACGCGCAGGGCGGTGCGCCGGTGCCGACCTACGACCTGGTCGGCTCCGGCAAGGGCTTCGTCGCGACCGGCGGGAAGTCGATCGCGGTGACCTGGAAGAAGGAGGCCAAGGACAAGCCGCTGCGGCTGTTCACGGCCGACGGCGAGCCCGCTCTCCTGGCGCCCGGCAACACCTGGGTCGAGCTCGTCCCCAAGGAGGACGGCACGGTGACGATCTCCTCCTGAGGGAGGAGGGTCCCGCGCCTGCGGGGTGACGCGGGTCGCGTGACGTCACGACCCCGGGCCGATGTGGGCGGGCGTGCCCGCGGGCGAGCCTGGTCGCATGGCCACGACGCACCCGCACCAGCCCCTCCGCGAGCACGACACGGCATCCCTGGGTGCCGTGGTCACCGCCGGGGTGATCCTCGTCGCGCTCCTGGTGGGCGCCGCCGTGCTGGTCGCCCAGGTGGTCGACGTCGTGATCTGGTCGTTCACGACCACCTGAGCCCGCGTCAGTAGGCGTACGGGAAGCCCGACCAGTCGGGCTCGCGGCGCTGCAGGAACGCGTCCCGGCCCTCGACCGCCTCGTCGGTCATGTAGGCCAGGCGGGTCGCCTCGCCGGCGAACACCTGCTGGCCGGCGAGCCCGTCGTCGGCCAGGTTGAAGGCGAACTTGAGCATGCGCACGGCCTGCGGCGACTTGCTGGCGATGATCCGCGCGTACTCGAGCCCGGCGTCCTCGAGCTCGGCGTGGGCCACGACGTCGTTGACCGCACCCCAGGCCAGCGCGTCGTCGGCCGAGTACTCGCGGGCCAGGAAGAAGATCTCGCGGGCCCGCTTCTGGCCGACCTGCCGGGCGAGCAGCGCGGAGCCGTAGCCGCCGTCGAAGGAGCCGACGTTCGCGTCGGTCTGCATGAACCGCGCGTGCTCGCGCGAGGCGATCGTCAGGTCGGCGACGACGTGCAGCGAGTGCCCGCCGCCCGCCGCCCAGCCACCGACGAGAGCGACGACGACCTTCGGCATGGTCCGGATCAGCCGTTGCACCTCGAGGATGTGCAGCCGGCCGGCGCGCGCGGGGTCGACGGCCTCGGCGGTCTCGCCGTCGGCGTACCGGTAGCCGTCGCGGCCGCGGATGCGCTGGTCGCCGCCGCTGCAGAACGCCCAGCCGCCGTCACGCGGGCTCGGCCCGTTGCCCGTGAGCAGCACCGTGCCCACGCTCGAGGTCATGCGCGCGTGGTCGAGCACGCGGTAGAGCTCGTCGACCGTGTGCGGCCGGAAGGCGTTGCGGACCTCGGGCCGGTCGAACGCGACCCGGACGACGGGCAGGTCGCGCCCGTCGCCGCTGCGGTCGTACCCGCGGTGGTAGGTGAGGTCCGTGAGGTCCTCGAACCCCTCGACGGTGCGCCACCGCGTCGGGTCGAACGTCTCGGACACGCGGTCGGGCAGCGGTGCGTTCACGTGCGCCAGCCTACTGGCGCGCATCTTCTGGTACGCTCGTACCAGAAGTGCGGGGGACGGCGGATCTGCCACCCGGCCCGCGCTTCGTCCGTTCCGAGGTGGTCATGATGGCGTGGGTCGTGCTGGTGGTGTCGGGTCTGCTCGAGGCGGGCTGGGCGTTGTGCCTCAAGGAGTCGCACGGGTTCACCCGCCTGTGGCCGAGCGTCGGGTTCGGCGTACTGCTGGCCGCGAGCATGGCCGGGCTCGCGTTCGCCCTGCGCACGCTCCCCGTCGGCGGGGCGTACTCCGTGTGGGTGGGCATCGGTGCCGTCACGACCGCGGTGCTCGCGATGACGTTCCTCGACGAGCCCGTGACGCTGGTCAAGGTCGTCTCGATCGGGCTCATCGTCGCCGGCGTGGTCGGGCTGAACGCGTCGGGTGGCGCGCACGCATGACGGACGGTCGCCGCGCCCGCGGTGAGCAGCGCCGCGCCGACCTGGTGGAGGCCGCGGCCGCGCTCGTGCTCGAGGGCGGCCCGGCAGGCGTGAGCCACCGGGCCGTCGCGGCGCGTGCGGGCGCCTCCCTGTCCGCCACGACGTACTACTTCGCCGACCTGGACGAGCTGCTGGCCGCCGCCGGTGCGGCGCTCGCCGCGGCCTGGGTGGCGCACGCGCGGGCGACGGTCGACGCCGCCGACGCGCCGGCTGCCGAGCTCTTGGTCCGGGCTGTGCTGCCCGCCGGGGACGCCCAGCACGTACGGGGGCACTACGCGCACCTCGTCGGCGCCGGTGCGTTCCCGGCCCTCGCCCACGCCTACGCCGCGGGTCGGGCGGACCTCGACGCGGCGATCGCCGGCCTCGGGCTGCCGTGGCCGCCCGCGGTGCTCGTCGCGCTCGTCGACGGTGCCGCCGTCGCCGCGCTGAGCGAGGGACGGCCCGTCGGCGAGCACGTGCGCGGTGTGGTCTCGCAGGCGCTCTGACTACGGTGGTCCCCGTGCTCGTGTACGACATCGCCCTGCGGACCCGCTTCCGCGGCCTGCTCCGCCGCGACGGCGTCCTGGTCCGGGGCGACGCGGGCTGGGCCGAGTTCAGCCCGTTCTGGGACTACGACGCCGCCGAGTCGCACGCCTGGTGGCGCGCCGCCCGTGAGGCGGCCGACGTCGGCTGGCCCGCGGCGCTGCGTGACCGGATCCCGGTGAACGTCACGGTCCCCGCTGTCGGCCCCGAGCAGGCGCACGCGATCGTCACGCGCTCCGGCGGCTGCCGGACCGCGAAGGTCAAGGTCGCCGAGCCGGGGCAGTCGCTGGCCGACGAGATCGCGCGCCTGGAGGCCGTCCGGGACGCGATCGGGCCCGACGGCGCCATCCGGGTGGATGCCAACGCGGCCTGGGACCTGGAGACGGCGGTCGCCCGCCTGGCCGCGCTCGACCGCGCGGCGGGCGGCTTGGAGTACGCCGAGCAGCCCGTCCCGACGGTCGACGACCTGGCCCGCCTGCGCCGGCGCACGCACGTGCCGATCGCCGCGGACGAGTCCATCCGCCGGGCGTCGGACCCCCTGGCCGTGGCGCGGGCCGAGGCGGCCGACGTCGTCGTGCTCAAGGTGCAGCCGCTCGGCGGAGTGCGCGCCTGCCTCGAGCTCGCGGAGCGGATCGGGCTGCCCGTGGTCGTCTCGTCGGCGCTCGAGACGTCGGTCGGGCTGGCGGCCGGCGTCGCGCTCGCGGCTGCGCTGCCCGAGCTGCCCTACGCGTGCGGTCTCGCGACCGCGCAGCTGCTGACGTCCGACGTCGTCGTCGACCCCCTGCTGCCCGTCGACGGTGCGCTCGAGGTGCGGCGGCCCGTTCCGGACCCGACGCTGCTCGAGCGCGCGACGGCGGGCCCGTCGCTGACCGGGCGCTGGGCCGAGCGCCTCCGCGAGGTCGAGCGGCACGGCGCCGACCAGGCATGATGGCGGGCGTGACCACGCATCCCGCGACGACGGCGGCGCGCGTGCTGCTCCAGGCGCTCGCCGCGCTCGGCGTGCAGGACGTCGTCCTCGCCCCGGGCTCGCGCAGCGCGCCGCTCGCGTACGCGCTCGCGGACGCCGCCCGCCCCGAGGCCGAGCGCCCGGCCGGCGCCCCCGCTCTCAACCTGCACGTGCGCGTCGACGAGCGCTCGGCCGGCTTCGTCGCGCTCGGCCTGGCCCGCGCGCACGCGCTGGCGGACGCGCCCCGCCCGGTCGCGGTCGTCACCACCTCGGGCACCGCGGTCGCCAACCTGCACCCCGCCGTCCTCGAGGCCCACCACAGCGGTGTGCCGCTGCTGCTGCTCACGGCCGACCGCCCGCACGAGCTGCGCGGGACCGAGGCCAACCAGACCACCGAGCAGGTCGGCATCTTCGCCGGCGCCGTCCGGCTCGTGGTCGACGTCCCCGCCCCGGCCGGCCGGCCCGACGAGGCGCGCGACACCCGCGCGCTCGCGGTCCGTGCCGTCGCCGCGGCGACCGGGGCGCGCACGGGTGCGCCCGGTCCGGTGCACCTCAACCTCTGCTACCGCGAGCCCCTCGTGCCGGGGGACGAGCCGTGGCCCGAGCCCGCGACGGCCGGCCTGGCGCACGTGGACGCGCGCCCCGTGGCGACGATCCCCGCTCCCGACCCGTCGCGCGCGCCCGTGCGAGGTGGCCGGCTCGGCGGCACCCCGACGGTCCTCGTGGCGGGCGACGGCGCGGGCCCGGGCGCGCGCCGCCTCGCGGAGGCCAACGCGTGGCCGCTGCTCGCCGAGCCGTCCTCGGGCGCGCGCGGTGGGCCGAACGCGATCCCGGCGTACCGGTTGCTGCTGGCCGACGAGCGGCTGGGCGGCCGGGTGCGCCGCGTCGTCGTGCTCGGCCGCCCGACGCTGTCCCGTCCGGTGCAGCAGCTGCTCGCGCGCCCGGACGTCGAGGTCGTCGTCATCGCCCCGACCGGCGCGACCTGGCCCGACGCCGCCCGCGGCGCCGACCAGGTGCTCCTCGAGCCGCCGAGCCGGATGCGCACCGGGCGCCTCGGGTCGCCCGCGGGCTGGCTCGAGGCCTGGCAGGCGGCCGGCGCGGCCGCGGCCCGCGCGGTCGACGCGGTGCTCGACCCGCCCGAGCGCGGCCACCGCAAGCGCGCCGGCGCGCGGGTGACCGGGCCGGCGCTCGCCCGGGCCGTCGCGGCCGCGACGCACGCCGACGACGTGCTCGTCATCGGATCCTCGAGCTCGGTGCGCGACCTGGACCTCGTCGCGCGCTGGGCCGAGCCGCCGGCCGTGCTCGCCAACCGCGGGCTCGCGGGCATCGACGGCACCGTCTCGACCGCGGTCGGGGTCGCCCTCGGCGTGCCGCGCCGCCGCGTGCGTGCGCTGCTGGGCGACCTGACGTTCCTGCACGACGTCGGCGGGCTGCTGCGCGGGCCGCTCGAGCCTGCCGTCGACCTGCAGATCGTCGTCGCGAACGACGACGGGGGGTCGATCTTCGCCACGCTCGAGCCGGGCGAGCCCGCTCGCGCGGACGTCTTCGAGCGCGTGTTCGGCACGCCCCACGGGGCGGACGTCGCCGCGCTGTGCGCGGGCTACGGCGTGCGGCACACCCGGGTCGGCGACGTCGAGGGTCTGCTGCCCGCGCTCGCGGCTCCCGGGCCGGGGCTGTCCGTCGTCGAGGTCCGCGTCGACCGCGTCGGACGCCGCGCCCTGGGGGAGCGGCTGGCCTCCGACGTGGCCGCGGCGGTCCGAGGGCTCCCCGAGCAGTAGGCACGAAGTCCCAGGCCATGACGGTTGTGGCCGACGGCACAGCCGCACCTGAAGAACTCGCAGCGAACTCCCAGGTTCCACGAAGGCTGCCTCCAGCGCGACCGGGTTGAGTGGTCGTCATACCGAGGAGGCCACACATGACCACGCCAGAGAACGAGCACCCGCAGGCGGCGCCGACGCAGCCCATCCCGCCCGTCGCGCACCCCACGAACCCGTTCACCCCGCCGCACCCCGCCGCGCCCGCCGACCAGCGCGCGCTCTACGAGGCCGCGCAGCGCGAGGCAGCCCAGCGCGAGGCAGCGGACCGCGCCGCCGCGCAGGCGCACACCGCGCCCATCGCGCAGGCCGCGCCCGCCGCGCCCCAGGCGCAGGCCGCGCCCGCCGCTCACACGGCTCCCATCGCCTACGCCGGCACCCCGTACGCCCAGCAGGCGCCGCAGCAGCCGGCCACCCCGTGGTTCGGCGAGCAGCAGTCCGCCGTCGCCACCGCGCCGGCGCCCGCCAAGAAGCGCGGCGTCTGGTTCCCGATCACGTCCGCGGCCGCCGTGGGCGCGCTCGTCGCCGGCATCGCCGTCTACGGCATCACGCACGACGACGGCGACAACGGCGGCACGTCCGCCGCGTCGCTGGCCACCATCGGGCAGTCGTCGAACGACGCCGTCCCGGTCTCGGGCTCCACCGCTGACGACCCGGACTGGCAGAAGGTCTCCGCGGCCGTGCAGGCCTCCGTCGTCGCGATCACCGTCACCACCGCCGACGGCACCGCGCAGGGCTCGGGCGTCATCATCGACGACTCCGGCCACATCGTCACCAACAACCACGTCGTCTCCGGCGCACAGGGCAAGGTCTCGGTCACGCTGACCGACGGCCGCATCCTGCAGGCCACGGTCGTGGGTACGGACCCGACGACGGACCTCGCGGTCATCAAGCTCGACGACGCGCCCAGCGGCCTCGTTCCCGCGGCGATCGGCGACTCGGCGGCCGTCATCGTCGGCGAGCCCGTCATGGCCGTCGGCAACCCGCTCGGCCTGGCGAACACCGTCACGACCGGCATCGTCTCGGCCGTCGACCGCCCCGTCTCGACCCAGGGCGAGAACGGCGGCGAGGGCACCGTCACCAACGCGATCCAGGTGGACGCCGCGGTCAACCCCGGCAACTCGGGTGGCCCGCTGTTCGACGCGCAGGGCCGCGTCATCGGCATCAACTCGTCCATCGCGACGCTGTCGAGCGAGTCGGGCTCCATCGGCCTCGGCTTCGCCATCCCGTCGAACCTCGTCAAGAACGTCGCCGCCCAGCTCATCTCGAGCGGCACCGCCAAGCACGCGTTCCTCGGTGTGACGCTGAACGACGGCACGGCCACGGCCGACGGCGTGACGCGCGCCGGTGCTGTCGTCGAGTCGGTCTCCGACGGCTCCCCGGCCGCCGCGGCCAAGCTCGTCAAGGGTGACGTCGTCGTCGCGATCAACGACAAGCCGGTCGGCGGCGCCGAGTCGCTCACCGCGTACGTCCGGTCGCTCACGTCGGGCGACGACGCCAAGCTGACGATCGTCCGCGACGGCAAGGCGCTCGACGTCACGGTGACGCTGGCGACGCGCGAGGACACCACCTCGTCGCAGACCACGCCCGACCAGACCACCCCCGGCGACGGCTCGGACCAGGGCACGCTGCCGGGCGACGGCTCGGACCAGGGCACGCTGCCTGGTGACGGCTCGGACCAGGGCACGGTCCCCGGCGACGGCTCGCAGTCGGCCCCCGGCGACGGCTCGGACCTCGGGTCGCTCACCCCGGAGCAGCTGTACAAGTGGTTCCAGGAGCACCAGGGCGACAGCAGCGGCCAGGATGGCAGCAGCGACCAGGGCGGTCAGGGCTGACGCCCACCCCAGAACCGGTCGGCGACCGGCGCGATCCCCCCTGACGCGCCGGCCGCCGACCTCAGACCAGCGGCACGCACCCCTCGTGCCGCTCACGCGGTCCGCACCCTGGACCGCACCCGGCCCCCGCGTCCCCTCGGGTGGCCGAGACGCCTCGCGCCCGTGCCGTCCTCCCCAGGACAGCACGGGCGCGAGCGCCATCTGCGGGCACGGTCGTCCGCCGACGGCGGGCCGGGGTCGGTCAGTCGCGCGAGAGGGCGAAGCGCATCGGAACGAGCTTGGCCTCGGACTCGGCCAGCTCCGCGGCCGGGTCGGACGCGGCGACGATGCCGCAGCCCGCGAAGAGCCGCACGCGGCGCGCGTCGTCGGGGTCGACCTGTGCCGAGCGCAGGGCGATGCCCCACTCGCCGTCGCCGTCGGCGCCGAACCAGCCGACGGGCCCGGCGTAGCGGCCGCGGTCCATGCCCTCGACGCGCGCGATGAGCTCGCGCGCCGCCTGGGTGGGCGTGCCGCACACCGCGGCGGTCGGGTGCAGGGCGGCGGCGAGCGCGAGCGACGTGGGGTGGTCACCCTCGGTGCCAGTCAGCACCCCGGTGACGTCGGACGCGAGGTGCAGGACGTTCGGCAGGTGCAGGACGAAGGGCACGTCGGGCACGTTGGTCGACGAGCAGAACGGCTCGAGCGCGTGCGCGACCGACGAGACGGCGTACTCGTGCTCCTCGAGGTCCTTCGAGGAGTGCGCCAGGATCGCGGCGCGGGCGACGTCCGCGGCGTCGTCGCCGGTGCGGCGGATCGTGCCGGCCAGCACGCGTGAGGTGACCAGGCCCTTCTCGGAGCGGACCAGCAGCTCGGGCGTCGCGCCCAGCATGCCGTCGACGCTGAACGTCCAGCAGGACGGGTACTGCGCCGCGAGCCGGTCGAGCACCCAGCGGGCGTCGAGCGGACGCTCCGTGCGGGCCTCGACGTCCCGCGCGAGGACCACCTTGTCGACCTCGCCGGCGCGGACCGCCGCGATGCCGAGCGCGACCACGTCCTGCCAGTCGGCCGCGTGCTCGTCGGCGTAGGCGACCTCGCCCGGGTCGTTCGGGGGCACGCGCGGGCCGACGACGTCCGCCAGGGCCGGTGCCGAGCCGAGCTGCGCGCCGGTCGTGACCGTGGTCAGCCAGGTGCGCCCGCCGCGCCGCCCGACGACGACGCGCGGGACGACGACGACGCCGCCGACCGCCGAGTGCTCGTCGAACGCGAACGACCCGAACGCCACGGGCCCGGTGCCGGGCACCCGGACCTCGTCGCGCACGATCGCGCGCGCCAGGACCTCGCGCCACGCGCGCTCGGCGTCGGCGAACCTCGTCGGCCCGGCCACCTCGACGCGCAGCGCCTCGCCCCAGCCCACCAGGCCGTCGCCGCGCCGGACCCACGCCAGCGGGGCGTCGGCGGGCAGCAGGCCGAGCAGGTCGGCCGGGTCGGGGGTGGCTGCGTCGTCGGTGCCGAGGCCGTCGAGGGCGACGGTCCGGACGACGAGCGGCTGCGGCACGTCGTCCGCGGAGGTCAGCGTGCTCATCACCGACCAGCGTATGCCCGCTCCGCGCGCCGCACCGGCCCCGTCCCCGTGACACGCACCACCCCTCCTCAGCCCTCCCACAGCCCGATCCGCCCCGGGCGGTGAGCGCGTGGGTGTGCGACGTGCCGCGGCCGGTGCGGCGTGTCGCACACCCACCCGCACACCCACCCGCACACCCAGGGGCTCGACGCCGGCGCGAGCCTCGGAGGCGCGTGCGGGGGACCAGGAGCGGGGGAGTTCGAGCAGGAGCCGGCGACCTGCGACGATGGGGGCATGTCTCGCGCCAGCCTGGACAAGGACCCCCACGAGGTCGCAGCGATGTTCGACGCCGTCGCGCACCGCTACGACCGCACGAACGACGTCATCTCCCTCGGCCAGGACCGCCAGTGGCGCAAGGCGACGCTCGCGGCGCTCGACGCGCAGGCGGGCGAGACGGTGCTCGACCTCGCGGCCGGCACCGGCACCTCGGCCGAGCCGCTGGCCGACAAGGGCGTCCACGTCCTGCCGTGCGACCTGTCGGAGGGCATGCTCGGGGTCGGCAAGCGTCGGCGCCCGGACCTGCCGTTCGTCGCGGGCGACGCGCTGCGGCTGCCGTTCGCCGACGAGTCCTTCGACGCGGTCACCATGTCGTTCGGGCTGCGCAACGTGCCCGACGTCCCCGCCGCCCTGGCCGAGCTGCTGCGCGTCACCAAGCCCGGCGGCCGCCTGGTGGTCTGCGAGTTCTCGCGGCCCACGTTCAAGCCGTTCCGGGCGATCTACACCGGCTACCTCATGCGCGCGCTGCCGCCGGTCGCCCGCGCGGTGTCCAAGGAGCCCGACGCGTACGTGTACCTCGCCGAGTCGATCCGCGAGTGGCCCGACCAGCGCGAGCTCGGCCTCCTCATCAAGCGCTCGGGCTGGGCGCACGTGGCGTTCCGCAACCTGTCGGGCGGCATCGTCGCCCTGCACCGGGGCACCAAGCCGGCCTGAGCCGGCTGGCAGGACTGGCTCCGGGGCCGCCCGACGAGAGTGAGGTGGCGGCCCGCGCGGAGTAGAACGGACGCCGGATCGCCGTGTTCGTGCGGACCGGGGTCGTGGCGCGCCCCGACTGCGGAGGCCCAGATCACGAGCCGTTCTTCACCCGGCCGGATGAGGTTAGCCATACCTTCGCAGACAGCCCCAGAACTCGTGGTTATGCTCGCCGGAGCCGATAGTGAACAACGTCACAAGTGGGGTCACCCGTGGTGGACATTGCGACAGATGACGCAGACGTCATCGTCGTCGGCGCGGGTCCCGCCGGGGCCGGCGCCGCCTTCCACTGCGCCTCCGCGGGCCTGGACGTGCTGCTCCTCGACAAGGCCTCGTTCCCCCGGGACAAGATCTGCGGCGACGGCCTGACGCCGCGCGCCGTCGCCGAGCTCGTGCGGATGGGGCTGCCGATCCGCGAGCAGGACGGCTGGATCCGCAACAAGGGCCTGCGCGTCCTGGGCGGCGGCCACCGCATCGAGATGGCCTGGCCGGAGATCTCCAGCTACCCGTCCTACGGGCTGGCGAAGTCGCGGATGTCGTTCGACCACACCCTCGTCGAGCACGCCCGCGCCGCCGGTGCCAAGGTCCACGAGCGCACGAGCGTCACAGGTCCGGTGCGCGACGAGCGCACGGGCCGCATCCTCGGCGTCACGGCCCGACCGGTCGACGAGGCGGGCAAGCGGGCCGGCGACGACGTCGTCTACCGCGCACCCGTCGTGATCGCGGCCGACGGCGTGAGCGCGCGCCTCGCCACCGGCATGGGCCTGCAGAAGCGCGACGACCGGCCCATGGGCGTCGCCGTCCGCACGTACTTCACGACCCCGCGGCACGACGACCCGTGGATGGAGTCGCACCTCGAGCTCTGGGACGGCGAGCCCGGCCGCTCCAACCTCATGCCCGGCTACGGCTGGATCTTCTCGCTCGGCGACGGCACGGCCAACGTGGGCCTCGGCTCCGTGAGCTCGACGGCCGCCGCGACGAAGGTCGACTACAAGGCGCTGTTCGCCGCCTGGATGCGCAACGCGCCCGCCGAGTGGGAGTTCACGCCCGAGAACCAGATCGGCCCCGTGCGCGGCGCCGCGCTGCCGATGGGCTTCAACCGCGGCCCGCTCTACGGCAACGGCCTGATGCTCGCGGGCGACGCCGCCGGGATGATCAGCCCGTTCAACGGCGAGGGCATCGCCTACGGCCTGCAGGCCGGTCGCGTCGCCGCCGACGCGATCGCCCAGGGCCTGGCCCGCGGCACCGCGGCGGGACGCGAGCGCGCGTTCGCCACCTACGAGCGGCGCATGAAGGACGACCTGGGCGGCTACTACACGCTCGGCCGGTACTTCGTGCGGCTGATCGAGCACCCGGAGATCATGAGAATCTGCACGCGGCACGGGCTGCCGCGGCCGCTGCTCATGAAGTTCGTGCTCAAGCTCCTGTCCGACTGCTACGAGCCGCGGGGCGGCGACGTGGTGGACCGGACCATCGCGGCCCTCGCCAGGATCGCACCGGCAGCATGACCCCCACCAGCACCACCACGACGAAGTGGAGTGACGCGCGATGAGCAATCCGTACGTCCCGCTGCTCATCCTCATGGGCATCGCTGCGGTGCTGACCATCGGCGGGGTCAGCGCGAGCGCCGTCGTCGGCCCCAAGCGCTACAACCGCGCCAAGCTCGAGGCCTACGAGTGCGGCATCGAGCCGACCCCGCACGCCATCGGCGGCGGCCGGTTCCCGATCAAGTACTACCTCGTGGCGATGACGTTCATCGTCTTCGACATCGAGGTCGTCTTCCTCTACCCGTGGGCCGTGAGCTTCGAGACGTTGGCCGCCTTCGGCCTCGTCGCGATGCTCATGTTCCTCGTGCTCATCACGATCCCCTTCGTGTACGAGTGGAAGCGCGGGGGCCTGGAGTGGGACTGAACATCTGCACGGCACCGACCGGAAGGGCGGCCTGAGCATGGGCATCGAAGAGGCACCGTCGGGCTTCCTGCTGACGACGATCGAGGATCTGGTCGGCTACTTCCGCAAGGGCTCGCTCTGGCCCGTGACGTTCGGCCTGGCCTGCTGCGCCATCGAGATGATGGCCGCCGGCGCGCCGCGGTACGACCTGTCCCGGATCGGCATGGAGGTCTTCCGTGCCTCGCCGCGCCAGGCCGACCTGATGATCGTGGCGGGGCGCGTGAGCCAGAAGATGGCCCCCGTCGTCCGCCAGGTCTACGACCAGATGAGCGAGCCCAAGTGGGTGCTCTCGATGGGCGTGTGCGCGAGCAGCGGCGGCATGTTCAACAACTACGCGATCGTGCAGGGCGTCGACCACATCGTCCCCGTCGACATCTACCTGCCCGGCTGCCCGCCCCGGCCCGAGATGCTGATCAACGCGATCCTCACGCTGCACGACCAGATCCAGAACGAGCCCCTGGGTGTCAACCGCCAGGAGGCCGCCGCCGCCGCCGAGGCCGCCGCACTGGCCGCGACGCCCACGTCGCACATGACGGGCCTGCTGCGATGACGGAACCGACCGAGAAGTCCGATGCCGCGGCAGCGGTGAAGCCGGGCGACGCCACCACCGGCGCCCAGGACACCAGCAAGGCCGCGCTCGAGGCGGGCTCGCAGCACACCGGCCGCACCGCGTTCGAGGTCGTCGACGTCCGTCGCGGCCTGTTCGGCGCGCACGGCACGGGCGACACCTCGGGCTACGGCGGCCTGGTCACGACGATCGCGCTGCCCGGCCCGTCCGAGCGCCCCTACGGCGGCTGGTTCGACGAGGTCGTCGACATCCTCACCGAGGTGCTCGACGAGTCCGGCACCGGCTACGCCCAGGCGATCGAGTACGTTGTCGTCGACCGCGGCGAGCTCACGCTGCACGTCGCGAAGGCGCACCTCGTCGAGGTCGCCCAGGCGCTGCGCGACGACCAGGACCTGCGCTTCGAGCTCAGCCTCGGCGTCAGCGGCGTGCACTACCCGCACGAGCACGGCCGCGAGCTGCACGCCGTCTACCAGCTCGTCTCGGTCACGCACGGCCGGCGGCTCCGGCTCGAGGTCGCGGCGTCCGACGCGGACCCGCACGTCCCGTCGACCACCGGGGTCTACCCGGCCAACGACTGGCACGAGCGCGAGACGTTCGACTTCTTCGGCCTGATCTTTGACGGCCACCCCGGTCTGGCCCGCATCGAGATGCCCGACGACTGGCCCGGGCACCCGCAGCGCAAGGACTACCCCCTCGGCGGGATCCCCGTCGAGTACAAGGGCGCGACCATCCCGCCCGCGGACCAGCGGAGGTCCTACTCATGAGCACCACGCACTCGACCGCGCGGATCGTCGACGACGCGGACCTGCCGCTCTTCGAGGCGTCCGGCGGCGACTGGTCGCAGATCGCCGAGGAGGCCGCCCGCCTCGGCGAGGAGCGCATCGTCGTCAACATGGGCCCCCAGCACCCGTCCACCCACGGCGTGCTGCGCCTCATGCTCGAGATCGACGGCGAGACGGTGACCGAGGCCCGCGCGGGCATCGGCTACCTGCACACCGGCATCGAGAAGAACATGGAGTTCCGCACCTGGACGCAGGGCGTGACGTTCTGCACCCGGATGGACTACGTCGCGCCGCTGTTCCAGGAGGCCGCCTACTGCCTCGCGGTCGAGAAGCTGCTCGGCATCACCGACGACATCCCCGAGCGGGCGTCGGTGATCCGCGTGCTGATGATGGAGCTCAACCGGATCACCTCCCACCTCGTGTGCCTGGCCACCGGCGGCAACGAGCTGGGCGCGACGACGATCATGACCGTCGGCTTCACGGCGCGCGAGGAGATCCTGCGGATCTTCGAGCTCATCTCCGGCCTGCGCATGAACCACGCGTACATCCGCCCCGGCGGCGTCGCGCAGGACCTGCCCCCGGGCGCGGTCCAGGCGACCCGCGACGCGCTGGTCAACGTCAAGCACTACGTGGCCCAGCTCGAGGAGCTCATGCTGGCCAACCCGATCCTGCACCTGCGCACCAAGGGCGTCGGCTACCTGGGCCTCGCCGGCTGCATGGGCCTGGGCATCACGGGACCCGTGCTGCGCAGCTCGGGCCTGCCGTACGACGTGCGCAAGTCCGACCCGTACTGCGGGTACGAGACGTACGACTTCGACGTCCCGACGGCCACCGACGCGGACTCGTGGGCGCGCATCGTGCTGCGCATGGAGGAGATCCACCAGTCCGTGCGCATCGTCGAGCAGGCCCTGGACCGCCTCGACACCAACGCCGGCCCGGTGATGGTCGAGGACAAGAAGATCGCCTGGCCCGCGCAGCTCGCGATCGGCACGGACGGCATGGGCAACTCGCTCGACCACATCCGCGAGATCATGGGCACCTCGATGGAGTCGCTCATCCACCACTTCAAGCTGGTGACCGAGGGCTTCCGGGTCCCGGCCGGGCAGGTGTTCCAGACGGTCGAGCACCCGCGCGGCGAGCTCGGCGTGCACCTGGTCTCCGACGGCGGCACGCGCCCTTACCGCGCGCACTTCCGGGACCCGAGCTTCAACAACCTGCAGGCCACGTCGATCATGTGCGAGGGCGGGCAGGTGGCCGACGTCGTCGTCGCCGTCGCGTCCCTCGACCCTGTGCTGGGAGGGGTGGACCGCTGATGTCCGTCGAGGCTGGCCGTACCCCCGGGCAGACGCACCGGACCGCGTACGACGAGGAGACGCGCGCGCGCCTCGCCGCGGACTCCGCGGCGATCATCGCCCGCTACCCCCAAGAGCGCTCGGCGCTGCTGCCGATGCTGCACCTGGTGCAGTCGGAGGACGGCTACGTCAGCCCCCGCGGCATCGCGTTCTGCGCGTCGACGCTCGGTCTGAGCACCGCCGAGGTGTCCGCGGTCGCGACCTTCTACACGCAGTACAAGCGCCACCCCAACGGCGAGTACACCGTGGGCGTGTGCACCAACACGCTGTGCGCCGTGATGGGCGGCGACGCGATCTGGGAGCACCTCGCGGACCACCTGGGCGTCGGCCACGACGAGACGACCGACGACGGCGCGATCACGCTCGAGCGCATCGAGTGCAACGCGGCCTGCGACTACGCCCCCGTGGTGATGGTCAACTGGGAGTTCTTCGACAACCAGACGCCCGGCTCGGCCGCCGAGCTCGCCGACGCGCTGCGCGCCGGCCGGCCCGTGGCGCCGACGCGCGGCGCGGACTCGGTGATCAGCTTCAAGGCCATGTCCCGCGTGCTCGCCGGGTTCGAGGACGGCCGGGCCGACGAGGGCGTCGGGGCCGGCGGGCCGACCGTGATCGGCACGCGGCTGGCACGCGAGAAGGGCTGGCAGGCGCCGGCGTTCCCCGGCGACGAGTCCGGCTCGACGAGCGAGGCCGGCACCGGCGGCGCGACGCACCAGCCGCAGCCCGGCGAGGAGCAGTCGAGCGCGGAACGCCCGGCCACCACGGGCAGCGACGTCTCGGCCGAGGCCGAGCAGAAGAAGCAGGCCTCGACCGACGCGAAGGAGTCCTGATGGCCACGACCCTGGCGCCCGTGCTGAGCGCCTTCTGGGACGCCGACCGCTCGTGGGCCCTCGAGACGTACGAGGCCAACGGCGGCTACCGCGGCCTGCGTCGCGCCCTGGACATGCAGGCGCCCGACGTCGTGACGATGGTCAAGGAGTCCGGCCTGCGGGGCCGCGGCGGCGCAGGCTTCCCGACGGGCATGAAGTGGGGCTTCCTGCCCGCGCCCGACGGTGGCCCGCGCTACCTCGTCGTGAACGCCGACGAGTCCGAGCCCGGGACGTGCAAGGACATCCCGCTCATGATGGCCAGCCCGCAGCACCTGATCGAGGGCGTGATCATCACGTCGTACGCGATCGGGTGCCACCACGCCTTCATCTACGTGCGCGGCGAGGTGCTGCACGTCTACCGGCGACTCCTCAAGGCCGTCGAGGAGGCCCGCGCGGCGGGCTACGTCGGCAGCGACATCCTCGGCTCCGGCTACGACCTGGAGATCACGGTGCACGCGGGTGCGGGCGCCTACATCTGCGGCGAGGAGACCGCGCTGCTCGACTCGCTCGAGGGCCTGCGCGGCCAGCCGCGGCTCAAGCCGCCGTTCCCCGCGGTCGCCGGCCTCTACGCCCGGCCCACCGTGGTCAACAACGTCGAGTCGATCGCGTCGGTCCCGGGGATCGTCGTCGGCGGCGCGGGCTGGTTCACGTCGATGGGCACGGAGCGCTCCACGGGCCACGGCCTGTTCAGCCTGTCGGGCCACGTGACCAACCCCGGCCAGTACGAGGCGCCGCTCGGCATCACGCTGCGCGAGCTGCTCGAGATGGCCGGCGGCATGCGCGGGGGCCGGGCGCTGAAGTTCTGGACCCCCGGCGGCTCGTCGACCCCGATCTTCACGGCCGAGCACCTCGACGTCCCGCTCGACTACGAGTCGGTGGGCGCGGCAGGGTCGATGCTCGGCACGCGCGCGCTGCAGATCTTCGACGAGACCACGTCCGTGGTCCGCGCGGTGACGCGGTGGACCGAGTTCTACAAGCACGAGTCCTGCGGCAAGTGCACGCCGTGCCGCGAGGGCACGTTCTGGCTGGCCCAGGTGCTGCAGCGCATCGAGCGCGGGCAGGGCACGCCGGCCGACATCGACCTGCTGCTCGACCTGTGCGACAACATCCTGGGCCGCGCGTTCTGCGCCCTGGGCGACGGCGCGACGAGCCCCATCACGAGCGCGGTGCAGTACTTCCGGGAGGAGTTCGAGGCCGGCTGCCACACGCCGGCCGACGTGCTCTTCCCGCCGGAGCGCAGCGCGCTGTTCGACTACAGGCCGCGCAAGGCTCTCGCGGGGGTGCACGCATGACGATCACATCGGCCAACCCGACCACGTCGCTGGTCCCGGCAGCACCGGTGCCCGTGGCGCCCACCGACGTCGAGACCGTGGCGTTCAGCATCGACGGCATCGAGACCTCCGCGCCCAAGGGCACGCTCGTCATCCGCGCTGCCGAGGAGCTGGGCATCCAGATCCCGCGCTTCTGCGACCACCCGCTGCTCGCGCCCGCCGGGGCGTGCCGGCAGTGCCTGGTCGAGGTCTGGGCGCCCGGCCGCGACGGCAAGCTGGCGAAGATGCCGAAGCCGCAGGCGTCCTGCACGCTCGAGGCGACCCCGGGCATGCAGGTCAAGACGCAGCACACGTCCGCCGAGGCCGACAAGGCGCAGCACGGCGTCATGGAGCTGCTGCTCATCAACCACCCGCTGGACTGCCCGGTCTGCGACAAGGGCGGCGAGTGCCCCCTGCAGAACCAGGCGATGAGCAACGGTCGCGCGTCGACCCGGTTCGTGGACGTCAAGCGCACGTTCGCCAAGCCGATCGCGATCTCGACGCAGATCCTGCTCGACCGCGAGCGCTGCATCCTGTGCCAGCGCTGCACCCGGTTCTCCGAGGAGATCGCCGGCGACGTGTTCATCGACCTGCAGAAGCGCGGCGCGAACCAGCAGATCGGCACGTTCGACACCGACGTCCTCGGCTTCGCGGGCGACGTCCCGACGGGCGCCTCGACGCTCGACACGAGCGGCAAGCCGTTCGCTTCCTACTTCTCGGGCAACACCGTGCAGATCTGCCCGGTCGGCGCGCTGACCAGCGCGGCGTACCGGTTCCGCTCGCGCCCGTTCGACCTGGTCTCCACGCCCGGCGTCTCCGAGCACGACTCCAACGGCTCGGCGATCCGGATCGACCACCGCCGCGGCGTCGTGCTGCGGCGCCTCGCGGGCGACGACCCGGCCGTGAACCAGGAGTGGATCAGCGACAAGGACCGCTTCGCGTTCACGTGGCAGTCCGCGCCGGACCGCATCATGACGCCCCTGGTCCGCGAGCGGACCGACGACGGCACGCGCGGCGAGCTGGTTCCCGCGAGCTGGGTCGAGGCGCTCGGCGCCGCGGCCGCAGGCCTGCGGGCCGCGGGCGCGGTCGGCGTGCTCCCGGGTGGCCGGCTCACGCTCGAGGACGCCTACGCCTACGCCAAGTTCGCCCGCGTGGTGCTCGGCACCAACGACGTCGACGGGCGCGCGCGCCCGCACTCCGACGAGGAGGAGGCCTTCCTCGCGCACCGCGTGGCCGGCCGCACCCTCGAGGTGACGTTCGCCGACCTGGACCGCGCGCCCGCCGTGCTGCTCGTCGGGCTCGAGCCCGAGGAGGAGGCCGGCATCCTGTTCCTGCGGCTGCGGCAGGCCGTGGTGCACCACCGTGCGCGCGTGGTCTCCGTGGCCGCGCTGGCGAGCCGCGGGCTCGAGCGCCTCTCGGGCACGCTCCTGGCCGCCGCACCCGGGACCGAGGCCGAGGTGCTCGACGGCATCGTCGACGGCGCGTCGGACCAGCTCGGCGCGACGGCCGAGCTCCTGGCGGCCGACGACGCCGTGATCCTCGTGGGCGAGCGGCTCGCGACCGTCCCGGGCGGCTTCACCGCCGTCCTGGCGCTCGCCGAGCGCACGGGTGCCCGCCTCGCGTGGGTCCCGCGCCGCGCGGGGGAGCGGGGTGCGGTCGAGGCCGGCCTGCTGCCGAACACGCTGCCGGGCGGGCGGACCGTCGCCGACGGGGCCGCACGCGTGGACCTGGCGGCGGCGTGGGACGTGGGCTCGCTGCCCTCGGCCCCCGGCCGCAGCACCGGCGAGATCGTGGCCGGTGCGCGCGACGGGAGCCTGGGCGGCCTGCTCGTCGGCGGCCTCGAGCCCGCCGACCTGCCCGACCCCGCCCTGGTGCGCGACGCGCTGGACCGCGTCGGCTTCCTCGTGTCGCTCGAGGTGCGCGCGTCGGAGGTGACCGACCGCGCGGACGTCGTCCTGCCGGTCGCGCCGCCGGTCGAGCGCGGCGGCACCTTCGTCACGTGGGAGGGCCGGCCACGGCCGTTCCCCCAGGCGCTCGTGTCGCACGCCCTGCCCGACCACCGCGTGCTCGACCGCCTGGCGGACGAGCTGGGCGTCGTGCTCGGCCTCGGGTCCCTGGCCGAGGTGCACGCCGAGCTCGACCAGATCGGCGGCTGGGACGGCGCCCGCGCCGCCGCGCCCGCCGTGGGAGCGGACGAGCCCCCGGCCGTCGCGCCCGGCACCGCTGTCCTGGCCACCTGGCACCAGCTGCTCGACAACGGGCGCCTGCAGTCCGGCGAGCAGCACCTGGCGGGCACCGCCAAGCGCCCGGTCGCCCGCATCTCGGCCGGCACCGCCGCTGCCGCGGGAGTCGCCGACGGCGGCGCGCTCGCGGTCAGCACGGACGCCGGCACGATCACGCTGCCGGTCGCCGTGACGGACATGCCGGACCACGTGGTCTGGCTGCCGACGAACGCGCCGGGCTCCGCGGTGCGGGACACGCTGCACGCCGACGCCGGCGATCTCGTCCGCGTCGCAGCAGGAAGCACGGAGGTGGCGTGATGCTCGCAGCCGCGGTCGCGCCCGGAGGGGCGGACTTCAGCAACGACACCTGGTGGCTGTGGGTCATCAAGGCCGTCGTCATCATCGTGTTCCTGCTCACCAGCGTGCTGTTCGCGATCTGGTTCGAGCGCAAGGTCGTCGCGCGCATGCAGGTGCGGCCCGGCCCCAACGTGCACGGTCCGTTCGGCCTGCTGCAGTCGCTCGCCGACGCCATGAAGCTCCTGTTCAAGGAGGACATGACCGTCACGGCGGCCGACAAGATCGTCTACGTCGTCGCGCCGATGATCGCCGTGTTCTGCTCGCTGCTGACGTTCGCCGTCATCCCGCTCGGGCCGTCCGTGAACCTGTTCGGGCACGAGACGCCGCTGCAGCTGACCGACTTCCCCGTCGCGGTGCTCTACATCCTGGCCTGCGCATCGGTCGGCGTGTACGGCATCGTGCTCGGCGGCTGGGCGTCCAACTCGACGTACCCGCTGCTCGGCTCGGTCCGCTCCACCGCGCAGGTCATCTCCTACGAGCTCGCGATGGGCCTGTCGCTCGTCAGCGTGTTCCTGCTGGCCGGCTCGATGTCCACGTCGCAGATCGTCAGCTCGCAGCACACCATCTGGTGGGTCCTGCCGCTGCTGCCCGCCTTCGTCATCTACGTGATCTCGATGGTCGGCGAGACCAACCGCCTGCCGTTCGACCTGCCCGAGGCCGAGGGCGAGCTCGTCTCCGGCTACATGACCGAGTACTCGTCGATGAAGTTCGCCTGGTTCTTCCTGGCGGAGTACATCAACATGCTCAACGTCTCGGCCGTCGCGACGACGCTGTTCCTCGGCGGGTGGCGCGCGCCGTGGCCGATCTCGGCGATCAACGACGGGATGTTCAACACCGGCTGGTGGCCGGTGCTGTGGTTCCTCGTCAAGCTCTGGGCCGTCATGTTCTTCTTCGTCTGGGTCCGCGGCTCGGTGCTGCGCTTCCGGTACGACCAGTTCATGAACATCGGCTGGAAGCGGCTCATCCCCGCGGCGCTCGTGTGGGTCGTGCTCGTCGCCCTGGTGCAGGGGCTGCGCACGTTCTGGCACATCGACCGGACCGCCCTCTTCGTCGTCGCGGGGGTCCTCGGCCTGTTCGTCGTCGTGAGCCTGCTGATACCGGAGAAGAAGAAGCCGGTGGCACCACCACCGGCGGGCCCGCAGGTCTTCGACCCGTTCGCGGGCGGGTACCCGGTGCCCCCGATGCCCGGCCAGGTGCTGCCCCCGTCGCCGCGCGCCCAGCGCCGCGCCGACGCCGCGCTCGTCGGGTCGACGACGAGCGAGGTCCCCGACACGACCACGACGGAACCGGAGGTGCACGGTGGCTGAGCCCAGCAAGAAGCCCACGAGCCGGCAGGTCGCGCGCCCGGCGGCCGAGCCCGCACCGAAGCCGCAGGCCCAGGACGTCGAGAAGCGCTCACCCGTCGGTGACGTCGGCGCGCCCGCGAGCTACGAGCCGCTCATGAAGCCGGCCGGCGGCGTGCGGGGCTTCCTCGCCCCGGTCGGCGGGTTCGGCGTCACGCTCTCGAACATGTTCCGGCCGACCGTCACCGAGGAGTACCCCTCGGAGAAGGTGCCTGCCAAGCCGCGGTACCACGGTCGCCACCAGCTCAACCGCTACGCGGACGGCCTGGAGAAGTGCATCGGCTGCGAGCTGTGCGCGTGGGCCTGCCCGGCCGACGCGATCTACGTCGAGGGCGCGGACAACACCCCCGACAACCAGCGCTCGCCAGGCGAGCGGTACGGCGCGGTCTACCAGATCAACTACCTGCGCTGCATCTTCTGCGGGCTGTGCATCGAGGCCTGCCCCACCCGCGCGCTGACCATGACCAACGAGTACGAGCTCGCGGGCCCCACGCGCGCCGGGATGATCTGGGAGAAGCAGGACCTGCTCGCGCCGCTGCGCGAGGGGATGCTCTCCGCGCCGCACCCGATGGTCGAGGGGACCACCGACACGGAGTACTACCGCGGCGAGGTCACGGGAGCCACCGAGGCGCAGCAGGCCTGGGTGCGCGAGCGTCGGCCCGACGACGCCACGCTGCCGGAGGGCGACGGCGTCGACGCCGCCAACGCGACGCAGCACGAGGCGGCGGAGACGGCCGCGGAGATGGCCCGCCTGGTCGCCGCCGCGAACAAGCAGGGCCGCCGATGAGCGCCGTGGTCCACGCGGCCCTGGCCGGCGGGACGCAGACGTCGGGTGCCGAGGAGGCCCTGTTCTGGGTCCTCGCGCCCGTCATGGTGCTCGCCGCGTTCGGCCTGCTGTTCGCCCGCAAGGCCGTGCACGCGGCCCTGTCGCTCATCGTCGTGATGATCTCGCTCGCATTCATGTACGTCGCGCAGGGCGCGGTGTTCCTCGGCGTGGTCCAGGTGGTCGTCTACACCGGCGCGATCATGATGCTGTTCCTGTTCGTCCTCATGCTCGTCGGCGTCGGCTCGTCGGACTCGCTCGTCGAGACCATCCGCGGACAGCGCTGGGCCGGCTGGCTCGCCGGGCTCGGCCTCGCCGCCGTGCTCGCGGGCGTGCTCGGCACCGCGCTCTACCCGGACCCGGTGGGCCTGGACGAGGCGAACGCCCCGACCAACCCCGAGGGCGTCGCTCGCGTGATCTTCTCCCAGCACGTGTTCGCGATGGAGGTCGTCGGCGCGCTGCTGGTCACCGCGGCGCTCGGCGCCCTGGTGCTCACGCACCGCCGTCGCCTGACCCCCAAGCGGGGCCAGCGCGAGCTCGCCGACCTGCGCGTCGAGGGCGGCCACCACCTGGCCCCCCTGCCCGCGCCCGGCGTCTACGCCCGGCACAACGCGATGGACGTGCCGGCGCTCGACCCGTACGGCGACCCGATCGAGTCCTCCGTGCCGCGCGTGCTGCGCGTGCGCGGCCAGGAGGCGGACGCCGCCGAGTACGCGGCCCGGATCGACAGGGTCCTGGCCGGCCGGTCGGCCAAGGGCGACGCGACGAACCCGCCCCCCGCGGCGGACCCCGCGGGCCAGCCCGTCAACGCGCCCGACATCGCGGACGCCGTCGCCGGCGTCGACCTCGAGGGGGACGGCAAGTGAGCCTCGACCACTACCTGGTCCTCGCCGGGATCCTGTTCTCGATCGGCGCCGCCACGGTGCTGCTGCGGCGCAACGCGATCATCGTGTTCATGGGCGTCGAGCTCATGCTCAACGCGACGAACCTGCTGCTCGTGACGTTCTCGCGGATGCACGGCCAGCTCGACGGGCAGGTGCTCGCGTTCTTCGTCATGGTCGTGGCCGCCGCCGAGGTCGTCGTCGGCCTCGCGATCATCGTGTCCATCTACCGAACCCGACGCTCGGCCTCGGTCGACGACGTCAACCTGCTGAAGAGCTGAGGGGCGGACCGTGCACACCCTGATGTCCTGGGCGACGAGCGTGCCCATGAGCGAGATCGGTCCGTCGACCGCCGAGCCCGTCCGTGCCGGCATCTACGCCGTCGCACCGCTGCTCGTCGGCCTGCCGCTGGCCTCCGCCGCGCTCCTGCTGCTGCTCGGCCGGCGCTCCGACAGGTGGGGCCACTGGCTCGGCGTGCTGGCCTCGGCCGGGGCGTTCGTCATCGGCCTGCTGACGTTCCTGGCCATGCTCGGCCGCGACTCGAGCTCACGCGTCCTGGACGTGCACCTGGGGACGTGGATCGACGCCGGTGCGTTCCACCTCGACGCCGGCATGCGCCTCGACCCGCTGTCGATGACGTTCGTGCTCCTCGTGACGTTCGTCGGCACCCTGATTCACATCTACTCCGTGGCGTACATGGACCACGACCGGGACCGGAGGCGGTTCTTCGCCTACCTCAACCTGTTCGTCGCGGCGATGCTCGTGCTCGTCCTCGCGGACAGCTACCTGCTGATGTTCGTCGGCTGGGAGGGCGTCGGCCTCGCGTCGTACCTGCTCATCGGCTTCTGGAACCACCGCACGCCGTACGCGGTCGCGGCCAAGAAGGCGTTCGTCGCCAACCGCATCGGTGACATCGGGCTGATCGTCGCGCTCGGGCTGATGTTCGCGACGTTCGGCGGCGTCGACTTCGGCACCGTGCTCGGCGCGGACATGTCCGGCGTCTCGCAGGCCACGCTGACCGGCATCGGGCTCATGCTGCTGCTCGCCGCGTGCGGCAAGTCGGCGCAGTTCCCGCTGCAGTCCTGGCTCGGCGACGCGATGGCCGGCCCCACGCCGGTGTCCGCGCTGATCCACGCGGCCACGATGGTCACGGCCGGCGTCTACCTGATCGTGCGGTCGTCGGCCATCTTCGACGCCGCGCCGACCGCGCAGCTCGTCGTCGTCATTGTCGGCGCGATCACGCTGCTCTTCGGGGCCATCGTCGGCTGCGCGAAGGACGACATCAAGAAGGCGCTGGCGGCGTCGACGATGTCCCAGATCGGCTACATGGTGCTCGCCGCGGGCCTCGGGCCCGTCGGCTACGCGTTCGCGATCTTCCACCTGGTGACGCACGGCTTCTTCAAGGCTGGCATGTTCCTGGGCGCCGGCTCCGTGATGCACGGCATGGACGACCAGGTCGACATGCGCCGGTTCGGCGGGCTGGCCCGGTACATGAAGATCACGTACGTGACCTTCGGCGCCGGCTGGCTCGCGATCCTGGGCGTCCCGCCGTTCTCGGGCTTCTGGTCGAAGGACAAGATCATCGAGTCGGCGTTCATCCCCACGGACGGGCACACGTGGCGTGCGTGGCTGTTCGGCATGGTCGCGCTGCTCGGCGCCGGCATCACGTCCTTCTACATGTCGCGCCTGTTCTTCATGACGTTCGAGGGCGAGCGCCGCTGGACGACCAAGGCCGACGGTGGCGACCAGCACCCGCACGAGGCCTCGCGGCTGATGACGTGGCCCATGATCATCCTCGCGATCGGCTCGGTCGGCCTCGGTGCCGTGCTCGCGTCCGGGAGCCGGTTCGTCGACTGGCTCGCGCCGGTCACGGGGAGCGGGGAGCACGGCGAGCCTGTGCTGCCCGCGGGGGTGCTGATCGCCCTCACGCTCGTGCTCGTCATCGCCGGCGCGGTGCTGGCGTGGCGGCGGTACGCGATCTCGACCGTGCCCGTCATCCCGCCGATCGGGGCGCCGCTGACGCGTGCCGCCCGGGTCGACCTCTACCAGGACGCGGTCAACGACGCCCTGCTCGTTGAGCCGGGTCTGCACCTGACCCGCTCGCTGGTCTACGCCGACAAGGCCGTGGTCGACGGCGGCGCCGTCGGCATCGGCCAGACGACGGTCGGGCTCGGCCAGATCCTCCGCAAGACCCAGACCGGTTTCGTGCGTTCCTACGCCGCGACCATGCTCATCGGTCTGGTCGTCCTCGTCGTCGCCGTCCTGGTCATCCAGAGCTGAGGAGCGCACAACACGATGTCCTCCGACTTCCCCTGGCTGACTGCCCTCATCGTGCTGCCCCTGGTGGGCGCCGCGGTGCTGTGGCTGCTGCCCGCCGGAGCCCGGCGCCACACGCGCACCGTCGCGCTCGCCTTCACCCTCGCCGAGGTCGCCCTCGGCGTGGGCGCGCTCCTGTCCTTCGACACCGGCACGGCGGGCGAGCACCAGCTGCTCGAGACCCACCAGTGGATCCCCTCGCTGGGGGTCTCCTACGCCGTGGGCGTCGACGGCGTGGGGCTCGCGCTGATCCTCATGTCCGTGGTGCTCGTGCCCCTCGTCGTGCTCGCCGCCTGGCGCGAGCAGGGCTCCGAGGGTGACCCGAGCGACCGACTGCGGCACTTCCTGGCCCTGGCCCTCGTGCTCGAGGCCTTCATCGTCGCGGTCTTCGCCGCGCGGGACGTGTTCTTCTTCTACGTCCTGTTCGAGGCCATGCTCATCCCGGTCTACTTCATGATCGGCGCCTTCGGTGGGGCGCAGCGGCGGTACGCGGCGATCAAGTTCCTCATCTACTCCCTGACCGGCGGCCTGATCATGCTCGTCGCCGTCATCGCGCTGTACCTGCAGGGCCCCGGCGGCCCGGACGGCTTCCTCACGGACAACCTCACGAACCTGGCGATCGACCCGACGCTGGAGAAGTGGCTGTTCGCCGGCTTCTTCCTCGCGTTCGCGATCAAGGCGCCGATGTTCCCGGTCCACACGTGGCTGCCCGACGCGGCCCAGAACGCGACCCCGGGCACGTCCGTGCTGCTCGTCGGCGTGCTCGACAAGGTCGGCACGTTCGGGATGCTCACGCTGTGCCTGCCGCTGTTCCCCGCGGCCTCGCGGTGGGCCGCGCCGTTCGTCATCGTGCTCGCGATCGTCTCGATCATCTACGGGGCGCTGCTCGCGATCGGGCAGAAGGACCTCATGCGCCTGATCGCGTACACCTCGGTGTCGCACTTCGGCTTCATCGTGCTGGGCATCTTCGCCTTCACGTCGACGTCGGTGGCCGGCTCGTCGTTCTACATGGTCAACCACGGGCTCTCCACGGGCGCCCTGTTCCTCATCGCCGGGTTCCTCGTGGCCCGGCGCGGGTCGCAGGACATCGCCGACTTCGGCGGGCTGCAGAAGGTGGTGCCCGTCATGGCGGGCACGTTCCTCGTCGCCGGCCTGTCGGCGCTCTCGCTCCCAGGGCTCTCGACGTTCGTCTCGGAGTTCCTGGTGCTCGTGGGCACGTTCGCCCGGCACCCGGCGGCCGCGATCGTGGCCACGCTGGGCGTCGTCCTCGCCGCGATCTACGTGCTGTGGACCTACCAGCGGATCTTCACGGGTCCCGTGCGCGACGGGCTCGAGTCGATGCCGGACATGCGCACCCGTGAGCGGTGGGCCGTCGGTCCCCTCCTGGTCGCGATGCTCGTCCTCGGCTTCGTGCCCGGCCCCGCGCTGGACCTGGTCCGCCCGCCGGCCTCCGTGACCCTCGAGCAGGTGGGCGTCACCGACCTGCCCGCCAGCGCCGCTGAAGGGAGCAACCCGTGACGTTCACGGCCCCGCACGTCGACTGGGCGCACCTGAGCCCGGTCCTCATCGTCCTCGGCGCCGCCGCCGTCAGCGTGCTGCTCGAGGCGTTCGTCCCGGCCCGCCACCGGCGCACCGTGCAGCTCGCGTTCTCCGGCGCCGCGCTGGCGGGCGCACTCGTGGCCGTGGCCGCGCTGTGGAGCGGCGTGAAGTCGTCGGGCGGCGTGCGCGTGCTGGGCACGTCGCTGATCGTCGACGGCCCGACGCTCGTGCTGCAGGGCACGATCGCGGCGCTCGCGCTGGTCTCGCTGCTGATCATCGCCGACCGGACGAGCACCGGCGAGGACGCCTTCGCGCCGTCCGCCGCGTCCGTGCCCGGCTCGGACTACGAGGAGCTGGCTCGGCGCCACGGCCTGACGCAGACCGAGGTCTACCCCCTCGTGCTGTTCGCCACCGGCGGCATGCTGATCTTCCCCGCCACGGGCGACCTGCTGACGCTGTTCGTCGCGCTCGAGGTCCTGTCGCTGCCGCTGTACCTCCTGACGGGCATGGCGCGTCGTCGCCGGCTGCTCTCGCAGGAGGCGGCCATGAAGTACTTCCTGCTCGGCGCGTTCGCGTCCGCCCTGATGCTGTTCGGCATCGGACTGGTCTACGGCTACGCGGGCTCGCTCAGCTACGCGGACATCGCCGCGGCCACCCAGAACCCGTCCGGCCTGGACACGCTGCTGCTCGTCGGGTCCGTCATGGTCCTCGCGGGGCTCCTGTTCAAGATCGGCGCCGTCCCGTTCCACGCGTGGACCCCCGACGTCTACCAGGGCGCTCCGACCCCGATCACCGGCTTCATGGCCGCGTGCACCAAGGTGGCCGCGTTCGGCGCCCTGCTGCGCGTGGTCTACACCGTCATCCCCGGCCTGCAGTGGGACATCGACGTGGTGCTGTGGACCGTGACGATCCTGACGATGGTCGTCGGCACGGTCATCGCGATGGTCCAGACGGACATGAAGCGGCTCCTGGCCTACTCCTCGGTCGCCCACGCCGGCTTCATCCTCACCGGTGTCGTCGCGCTCGACAGCGCCGGGGTGTCCGCGGTCCTGTTCTACCTGCTCGTCTACGGCGCCGCGACGATCGGCGCGTTCGGCGTGGTCTGGCTGGTGCGCGAGCGTGACGCGGACGGGGTGGTCCTCGGCGAGGCCACGCACCTGTCGCAGTGGGCCGGCATCGGCCGGCGGCACCCGTGGCACGCCGGCGCGTTCGCCCTGTTCCTGTTCTCGTTCGCGGGGATCCCGCTCACCGCGGGGTTCGTCGGGAAGTTCGGCGTGTTCTCGGCCGCGGTCGACGGCGGCGCCTGGCCGCTCGCGCTGCTCGGCGTGCTCGCCTCGGCCGGTGCCGCGTTCTTCTACGTGCGCATCGTCGTGCTGATGTTCTTCTCGGACGCCCCGGCCGACGAGGCACCCGCTGCCGCCCCGGCACCCGTGGAGTCGGACGTCGTCCTCGAGGGTGGTGCCACGCCCGCCGTCGCGACCCTGGTGGCCGAGAAGGCGCCCGCGCTGACGACCACCGTGGTCGGCACGGAGGGCTTCGCGGCCATCGCGATCGCCCTGTGCGCGGTGACCACGATCGTGCTCGGCGTGTTCCCGACGCCGGTGCTCGACGCCATCTCCCACATGTCGACGTTCCTGCCGTGAGTGCGGTGACCACCCGCGGGGCGAGATAGGTTCGTCCCGTGACTTCGACGACGGCCATCCCGCTGGCCGACCCGGCCCTTGCCGAGCGACTGACGGCGCGCCTCGCCCTCGTCGAGGAGCGGCTGCGTGACGCCGTCGCGCACGCCGACGCCCTGGCGGACACGGCCTCGCGCCACCTCGTCAACGCCGGCGGCAAGAGGTTGCGCCCCGTGCTCACGCTGCTGACCGCCGAGCTCGGCGACGGGAGCCGGCGCGAGGTCCTCGACGCCGCGGTGGTGGTCGAGCTGACCCACCTCGCCACGCTGTACCACGACGACGTCATGGACTCCGCGCCGCTGCGCCGGGGTGCCCCCTCGGCGCACGAGGTGTGGGGCAACTCGGTCGCGATCCTCACGGGCGACCTGCTGTTCGCGCGTGCGTCGTCCACGGTGGCCGGCCTCGGGCCCGAGGCGGTCCGCATCCAGTCGGCCACGTTCGAGCGGCTGTGCCTGGGCCAGCTCCACGAGACGGTCGGGCCGCGCCCCGACGAGGACCCGGTCGAGCACTACCTGCAGGTCCTCGCGGACAAGACCGCTTCGCTGATCGCCACCTCCGCGCGGCTGGGCGCGATGTTCGCCGGCTGCCCGCCGCAGGTGGTCGCGACCGTCACGGCGTTCGGCGAGCGCATCGGTGTCGCGTTCCAGCTGGCCGACGACGTCATCGACCTCACCTCCGACGGCTCGGTGACCGGCAAGACGCCCGGGACCGACCTGCGCGAGGGGGTCCCGACGATGCCCGCGCTGCTGCTGCGCGCCCGCGCCACGGGCCCGGACGCGACCGACGAGGACCGCGCCGCGCTCGCCCTCCTGGACGCCGACCTGTCCGGCGACGAGGCGCTCGCGGCCGCCGTGGCCGCCCTCTCCCAGCACCCTGTCGTCGAGCTCACCCGGCAGCGCGCGGTCGCCCTGGCCCACAGCGCGTCGGCCGAGCTCGCGCCGCTGCCCGACGGGCCCGTCAAGGACGCGCTCGTCGCGTTCGCCGACCTGCTGGTCGACCGCGCCTCCTGAGGCCCGCCGCAGGCCGCGGATCTGGCACGATGTCCCGCGCGGCCACGGCGGCCGCGGACCGAGGTTGGGGGTCACGTGAGCAGCACCACCTTCGAGGGCACCGGGGTCGCGGTGACTCCCGGGACGGTCGCGCCCATCGGCGGCCGCGTGCTCGCGTACCTGGTCGACGGCCTCGTCGTGGGGCTCGCCTACGGCATCGGGATCGGCATCGGTCTCGTGGTCGACGGCTCGACCGCCCGGCTCGTCGCGCCGCTCGTCCTCGCGTCGCTGGTCGGCATCGGCCAGTGGGTCGCGGAGTCCTTCACGGGCGCCACCGTCGGGGGCTGGCTGCTCGGCTACCGCACGATCTCGGCGCGGACCGGCCGCCCCGCGGGGCTGCTCGCCATCCTGCTGCGCCAGCTCGTGGTGGCCGCGGGTGCGATCGCGTGCTTCGTCGGGCAGATCGTCGTCGTCGCCTCCGGCGCGTGGGACAACGGTCCCGCGCAGCGCGGCTGGCACGACAAGGCAGCCGGCACCCTCGTGCTGCGTGCCTCGGCGCTGCGTCCCCGCAAGCCGGGCGGCCCGGGGGCGTGGAACCAGGCCGTCGAGCGCGCGGTGGGCTCCGCCCCGCCGCCGCCCGCGCCGCGCCCCCTGCCCGTCGTGCCGCCCATGCCCCCGCTGGCCCCGGCCGTCGCACCGCCCGCCGCGCAGTTCGTGACTGCCGCCGCGGAGCGCGCCGCCGAGCCGGAGCCCGTCGCGGAGCCCGAGCCCGAGCCCGCCCCCGTGCGTCCGCGCGGAGGCCCGGTCGCGTCCGCCTACCTCGAGCGCCTGGCCGCCGCCGAGGCCGCCACCGACGACTCCCCGGTGCTCGACGAGACGCGGGCCGCGCAGGACGCCGCCCGTCAGGGGCCGACCCCGCCGCCCGAGCCCGAGGGTGCGCCGGCCGGGCCCGCACCCCTCATCACCGGCTACCCCGGCCAGGCGGGCACGGCCGTGCCGCCCGTGCCGCGCGCGCAGGACCTCGGCGAGCTCGAGTACACGCGCCTGCGCGACCAGATCCCCACCGAGCGCGAGGACCTCCTGCGGCTCGTGTTCGACACGGGCCAGCGCATCGACGTGACCGGCGACGGGATCGTCGGTCGCAGCCCCGAGGGCGAGATGGGGATCGTGCACGTCATCGTCATCGACGACCCCGCGCGCTCGGTGTCCAAGGTGCACCTGAACTTCGGGCTCACCCCGGCGCGCGACGAGCTGTGGGTCATCGACCGGGCCTCGGTGAACGGGACCGTGCTCGTCGACCCCGACGGCGTGGCCGCCACGCTGCCGGCCGGCGCGCGGGCGTTCGTCGGCGCGGGATGGACCATCCGCTTCGGCCAGCGCAGCGCGAGGGTCGAGCGCCGCTGACTATGCTGGCGGGCGACCGACCGGCTCCAGCCCGCGAGTGCCCTGCGAGGACGACGATGACCGACGCGACCTGCCCGGAGACCTTCCGGTGAGTCCCGCGTCCGTGCGCATCGAGGTCGGCGTCGCGACCGACCGTGCCCAGCGCGCCAGCAACGAGGACGCGCTGCACGCGGCGGACGGAGTCTACGTGGTGGCCGACGGGATGGGCGGGCACGAGTCGGGCGAGGTCGCGAGCCGCACCGCCGTCGACACCCTGCAGGTGCTGTCCAAGGGAGTGCCCGACCTGGCCCGAGCCCGCGCGGTGCTGCGCGCCGCGCACAAGCGGGTGCGCGCGCTGCCCGCCGCGGACGCGCTGCGTCGTCCGGGCACGACCGCGTCGGGCGTGGTGCTCAGCGAGCACGACGGCATGCCGTGCTGGCTCGTCCTCAACGTCGGCGACTCGCGCACGTACCGGATGGCCGGCGGCGTGCTCGAGCAGGTCACGCAGGACCACTCCGAGGTCGCCGAGCTCGTCGCGCGGGGCGTCGTGCCCGCCCAGGAGGCCGCCCACCACCCGCGCCGCAACGTGGTCACGCGCGCGCTGGGCGGCGGGTCCGCGACGGTGGACCCCGACGTGTTCTGGCTGCCGGTGAGCCCGGGGGACCGGATGCTCGTGTGCTCCGACGGGCTGACCGACGAGGTGCCGGACAGCCGCATCGAGGCCGAGCTCAAGGCCGAGCCCGACCCCCAGGCCGCCGCCGAGCGGCTCGTGGACGCGGCGCTCGCGGCGGGCGGGTCGGACAACGTGACGGTGCTGGTGGTCGACGCGACGGTGCGGTCGGCGCGCGCGCGGTGAGCCGCGCCGGGGCTTCCTACCGACCGGCACCGCGTCGCGCAAGCGCCTCGGCCCGCGAGTGCCGCAGCCCGTCCACGGACAGGATCACGAGCGCGACCCACACGAGCGCGAACCCCCACCACCGCGCGGGCTCCATCCGCTCGTCCAGCACGAGCACGCCGATGAGGAACTGCAGCACGGGGGCGATGTACTGCAGCATCCCCACCACGCTCAGCGGCAGACGCCGGGCGGCGGTCCCGAACAGCAGCAGAGGAACCGCGGTGACGACGCCCGCGGAGGCGAGCGCGACGGCGTGCCAGCCGCCGTGGGTGCTGAACGACCCCGTCCCCTGCGCCTGCAGCACGACGAGGTAGCCGAGCGCGAGCGGCGCCAGCACGAGCGTCTCCGTGGCCAGCCCGGGGACCGCGCCGACCGACCGGCCGACCCGGTTCTTGATCAGCCCGTAGAACCCGAAGCTGAACGCGAGGGTGAGCGCGATCCAGGGCAGCCGCCCGTACCCGACGGTGATGACGACGACCGCCGCGGCACCGAAGCCGAGCGCCACCCACTGGACGGGCCGCACCCGCTCGCGCAGCACGACGACGGCGAGGCCGACGGTGACCAGGGGGTTGATGAAGTACCCGAGAGCGGCGTCGACCACCCGGTCGGACAGGATGCCGACGACGAAGACGATCCAGTTGACCGCGAGCAGCACCGCCGCGGCCGCGAGCAGGGTCAGCGTGCGGCGGTTGCGCAGCGTCTCGAGGAACGGCTGCCACGTGCGGGTCACCCGCAGCAGCAGCAGGCAGAACAGCAGCGACCAGACCACGCGGTGGGCGACGATCTCGACCGCGCCGGCCGGCTGCAGCAGCGGGAAGTAGAGCGGCAGGACGCCCCACAGGGCGTAGGCGCCGATCCCGGCCAGCAGGCCGGATCGGGTGGGGGTCGAGGGCACGCGCCGACTCTAGGCGGTTGACGGGCGGCGACCCTCGCCCTATTGTCCGTTTGCAGCAAGTTTCTACGGTTCTTGCCGTGGGCTTGCAGTCCCGCGTCGTCGGCCTCGGCCGGCGCGCGGCACACCTCCTCCCGGGCCCGGTCCGCCGGACCCAGCGCGTGCGCGAGCACGCGTCGCAGCAACGGTCGTCGCGACGAGGCGACGGCCGGGACAGGCCCGACGACGTCGTCGGGCCCGGACCTCGAGGAGATGCCGTCGTGCCCACGACCCCCCGTCCCACCGGCGCGCGCCGCAGCGCGCTCGGTGCCCTGCTGGCCGCGCTGCTCGCGCTCGCCGGCCTGACCGCGCTCGGATCCGCCACGCCCGCCGTCGCCGCCCCGAGCGGGCCGCGCACCACCGCGGTGAACCTGTTCCAGTGGACCTGGACCTCGATCGCCCGTGAGTGCACGGACACGCTCGGCCCTGCCGGCTACGGCTGGGTGCAGACCTCGCCCCCCAACGAGCACGTCAGGCTCGCCGGCCAGTGGTGGACCTCGTACCAGCCGGTCAGCTACAAGATCGAGTCGAAGCTCGGCACCCGCGCGGAGTACAAGGCGATGATCGACACCTGCCGGGCGGCGGGCGTCTCGGTGAGCACGGACGTGGTGATCAACCACATGAGCGGGCAGACGGGCAGCGGCACCGGCTGGGCGGGTACGCCGTTCAGCGAGGAGAGCTACCCCGGCCCAGCCGGTGGGTACGGCCCGCAGGACTTCCACAGCTGCCGGACCAACATCGCGAGCTACTCCGACCGCTACCAGGTGCAGAACTGCCGGCTCGTCGGGCTGCAGGACCTGAACACGGGCAGCGAGTACGTGCGCCAGGAGATCGCCGACTACCTGAACGACCTGATCTCCCTCGGGGTGCGCGGCTTCCGTGTCGACGCCGCGAAGCACATCGCCGCGACCGACCTGGCCGCGATCAAGGCCAAGATCTCCGACCAGAGCGTCTACATCGTGCAGGAGGTCATCGGCGCCTCGGGCGAGCCCGTGCAGCCCAGCGAGTACACGGGGATCGGCGACGTCCACGAGTTCACCTACGCGCGCAACCTCAAGTCGGTCTTCAACGGAGGCAGCCTCGCGTCGCTGCAGGGGATCGCGACCGCGTCCTGGCTGCTGCCCTCGGACCGCGCGGGCGTCTTCGTCGACAACCACGACACCGAGCGCAACGGGGAGACGCTGAGCTACAAGGACGGCTCGACCTACCGGCTCGCGAACGTCTTCATGCTCGCCTACCCCTACGGCACCCCCACGGTCTACTCGGGCTACGCGTTCGGCAACAACGACGCGGGAGCGCCCCAGCAGGGCAGCGGCAAGGTCGACGACGCGGTCTGCGGGCAGGGCACCTGGACCTGCGCGCAGCGGTGGAACGAGACCGCGCACATGGTCGGCTTCCGCAACGCCGTCGCGGGGACCTCGCTCACGCAGTGGTGGGACAACGGCTCGAACCAGATCGCCTTCGGGCGGGGCGACCGTGGCTACGTGGCGATCAACCGGGCGGGCTCGGCCCTGACGCGCACGTTCTCGACGTCGCTGCCGGCCGGCCGGTACTGCGACGTGATCAGCGGCGGCGTGAGCGGGTCGGGCTGCTCGGGCACGACGGTCGACGTGTCGTCGTCGGGCACGGCCAGCTTCACGGTCCCCGCGAACGGCTCGGTCGCCCTGCACGTCGGCGCGCGGTCCGGCAGCACGACGAGCCCGACGACGGACCCGACCTCGGGGACCGGCACGACGGTCTACTACGCGACCACCAAGGGCTGGTCCGGCTACCGCATCCACTACCGCGTCGGCAACGGCGCGTGGACCGCCGTGCCGGGCGAGGCGATGGCGGCCGCGTGCACCGGTTGGGTGTCCCGTCAGGTCGCCTCCGGCGGTGGCGCCGTGACCGCGGCGTTCACCGACGGCTCCGGGCAGTGGGACAACAACGGGTCGAGCAACTACACGCTGACCGGGTCCGTGGCCTCGGTGAAGGACGGCGTGGTCGGGTCGACCAACCCGTGCGGGACGAGCACGCCCACCCCGACGAGCACGCCCACCAGCAGCCCGACGAGCAGTGCTGCGCAGGTGTCGTTCGGTGTGCAGGCCACGACGGTGGTGGGCCAGAACGTCTTCGTCGTCGGGTCGTCGGCGGAGCTCGGCGGCTGGGACCCGGCCAAGGCGGTCGCGCTGTCGTCGGCGGCCTATCCCGTCTGGCGGGCGGCCGTGCCCCTGCCCGCGGGCTCGACCGTGCAGTACAAGTACGTGCGCAAGGACGCGAGCGGTGCCGTGACCTGGGAGTCCGGCGCGAACCGCAGCGTCACGGTGCCTGCGAGCGGCGTGCTCACCGTGACGGACACCTGGCGCAGCTGAGCGGACCGGGCCCGCTGGGCCCGGTCGAGGGACGGGGTGGCGCCGGCGCGTGGAGGTGTGGGCGCCACCCCTGGCCCGTGTCGGAAGGGCGCAGGGCGCGTCCACAGCCGGCCGGGACTGTCCGCATCCTGGCTGCCAGGTGAGGCGACCCTGTGCCGGCGTCCTAGACTGAGGCCCAGCACAGCCCTGCTCCGTGACGTATCCCGGCAGGGCTCCCCGATTGGAAGGCATCCGGTTCCCGTGAGCACCCCGACCCTGCGCGTCGCCGTCGTCGGCGCCGGTCCCGCCGGCATCTACGCCTCGGACATCCTCTCCAAGAGCGGCCTCGACGTCAGCATCGACCTGTTCGAGCGCCTGCCCGCCCCGTTCGGCCTGGTCCGCTACGGCGTCGCGCCGGACCACCCGCGCATCAAGCAGATCATCGTCGCGCTGCACAAGGTGCTCGAGCGCGGCGACATCCGCCTGCTCGCGAACGTCGACTACGGCACCGACCTCAAGCTCGACGACCTGCGGACGTTCTACGACGCCGTGATCTTCTCGACCGGGTCGATCCGCGACGCGGCGCTGCCCGTGCCGGGCGTGGAGCTGGAGGGCTCCTACGGCGCCGCCGACTTCGTGTCCTGGTACGACGGGCACCCGGACGTCTCGCGGTCCTGGCCGCTCGAGGCCACGCAGGTCGCCGTCCTCGGCGCCGGCAACGTCGCGCTCGACGTCGCGCGCATCCTGGCCAAGCACGCCGACGACCTGCTGCCCACGGACGTCCCCGCCAACGTCTACGAGATCCTCAAGACCTCGCCGGTCACCGACGTGCACGTGTTCGCGCGCCGTGGCCCCGCGCAGGTCAAGTTCTCGCCGCTCGAGCTGCGCGAGCTCGGCCACGTGCCGGACGTCGACGTCATCGTCTACCCCGAGGACTTCGAGTTCGACGAGGGCTCGATGGCCGCGATCCACTCCTCGAACCAGACCAAGCAGGTCGTCAAGACCCTCACGGACTGGACGCTGAAGGACCCCGAGGAGAACTCGGCCAGCCGCCGCCTGCACCTGCACTTCCTGCACAAGCCGGTCGAGATCCTCGGCGAGGACGGCCGGGTCGTCGGCCTGCGCACCGAGCGCACCGCCCTCAACGGAGACGGCAACGTCACCGGCACGGGCCAGACCCAGGACTGGGACGTCCAGGCCGTCTACCGCGCGATCGGGTACTTCGGCTCGCCGCTCGTCGACATCCCGTTCGACGACGTCGCCGGCGTGATCCCCAACCGCGAGGGTCGCGTCACGGACGTCGACGGCGAGCACCTGCCCGGCGTCTACGCCACCGGCTGGATCAAGCGCGGCCCGGTGGGCCTCATCGGCCACACCAAGTCCGACGCGTCGGAGACCATTCGCCACCTCGGCGAGGACGTCGCCGCAGCGGGGGAGTCGTTCTACACGGCCACCGAGCGCGAGCCGTCGGCCGTGACCGAGTTCCTCGCCTCGCGCGGCGTCGACGTCGTCGAGTGGACCGGCTGGGAGCTGCTGGACGCCTACGAGCGCGGCCTCGGCGAGCCGCACGGCCGCGAGCGGATCAAGGTCGTCCCGCGCGACGAGATGGTCTCCGTGGCCCTGGGGCGCGCGACCGTCTGACCACCTGTCGGGGAACCGCCGTCCTGGGAACCGCCGCACCGGCGTGCACGTTGCACCGGTGCGGCGTTCTCACAGAAGGTAGGTCCATGGGTCACCAGCACTTCAACGGTCTGAAGACGGCCGCGCTCTTCGGCGTCATGTGGGCCGTCGTGCTCGGCATCGGCTGGCTCGTCGGCGGGGGCAGCGCGCGCTACGTCCTGCTGTTCGCCGGCCTCGGCCTCGTGATGACCGCGGTGAGCTACTGGAAGTCCGACACCATCGCCATCAAGGCGATGCGTGCCCGGCCGGTGAGCGAGGCCGAGCAGCCCGCGATGTACCGCATCGTGCGTGAGCTCTCGACCTCGGCCCGTCAGCCCATGCCTCGGCTGTACGTCTCGCCGACGGCCGCCCCGAACGCGTTCGCGACGGGCCGCAGCCCGGCCAAGGCGGCCGTCTGCTGCACCGAGGGGATCCTGGCGATCCTCGACGAGCGCGAGCTGCGCGGCGTCCTGGGGCACGAGCTCATGCACGTCTACAACCGCGACATCCTCACGTCGTCGGTCGCCGCCGCGATCGCCGGCGTGATCACCTCGCTCGCGCAGATCGCGTTCTGGTTCGGCGGGGACCGTGAGCGGAGCAACCCGCTCGGCGGCCTGCTGCTCGTCATCCTGGCGCCGATCGCCGCGACGATCATCCAGCTCGGTATCAGCCGCACGCGCGAGTTCGACGCCGACGAGGACGGCGCACGCCTCACGGGGGACCCGATGGCGCTGGCCTCCGCGCTGCGCAAGCTCGAGTCGGGGACCGCGGCCCGGCCGCTGCCGCAGGACCGCGAGCTCGTCGACGTCTCGCACCTGATGATCGCCAACCCGTTCAAGGCCGAGGGCATGGCGAAGCTGTTCTCGACCCACCCCCCGATGGCCGAGCGGATCGCGCGGCTCGAGGCTCAGGCGGGCGGCAAGGGCGGCATCACCCGCTACTGAGCGGAGCGCATTTCGGACTCCGCGCGCAGACCCGGACGTAACGTCGCGCATGTCCGAAAAAGTCACCCTGACCTGGGGGTGCATGCACCCAGGCGGCGGCAGGAAGCCCGACAGTTGCCTGGGTTAATGGGGGCTGATCGAGCCGCCTGCCCCCGACCGACGGATGACTCATGCGCCACGCGACGTTCTTCTCCACCTGGATGCGAGCAGCCGGGCGGGGGGTCGCCGCGGTCACCGCGGCCGTCCTGGTCCTCACGCTCGTCCCCGTGGGGGCGGCCGTCGCGGCGGACGACGCGGACTCGTCGACGATCACGATCGGCAAGACCGTCAACGACCAGAAGTCCGTGCACGCCACGGCCGGCACCACGGTCAGCTACGCGCTCGTCCTGTCGTGCTCGAGCCTCACCGACGTGTGCACCGACGCGACGCTCAAGGACACCGTCCCGGCCCCGCTCGTGCTCAACCCGGGCTCCGTCCAGGTGACCGGCGGAGCCGCCAGCACGTACGCGGTGACGACGAGCGGGAACGCGCTGACGGTGAAGTTCTTCAAGGCCGCCCTGGGCGGCAAGGTCGGCATGGAGGACGGCGCGCAGTACACGATCCGGTACACCGCGACGCTGCCCGCGGGCACCCTGGCCGACCACGACGGGGCGTCGCTCGTCAACACCGCGAGCCTGACCGCCAGCAACGCGCTCATCTCGCCCGTGACCGACACCGCGACCGTCATCCCCACGATCCCGACCACGCTGGCGTCGACGGTGACCAAGTCGGTGGCACCCACCCAGCTGCCCGCCGTGCGGGACTCGGCCGTCACGTACACCCTCGGCGGTGCCAACTCCTCGAACCGCTCGGTCGACTCCCTGGTCATCCAGGACCCGGCCACGGGCGTGACGCCCACCGCGTTCGCCTACGTGGCGCTGACCGGGATCACCACCCTGACGCCCCCGACCGGCGCGAACCGCGTCCAGCTCGACTGGCTCGACGGCTCGGGCACCTGGCACACGGGGGCACCGGTCGCGATCCCCTCGAACCCGAGCTCGCTGCTCGCGGGCATCACGGCGGCGGACGTCAAGGGCACCCGGTTCACGTTCACGGTGCAGGGTGGCCAGCTGCCCGTCTCGACCGCGCCCGCGTCGATCGTCCTGGCGACCACGACGTCGGCCGCCGCCGGTGACGTCACGCAGAGCACGACCGTCACCAACACCGCCGGCTCGCACGTCGTGGTGGGCGCGACGACGAGCCCCGACGTGACCAAGCCGGCGAACCTCGTGCTCGTGCCGGCCAACCTCGGCCCGGTCGTCCAGAAGGCCTTCGGCGTCCCGTCGCTGCTCGCCGGAGCGTCGACCGTCGCCACCGTCAAGGTGAGCAACGGCGACTACCCGATCACCACGATGACGCTGGCCGAGCCGCAGTCCGGGCACAAGGACCTCGCCGAGCAGGGGCTCACGTTCGCCGGCTTCGTGGCCGCGGACGTCGAGTGGCCCGTGGGCGCGACGCACGCGTCCATCACCTACGCCTACGACACCGGCGCTCCCACCACGGCCGGCACCTCGACGCGCGACACGCTCCCCGCACCCGCCGCGGGCCGCACGGTCACCGGGTTCGACGTCACGTTCACGGGTCCGATGGCGGCCGACGAGTACGCGGTGGTGCCGTTCACGGTCACCGCGCTCGCGGCCGACTCGGGCGACGTCACCGAGACGAACTGGGCCGCGGGCACGGTCGAGACCAGCACCGGCCAGACCGGCACCGACCACGACTCGGCCGACCTCACGCGCCGTGCCCTGCGGGTCGCCACGACGCTGACCAAGACGTTCACCCCCGACACGATGTACGACGTGCCGGGCACGGGCACGGTCGTGCAGCTCGAGTCCACGGTCAAGCGCGACCTGCCCGTCGGCTCCGGCTCGACGATCGGCGCGCAGTCGCTCGTCGTCTCGGACCCGCAGGACCCGACGGCCGGGCCCGACGCGTTCTGGAACCTGTACGACGTGCGCTCGATCGCCCCGACCGACGTGCCCGCCGGGTCGCGGCTCACGGTCGAGTACTGGGACGGCTCGGCGTGGAGCACGTTCGGCGCGGGCGCGGCCGCTGGCGTCGGGGTGCAGGGGCCGACCCGCTGGTCCTACGTCGTTCCCGCGGGCGTCCGCGACTCCGTCGAGGGCATCCGGTTCACCTTCACCCCGACCACCGCCGGCGCGCTCCTGCAGCCGGGCTACACGGTCGTGCCCGCGCTCCTGGTCGGCCTGCGCGCCACGGCCCGCGACGGCGGCGCGACGTCGGTCACCACCGACACGGACGTCACCAACACCGCCCGCACCACCGCGACGAACCTCAACGCGTCCCCGACGACCGGCACGGCGGTCGATGACGCGGTCGTCACGCTCCTGCCCTCGGCGGGTGGCTCCGGCCCGAACCTCGTCGACAAGCTCTGGCGCGACAGCACCGGCGCCTACGTGCAGACGGGCGCCCAGGTCGTGGCTCGTTCGGGCGACACCGCCACGGCGCGCCTGGCGTGGAGCACCGGAGGGCTGTCCTTCGCCCAGGTGAGCGTCGCGGACCCCGCGACGGCCACGCCGGGAGTCACCACCGGGACCGTGTACGACGCGTTCGACCTGGTCCGCATCGCCCCCATCACGTCCGCGACCGACTCGCGGATGACGTTCGACAAGGTCAGCGAGGTCTGGCGCTACAGCGCCGCGAGCGGCGCGTGGGTGAACATCACGACCGCGGCGTGCGCGGCCGGCTGCGACGGCGTCTTCGGCGGCTACACGCTCAGCGCCGCAGAGCAGGCCGACACCCTGGCCGTCCGGCTGGTCTTCGTCGAGAGCCCCACGCGCGCGGCGCGGGCGACCGGCGCGCTCGACCCCGCGGTCGGCACCGGTGTCGCCGCCACCACGGGTCGTCGCGCGATCGACCTCGAGTTCCGCGTGCGCGACACGCTGCGCTCCGACCCGAGCCAGGCGGTCCTCGGCTCGACCCACCCGCTGACGTACAACAGCGGTGAGCAGGGCGTCGTCTCCAACGACGTGAGCGTGGTCGGCACGCTGCCGGGCGGCGGCACGTTCGACTCCACCGACGGAGCCTCCGTCACGGTCTCGGACAGCCCGCTCAACGTGAACGTCACCAAGACGTGGGCGTACGGCCCGCTCGGCGTCCCGCAGGCCGGCACCGACCCCGATCTCTACCCGATCGCGACGGCGACGATCGTCGCGACCAACCAGACGGTGGGCCGCGTCGACGAGCTGGTGGTCGCCGACCCCGACCCGTCGGCCACGACCGACGACCCGTTCACGTACCTCAACCTGTACGAGATCACGGACGTGACCGTCCCCAGCGGGACCACGACCGGAGCCTCCACGGTGACGCTGCGGTTCCGCGACCCGGCCACGACCGTCGAGACCACCGCGGACTACACGATCGCGCAGGCCAAGGCGCTGACGCCCGCGCAGCTGCAGGACGTCATCGGGATCGAGGTCCGGCACACGGGCCGGATCGTGACCGACGCGACGACCAGGCTGACGCTCGCGTTCCAGCTCCGCTCCGCGGACCGCTACACCGCCGCCGCCCTGCCGACGCCGGCGGTCGGGGCCTCGCGCCTGGCCACCAACACGGTGCTCGCGACCGTGCTGGACGCGGGCGGCCTCGCCTCCCAGAACGGCTCCGCGACCGACGACGACACCGAGGACATCGCGATCGTCGCGCCGAGCTACGCCGTGACCGCCGCCAAGGCGATCTCGCCGGACACCACCAACGAGGACTCCGGCACGAAGGTCGCCACGGTGACGCTCGGCGCGCAGCTGACCCCGCAGTCCTCCGTGCGGACGCGGCAGATGGTCTACACGGACATCTCGCCCACGTTCTGGAACGCGTACGACTTCACGTCGCTGTCGAAGGTGACGCTGGTCGCGCCCGTCAAGCGCTTCCGCGTCGACGCCCTCGTCGGCGTCAGCTACGTCGTCGACCCGACGACGCAGGCGATCAGCACGACCTGCGGTGGCGTCGCCGACCTCACCGACTGCTGGCGCCCCGGCGCTTGGACCACCGCGACGCCGGGCGTCGCCACCACGGCGGTGCTGCCGGCGGGCGTGACCGCCGGCCAGGTCCGCGGGCTGCGCTACGCGCTGGACAACAACGGCGGGGCCTGGCAGCGCCCCAGCAACCCGAACCAGACGGTCACCTTCACCGCGACGCGTCGTGCGACGCTCGTGACGGGTGGGGCCGTCCCGTCGACCCGCCCCTCCTTCACGAAGGCGCCGGGGGAGTCGCAGCTCGGGGTCACGACCAACACGTTCACGGTCGACGCGACCGGCGCGTGGAACGACGACCTCGCGCCCTGGACGGACTCCGACTCGGCGACCGACACGATCAAGGTGACCCACACCAACAACGCGGTCGCGATCACCAAGAGCCCCACCGGCGCGGTCGCACCGGGCGGGGACATCCCGTACCAGATCGCGGTGCGCAACGCGGGCAGCCGGCCGATGACCGGCGTGCGCGTCACCGACGTCGTCGAGCAGGACGGCGACGGCCCGCTGCTGGTGCTGCCGGACCGCGAACCGCTCGACACGACCCCGATCTTCACGTTCGCGCTGACCAACGCGTCCGGCACCGCGCAGACGGCGCCCGCGGTGACGGTCGACACGACGGCCTACGCCGACGACGGCACGATCACCTTCGCGCTCCCCTCGGGGTACGCGCTGCCCGTTGGGTACACCCTGACCATCACCGCCAACCTCGAGGTGCGCGCGGACCTGCCCTCCGGCCAGACGATCGCCAACTCGGCCACGGTCGCGAGCGACCGGATCTTCGACACCTGCACGTTCACGGCGAGCATGGCCTCGCGGCCGTCCACCACGGCCGTGACCACCTGCACCTCGACGACCTCGGTCTACACGCTGCCGGCCTCGCCGATGCGCGTCGTCAAGGGCGTCAAGGGCGTCGGTGCGGGTCTCCCGACCGCCGCGCCGGGCGACGCGAGCTACGACGACCTGGGCGTCCTCGCGTACTCGGGTGCACCGAGCACCGCGTACTGCGAGAACCCGAACACCGCGTACGAGGGCTACTACCGCACGCCCTGCATCCCGATCACGCGGCCGGGCGGCACCGAGCAGTGGAAGACGTGGCTCAGCAACACGGGCAACGTCCCCGCCACGGTCGTGTCCGCGATCGACGTGCTCCCGGCGGTCGACGACCGCGGCGTCATCATCAACCAGGCGCGGAGCTCGCGGTGGGCGCCCGTCCTCACGGGGCACGTGGCCGCGACGTTCACGGACGCGAGCGGCAACCCGCTGACGTACGACTCGGCCGACGGCGTCTCGCTCGCCGTGCAGTACTCCACGACGGTCCCCGTCACGGTCTGCAACCGGATCGACATCCTCAACACGACGCGCGCCGGTGGTGCGACGGCCGCCGACCTCAACCCGACCAGCTTCCCGGGCGAGACCACGGCGTGCCTGGCCGGCGGCGCGAACGACGTCAACGCCCGGACCTGGCACCTGTACGACGAGAGCATGCCCGCCGCCGACAAGGCGAAGATCAAGGCGCTCAAGTACGTCCTGACCTACTCCCAGCCGAACCGGGTCGAGGGGCTGCTGCCGGGTCAGACGCTCGCCGTCTCCTACCGCTCCACCACGGCGGCCTTCCCCGCCCGCGCTGAGACCAGCGACCGCGACTCGATCGCCTGGAACTCGGTCGCGGCCGGCGCCCGCGGCGTCGCGACCGACGGCACGAAGATCGTCACGCCCGTCACGGAGGTCCGCAAGACCGGCGTCGCGATGGCCACGGGCAAGCTCGACCTGCGCAAGCTGGTCGAGGGGGGCGACTCGTTCGCCACGCTGCTGCCCACGAGCTACGACTTCACCCTGGAGTGCACCTCGCTCGGCCAGGACGTCCCGCTGCTGGGCGTCCCGGTGGGCAGCTCGACGCCCGACCTGAGCAGCGTCACGGTCCCCGCCGACGGCTCGGTGCTCGAGTACAACAACGGCATCGACGCGGGCGAGCCGGGTCACGACGCGTGGTCTGCCGTCAACCTCCCGGCGTACGCCACCTGCTCGGCGGTCGAGGACCCAAGCCAGGGCGCCGAGGTCACCTACGCGCCGTCGACCGTCACGGCGCACCGCGACTTCGTGACGCGCGCGGACGTGGCCCGCCCGGCCGCGACCGACGGCTCCGCCGCCGCCGCGACGATCGAGCGGATCACCGCGACGAACACCTACGCCGAGGCCGGCTTCTCGGTGAGCAAGCTCGTCGACGCGAGCGGCGCCCAGGACGCGGACGGTGCGGCGATCACGTACCCGGGCCCGTACTCGTTCACGGCCGAGTGCACGTTCCTCGGGCACGACGTGCTGGACACGACGTTCACGCTCGCGCCGGGTGACGACCCGCAGGAGTACGCCGGCCTGCCCGCAGGCTCCGCGTGCTCCGTCACCGAGACGGGTGTGCCGACGGGAGCGAACGCCTCGACCGTCGTCACGCAGGGCGGCGTGGCCGGGTTCCCCGGCGCGGGCCCGACGACGTCCTTCACGCTCACGGCCGACGACGCCGACGGTGCCGCGACCACGCAGGTGGCCGTCACCAACACCTACGCGGTCGGTGCGGTCGCGATCACCAAGGTCGTCGACGGTCTCGGCTCGGACGACTGGGGCAACGAGCAGTTCGAGGTCGACCTCGAGTGCACCCTCGCGGGCGCCTCGCCTGAGACGGTCTTCCACGGCTCGCACGCGCTGAGCAAGGCCTCGCCGTCCTGGACGGTCGAGAACCTCGCCTCCGGTGCCTCGTGCACGGTCACCGAGACCGCGTTCGGTGCGGCGACCGAGCACGAGGTCGACCCGGGCACGTTCGTCGTCGGGGACGACGAGAGCGACCCGACCGCCGTCACGGTGACGAACACGTTCGGCACCGGCAGCCTGCGGGTGAGCAAGGAGCTGGCGGGGGAGCCGGCCGCGTCCCTGACGCCCGCGACGACGGGCACGTACACCGTCTCGCTCGCCTGCACCCGCGACGTCGACGGCACCGAGCAGGAGATCACCGTCCCGGGTGGCGCCACGCGCACCATCACCGGCGCCGGCTCGGCGACCTACACCGGCCTCCCGTCCGGAGCGCAGTGCACCGTGACCGAGACGGACCTCGGCCACGCGCAGTCCCACGCGCTCGAGCCGGCCGACGGCGTCGTGACCATCGACGAGGCCGACACCGCCGAGGTCGTCGTGACGAACACGTTCGACAACGGCGAGATCGCGGTCCGCAAGGACGTCTCCGGCGTCCGGTCCGACCTCGCGCCGGCCACGTTCGACGCGACCGTGACCTGCACCTGGCACGGAGCGGACGTGGCCCTGCCCGACGACGGGGCGGTCGTCCTGACCGACGGCGTCGAGACCGTGATCCACGACGTGCCGCTCGGCTCGCTGTGCTCGGTCACCGAGGCCGGCGGCACGGGCGCGACGAGCGTCACGTACGGCACGGGCGACGAGTCCGCGGACCCGAGCGTCGACCCCGTGGACGTCGAGGTCGGCGACGGCAGCGACGACGCCGACCTGCTGACCATCCGCAACGCCTACGACGCGGCCGCGCTGACGGTCCGCAAGGTCGTCGACGCGTCGTCGCAGGTCGCGGACGACCTGGTCTACTCGTTCACGCTCGAGTGCACCTACGACGGGAAGCCGCTCGCGCTCGACCCCGCCGACGCCGCGTTCGACCTGCTCGCGGGCGGCTCGCGGACGGTGGAGGAGCTGCCGATCGGCACCGAGTGCGAGGTCGTCGAGACCGGCACGCACGGCGCGCTCGTCGGCTACCGCGTCGGCACCTCGACGGTGCTCGGCTCCGACGGGACCGTCACGGTGCCGGCCGACGGCCAGACGATCACGGTGGAGAACGCGTTCTCCGCGCTCGAGCTGACCAAGGACGTCGCGCAGACGACGGTCCAGGGCGGCGACGACGTGGACTACACGCTCACGGTCGAGAACACCGGCCCCGCCGCGACGTCCGACGTCCGGCTCCACGACGAGCTGCCCGCGGCGATCGGCCTGGTCTCCCTCGACGCGCCCGCGCCGTGGGAGTGCACGACGACCAGGCCCGCCGACCGCGACGTGGTCGACTGCGTCTACGCGGCCGGCACGTCGCTCGACCCCGGCGTGACGGCTCCGGTCGTCGCGGTGCACGCGCGCGTGGCCGACGACATCGCGGTCGACGAGATCGTCAACGACGCGAGCGTGCGCTGGACCGACACGGGCTCGCCGCAGGTCGACCCGCCGGTGCGCGAGGACGACGACGACGCCCCGGTCCTGGTGAAGTGGATCGACGCGACGGTCAGCTCCGCGTGCGTGGCCGACGTGCCGTGGCTGAGCTACGACATCGACCCGCGCAACGTCGACATGTCGACGCACCCGGTGACGATCAGCTGGTTCGCGGACGCCGACCACGACGGCGTCCCGGACGGCGACGCGATCCGCGTCGACACGATCCCCGCGGGCGGCGCGCTGACCGGGAAGATGCTGTGGCCCGGCGCCGCCGTGGACGCGGACGGCATCGGCATCGCGTGGCCGGGCTGGCGCCAGGTGCGCGTCGGGGAGACGCCCGTCTGGGAGAACCAGATCGCCGACCCGACGCTGCCCGAGTACGCGCTGCGTGCCGGCGCCCTGGTGCGCATCGAGGTCAACCCGACGCTGCGGGTGGAGCAGGCCTACCCCGACGCCACCCCGCTGTGCGAGGTGGCGCGGACCCCGGACCTGGAGATCACCAAGACCGCGTCGGTCGAGAAGGCCGATCGCGGGGACAAGGTCTCCTACGCGCTCGACGTCCGGAACACGGGCCTCGGTGCGACCGACGACGTGGTGGTCACCGACCAGGTGCCCGCGACGCTGAAGGTCCTGTCGGTCAAGGGAGCCAAGCCGGCCGACGACACGACGCCGCGATGGACGTGCGAGGTCAGCGACCGGGCGAGCGACGGGGGCGGCGGGCTGGTCCGCTGCGTCCTGGGCGGCTGGCTCGGCCGCGACCAGAGCGCGCCGACGATCACCGTGTCCGCCCGGGTCCTCCCGACGGCTGCCGGCGACGTGGTCAACAGCGCGACGGTCACGTGGAGCGACCCCGACACGGGAGGCGACGTGACGAAGACGGACACGGACGACGCGACCGTCACGGTGCCGAAGGCCGACCCGCCGGCCGTCGACGACCCGCCCGCGGCGGAGCCGCCGCCAGCGCTGTCGTCGACCGGTGCCGACGGGGTCGGCAGGCTGGCTCTGCTCGCCGTGCTGCTGCTCCTGCTCGGGGCGGTCGCGGTCCGGGGTCGCCGACGCGGCGAGGCCTGAGTTCACCCGCCGCGCCCGACCTGGACATATGGCCAGAACCGGGCGCGGCGGTGATGATGAGGCGGTGATGACGCTCCCGCTCCGCCGTGTGCTCGCCGCGGGCGGGGCGCTGGCGCTCGTCGCCGTCCTCGCGTCCCCGGGCGTCGCCGACCCGCTGCCGGTCGACGAGCCGTTCAGCGGGACCACCTTTGCCGACCCGGCGTGGGTCCTGCCCGGCGGCGACGCGAACTCCGCCACGTTGAGCGGGGACGCCCTGCGGCTCACGACGCCCTCGCCCGGGTTCCAGGTGGCCAACGCGACGCTGGACGACCCGTTCCGCTCCGACGTCGCGTTCACCATGGACTTCGACTACGGCGCGTACGGCGGCGGCAACCCGGGCGACGCCATGACGGTCTTCCTCATGAACGGCTCCCAGCCTCCCGAGCTCGGCGGCAGCGGCGGCTCGGCCGGGTACTTCGGGATGCAGGGGGCCTACCTGGCCATCGGGCTCGACAACGCCGGCAACTTCGGCGCCGACAACCAGTTCCCCAACACCCCGAACACGGTCACCCTGCGGGGGGCCTCGTCCGCGGCGCCGGACCCGTGGCCGGTGCTCGCCGACACCCCGGTCCCCGGGGGCACCGTGCAGACCACGGCCGGGTCGCCGCGGCACGTCCAGGTCGTCGTCGAGCCGGACGGCGCCGACGGGAACCTCGTCACCGTCCGGGTCGCGGCCGTCGCCGGCGGCCCCCTGACGACCGTGTACGACCGCGTCGACGTGCGCGGGCTCGGGCGCGGGCAGCCCGTGCGTCCCGCCCAGTTCAGGATCGGGTTCTCCGCCGCGACCGGCGGTGCGACGAACACGTACGAGGTCAGCGACCTCGTGGTCACGGCCGACGTCGACCTCGCGGTAGCCAAGACCGGCCCGGCGACCGTCTACCCCGGCAGGGAGGTGTCCTGGCAGGTCGAGGCCACCAACGACGCCACCAACCCCGTCAGCGACGCGGTCGTGACGGACACGGTGCCGGTCGGGGTCGAGGACGCGACGTGGGAGTGCACGTCCGCCTCCGCCGCGGTGTGCCCGGTGCCCGCGACGGGTGCCGCGGCGGGCGGAGTCGTGACGGTGCCGCTGGCGCTGCTGCGCGACGATGCCGCGACGATCACGATCACCGGCACGGCGACGGATGCGCTCGCCGGCTCGTCGATCACCAACACGGCCGCCATCACCGCCGCGAGCCGCACCGAGCTGACGCCGACGGACAACGAGGACTCGTGGACCACCCGCGTGCGCGCGCTGCCCGACCTCGCGCCGACGGTGACGGTCGACCAGGCCCTCCTCGAGCCGACCGGCCCGGTCAGCTGGACGGTCGACGTCGCCAACCTCGCGGCCGCCGACGGCGACGCACCCGACGCCGCGGTCTCGGTGACGGTCCCGCCGGTCGTCGACCGCACCACCCTGACGCCGCCGGCAGGCTGCACGCCCTCGCCCGCCGGGTTCCTGTGCAGCCTCGGCCCGCTCGCGGCCGGCGGGACGGCCACCCTCGCGTTCGCCGGCACAGCCGTCGGCGACGTGGACGTCTGCACCGCGGGCGACTCGACGTTCACCGCGACGGCCTCGACGTCGAGCACCGACGCCGACCCGGACAACGACGTCGACAGCGTCGCCGTGCCGTGCACCGTGCCGGTCGACCTGTCGATCACCAAGACGGCACCGGACGAGGCGGCCCTCGGCGACGGGCTCGTCTACACGGTGGTGGCCTCGAACGCCGGCCCGAACGCCGCGCCGGGCACGGTCGTCGACGACGAGCTGCCAGGAGCCCTGCGCGACGCGACGTGGACCTGCACGGTCTCCGACGGCTCCTCCTGCTCGCCGGCCTCGGGGGCTGGGGACGTCGACGCGGTCGTCATGACGGTCCCCGAGGGCGGTGCGGCGACGGTGGTCGTCCGCGGAACGGTCGGCGACGCGTCCTTCATCGACAACACGGCGACGGTGACCCCCTGCGCCTCCTGCACCGACGCGGACCTGGCGGACAACGCGGCGAGCGTCCGGACGCGGGTCTCGACGGTCGTGACCCCGCCGACGCCGACGCCGAGCGCCTCGGACCCGAGCCCGTCGTCGTCCGCGACCCCGACCCCGTCGCCCACGGACGACGGCGGCCTGGCGCTGACGGGCAGCGACGCCGCGACGCCGCTGGTGTGGGCGCTGGTCCTGGTCGCCGCCGGCCTCGTCGTCCTGCTCGTCTCCCGCAGGAGCACCAGCAGCCGATAGTTGCCCGGAACATCGGGGAGCGCGGGGCGGTTGTCCCGGAGGTACTGACCGCACCTCGCTAGGAGTCCTCATCGTGGAACCGATCTACACCGCCTCCGCCCTCTCGACCGGTGACGGCCGCAACGGCCGCGTCCGCACGTCGGACGGCACCCTGGACGCCCAGCTGGCGATCCCGAAGGAGATGGGCGGCGCGGGCGGTGCGCTGAACCCCGAGCAGCTGTTCGCCGCGGGCTACGCGGCCTGCTTCCACTCCGCGCTGCGGGGGGTTGCCCGCCAGGCCTCGGTGACCCTCGCCGACGACTCCGTCACGGCCGAGGTCGCCCTGGGCCGCGCCGGTGAGGGCTTCGGCCTGGGCGTCGTGCTCCGCATCGAGCTGCCCGGCGTCGAGGCCGACGTCGCCGACGACCTCGTCGCCAAGGCGCACGTCATGTGCCCCTACTCGAACGCGACCCGCGGCAACATCGACGTCGAGCTGGACATCACCGTCGGCTGACTCGCGTCAGGCCGCCGTGGTCCCGACCAGTCGGGCCACGGCGTCCGCCACGGGCGTGGGGCCGTCCGTGAGCTCGACGATCGCCCGTGACAGCGCGGGCTCGTGCAGGGCCGCGGCGATGAACGCCGCCACGTCGTCCCGGTGCACGTCGCCGTAGGGGATCGCGGGGCCGGCCGTGACGTTGCCGTCGCCGGGCTCGTCGACGAGAGTCCCCGGGCGGACGATCACCCAGTCGAGATCGGTGGCCACGAGGTAGACGTCGGCCTCCTTCTTGACCCGCATGTAGAGCTCGAAGCCCTCGCCGGCGCCTGCGCCGCGGCCGGCCTCGGGGAACACCGAGACGAGCACGAACCGCGGCACGCCCGCGAGCGCTGCCGCGTCGGCCGCCTTCTGCAGGCCGACGCCGTCGATGAGCCTGGTCTGCTCGGCGCCCGTGCCGTGCGCGCCCGCCGAGAACACGACCGCGTCGTGCCCGGCGAACGCGTCCGCCAGGGCCTGCACGTCGTCGGCGACCAGGTCGCCGACGACGGGCGTCGCGCCGCTCGCCGCGATGACCTCGGCCTGCTCGGGGCGCCGGTGCATGCCGGTCACCTCGTCGCCGCGCGCGGTCAGCAGGGCCGCGAGCCGGCGGCCCACGCCGCCGGCCGCACCGATCTGGAAGACGCGCACGTCAGCGGTAGTTCGTGAACTGGAGGTCGGCGTCGACGTCCGACCCCTTGAGGAGTGCGATGACCGCCTGCAGGTCGTCGCGGCTCTTGCCGGTCACGCGCAGCTCGTCGCCCTGGATCTGCGTCTTGACGCCCTTGGGGCCCTCGTCGCGGATGATCTTCGCCACCTTCTTGGCCGTCTCGCTGCTCAGGCCCTCCTTGATGAGTGCCTCGAGCCGGTACTCCTTGCCCGACGGCTTGGGCTCGGGACCGTCCTCGCCGGTGTCGAGGGACTTGAGCGAGATGCCGCGCTTGATGAGCTTGGTCTGGAAGACGTCGAGCACCGCGAGCACGCGCTCGGAGGAGTTGGCGATCATGAGGATCTTCTCGCCGCTCCAGGCGATCGACGCGCCGACGCCCTTGAAGTCGTACCGCTGGGCGATCTCCTTCGAGGCCTGGTTCAGCGCGTTGTCCACCTCCTGGTGCTCGACCTTGCTGACGACGTCGAACGACGCTTCGCTCGCCATGACTGTCCTCCTTCGCCCTGCCGGGCTGGTGCTCGTCACGCCCGCCCCGTCCTCGTGCGGGCTGGCGTCGTGGATGACCGTTTCGCTCTGGGCGCCCCGGTGTTGCTATCCTTCCACGGCACGCCACGGCGGCGCCGTCCCAACGGGGCGGTCCTCCAGGCGGCATCCCCGGCGGGTTACCCGAGTGGCCAAAGGGGGCTGACTGTAAATCAGCTGGCAACGCCTACGGGGGTTCGAATCCCTCACCCGCCACGTTGCCGAAGGGGCGCTCTCCACCAGGAGGGCGCCCCTTCGTCGTCCTCCCGGCCGCGGCGCCGGGCGGGCGTCCGAGGGGGAGCGGGCACCGATTTCGCGTCCACCCCGGTCGCCGTGTAACCTAATCCGCGCTGCCCCGATAGCTCAGTCGGCAGAGCGTCTCCATGGTAAGGAGAAGGTCAAGGGTTCGATTCCCTTTCGGGGCTCTGTGGTGTGTCCGGTCCCGCGTCGTGAGGCGCGGGGTCGGAGGCTCCCGTGGCGGGGTAGCTCAGGTGGTTAGAGCACACGGCTCATAATCGTGGTGTCGCGGGTTCGAGTCCCGCTCCCGCTACCAACCAGGAACGAAGCAGCGCGTCGGCCGGCGCGTTGCGATCAGCAGAAGCGAGCGCCTCGGCGCGAGAGGTGGCAAGACCATGGCCAGCAAGAGCTCGGACGTCCGTCCGAAGATCACGCTCGCGTGCACGGAGTGCAAGGAGCGGAACTACATCACCAAGAAGAACCGTCGGAACGACCCCGACCGTCTTGAGATGAAGAAGTTCTGCCCGCGTGACAACCGCCACACGGTGCACCGCGAGACCCGCTGATCCCAGCCCCGCACAGGGGTTGCAGTGACACCAGGCACGCCCCGGCCCCGGCCGGCAGGCGTGCCTGTGTCGTTCCCGGCACGATGGCGCAGGACACCCACTCACGACGGAGAGCAAAGATGCCGGTCGACACGAGCTACGCGGGGCGCGAGTACCCGCCCAACGCCGTCTACGAGGTGAGCCGCGTCAAGCTCGCGGAGTTCGCCGGCGCCGTCGGCGCGAGCCACCCCGCGCACACGGACCCGGCCGCAGCGCAGGCGCTCGGCCACCCCGACGTCATCGCGCCGCCGACGTTCGCCGTGGTGGTCGCGCAGCGCGCCGAGGCCCAGCTGTTCGAGGACGAGGCCGCGGGCATCGACTTCAGCCGCGTGGTGCACGCCGACGAGCGGTTCACGCACCACCGCCCGATCCGTGCCGGCGACCGCCTGGTCACGGTGCTGCACGTCGACTCGATCGTCGAGCGCGCGGGCCTGGCGATGATCTCGACGCGCGCGGAGATCGCGAGCGAGGACGGCGAGCCCGTCGCCACCGTCCGCTCCACGCTGGCCGTCCGTCCCGAGGAGTCCGCATGAGCCCCGCCCTCGCCGACCTGTCCGTCGGTCAGGAGGTCGCCCGCGCCGAGGTCGTCGTCGACCGGGCCCGCCTGGTCCGCTACGCCGGTGCGTCGGGTGACTTCAACCCGATCCACTGGAACGAGCGCGTGGCCACCGCCGTCGGCCTGCCGGGCGTCATCGCGCACGGCATGTGGACGATGGGCGCCGCGGCCGGACCGGTCGCGGAGTGGGCCGGTGACCCCGGCGCGATCCTCGACTACCAGGTGCGGTTCACGCGGCCGGTCCCGGTGCCGGACCCGGGGTCGGCCACCGTCGAGGTCGTCGCCGTCATCGGCGCGCTCGACGAGGAGGCCGGCACGGCCCGTGTCGACCTGACGGTCTCGGTCGAGGCCACCCGCGTGCTGGGCAAGGCGCAGGCGGTCGTCCGCCTGGCGTAGCTACCGGGCGCGCCTCTCGAGTCGCACGACGACGGCCTTGGACGCGGGGGTGTTGCTGCCGATCGCGGTGCTGCTCAGCGGGACCAGTGCGTTGGCCTCGGGGAAGTACGCCGCGGCGCACCCCCGCGAGGTCGGGTAGGCCACCACGCGGAGGTCGCGCAGCTCGCGGTCGGGCTCGTCGCGCCACTCGCTGAACACGTCCACCCGGTCGCCGTCGGCGAGGCCCAGGTCGAGCAGGTCGTCGGGGTTGACGAAGACGACGTCGCGGCCGTGCCTGATGCCGCGGTAGCGGTCGTTGAGGCTGTAGATGGTGGTGTTGAACTGGTCGTGCGAGCGGATCGTCTGCAGGATCAGCCGGCCCGGCGGGCACTCGACGGGGACCAGCTCGTTCACCGTGATCATCGCCTTCCCGGTGGCCGTCGGGAACGTCCGCGAGTCCCGTGGACCGTTGGGCAGCACGAAGCCGCCCTTGACCCGGATCCGCTCGTTGAAGTCCTCGAACCCGGGCACGACGCGAGAGATCGAGGCGCGGATGGCGTCGTAGTCCCGCTCGAACCCGGCCCAGTCGACGGGGCCGTCGTCGCCGAGGACTGCGCGGGCCAGGCGCGTGACGATCGAGATCTCGGAGAGCAGGGTGTCGGACGGCGGCGACAGCGGGCCGTGCGTCGCGTGCACCGCGCACACGGTGTCCTCGACGGAGACGAACTGCGGCCCGCTCGCCTGCAGGTCCACGTCCGTGCGGCCGAGCGTCGGCAGGATGAGGGCCTCGGCGCCGGTGACCGCGTGCGAGCGGTTCAGCTTGGTGGAGACCTGCACGGTCAGCTCGGTGCCGCGCATCGCGGCCTCCGCGGCAGCGGTGTCCGAGATGGCGGCGACGAGGTTGCCGCCGAGCGCGAACCAGACCTTGATCTCGCCGCGCTGCATCGCCTGGATCGACCCCACGGAGTCGAGCCCGTGCCGACGCGGGGGCGCGAACGAGAACTCCGCCGCGAGCGCTTCCAGGAACGTCTCGGGCATCCGCTCCCAGATGCCCATCGTCCGGTCGCCCTGCACGTTGCTGTGGCCGCGGATGGGGGAGGCCCCTGCGCCGGGCCTGCCGATGTTCCCGCGCAGCAGGAGGAGGTTGACGATCTCCTTGATGGTGTCGACGCCCTTGCGGTGCTGCGTGATGCCCATCGCCCAGGTGATGATCACGCGGTCGGCGGCCAGGTAGCGGTCGGCCAGCTCGTCCATCTCCGCGATCGTCAGGCCCGTCGCGGCCAGGACCTCCTGCTCGTCGAGCACTCCCAGGTGCGTGCGCAGCGCGTCGAGGCCCAGTGTGTGCTCCGCGAGGAACTCGTGGTCGAGGACGGTGCCCGGGTGACGGTCCTCGGCCTCGAGGACCCGCTTCGAGACCCACTGCAGCAGCGCCATGTCGCCGCCGCTGCGGATCTGCACGAACTGGTCCGCGAGCTCGGTGCCTCGGCCGAGCACCCCGCGGACCGTCTGCGGGTTCTTGTAGCGCCGCAGGCCGGCCTCCGGCAGCGGGTTGACCGTGACGATGGCGGCGCCGTTCCGCTTCGCGGCCTCGAGGGCGGTCAGCATGCGGGGGTGGTTGGTGCCCGGATTCTGGCCCATCACGATGATCAGGTCCGCCTGCGCGAAGTCGTCGTACGCGATCGTCGACTTCCCGATGCCGAGCGTCTCGCCCATCGCGGCGCCCGTCGACTCGTGGCACATGTTGGAGCAGTCGGGCAGGTTGTTGGTGCCGAACGCGCGCACGAACAGCTGGTAGACGAACGCCGTCTCGTTGGCCGTGCGGCCGCTCGTGTAGAACGCGGCCTGGTCGGGCGAGTCGAGCCCGCGGAGCCTGTCGGCCACCAGCGCGAAGGCGTCCGCCCAGCTGATCGGCACGTAGTGGTCGCTGCCCGCCGGCTTGTGCACCGGTTCGACGAGCCTGCCCTGCTGACCCAGCCAGTACTCGGACCGCTCCAGCAGGTCGGTCACCGGGTGCTCGGCCCAGAACGTCGTCGGGACCGTCAGCGGGTTCGCCTCCCAGGTCACCGCGCGCGCCCCGTTCTCGCAGAACTCGGCGCGGCCCGTGTGCCCGGGATCGGGCCACGCGCAGCTCATGCAGTCGAGGCCGTCCTTCTGGTTGAGGTGGCTCAGGACCTTGAGCGTGCGCGCCGGACCCATGCCCTCGAGCGCGTACGCCATCGCGTTGGCGACGGCGGGCAGGCCCACCGAGTGCGTCTGGGGCGGGCCGACGGTCAGCTGCTCGGAGTCCGGAGCGTCGCGGGGCGCGCGGGCCATCACGCCGTGACCGCCCGTCCGCTCGGTGCGACGGCCTCGACCGCCGATGACGCGTCCACCCGGTCCGGTCTCGCGTAGACCACCATCGACGGCCCGCGCAGGAACCCGACGAGCGTCAGCCCGGACTCGTGGGCGAGCTCAGCGGCCAGCGACGACGGTGCCGAGACCGAGGCGAGGAACGGGATGCCGGCCATCAGCGCCTTCTGCGTGAGCTCGAACGACGAGCGCCCCGAGACCATCAGCACGGTGCCCCGCAGCGGCAGGCGGCCCTGCGTCAGCGCCCACCCGATCACCTTGTCCACGGCGTTGTGGCGACCGACGTCCTCGCGCAGCACCAGCAGCTCGCCCGTGCGGCCGTCGAACAGGCCGGCGGCGTGGAGGCCACCGGTCCGGTCGAACACCGCCTGGTGCTCGCGGAGCCGGTCGGGGAGGGTGGCGAGCAGGTCCGCCGGGACGACCAGGTCGTCGTCCGCCACGGTCCAGCGCGACCGGGTGCGGACCGCGTCGATGCTCGTCTTGCCGCACACGCCGCACGCCGAGGTGATCGGGAACGCGCGCTGGAGCGCCGGCGCCGGCAGCGAAGTTGCGAGCGTGACGTCGAGGACGTTGTAGGTGTTGCGGCCCTCGTCGTCCGTTCCGGCGCAGTAGCGCGCGGCCGCCACGTGCTCACGCGCCGTGACGACTCCCTCCGAGAGGAGGAACCCGCTGGCCAGCTCGACGTCGTGCCCCGGCGTCCGCATGGTGACGACCAACGGCCGGCCGCCGACGCGGATCTCGAGCGGCTCCTCCGCCGCTAGGTGGTCCTCCGCGCGCCGCGTCGGCGCGCCGAGCTCGATCCGTGTCACCTGGCGACGAACCACGATCCTGGCCATACGCCATCATCGCAGCCGCCGTGCGCCGCGGGACTTCGACGGAACGGTCGGCATGCCCGGACGCGCTGCGGCCGAGAGCCGCCAGACCATGACACCGGCGAGGGGCAGCAGGACGGCGTAGAGCAGCTGGGCGCGGAGCACGGGGTCGTCCACGAGCCCGAGGCCCGAGCCGAGCCAGGTGTAGGCGTGCGTGCTCGCGAGCGCCAGACCGACGGACTCGGCGAGCACCACCGCCGCGGCCATCCGGTCCTGCGAGATCCCGTCGTCGACCGACGGCTCGCCCAGGCAGCGCCCCAGCAGGTCGGGGTACAGCGTCCCCATGCCGAGCCCGCTCGCGGCCGCCCCGAGAAGGAGGCCGACGAACGCCGGTGTGCCGGGGTCGGCGACGAGCGTCGTCGTGAGCAGTGCCGCGACGCCCAGCGCGACGACGGCTCCGCCTGCGTGCAACCGGCGGCGCAGGGCGTCGAGGTCGGCCGCCGGGTGCGTCCCGGTCCACAGCGCGGCCACCGCCCACAGCAGCCCGGGCGCGGCGATGACGAACCCGTACCGCGTCGCCTCGAGGCCGAACGCGTCGTGCGCGACGACCGACAGCACCAGGGTGGCACCGAAGTACACCGCTGCGGTCACCCCGAGGGCGCCGAGCGCGGCACGTCGGCCGTCGCGGGCACGGAAGGTCCCGGCGGGCAGCACGGCGGCAGTGGCACGGAGCATGAGGCCGGCGCCCAGCACGACGGCCAGCGCCGACCACGCCCCGAGCGGCAGCGCGAGCACGGCCGATCCCGCCGCGAGGACCACCGCCCACCCCCACGGGGCTCGCTCGGCGGGGACCGCCTCGGTGCGCTCGGGCATGTACCGCGCCGTCATCAGCCGGGCGAGGAGCAGCAGCGGCAGGTACGCCACCATCGCCCACCGCCAGCTCAGGGCGGAGGCCACGGTGACGGCGTACACCGGACCGAGCACAGAGGAGAACAACCAGACGCCCGACAGCCCGGCCAGCACGAGCTGGCGGTACCGGGGCGGCAGCCCGCGGCTGATCGCGCCCATCCCGATCGTCGCGAGCGCGCCCGCCGCGAACGCGCGCACCGCGGTCCCGGCGATGAACGCACCCATCGACTGCGCCGTCGCGCACAGCACGGCGCCCGCGATCGTGACCAGGGTGAACGTGACCATCAGCCGACCCACCCGGAAGCGCGAGAGCAGCCACGCCCCGACGGGGATCATGAGGAACATCGGCGCCTGAGCCGCCGCGTCGAGCGGCCCGTACAGGTCGGCGCCGTCCAGGTCGGCAGCGACCAGCGGCAGGACGGTCTGCGAGAGGTAGCGCTGCATGCCCGCCAGGAACTCGACGAGCACGAGGGACAGGGCGAGCAGCACGACGGCGAACCGCCGCTGCGTCCCGTCCGCCACTGAGGTCACTGCACGGAACCTAGGGACCGCCGGCCGTGCGGGCAACCGTTGCGGGTCAGGCGGGGACGGGCCCCGTCGTCGTCCCCACGCGCAGCGTCACGGGCAGCTCGCGGTGGTCCGGCTCGGCACCGGCCAGCAGGTCCTCGACGAGATGCCCCACCGCGGCGCCCTTCTCGGTGAGCGGCTGGACCACGGTGGTGAGCACGTCGCCACCGAGCCACGGGAGGTCGATGCCGTCGAACCCGGCGACCGACACGTCCTGCGGGACGCGCAGACCGAGCTCACGCGCGGCCAGCACTACGCCGGAGGCGAGCAGGTCCGACTGGCACACGACCGCCGTCGGGCGGTCCTCCGCGGACAGGATCGCGCGGCCGGCCGTCGCCCCGTGCTCGACCAGCGACGCGGGCGTCTGCCACACGGCGACGGGGGTCACGCCCGCGTCGGTCATGCCGGCGAGCCGTCGGCGGGTGATCTCCCACACCTGCGCGGCCAGCTCGTCGGGTCCGACGAAGCCCTCGAGGCGCTCGCGGTTCAGCGGGAGGGTGACGCACGCGATCCGGGTGTGGCCGAGCTCGACGAGGTGCCGCGTGACCATCGCGATCCCGCCGCGGTCGTCGATCCCCACGGCGCCGACGCCGGGCAGCAACTGGCCCTCGACGAGGACCGTCGGGATGTTGCGCCGGCGCAGGGCGGACAGCACGGGCTCGTCCTCGCCGCCGCCCCACATCACGACGGCGACGTCCATGGCGGCCGACTCGAGCAAGGGGTCGACGGCGGGGGAGTCGGGGTCGTTGCTGGAGGGGATGAGCAGGACGCCCAGGTCGAGGGGCCCGAGCGTTCCGACGAGGCCGTCGAGCACCTGCGTCGAGACGGGGTCGCGGAACGCGCGTCGCAAGGCGTCCCCGATGACCACGCCGACGATGCCCGAGCGGCCGCTGCGCAGCTGGCGCCCGAGCGGGTTGGGGCCGGCGTAGCCGAGCCTCCCGGCGGCCTCGTGCACGCGTTCGCGCGTCGCGGTGGCGATCGGCCCGGCGCCCGAGAACGCGAGCGAGGCGGTGGACACCGAGACGTTCGCCGCAGCGGCGACGTCCGCGAGGGTCGGGCGGTGGGCGGACAGCTGGCACCTCCGGGTGGTGACCGCGGCGTCGGGGCTGTGACGGCGCTGGTCGCGAGCAAGATCGCTGTTTGACGCAGCGGTCAGCGTACCCGCAGAATGTTCCCGTCCCTCAAATCGATTCGACTTCCACCTCAAACGCTTATCGAATCGATTCGACTGCACGATCCGCATCCCGCCCGCACCTCCCGACCGGAGCGCCCCCGTGAACCACCCCGCCCCGACAGGGCGTACCCCGCTGCACCCCGACCTGGCCCGCGCCCGCTGGCTCCTCATGGGGCTCTTCGCCCTCACGGGCATCACGTTCTCCAGCTGGCTCGCCCGCATCCCCACGGTCCGCGACGCCCTCGGTCTGTCGACAGCGGAGCTCGGCGGCATCCTGCTGATCGGGTCGGTCGGTGCGCTGCTCACGGTGACCGCGTCCGGAATCGTCGTGCAGCGGTTCGGCAGCCGCCGCGCGATCCTCGCCTCGACCGTCGTCCTGGCCGTCGGCTACGTCCTGATGGGCATCGGGCCGACCACGGGCTCGGTGGCGCTGCTCGCGGTCGGCATCTTCCTCAACGGCGTCGCGGTCGCGCTCGGCAACGTGCCGATCAACGTCGAGTCGGGCCGCATCGAGCGCGCGATGGGCCGCACCGTCATCCCCCAGTTCCACGCGGCCTTCTCCATCGGCGCCGTGACGGGCTCCGCGATCGGCGCGGCGGCCTCGCACCTCGACGTGCCCGTGGCCGCCCAGTTCACGGTCATCGCCGCTGTCGCGGTCGTCTGGCGCCTCGCCTCCCTCCGGGGCGTCGTCCTGCCCTACGCGCCCGACGAGATGCCCCGCGCCCGCATCGCCCCCGCGGCGCCCGGCGCCCCGAAGGGCGGACGCCGCATCGCCTCGGCGCTCGACTCGTGGCGCGAGCCCCGCACCCTGCTCATCGGCGTCGTCGTGATGGCAGCCGCGCTGTCCGAGGGGTCGGCGAACGACTGGCTCTCGCTCGCCGTGGTCGACGGCTTCGACCGGACCGAGGCCGTCGGCGGGATCGTGCTCGGCCTGTTCGTCGCCTCGATGACCGTCGTGCGACTGCTCGGCACACGGCTGCTCGACCGGCTCGGGCGGGTCGTCGTGCTACGCGCGTCGGGGGTCGTCTCGATCGTCGGTCTCCTGCTGTTCGGGCTCGCCCCGAGCTTCGAGCTCGCCGGCATCGGCGTCGCGCTGTGGGGCTTCGGCGCCGCGCTCGCCGTCCCCGTGGGCATCGCCGCGGCGTCCGACGACCCGCTGCGCGCGGCCGGCCGCGTCGCGGTCGTCTCGTCGTTCGCGTCGGTGGCCTCGATCGCCGCGCCGCCGCTGCTGGGCATCGCCGCGGAGTCGATCGGTGCCCGCCACGCGCTCAGCCTCATCGCCGTCGCGATGGTCGTCTCGGTGCTCCTGGCCAAGCAGGTCGCCCCGCAGCGCACCACCGTGGTGCCGCCCCCGGCGACCGGCGAGCTGGACGATGAGCTCGCCGCCCTCGTGGCGACGACCCCGCGCGCAGTACCGACGCCGTCGTGACGACACAATTGACCACACCACCCAAGGACGATCGATGACGACCGGCACCGGAGTGACCATGACCAAGCAGCGCACCGCCCAAGCCGCGTCCGTCGCGGTCTTCGCGGTGTTCTTCCTCAACGGCTTCAACTTCGCCACCTGGGCGTCCCGCCTGCCCGCGGTGCGCGACGGGCTCGAGTTCTCCGAGTCGCAGATGGGCCTGCTCCTCCTGGTCATCGCGGTCGGCTCGCTCGTCGCGCTGCCGCTGGCCGGGATGGTCGTCGAGCGGCTCGGCGCCGCGCGGACCGTGACGGTCTTCGCGCTGCTCAACGCCCTCGGGCTGATCCTCGCCTCGGCCGGCGTCGGCGTGGACCTCGTCCCCGTCACGGTCGTCGGCCTCGTCGTCTTCGGCGTCGGCACCGGCGTGTGGGACGCGGCGATGAACCTCGAGGGCGCGGCCGTCGAGCAGAAGCTGGGTCGCACGGTGATGCCGCGCTACCACGCGGGCTTCTCGTTCGGCACGTTCGCGGCCGCGGGCGTCGCCGTGCTCGCCGCCGGCTTCGGCGTGCCGGTCTGGGTGCACCTCCCGGTCGCGGTCGTCATCACCTCGATCTGCGTCCTGGTCGCGGTCCGCTCGTTCCTGCCGTCGACCGACGAGCACGTCGTGGCTCCCAGCCCCGGCACCGAGCCCGCGGCGTCCGCCCCGCGCGGCGCTCGCGGGGCGCTCGCCGCCTGGATCGAGCCGCGCACGCTGCTCATCGGCCTGGTCGTCATGGCGGCGGCGCTGACCGAGGGCTCGGCGAACGACTGGGTGAGCCTCGCCGTCGTCGACGGCTGGGACGCGCAGGACGCGCTCGGCGCCGTCGCGTTCGCCGTGTTCGTCGGCACCATGACGACCGCGCGCTGGTTCGGCACGTGGATGCTCGACCGGTACGGCCGCGTCGCCGTGCTGCGCGCCTGCGGCGTCCTGGCCCTCGTCGGCCTGCTGATCTTCGGCCTGGCGACGCCGCTGTGGCTCGCGATGGTCGGCGTCGTCCTGTGGGGCGCGGGTGCGGCCCTGGGCTTCCCCGTCGGCATGAGCGCGGCGTCCGACGACCCGGCCCGCGCGGCCGCGCGCGTCAGCGTCGTGTCGACGATCGGCTACAGCGCGTTCCTCGCCGGACCGCCGCTGCTCGGCCTGCTCGCGCACCACGTCGGCTACCGGCACGCGCTGCTCGCCGTGGCGATCCCGACGATCCTCGGCCTGCTCGTCACGGGCGCCGCGGCACCGCTGCGCAAGGTCCCCGCGACCGCCGCGGACTAATCTGGTCGGGTGACCGACGTGACGACCGCCCCCGCCCTGGCCGACCTCACCACGCTTCGGGTGGGCGGCCCGGCGGCGCAGTACGTGACGACGACGACCGAGGCGGACCTCATCGACGCGGTGCGCACCGCGGACGACGAGGGCCGCCCGCTGCTCGTCGTCGGCGGCGGCTCGAACCTGCTCGTCGCGGACGCGGGCTTCGACGGCGTCGTCGTGCGCGACCTGCGCGGCGGCATCGACGTCCCCGACCACTCGGCGTGCGCGGGCGTGACCTACCAGGTCCCCGCCGGGACGCCCTGGGACGAGGTGGTCGACGAGGCCACGAGCCATCGCCTCTACGGCATCGAGGCGCTCTCGGGCATCCCCGGCTCGACCGGAGCGACACCCGTGCAGAACGTGGGCGCCTACGGCCAGGACGTCGCCCAGACCATCGCGACCGTCCGCGTCTGGGACCGCGCGCGCGCCAAGGTCCGCACGTTGCCCTACGTCGACCTGCAGTTCGGCTACCGCACCTCGCTGCTCAAGCGGTCGATGCGTGCGTCTGCCGACGACGAGCGCTCACCGTGGCACCCGACGCCGCGGTACGTCGTCCTGGACGTGACCTTCCAGCTGCGCCAGGGCACCCTGTCGGCGGCGATCACCTACCCCGAGCTCGCCCGCGCGCTGGGCGTCGAGGTGGGGGAGCGCGCACCGCTGCTCGAGGTCCGGGCCGCGGTGCTCGCGCTGCGCGCGGGCAAGGGCATGGTGCTCGACCCCAGCGACCCGGACACCACGAGCGCGGGCTCGTTCTTCACCAACCCGATCCTCTCGGCCGACGAGGCTGGGACGCTGCCCGCCGACGCGCCGCGCTTCCCGGCCGCGGACGGCGCCGTCAAGACCAGCGCCGCGTGGTTGATCGAGCACGCCGGTTTCGCGCGAGGCCACGGTGCGCCGGGCCCGGCGTCCCTGTCGACCAAGCACACGCTCGCGCTGACCAACCGGGGCGGGGCGACCGCCGCGGACCTGGTCGCCCTCGCGCGCGAGGTGCGTGACGGCGTGCGCGCGGCGTTCGGGATCACCCTGGAGGCCGAGCCCGTGCTGGTGGGCGTCTCGCTGTAGCGCCGGTCAGCTCGCCAGCCACGCGTCGACGCCTGCGAGCATCGCGGTCTTGGAGGACCCCGACGCCCGGCTCGCGCGGATCGACGAGCGCGCGAGGTCGGCCACCTCGGGGTCGCTGAAGCCCAGCACGTCGCGCGCGATCGCGTACTGCGCCACGAGCCGGGAGCGGAACAGCAGGGGGTCGTCGGCGCCCAGGGCCACCTGGGCCCCGGCGTCGACGAGGGTCCGCAGCGGGACCTCGTCGGGCGAGCCGTAGACCCCGAGCGAGACGTTCGACGCCGGGCACACCTCCAGCGCGATCCCGTGCGCGGCGACCCGGTCCAGCACGCGCGGGTCCTCGGCCGAGCGCACCCCATGCCCCAGCCGGTCGGGCGCGAGGTTGTCGACGACCGCCTCGACGTGCGCGGGGCCCAGCAGCTCGCCGCCGTGCGGCACGGAGGCGAGCCCGGCCCGTCGCGCGATCGCGAACGCTCCCGCGAACTCGGCGGTGTCGCCGCGCCGCTCGTCGTTCGACAGCCCGAACCCGACGACCTGCCCGGGTCCGTCACCGGCGTGCAGGGCGGCGAGCCGGGCGAGCGTGCGCGCCTCGAGCGGGTGCCGCATCCGGGAGGCCGCCACGATGACGCCGACCTCGATGCCCGCGGCCTCGCCGGCCTCGCGCGCGGCGTCCAGCACGATCTCCAGCGCGGGGGTGATGCCGCCGACGAACGGCGCGTACGACGTCGGGTCCACCTGGATCTCGAGCCGGCCGGACCCCTCGGCGGCGTCGTCGAGCGCGGCCTCGGCCACGATCCGGCGCATGTCCGCCTCGCCGCGCACGCACGCGCGGGCCGCGTCGTACAGGCGCTGGAACCGGAACCAGCCGCGCTCGTCGGCCGGCACGTGCAGGGGGTCGTCGTCGAGGAGCTGGGACGGCAGCCGCACCCCGTGCCGCGTCGCCAGGTCCGCGAGCGTCGAGACCCGCATGGATCCGGTGAAGTGCAGGTGCAGGTGCGCTTTGGGGAGTTTCTCCAGGTCACGCACGTGGCCAGTGTGCCAGTTCTGCCCGAGAGATCACCCGGACGGCAGGCTCGCGGCGCACAGCGGGGTCATAGCCTGGCAGGGCCGGCCAGCACCCGCACCGGCAGGGGGCACGCAGAAGGCTGGGCCGATGGACGACGCAACGATCGCCGCACACCCGCAGGCACCGGCCGCAGCACTCGCGCGGATCGTCTCCCAGCGACCCGATCTGCGACCCGTGGTCGCCGCCAACCCCGCGGCCCAGCCTGCGCTGCTCGACTGGCTCGCGACGCTGCGCGACCCCGCCGTCGACGCCGCGCTCGCGGCCCGGGCGGCCGGCGCGGCGCAGCGGCTGGCCCCGCCGGCGCCCGTCAGCTGGGCGCCCGAGCCGACGACCCTGAGCTCGGGCTGGGCGCGGCAGGCCGCGACGACGCAGACGTCCGCAGCTCCCGCGCCCGCGGCCTACGCCCCGGCCCCCTTCGCGCAGCCCGCCTCCGTGCAGCCCGCCGGTGCCGTGCAGGACGTCTCGTTCAAGGGCGAGCCTCCGCGCTCGCGCCGCGGCCTGTGGATCGGCCTGGTCGCCACGGCCGTCGTGCTCGTCGGTGGCGGCGCCCTGGCCGCCTACCTGATGGTCTTCAGCAAGCTCGACGGCGCGCCCACGCCCGAGGCCGCGGTCACCCAGCTCATCGAGGGCGTCGCGCACAAGGACGGCATCGCGGTCTACGGCGCGATCTCCCCGGCGGAGATCGACGCCCTCTCGCCGATGCTCTCGGCCCAGACCGGCGCCGACGACGAAGCGAACCGCAAGAAGCTCATCAAGGTCCTCGACGCGTTCGACGTCGACCTCGCCGGGCTCGACGTCACGGTCGAGCCCATCGGCGACGGCCTGGCCAAGGTCTCCGTCGTCGCCGGCACGCTGACCGTCGACGGCGACGCGAAGGAGATCGTGGACGCGCTGGCCGACGTCTACGAGCCCGCGATGGGCGGGCTCGAGGGCCTGACCGGCGGTAGCACCGACGAGATGTGGGACGAGGCGGCCACCGAGGTCGACCAGGCCCTGCCGTGGTCCGTCGACGCGACCGAGCTCACCTGGGACGCCGAGGCCGGGCCGCAGCAGCCGTTCCTCGTCGCGGTCGAGGAGGGCGGCTCCTGGTACGTGAGCCCGCTGATGACGCTGGGGGAGTACGTCAACGTCGAGACCGACGGCGACCGCGGTGCGATGCCGGACCGGTCGTCGGCCGCCGGCGCGGACACGGCAGAGGCGGCAGGGACGCAGTTCGTCGGCGCCGTGGCGACGCTGTTCGGCGGCGACACCCGCCCGATGGTCGCCGCGCTGCCGCTCGCCGAGGCGCGGTTCGTGTCCGTCTACGTGCAGGCATGGCTCGACGAGGCGGACGCGGACACCGGCAACCCGACCCTCGGCGAAGCCCGCTTCCGACCGACGCGGATCGACGCCGACCACACGCGCCTGGCGATCGAGCGCGTCACCCTGGGGGGCGAGCACCCCGCGACGTTCGAGGGCGTGTGCGTGACCGACGAGTCGTCCGGGCAGAAGCTGTGCGCCGACGACTCGAAGCTCGGCAAGGAGCTCGGGCTGAGCGACTTCGGCCTCGTGGCGGTGGACGGCGACGGGGGCTGGCACGTGTCCCTGCTCGCGACGACGGCCGACTGGTCGAGCATCGTCAGCACGCACCTGCAGGAGCTGAAGGACTCAGGCGAGCTCGACGACGGCACCTGGCTGCAGGAGCTGGTCCTCGGCAGCGGCTTCGGGGACTACCAGGAGTTTGACGAGGACCTCGGGGAGATCACCTCGGACGGGTCGGACCTCGACGGCCTGCTGGAGCCGCCGACCGACCAGTCCAGCGACGGGTCGGACGAGTCGGTCGACTCCGGCATGGGCGGCTACACGCTCGACGGGAAGGGCCAGCTGCTCAACCCGAACGGCGTCGTCGTCGAGCAGTGGTCAGTCTCCGACGAGGGCGCGCTCGTCGACGGGGACGGCAACGTGCTGTGGGCGCCGCCCGACGCGTCCGACTACTGAGCCTCGCCGAGCAGCTTCTGGATCCGGCCGACGCCCTCGACGAGGTCGTCGTCGGACAGGGCGTAGGACAGGCGCAGGTACCCGCTCGGGCCGAACGCCTCGCCGGGCACGACCGCAACCTCGGCCTCCTCGAGGATGACCGTGGCCAGCTCGGCGGACGTGGTCACCGTGGTGCCGCGGATCGTCCGGCCCAGCACGCCCTCGACCGAGGGGTAGGCGTAGAACGCGCCCTGCGGCGCCGGGATCGTCACGCCGTCGATCGCACCGAGCATCTCGACCATCGTGCGGCGCCGGCGGTCGAACGCCGTGCGCATCTCCTCGACCGCCGCCAGGTCGCCGCTCAGTGCCGTGATGGCGGCCCGCTGCGAGACGTTGGCGACGTTCGACGTGAGGTGGCTCTGCAGGTTGGTCGCGGCCTTGATGACGTCCGAGGGACCGATCATCCAGCCGACCCGCCACCCGGTCATCGCGTAGGTCTTGGCGACGCCGTTGAGCACGATGGTGGTGTCCGCCAGCTCGGGCACGACGCGCACGACGGGCGTGAACACGGCGTGGTCGTAGGTCAGGTGCTCGTAGATCTCGTCGGTGATGACCCAGATGCCGTGCTCGAGCGCCCAGCGGCCGATCGCGGCGGTCTCCTCGGGGGAGTAGACCGCGCCCGTCGGGTTGGACGGCGAGTTGAACAGCAGCGCCTTGGTCCGCGGGGTCCGTGCCGCCTCGAGCTGCTCGACCGTCACGAGGTAGCCCTGGTCCACGCCGGCGAACACCTCGACCGGAACCGCTCCCGCGAGGCGGATCGCCTCCGGGTAGGTCGTCCAGTACGGCGCGGGCAGCAGGACCTCGTCGCCCGGGTCCAGCACCGCGGCGAACGCCTGGAAGACGGCCTGCTTGCCGCCGTTGGTCACGAGCACCGAGGACGGGGCGACCTCGTAGCCCGAGTCGCGCAGCGTCTTGGTCGCGATGGCCTCGCGCAGCGCCGGCAGGCCCGCCGCCGGCGTGTACCGGTGGTTGGCGGGGTCCTTCGCGGCGGCGACGGCGGCGTCGACGATGTACGACGGCGTCGGGAAGTCGGGTTCGCCGGCGCCGAAGCCGATCACCGGGCGACCGGCGGCCTTGAGGGCCTTGGCCTTGGCGTCGACGGCGAGCGTCGCCGACTCGGCGATCGCTGCCAGACGGGCGGAGACACGGGGACGGGAGGTCGGCTCGCTCACGGATCCATAGTGGCAGAGGTCACGCTGGCTGGGCGCGGCCTTTCGTCCGTCGGGCACCCACCGGTGGGCGGTTCGACCCACCGGCTCCGGTCGCGTACAGTGATCCGTCGGCGGTTGACGCACGCCATGATGCTCCGCGCCCTGCGAAGGGCGCCCGGGGACTCGTGACGGGAAGATCCGCCGTAGGGCAGTGGCGCAATTGGTAGCGCAGCGGTCTCCAAAACCGCAGGTTGCAGGTTCGAGTCCTGTCTGCCCTGCGCACGCGGTCCGTCCGGGTACTCCCGGCGGGACATGCGAGCAGGACCGCCGGACGGTCCGGCGCGACGCGTCGGCCGTCCGTCACGTCGGTACCCGCACGGGGGCCGACCACGACGAGACGTAGGGGCCAGACGTGAGCGAAACAGCAGCCTCCGCTGCGCCGGGCGCCGACGCGCCGCGCACGCCTGACTCGGCGGCGAAGTCGTCGAAGGACGCCCGCAAGGGTCTGTTCGCCCGCATCGCGCTGTTCTGCCGCCAGGTGGTCTCCGAGCTCAAGAAGGTCGTGCGCCCCACGCGCTCGGAGCTCATCACCTACACGTCGGTCGTCCTGGTGTTCGTGGCCGTGGTCATGGCCTTCGTCACCGTGGTGGACATCGGCATCGGCAAGCTGACCCTGTGGATGTTCGGCTGACCCGCCTGATCCCCACTCGTCACGCCCGCGGGCTCGCCCGCCACCAACGTTTGTAGAAAGCAGGTTCGCACGTGTCGCAGGAGTCGCAGGAGCCCACGCCGGCCACCGCCGAGCTCGAGGACGCGCTGGCGTCGGTCGAGGCCGTCGAGGTGCCCGCGGGCGACGTCGACGCGCCCGCTGTCGATGGCGAGCCGGAGCAGGACGAGGTCGAGTCCGACGAGGTCGACGCCGACGCCGAGTCGGAGTCCGAGTCCGACGAGGCAGACGAGGCTGAGCCCGACGTCGACGAGGACCCGGTCGCCGCGTTCAAGGCGCAGCTCAAGAGCCAGTTCGGCGACTGGTACGTCATCCACTCCTACGCGGGGTACGAGAACCGCGTGAAGGCGAACCTCGAGAACCGCACGCAGAGCCTCAACATGGAGGACTTCATCTACCAGGTGGAGGTCCCCATGGAGGAGGTCGTCGAGATCAAGAACGCGCAGCGCAAGGTCGTGCGCCGCGTCCGGATCCCCGGCTACGTCCTCGTGCGCATGGACCTCACCGACGAGTCGTGGGGCGCCGTCCGGCACACGCCCGGCGTCACGGGCTTCGTGGGCCACACGCACCAGCCCGTCCCGCTGACGCTCGACGAGGTCTTCTCGATGCTGGCGCCGACGCTCGAGGTCAAGGCTCCGGCCGGCACCACGGGCGGCGCGAAGGCCGCCCCGAAGATCCAGGTCGACTTCACCGTGGGCGAGTCCGTCACCGTCACCGACGGCCCCTTCGACACGCTCCCCGCGACGATCTCCGAGATCAACGCCGAGAGCCAGAAGCTCAAGGTGCTCGTCTCCATCTTCGGCCGGGAGACCCCGGTCGAGCTCGCCTTCAGCCAGGTCGCCAAGATCTGACTGAGCCGCCCCCGCAGCGGGGCGGTCCTGCAACCGGGTCATCGCCCACGGCGTCGGCCCACCACACGAAAAGGAACACAGCATGCCCCCGAAGAAGAAGGTCACCGGCCTCATCAAGCTCCAGATCAAGGCCGGCGCCGCCACCCCCGCGCCGCCGATCGGTCCGGCGCTGGGTCAGCACGGCGTCAACATCATGGAGTTCTGCAAGGCCTACAACGCGGCGACCGAGGCCCAGCGCGGCAACGTCATCCCCGTCGAGATCACGGTCTACGAGGACCGCACGTTCACCTTCATCACGAAGACGCCGCCGGCCGCCGAGCTCATCAAGAAGGCCGCCGGTGTGGCCAAGGGCTCGCCGACCCCGCACACGGTCAAGGTCGCCACGCTGACCAAGGACCAGGTGCGCGAGATCGCGACCACCAAGCTCGAGGACCTCAACGCCAACGACCTGGCCGCCGCCGAGAAGATCATCGCCGGCACGGCCCGCTCGATGGGCATCAAGGTCGAGGGCTGAGCAGAGCGTAGTGATCGGTGGGGGCGAAGCACCCGCCGATCACGCAGCGGCGCTCAGCCCGAGAGCAGGTACAGCGGGCGGGGCGACGTGGAAGCACCACGCAAGAACAGCGAGCTGACGGTTCGCTGACGGAATCAGTGGCAGGGCCAGTGCGGCCCGACAAGACCACGACTGCTGAACAGGAGAACAAGCAGATGGCCAAGCACAGCAAGGCGTACCGCGCCGCGGTCGAGAAGATCGACGCAGACAAGCTCTACGTGCCGCTCGAGGCCGTCCGACTGGCCCAGACCACGTCGACGACCAAGTACGACGCGACCGTCGAGGTGGCCTTCCGCCTCGGTGTCGACCCGCGCAAGGCGGACCAGATGGTCCGCGGCACGGTCAACCTGCCCCACGGCACCGGCAAGACCGCCCGCGTCATCGTCTTCGCGACGGGCGAGCGCGCCGAGCAGGCCCGTGCGGCCGGCGCCGACGAGGTCGGTGGCGACGAGCTCATCGACAAGGTCGCCAAGGGCTACACGGACTTCGACTCCGCCGTCGCGACGCCGGACCTCATGGGCAAGGTCGGTCGACTGGGCAAGGTCCTGGGCCCGCGCGGTCTCATGCCGAACCCGAAGACCGGCACCGTGACCATGGACGTCGCCAAGGCCGTCGCCGACATCAAGGGCGGCAAGATCGAGTTCCGCGTGGACCGTCACGCGAACCTGCACTTCATCATCGGCAAGACCTCGTTCTCCGACGTCGCGCTGGTGGAGAACTACGCCGCGGCGCTCGACGAGATCCTGCGTCTGAAGCCGTCGTCCTCGAAGGGTCGCTACATCGCCAAGGCGACCATCTCGACGACGAACGGCCCCGGCATCCCGCTGGACCAGAACAAGACGCGCAACCTCACCTCTGAGGACGACGCGGCCTGACGCTGCCCGCACCGTACGACGAAGGCCCGATCCCCCCTGCGGATCGGGCCTTCGTCGTTGTGCCCGGCCGGTCGTACGCCCGATCCCCCCTGCGGATCGGGACTACGCCTGCGGCGCGCCGGCCAGCACCGTGCGGGAAGCAGCGCCCGCACGGGACTCGCTGGACCGAGCACCGGTCGCCACACCCAGCAGGGCGAGCGGCCGGCTCCACAGCCCGGACAACCAGGCCAGCGCCTCGTCGTCCGGCTCCGTCAGGACGGCGAGCTGAGCGGTCCACTCGACGGCGGTCGTCAGCGTGCGGGCGACCGCCATGTGCCGAGACGGCAGCGCGTCGCCGCCATGGGCGCGGTACCGGCTGACGAACGTCGCCGCGGGGTCGATGCCCCACCGCGGGTCGAGCGCCGGGCCGAGCGCCACCGCGAGCCAGTCCGCCACGGTCGCGACGTCCCACCGCGGGTCGCCGAGCACCCCCCGGCACGGCGACCCGTCGGCTCCGTCCAGGTGCGCGCGCACGAACCCGTGCTCGCGCTCGACGACGACCACGTCACCGTTGGGGTCGCCGTGCGTGCTCTGCACGGCCGACCACCCGAGCCGCGTCCGCTCCAAGGCGTGGGCGACGCCCGGGTGGGCGCGCACCGCCCAGACCGGCCCCGCCTCGGGGGCGACCTCGTCGAGCCACAGCGGCAGGCCGTCCTCCAGCACCCACGGCAGGACCGGGGGTGCGTCGGTGATCGGGACTCGGGCGCGGTGGAGGTCGACGAGCGCGCTGGCCCAGGCGCCGAGCAGCGCGACGAGGTCCGAGCGGAGCCGGGGCGTCGCTCCGTGATCGTGCATGCGCTCGACGACGTCCTCGAGCTCGCGCACGAGCGGGCGCCGGTCGATGCCGTGCGTGCTCGTGCTGCTCGGGACGACGTGCAGCGCGGGGCGGCGCTCGACGAGTCGCAGGTCGGTCATGGCCTCGGGGCCCTCTCGGTCGTGGTCATCGATCGGCGTGGTGAGGGACCGGGCTCAGCGCCCGCGGGTGACCGCGGCGACGTAGCCGGCCCAGAACGCCTCGCGGAGGCGGAGGCTCGCGACGAGCCGTGCACGTGCCTCCGGAGAGGTGGCGGTCGCGCGGAGGGCCTCGGTGAAGGGCTCGGTGAAGGGTTCCGTGAACGGTTCGGTGAACGGGTCCGCTCCGAGGGCCTCGGTGAACGGTTCGGTGAAGGGTTCCGTGAACGGTTCGGTGAACGGGTCCGCTCCGAGGGCCTCGGTGAACGGTTCGGTGAAGGGTTCCGTGAAGGGCTCGGTGAACGGGTCCGCTCCGAGGGCCTCGGTGAAGGGCTCGGTGAATGGTTCGGTGAAGGGTTCCGTGAACGGTTCGGTGAACGGGTCCGCTCCGAGGGCCTCGGTGAAGGGCTCGGTGAAAGGTTCGGTGAACGGCTCCGTGAACGGGTCGCTGGTGACGGCCTCGGTGAAGGGCTCGGTGAAGGGCTCGGTGAAGGGCTCGGTGAACGGCTCGGTGAACGGCTCGGTGAACGGCTGGGCGTGCGCCGCCGCACCCGACCGCGTCGCGCCGTTGGCGGCCGAGGCCCGCGTGGCGGGACCCGCTCCGGGGCGCTCGCCGGCGGCCCGCTGCCCACCTGCGGCGCTCGTCTGCCGCGGCTCGCCCGCGTCCCACGCCCGTGCAGCCCGGCGCGCAGGGCGCCGCCGACGAGCTCCGTACGCCGCCGAGATCGGCGGCAGCAACGCCCCCCACCCGCCGACCGCGGGCGTGCGGGGCGCCCGCCTGCGCGCCTCGGCGATCGCGCGCGCCCGCTGGACGCTGAGGACGTCGATCCCCAGCGTGTCCAGCACCACGGCGATCGGGCTGGCGACCGCGAAGCTGCCGTCGTCCTCGCCCGCCCACAGCAGTGCGACCACGCGCCCCTGCTCGTCGACCACCGCGGACCCGGAGTCGCCGCCCGCGGAGAACGCCCCGCCGTCGGCGACCGGCTCGATCCGGACCTGCTCGCGCAGCGTGCGCCACCCGATGCCGGGGCCGAAGTCGACGGACGTGGTGTAGTCGGTCGAGGTGACGGTGCCGGTCCGCAGGCCGGTGGTGCGGCCGGCCTTACGGACGGTGATCCCCTCGGTGGCCGTCGTCGACCCGGTGACCGGACCGATCCCGACGATGCCGGGCAGCCAGGGGGCACCCGGGGCGAGCGCGACCACGGCGGCGTCGATCCGGTCGGTCAGGGTGCCGCGGACCAGCGCGCCGATGCGGTCGCGGTGCGGGTCGCCGCCGTCGGCGAGGGCCGGCTGGACCCACGTGCTGCCGAGGTCCTCCAGGCCGTCGCCGGCCGCGACGTGCCAGTTGGTCAGGCCGAACGTGCGTCCCGTGTGACGCTCGACGACCAGCACGCCGAGCGTGCCGTTCACCGTGCGCCGCTGGGCGATCCCGTCGACCGGGATCGTCACGACGTCCGCGGGCCCGAAGCTCAGCCCGCCGGCCAGCGGCCGGGTGCGGAGCCGGGTCGGGGGTGCCTCGGCGGTCTCGTCGGTCGCGTGCTCCTGGACCGACAGCGCCGAGACGCGGTGCTCGACCACGTCCGTCGGGATCCCCGCGAAGCTCGAGGGGATGCGGTCGGTGTCGTCGAGCTCGTCGTCGCCGCGCTTCGCCGTGACGTGCACGACGATGGCCTGGCGCCCGGTCGGCGCGCCCCCGGACCACTTCTCGCCGATGTCGACGCCGATCACGCCGGGTCGGGCCAGCAGCGCGTCCTCGACGCTGCGCTTCGTCGGACGGATCTGGTCGCGCGTGAGGTCCGCGCTCTCCTGCTCACTCATCTCGGGCGTCTCCTGGTGGATCGGGCTCGAACGGGTACCGGACGTGGCATCTCAGCGTGGCCGCGGCACCCGGTCAAGAGCCGCGCGATACGGCCCAGATACACGCGAACGGGTGAATGTCGGGACCGATGTATCAGGGCGCCGGATGCCGTGCTCCTTCCCGGCGTCCGGAGCAGGCGAGCGTCGGCCGGCGGCCACCGTGAGGTGCGCCGTCGACGGTCCTTGTCCGGTATGTGAGGGCCGCCCTACTCTGACGGGGGCGGCCGCCCGACGAGCCTGCTGTGAGGGGTCCATGATGAGTGACGACCTGGTGGAGCCGGTGGACACCGCGCTCCGCAACCAGGGGGAGGGGCTCGCCGACCAGGCAGCCCGTGCGGTGCTCGCCTATCGCGAGGGCGAGCGTGCCCCGCTCGCCGCCCTCGTCCACGTCATGACGCCGCTGCTGTGGCACACGGTCCGTGCGCAGGGCACGGACAAGGAGCAGGCCGAGGACATCGTCCAGAACGTCTGGCTGACACTCGTCCGCGACATCGACCAGATCCGCGACCCCCGCGCGACCCTGCAGTGGATGCTCGTCACCGCCAAGCGCTCGGCGTGGCGCACCGTGCGTCGCAGCCGCGACGAGCAGGTGCGCCAGACGAACGACGAGCACGCGACCGAATGGCTCACGACCCCTGCGGAGGACCGGCCGGACAGCGTCGCGGTCCGCACCGAGCGGGACGAGGCGCTGTGGGGGCACGTCAGTGCGCTGCCCGACCGGTGCCGCAAGCTGCTCGGCCTCGTCGCGATGGTCGAGCGCCCCGACTACGCCGTCGTCTCCCAGGCACTCGGCATGCCCGTCGGCAGCATCGGCCCGACCCGCGGCCGTTGCCTCGCCAAGCTGCGCGCCTCACTCACCGCCGACCCCACCTGGAGCCTGTCATGAGCCACGACGACGCGACCCTCGCCCTGCTGGCCGCCGGCACGCTCGACGCGACGGACCGGGTCATCTTCGAGGACCTCGCCCGGATGGTCGAGCTCGCAGACCCGGTGCCGGCAGGCCTGGTCGACCGCATCGGCATGGCCCTGACGATCGAGGCCCTGCACGCCGAGGTGGCCGAGCTGCGCCTGGTCGGCGAGCCGGCGCTCGCGGTGCGGGCCGACGAGACCAGCATCGAGGCCGGCACCATCACGTTCACGACCGACGTGCTCACCGTGATGATCTCCGTGCGTCCCGAGGCCGGTCACGTGCGGGTCGACGGCTGGGCCGCGCCGGCCGAGGAGATCGAGGTCGAGCTGCACCAGGGGGGCGACGTCACCGTCACGGTCTCCGACGAGGACGGCAGGTTCTCGTTCGTCGACGTCGACCGTGGTCCCGCGCGGCTCGTGCTGCGTCGGCCCTCCGACCCCACCGTCCCGGTGGTCACCCCGCAGATCGAGCTCTAGGCGCACATGTCCCCTTCGCACGGCCCGGCAGCGGCCGGACCGGCATCCCTCGACGCCGTCGTCGGGGTGGTGGGGCGCGCCGAGACGGACAACGCGGAGGGGCGACCCGAGCGCGCGCGGCGGCGGCTGCACGGCGCGCTCGCGGCGCTCGACGGCATCGACCCCAGCAACCGGGTCCGCTCCGTGGTCCGGGTGCGAGCGCGAGCGCTCACCGAGCTCGTCAAGAGCGAGGCCGAGACGGGGACGCGCACCCGGACGGCCGCCGAGCGGCTCGACGAGATGGTCGAGACCGGTGCCGGTGAGGTGTGGCCCGGCCTGCAGCCCGCGATCGACGGCACCCGCGGGCTGGCCGCGCTGCGGGCCGGACGGCACGACGAGGCACTGCAGCTGCTCAGCGCGGTGATCGACGCGATCGACGTGGCCGACCCGGTCGACGGCTGCCGGGCGCTGCTCAACCGCGGCGTGCTGCACATCGAGCGCCGCGAGCTGTCAGCCGCCCGTGCGGACCTGGGGGAGTGCGCGCGGCGGGCCCGGCAGGCGGGCTTCGACCGGCTGCTGTTCAAGGCCGAGCACAACCTCGGCTACGTGCACTTCTACGCCGGGCACCTGCCCGAGGCGCTCGCCCAGATGGAGGCCGCGGCCCGCACGCTCCCCGGCCCGCCCCGACCCACGGCCCTGCGTGACCGCAGCGACGTGCTGCTCGAGGCAGGGCTGGTGGGCGTCGCCGACGCGACCCTCGCCGAGGCGGCCGCGATGTTCGCCGCCGAGCGGCTGACGCGCGACGTGGCCGAGTGCGAGCTGGGACGCGCGGAGTGCGCGCTGCTGCGCGGCGACCTCGAGGCCGCGCGGGCGTTCGCCGCGTCCGCCCGACGACGCTTCCGGCGGCGCGGCGACGAGGCCTGGGCCGTGCGCGCCACGCTCCTGTCCCTGCAGGCGGACGCCGCCGCGTTCGCGACGTCCCCGACCGACGCGCGCACCCGCACGGCCTGGGCGGGGCTGTCACGGCGGGCCGCCGTGCTTGAGGACCTGTGCGCCGCGACCGGGCGACGCGTCTGGCAGGACGCCGCCTCGTACGTCCGCATCGAGGCCGACCTGGCCCGTGGCGCCGTGCCTGACCCGGCGGGGCTGCTCGAGGCCCTCGGGCCGGTGCGGACGGACGACCCGCTCGCGGTGCGCCTGCACGGCCGCCGCATCCGCGCGGTCCTGGCGATCGCCGCCGACGAGCCCGGCCGTGCGGCACGCTACGTCCGCGCAGGTCAGCGCGACCTGGAGAACCACCGCGCCCGCTTCGGCTCGCTCGACCTGCGCACCGCGGGCGCCGTGCACGGCACCGCGCTGGCCGACCTCGACATGCAGCTCGCGCTCTCGAACGCGCGCCCGGCGGCCGTGCTGGAGGCGGCCGAGCGCGTGCGGTCGGTCATCGGCGGGTCCCCGCGGGTGAACCCGCCGAGCGACCCCGAGACCGCCGAGCTCCTGTGGGACCTGCGCCGGCTCATCGACGCGGGCCGCGAGGCGCCGGACCTGCCCGCCTCGGACCCGGTCCGCGTGCGGCACGTGCGCGAGGCGCAGCGGCTCAAGCACGAGATCCTGGCGCGGTCGTGGCACGAGCGCGGCAGTGCGCGCGAGGAGCGCGCGGCCCGCACGGCCGAGGTGCGCCGGACCGTCGAGCGCCGGGCGGGCAGCGTGCTGCTCGACGTGCTCGAGCACCGCGGAGAGCTGCTCGCCGTGCGGGTCGACGACTCGGGCTCGACCCTGCACACGCTCGGCCCGGCGGCCGACGTGGCCGAGGAGGTGCGCCGTGTGCACGCCGACCTGGAGGTCCTCGCCAACCCGCTCGTGCCGGCCGACCTGCGCGCGGTCGCGAACCGGTCTCTCGACCGCAGCCTCGCGCACATCGAGGCCCGCCTGGCGCCCGCGCTGCTGGCGCCCGACGAGCTGGTCGTCGTCGCTGCCGGCTGGCTCGGCGTCCTGCCCTGGTCGATGCTGCCGTCGCGCAGCGGACGGCCGACGGTCGTGGCGCCGTCGGTGCACCACTGGATGCGCTACGCCGGCAGCGCGGCGGGGCGCCCCACCCACGTGAGCGCGGCCGCAGGCCCGGGCCTCCGGCACGCCGAGGCGGAGGTCACGGAGATCGGTCAGCTGTGGCCCGACGTGGAGGTCGTCGTGGGCGAGGACGCGACCGTGGCCCGGATGGTCGAGCTGCTGGCGTCCCCGGGGATCGTGCACCTGGCGGCGCACGGGCGGCACGAGCCGGACAACCCGCTGTTCTCCTCGGTCCGGCTCGCCGACGGGCCGCTGTTCGCCCACGAGCTGGACATGGGCGGTGCCGTGCCGGACCTCGTCCTGCTCTCGTCGTGCGAGGTGGGACGCGCCAGCATCCGTGCTGGTGGGGAGGCGCTCGGGCTCGCCAGCGTGCTGCTGCGCACGGGCGTCGGGTGCGTCGTCGCCGCGCTCGCCCCGCTGCCCGACGAGACCGCGCTGCGGGTCATGACGCGCACCCACGCCCTGCTGCGCGACGAGGTCCCGATCGCCACGGCCGTCGCGACCGCCACGCACGAGGCCCGCGAGGCGACCGGGGCGCTCGTGCCCCTGATCTGCTTCGGTGCGCCCGTGTGACGTCGTCAGCCGCCGTGGCCCGCGTGGCCCGCGTGGCCGCCGAGGCCGGGGAAGCCCGGCAGCCCGTGCGACCCGTGCGGCTGGGCGTGCGCGCCGGCATCGGTCGACGCGAGCCCGGGGACGGTGAGCGAGGCGACCGCCAACGCACCGACGGCCAGGAGGCCGAGGCGGCCCAGCGGGTGCGACCGGGCGGACGGGTTCGCGGCGCTCGTCGTCGTGCGCGTCGCGACGGCCACGAGGACCGCGGCCAGCAGCTGCAGCCCGACGGCGGTGAGCTCGGCCGCGCCGAGCGTGCCGACCGCCGGGGCGGCGAGCACCCACCCCACCGCGCCGCCCAGCAGGACGCCGAGGGTCGTGCGGGGCAGCGGGAGCGGGCCGCGCATCGCGGCCAGGGACCACACGAGCTCGGCGACGCCGAGCCCCAGGAGCGCTGCGCCGACGACGGGGTGCGCGGTGACGTGCTCCGCGCCGAGGGCGAGCAGGACGAGGCCCGCGCCGAGCGCGGCGAGCGACGCCCACGAGCGTGCGACGAAGGTCGCGGTCCGCTCGTCGTCGGCGAACGCCACCGTGCTCGGACGCGGGCCCGTGCTCATGCTCGTGCCGTGGTGGCCGACGTGCGGGCAGCCTTGTCGGCGCCCAGGCCGACGCCCAGCAGCAGGATCGCGCTGGCGAAGTGCAGCACGTTGTCGGCGCCGTTGAGGGCGATGATGTTGGCGCCCGAGCCCACGAGGAACAGGCCGACGACGCCGACCAGCAGGTAGACGGCCCCGACGGTCGTGTTGACCGCCTTCGACGCCGGCACGGACCGGGTCGCCGCGATCAGCAGGGCGGCGCCGATCAGCAGGTGGATGACGTTGTGCAGCGGGTTGACGTCGAAGATGATCAGGGCCTTGCCGTCGGTCCCGGCGAACGCGACACCCGAGGTGACGAAGAAGCCGGCGACGCCGACGAGGAGGTAGACGGCGCCGAAGACGGCTCCGATGACGCGGTTCGGTGACTGGCTCATGGTGGGCACCCTTTCGGGGTCGGGATCGTGTACGCCCCGGGTTCGGTGCCCCGCTCCCTGCGGATGGGTCCACCCGGCGATTTGGTCGTCGGCCCGGCCTCGCGTACTGTTGCTCCCGCCCAAGACCGCCGGTTGTCGGCCCGATTCGTCGGACCGCCCGAAGTCCCGCACAGCGGGAGCCAGCGCAGGTGAGAGTTCAGCCCCCGGACCAGTCCGGATGCCGAGCCCCGCGCCTGCGCGGGGCTCTTTCTACGTTCGGGGCCAGGAGCCGGTGGCACCACCACTGGAAGGATTGCCATGGCGAGGCCGGACAAGGCAGCCGCAGTCGCAGAGCTCACGGACAAGTTCCGCGAGTCGAACGCGGCCGTGCTGACCGAGTACCGCGGGCTCACCGTCGCGCAGCTCAAGAAGCTCCGCGTCGCGCTCAGCGGCAACGCAACCTACGCCGTGGTGAAGAACACGCTGACCGCGATCGCGGCCAAGGAAGCTGGTCTGACCGGCCTCGACGACGCGCTCGCGGGCCCGTCGGCGATCGCCTTCGTCACCGGCGACCCGGTCGAGGCCGCCAAGGGACTGCGTGACTTCGCCAAGGCGAACCCGGCACTGGTCATCAAGGGCGGTGTCCTCGACGGACGCGCCCTGACCGCTGCCGAGGTCACCAAGCTCGCGGACCTCGAGTCGCGCGAGGTTCTGCTGGCCAAGGCGGCCGGCGCGATGAAGGGCAAGCTCTACCAGGCTGCCTACGCCTTCACCGCGAACACCGCCCAGGCCGCCCGTGTCATCGATGCCCTGCGCCAGAAGCAGGACTCGGAAGCCGCAGCTGCCTGATCCCGGCACCCGCCGAGATCGCGCGACCGCGCACACCCACACCCTGCTGAGGCCGGCACACCACACCGCCGCCTGGCACCGAAGAAAGGAACGCCTCTCATGGCGAAGCTCAGCACCGACGAGCTCATCGAGCAGTTCAAGGGCCTCACCCTCATCGAGCTCTCCGAGTTCGTGAAGGCGTTCGAGGACGTCTTCGAGGTCACCGCGGCCGCCCCGGTCGCCGCGGCCGCCCCTGCCGCCGGCGGCGCCGGCGCGGACGCCCCGGCCGAGGAGGAGAAGGACGCGTTCGACGTCATCCTCGAGGCCGCCGGCGAGAAGAAGATCCAGGTCATCAAGGAGGTGCGCGCGCTCACGTCCCTCGGTCTCAAGGAGGCCAAGGACCTCGTCGACGCCGCCCCCAAGGCCGTCCTGGAGGGCGCGAACAAGGAGACCGCCGAGAAGGCCAAGGCGCAGCTCGAGGGCGCCGGCGCGACCGTCACGCTCAAGTGATCTGAGCTCCGGCCTGCCGGAGCGCACGGAAGCCCGCACCCCCCAGGGGGTGCGGGCTTCCGCAGTTTCACGGCCTCCGCACGTCGAGCCAGGACCCGCGCGGGCGGGTCGGAGTTTCGCGCGACGGGTGGCGTGTGTCACCATGGCGACCGACGACGAGGGAGTCGTCCAAGGGCGGTGACGCCCGGGTCGCTGGCGGTCGTCCGTGCCGGGTGGACTTTCCCCGGCGGGCTGCGTATGCTAGCGCTTTGCGCTGGCCTGTGCCCGCGATCCCGTATAACCCGAGCCCTCACACGTCGTACGTGCGCGACGTGGAGTGCTGCGAGGCCGGGGGGTCGTGATCCGCCGGGACCCCGCGCTGCGTGCAAACGAACTGCAGGGAAGGACCCCTCTTGGCTGCCTCGCGCACCCCTTCTGCTCCGTCCGCCGACGCCGTTGCGAACCGCACCGCATCACGTCGCATCTCCTTCGCCAAGATCCACGAGCCGCTCGAGGTCCCCGACCTCCTCGGTCTGCAGACCGAGAGCTTCGACTGGCTGCTCGGCAACGAGCGCTGGCAGGCCCGCGTGGCCGCCGCTCTCGAGGCCGGCCGCCAGGACGTTCCCGGGACCGCCGGCCTGGAGGAGATCTTCGAGGAGATCTCCCCGATCGAGGACTTCGGCGGCACCATGTCGCTGTCGTTCCGCGAGCACCGCTTCGAGCCGCCGAAGTACACGGCCGAGGAGTGCAAGGAGAAGGACTTCACGTTCGCCGCCCCGCTGTTCGTCACCGCGGAGTTCGTGAACTACACCACCGGTGAGATCAAGAGCCAGACCGTCTTCATGGGCGACTTCCCGCTCATGAGCGAGCGCGGCACGTTCATCATCAACGGCACCGAGCGCGTCGTCGTCTCGCAGCTCGTCCGCTCGCCGGGCGTCTACTTCGAGCGCACCGCGGACAAGACGTCCGACAAGGACATCCTCACGGCGAAGGTCATCCCGAGCCGCGGAGCCTGGCTCGAGTTCGAGATCGACAAGCGCGACAACGTCGGCGTCCGCGTCGACCGCAAGCGCAAGCAGAACGCCACCGTGCTGCTCAAGGCGCTCGGCATGAGCGAGGCCGAGATCCGCGAGGAGTTCGGCGCGTTCCCCGCCGTCATCGACACCCTCGAGAAGGACCACGTCCAGACGCAGGACGAGTCGCTGCTCGACCTCTACCGCAAGATCCGCCCGGGCGAGCCGCCCACGGTCGAGGCCGGTCGCGCGCTGCTCGAGAACTTCTACTTCAACCCGAAGCGCTACGACCTCGCGAAGGTCGGCCGCTACAAGCTGAACAAGAAGCTGGGCATCGACGTCCCTCTGGCCGACTCGGTCCTGTCGCTGGCCGACGTGGTCGCGACGATCAAGTACCTCGCCGCGCTGCACGCCGACGTCGTGACCCTGCCGGGCACGCGTGCCGGCGAGGCCGTCGAGGTCCGCGTCGAGCCCGACGACATCGACCACTTCGGCAACCGTCGCATCCGCGCGGTCGGCGAGCTCATCCAGAACCAGGTCCGCACGGGCCTGTCCCGGATGGAGCGCGTCGTGCGCGAGCGCATGACGACGCAGGACGTCGAGGCGATCACGCCGCAGACCCTGATCAACATCCGCCCCGTGGTGGCGTCGATCAAGGAGTTCTTCGGCACGTCGCAGCTCTCGCAGTTCATGGACCAGAACAACCCGCTCGCCGGCCTGACGCACAAGCGTCGTCTGTCCGCGCTGGGCCCGGGTGGTCTGTCCCGTGACCGCGCCGGCATGGAGGTCCGCGACGTCCACCCGTCGCACTACGGCCGCATGTGCCCGATCGAGACCCCTGAGGGCCCGAACATCGGCCTGATCGGCTCGCTCGCGACCTACGGACGGATCAACCCGTTCGGCTTCGTCGAGACCCCGTACCGCAAGGTCATCAAGGGCAAGGTCAGCGACGAGGTCCAGTACCTCACCGCCGACGACGAGGACCGCTTCGTCATCGCCCAGGCCAACGCGCCCCTCAAGGCCAACGGCCACTTCGAGGAGGACCGCGTCCTGGTCCGCGTCAAGGGCGGCGAGATCGAGTACGTCGCCGGCGAGAACGTCGACTACATGGACGTCTCCCCGCGCCAGATGGTGTCGGTGGCCACGGCCCTGATCCCGTTCCTCGAGCACGACGACGCCAACCGCGCCCTCATGGGTGCCAACATGCAGCGCCAGGCGGTGCCGCTGGTCCGTTCCGAGGCGCCGTACGTCGGCACCGGCATGGAGCGCCGCGCGGCCATCGACGCGGGCGACGTCATCGTCGCGAGCAAGCCCGGTGTGGTCACGGAGGTGTCGGCCGAGCTCATCACCATCGCGAACGACGACGCCACCACCACGACGCACCGCGTCGCGAAGTTCCGCCGCTCGAACCAGGGCACCAGCTACAACCAGCGCGTGCTGGTCGACGCCGGCGCCCGCGTCGAGCCCGGCTCGGTGCTCGCCGACGGACCGGCCACGGACGAGGGCGAGCTCGCGCTCGGCCGCAACCTGCTGGTCGCGTTCATGTCGTGGGAGGGCCACAACTACGAGGACGCGATCATCCTGTCGCAGCGCCTCGTGCAGGACGACGTGCTGTCCTCGATCCACATCGAGGAGCACGAGGTCGACGCGCGCGACACCAAGCTCGGCCCCGAGGAGATCACGCGGGACATCCCGAACGTCTCCGAGGAGGTCCTCGCGGACCTCGACGAGCGCGGCATCATCCGCATCGGTGCCGAGGTCGCGGCCGGCGACATCCTCGTCGGCAAGGTCACGCCCAAGGGTGAGACCGAGCTGACCCCGGAGGAGCGCCTGCTCCGTGCGATCTTCGGTGAGAAGGCGCGCGAGGTCCGCGACACGTCGCTCAAGGTGCCCCACGGCGAGTCCGGCACGGTCATCGAGGTCCGCACGTTCAGCCGCGACGACGGCGACGAGCTGCCCGCCGGCGTGAACGAGCTGGTCCGCGTCTACATCGCCCAGCGCCGCAAGATCACCGCGGGCGACAAGCTGGCCGGCCGTCACGGCAACAAGGGCGTCATCTCGACGATCCTGCCGCAGGAGGACATGCCGTTCCTCGCGGACGGCACGCCGGTCGACATCATCCTCAACCCGATGGGTGTCCCGGGGCGCATGAACGTCGGCCAGGTGCTGGAGGTCCACCTCGGGTGGATCGCCGCGCAGGGCTGGGACATCTCCCTGGCCACCGAGGGCGACCTGTCCTGGAAGGACAACGTCCCCGCCATCGCCGCGAGCAGCGGGCCGGGCAACCCGGTGGCGACGCCGGTGTTCGACGGCCTGCAGGAGAACGCCCTGACCGGGCTGCTCTCGAGCACGCTGCCCAACCGCGACGGCGTCCGCACCGTCGGGGGCGACGGCAAGGGTCTCCTCTTCGACGGCCGCTCCGGCGAGCCGTTCCCGGAGGCCGTCTCGGTCGGCTACATGTACATCCTCAAGCTGCACCACCTGGTCGACGACAAGATCCACGCACGCTCGACCGGCCCGTACTCGATGATCACGCAGCAGCCGCTGGGTGGTAAGGCGCAGTTCGGTGGTCAGCGGTTCGGTGAGATGGAGGTGTGGGCCCTCGAGGCGTACGGCGCTGCCTACACGCTCCAGGAGCTCCTCACCATCAAGTCCGACGACGTGCCCGGCCGCGTCAAGGTCTACGAGGCGATCGTGAAGGGGGAGAACATCCCCGACTCGGGCATCCCCGAGTCCTTCAAGGTCCTCCTCAAGGAGATGCAGTCGCTGTGCCTGAACGTCGAGGTCCTGTCCTCGGACGGTGTCTCCATCGACATGAAGGACAACGACGACGAGGTCTACCGCGCAGCGGAGGAGCTCGGCATCGACCTGTCGCGCCGGCCGAACGCCAGCAGCATCGAAGAGATCTGACGCCGAGCCCCGCCGCCCTGCCTCACGGGTGGGCGGCGGGCGCCCGCACCCCTTGCACCATTTCCGTCCGCCGGCACGAGCCGGCAAGCGAAGGAAGTAGGACCCCCCTTGCTCGACGTCAACGTCTTCGACGAGCTGCGTATCGGCCTTGCCTCGGCCGACGACATCCGTGCCTGGTCGCACGGCGAGGTGAAGAAGCCCGAGACCATCAACTACCGGACCCTGAAGCCGGAGAAGGATGGCCTGTTCTGCGAGAAGATCTTCGGTCCCACCCGGGACTGGGAGTGCAACTGCGGCAAGTACAAGCGCGTGCGCTTCAAGGGCATCATCTGCGAGCGCTGCGGCGTCGAGGTGACCCGCTCGAAGGTCCGTCGTGAGCGCATGGGCCACATCGAGCTCGCCGCGCCCGTCACGCACATCTGGTTCTTCAAGGGTGTGCCCTCGCGACTGGGCTACCTGCTGGACCTCGCCCCGAAGGACCTCGAGAAGGTCATCTACTTCGCGGCGTACATGATCACCTGGGTCGACGTCGACGGTCGGCACGAGGACCTCCCCAACCTCCAGAACGAGATCGACCTGGAGCGCAAGGAGATCTCGGACCGCCGCGACAACGACGTGAACACCCGCGCCACGAAGCTCGAGGCCGACCTGGCCGAGCTCGAGGCCGAGGGTGCCAAGGCCGACGCGCGCCGCAAGGTCCGCGACTCGGCCGAGCGGGAGATGGCGCAGATCCGCAAGCGTGCGGACCTCGAGATCGACCGCCTGGACAACGTCTGGGACCGCTTCAAGAACCTCAAGGTCGCCGACCTCGAGGGCGACGAGCTGCTCTACCGGTCCCTGCAGGACCGCTACGGCAACTACTTCGAGGGCTCGATGGGCGCCGCGGCGATCCAGAAGCGTCTCGAGGCCTTCGACCTCGAGGCCGAGTCCGACTCGCTGCGCGAGATCATCAAGACGGGCAAGGGCCAGCGCAAGACGCGTGCCCTCAAGCGTCTGAAGGTCGTCAACGCGTTCCTCACGACGAGCAACTCGCCCACCGGCATGGTGCTCGACGCCGTCCCCGTCATCCCGCCGGACCTGCGTCCGATGGTCCAGCTCGACGGTGGCCGTTTCGCGACGTCCGACCTGAACGACCTGTACCGCCGCGTGATCAACCGCAACAACCGGCTCAAGCGCCTGCTCGACCTGGGTGCGCCGGAGATCATCGTCAACAACGAGAAGCGGATGCTCCAGGAGGCCGTCGACTCGCTGTTCGACAACGGCCGTCGTGGCCGTCCGGTGACGGGTCCGGGCAACCGCCCGCTCAAGTCGATCTCCGACATGCTCAAGGGCAAGCAGGGCCGGTTCCGCCAGAACCTGCTCGGCAAGCGCGTCGACTACTCGGGCCGTTCGGTCATCGTCGTCGGCCCGCAGCTCAAGCTGCACCAGTGCGGTCTGCCCAAGCAGATGGCCCTGGAGCTCTTCAAGCCGTTCGTGATGAAGCGCCTCGTGGACCTCAACCACGCGCAGAACATCAAGTCGGCCAAGCGGATGGTGGAGCGCGCGCGCCCCGTCGTCTGGGACGTCCTCGAAGAGGTCATCACGGAGCACCCGGTGCTGCTCAACCGCGCACCCACGCTGCACCGTCTCGGCATCCAGGCGTTCGAGCCCCAGCTGGTCGAGGGTAAGGCCATCCACCTGCACCCGCTCGTCTGCGCCGCGTTCAACGCGGACTTCGACGGTGACCAGATGGCCGTGCACCTGCCCCTGAGCGCGGAGGCGCAGGCCGAGGCCCGCATCCTCATGCTCTCGAGCAACAACATCCTCAAGCCGTCGGACGGCCGTCCGGTGACCATGCCCTCGCAGGACATGATCATCGGTCTGTACCACCTGACGTCCGACCGGAACGACGCCCTGGGCGCCGGTCGCACGTTCAGCTCGGTGTCCGAGGCGATCATGGCGTTCGACCAGCACAGCCTGGACCTGAACGCCGTCGTCCGGATCCTCTTCGACGACCTGGTGCTCGCCGCCGAGGACGCGCCCGAGGGCTGGTCCGAGGGCGAGCCGCTGGTCTACGAGACGACGCTGGGCCGCGCGCTCTTCAACGAGCTGCTGCCCGTCGACTACCCGTACGAGAACGGGGTCGTCGACAAGAAGCGCCTCTCGGTCATCGTCAACGACCTCGCCGAGCGCTACCCGAAGGTCGCCGTCGCGGCGTCCCTCGACGCGCTCAAGGAGGCCGGCTTCCGCTGGGCCACCCGCTCGGGTGTCACCATCGCGATCTCCGACGTGGCCACGCCGTCCGGCAAGGCCGCGATCCTCGAGGACTACGAGGGTCGGGCTGCCAAGGTGCAGGGCCAGTACGAGAAGGGCCTGATCACCGACGACGAGCGCCGCCAGGAGCTCATCGAGATCTGGACCCGTGCGACCGAGGAGGTCGCCGACGCGATGCGCAAGTCCTTCCCGGACCGCAACACCGTGTACCGCATGGTGGGCTCGGGTGCGCGTGGTAACTGGATGCAGGTCCGTCAGATCGCCGGTATGCGCGGCCTCGTGGCGAACCCGAAGGGCGAGATCATCCCCCGCCCGATCAAGTCCAACTACCGCGAGGGCCTGTCCGTCCTCGAGTACTTCATCGCCACGCACGGTGCCCGCAAGGGTCTGGCGGACACCGCTCTGCGGACCGCCGACTCGGGCTACCTCACGCGTCGTCTGGTGGACGTCTCGCAGGACGTCATCGTCCGCGAGGAGGACTGCGGGACCGAGCGCGGCCTGAGCATGCCGATCGGCGTGGCCGGGACCGACGGTCTGCGTCGTCACGACAAGGTCGAGACGAGCGTCTACTCGCGCACGCTGGCCACCGACGTCGAGGTGGACGGCGAGATCGTCGGCCACGCCGGCGACGACGTGGGCGACGTCCTGCTCGACCGTCTGCTCGAGGGTGGTGTCGACGCGCTCAAGGTGCGTTCGGTGCTCACCTGCGAGTCGCGCGTCGGCACCTGCGCCAAGTGCTACGGCCGTTCGCTGGCCACGGGCAAGCTCGTCGACATCGGCGAGGCCGTCGGCATCATCGCGGCCCAGTCGATCGGTGAGCCCGGCACGCAGCTGACCATGCGTACCTTCCACACCGGTGGTGTGGCGTCGGCCGACGACATCACGCAGGGTCTGCCCCGTGTCCAGGAGCTCTTCGAGGCCCGCACCCCCAAGGGTGAGGCGCCGATCGCGGAGTACTCGGGTGTCGTGACGATCGAGGAGGGTGACCGCTCGCGGCGCATCCTGCTCACGCCGGACGACTCCGAGATCGAGCCCGTGGCCTACCCGATCACCAAGCGCTCGCGCCTGCTCGTGCAGGACGGCGACCGCGTGACGGTCGGCATGTCGCTCGTCCAGGGCGCCGTGGACCCGAAGAAGGTCCTGCGGATCCTCGGCCCGCGCAAGACGCAGGAGCACCTGGTCGACCAGGTCCAGGAGGTCTACCGCTCGCAGGGCGTGGACATCCACGACAAGCACATCGAGGTCATCGTGCGGCAGATGCTGCGTCGCGTGACCGTGCTGGACTCGGGCACGACCGACCTGCTCCCCGGCGAGCTGGCCGAGCGTGGCCGCTTCGAGGACGCGAACCGCAAGGCCGTGTCCGAGGGTGGCCAGCCGGCCTCGGGCCGTCCGGAGCTCATGGGCATCACGAAGGCGTCGCTCGCGACGGACTCGTGGCTGTCCGCGGCCTCCTTCCAGGAGACGACGCGCGTCCTCACCGAGGCCGCGATGTCGGGTCGGTCCGACCCGCTGCTGGGCCTCAAGGAGAACGTCATCCTCGGCAAGCTCATCCCCGCTGGTACGGGCCTGCCCCGCTACCGCAACATCGCGGTGGAGCCGACCGAGGAGGCCAAGGCCGAGCTGTACCCGACCTTCGGCTACGACGAGATCGACTTCCCCGCCCTGGGCCTCGGCTCGGGCGACGCGATCCCGCTCGAGGACATCGACTTCGGCGACTTCCGCTGATCTCGTAGGTCTGCTTCTCCCCGAGGGGGTCCACCGTCCGCGGTGGGCCCCCTCGGGCCGTTCGTCCCTGGTGCACCACAGGGGCAGGGGCGTAGCCTGGAGGACGTCCTCTGCCCACGAATGGCCCTCGGCCGTCGCGCTGGTCAGCCACTTTGACGCCCTCCGGGGCGGCAGGTAACGTTGGACACCGTGCCCGCGCCGTCGGGCCCTCGTGCGTGCACTCGCGCCGGACTCGTCCGGTGGGTGCGCCGGGGTGGAGAACCGTCCACCGAGCGTCGTCGATCTGGCCAGGGAGACCTGGCAGGACGTCAGCGCCGGAGAACGGGGCGACACGCCCGGGCGCGGGGGTCGGTTCGGGACTCCAGACAGACCGAGGCAGCCGCGCGACGGGCGGCACTCCTCGAACATGCCGGCCGTCCAGGGTGACGGGATCCGGTCGACCAGAGCTCATCCAACAGACGGAGACGTAGTGCCTACGATCCAGCAGCTGGTCCGCAAGGGCCGGCAGGCGAAGACGAACAAGTCGAAGACGCCTGCCCTCAAGGGCAGCCCCCAGCGACGCGGTGTGTGCACCCGCGTCTACACCACGACCCCGAAGAAGCCGAACTCCGCCCTCCGCAAGGTCGCGCGCGTTCGCCTCTCGAGCCAGGTCGAGGTCACGGCGTACATCCCGGGTGTCGGTCACAACCTGCAGGAGCACTCCATCGTGCTCGTGCGCGGTGGCCGCGTGAAGGACCTCCCCGGTGTCCGTTACAAGATCGTCCGCGGCGCCCTCGACACGCAGGGCGTCAAGAACCGCAAGCAGGCGCGTAGCCGCTACGGCGCGAAGAAGGTGGGCTGATGCCTCGCAAGGGTCCGGCCCCGAAGCGGCCGCTGATCGTCGACCCCGTCTACGGGTCCCCGGTCGTCACGCAGCTGATCAACAAGATCCTTCTCGACGGCAAGAAGTCCGTCGCCGAGGCGATCGTCTACGGCGCCCTCGAGGGCGTGCGTGAGAAGACGCAGGGCGACCCGGTCGTCGTGCTCAAGCGCGCGCTCGACAACGTGCGCCCCTCGCTCGAGGTGCGCTCGCGCCGCGTCGGTGGCGCGACCTACCAGGTCCCCGTCGAGGTCCGTCCGGTCCGCCAGACGACCCTCGCGCTGCGCTGGCTCACCGACTACTCGCGCGCTCGCCGCGAGAAGACGATGACCGAGCGTCTGATGAACGAGATCCTCGACGCGTCCAACGGCCTCGGTGCCGCGGTCAAGCGTCGTGAGGACATGCACAAGATGGCCGAGTCCAACAAGGCCTTCGCGCACTACCGCTGGTAACACCAGCCCGGTCGCCGCGGCCCGCCTGCGCAAGCGGGCGGGCCCGCGGGACCACCTACGCCAACCGATAAGGGGCAACTCACGTGGCACTGGATGTGCTGACGGACCTCACGAAGGTCCGCAACATCGGCATCATGGCTCACATCGATGCCGGCAAGACCACCACCACCGAGCGGATCCTGTTCTACACCGGGGTCAACTACAAGATCGGTGAGACGCACGACGGTGCGTCGACGATGGACTGGATGGAGCAGGAGCAGGAGCGCGGCATCACGATCACGTCCGCCGCGACGACCTGCTACTGGAAGAACAACCAGATCAACATCATCGACACCCCGGGCCACGTGGACTTCACGGTCGAGGTCGAGCGCTCGCTGCGCGTCCTCGACGGTGCCGTCGCCGTGTTCGACGGCAAGGAGGGCGTCGAGCCCCAGTCGGAGACCGTCTGGCGTCAGGCCGACAAGTACGACGTCCCCCGCATCTGCTTCGTCAACAAGATGGACAAGCTGGGCGCGGACTTCTACTTCACGGTCAAGACGATCGTCGACCGCCTCAAGGCCAAGCCGCTGGTCATCCAGCTGCCGATCGGTGCCGAGAACGACTTCATCGGCGTCGTCGACCTGGTCGAGATGCGCGCGCTCGTGTGGCGCGGCGAGACGGCCCTGGGCGAGAAGTACGAGGTCGAGGAGATCCCCGCCGACCTCGTCGAGAAGGCCGACCAGTACCGGGCCGAGCTCCTCGAGGCCGTCGCCGAGACCGACGACGAGCTGCTCGAGAAGTTCCTCGGTGGCGAGGAGCTGACGGTCGCCGAGATCAAGTCCGGCATCCGCAAGCTCACCGTCGCGAGCGAGGCCTACCCGGTCCTGTGCGGCTCGGCGTTCAAGAACAAGGGCGTCCAGCCCATGCTCGACGCCGTCATCGACTACCTGCCGACGCCCCTGGACGTCCCGGCTGTCGAGGGCCACGACATGAAGGACCCCGAGCTCGTCGTCGAGCGCCACCCCGACTCGACGGAGCCGTTCTCGGCCCTCGCGTTCAAGGTCGCCTCGCACCCGTTCTTCGGCAAGCTGACCTACGTCCGGGTCTACTCCGGCAAGGTCTCGCAGGGTGCCCAGGTGCTCAACTCGACCAAGAACAAGAAGGAGCGCATCGGGAAGCTCTTCCAGATGCACTCCAACAAGGAGAACCCGGTCGAGGACGCCACCGCCGGCCACATCTACGCCTTCATCGGCCTCAAGGACGTCACCACCGGTGACACCCTGAGCGACCCGTCGGCGCCGGTCGTGCTCGAGTCCATGACGTTCCCGGAGCCCGTCATCGACGTGGCCATCGAGCCGAAGACGAAGGGCGACCAGGAGAAGCTCTCCATCGCCATCCAGAAGCTCGCCGAGGAGGACCCGACCTTCCGCGTCAAGCACGACGAGGAGACCGGCCAGACCGTCATCGGCGGCATGGGCGAGCTCCACCTCGACATCCTCGTCGACCGCATGCGGCGCGAGTTCAAGGTCGAGGCCAACGTCGGCAAGCCGCAGGTCGCGTACCGCGAGACGATCCGCCGCACGGTCGAGAAGATGGACTACGTCCACAAGAAGCAGACCGGTGGATCGGGCCAGTACGCCAAGGTGCAGATGAGCTTCGAGCCTCTGGACCCGGCCGAGGGCGAGCTCTACGAGTTCTCGAACAAGGTCACCGGTGGCCGCATCCCGCGCGAGTACATCCCGTCTGTCGACGCGGGTATCCAGAGCGCGATGCAGCTCGGCGTCCTGGCGGGCTTCCCGCTGGTGGGCGTCAAGGCGATCCTTCTCGACGGTGCCGCGCACGACGTCGACTCCTCGGAGATGGCGTTCAAGATCGCGGGCTCGATGATCCTCAAGGAAGCGGTCCGCAAGGCTGACCCGGTTCTCCTGGAGCCGGTCATGGCCGTCGAGGTCCGTACCCCTGAGGAGTACATGGGCGACGTCATCGGCGACATCAACTCCCGTCGCGGCATGATCCAGTCCATGGAGGACGCAACCGGCGTGAAGGTCATTCGCGCGCAGGTGCCCCTCTCCGAGATGTTCGGTTACGTCGGCGACCTGCGTTCCAAGACGCAGGGCCGTGCGGTGTACTCGATGCAGTTCGACAGCTACGCCGAGGTTCCTCGGAATGTTGCCGAGGAGATCATCAAGAAGACCCGGGGCGAGTAGTCCCACAGGTCGAACCCTGTAGTTCCATCACATAAACCGACCCGTAGGACAGCACGCCTGGCAGGTACCGTCCGGTACCGGCAGACGGGCAATCTCTACCAAGTCCTGAGGAGGACACCCAGTGGGCAAGGCGAAGTTCGAGCGGACGAAGCCGCACGTCAACATCGGGACCATCGGTCACGTCGACCACGGCAAGACGACGCTGACCGCCGCGATCTCGAAGGTGCTGCACGACAAGTACCCCGACCTGAACCCCTTCACGCCTTTCGACGAGATCGACAAGGCGCCTGAGGAGAAGCAGCGCGGCATCACCATCAACATCGCGCACGTGGAGTACCAGACGGAGAAGCGTCACTACGCTCACGTCGACGCTCCCGGTCACGCGGACTACATCAAGAACATGATCACGGGTGCGGCGCAGATGGACGGCGCCATCCTCGTGGTCGCGGCGACCGACGGCCCGATGGCCCAGACGCGCGAGCACGTCCTGCTCGCCCGTCAGGTCGGCGTGCCCTACCTGCTCGTCGCGCTGAACAAGACCGACATGGTCGACGACGAGGAGATCCTGGACCTCGTCGAGATGGAGGTGCGTGAGCTCCTCTCCGCGCAGGGCTTCGACGGCGACGACGTCCCCGTCGTGCGCGTCTCCGGCCTCAAGGCCCTCGAGGGCGACCCGGTCTGGGTCAAGTCCGTCGAGGACCTGCTGGACGCTGTCGACGAGAACGTGCCGGACCCCGTCCGCGAGATCGACAAGCCGTTCCTCATGCCGATCGAGGACGTCTTCACGATCACCGGTCGTGGCACGGTCGTCACCGGTCGCGTCGAGCGCGGCGCGCTCAAGGTGAACGAGGAGGTGGAGATCGTCGGCATCAAGGAGAAGGCGATCAAGACCACGGTCACCGGCGTCGAGATGTTCCGCAAGCTGCTCGACTACGCCGAGGCGGGCGAGAACGTCGGCCTGCTGCTGCGTGGCACGAAGCGCGAGGAGGTCGAGCGCGGCCAGGTCGTCGTCAAGCCCGGCTCGATCACGCCGCACACGGAGTTCGAGGGCCAGGTCTACATCCTGGCCAAGGACGAGGGTGGCCGTCACAACCCGTTCTACGGGAACTACCGCCCCCAGTTCTACTTCCGTACGACCGACGTCACCGGCGTCATCACGCTGCCCGAGGGCACCGAGATGGTCATGCCCGGCGACAACACGGAGATCTCCGTCACGCTGATCCAGCCCATCGCCATGGAGGAGGGCCTCGGCTTCGCCATCCGTGAGGGTGGCCGCACCGTCGGCTCGGGCAAGGTCATCAAGATCATCAAGTGATCCGAGCCCCTCGGGGCACTGATCCACCGGGAGGGCCCGGGTGCTTCGGCACCCGGGCCCTCTCGTCATCCCTGAACTGAAACGTTGAGGTCCGGGTGCGGGCCCGCGCGCAGGTCGGTACCGTCGGCGCTCGTGACCATCGACACCGAGCCTGCCCGCCGCGCCCACCGTCCTGACCGCTCGTCCCGCACAGGCTGGGTCGTCGTCGCCGTGTGCGTCGTCGTCGCGGTGGTGATCGCCCTGGTGGCCACGCACCCCTGGTCCGACGACGACCCGTCGGACGCTGCCGGCGGACCGGCGACGCAGGAGGCGGCGACGGTCGCCCGCGGGACGGCTGATGCGTCGACCCTGACGATCGCGGGCAGCGCCCAGGCCCTGCAGGTCACGGCCGACGCGGACGACGACGACCTGCTGCGCGCGGACAGCGACGGCAACGCCCAGCCCACCGCCGACGGCGACCGCCTGCAGCTGAACGGCGGGCTGGTCCACCTGCGGCTCGCGCCCGACGTCGCCTGGACCCTCGCGATCACCGAGGGCATGGACACCGTCGACGTCAACCTCACGGGCGGCCGGCTCGCGGCGCTGGAGCTGCGCGGGGGAGCGCGCCTCATCACGCTGACGCTGCCGAAGTCGGACGGCGCGGTGACGATCGACCAGGCCGCCGGCGCGCAGGACCTCGTCGTCCACCTGCCGCAGGTCACGGGCGCTCGGGCGAGCGTCACGTCCGGCGTCGGCACCGTGCTGATCGACGGGAAGTCGACGCAGGGCGTCGGCGCGGGGACCGACCTCGAGACCGACCCGCTGGGCGACGACTACTACCAGCTGAAGATCGGCGGCGGCCTGGGCACCCTCAGGGTCGACCACCCGGACACCCAGTCCCGCTGACCGGCCCGGCGCCCGCGGGTCGGGCACGGGGGAGCGGGCCGGGGGGCCGTGGCCCGACGGGTCGGTGCCGCTGTGCGCGAGATCACGGCGATCGCGGGCCAGGGTGTGACGGAGGCGATTGGCCTTTGGGTGGGGCGTCTGGCAGACTGTACAAGTTGCCCGCTGAGGTGGCGCGTTCGTGCGCGCTCGACCAGCAGGGCTGACAGACGTGGCGAGTGTCCGGACCCCGGGGTCAACCCGGTGGTGGACGCTCGACAACAACCACCGACCTCGTGCCTCACGGTACGCAGCGCACGGGCATGGCGCGAAGAGCGACACGCCCGAGTGCGGGGGTCGGACGGTCCCGGTTCGAAGAGAGAGATTGAGACGACGCCATGGCGGGACAGAAGATCCGCATCAGGCTCAAGTCCTACGACCACGAGGTCATCGACAGCTCGGCGCGCAAGATCGTCGACACGGTGACTCGCGCTGGTGCGTCGGTCGTGGGTCCGGTGCCGTTGCCGACGGAGAAGAACGTGTTCTGCGTCATCCGGTCGCCCCACAAGTACAAGGACAGCCGCGAGCACTTCGAGATGCGCACGCACAAGCGGCTCATCGACATCATCGATCCCACGCCGAAGGCCGTCGACTCGCTCATGCGTCTCGACCTGCCTGCGGACGTGAACATCGAGATCAAGCTCTGACGCTGGGAAGGAACTGATTTCTATGGTTACCCAGCAGAACGAGCGCCCCGTGACGGCTCTGCTCGGCCGCAAGCTCGGCATGACCCAGCTCTGGGACGAGGCAGGACGCCTCGTTCCCGTGACGGTCGTCGAGGTCGGTACGAACGTCGTCACCCAGGTGCGCTCCGCTGACGCTGACGGCTACGCCGCGGTCCAGCTGGCCTACGGCCAGATCGACCCGCGCAAGGTCACCAAGCCGCTGAAGGGCCACTTCGAGAAGGCCGGGGTCACCCCCCGCCGGCACGTGGCCGAGATCCGTACGTCCGACGCTGCCGAGTTCGCGCTCGGTCAGGAGATCACCGCGGCGGCCTTCGAGGCCGGCCAGATCGTCGACGTCATCGGTACCACCAAGGGCAAGGGCACCGCTGGTGTCATGAAGCGCCACGGCTTCCACGGAGTCGGCGCTTCCCACGGTGCGCACCGCAACCACCGCAAGCCCGGCTCGATCGGTGGCGCTTCGACGCCGTCGCGCGTGTTCAAGGGCATCAAGATGGCCGGTCGGATGGGCGTCGCCCGTCAGACCACCCAGAACCTGACCGTGCACGCGGTCGACGCCGAGCGGGGTTACATCCTCGTCAAGGGTGCCGTTCCCGGCCCCAAGGGTGGCGTCGTCGTCGTGCGTTCCGCTGCGAAGGGTGCGTGAACACGATGAGTGACACGCTGACCGTCGACGTCCTCGACGCCCAGGGCACCAAGGCCGGCCAGGCCGAGCTGCCCGCGGACGTCTTCGACGTGCAGACCAATGTTCCGCTGATCCACCAGGTCGTCGTCGCGCAGCTCGCGGCGGCTCGCCAGGGCACCCACGACACGAAGTCTCGTGGCGAGGTCCGTGGTGGCGGCCGCAAGCCGTACAAGCAGAAGGGCACCGGCCGCGCCCGTCAGGGCTCGACCCGTGCGCCTCAGTTCGCCGGTGGTGGCGTCGTCCACGGCCCCACGCCGCGCGACTACAGCCAGCGCACCCCCAAGAAGATGAAGGCCGCGGCGCTCCGCGGTGCTCTCTCGGACCGCGCCCGCGCGGGTCGCGTCCACGTGGTCTCGGGCTTCGCGCCCGGCACCGCGCCGTCGACGAAGTCCGCTCTTGCCGTGCTCGAGAACCTGTCGGGTCGCAAGAACGTCCTCGTCGTCGTCGAGCGTTCGGACGAGATCACGTGGAAGTCGCTGCGCAACGTCGAGCGGGTCCACCTGCTCGTCGCCGACCAGCTCAACACGTACGACGTGCTCATCTCGGATGACGTCGTCTTCACGCAGGGCGCGCTCGACGCGTTCCTCGCCGGCCCCGTCAAGGGTGCGAAGGAGGAGTCCAAGTGAGCGACCTCGGGAAGAACCCGCGCGACATCCTGCTCGCCCCCGTCGTGTCGGAGAAGAGCTACGGCCTGCTGGACGAGGGGAAGTACACCTTCCTCGTGGACCCGCGCGCCAACAAGACTGAGATCAAGATCGCCGTCGAGCAGGTCTTCGGCGTCAAGGTCGACTCGGTCAACACCGCGAACCGACAGGGCAAGTCCCGTCGGACCCGTTTCGGCACCGGCCGCCGCAAGGACACGAAGCGTGCGATCGTCACCCTCCGCGAGGGAACGATCGACATCTTCGGCGGTCCGGTCGGCTGATCGAAGGACTGAGAACTCATGGGAATCCGTAAGTACAAGCCGACTACCCCGGGCCGTCGTGGCTCGTCGGTCGCCGACTTCGTCGAGATCACGCGCTCCACGCCGGAGAAGTCGCTGGTCCGCCCGCTGCACAAGACCGGTGGCCGCAACTCCACCGGCCGCATCACCACCCGTCACAAGGGTGGCGGTCACAAGCGTGCGTACCGCGTCATCGACTTCCGTCGTCACGACAAGGACGGCGTGCCGGCCAAGGTCGCTCACATCGAGTACGACCCCAACCGCACGGCGCGCATCGCGCTCCTGCACTACGCGGACGGCGAGAAGCGCTACATCATCGCGCCGAACAAGCTGTCGCAGGGCGACGTCATCGAGAACGGCCCCGGCGCCGACATCAAGCCCGGCAACAACCTGCCGCTGCGCAACATCCCGACCGGTACGGTCATCCACGCCATCGAGCTCAAGCCCGGTGGCGGCGCGAAGATCGCCCGTTCGGCTGGTGCGTCCGTGCAGCTCGTCGCCAAGGACGGCCCCTACGCCCAGCTGCGTCTGCCGTCCGGTGAGATCCGCAACGTCGACCTGCGCTGCCGCGCCACGGTCGGCGAGGTGGGCAACGCCGAGCAGTCGAACATCAACTGGGGCAAGGCCGGCCGTATGCGGTGGAAGGGCAAGCGCCCCTCCGTCCGTGGTGTCGCCATGAACCCGATCGACCACCCGCACGGTGGTGGCGAGGGCAAGACGTCCGGTGGACGTCACCCCGTCAGCCCGTGGGGTCAGGCCGAGGGCCGTACCCGCCACCCGAACAAGCCGAGCGACAAGCTCATCGTGCGCCGTCGGCGCACCGGCAAGAACAAGCGCTGATAGGAGCCTGAGATGCCACGTAGCCTGAAGAAGGGCCCGTTCGTCGACGGTCACCTGCAGAAGAAGGTCGATGTCCAGAACACGGCCGGCACGAAGAACGTCATCAAGACGTGGTCGCGCCGATCGGTGATCACCCCGGACTTCCTCGGCCACACCTTTGCCGTGCACGACGGACGCAAGCACACCCCGGTGTTCGTGACGGAGTCGATGGTCGGGCACAAGCTCGGCGAGTTCGCTCCGACGCGGACGTTCCGCGGCCACGAGAAGGACGACCGGAAGGGCCGTCGCCGCTGACCCCCGGGTCAGCCAGGCGACGCCCTCACCGGCAGAGACAAGAGAGCAGGACAGCAATGGAAGCCAAGGCGAGCGCGCGGTTCGTCCGCGTCACTCCCCAGAAGGCCCGGCGCGTCGTGGACCTCATCCGTGGCAAGCAGGCCGGCGAGGCCGTCGCGGTGCTGAAGTTCGCACCGCAGTCTGCGGCGGAGCCCGTCCTCAAGACGGTGCAGTCCGCGATCGCGAACGCGGTCGAGGGTGCCAAGCGCAACAGTGAGCGTCTCGACGAGGCGGACCTCTACATCTCCGAGGTCTTCGTCGACGAGGGGCCGACCCTCAAGCGGTTCCGCCCCCGGGCGCAGGGCCGTGCGAGCCAGATCCTCAAGCGTTCGAGCCACATCACGGTCGTGGTTGCGGAGCGCCAGAGCACGAAGGGACGGACCCGATAGTGGGACAGAAGGTCAACCCGCTCGGGTATCGCCTGGGCATCACCACCGATCACCGCTCGCGGTGGTTCGCTGACTCGACCAAGCCGGGCCAGCGCTACCGCGACTACGTCCGCGAGGACGTGCAGATCCGCAAGCTCATGAGCACGGGTCTCGAGCGGGCCGGCATCGCCAAGGTCGAGATCGAGCGCACGCGTGACCGCGTTCGCGTCGACATCCACACCGCCCGCCCGGGCATCGTCATCGGGCGTCGTGGCGCGGAGGCCGACCGCATCCGCGGCGAGCTCGAGAAGCTCACGGGCAAGCAGGTCCAGCTCAACATCCTCGAGGTCAAGAACGCCGAGATCGAGGCGCAGCTGGTCGCCCAGGGCATCGCCGAGCAGCTGGCGAGCCGCGTCTCGTTCCGCCGTGCCATGCGCAAGGGCATCCAGTCGGCGCAGCGTGCCGGCGCCAAGGGCATCCGCGTGCAGGTCTCCGGTCGCCTCGGCGGCGCGGAGATGAGCCGCACGGAGTTCTACCGCGAGGGTCGTGTGCCGCTGCACACGCTGCGCGCGAACATCGACTACGGCTTCTTCGAGGCCCGCACCACGTTCGGCCGTATCGGCGTCAAGGTGTGGATCTACAAGGGCGACATGACGGAGAAGGAGTTCGCCCGCGAGCAGGCGACCCAGGCTCCCCGTCCGTCGCGCGGCCCGCGTGGCGACCGTCCCGAGCGTGGTGGAGACCGTGGCCCCCGTGCCGCTGCCCCCCGCCGCGAGCGGACGGACGCCCCTGCGGCCGAGCCGGCTGTCGAGGCCAGCCCCGAGGCAACCCCTGAGTCCGGAACGGAGGCCTGAGCCGTGCTGATCCCGCGCAGGCTGAAGCACCGCAAGCAGCACCACCCGGGGCGCTCCGGCGCCGCGACCGGTGGTACGTCGATCTCGTTCGGTGAGTACGGCATCCAGGCTCTCGAGCCCGCCTACGTCACGAACCGCCAGATCGAGGCTGCTCGTATCGCCATGACCCGCCACATCAAGCGTGGGGGAAAGGTCTGGATCAACATCTACCCGGACCGCCCCCTCACGAAGAAGCCTGCCGAGACCCGCATGGGTTCCGGAAAGGGTTCGCCCGAGTGGTGGATCGCCAACGTCAAGCCGGGCCGAGTTCTCTTCGAGCTCGCCGGCGTCCCGGAGCCCCTTGCCCGCGAGGCCATGCGCCGCGCGCAGCACAAGCTCCCGATGAAGACCCGTTTCGTGGTTCGCGAGGGTGGTAACTGATGACTATCGGGACCAAGGACCTGGCTCCCACCGAGCTGGATGCCTTTGACGACGAGAAGCTGGTTGCCGAGCTGAAGAAGGCGAAGGAAGAGCTGTTCAACCTTCGCTTCCAGTCGGCCACCGGTCAGCTCGAGAGCCACGGGCGTCTCAAGGCCGTGCGCCGCGACATCGCCCGGATCTACACGATCCTGCGCGAGCGTGAGCTCGGCATCCGTACCGCTCCGACCGCGAGCGAGTGAGGCTGACATGACTGACAAGCACACCACCGCCACGGCGGAGCACCGCGCGCAGCGCAAGACGCGCCGGGGCTACGTCGTGAGCGACAAGATGGACAAGACCGTCGTGGTCGAGGTCGAGGACCGGGTCAAGCACCCGCTCTACGGCAAGGTCATCCGACGCACCAGCAAGGTCAAGGCGCACGACGAGCTGAGCTCGGCGGGCGTGGGCGACCTCGTGCTGATCATGGAGACCCGTCCGCTCAGCGCCACCAAGCGGTGGCGTCTGGTCGAGGTCCTCGAGAAGGCCAAGTAGGCAGCACCACCCCCAGTTGCCCACGGGCGGCGGGGGCCAGCAACGGCCCCCGCCGCGACGTGTGCATCACGGCAACTATCCGTTCGGCCAGGCTGCCTGCGAGAAGCGCAGCGCAGAACCCGCCAGACGACAGGAGTAGGTAGATGATCCAGCAGGAGACGCGGCTTCGCGTCGCCGACAACACGGGTGCCAAGGAGATTCTCTGCATCCGCGTTCTCGGTGGCTCGGGACGCCGCTACGCCGGAATCGGTGACGTCATCGTCGCCACCGTCAAGGACGCGATCCCTGGCGGCAACGTCAAGAAGGGCGACGTCGTCAAGGCCGTCATCGTGCGCACCCGCAAGGAGCGCCGCCGCCCGGACGGCTCGTACATCAAGTTCGACGAGAACGCCGCAGTGATCCTCAAGACCGACGGGGAGCCCCGTGGCACGCGCATCTTCGGCCCGGTGGGCCGCGAGCTGCGCGACAAGAAGTTCATGAAGATCATCTCGCTGGCTCCGGAGGTGCTCTGACCATGGCGAAGATCAAGAAGGGCGACCTCGTGGTCGTCATCTCCGGCCGTGACAAGGGCCGCGAGGGCCGTGTCCTCGAGGTTCTCACCGAGACGCAGCGCGTCGTCGTCGAGGGCGTCCAGCGCGTGCAGAAGCACGTCAAGGCCGGCCAGACGCAGCGCGGCACGCGCACCGGTGGCATCGAGACCGTCGAGGCCCCCATCCACATCAGCAACGTGATGCTCGTCGACCCGGAGACCAAGAAGGGCACCCGGGTGGGCTACCGCACCGAGCAGGTCGAGCGTGATGGCCGTACCCGGACCGTTCGCGTCCGCATCGCCAAGCGCTCCGGGAAGGACGTCTGATGACCGAGACGACCATCGAGGCTCCGGCGATTCCGCGCCTCAAGACGAAGTACGCCGACGAGATCAAGCCGACGCTGTTCAAGGACTTCTCCCACGAGAACATCAACCAGGTCGCGCGCCTGGTCAAGGTTGTCGTGAACATGGGTGTCGGTGACGCCGCCAAGGACTCGAAGCTGATCGAGGGCGCCATCCGCGACCTCACGCAGATCACGGGCCAGAAGCCGCAGGTCACCAAGGCCCGCAAGTCGATCGCCCAGTTCAAGCTGCGTGAGGGCATGCCGATCGGCGCGCACGTCACGCTGCGCGGCGACCGTGCCTGGGAGTTCCTGGACCGCCTGCTCTCGACCGCGCTGCCGCGCATCCGCGACTTCCGCGGCCTGTCGCCCAAGCAGTTCGACGGCCACGGCAACTACACGTTCGGCCTCACGGAGCAGTCGATGTTCCACGAGATCGACCAGGACAAGATCGACCGTGTCCGCGGCATGGACATCACGATCGTCACCACCGCTGACACGGACGACGAGGGTCGCGCTTTCCTCAAGCTCCTCGGCTTCCCGTTCAAGGAGAACTGACCATGGCGAAGACCGCTCTGAAGAACAAGGCGGCTGCGAAGCCGAAGTTCGCGGTTCGCGGCTACACGCGCTGCCAGCGCTGCGGCCGTCCGCACTCGGTGTACCGCAAGTTCGGCCTGTGCCGGATCTGCGTGCGGGAGATGGCCCACCGCGGCGAGCTCCCCGGCGTCACCAAGAGCAGCTGGTAACACCTCAGTTTTGACACACAAGCGTCGGTAGGTCCCGCCCTGCGAGAGCAGGGCGGGATACCCCGGCGAGGAAGGGCGGAAGCCCCCATGACCATGACCGACCCGATCGCAGACTTCCTGACGCGTCTGCGGAACGCGAACTCGGCACACCACGACGAGGTGTCGATCCCGTTCTCGAAGCTCAAGTCGCACATCGCGGAGATCCTCCAGGCGGAGGGCTACATCGTCGGCTGGAAGGTTGAGGCGGCCACTGTTGGCCAGAACCTCATCGTCGAGCTGAAGTACGGCCCCAACCGCGAGCGTGCGCTCGCCGGCGTCAAGCGCGTGTCCAAGCCGGGCCTGCGCGTGTACGCCAAGTCGACCAACCTGCCCAAGGTGCTCGGCGGCCTCGGCGTGGCGATCCTGTCCACGTCCTCCGGCCTCCTGACCGACAAGCAGGCCGCCAAGAAGGGCGTGGGTGGGGAAGTCCTCGCCTACGTCTGGTAATTCCGAGACGGAAAGGAGCTAGCCAATGTCTCGTATCGGCAGAGTCCCCGTCCCGGTTCCGGCCGGCGTGGACGTCAACATCAACGGTGCCGTCGTGACGGTGAAGGGCCCCAAGGGCACCCTCGCGCACACGATCGCCTCCCCCATCGAGGTCGCTCGGAACGAGGACGGCGCACTCGTCGTCTCCCGCCCGAACGACGAGCGCAACTCGCGCTCGCTGCACGGCCTCACCCGCACGCTGCTGGCGAACCTCGTCACCGGCGTGACGGACGGGTACGTCAAGAAGCTCGAGATCGTCGGCACGGGTTACCGCGTCGTCGCCAAGGGCACGGACCTCGAGTTCGCGCTCGGCTTCAGCCACCCCGTCGTGGTCACCCCGCCCGAGGGCATCACCTTCGTGGTCGAGGCCCCGACGCGCTTCTCGGTGCAGGGCATCGACAAGCAGCAGGTCGGCGAGGTCGCCGCGAACATCCGCAAGATCCGCAAGCCGGAGCCCTACAAGGGCAAGGGCGTGCGGTACGCGGGCGAGAACGTGCGCCGCAAGGTCGGAAAGGCCGGTAAGTAGCCATGGCGATCAAGATCATCGGCAAGGGCAAGCGGAAGGCGCGTCAGCGTCGTCACCTGCGCCTTCGCAAGAAGGTTTCGGGTTCGGCGCAGCGTCCCCGTCTCGTCGTGACGCGCTCCGCGCGCCACATCACCGCTCAGGTCGTCGACGACGGCATCGGGCAGACCCTGGTCTCCGCGTCGACCCTCGAGGCCGACCTGCGGACCGCGGACGGCGACAAGACCGCCAAGGCCACGAAGGTCGGCGAGCTGATCGCCGAGCGTGCGAAGGCAGCCGGCGTCGACGCGGTCGTGTTCGACCGCGGCGGCAACAAGTACCACGGCCGTGTGGCCGCGGTGGCCGACGGTGCCCGCAAGGGTGGTCTGGCGCTGTGACGACGACGAACCGGAAGAAGAGGACTCACTGATGGCTGCTCCTCAGCGCAGCAACACCGGGGCGCCTGCGGGCGGCACCGGGACCGGCGGCGGTGACCGCCGCGACGGCGGCCGCGGCCGTGACGGTGGCGGCCGTGGTGGCCGCGACACCGCAGAGAAGAGCGCGTTCCTCGAGCGCGTCGTGACGATCAACCGCGTCTCGAAGGTCGTCAAGGGCGGCCGTCGCTTCAGCTTCACCGCGCTCGTCGTGGTCGGAGACGGCGACGGCACGGTCGGCGTCGGCTACGGCAAGGCCAAGGAGGTGCCCGCGGCGATCGCCAAGGGTGTCGAGGAGGCGAAGAAGAACTTCTTCCGCGTCCCCCGCATCCAGGGCACCATCCCGCACCCCATCCAGGGTGAGGCCGCTGCCGGTGTCGTCTTCCTGCGTCCGGCCTCGCCGGGTACCGGTGTGATCGCCGGTGGCCCGGTGCGCGCCGTCCTGGAGTGCGCCGGCGTCCACGACATCCTGAGCAAGTCGCTCGGGTCGTCGAACGCGATCAACATCGTGCACGCGACTGTCGCGGCCCTCAAGGGTCTCGAGCAGCCGGAGGCCGTGGCGGCTCGCCGTGGACTTCCCGTCGAGCACGTCGTCCCGGCCGCGCTGCTGCGCGCCCAGGCCGAGGGTCGGGCGAAGGCTGCCGAGAAGGTGGGTGCGTGATGGCCCGTCTCAAGGTGACGCAGAAGAAGTCCGGCATCGGTGGCAAGCAGAACCAGCGCGACACGCTGCGCACGCTGGGCCTGAAGCGGATCGGCGACGTCGTCGTCAAGGAGGACCGCCCTGAGATCCGCGGCATGGTCCGCACCGTGCAGCACCTCGTCGCGGTCGAAGAGGTGGAGTGACCATGGCTGACGAGAAGAACGCCAGCAAGGAGTCCGTGGAGTCCTCGGAGGCAGCAGCCCCCAAGGCCGCCGCGAAGAAGGCTCCTGCGAAGAAGGCAGCTGCTGCTTCGGAGTCCGCTCCGAAGACGGCGGCGGCCAAGAAGCCTGCTGCGAAGAAGGCGACCACGGCCAAGGCCGAGGCTGCTGCCGACGCACCGGCCGAGAAGAAGCCTGCTGCGAAGAAGGCTCCTGCCAAGAGTGCTGCCGCCAAGGCCGCGCCCAAGGCGGAGAAGTCGGCTGCAGCGCTCGCCGCGGCCGAGGCCGCTGCGCAGCCCGGCAACGGTGGCACCCTCAAGGTGCACCACCTGCGTCCGGCTCCCGGCGCCAAGACCGCCAAGACCCGCGTGGGTCGTGGTGAGGCGTCGAAGGGCAAGACGGCCGGTCGTGGCACCAAGGGCCAGAAGGCCCGCTACCAGATCCCCGACCGCTTCGAGGGTGGTCAGATGCCGCTGCACATGCGTCTGCCCAAGCTTCGTGGCTTCAAGAACCCGTTCCGCGTGGAGTACCAGGTCGTCAACCTGGACAAGCTCTCCGCGCTGTACCCGGACGGTGGCGACGTGACGGTCGCCGACCTGGTCGCGAAGGGCGCGGTCCGCAAGGGCCAGCCCGTCAAGGTGCTCGGCACCGGCGAGCTGACGGTCAAGGTCTCCGTCGCCGTGGACGCCTTCTCGGCGTCGGCGAAGGACGCGATCGTCGCTGCCGGCGGTAGCGTCTCGCAGGACTGATTTGCCGGAAGAGGCCGGTGGTGCGTTCTCACGCCCACCGGCCTCTTTCCATATGTGGACGGGCATCGGTTAGGGTGCCCCGGGTGCCCGTGCTCTGAGCCGGGCGACGCGGCCGGAACGACCCGGTCGCACGACATGCCGCTCCAGCGGTACAGGAGGAACAGGTGCTAGGCGCATTCGTGCGGGCGTTCAGGACGCCCGACCTGCGGCGGAAGCTGCTCTTCACGATCAGCATCATGGTCGTGTTCCGCATCGGCTCCTTCCTGCCGACGCCCGGGGTGTCATACCCCAACGTCCAGAAGTGCATCGATGCGACAGCGGACAACAACCTGCTGGGGCTCGTGAACCTGTTCAGCGGCGGTGCCCTCGTGCACCTGTCGGTGTTCGCGCTCGGGATCATGCCGTACATCACGGCGAGCATCATCGTGCAGCTGCTCCGGGTGGTCATCCCCAAGTTCGAGGAGCTCCACAAGGAGGGTCAGGCCGGCACCGCGAAGCTCACGCAGTACACGCGGTACCTGACCATCGGGCTCGCGATCCTGCAGTCGACGACGATCATCACGATCGCGCGCTCCGGCCAGCTCTTCAGCGGCTGCGAGTTCGACGTGATCCCCGACGACTCGTGGGTCACGCTGCTGATCATGGTCATCACGATGACCGCGGGCACGGGCCTGATCATGTGGCTCGGCGAGCTCATCACGGAGCGCGGCGTCGGCAACGGCATGTCGCTGCTCATCTTCACGTCGATCGCGGCGTCCTTCCCGGGCGCCATGTGGTCGATCGCCGGTGGCGCGAACGGCGCCTCGAAGTTCATCGTGGTCCTGGCGATCATCGTCCTGGTCATCGGGCTCGTCGTGTTCGTCGAGCAGAGCCAGCGCCGTATCCCGGTGCAGTACGCCAAGCGCATGGTCGGTCGTCGCATGTACGGCGGCTCGAGCACCTACATCCCGATCAAGATCAACATGGCCGGTGTCATCCCGGTGATCTTCGCGTCGTCGCTGCTCGCCATCCCCGGCCTCATCGCGCAGTTCGGCGACCAGAGCGCCGACTGGGTGCAGTGGGTCTCGCGGAACGTCGCGCAGCAGAGCGCGCCGCTGCACCTGCTCCTGTACGTGGTCCTGATCATCTTCTTCTGCTACTTCTACACGGCCATCACGTTCAACCCGGACGAGGTCGCCGACAACATGAAGAAGTACGGCGGCTTCATCCCCGGCATCCGTGCCGGTCGCCCGACGGCCGACTACCTGAGCTACGTGATCTCCCGGATCACCGCGCCCGGTGCGATCTACCTCGCCCTGGTCGCGCTCATCCCGACGATCACGTTCATCGTGCTCAACGTCGACAACAACATCCCGTTCGGCGGCTCGTCGATCCTCATCGTCGTCGGCGTCGGCCTGGAGACGGTCAAGCAGATCCAGAGCCAGCTGGAGCAGCGCCACTACGAGGGCTTCCTGCGATGAGCGCGAGGCTCGTCCTGCTCGGTCCTCCGGGTGCCGGCAAGGGCACCCAGGCCGCTCGGCTCGCCGAGCGGCTCGGGGTCCCGGCGATCTCGACCGGTGACATCTTCCGCGCCAACATCAAGGGCGGCACGGAGCTCGGTGTCCTCGCGCAGTCGTACTCCTCGCGCGGCGCTCTGGTGCCCGACGAGGTCACCAACGCGATGGTCCGCGACCGGCTGGCCGAGCCGGACGCGGCCGAGGGCTTCCTGCTCGACGGGTACCCCCGCAACGTGGCCCAGGTGGCCGAGCTGGAGGCGATCCTCGCGGACGCCGGTCTCCAGCTCGACCTCGCGCTGGAGATCACGGCCGACCCCGACGTCGTCACCGAGCGGCTCCTCAAGCGTGCCGAGATCGAGGGCCGCGAGGACGACACGGCCGACGTGATCCGTCACCGGCTCGACGTCTACGCCGAGCAGACCGCGCCCATCTCGGCGGTCTACGCCGAGCGGTCGCTGCTGGCGAAGGTCGACGGCATCGGCGAGGTCGACGAGGTCACCGAGCGACTGCTCGCCGTGATCGGCACCGCGGCGAGCTGACGCGATGTTCGGCCGCGAGAAGATCGAGTACAAGACGCCCGAGCAGATGCTGCTCATGCGGCGTGCCGGCCTCGTCGTCGCGGACGCCCTCGACGCCGTGCGCGCCCACGTGGCGCCCGGCGCGACGACGGCCGACCTCGACTCGGTCGCGGCCGACGTCATCGCCGCAGCGGGCGCGACGCCGTCGTTCCTGGGGTACCACGGGTACCCCGCCGTGCTGTGCGTGTCGGTCAACGACGAGGTCGTGCACGGCATCCCGGGCGACCGCGTGCTCGAGCCGGGCGACGTCGTCTCGGTCGACTGCGGCGCGGTGGTCGAGGGCTGGCACGGCGACTCCGCGATCTCGGTCGTGGTCGACGGTGGCACGCAGCCCGACGCCGACCTGGTCGCGACCACCGAGGCCGCGATGTGGGCCGGCATCGCGGCCCTCGCGGGCGGCGAGCGGCTCGGCGCGGTGGGAGAGGCGGTCGAGGACGTCGTCGACGGCGCGCAGGCCGCGGGCCTCAACGGGGGAGCGCACTACGGGATCGTGCAGGAGTACGTCGGGCACGGCATCGGTACCGCGATGCACCAGCCGCCCGACGTCCTGAACTACCGCGCCCGCGACCGCGGTCCCCGGCTGCGCCCGGGCATGTGCCTGGCGGTCGAGCCCATGATCGTGCGCGGCTCGCGCGAGACGGTCGTCCTCGAGGACGACTGGACGGTCGTCACGACGGACGGCTCGCGCGCGGCGCACTGGGAGCACTCGGTCGCGGTGCACGACGACGGCATCTGGGTGCTGACAGCCCGAGACGGCGGAGCCGCGCGCCTCGCCGAGCTCGGCGTGACGGTCGCGCCGCTCGCCTGAGCTCGCCTGAGGACGCCTGAGGACGAACTGTCCTGCACGTCACGTCGGCGGTGGTTTCGTCCGCTGGACGTCATGGCGTAGAGTTGTCCGTTGGGTGTGTGCGCCCTGTCAGTCATCCCGTGTCCTTCTGGGCTCCGATGGCGGCGGGGTACGGCGTCAAGCCGCACTCGCTCTCCACGAGGGTCGCGGACGTACGGCATGCCTGCCGCGCGGTCGCGGGTCATCGTGGGTTGTTCCAGCAGACCGACAGTTAGCGGAGGACATGGCGAAGAAGGACGGCGTCATCGAGATCGAGGGCAGTGTCGTCGAGGCGCTCCCGAACGCGATGTTCCGCGTGGAGCTCACCAACGGCCACAAGGTTCTCGCGCACATCTCGGGCAAGATGCGCCAGCACTACATCCGGATCCTCCCCGAGGACCGCGTGGTGGTGGAGCTGAGCCCGTACGACCTGTCCCGCGGTCGCATCGTCTACCGCTACAAGTAATCACCACATCAACACGCCGTCATGTCCCCGGAGACTCCACGTAGACCGGGAACCGAACGGCGGCGGAGGAACACGCGATGAAGGTCAAGCCCAGCGTCAAGAAGATCTGCGACAAGTGCAAGGTGATCCGCCGGCACGGTCGCGTCCAGGTGATCTGCGAGAACCTGCGCCACAAGCAGCGCCAGGGCTGATGCCCTGACGCCGTCGGCGTCTCGCAGTACCCATGAAGGAGAGACGGCACCCGAGAGATCGGGTGCCGACACAGCGCACCACCACTCCGGTGCTCGGCCTCGCGGCCGGGACCGGCGAACCCTCGGTCGGAGGCCGGGGCCCGCAGCACGCGGGAGGGTGGCGCGGAAGACCTCCGACGCAGTTCAGGAGCCACCAGGCACATGGCACGTCTTATCGGAGTCGACCTCCCCCGCGAGAAGCGGCTGGAGATCGCGCTCACCTACATCTACGGGGTCGGCCGCACGCGCGCCAAGCAGACCCTCGCCGCCACCGGCATCTCCGGTGACCTTCGCGTGAAGGACATGGGCGACACCGAGCTCGTCGCCCTGCGCGACTACCTCGAGGGCAGCTTCAAGCTCGAGGGTGACCTCCGCCGTGAGGTCGCCGCCGACATCCGCCGCAAGGTCGAGATCGGTTGCTACGAGGGCCTGCGTCACCGCCGCGGCCTCCCGGTGCGCGGTCAGCGCACGAAGACCAACGCGCGTACCCGCAAGGGCCCCAAGCGCACCGTCGCCGGCAAGAAGAAGGCGCGCAAGTAGCCCTGTCCGCCGCCGCGCGAACACACGCGCAGCCGGACCCTCGTACCTGTAGAGAGAAGAAGACATGCCTCCCAAGACCCGTTCCGCAGTGCGCAAGCCGCGCCGCAAGGAGAAGAAGAACGTCTCCCACGGCCAGGCGCACATCAAGAGCACGTTCAACAACACGATCATCTCGATCACCGACCCGTCGGGCGCCGTCATCGCGTCCGCGTCGTCGGGCCAGGTCGGCTTCAAGGGCTCGCGCAAGTCGACGCCCTTCGCCGCCCAGCTCGCCGCCGAGGCCGCCGCTCGTCGTGCGCAGGAGCACGGCATGCGCAAGGTCGACGTCTTCGTGAAGGGCCCCGGCTCGGGCCGCGAGACCGCGATCCGTTCGCTCCAGGCGACGGGCCTCGAGGTCGGTTCGATCCAGGACGTGACGCCCCAGGCGCACAACGGCTGCCGCCCGCCGAAGCGTCGCCGCGTCTGACCATCCGTACCCCGGGAGCGACTCGCTCGCTCCCGGGGGTTTCGCCTGTCCCGCCCCGGTGGACCGAGACCGCGGCGGTCTGAAGTACCTGCGGTGCGTCATATGGCGGACGCTCGCTGAGAGGAATCACACCGTGCTGATCGCACAGCGCCCCACCCTGACCGAAGAGGTCATCTCGGAGAACCGCTCACGGTTCTCCATCGAGCCGCTCGAGCCCGGCTTCGGCTACACGCTCGGCAACTCGCTGCGCCGGACGCTGCTGTCCTCCATCCCCGGTGCCGCCGTCACGTCCATCCGGATCGACGGCGTGCTGCACGAGTTCTCGACCGTGCCCGGGGTCAAGGAGGATGTCACCGAGATCATCCTCAACATCAAGCAGCTGGTCGTCTCCTCGGAGAACGACGAGCCCGTCGTGATGTACCTGCGCAAGCAGGGCGCCGGCGAGGTCTCCGCCGCTGACATCGTGCCGCCGGCCGGTGTCGAGGTGCACAACCCGGGTCTGCACCTGGCGACGCTGAACGACAAGGGCAAGCTCGAGATCGAGCTCACGGTCGAGCGTGGCCGTGGGTACGTGTCGGCGAACCAGAACAAGTCGTTCGACGCCGAGATCGGCCGCATCCCGGTCGACTCGATCTACTCGCCCGTCCTCAAGGTGACCTACAAGGTCGAGGCGACGCGTGTCGAGCAGCGCACGGACTTCGACAAGCTCATCGTCGACGTCGAGACCAAGGCCGCGATCAGCCCGCGCGACGCTCTCGCGTCCGCCGGCAAGACGCTGGTCGAGCTCTTCGGCCTGGCGCGCGAGCTGAACGTCGAGGCCGAGGGCATCGAGATCGGCCCGTCGCCGACGGACGCCGCGCTCGCCGCCGACCTGGCACTCCCGATCGAGGACCTGCAGCTGACGATCCGGTCGTACAACTGCCTCAAGCGTGAGGGCATCCACTCCGTGGGTGAGCTCGTGGCGCGCTCCGAGGCCGACCTGCTCGACATCCGCAACTTCGGTGCGAAGTCGATCACCGAGGTCAAGGAGAAGCTCGCCGAGCTGGGCCTGAGCCTCAAGGACAGCCCGCTCGACTTCGACCCGAGCACGGCCTACGCCTACGGCGACGACGAGGGTGACTTCGTCGAGGACGAGCAGTACTGACGCCGGGGGAACGCATCCGCTGACGCGGGTGCGTCGCCCATCATTGGAACTCAAGGAGACTGACCATGCCTACGCCCACCAAGGGTCCCCGGCTCGGTGGCGGACCGGCTCACGAGCGGCTGATCCTCGCGAACCTCGCGACGGCGCTGTTCGAGCACAAGCGCATCACGACGACGGAGACCAAGGCCAAGCGCCTTCGCCCCCTCGCCGAGCGCCTGATCACGTTCGCCAAGCGCGGTGACCTGCACGCGCGTCGTCGCGTGATGACCGTCGTCAAGGACAAGAGCGTCGTGCACGTGCTGTTCACCGAGATCGCCCCGGCCATGGCCGAGCGCGAGGGTGGCTACACGCGCATCACGAAGATCGGTCCCCGCAAGGGCGACAACGCGCCCATGGCCGTGATCGAGCTCGTCCTCGAGCCCGTCTCGCCCAAGCAGGCCGTCGTCCGCGAGGCGACCAAGGCCGCCAAGAAGGCTGCCCCCAAGGCTGAGGCCGCCCCGGTCGAGGAGGCCCCCGTCGAGGAGGCTCCCGCCGAGGAGACCGCTGCTGAGGAGACGGCCCCTGAGGCCGCTGCCGACGAGAAGGCCGACAAGGCCTGACGCCAGCACTCGTCGAAGGCCCGGACACCACACGGTGTCCGGGCCTTCGTGCATCGGGTGTTGCGTTGGCCAGGTCAGCCGACGAGGCCGAGCCGGGCCATCGCGTCCCCGAACGGCCCGTCGACGACGACGCGCGTACCGCCGTCGGGGTCGACGTCGGTGACGACCTGCATCGCACCGTCGGGCGAGCGGTAGTAGACGTCCGCGCTCAGCGAGCCCGCTGCGTCTCGGCCGCCCTGGGCGAGTCCGATCAAGGCGCCGACGGCCCGCGCTGCCGACGCGTCCTGCAGCACGTGCACGGCGACGAGGTGGCGGTGGGGCACGGCGACGAGCACGCCGTGCTCGGGGCGCTCGATCCCGGCCTGCGAGGCGAGGAGCTCGTCGAGCAGCAGGAGGCGGCTCGCCCCGAAGAAGTCCTCGGCGAAGAAGCAGTGCACGACAGCACCGTCCCCGGCATCGTGCGTCGTGTGCTCGGGCGCGGGCAGCCTGCCGAGGTTGGCCAGCGCGGTCGGGCCGGTGACCGCCCAGCCGCCGTACCGAGCGCCGTCATGGAGGATCTGGACGTGCGTGGGCAGGTCGAGCGCCGCACGGACGACGAGGTTGGCGGCCAGCGCTGGTCCCGCCCCGGTCGCGTCGGGATCGGGCAGGTCCTCGACGTGGACGATGCGGGCGACGACGAGCCCGCGCACCTCGTCGAAGGTCTGGGGCTCCCGGGCGCTGTCCATCTCGGCGAGGGTGTCGGCGTGATGGCGGACCGCGGCGGCCCACTGCCGTCGGGGGAGGGCAGCGACGAGCGCCGCCAGGTTGCCGAGCCCGTAGACGGCCCCGGTGCCGTCGACGACGCGGTCGCCCTGGACATCGGGCGACGGGAACCCCGCCTCGGTCCACGCATGCAGAGCGAGGCTTCGCAGCTGTTCTGCCTGGTCGACGGTCAGCGTTCCCAGCAACGGATCCGGGACGCGCGCGGGGCGCGAGAACCAAGCCATGCGCGGGACTCTAGGACACCCATGGACGCCACAGGCGTACGCGAGGCTGGGATCACCCGCTTGCCGGGTGCTCGGTCCCCGGTGGCGGCTGGCGGCACCTGACCGGCAGCGAGCGGCGTAGCGTGGCTTCGGTGGGGATGCCGGTGGTGCTCGTGCACGGGCTGCGGACGTCGCGGACCATGTGGCGCTTCCAGGTGGAGGCGCTCGAACGCGCGGGCCACCGGGCGATCGCGGTGGACCTGCCGGGGCACGGGACGCGGGTCGAGGAGGAGTTCACCCTCGACGGCGCCGTCGAGACGGTGCGCAGCGCGCTCGACGTGGCGGGGCGCGCGCTGCTCGTCGGGCTCTCGCTCGGCGGCTACACGGCGATCACCGCGGCGGCACGTCACCCCGAGCACGTCGCCGGCCTGGTGGCCGCGAGCTGCTCGACCCGGCCCGCGCCGGTGGTCCTGCAGACCTGGGGCGTGGCCGCCCGGGGGATCGGGGCGCTGCCCGACCGCGGCGCGCGGCTCAACCAGGGCCTCGTCGACCGGACGCTGCCGGCCGTCGGCGCGGCGGACGTCGGCGCCGGGGGATACGCGCTGGACGCGACCGTGCCGGTGCTCCGGGCGATGCGCGAGGCCCGTCCGCTCGACGACCTCGCCCGGATCGAGGTGCCCGTCTGGGTCGTCAACGGCGCGCTCGACCATTTCCGCGGTGAGGAGCGGCGCTTCGTCGGTGCGTGCCGCGACGGCCGGCTCGTCGTCGTCCCGCGCGCGACGCACCTGGTGAGCGTCGTCCAGCCCGTGCGCTTCACGCGGGTGCTGCTGGAGGCGCTCGACGAGCTCGAGCGGTCCTAGGCCGTCCCGAGCGCCCACGCGCGCACGCCGCCGATGATCCCCGCCTGGTTCGGCACCACGGTCACCCGCTCACCCAGCCGCGCGAGCACGGCGGGCGTGACGTTCTGCGCGTTGCCGCCGCCGAGGTAGAGGCGGTCCCAGCGCACGACGGGCCACAGGCCCTCGACCACGCGCTGCACGCGCCGCGACCACAGCGTGCTGCCGAGCCTGCGCCGCTCGACCTGGCCGATGTAGACGTCGTACGTGAGGCCGCGACGCACCGGGGCGTGCGAGAGCTCGAGGTGCGGGGCGAGGTCGCCGCGGTCGAACAGGGCCGCGCCGAGCCCGGTGCCGAGCGTGAGCACGAGCTCGATCCCCTCGCCGGTCACCACTCCCGCCCCGTGCACCTCGGCGTCGTTGAGCACCAGCGTCGGCAGGCCGAGCCGCTCCTCGAGCAGCGCGCGGACGTCGCAGTCGCGCCATGCGTCGGCGAGCTCGGGGACGATCGCGGACCGTGGGCCGGAGCGGGTCACGTAGTGCGGGGTCGCGACGACGACGCCGTGCCGGATCATGCCGGGCACGCCCACGGTCACCCGGTGCGCGGGCGGGAGGTCCGCGGCCAGCGCGGCGATCGTGTCCACGAGACGCCCGGGCGGCAGGGGGTACGGGGTCCGGACGCGCACGGGCGGCGCGTGCAGCACACCGGACTCGTCCAGCACCGAGGCCTTGATGCCGCTGCCGCCGCAGTCGACGCCCAGCGTGTAGGTCTGGCCGCGGGTCACGCGCCCCACCGTAGCGAGGAGCCGCCTACCGTGGGTGCGTGATCCGCTTGCGCCTTGACCTCGCCTACGACGGGACCGCCTTCGCCGGATGGGCCAAGCAGCCCGGCCTGCGCACGGTCGAGGCCGTCCTGGAGGATGCCCTCGCCACCATCCTGCGCACCGGACCTCGCGGGGTGCCCACGCCGCGGCCCACGGTCGCCGGCCGCACGGACGCGGGAGTGCACGCGCGGGGTCAGGTGGCGCACATCGACATCGAGCCCGACGCGCTGCAGGCTTCCCGCGGCCGGGGCGATCGGCCGCTGCTCGAGGCGCTCGTCGCGCGGCTGGCGGGAGTGCTGCCGCCGGACCTCGTCGTGCACCGCGTCACGGACGCCCCCGACGGGTTCGACGCCCGGTTCTCCGCCGAGCGCCGCCGCTACACCTACCGGCTCTGCGACGACACGACCGTCCGTGACCCCCTCGTCCGCACGTCGGTGGTCTGGCACCGGCGCCGGCTCGACGTCGAGGCCATGCAGGAGTCGGCCGCGCCGCTCGTCGGGCTGCACGACTTCGCGGCCTTCTGCAAGCCGCGGCCCGGCGCGACGACGATCCGCACGCTCGAGGTGTTCCGGTGGTCCCGGGACGACGAGGGCCTCGTGGTGGCCGACGTGCAGGCGGACGCCTTCTGCCACTCGATGGTCCGATCGCTCGTCGGCGCGAGCCTCGCCGTGGGGGAGGGGCGCCGCGGGACCGACTGGCCCGCCGAGCAGCTCGCCGGGCGCAGCCGGGACGGCAAGACCCACGTCGCACCCGCGCACGGGCTCACGCTCGAGGAGGTCAGCTACCCGCCGGAGCAGGAGATGGCCGACCGCGCCGAGCTGACCCGGGCGCGCCGCTCGGTCGAGGCCGCCGCGCCGCCCTGCTGCTGACCTGCTGCTGACGGGCCGTTCAGGACTCGTCGTCGTCGCGGTAGCGGTCCTCGTCGACGTACTCCTCCTCGACGAGGTGGATCGCGGCCTCCTCGGCACTCGCGGCCCCGCCGGAGACGCCGGCGTCGATCGCGAAGCTGTCGGTGCCGCCCGCCTCGACGGCGCCGTCGTCCTCGACGAGCCGCCCCGCGCGGAGCTCCTCGCGGTCGCCGGCGATCTTGGGGCGCTGCTCCCAGACCTCGGGCTCCTCCTGCGCGGCCCGCTGGTCGATGCCCTCGCGGTGGCTCTCCTCCCACGCGGTCTCGCCGTAGTGGGTGGATCGGTCACGCTCGGGCGGGGAGTAGCCCTCGTCGAGCAGGTCGTCGACGCCGCGGTCGACCAGCGTGTCCTCGCGGGGGAGCTGGTCGGTGTCGCCCTCGCTGCCGAGGGCCGGGTCGGTGCTGGTGCCGGACGTGTCATCACTCATGACACGACACTCGCACCCCGCGGCCCGGACCGCCAGCGTCCGCCCGTGCGAGCCTGGCTGAGGGCTGCGTCAGCGCTCGCAGGCGATGCCGTCCTTGTCACGGTCCATCTTCTTGTTGGCGGCGTAGAGGGCCGCGCTGACCTTCGGCTTGTACTTCGACTTCGCGGCGACCTTCTTGCCGCCGACGGTCTTGGTGTTGTGCACCTTCGAGCTCTTCGCGACACCGCCCGCGTAGGTCTTGTTCAGCGCTGTGCAGTTCGTGAAGGACTTGGCGGTGTGGACCTGCGCCTCGGCGGCCGCGGCGGGCGCGACGACGAGGCCGACGACGAGCGTCAGGGCGGCGAGGGTGCGGCGCACGGGTTCTCCTGGTGTCTCGGTGGTGGTCATCTGGTCATCGGCCGGCGGGAGCCCGGCGATGAGGTGGCGGCAAAGGATTCGTCCGGTCGGCCCACGGACCCGCACACTTCAGTGTGTGGGACACCTCGACATCGCCTCCGTGACCTACGTCCTGTCCGACGGCCGCGAGCTGCTCGACGAGGTCACGTTCCGCGTCGCGGACGGCGCCCGAGTGGCGCTCGTCGGCCCCAACGGCGCCGGCAAGTCCACGCTGCTGCGGATCGTCGCCGGCGACGAGGCACCGCACTCCGGCACGGTCGGCCGCAGCGGCGGGCTCGGGATCATGCGCCAGGACATCGGGCGGGTCGACGACGCGCGCTCGATCCGCGACCTGCTCGCGTCGCTGGCCGCGCCCGCGGTGCGCGACGCCGCGGCCGAGCTCGCGGCCGCCGAGCTGGGGATCATGACGGTCGACGACGAGCCGTCGCAGATGCGCTACGCCCAGGCGCTCGTCGACTGGGCCGACGTGGGCGGCTACGAGGCGGAGGCGGGCTGGGACCGCGTGACCGACGCCGTGCTCTCGATCCCGTTCGACCGCGCGCAGGACCGTGAGGTGCGCACGCTGTCGGGCGGCGAGCAGAAGCGGCTCGTGCTCGAGGCGCTGCTGCGCGGGCCCGACGAGGTGCTGCTGCTCGACGAGCCCGACAACGCCCTCGACGTGCCGACCAAGCGGTGGCTCGAGGAGCGGCTGGTCGCCTCGGGCAAGACGGTGCTGTTCGTCAGTCACGACCGCGAGCTGCTGGCCCGCGTGGCCACCCAGGTCGCGACCCTCGAGCCGACCGCCGTCGGCGCCTCCGTGTGGGTGCACGGAGGCGGCTTCGGCACCTACCACCAGGCGCGTGAGGACCGGCGCAACCGGCTCGAGGAGCAGCTGCGCCGCTGGGAGGAGGAGCACGCGAAGCTCAAGGAGCTCGTGCTGACCCTCAAGACGAAGTCCGCGTTCAACGACGGCCTCGCCTCGCGCTACCAGGCCGCCCAGACGCGGCTGCGCAAGTTCGAGCAGGCCGGGCCACCGACCGTGCTGGTCCGTGAGCAGAACGTCAAGGTCCGCCTGCGGGGCGGCCGCACCGCGAAGCGCGCGGTCGTCGCCGACGGTCTTGAGCTGACGGGCCTGATGAAGCCCTTCGACCTCGAGCTCTGGTTCGGCGAGCGCGTCGCCGTGCTCGGGTCGAACGGCTCGGGCAAGTCCCACTTCCTGCGGCTGCTGGCCGCGGGCGGGTCCGACCCGGGCCCGGAGCACCTGCCCGCGGGGGAGACGCCGGTGGTCGCCGTCAACCACACCGGGAAGGTGACGCTCGGCTCGCGCGTCCGGCCGGGCTGGTTCGCGCAGAACCACGCGCACCCCGAGCTCGTCGGTCGCACCCTGCTGGAGATCCTGCACCGCGGCGACACCCACCGCTCCGGCATGGGCCGCGAGCAGGCGAGCAAGGCGCTCGACCGCTACGAGCTCGTCGGCGCCGCGGAGCAGCGCTACGAGACGCTCTCCGGCGGCCAGCAGGCGCGGCTCCAGATCCTGCTGCTCGAGCTCGGCGGCGCGACGCTGCTGCTCCTCGACGAGCCGACGGACAACCTCGACCTGCACTCGGCCGAGGCCCTGGAGCAGGGGCTCGAGGCGTTCGAGGGGACGGTCATGGCCGTCACGCACGACCGCTGGTTCACGCGCACGTTCGACCGGTTCCTCGTGTTCGGTGCCGACGGCACCGTCGTCGAGACGCCCGAGCCGGTGTGGGACGTCGCGCGCGTGTCCCGCGCGCGCTAGACGACCAGCAGGACCGCGAGCGTCGCCATCACCACGGCGACGACGACGTCGAGCACCTGCCACGCCCGTGGCCGGGCGAACACCGGCCGCAGCAGCGCGGCCCCGAACCCGAGCGCGGTGAACCACACGACGCTCGCGCACGCCGCCCCGACGGCGAAGGCCCACGCGCCCGGGTCGTGCTGGTGCGCGAGGGAGCCCAGCAGGACGACGGTGTCCAGGTAGACGTGCGGGTTGAGGAACGTCAGCGCGAGGCAGGTGCCCAGCACGGCGCCGAGGCCCGCCGGTCCGTCGGCGCTGGGGTCCAGGTGCTCCGGGTGCCTCGCACGGCGGGCCGCGCCGACGGCGAGCAGCAGCAGGAAGGCCGCGCCGCCGTAGCGGGTGACGGTCAGGGCGACCGGGTGCTCGGTGACGAGCACTCCCAGGCCGGCGACCCCGGCGGCGATGAGCAGCGCGTCGGCGGCGGCGCACACGGCCACGACGGGCAGCACGTGCTCCCGGCGGATCCCCTGACGCAGGACGAAGGCGTTCTGGGCACCGATCGCGACGATGAGCGTCAGCGCGGTGAGGAAACCCGAGAGGGCGGCGGCGGGCACGGCGACGACCGTAGGGCGCTGCGGTAGATTCAGTCCAGCGCAAGAATCTACAGAACCATAAGCAACAGTGAGGAAGCGGCCCATGGCGTTCGACCCGGACCAGCTCGACGCGCTCGCCGCGGTGGTCCACGAGGGCAGCTTCGACGCCGCGGCGCAGCGTCTGCACGTCACCCCGTCGGCCGTCAGCCAGCGCGTGAAGGCGCTAGAACAGCAGGTGGGACGCGTGCTGGTGCTCCGGACGCGCCCGTGCCGGCCGACCGAGGACGGGGAGGTCCTCGTGCGGCTCGCCGGCCAGATCGACGTCCTGGGACGCGACGCGCTCGGGCAGCTCGTCCCGTCTCCCGGCAGCACGCGGCCGGTGCCCTCCGCCGCGGCCATGCGGCGCCTGCCCGTGGCCGTGAACGACGACTCGATGTCCACCTGGTTCCCCGACGCGCTCGCGGACCTGCCGGCCGACGTCCTGCTCGACCTGCGGCGGGAGGACCAGGACCTGTCCGCCGACCTGCTGCGCGACGGCACGGTCATGGCGGCGGTGACGGCCGACCCCCGCGCGGTGCAGGGCTGCCGCGTCCGGCGGCTCGGCGCGATGCGGTACCTCGCCGTCGCCGCGCCCGAGCGCAGGGCGCAGTGGTTCGGCGGCGGGCTGCGCGCCGAGGCGTTCGCAGCGGCGCCGCTGCTGGCCTTCAATCGTGAGGATGGCCTGCAGGAACGCTTCGTGGCGGCCGCGGTCGGGCGGCGCTCCGCGGCCCCGCTGGTGCACTACGTCCCGTCGCAGGGCGCGTTCGTCCGGCTCATCGAGGCCGGGATCGGGTGGGGCATGGTGCCGTCGGCAGCGGCGGCCGACGCGCTGGCCCGCGGGACGCTGGTCGAGCTGCGCGCGGGGCGCCACCTCGACGTGCCGCTCTACTGGCAGCACTGGGCGCTGCGGACCCCGACGCTCGACGACCTCACCGACCGCGTCGTGCGCGCCGCGGCGGCTGCCCTTCGGCCCGTCGCGCCGCACGGTCCCGCGCCTCGACGCGCGGCCGACCGACCGGTGGGCGACGGGTGAGTGACCACCGTGACAGCCGTCCGGCTTTGACCCCTCCGGCGGGCGGCGGCTAACCTGGTGACTCGTTGTGCGTCCCCGCACGCTGGCCGGTGTACTCAGCACCCGTCGCGTCGGCAGGGCCGGTGATCCCACTCGCCGGACCGCGGATGCCACCGACCAGCCATTGACGGCGGACCTGCGGCTTGCGGGCCCATGCCGCCACACCACGCAACACGAAACGAAGGCTACGACCGTGCGCACGTACACCCCGAAGCCCGGCGACGTCGAGCGGACCTGGTACGTCATCGACGCGAGCGATGTCGTCCTGGGCCGCCTGGCCACTCACGTGGCCACGCTGCTGCGCGGCAAGCACAAGGCGACCTATGCCCCCCACGTGGACGGCGGTGACTTCGTCATCGTCATCAACGCGGACAAGATCGCCCTGACCGGCAAGAAGCGCGAGAACAAGCTCGCGTACACCCACTCCGGCTACCCGGGCGGCCTGCGCGCCACCGCGTACTCGGACCTGCTGGAGAAGCACCCCGAGCGTGTGATCGAGAAGGCCGTCCGCGGCATGATCCCCAAGACGAGCCTCGGCCGTCAGCAGCTCGGCAAGCTCAAGGTCTACGCGGGTGCCGAGCACCCTCACGCGGCCCAGCAGCCGAAGCCCTTCGAGATCACCCAGGTCGCGCAGCAGGCCTGAGGCCGCTGCGCATAGAGACGACAGGAAAACCCGTGGCAGAGACGACGGTCGACATCGACCTCGAGGGCGACGACACCCCCACCAGCTACACCTCCGAGTCCGCGGCCCCCGCCGGCCGTGGCCAGAGCATCACCGCGCCGGCCAACGCGCTCGGCCGCCGCAAGGAGGCCATCGCGCGCGTTCGCCTGGTCCCCGGCACCGGTGAGTGGAAGATCAACGGGCGCACGCTCGAGGACTACTTCCCGAACAAGGTCCACCAGCAGCTGGTGAACTCCCCGCTGAAGCTCGTGGACGTCGAGGGTCGCTTCGACGTCGTCGCGCGCATCACCGGCGGTGGCGTCTCCGGCCAGGCCGGCGCGCTGCGCCTGGGCATCGCCCGTGCGCTCAACGCGATCGACGCCGAGCACAACCGCCCGGCCCTGAAGAAGGCCGGCTTCCTGACTCGCGACGCCCGCGTCGTCGAGCGCAAGAAGGCCGGTCTCAAGAAGGCCCGCAAGGCTCCGCAGTACTCGAAGCGCTGATCCTCGCGCTTGCGCACGATGGCCCCGCCGGTCGCGAGACCGGTGGGGCCATCGGCATGTCCGGCGGCGGACGACCAGGGAACGTCAGCACGCCTGTGGCGCGAGGGCTAGCGTTCAGCACGGACGACGAAGGGGTCTGACATGGGTCAGCTGTTCGGGACCGACGGAGTACGAGGACTCGCCAACCGCGACGTGACGGCCGAGCTCGCGCTCGACCTGTCGGTGGCGGCCGCGCACGTGCTCGGCACGCGCGGCGTGTTCGCGGGGCACCGGCCGCGCGCGGTGGTCGGGCGCGACTCGCGCGCGTCGGGCGAGTTCCTCGCCGCGGCGGTCAGCGCGGGCCTGGCGTCCGCTGGCGTCGACGTGAACAACGTGGGCGTGCTGCCCACGCCGGCGGTGGCGTTCCTGACGGCGTCCACCGGGGTCGACATCGGCGTGGTGCTCTCCGCGTCGCACAACCCGATGCCCGACAACGGCATCAAGTTCCTCGCGCGCGGCGGGCACAAGCTCGACGACGACCTCGAGGCCGCCATCGAGGCGCGCATCGGCGAGGACTGGGAGCGCCCGCTCGGGGGCGACGTCGGTCGGATCCGGGTCGACACGGGCAGCTCCGGCGCCTCCTACATCGACCACCTGGTCGGCACGATCGACACGCCGCTCGCCGGTCTGCGCATCGCGGTCGACTGCGCGAACGGCGCTGCGAGCGAGGTCGGACCCTCGGCCCTGCGCGAGGCGGGCGCCGACGTGGTCGTCATCAACGCGTCGCCCGACGGGCGCAACATCAACGAGAAGTGCGGCTCGACGCACCCGGAGCAGCTCCAGGCTGCGGTGGTCGCGTCCGGCGCGGCGCTCGGCGTGGCCTTCGACGGCGACGCGGACCGCTGCCTCGCGGTCGACCGGTTCGGCGTCCTCGTCGACGGCGACCAGATCATGGGTGTGCTCGCGCTGGCGATGCGGGACCGCGGTGAGCTCGTGGACGACACCCTCGTCACGACGGTGATGAGCAACCTCGGGCTGCGGCTCGCGATGGAGGCCGCCGGGATCGCGACGGTCGAGACCGGCGTGGGCGACCGCTACGTGCTCGAGGCGATGCGTGCCGCCGGGTACTCCCTGGGCGGCGAGCAGTCCGGGCACATCATCATGGCCAAGCACGCCACGACGGGCGACGGGGTCCTGACCGCGCTGCAGCTCGCCGCGCGCGTCGTCTCCACGGGCCGACCGCTGGACGACCTGGCGGGTGTGGTCCGCCGGCTGCCGCAGACTCTCGTCAACGTCAACGGTGTCGACAAGGCGCGCACGGACGACGGCCCGCTCGCCGACGCGGTCAAGCGCGCCGAGGACCGGCTGGGTGCCACCGGGCGGGTGCTGCTGCGGCCCTCGGGCACCGAGTCGCTGGTCCGGGTCATGGTCGAGGCCGCGACGCAGGAGGACGCCGACCGCGTCGCGCACGAGCTGGCGGACGTGGTGCGCGACCGCCTCGCACTGTGAGCGCTGTGAGCGCTGTGAGCGCCGGTGAGCGTGGAGTGAGCCCCCGGTGACCCCCGTGACCGAGCGCGACGTCGCGCTGCGCGAGCACGCGCTGCGGCTGCTCGACGCGGCCGGTGCCGGGCCGGCCCCCATCGTGCGGGCCGGCCACCCGGCCCTGCGCGGCGTGGCCGTCCCGTTCGACGGGCAGCTGGAGGGCGAGGAGCTCGACGGGCTGCTCGCCCTCATGCACCGCACGATGCGCGCGGCGCCGGGCGTCGGCCTCGCGGCTCCGCAGATCGGGCTGCCGCTCGCGATCGCGGTGCTCGAGGACCCCGGGATGACGTCCGAGCAGGTCGCCGCGGTGCGCGAGCGGGCCCCGCTGCCGTACCGCGTGCTGGTCAACCCGTCCTACGAGCCCGCCGGTGACGAGCCCGACGGCGACGAGCGGGTCGCGTTCTACGAGGGCTGCCTGAGCGTGCCCGCCTACCAGGCGGTCGTCGCCCGCTGGCGGTCGGTCCGGCTGACGGGGGCCGACGAGCGCGGCACGGCGCTGGACGAGGTCGTGACCGGCTGGTCCGCGCGGATCGTCCAGCACGAGACCGACCACCTGGGCGGCACGCTCTACCTCGATCGCGCCGAGCTGCGCTCGCTCGCGGCCGCCGACGAGATCGGCATGCGCTGGGCGAGCGAGCCGCGACCCACGGGGGCTGCCGAGGCTCTTGGCTTCGCCCTCGACGCGGGGTGACCTGGGCGCTGGCGGAGGTGCACCCGCGCCCCAGCGCATACCGTGAGGGCACGACGAACCTCGGGGGTGGGTGACGGTGGGGCTGGAGGAGTGGGCGCTGGCCCTCGCAGGATCCCCCTGGGTCTTCGTCGTCATGTACGCGTTCGCGACGGTCGACGGCTTCTTCCCCCCGCTGCCGAGCGAGTCGCTCATCATCGCGCTGGCCGCGTTGTCGGCCTCGTCGGGCGAGCCCAACCTGGTGCTGCTGCTGACCGTGGCCGCGCTCGGGGCCTTCACCGGTGACCAGATCGCGTACCAGATCGGCACCAAGGTGCACGTCCGCACGCTGCGGCTGCTGCGGTCCAAGCGGGCCCAGGCGTCGCTCGACTGGGCCGAGAACGCGCTCGACCGGCGGGGGGCGTCGTTCATCATCGCCGCGCGATACATCCCGATCGGCCGGGTCGCGGTGAACATGAGCGCCGGCGCGCTGGGCTACCCGCGACGTCGGTTCGTCGGGCTGACGGCCGTGGCCGCCGTGATGTGGGCCGCGTACTCCGCGGCCATCGGCATCGCGTCGGGGGCCTTCCTCGAGGGGCACCCGGTGGTCGCCGTCGGCGTCGGCGTGGTGGGCGGCATCGTCCTCGGGTTCCTGGTCGACTGGGCCCTGCGCCGGTGGCACGGACGGCACGACGACGCCGCAGACGAGCCCACGGACGAGGCCACGGACGAGCTCGCAGGGCTCGCAGCGGGGCCCGCCGACGACGACGGCTCGACGCCCTCGGGGAGCGACGACGACGCCCGTCCGGTCACGGGTCGCTCACGATCGGTGCCCCCGGCCTAACGATCCGGTCTCGGCGCGCGCGTTCACCCGTTCGGGCTCATACCCTCGAGGTGGGACGGCTGCGCTGCCGTCCCTCCACCACGTGGCGAACCCCGGTCAGGGGAGGCCTCGTCGCGCGCACGGGAAGGGGGCAGTCATGGGACGACGACTCGTGCCGGGTCTGCTCGCCGTGCTCGTGCTCGCCGGGTGCTCCTCGGCAGCTCCCGACCCCAGCCCGACGGTCCCGGTCGCGCACGTCGTCGAGGCGGCGGACTGCATGGCCCCGCAGGTGCTCGCCGCCCTCGACCTGACCCCGGCAGCGGGCACGGCCGCCACGGTGCCGTCGTCGGCAGCGCCGCACGTCGACGCGCCCGCCCCCGGCCGGGTCCCGAGCACGTTCGTGGCAACGGGAGCGGTCGAGTGCACGCCGGGCGGCACGCTCGTCGACAGCGCGGGCACGTGGAGCTCGGTGCGTGCGCGGCGGCTGGACGGGGACACGACGGCTCTGGAGGCGGCGCTCGCTCTCGCCCCGGCGCCGACGTCGCAGGGCTGCACGCCCGCGCCCGTGTCCCGCCTCGACCTGTGGCTCGTCGACGCGCTCGGCCGCGCGGTGCGTGCCTCGCTGCCCGAGGGCGCGTGCGGGGGCGGCCCACGGGCCGAGATCACCACGGCCCTCGACGCGCTCGAGGTCACCGACACCGCGACGTACCCGGTCGGGCTGCTGGAGCCGGCGCCGAACCCCTGACGTCAGATCTTGCGCAGTCGCACGCGCTCGACGGAGTGGTCGCGGCCCTTGGTCAGCACGAGGTCGGCGCGGCTGCGCGTCGGGAGGATGTTCTCCTCCAGGTTGGGCGCGTTGATCGTGTCCCAGATGTGCTCGGCACGCGCCACGGCCTCGTCGTCGGACAGCGCGGCGTACCGGTGGAAGTAGGAGTCCGGGTCCGAGAACGCCGTGCTGCGCAAGGACAGGAACCGGTCGACGTACCACTGCCGCACGTCGGGCGTGCGGGCGTCGACGTAGATCGAGAAGTCGAAGAAGTCGCTCACGGCGAGGTTCGAGGTCCCCGCGGCCGTCGGGCGTGCGGGCTGCAGCACGTTGAGCCCCTCGACGACGAGCACGTCCGGGTGCTGCACGACGATCTCGCGGCCCGGCACGATGTCGTAGGTGAGGTGGTCGTACACGGGCGCGCGGACCTCGGGTCGCCCCGCCTTGACCTTCGAGACGAAGCGGAGCAGCGCTCGCCTGTCGTAGGACTCCGGGAAGCCCTTGCGGTCCATCAGGCCGCGGCGCTCGAGCTCGGCGTTCGGGTAGAGGAAGCCGTCGGTCGTGATCAGCTGGACGCGGGGGGTCGCGGGCCAGCGGGCGAGCAGCTCGCGCAGGAGGCGGGCCGTCGTGGACTTGCCGACCGCGACCGAGCCGGCGACGCCGATGACGAACGGCGTCGCGACGATGTCCTCGCGCAGGAACGTGCTCGAGGCCTGGTGCAGGCCGCGCGTGGCCTCGACGTAGAGGTCGAGCAACCGGGAGATGGGCCGGTAGATCGCGTCCACCTCGGCCAGGTCGATCGGGTCGCCGAGGCCGGCGAGCCGGTCGACGTCCGCATCGGTCAGGGGCAGGGGCGTGGAGGCCGACAGGCGCGTCCACGCCGCGCGGTCGAGGTCCACGTACGGGGTGGACGGGGTGAGCGACGCAGGCACGCGCACGATTGTGCCCGACTCCCGCCGAGGCGGCCGTGTGGGGCTGGTCACGGGCGGGGCCCCGGGCGCGGCGCGATGCCCCGGATAGACTTGCCGCCATGTGTGGAATCGTCGGCTACGTCGGAAGCCAGCAGGCCAGCACCCGTCCCCTCGACGTCGTGATGGAGGGGCTGCGTCGCCTGGAGTACCGCGGCTACGACTCGGCGGGCGTGGCCCTCGTCGGCCCCGCGACCGGGCTGGAGACCGCCAAGAAGGCCGGCAAGCTCGCCAACCTCGTCGAGGAGCTCGACGCTCACCCGCTCGACCCCGCGACCGCCGCGATCGGCCACACGCGCTGGGCCACGCACGGCGGCCCCACCGACACCAACGCGCACCCGCACGTCGCCGGCCGCCTCGCCGTCATCCACAACGGCATCGTCGAGAACTTCGCCGCGCTGAAGGCCGAGCTCGAGGGGGAGGGCGTCACCTTCCTGTCCGAGACCGACACCGAGGTCGCGGCGCACCTCATCGCCCGCGCGTACGCGACCACGGGTGACCTCACGACCGCCATGACGAGCGTCGTCCGCCAACTGCACGGCACGTTCACCCTGCTCGCGGTGCACGCCGACGACCCCGGCACGGTGGTGGGCGCGCGGCACGACTCCCCGCTGGTCGTCGGCCTGGGTGAGGGGGAGAACTTCCTCGGCTCGGACGTCTCGGCGTTCATCGCCCACACCCGCGAGGCGCTCGAGCTCGGCCAGGACCAGGTCGTGACGATCACGCCGGGCTCGGTCAGCGTGACGAACTTCGACGGCTCGCCCGCCGACGCCCGCCGCTACACCGTGGACTGGGACGCGGAGGCGGCCGAGAAGGGCGGCTTCCGCTCGTTCATGGACAAGGAGATCCACGACCAGCCGCAGGCCGTCGCGGACACCCTGCTGGGTCGCACCGACGCCCGCGGGCGCCTCGTGCTCGACGAGGTGCGGATCGACGAGGGCATCCTGCGGGCCGTCGACAAGATCGTGGTGATCGCGTGCGGCACGGCTGCCTACGCGGGCCACGTCGCCAAGTACGCGATCGAGCACTGGTGCCGCATCCCGGTCGAGGTCGAGCTCGCGCACGAGTTCCGCTACCGCGACCCCGTGGTCAACGAGCGCACGCTCGTCGTCGCCGTCTCGCAGTCCGGCGAGACGATGGACACCCTCATGGCCGTCCGGCACGCGCGCGAGCAGGGCGCCAAGGTGCTGGCCATCGTCAACACGCACGGCTCGACCATCCCGCGCGAGTCCGACGCGGTGCTCTACACGCACGCCGGCCCGGAGATCGCCGTCGCGTCGACCAAGGCGTTCCTCTCGCAGATCACCGCCGCGTACCTGCTCGGCCTCTACCTGGCCCAGCTGCGCGGCAACAAGTACGCCGACGAGGTCACCGAGATCCTCGACGAGCTGCGCGCGATGCCGGACAAGATCCAGCAGGTGCTCGACCGTGCCGGCCGCGTGCGCGAGATCGCGCGCTGGATGGCGGACACCCAGTCGGTGCTGTTCCTCGGCCGGCACGTCGGGTTCCCGGTCGCCCTGGAGGGTGCGCTCAAGCTCAAGGAGCTCGCGTACATCCACGCCGAGGGTTTCGCCGCCGGCGAGCTCAAGCACGGCCCGATCGCGCTCATCGAGCCCGGCCAGCCCGTGTTCGTCGTCGTCCCCTCGCCCCGCGGCCGTGACTCGCTGCACTCCAAGGTCGTCTCCAACATCCAGGAGATCCGCGCTCGCGGTGCCCGGACGATCGTCATCGCCGAGGACGGCGACGAGGCCGTGCGGCCCTACGCCGACGAGGTCTTCTACGTGCCGCAGTCGCCGACCCTGCTCGCGCCGCTGCTGACCGTCGTTCCGCTCCAGGTGTTCGCGTGCGAGCTGGCGACCGCCAAGGGCCTCGACGTCGACCAGCCGCGCAACCTGGCCAAGTCCGTCACGGTCGAGTAGTGGACCTCGCGGCTGCGCAGGCCGAGGTCGAGACGATCTCGCGCGTGTACGCGCGCCTGCACGCGATCGAGCGCACCGACGACTGGCTCGTGCTCAAGCTGGGCGAGGAGATGGGCGAGCTCACGCAGGCGTACCTCGCGCACACGGGGCGCTCGCGACGGGAGCCCGACGACGGCGCGCTGGCGGCGGAGATGGCGGACGTGCTCGCGCACCTGATGCTCGTGGCGCAGCGCTTCGACGTGGACCTCGCGGCGGCGCTCGAGGCCAAGTGGTTCCGGTACCGGGACCTGATCACGGACGAGGACCGCACGTGATCGTCGGGATCGGCATCGACGTGGTCGACGTCGCGCGCTTCGTCGAGACCTTGCGCCGGGTCCCCTCGCTGCGCGACCGGCTGTTCACGCCGGCCGAGCGGGAGATGCCCGAGACCTCGCTGGCCGCGCGTTTCGCCGCGAAGGAGGCCATCGCCAAGGCGCTCGGGGCGCCGGCCGGGATGAGCTGGCAGGACGCGACCGTGCGGCGCGTCGCGGGCGCGCAGCCCGTGGTCGAGGTGATCGGGACGGTGGCCGCGCGGGCCGCCGAGCTCGGCGTGACGCGGTTCCACCTGTCGATCTCGCACGACGCGGGCATCGCGTCGGCCATGGTGGTCGCCGAGCGCGACTGACGCGCGCCGCATCTGACCGCTCGGTACTGTGCGCGTGGATCTGACAGCGAAGCCAGGGGGACACGTGAGCGACCAGGAGGGCTCGGACGAGACCGAGGTGCGGAAGGGCTGGGCCCGAGGCCCGGTCGTCGCCGCGGCGCTGCTGGTCGCCGGGATCGGCCTGATCGCTCTCGGGCTCCTCGGGCAGGATGCCTTGGCCTACGTCGCGGGCGCCGTGGCGACGGCCGCTGGTGTCGCGATGCTGCCCGCCGCGCTCCTCGCGCGCAGGGCCGAGGGCAGGGCCCCCCGGTGGTGGCCCGCGCTCGGTGCCGCGCTCGTCGTGGTGGCGGTGCTCGTCACCGTCCCGGCGGCGGCCGTGCGGTCGGCCGGTGACGGCGTCGTGTGGAGCGTCGAGCAGGAGAGCGGTGCGCTCGAGCCCGAGGACGTGGCTGCCGTCGGCGACGCGTACCTGCTCGTGAGCAGGTACCGGGTGGACGTGATCGACGCAGCGACCGGGCAGCGTCGGGGAGGGCTGGCCGTCTGGCCGGAGGTCCGCGGCGTCACGCCCGTCGGCTCCGACGGTGTGCTGGTCGCGAGCGACGGATCCGTGGCGTTCTACCGCGTGCGCCCCGCTTCGGCGGGATGGGACCTGAGCAGCACGCAGCCGGAGTGGCGGGCTACGAGCGCGTGCGAGAAGGACGGGGTGGTCGAGCCCGCGGCGGCCGACGGGGACCTGGTCCTGCTGATCGACGCGAGCTCGTGCGGCGGGACAGTCACGGCACGAGCTGCTGACGGGAGCATCACCTGGACACGCAGCGGCTTCGCCCGCGGGCTACCGGCGCTGACCGGTGAGCACGAGGGTCGCTACCGGCACCGCATCGTCGAGCCCCTGCCGACCGTCGGCTACGCGTTGTCGCGCGACGGTGACGAGGTCGTGACGGTGGACGTGCGGACGGGCGACGAGCTCGCCCGCACGCCGCGCGACGCCGGCCTGAGATCGGCGAGCGCCGACCTCGCCCTGTGGAGCGCGGTGTCCGACGAAGGGAGCGGGTGCGAGACCTCGGCAACCAGACGCGGCCAGGTGCTCTGGACGCGAGAGATGCCCTGCCTGGGGGAGACCGCGTGGACCGGCGAGCGGTACTGGGGCTCCGACGACCCCGTCGACACCTCGGTCGCTCCGACGATGCTGGACGTGGAGACGGGCGAGACCACGACGCTGCCGGGCGTCGACCAGTACGCGAGCACGGGCGACGTGCTGCTGTCGCGGTCGGATTCGATCCGAGCGGCGGTTCCGCCGAGCACAGCGACGGCCTGGACCTGGTCGGGGCGTGGCGCTGGGACCCTGGACAAGGAGGTCGGGCCGGGCACGGTCGCGCTGCGCAGCTCGCCGGTCGGCCTCAACCCGTTCGTGGGCTCGGACGCCACCCAGGTGACGGTGCTGGACGCGACGGACGGTTCAGTCCTCGGCTGGTACCGGCACGAGGACCTGAGAGTTGTCGGATCGCCGCAGGAGGGCGGGGTGCTGGTGGTCGACCGCGACCGGCTGACGTTGCTGGGCGCGGTCGACGACTGAGTCACCGCAGCTCGGGGACGACCTTCGTCTCGAAGAGCTCGATGCTCTGGCGGTCGTAGGCGGCGTCCGCGAAGTAGGTGATCGCGTAGGCCAGTCCCAGGCCCTGGAGCTCGGTGAGCTTCTCGACGATCTGCTCCGGGGTGCCGACGAGCGGGCCCTTGCGGAAGTCCTCGGCGATGCCCGGCGCCCGCTCGGGCAGCGTGTTCGCGTAGTGCTCCTCGATCCAGGCGATCCGGTCGTCGACGTCCGCCTGCGTCTCGCCGATGACCACGTTGTAGTTGGCCGAGCGGGTGATCTCGGCGAAGTCGCGCCCGATCGCGTCGCAGTGGCCGCGCAGCACGTCGGACTTGTGCGCGAAGGTCTCGGGCGTGCCGTCGAAGTTCGTGTACTGCGCGTGCTCGGCCGCGATCCGCAGGGTCTTGCGCTCGCCCCCGCCGGCGATCCACAGCGGCGGTCCGTCGACCTGCAGGGGGAGCGGGGCGAGCTGCGCCCCGTCCACCTGGTAGTGCCTGCCGTCCAGCGTCGCGACGCCGTTGGTCCACAGCTGCTTGAAGATCTGGACGCCCTCGTCGAGCATCGCGATCCGCTCGCCGGCCGTCGGGAAGCCGTAGCCGTAGGCGCGCCACTCGTGCTCGTACCAGCCGGCGCCGATGCCCATCTCGACACGTCCGCCGGAGATGACGTCCGCCGTCGCGGCGACCTTCGCCAGGTAGGCGGGGTTGCGGTAGGCCATGCACGTGCACATCTGGCCGAGGCGCACGCGGCTCGTCGAGGCCGCGAAGGCGTTGATCAGGCTCCACGCCTCGTGCACCGCCTGGCCGTTGGGCTCGGGGACGGCGTGGAAGTGGTCGTAGACCCAGATGGACTCCCACACGTCGCCGTCGTCGGCGTGCTTCGCGAGCCCGCTCATCACCTGCCAGTGGTCGCGGGCCTCGATGCCCGTGAGGTCCTGCCGCCAGCCCTGGGGGACGAACATTCCGAAGCGCATGACCTGCACGTTACCCGTGGGTTCGACATCGCGCCTGGCCCCCGGCGGTCGGACGGGCCAGGATGGTGGGGTGCTGCTCTCCTGGACGTCGTCGCAGGTCCGGGCCGCTGAGGAGCCGCTGCTCGCGGCCGGCGTCCCGCTGATGGACCGCGCCGCGTTCGGACTCGCGACGCACGTCGCGGCCCTGCTGCGCGAGCGGCTCGGGCGCGTCGGCGGCGCCCGCGTGGCGGTCCTCGTCGGGCCGGGCAACAACGGGGGCGACGCCCTGCTCGCCGGCGCACTCCTCGCCCGGCGCGGTGCGGCAGTCCGGGCCCTGACGGTCGACGACCGGGTCCATGCCGCAGGGGCGGCGGCGCTGCGGGCCGCGGGTGGCCGTGTCGTCCCGGCCGACGAGGGGCTCGCCTGGGCCGTCGACGCCGACCTCGTCCTCGACGGGCTCCTCGGCATCGGGGCCTCCGGCGGGCTGCGGGGCGCGGCCGCGGACCTCGTCGAGCGGCTCTCCGCCGACGTGCGGGGAGTGGTCGTGGCGGTCGACGCGCCCTCGGGGATCGGCGTCGACGACGGCTCGCTGCCCGGCCCCGTGCTCGCGGCGGACGAGACCGTGACCTTCGGCGCCGCCAAGCCCGGCCTCCTGCTGCCGCCGGCCGCGGGCGCGGTCGGCCGGCTCGCGGTCGTCGACATCGGGCTCGCGCCCGGCGGCGCGCCCGCCGTCGCCCGGCTCGACGACGCCGACGTGGCCGGCCTGTGGCCCGTGCCGCCCACCGACGCGCACAAGTACACGCGCGGGGTCCTCGGCGTGGTCGCCGGCGCGCGGCGCTACCCCGGCGCCGCGGTGCTCTCGACGACCGCGGCGGTGCTGGCCGGCGTCGGGATGGTCAGGTACCTCGGGGACGTGGGCGACCTCGTCGTCGCGCGGCGCCCCGAGGTGGTCATCGGTGTCGGCCGCGTGCAGGCGTGGGTGTTCGGGCCGGGGGTCTCGCCCGACGACGCCTCGCAGCGCCGCCGCATCGAGCACGCGCTCGAGGGCGTGCACGAGCGCGGTGAGCCCGCGGTGTGCGACGCCGGCGCGCTCGAGCTGCTGCCGGCGCGCGTGGGACCGCACGTGGTGCTCACGCCCCACGCGGGCGAGCTCGCGCGCCTGCTGGCCACGCGCGGCGAGCAGGTCGACCGGGACGTCGTGGAGGCCGAGCCGCTGCGCTGGGCCCGCCGCGCGCACGAGCTCACGGGTGCGACGGTGCTGCTCAAGGGTGCGGTGACGATCGTCGTCGGTGCCCAGGGGGCCGTCTACAGCCAGGCGGACGCCCCGTCCTGGCTCGCCACCGCGGGTGCCGGTGACGTGCTGGCCGGGCTGCTCGGCGCGCTGCTCGCGGGCCGCGCCGACGACATCCACGAGGACCCCTCGCTGGCGGCGGCCCTCGCGGCGGCAGCGGCGCTCGTGCACGGCCGGGCCGCGCACCGGGCCAACCCCGGCGGACCGGTCGCTGCGCGCGCGGTGGCCGTCGCGCTGCCCGAGACGATCGCGGCGCTGCTGGCGGGCGCGTGACGCTCGACGCCGGGCTGGCCGCCCGGGCGCGCGCGCTCGCGGACGGCGGGCGACGGCTCCTCGGCATCGCGGGCTCGCCGGGCGCGGGCAAGTCGACGCTGTCCGCGGCGGTCGCCGCCGAGCTGGGGGAGCGGGCGGTCGTCGTGCCGATGGACGGGTTCCACCTCGCGCAGTCCGAGCTCGAGCGGATCGGCCGCGCGGACCGCAAGGGCGCGCCGGACACCTTCGACGCCGACGGGTTCGTCGCGCTCCTGCGTCGGCTCCGCGCGGGCGTGGGCACGGTCTACGCGCCCGAGTACCGCCGCGACCTGCGCAACCCCGTGGCGGGGGCGATCGCCGTGCCGCCCGAGGTGCCGCTCGTCGTGGTCGAGGGGAACTACCTGCTGCTCGAGGCCTTCGGGTTCGCCCCGGTCGCGGACCTGCTCGACGAGGCGTGGTTCGTGGCGCCCGACGACGCGGTGCGGCGCGAGCGCCTCGTCGCGCGGCACGTGGCCTTCGGCAAGACCGCGGACGCGGCGCACGCGTGGTCGCACGGGCCCGACGAGCGCAACGCGGAGCTCGTCGCCGCGACCGCCGGGCGCGCGGACCTCGTCGTGCGGACCACCTGAGAGACTGGCGCCGTGAGCTCGTACCCCGCGCGCGCCGTCGTCGACCTGGCCGCCATCCGGAGCAACGTCCGCAGCCTCGCGGCGCACGCGCCGACCGCGCAGGTCATGGCCGTCGTCAAGGCTGACGCCTACGGCCACGGCCTGGTGCCCTCCGCGATCGCCGCGGTCGCCGGGGGTGCCGCCTGGCTCGGCGCCGCGCAGGTCCCCGAGGCGCTCGCGCTGCGCGCCGCGGGCGTCGTCGGTCCGCGCGTCCTGACCTGGCTGTACGCGCCGGGCGCGCCGCTGCGCGAGGCGATCGAGGCGGACGTCGACCTGTCCGTGGCGACGCGCTGGGCGCTCGACGAGGTCGTCGCGGCTGCCCGTGCCGCCGGCCGCACCGCCCGCATCCACCTCAAGGTCGACACCGGGCTCGGCCGCAACGGGCTCAACGCGACCGACTACGCGGCCCTGCTGCCCGACGCGCTGCGCGCCGAGGCCGAGGGCGCCGTGCGCCTCGTCGGCGTGTGGTCGCACCTGGCGTTCGCCGACGAGCCCGGTCACGCCGTGGTCCGCGATCAGGCGGTCGCGTTCGCCGCGGCCGTGCAGCTCGCCGAGGACGCGGGCGCTCGGCTCGAGGTGCGGCACCTGGCCAACTCCGCCGCGACGCTGACCAACCCGTCGATCCACTACGACCTCGTGCGGCCCGGCCTCGCGGTGTACGGGCTGTCGCCCGTGCCGCAGCTCGGCGGCCCGGACGACTTCGGCCTCGTGCCGGCGATGACGCTCGAGGCGCCGCTCGTCAACGTCAAGGCGTGGCCGGCCGGTGGCGGCATGTCCTACGCCCACCAGTACGTCACCGACCGGGACACCGTGCTCGGCGTCGTGCCGGTCGGGTACGCCGACGGGGTGCCGCGGCACGCCTCGGGCACGCAGGCCGCGCCGGGCGGGCCGCTGCTCGTCGGGGGCCGGCTGCTGGGGGTCGCGGGGCGCGTGTGCATGGACCAGGTGGTCGTGGACCTCGGTCCCGGCGCCACCGACCGGGCCGGGGACCCCGTCGTGCTGTTCGGCACGGGCGCGGACGGCGGCCCCACGGCCGAGGACTGGGCCCGTGCGGCGGGCACGATCTCCTACGAGATCGTCACGAGGATCGGACCGCGCGTGCCGCGCGTGCACGTCGACAGCAACCCTGAGGGTGAGGAGCAGCAGTGAACGAGGTCGTCGTCCGTCTCCCCGACGCCGAGGCCACGCGAGCGTACGGCCGCGCGCTGGCCGCGCTCCTGCGCGCGGGTGACCTGCTCGTCCTGACGGGCGACCTCGGCGCAGGCAAGACCACCCTGACGCAGGGCCTCGGCGCGGGCCTGCACGTGCGCGGCCAGGTCGCCTCGCCCACGTTCGTCATCGCGCGCGAGCACCCGCCGCTGCCCCGGGAGGACGGCACCCGCGGACCCGCCCTCGTGCACGTCGACGCCTACCGTCTCGGCTCGCTCGACGAGGTCGACGCCCTGGACCTGGACGCCGGGCTCGACGAGTCGGTGACCGTCGTCGAGTGGGGCGCGGGCTGGGTCGAGGGCCTGGCCGACGACCGCCTCGAGGTCGCCCTGCAGCGTCCGCGCGGAGGCGTGGTCGACGAGGCCGACGGCGACGGCGGGGCGGGGGAGCGTGTCGCGACCGTGCGGGGCGTCGGCGACCGCTGGGCCGGCGCCGTCCTGCCCGGAGCCACCGGCACCGACGTGGCAGGCTGATCCCGTGCCCGTTCTTGCTCTCGACACCTCCGGCGCCGTCGCGGTCGCCCTGACCTCGGACGCCGGCGAGGTCCTCGCCGCCCGGGCCGACAGCCAGCAGCGGCACCACGCCGAGCTGCTCGCTCCCATGATCGAGTCGGTACTCGCGGAGGCGGGTGTGGACCGTCGCGAGCTGACGGCGGTCGTCGTCGGCACGGGACCGGCGCCGTTCACCGGCCTGCGCGTCGGGCTCGTCACCGCGCGCACGCTCGCGCTCGGCCTGGGCATCCCGGTGCTCGGCGTCCCGTCGCTCGACGCGATCGCCCTCGCCGCCTCGCGGGTCGCGCCGGTCGGCACGACGATCGTCGTCGCCACCGACGCCCGCCGCCGCGAGGTCTACTCGTCCACCTACCGCGCCGACGGTCCGGGCCTCGTGACCGTCCTCGCCGAGCCCGCCGTGGGCGCGGCGAGGACGGTCACGGTCGAGCCGGGCGCGCTCGTCGTCGGGCGTGGCGCCGCCCTCTACCCCGAGGCGCTCGGCGCGCACACCGTGCCGGACGGCCTGCTCGACCCCGACCCCGCCGAGCTCGCCGTCCTGGCGATCGCCCGCCGCGCCGCCGGCCTCGACCTGCCGACCGAGCCGCTCTACCTGCGTCGCCCCGACGCCGTGCCGCCCGCGGCCAGCAAGCGCGTCGGGGGATGAGCGTCCGCCCGCTGACCGCGGCGGACCTGCCGGTGCTCGAGACGCTCGAGCGCGAGCTGTTCGGCGCCGGGGCGTGGTCGGCCGCGATGCTTGCCGAGGAGCTCGTCGGGCCTGGCCGCTGGTACGTGGGCGTGGAGGTCGACGGAATCCTCGCCGGCTACGCCGGGTTGTGGTTCGACGGGGACGACGCGCAGGTCATGACGATCGGCACCGCCACGGCGCACCAGGGCCGTGGGCTGGGTGGCGTGATGCTGGCGGCGCTCGTCGCCCGGGCGCGCGAGATCGGTGCCGCGTCCGTGCTGCTCGAGGTGCGGGTCGACAACGAGCCCGCGCTGCGGCTGTACGAGCGCGCGGGCTTCACGCGGCTCGGCCTGCGCCGGGGGTATTACCAGCCGGAGAACAAGGACGCGTGGACGATGCAGCTGGGGCTGACGTCGGCACAGAACGGGGATGCTCATGAGTGATCGCGACGACGTCCTGGTCGACGCCGTGGGACTGGCCGCCGCGCTCGCGGGGGACGAGCCGCCCGTGCTGCTCGACGTCCGCTGGGCGCTCGGCCGCACCGACGGCCACGAGCAGTACCTGGCGGGTCACCTGCCGGGCGCGGTGTTCGTCGACCTCGACGCCGAGCTCGCCGCACCGCCGAGCCCCGCGGAGGGCCGCCACCCGCTGCCCGCCGTCGCGGACCTCGAAGCCGCCGCGCGGCGCTGGGGCGTGCGCGAGGACCGGGCCGTGGTCGCCTACGACGGTGGTGGAGGCATCTCCGCGGCGCGCGCCTGGTGGCTCCTGCGCTGGGCGGGGCTGCGCGAGGTGCGCCTGCTCGACGGCGGCCTGGAGGCGTGGACGGCAGCGGGACTCCCGCTCGAGGCCGGCGCGGTCGTCGCCGAGCCCGGCGACCTCGTCGTGCGGCCCGGGGGCATGCCGACGATCGACGCCGACGACGCCGCCGCGTGGGACGGCCCCCTGCTCGACGCCCGGGCCGCGGAGCGGTACGCGGGCGAGGTCGAGCCGGTCGACCCGCAGGCGGGCCACATCCCCGGTGCGGTCTCCGCGCCCACGGCGAGCAACCTCGACGCCGACGGGACCTTCCTCGCGGCCGACGCGCTGCGGGACCGGTTCCGTGCGCTCGGAGCCGCGGCGGGTGCGCCCGTGGCCGTCTACTGCGGTTCCGGCGTGACCGCCGCGCACGAGGTGGCCGCGCTGGCCTCGGTCGGCATCGAGGCCGCGCTGTACCCGGGCTCGTGGTCGCAGTGGTCCAACGACGAGGCCCGCCCGGTCGCGACCGGCTCCTGACACGCGCCGCCGCGCGCACGCATGGCCCCGCCCGCCTGAGTCCTCAGCGTGAGTGCAGTTCTCGTCGCAGCGATCGTGCACGCCAGCAGCGTGATCGCTGCGACGAGAACTGCGTCCATCGCGCGTGCGGTCGGGCGCGGGTTGAGCGAACGGGTCCGGACATGCCGCGGGCGCGCATCCCGGTGGGGGATGCGCGCCCGTCGGCGGTGCGTCAGACGGTCAGCGAGACCTGGTCGTAGGACAGGCGCTGCCCGCGCGGGTACGTGGTGCCGACGCCGTCGCGGTGGCCGACGTTGATGATGAGCTGCGACTTCCAGCCGTTGTCGGCGAAGAACTCCGCGTCGACGCCGTCGGTGTCCAGGCCCGCCATGGGGCCGGCGTCCAGGCCGGCGGCGCGCAGGCCGACGATGAGGTAGCCGAACTGGATGAGCGTGTTCATCCGCGCCATCTGCTCGCGGGTCTCGGTCTGCGGGTGCAGCGCCTCGCCGAGGGCCGCCATGTGGGGGGCGAGGAACGGCATGTGCTCGTGGAAGCCGGGGTCCGAGGCGACGATGAGCGTCACCGGGGCGGCCAGGACGCGGTCGCGGTTGCCGTCGTTCACGTGCTTCGCGAGGCGCTCGCGGGCCTCCGGCGTGCGCACGACGAGCAGACGCAGCGGCGTCGTGTTGATCGCGGTCGGGCCCCACTTCACCAGGTCGTAGACGGCGGCGAGCTCCTCGTCGGTCACGGGCTGGTCGGTGAAGGACGCGATGGTGCGCGCCTCGCGGAACAGGAGGTCGGCGACGTCGTCGGCGACGGCGAGCGCGGGAGCGGGGAAGTCGAGGCCGTCGAGGACGGTGGTGTCAGTCGTCATGACTCGTACAAGATTCAACGACCTGGCGGTGTTCCGCGTGCGGCCGTGACGCTCGTCACGCCACCCGGCACACCTATCCTAGGACGCATGGCTGAACCCCTCGTCCTCGGGATCGAGACCTCTTGCGACGAGACGGGGGTGGCGCTCGTGCGCGGCCACGACCTGCTGGTCGACGCCGTCGCCTCGTCGGTCGACGAGCACGCACGATTCGGCGGGATCATCCCCGAGATCGCGTCGCGCGCCCACCTCGAGGCGATGGTGCCCACGATCGAGCGCGCGCTCGCCACGGCCGACGTCTCGCTCGGCGAGGTCGACGCGATCGCCGTGACCGCCGGTCCGGGTCTCGTCGGCCCGCTGACCGTGGGCGCGTCCGCGGCCAAGGCGCTGGCCATCGCTCTCGACAAGCCGCTCTACGGCGTCAACCACGTCATCGGGCACGCGGTGGTCGACGAGCTCGTCGACGGGCCGTTCCCGGAGCGCGTCATGGCGCTCGTCGTCTCCGGCGGGCACTCCTCGCTGCTGCTCATCGACGACACCGTCAATGTCACCGAGCTGGGCTCCACGCTCGACGACGCCGCGGGGGAGGCCTTCGACAAGGTCGGTCGGCTGCTCGGCCTGCCCTACCCGGGTGGACCCCACATCGACCGGCTGGCACGCGAGGGCGACCCCGCGGCGATCCGGTTCCCGCGCGGCCTGACAGCGCCCAAGGACCAGGCCAAGCACGCGACCGACTTCTCGTTCTCCGGGCTGAAGACCGCCGTCGCCCGGTGGGTCGAGGCGCGGCAGGACGCCGGCCTGGAGATCCCGCTGCCGGACGTCGCCGCCTCGTTCGCGGCCGCGGTCGCGGACGTCCTGACGGCGAAGACGATCGCCGCCTGCCGGGCGCAGGGGGTCTCGACGCTCGTCGTCGGCGGCGGCTTCTCCGCCAACTCCCAGCTGCGGGACATGGCCGCCGTGCGCTGCGCCGAGGCCGGCATCGAGCTGCGGATCCCGCCGATCCGGTACTGCACGGACAACGGCGCGATGATCGCCGCGCTCGGTTCCGCGGTGGTGCGGCGCGGGCTGCCGCCGTCGTCGCTCGACATCCCCGTCGACTCCTCGATGCCGCTGACCACGGTCCTGGTCTGACCCCTCCCGCAGACCGGCGAGCTACAGCGGCCGGCCGGCCCTGAACTCGGAGACGAGCGACGCGACCACCGCGTCGAGCTCTCCCGCGTTGCGGCGGGCGACCGCGCGCTGGCGCTGGTAGGACGCACCGCGCCGCAGGATCACGCGGACCTGCTGGAGCTCGGCGGAGCACCCGAGGCGCTCGGCCACGGGCGCGAGGACCGTCAGCCAGTGGGCGATCGAGTCCGTGACGAGCTGCTCGTCCCCCGCGGCGTTGGTGATGATGATGGCGTCCATGCCGTAGCGCGCGGACCGCCACTTGTTCTCCTGCAGGAACCACGGCGGCATCGTCGGCAGCGTCTCGCCCTGGTCGAGCAGGGTGGAGAAGTGCTCGACGAAGCAGTGGGTCAGCGCGGAGATGGCCGTGACCTCGAGCAGGTTGGCGGCGCCGTCGGCGATCCGCATCTCCAGCGTGCCGAACCGGGGCGCGGGGCGGATGTCCCAGCGGACCTCGTTGAACTGGTCGATCACGCCGGTGTGCATCATGTCGCCGACGTACTGCTCGAGCTGCTCCCACTCGTCGAACCCGAACGGCAGGCCGGCCGTCGGCAGCTGCTGGAACAGCAGCGCGCGGTTCGAGGCGTAGCCCGTGTCCTTGCCGGCCCAGAACGGCGACGACGCGGACAGCGACTGGATGTGCGCGAACACGGTGAGCATAGCGCGCGACAGCGGCAGCACCTTGTCGCGGTCCTCGACGCCGACGTGCACGTGCACGCCGTAGATGAGCATCTGCCGGCCCCACCACTGCGTGCGGTCGATGAGCGTGGCGTAGCGCTGCTTGTCGCTGACCTTCTGCGTGGCCCAGTTGGCGAACGGGTGCGTGCCGCCGCCCATGAGGTCGATGCGCAGGGGAGCGGCGGCCGCGGCGACCTCGTCGAGCGCCCGCTGCAGGTCGTCGGCCGCCTCCCGCACGGTGACGCACTTGCCCGACGAGACCTCGATGGTGTTGCGCAGCAGCTCCTGCGTGATGTGCGGGTTGTCCGTGCCGTCGTCGGACCGCACCGCGTCCAGCACCGTCTCCGCGGCCTGGCGCAGGTCGCCCGAGTCGGCGTCGACGAGCGCGACCTCCCACTCGATGCCGACCGTGGAGCGCTCGGACTGCGCGAACGGGATCTGCACGGGCGCGGCCATCACACCACCTCCACGACGAGGATCTGCTGGTGCCCGGCGACGCGGGTCAGGACGATCGTCGCCTCGGCGTCGCCGCGCAGGTCGAGCTGCTTGCGCAGCTGCTCGGGCACCACGGCGGTGCCCCGCTTCTTGATCGTCAGGCGCCCGACGCCGCGCTCGCGCAGGTAGGTGCGCAGCCGCTTGAGGCCGAACGGCATGGTGTCGAGGACCCGGTAGGCGGTGGCCGACGGGTCCCGGCGCAGCGAGTCGGAGGTCACGTAGGCGATCGTCGTGTCGACGAGCCGGCCGCCGACCCGGACCGCCACGTCGCCGACCAGCCCCGCCCGGATGACCGCGCCGTCCGGCTCGTACAGGTACGCGCCGACCGGGCCCGCGTCGGCGAGCGCCGGGCCGTCGGGTCCCGGGGCGACGACGTGCGCCTGACCGCGGGCCAGCAGCAGCGCGGAGCGGCCGGGGCCCTCGGGAGCCAGCGGGCCGAACCAGAGGCCGACCTCGACGACGTCGCCGTCCACCGAGACCCACTGCGCGTGCGCGTCGTCGGGCAGCGCGGCGTGCGGGATGCCCGGGCCGAGCTTGAGGCCGAGCGCCGGCACGGACTCGCGCAGCGCGAGGACCGAGTCGAGCGACGGTGCGTACGCGGCGGGGTCGAAGACGCGGGTCCCGCGCGAGGTGCGGCGGGCGGGGTCGGCGTACAGGCCGTCGATGCCCGCCAGGTCGAGCGTCAGCCCGTCGCCGTGCCGCACCACGGCCTCGGGGAAGTGGCGCAGGTTGACCGTCGCGATGGCCGCGGTCATCTCGTCGACGTCCGACGCGGTGACCCGCAGGCCGACCCCCGCGAAGGCCATGGCGTCCGCGCCGATGCCGCACGTGAGGTCGGCGACGTGCGTGAGACCGGCGTCGCGGTACCGGCGCGCGTGGTGCGCGCCGACCTCCAGGCGCGTCGCCTGCTCGAGGCCCGCCTGGGTGAACAGCATGCCGTCGGCGAAGTCGCCGAGCTTGGCGTGTGCCTTGGCGCGCAGCCGCGACTGCGTGAGGGCGGCTGCGACGAGGACGGGGTCGAGCCCCTCGTCGCGCAGCCGCTGGGAGATCGTCATGGCGAGCTTCTCGTCGTACGGCGGCAGGGCGGACAGCAGCGCCCAGCCCTCCGGGGCGAGCAGTGCGGTCAGGCCGGCGGGATCCACGCGCTGATCCTTCCATGCGCGCCCCGCGGACGAGCCACCGGCGAGGTTCCGCCGAGCACCCGTCGAGCAATGTTGGCACTCAGGTTGACCGAGTGCTAACGCCTTCCTACAGTGAGGACGTTGGCACTCTCCCCGTGAGTGTGCCAACGCGCCTCAGGCCCCGGCACCCGCGACGACGTGGCCCGAACGCGCAGCACCCACATCGCTGAACTACTCACACGCGAAGGGGAGGTCCGCTGTGTCGGTCTCCATCAAGCCCCTCGAGGACCGGATCGTCGTCAAGACGCTCGAGGCAGAGACGACGACCGCTTCCGGTCTCGTCATCCCGGACAGTGCCAAGGAGAAGCCCCAGGAGGGCGAGGTCCTGGCAGTCGGCCCCGGCCGCATCGACGACAAGGGCAACCGGGTTCCGCTCGACGTGGCCGTCGGCGACAAGGTCATCTACTCCAAGTACGGCGGCACCGAGGTCAAGTACGCCGGCGAGGAGCTGCTGATCCTCTCGGCCCGCGACATCCTCGCGGTCGTCGTCAAGTGATCTGACGGGCGCGCGACCCCGGTCGATCCGCCCAGCGAAGGCCCCTTCGGGCTCGTCCACGCGACGAGCCCGAGGGGGCCTCTCGCGTTGTCAGACGGTCCGGCAGTCCCGCGGGTCGTGCGCGCCGTCCATGCGGGCGCAGAGCTCGTGCGTCCAGGTCCGCGGTCCGAACGCGTCGGCGGTCGTGTCGGTGAGGACCTCCACGCCGGTGATCCCCGGGCCGGCGCGGTAGTAGGTGACGATCGGGTCGCCCTCGGTCGTCGGTCGGCTCACGACGAGCTCGGCCCCGGTCGCTGCCGCCGCGTCGAAGCAGGTCCACGCCTCGGTGGGAACCGTCTCGCCCTGTCCGAGCGTGACCGTGCCGCAGGGCTCCAGGCTCGGGCGGTCCGAGACGAAGGCGGGTTCGCCCGGTCCCGTGCACGCCGTGAGCGCCGCCGCGCACACCAGCACCGTCACGACCGTCTCGCGTCGCATGCAGACCCCCTCGTCGCCCCCACGCAGTCTGGCGCACGACGCGGCGACGCAGAAGCCCCCCGGTCGTCCTCGACCGGGGGGCTTCTGTCGGTGTCTTCGGGTCAGACGGCCTTCGTGGTGCGGGACCGCTGCGAGAGGATCGCGGCGCGCTCGTCCTCCGACAGCCCGCCCCACACGCCGTAGGGCTCACGGACCTGCAGGGACTGCTCGCGGCACTCCTTGAGCACGGGGCACGTGGCGCAGATCGCCTTGGCGGCCTCGGCGCGGCGGCGGCGGGCCGAGCCGCGCTCGCCCTCGGGGTGGAAGAAGAGGTCCTGGTCGGCATCGCGGCACGCGCCGTCGAACTGCCACTCCCACAGATCCATCACCGGTCCGGGCAACCGCGAGATCTCGGCCATGTGTTCCTCCAAGGGGATGTGGCGCCTGCTGGGTGGTGGCGCCGGATGGTCGGGGTGGAAAGTCGGGGTGTCACCGGGCTTGCGGCGGGGCGACGAGGGGAACGTTACAACCGCGCCAGAAGTTGTTCAAGACCCGTTCGTCACCCAATTCGGTGAATCGATCGAGATGGGTGCTCCCCGGGCTGCGAACGGTCCCGCGGCGCGGTAACCGCCTGTGTGCTGGCACAATCGCGCCATGGCCGACGACGACGACGCTGCGGCCGCGCCCACGGCTGACGCGGACGTGGCGCGGTTGGAGCCCGATCCCGGCGACGGACCGGCGCTCGCCGTCGCCGCCGTCGCACGCCGCCTCGGGGTCGCCCCGGCGACGCTGCGGACGTGGGACCGGCGCTACGGGCTCGGACCCAGCGAGCACTCCGCGGGGGCGCACCGGCGGTACTCGCCGGCCGACGTCGACCGTCTCCTCGTGATGCGCAGGCTCACGCTCGACGGCGTCGCGCCGGGCGACGCTGCTCGCCTCGCCCTGAGCTCCGGCGGTCCGGGTGGCCCGGCCGTCGCCCCGTTGGGCGCGCCGCGGGTGGCGACGCCGACGATGCTCGTCGACGCCGCGCTCGTCGACGACCGCGCGACCTGCGCCCGGCTGCTCGCGATGGAGCCGACCGGGGACGTCGCGCGGTGGTGGACCGCACTCGTCGAGCCCGCGCTGCACGACCTGGCGCGGCGCACGGTCGTCGACCGGCCCGGGGTGGACGCGGCACGCACCATCGAGACCGCGGCCCTCGACGCGCTGCGCGCCCGCGTCGCCGGCCCCGCCCCCCGCGGCGCTCCCGTCGTGCTGCTGCTCGTCCCGGTCGGCCACTCGCGCCCGCTCCTCACGCACGCGCTGGCCGCCGCGCTGGTGACCGGCCACGTGGATGCGCGCATCGTCGGCGGGCCGACCGGGCCGCGGCAGGCCGCCGAGCTCGTCGTCATGACGAGGCCGCGGGCCGTGGTCGTCGTGGCGCGCCGGGACGACCCCGATCTGTCCGTCGTCGGGCGGCTTGCGGACGAACATCCCGACGTGCCCCAGTTCGTCATGGTGCCCGAGACGGTGCACGTCGACGTGCCCGTCGGGAGGTCCGTGCACCGGGCCCGCAGCTTCCAGGGGACCCTCCACGAGGTCCTCGCCGTCGCGACCCCCTGACATACCGCCCATACGGCCTGGGAACCGGCGTAGTCAAGACCTCACCCGCACGAGTTTGGCGCGGACCGCTAACGTCACCCCCGGGAATGGCCGATAGCCAACGAACGACCCGGTCTGACGATCGGGCCGACGACTGTGAGTGGGAGGGGAGCACGCATGGCTGGAGTCGTGGTGTGTCACGGCTCGACCGTCGTGCGCGAGAGGCTCGTGGTGACGTCCATCGGCGTCCCGACGCTGAGCCCGGTGCGCGCCGCAGCGAGCGTCGACGAGCTGCTGGCGCACGCGCGCCGGATCCCGCCGACGATCGTGCTGCTCGACGCGCACATCCCTGCGCCCGGTGCGAACGAGGCGATCCGACGGCTGCGTGCCGTCGCCCCGTCCGCAGCCGTGGTGCTGCTCGCCGCCGCCGACGACACCGCCGCGCTCGACCGTGCGCTCGCGCTCGGCGCTCGGGGCTTCCTCGCGCCCGACGTCGGCCGGCCCGAGCTGTCCGCCGTCGCCGCGCACGTCCTGGCGAGCCCTGTGCTTCCCGCCGGCCCGCGCCCGGTGAGCGAGGTCCCGCACCCCGCCGCGCCGCCGCTGGCCGACAGCGCCACGGGGGCCGCGGGAGCCGTGGCGAACGAGGCGAACGCGGCACCCGAGCCGCACCCCGTCGTGCTGACCAAGCGCGAGATCGAGGTGCTCGTCGGGATGAGCAACGGGCGGTCCAACGCCCAGATCGGCCAGGAGCTCTTCCTGTCCGAGGACACCGTCAAGACCCACGCCCGTCGGCTGTTCCGCAAGCTCGGCGCCTCGGACCGGGCGCAGGCCGTGGCGATCGGCCTGCGTGGCGGTCTCATCCGCTGACGTGATGCTCGTCGGACCTTCGAGACGGGGGTCCGACGAGGTGTCCGGTCGACGTATCCTGGCCCGATGACGGAGCTGGTGCACGACCCGTTCGCCCGGACGGGACTGACGTACGACGACGTCCTGCTGCTGCCGGGGGAGACCGATGTCATCCCCAGCGAGGTGGACACGGCCTCGCGGCTGACGCGTGAGATCAGCGTGCGCGTGCCGCTGCTCAGCGCGGCGATGGACACCGTGACCGAGTCGCGCATGGCCATCGCCATGGCGCGCCAGGGCGGCATCGGCATCCTGCACCGCAACCTGTCGATCGAGGACCAGGCGCACCAGGTGGACCTGGTGAAGCGCTCCGAGTCGGGCATGGTGACCGACCCCGTGACGGTCTCGCCCGATGCGACGCTGGCGGAGCTCGACCGCCTGTGCGGCACCTACCGCGTCTCCGGCCTCCCGGTCGTCGAGGCCGACGGCCGCCTCCTGGGCATCATCACCAACCGCGACCTGCGCTTCGTGCCGCCCGGCGAGTTCGAGTCGCTGCGCGTGCGCGAGATCATGACGCCGATGCCGCTGATCACGGCGCCCGTGGGGATCACCCGCGACGACGCCGCGGCGCTGCTGGCGAAGCACAAGATCGAGAAGCTCCCGCTCGTCGACGAGGCCGGCGTGCTGCGCGGCCTCATCACGGTGAAGGACTTCGTGAAGTCCGAGCAGTACCCGGACGCCACCAAGGACGGCGAGGGCCGGCTCGTGGTCGGTGCGGCCGTCGGCTTCTTCGGCGACGCGTGGGACCGCGTGACCGCGCTGGTCGAGGCGGGCGTCGACGTGCTCGTCGTGGACACCGCGAACGGGCACGCGCGCCTCATGCTCGACATGGTCCGGCGGATCAAGTCCGACAAGGGCACGCGCCACGTGCAGGTCATCGGCGGCAACATCGCCACGCGCGAGGGCTCGCAGGCGCTGGTCGACGCGGGTGTCGACGCCGTCAAGGTCGGCGTCGGCCCGGGCTCCATCTGCACCACGCGCGTGGTCGCCGGGGTCGGCGTGCCGCAGATCACCGCGATCTACGACGCCTCGCTCGCCGCCAAGCCCGCGGGCGTGCCCGTGATCGGCGACGGTGGCCTGCAGTACTCGGGCGACATCGCCAAGGCCCTCGTCGCGGGCGCCGACACCGTGATGCTCGGCGGCCTGCTCGCTGGCTGCGACGAGTCGCCCGGCGACCTGGTGTTCGTCAACGGCAAGCAGTTCAAGCGCTACCGCGGCATGGCCTCGCTCGGCGCGATGCAGTCGCGCGGCGACCGCCGGTCGTACTCCAAGGACCGCTACTTCCAGGGCGACCTGTCCGACGACGAGATCATCACCGAGGGCATCGAGGGCCAGGTGCCTTACCGCGGCCCGCTCGCGGCCGTCGCGCACCAGCTCATCGGCGGCCTGCACCAGTCGATGTTCTACGTCGGCGCGCGGACCGTCCCGCAGCTGCAGGAGCGGGGCAAGTTCATCCGCATCACGCCGGCCGGGCTCAAGGAGTCGCACCCGCACGACGTGCAGATGGTCTCCGAGGCGCCGAACTACTCGGGTCGCTGACGCGCGGTCCGCTCGGTCACCACAGGGTGCCGACGGGCTCGCGCACGGGCCAGTGGTCCTGCGCGCCCGGGCCGTCGAGGCCCTTGCGCTCGCGCCACGCGTTGAAGCCCTCGGCCCACGCCCGGTGCGCGGTGACCTGGTAGCTGTGCAGCTGGTCGAGGTCGAGGTCCGCGAGGTGCGGGAAGCGGCCGAGGATGCGCTCGAGCACGTCGAGGGTCGCGACGACGTCCACGTCGGCGCTGTGCAGCGAGCCCGACTCGGTGACCTCGTAGTACCCGCACAGGTCCACGAGCTTGCGCTTGCCCTGCCGGTAGCGGTCCTCGGCGCGGTCGAGCACGAGGGGGTCGATGACCGGGCGGGTGTCGCAGCACAGGCGGTCCGGGACCGTGGGCAGGCCGTGGCGGCGCAGCTCGGCATCCAGCAGGCACAGGTCGAACGCGGCGTTGTACGCGACGACGGGGACCCCGCCGCGCAGCGCCTCGGCGATCAGGCTCGCGATCTCGTCGAGCGCCGGCGCCGGTGGCTCGCCGTGCTCGCGCGCGTGCTCGGTGCTGATGCCGTGGATCGCGGCCGCGCCCTCGGGGATCTCGACGCCGGGGTCGATGAGCCAGGTGCGCACGTGCGTGCCGCTCTCGTCCCGGCGGACCAGGGCCGCGGAGACGATGCGGTCGGAGTCGACGTCCACACCCGTGGTCTCGGTGTCGAAACCGAGCAGGGGGCCGGCGCTCCAGGTCATGTCCCACGTCCTTCGAATCACATCCGTGTCGTTCGGCTCCAGGATCGCACCGCCCACCGACACGACCCGGGAGCCGGGCCCGCGAGCCGCAGACCGGGCTCGGAGCGGGCTTGATGCTGGACCCGGTTCGGGCTCGGGCCGCCCGCGCCGGTAGCCTGGCCCGGTGAGCAACGAGATCGAGATCGGGCGCGGCAAGCGTGGTCGCCGGGCGTACTCCTTCGACGACATCGCCGTGGTGCCCTCGCGCCGCACGCGCGACCCCGAGGAGGTCTCGGTCGGCTGGCAGATCGACGCCTACCACTTCGACCTGCCCGTGGTCGCGGCGCCGATGGACTCGGTGATGAGCCCGGACACCGCGGTGGCCCTGGGGCGCCTCGGCGGGCTCGGCGTCCTGGACCTCGAGGGACTGTGGACGCGGTACGACGACCCGACGTCGCTGCTCACGGAGATCGCCTCGCTCGACGCGACGCGCGCCACCGCGCGCATGCAGGAGATCTACGAGGCGCCGATCCGCCCCGAGCTCATCACCGAGCGGCTGCGCCAGGTGCGGGACGCGGGCGTCACCGTCGCCGGCGCGCTCTCGCCGCAGCGCACGCGGGAGCACTGGCGCACCGTCGTCGACGCGGGCGTCGACCTGTTCGTCATCCGCGGCACCACCGTCTCGGCCGAGCACGTCTCCGGGCACGCGGAGCCTCTCAACCTCAAGCGGTTCATCTACGAGCTCGACGTGCCGGTCATCGTCGGCGGTGCCTCCACCTACACGGCGGCGCTGCACCTCATGCGCACCGGTGCGGCGGGCGTGCTGGTCGGGTTCGGCGGCGGCGCCGCGCACACGACGCGCACGTCGCTCGGCATCCACGCCCCGATGGCCACGGCCGTCGCGGACGTCGCGGCCGCGCGCCGCGACTACCTCGACGAGTCGGGCGGGCGCTACGTCCACGTCATCGCCGACGGCGGCGTGGGCCGCTCGGGCGACCTGGTCAAGGCCGTGGCGTGCGGCGCCGACTCCGTGATGCTCGGTGCCGCCCTCGCGCGCGCCACCGACGCGCCGGGCCGCGGCTACCACTGGGGCCCCGAGGCGCACCACAGCAAGCTGCCCCGCGGCGAGCGGGTCGAGGTCGGCACCGCCGGCACGCTCGAGCAGATCCTGTTCGGGCCGGGCCACACGGCCGACGGCACGCTCAACCTGATCGGCGCGCTGCGCCGCGCGATGGCCACCACGGGGTACTCCGACCTCAAGGAGTTCCAGCGCGTCGAGGTCGTCGTCTCCCCGTACCAGCCGCACTGACGAGTCCGGCGCGCCCGGGCGAGTCGCGGCGCGCCCGGGCGAGTCGCGGCCGGCCCGCGTACAGTCGGGACCACGTCCTGGACGAACGTCCGGGGCTGACGCTCCACTCGCGTGCTCGTCGAGGCCCTCGTCACGGCGAGCGACACGGCGGTTCGTGACACGGCGGCGTGTCACATCGCACCGATCTGTCATGATCAGCACTCGCCCGGGCCGCCAGCCCGGGAGTACGCGCGGAAGGCTGGCACCCCACGGTGCGCGTGCCCTTCGGGTGATGCCTCACCCACCTGCACGCCCTGCACCCCGGGCCAGTCCCAGAGCGGAGTCACCCATGACCCCCACCGCAGCTCCTGCCGCTCCCGCGACGACGGTGCGCGAGCGCCACGTCAGCGAGTTCACCGCCCTGAGCCAGGCCGTCAACGCCACGGGCCTCATGGAGCGCCGCTACGGGCACTACTGGACGCGCTTCGCCGTCCTGACCGGCCTGCTCGGCGCGCTCGTCGCGGCCATCGTGCTGATCGGGCACTCGTGGTGGCAGATGGTCGTCGCCGCGCTCCTGGCCGTCGTGCTGGGCCAGGTGATGTTCCTGGGCCACGACGCCGCGCACCGGCAGATCTTCCGGTCCGGCCGGTGGAACGACTGGGCGAGCCTGGTCATCGCCAACCTCTACGCGGGCATGAGCTACGGCTGGTGGCAGCACAAGCACAGCCGGCACCACGCCAAGCCGAACCAGGTGGGCGCGGACCCGGACATCGACAACGACGTGATCATCTTCCACAACGAGGAGGCGCCGCCCCCGCGCCGCAGCCGCCTCGCGCAGTGGTTCACGGCCCACCAGGGCTGGCTCTTCTTCCCCCTGCTGCTGCTCGAGGGCCTCAACCTGCACGTGTCCGGGGTCAAGACGATCTTCGGCCGCGGTGCGGTCAAGCGCCGCCCGGTCGAGATCGTCTTCGTGACGCTACGCCTCGGCGGCTACCTGGCCCTCGTGTTCTGGTTCCTGCCGCCGCTCATGGCGGTCGCGTTCCTCGCGGTCCAGCTCGGCATCTTCGGCGTCTACATGGGTGCCGTGTTCGCCCCGAACCACAAGGGCATGCCGATCGTCGCGCGTGACGCGAAGCTCGACTTCCTGCGCCGGCAGGTGCTCATGAGCCGCAACATCAGCGGCGGCCGCGTGATGTCGTTCCTCACCGGCGGCCTGAGCCTGCAGACCGAGCACCACCTGTTCCCGAGCATGCCGTCGCCGAACCTGCGCAAGATCCAGCCGATGGTCAAGCAGTTCTGCGCCGAGCACCGGGTGCACTACACCGAGACGACGCTGTTCCAGTCGTACGGCATCGTCATCCGCTACCTCAACCGCGTCGGCCTGGCCGCGCGCGACCCGTTCGACTGCCCGCTGGCCTCGCAGCTGCGGTGATCAGCCGCTGATCAGCCGCTGATCAGTCGCCGATCGGCAGGCGATCAGCCGCCGATCAGCGCAGCGCGTCCGCCGGCAGCGGTGCGTCGGGGGCCGCGCGCTGGTCGTCGGCCGCGCTGCTGGTGACGTCCGTCCCGCTGTGGTGCCGCCCGACGGGCAGCACGAGCGGGGTCGCCGAGACCGGGTCGTTGATGACGCGCGACGCCATGCCGAACACGTCGGCCACCATCTGCTCGGTGACGACCTCGGCCGGCGTGCCCTGTGCGTAGAGGTGCCCGGCGCGGATCGCGACGAGGTGGTCGGCGTACCGCGCCGCCAGGTTCAGGTCGTGCAGCACCATGACGACCGTGGTGCCGCGGCGCCGGTTGAGGTCCGTGAGCAGGTCGAGGACCTCGACCTGGTGGGCCACGTCGAGGAACGTCGTCGGCTCGTCGAGCAGCAGCACGTCGGTCTGCTGCGCGAGCGCCATGGCGATCCACACACGCTGGCGCTGGCCGCCCGAGAGCTCGTCGACGGGGCGGTCCGCGAGGTCGAGCGTGTCCGTGGTCCGCAGGGCCTCCTCGACGGCCGCGTCGTCGTCGGCGGTCCAGCGCCGGAACCACCCCTGGTGCGGGTAGCGGCCCCGCCCGACGAGGTCCGCCACGGCGATGCCCTCGGGGCTGATGGGCGTCTGCGGCAGCAGTCCCAGGATCGTGGCGACCTCGCGCGAGGGCAGGTCGTCGATGGGTGTGCCGTCGAGCAGCACGCGTCCGGCCGTCGGGCGCAGGAGGCGGGCCATCGCGCGCAGGAGGGTCGACTTGCCGCACGCGTTGGCGCCGACGATCGTCGTGATCCGCCCCTGCGGGATCTCCAGGGTCATGTCCTGGACCACGACGCGGTCGTCGTAGCCCAGGGTCGCGGCCTCGACGGCCAGCGTGTGCTTCACAGGGATCCTCCCGTGCGGTTGGACCTGGCCAGCAGCCAGAGCAGGTAGGGCGCGCCGAGCACGCCGGTGACGACGCCCACGGGGAACCGTAGGCCGAGCAGGTGCTGCCCCGCGAAGTCGCCGACGAGCACGAGCAGCGCGCCGACGAGCGCCGCGGGCCACAGCAGCGGGCCCGAGCCCCTGACCAGGCGATGCGCGATCGGGCCGGCCAGGAACGCGACGAACGCGATCGGTCCGGCCGCGGCGGTGCCGACCGAGACGAGCGCCACGGCGACGACGAGCAGGGCGAGGCGGCTGCGGTCGGCGGGGACGCCGAGGGCGGTCGAGGCGTCGTCGCCCAGCTGGAGGGCCGCGAGCCGGCGGGACAGGACCACGGCGAGCGGCACCAGGACGACCAGTGCGAGGGCGAGCGGCTTCACCACGGGCCAGAAGGCCGAGTTCAGGCTCCCGGTGAGCCAGCGCATCGCCTCGTTGACGTCGTAGATCCCGGCGCGGGAGATCGCGTACGAGATCACCGAGTCGAGCATCGCGCCGACCGCGATGCCGATCAGGATGAGCCGCGTCCCGTGCACGCCGCGGCGCCAGGACAGCGCGTAGATCACCCCGGCCACGCCGATGCCGGACACCACCGCGACGGCGGACAGCGCGGCGCCGCTGATGCCGAAGACGGTGATGGCGACCACCGCGGCGGCGCTCGAGCCGGCGCTGATGCCGATGATGTCCGGGCTGGCCAGCACGTTGCGCAGCATCGTCTGGAACATGACGCCGCCCATGCCGAACGCGACGCCGACGAGGATCCCGGTCAGGGCGCGCGGGAGCCGCAGGTCGCCGACGGTGAACGACGCGCCCGGGACGTCCTGGCCCAGGATCACGCGCAGCACCTCCAGCGGCGAGTAGCTGCGCTCGCCCACGCACAGAGTGAGCAGGGTGACGGCGAGCAGCACGAGGACGAGCGCGACGACGACCCGGCGCCAGCGCCGCGAGCGGGCACGGCGCCCCGCGGCCACCGTGGTGCCGGCGGCGCGCTCGAGCAGGGCGGCGGTCACAGCTCGCGCACCTTCTGTCGGCGGATGATCGCGATGAACACGGGTGCTCCCAGCAGGGCGGTCATGATGCCGACCTCGAGGTCCTGCGGCCGGGTGACGATGCGGCCGACGACGTCGGCGCCGACCAGCAGCGCGGCGCCGAACGCGGCGGAGTAGGGCAGGAGCCAGCGGTGGCTCGGGCCGGTGAACGTGCGGGCCAGGTGCGGCATGACGAGTCCGACGAACGCGATGGGCCCGGCGATCGCGGTGGCCGAGCCGGCCAGCAGGACCGCGGAGGTCGCGCCGAGCACCCGGACCAGGCCCGTGCGCTGGCCCAGGCCCACGGCGAGGTCGTCGCCGAGCGCGAGGGCGTCGAGGCCCCGGGCGCACGCGACGGCGAGCACGGCCCCCACGACGAGGAACGGCACGACCTGGCCGATCTCGGCTAGGTCGGCGCGGCCCAGCGAGCCCACCTGCCAGAACCGGAACGTGTCGAGGACGTCGGTGCGGGCCAGCAGCACCATCGAGACCATCGAGCCGAGGGCCGCGGTGGTCGCGGCGCCGGCGAGCGCGAGCTTGAGCGGGGTCGCGCCCTCGCGGCCCATGGAGCCGATCGTGTAGACGAGCAGGGCGGCGAGCGCGGCGCCGGCGAACGACAGCCAGATGTACTGGTCGAGGCTGGACAGCCCCAACCACGCGATGCCGATGACGACGAACAGGGAGGCGCCCGCGTTGACGCCGAGGATCCCCGGGTCTGCCAGCGGGTTGCGGGTCAACCCCTGCATGACGGCACCCGCGAGCCCGAGCGCGGCGCCCACCAGGAGTCCGAGCACGGTGCGCGGGATGCGCGCGTGCACGGCGGCCTGCGCGATGTCGTCCGGGTCGGGGTGCAGCACCCCGGCCACGACGTCGGGCCAGGACACGATGCGGGACCCGAAGGCGAGCGACGCCACGACCATGACGAGCAGCACGACGACGCAGACGACGAGACCGAGCACCCGCCGCCTGCGCAACGACACCGACCGCCCCCGGGTGGGGGCGATCGGTGCCGGTGCGGGAGCCTGGAGCGTCACTTGACCTTCTTGGCCGCTGCCTCGAAGAGGTCGAGGTACTTGTCGAGGCCCCACGGGATCGACAGGATCGTCGGGCCCGAGGTCGAGGCCGCGAACGGCGTGGCGTCGGGTACGACGACGACGGCGCCGTTCTTCACCGCCGGGATCTTGCCCAGCAGCGGGTCCTTCTGGAGCCAGGCCAGCGTGGTGTCGTCGCCGTAGGTGACCAGGATGTCGGCGTCCGAGAGCTTGTCGGCGTTCTCCGAGCTGATGGTCCCGCCGAAGCCGCTGAGCTCGGTGAACGAGGCGACCGAGGGAGCCACCGTCAGGCCGAGGTCCTCGACGTACTGCACGCGGGCGTCGACGCCCGTGTAGATCCAGAGCTTGCTCTTGTCCGCCGGGTCTGCCGCTGTGTAGACGAACGTCTTGCCGGCGATGTCGGGACGGGTCGCCACGGCGGCGGTGATCTGCTTCTCGATCTCGTCGATCTTGGCCTGCGCCTCGGCCTTCTTGCCGATCGCCTCGCCGTCGACGAGCGCCATGTCGCGCCAGTTGGTGCCCCACGCGACCTTCGGGAACGACACCGTGGGCGCGATCTGCGACAGGGTGGTCCAGTCCTCCTTGGTCAGGCCTGACTGGGCCGCGAGGACGACGTCGGGCGTGGTGTCGTTGACGCCCTCGAAGTCCACGCCGTCGGTCTCGTCGAACAGCTTCGGCAGCTTGTCGCCGGTCGCGCCGAGCGCCTTGAGCGCGTCGAACGCCCACGGCAGCACGCCGTCGCCGTCGTCGTCGCCGTAGTTCGCCTTGGCGAAGCCCACCGGCACCACGCCGAGGGCGATCGGGACGTCCTGGTTCCCCCAGGCGATGCTCGCGATGCGCTCGGGCTGCTTCTCGATCGTGGTGTCGCCGAACGTGTTCGTCAGCGTGATCGGGAAGGCCTGCGCCGCGGCGGAGGACGAGCCGGAGGTGGTCGCGGCGGGCGTCGCGTCGTCGTCGCCCGACGAGCAGGCGGTGAGTGCGAGGGCGGCGACGGCGGCGAGCGCGGCGAGCCGGCCCGGACGCTGGAGTGCGGAGCGCATGGAGGTCCTCGGAGTCGATGAGGTGGAGTGATCGGGTGAAGCGAACATCGGTTAGGCGAGCCTCACCTTACGACGTCATCGGGGACCGGCCAACACGAGGTGCGTCACAGTCCGAACCAACATCCAGACGTGTCCGTCCCCACCCACCCCACCCTCGCGAGTGCTACCCCTACCCGTCGAGTGCGCCCGTCGAGTGCGCCCGTCGTTGCGGGCGCACTCGATCGATATCGGGCGCACTCGCGGCTTCGGGGGTGTCGCGGGGTTCGCCTGGGTGGCGCGCGTACCCTGGCGCGCATGGCGCACGACTCGCACGGACCCGGATCGGCCGAGCTGCACGACCCGGAGACCGACCCCCTCGCCACCTACGTGCTCGAGCCCGACGACGTCCGCCCGCTGCTGGCGCGCGTCGTGGCCGCCCCGGGTGCCGCGACCCACACGTCGCTCGCCCCGTTCACCGGAGCCCCGATCGCGGCCGTGCCGCTGTCGACGCCCGACGACGTGGCGCGTGCCGCGCGTGCCGCCCGCGCCGCGCAGAAGCTGTGGGCCGCCCGACCCGTGCGCGACCGCACCGCGGTCCTCTCCCGGTTCCACGACCTGCTGCTCGAGCGGCAGAGCGACGTCCTCGACCTCATCCAGCTCGAGAACGGCAAGGCCCGGGTCTCGGCGTTCGAGGAGATCTGCGACATCGCGCTCGTCGCGCGGCACTACGCGGCCCGCGCCGGTCGCTACCTCGCGCCCCGGCGGGCCGGCGGGATCGTGCCCGGCCTCACGTCGGTGCGGGTGCTGCGGCACCCGGTCGGCGTCGTCGGCATCGTCGCGCCCTGGAACTTCCCCCTCACGCTCACCATCGGCGACGTGCTCCCCGCACTCGTCGCCGGGAACGCCGTCATCCTGCGGCCCGACCCGCAGACCGCGCTCACCGCGCTCTGGGCCGCTGAGCAGCTGGAGGAGGCGGGGCTGCCCGCCGACCTGCTGCAGATCGTCGTGGGTGACGGGCCGTCCGTCGGCGGGGCCGTCGTCGAGAACGTCGACCACGTCTCGTTCACGGGCTCGACGCGCACGGGTCGGGTCGTCGCAGCGCAGGCGGGGGAGCGGCTCGTCCCCGCGACGCTCGAGCTCGGCGGCAAGAACCCGATGTACGTGGCCGAGGACGTCGACGTCGAGGTCGTCGCCGAGGGTGCCGTGCGCGCGTGCTTCGTCGGGACCGGGCAGGTGTGCGTCTCGATCGAGCGCATCTACGTGCGCGACGAGGTGTTCGAGGAGTTCGCCGCCGCGTTCGCGCGGCGGACCCGCGAGCTGCGCATCGGCTCGGGCCTGGACTACCGGTTCGACGTGGGCTCCCTGACCTCCGCCGCGCAGCTCGCGACCGTCGTGGAGCACGTCGAGGACGCCATCGGGCACGGTGCCGCCGTCCTGTCCGGTGCGGTGCACCGCACCGACCTGGGCCCGTGGTTCTACGAGCCGACGATCCTCACCGACGTCCCCGCCGAGGCCCGACTGGCGCGCGAGGAGACGTTCGGCCCGGTCGTCGCGCTATACCGGGCCTCGTCCGACGACGAGGCCGTCGCGGCCATGAACGACAGCGAGTTCGGGCTCAACGCGAGCATCTGGACCGCCGACACCGCGCGCGGTGCGGCACTCGCCCGCCGCGTGCACGCCGGCAGCGTGAACGTCAACGAGGGCTACGTCGCCACGTGGGGGTCCGTCGGGGCGCCGCAGGGCGGCGTGGGCTCGTCGGGCATCGGCGTGCGGCACGGGCGCGAGGGGCTGTGGGAGACCACCCGCCTGCAGACGGTCGCGGTCCAGCACGGCGTCCACGGCCTGCTCGGCGGCCTGCTCCCGGGCGGCGGCCCGCGCGTCGGGCTGGGCCGCCTGTACGGGCTGGGCACCGAGACGTTCCCGCCCGTCTACACCAGGCTGCTGCGCCTGATGAAGGCTGCCCGCCTGCCCTGATCCCGCCGGCGGAGTGGATGAGCGCAGAGTTCGTCGCAGCGTGCGTGCACGCGGGGAGCGCGCTCGCTGCAACGATCCCTGCTGCCACAAGGAGGGCGTGCGCGCAGGACCTGTCAGGCGTGGCCCGCTGCGGCGGGGGAGTCGTCGGCGTCCTCGCCCGTGAGGCCAGCGGCCTCGGCGACCTCGACCGCCTGCCGGGCGATGGCCAGCTCCTCGTTGGTCGGGTACACGACGATCGTGGTGCGGCTGACGTCGCGCGAGACGACCGTGGGCTCCTTCTTGCGGCCCGCGTTCAGCGCGGCGTCCAGCTCGAAGCCGAGCGGCTCGAGGCCCGCGGTGGCCAGCTCGCGCACGACGTCGTCGTTCTCGCCGACGCCCGCCGTGAACACGAGCACGTCGACCCGGCCGAGGACAGCGGTGTACGCGCCGATGTACTTCCGCAGCCGGTGGATGTAGACGTCGAGCGCGAGCTGCGCGTCCTCGTCGCCGTCGGCGATCAGAGTGTGCAGCGCCCGGAAGTCGTTCTCGCCGGCGAGCCCCTTGAGGCCGGAGCGGCGGTTGAGCAGGTCGTCGACCTCGTCGACCGACAGGCCGGCGTTGCGCTGCAGGTGGATGAGCACGGCGGGGTCGACGTCGCCGGACCGGGTGCCCATGACGAGGCCCTCGAGCGGGGTCATGCCCATCGACGTCTCGACCGCGTGGCCCCCGCGCACCGCGGACGCTGACGCGCCGTTGCCCAGGTGCAGCACGATGGTGTTGAGGTCCTCGACACGACGGCCCAGGAAGCGGGCGACCTGCTGGGACACGTAGTGGTGCGACGTGCCGTGGAAGCCGTAGCGGCGCACGCCGTGCTCGCGCGCGACGGCGCGGTCGATCGCGTACGTCGAGGCGGCCTCGGGCAGCCCGTGGAAGAACGCGGTGTCGAAGACGACCACGTGCGGCACGTCGGGCAGCAGCTCGCGCGCGACCCGGATGCCGGTGACGTTGGCGGGGTTGTGCAGCGGCGCGAGCGGGGAGATCGCCTCGATCTGGTCGACGACCTCGTCGGTGACGAGCACCGGCGTGGAGAACACCGAGCCGCCGTGCACCACGCGGTGCCCCACGGCGACGACGTCCGACGACGCGAGGTCCGGCCCGACCTCGTCGAAGAGCGCGAGCACGGCGCGCAGGCCGGCCGCGTGGTCCGGGATGGGGTCGGTGCGCGTCACCTTGGTGTCCCCGAAGGTGTGCGTGAGCGAGCCCGTCTCCTCGCCGATGCGCTCGACGACGCCGGAGGCGACCGCGCCCCCGCCGACCGGGTCCACCAGCTGGTACTTGATGGACGACGAGCCCGAGTTGACGACGAGGACGGTCATGCCTGGTTCTCCTCTGAGAGGGCTTGCGCCTGGATCGCGGTGATCGCGACGGTGTTGACGATGTCCTGCACGAGCGCGCCCCGCGACAGGTCGTTGACCGGCTTGCGCAGGCCCTGCAGCACCGGCCCGATCGCGACCGCACCCGCCGAGCGTTGCACGGCCTTGTACGTGTTGTTGCCGGTGTTCAGGTCCGGGAAGACGAACACGGTCGCGCGCCCGGCGACGGTCGACTCCGGCAGCTTGGTCTGCGCGACGGACGCGTCGACGGCCGCGTCGTACTGGATCGGGCCCTCCACGGACAGGTCCGGGCGGCGCTCGCGGACGAGCGCGGTGGCCTGCCGGACCTTGTCGACGTCGGCCCCGGTGCCCGAGGCGCCGGTGGAGTAGGACAGCATCGCGATGCGCGGCTCGATGCCGAACTGCTCTGCGGTGCCGGCCGACGAGATGGCGATGTCCGCGAGCTGCTCGGCGGTGGGGTCGGGGATGACGGCGCAGTCGGCGTACACGAGCACACGGTCCTCGAGGCACATGAGGAAGGCGCTCGACACGTTCGAGACGCCCGGCGCCGTCTTGATGATCTCGAAGGACGGCTTGATCGTGTGCGCCGTGGTGTGGACCGCGCCGGAGACCATGCCGTCGGCGAGCCCGAGCTGCACCATCATCGTGCCGAAGTAGGACACCGACGGGACGATCTCCCGTGCCCGCTCGACGGTCATGCCCTTGTGCGCCCGCATCTGCGTGTACTCCTCGGCGAACCGCGACACCCACTGCTCGTCGTGCGGGTCGATGACCGTCGCGTCGTCGAGCGCGAGGCCCAGCTCGGTGGCGCGCGTGCGGATCGACGCCTCCTCACCCAGCAGGGTCAGCCGCGCGACGCCGCGCTGCAGGAGGGTGGAGGCGGCCCGCAGGATCCGGTCGTCGCTCCCCTCGGGCAGCACGATGTGCTTGCGGTCCGCCCGGGCTCGGTCGAGCAGCTCGTACTCGAACATCAGCGGCGTGACGACCTCCGGCCGCGCGACGTCGAGCGCCGCGAGCAGCGCCGGACCGTCGATGTGCTGCTCGAAGACGGCCAGCGCGGTGTCGATCTTGCGCTGCGAGTCGGCGGTCAGTCGGCCTCGCGTGGAGGCCGCCGCGCTCGCGGAGCGGAAGGAGCCGAGGTTCGTCGCGATGATGGGCAGCCGGCTGCCCAGGCCGTCGAGCAGCCGGGTGATCGTCGGCGCGGGGCGGAAGCCGCCGTTGAGGATGATGCCGGCCAGGTTGGGGAAGCCGTCGGCCTGGTGGGCCAGCAGGAGGCCGAGCAGCACGTCGGCCCGGTCGCCGGGGGTGATGACGACGGCGCCGTCGGCGAGCCGGTCGAGCAGGTGCTCGATCGACATCGCCCCGACGAGCACGTCGAGCACCTCGCGGGCCAGCAGGTCGTCGTCGCCGCCGATCTGCTCGCCGCCGACGGCCTCCATGAGCTGGCGGACGGTCGGCGCGCTGAGCAGCGGGCTCTCCGGCAGCGCCCAGGCGGGGATCTCGGGCGTGCTCAGCGCGGCGCGCACGGCGTCGAGCGTGCCGTTGGCCGCGCGGTTGGCGACGATCGCGGCGACCTGCGCGTGATTGGCGTGCAGCTCGGCCACGGCCACGCTCGCGCCCTGGCCGATCGCGTCCGTCTTGTGGCCGCGCCCGTTGATCACGAGCACGACGGGCGCGCCGAGGTTGGCGGCGATCCGCGCGTTGTACGCGAGCTCGGTGGCGCCGGCGACGTCGGTGTAGTCGGTCCCGACGACGACCACCGCGTCGCACTGCCGCGCGACGGCGTGGTACCGCGTGATGATCCGGGACAGGGCCGCCTCGGGGTCCGGCAGCAGCTCCTCGTAGGTCACGCCGATGCAGTCGTCGTACGCGAGGTCGACGCCGTCGTGCTCGAGCAGGAGCTCGAGGACGAAGTCCTTGGTGTCGGTGGACCGCGCGACGGGCCGGAAGACGCCGACGCGCTGCACCGTCCTGCTCAGGAGATCCACGAGCCCGAGGGCGACGATCGACTTGCCGGTGTCGCCCTCGGGTGAGGCGACGTAGATGCTGCGGGCCACGGTGGGCTTCTCCTGTGGTTGTGCGTGGATGCCGAGGAGGCGGGGGCCGACGAGCGGCCCCCGCCCCGCTCAGCTACTCGTTGTCGCCGCCGGTCGAGATGGTCGCCTCCACCTGCGAGGAGTCGGCCAGGTCCTGCGCGTCGGGCCAGACCCAGTCGCGCACCTCCGGCAGGTCGTCGCCGTGCACGCGGGTGTACTCGCGGGCGGCCAGCCGGGCGTCGACCATCTTCTGGCGCAAGGGGGCCTGCGCCGAGCCCAGGTGCGGCACCTGGTCGATGACGTCGATGACCAGGTGGAACCGGTCGAGGTCGTTGAGCATGACCATGTCGAACGGCGTCGTCGTCGTGCCCTCCTCCTTGTACCCGCGCACGTGGATGTTCGCGTGCCCGTGGCGGCGGTAGGTGAGGCGGTGGATCAGCCACGGGTACCCGTGGTACGCGAAGATCACGGGCCGGTCGGGCGTGAACAGGCCGTCGAACTGCTTGTCCGACAGGCCGTGCGGGTGCTCCCGCTCGTCCTGCAGGCGCATGAGGTCGACGACGTTGATGACCCGGACCTTGAGGTCGGGCAGCTCGCGCTTGAGGATGTCGGCCGCGGCCAGCACCTCGAGCGTCGGTACGTCGCCCGCGCAGCCGAGCACCACGTCGGGCTTCTCGCCCGCGACCTCGGTGCCGGCCCACTCCCAGATCCCCAGGCCGCGGGTGCAGTGCGCGACGGCCTGCTCCATGGTGAGGAAGTTGGGCGCGGGCTGCTTGCCGCTGACCACCACGTTGACGTACTGCCGGCTGCGCAGGCAGTGGTCGTACGTGGACAGCAGCGTGTTCGCGTCCGGCGGGAAGTAGACCCGGACGACCTCGGCCTTCTTGTTCACCACGTGGTCGACGAACCCGGGGTCCTGGTGGCTGAAGCCGTTGTGGTCCTGGCGCCAGACGTGGCTGGACAGCAGGTAGTTGAGCGACGCGATCGGCCGACGCCAGGGGATGTCGTTGGTGACCTTGAGCCACTTGGCGTGCTGGTTGAACATCGAGTCGATGATGTGGATGAAGGCCTCGTAGCAGTTGAACAGGCCGTGCCGGCCCGTCAGGAGGTACCCCTCCAGCCAGCCCTGGCACTGGTGCTCGCTGAGCATCTCGAGCACGCGGCCGGCGCGCGCCAGGTGCTCGTCGACCTCGGGCCCCTCGAACTGCGCGTTCCACTGCTTGTCGGTGACCTCGAAGACCGCCTGCAGGCGGTTGGACGCCGTCTCGTCGGGGCCGAAGATCCGGAAGTTGTCCGGGTTCTGCCGGATGACGTCCGTGAGCCACTCGCCGAGCACGCGCGGTGCCTCGCTGATCGACCCGCCCGGCACCGGCACGTCGACCGCGTAGTCGCGGAAGTCCGGCAGCCGCAGGTCCTTGAGCAGCAGGCCGCCGTTGGCGTGCGGGTTGGCGCTCATCCGCAGGTCGCCCTCGGGGGCGAGCGCGCGGACGTCGTCGATCACGCGGCCGTCCTCGTCGAACAGCTCGTTGATGTTGTACGACTCGAGCCACTGGCGGAGCACGTCGAGGTGCTCGGGGGTGTCCCGGGCGTTGGCGAGCGGCACCTGGTGGGCGCGCCACGAGCCCGTGGTCTTCTTGCCGTCGATGTAGTCCGGACCGGTCCAGCCCTTGGGGGTGCGGAACACGATCATGGGCCAGCGCGGGCGGCTCTCGTCGCCGTCGTGGGCGCGCGCCTTGATCGCGGCGATCTCGTCGAGCGCCTCGTCGAGCAGGGCCGCGAACCGGCCGTGGATGCTCTCGTGCGACTCGTCGTCGAAGCCCGCGACGAAGACGTGCGGCTTGTGCCCGTAGCCCTTCATCAGGTCGACGAGCTCGTCGTCGTCGATGCGGGCCAAGACCGTCGGGTTGGCGATCTTGTACCCGTTGAGGTGCAGGATCGGCAGCACGACGCCGTCGTGCACCGGGTTGACGAACTTGTTGGAGTGCCAGCTCGTGGCCAGCGGGCCGGTCTCGGCCTCGCCGTCGCCGACGATCGTCGCGACCAGCAGGTCCGGGTTGTCGAACGCGGCGCCGTAGGCGTGGCTCAGCGCGTAGCCGAGCTCGCCGCCCTCGTGGATCGAGCCGGGGGTCTCGGGCGCCACGTGGCTCGGGATACCACCCGGGAAGGAGAACTGGCGGAACAAGCGACGCAGCCCCTCGGAGTCCTCGGTGATGTCCGAGTAGTACTCGGAGTACGTGCCGTCGAGGTACGCGCTGGCCACCAGACCGGGGCCGCCGTGGCCGGGGCCGGTGACGTAGATCGTGGACTGCTGGCGCTCGGCGATCGCGCGGTTGAGGTGCGCGTAGAGGAAGTTGAGCCCGGTCGTCGTGCCCCAGTGGCCGAGCAGCCGCGGCTTGACGTGGTCGCGCGTCAGTGGTTCGCGGAGCAGCGGGTTGGCGAGCAGGTAGATCTGACCGACCGACAGGTAGTTCGCTGCTCGCCACCACTTGTCGATGCGCGCGAGGGTGTCCGGGTCCACCGGACCGCCGCTCCCCGTGCGCCAGGTCGTTGCCGCTGACGTCGTCGTGCTCATGCGTGCTCCCCGTGGTCATCCGACGGGTTCACCCCGCCGGCCCGATGCAAGCCAACCGCGCGCACCCGGCACCGGCTGGGACCTCCGTCCCACGGGCCCGCGTCCGTCCGTGTCACGCACTAGCCATACAACCGCACTCGGGCGCGGAATGCAGCGGGGCGTGGATGAACGATCGGACACACCTGGGCGTCATAGCCCAGGTCAGAGGCGCAATCGCGGTCGGGCGGGCGGGAGCCGATGCGGGTCCGTCACGTGCGGCGAGTTACCGTGGATCGTGCCTGACCCGACCCCCGCCGTCGCGCCCGCGGCGGAGCCCGCCGACGCCGGGGCCCGGCCCGTCGAGCCAGCTGGCGGCCAGGACCCCTGGGCCGTCGCCGCGCGCAGGCCGCCCACGACGATGTTCCGTGCCGCGATCCGGCCACGCATGATCGTCCTGCTCCTCCTCCTGCTCGGCGCCGCGTACGTCTGCGGACGCCTGGGCGTGTGGCAGTTGGACCGCGCGCAGATCCGCGGCGCCGGCGCCCAGGAGCGGCACGTGGCCGAGCAGCTCGCCGCACCGCCGGTCCCGATCCTCGACGTCCTCGCGCCCCAGACCGCGTTCGAGGGCGACGACGTGGGCCGCAAGGTGAGCGTGACCGGCGCGTACGACGCCGACGAGCAGCTCCTGGTCCCCGACCGCGCGCTCGACGGGAAGACCGGCTACCTGGTGCTCACGCCGCTGCGCACGTCCGACGGCGTGCTCCCGGTGGTGCGCGGGTGGGTCGCTCAGCCCGACGACGCCGACGAGGCCCCCGCCGGGAGCGTGGCGGTCGAGGGGTTCCTGCAGGCCTCGGAGCAGGCCGGCTCGGGGGTGGCCGACGGCCGCACGGACGCGATCAGCTCCGCCGAGCTCGTCGGGCAGTGGGGCGGGCCCATCTGGACCGGCTACCTCGTGCTCTCGTCGTCCGACCCCGCGCAGTCCGCCGACCTCGCGCTGCTCGGCATCCCGACCAAGCCGGGCGAGGGGCTGAACATCCAGAACCTCGCGTACGCGGCGCAGTGGTGGATCTTCGGGACGTTCGCGGTGCTGCTGTGGCTGCGCCTCGTGCGCGACGAGGCGCGGGGCGACGGTCGCGACGAGGACGCGGCCGACGACGAGGACGCCACCGCACCGCCCGCTCCGGCCTGACCGGGCGCGGCTCGCGCCGTGACCCACGTCTCAGCGCGACAAATGTCCCACTGGGACAAACAGGCGTAGCGTGAGTCGCATGACAGAGCCCACCGCGCCGCGCACCGATCCCCGCTCGCGCCGCACGCGTGAGGCGCTCGCCGAGGCGGCACTGGACCTGCTGCTCGAGCGCGGCCCGGAGCGCGTCGGCATCGAGGACGTCACCGACCGGGTCGAGGTCTCGCGCCGCACGTTCAGCCGCTACTTCGGCACCAAGGAGGAGGCGGCGCTCGACTTCCTGCGCCGGGACCTCGCACGCGTCAACGCGATGCTCGAGGCCAGGCCGGCCGACGAAGGCCTGGTCGAGGCGTACGTCGCCGCGCTGCGCACCTGGATGCGCGACGAGGTCCACCCCGCCTGGCACCGGAGCCCGCGCAGCAAGGCGATCCTGCGGCTCGCCGCCACCGACCCCGCGCTCGGCGCCGCGTTCCGCCAGCTCATCGCGCAGGCGCAGGACGAGACCACCCGCGTCGCGGCGCTCCGGCTCGGCGTCGACGCGGCCCGCGACCTGCGTCCGGCCACCCTCGCCGGGGTCGCCACCTCGGGGCTGACCACAGCGGGCCGCGCCTGGATCGCCGGGGACGCCCCCGACCTGCCCGAGGTCATCGAGCAGGTCTTCGCGATCCTGCACGCCGCGATCGCCGCCGTCCCGCCTCGCTCCGTCTGAGCACATCCCGCCTCACCAGACCTTCCTGGAGACCGCCATGCCCACCACGCACCACGCACCCCGGCACGCCGACGCGCTCCGGGCGGTGCACGTGCTCCGCGAGCCGAAGACCTGGGCGCTGCCCACCGGGGTCGTCGCGGTCGTCGCGCTCCTGCTCTCGCTGCTCTACATGGGCGGCATCCTCAACCCGCAGACGGACCTGTCGAACCTGCCCGTCGCGCTCGTGAGCTCCGACGAGGGTGCGAGCGTCGGTGGCACGCAGACGAACGTCGGCGACCAGGTGGTCGGGGCGATCACGGCCGACGACGACCCGGCGGTCGACTGGCGCGTCATGACTGCTGCGGAGGCCCGCGACGCGCTGGCCCGCGACGAGGTGTTCGGGGCGCTCGAGATCCCCGCCGGCTTCACCGCCTCGATCGCGGCGCTGGGGACCGCGACCGCCGACCCCGTGCGGCCGACGATCACGGTGCTCACGAACCAGGGCGCGGGCAGCCTCGGCTCGTCGTTCGCCTCGAACGCCGCCCAGACGGCGGCGCACGCGGCCTCGTCCGAGGTGGGCAAGCAGCTCACCGCGCAGGCCTCGTCGGGCGACGCGCCCACTGCGAACGCGACCGCGCTGCTGCTCGCCGACCCGGTGTCGGTCGTCGTGCAGCCCGGGCACCAGCTCGGCCCGCACTCCGGCGCGGGGCTGAGCGCGTTCTACTTCACGCTCCTGCTGGTGCTCGCCGGCTTCATCGGCGCGACCGTCGTCAGCACGGCGGTCGACGGCGCCCTCGGCTACGCCGACACCGAGTACGGCCCCTTCCACTCGCGCCGCGCCGCGGCGCCGATCAGCCGCGCGCAGACCTTCCTGGTGAAGTCCGCGATCTCCGTGGTGCTCGCGCTGGTGACCTCCGCGATCGTCATGTTCGCGACGATCACGCTGCTCGGCATGGACGCCGGCCACCTGCCGCTGCTGTACGCGTTCTCGGTCTGCGCCTCGGCGGCCGTCGCGCTCGGTGTGCACGCGATCAACGTGGTGTTCGGCGGGCTGGGCCAGCTGGTGTCGATGTTCGTGTTCATCGTGCTCGCGCTGCCCTCGTCGGGCGCGACGATCCCGCTCGAGGCGCTACCGTCGTTCTACCGGTTCCTGTCCGCGTTCGAGCCGATGCGTCAGCTGTCCGACGGCGTGCGCTCGATCCTGTACTTCGACGCGCAGGCGACCGGGGCGCTGCCCCGGAGCTGGTCGATGATCGCGCTCGGCGCCGTGCTTGCGGTCGTCGGCGGGCTCGTCGCGGCGCGCTTCTACGACCGGCGTGGGCTGCGCCGGCTCGGCTACCCGGTGGTCAGCGCTCCGGAGGCCGTCGGCGCAGCTGCTTGATCGCGCGGCGCTGCTGCTCGCCCGCCTTGCGTCGCTCGCGGGACCCGCGGCTGGCGCGGGCGGCACGCCGCGGTGGACCCGGGGGAGCGAGGGCCTCGTCGAGCAGTGCCGTGATCCGCGCGAGCGCGGCCTCCCGGTTGCGCAGCTGCGAGCGGTGCTCGGAGGCGGTGACCGTGAGGATCTCGCCGCGCAGCCGGCCGGCGAGGCGCTCGAGCACGCGCTCGCGCTGCGGCTCGCTCGCCCAGGCGAGGCCGTCGAGGTCGACCGAGAGCTCGGCACGCGAGTCGGTCGTGTTGACCGACTGACCGCCCGGCCCGCTGGACCGCGAGAAGCGCCACGTGAGGGCGTCGTCGGGGATGACGACGCCCCCACGCAGGACGACGGGACCGCTCAGCGCGCCGCTCACCGCAGGCTCACCGCGCTACTCGTGCTGCCAGGAGTGCCACAGCGCGGCGTAGTCGCCACCCGCGGCGACCAGCTCGTCGTGCGGGCCGATCTCGGTGATCCGGCCACCGTCGACGACCGCCACCCGGTCCGCGTCGTGCGCGGTGTGCAGGCGGTGCGCGATCGCGACGACCGTGCGGCCGGCGAGCACACCGTTGAGCGAGCGCTCCAGGTGCCGCGCGGCCCGGGGGTCGAGCAACGAGGTCGCCTCGTCGAGCACGAGCGTGTGCGGGTCGAGCAGCACCAGGCGGGCCAGCGCGATCTGCTGCGCCTGCGCCGGGGTGAGCGGGTGCCCGCCCGAGCCGACCTCGGTCGCCAGCGCATCGGGCAGGGCCGCGACCCAGCCCCACGCGTCGACCGCCTCGAGCGCACGCCGCAGCGCGTCCTCGTCGGCGCTCGCGTCCGCGAGCCGCAGGTTGTCCGCGACCGTGCCGACGAACACGTGGTGCTCCTGCGTGACCAGGGCGACGTGCCCGCGCAGCTTCTCGAGCGCGAGGTCGACCAGCGGCACGCCGCCGACGCGCACCGTCCCGCCCGAGGGCGGGTGGATGCCGGCCAGCATGCGCCCGAGCGTCGACTTGCCCGCGCCCGAGGGCCCGACGACCGCGAGGCGTTCGCCGGCGGCCAGGTCGAGGTCGATGCCGTGCAGCACGTTGTGGCCCTCGCGGTACGCGTAGGTCAGGTCACGGGCCGCGATGTCCTCGTCACGGGGCTCGCCCGGGCGCTCGACGCGGTCGGTGTCCACGAGCTGCACGCCGACGATGCGGGCGAGCGACGTGGTCGCCACCTGGATCTCGTCGACCCAGAAGATCAGCTCCCAGACCGGGCCGGTGACCTGGTACGTGTAGAGCACGATCGTGGTGACCGCGCCCAGGGTCACGTAGTCGTTGGACGCGAGGTAGCCGCCCCAGAGCAGGACCGCCACGGGGGCGAGCACGAACGCGAGGTCGACGCCGGGGAACAGCACGGTGCGGAGGTTGAGCGTGGCCTTCTCGGCGTCGAACGCCTCGTGCAGGTCGGCGTTCACGCGACCCATCCGGCGCGTGCCCAGGCACAGCGCGTCGACCGTGCGGGCGCCCTCGACCGACTCCGTGATGGTGCCGTTGAGCGCCGCGTAGGCCGCGGACTCGCGCTGGTAGGCAGGCGTCGCGCGGCGCAGGTACCAGCGCACGATCACCAGCATCGACGGGACGCCGACGAACATGGCGACCGCGACGAGCGGGGACATGATCAGGCTCGCGACGACGGTGAGCGTGACCGTGACGACGGCGACGATGACGCGCGGCACGCCGAACCGGACCGCGTGCTGGAGCCGGTTCACGTCGTTCGTCGTGCGTGCCACGAGGTCGCCCGTGCCGGCGCGCTCGACGGTCGACAGCGGCAGTGACGTGACGGTCGCGATGAACTCCTCGCGGAGCTCGGCGAACACCATCTCGCCGAACACCATCGAGGACCGCTGCGCGAACCGGATGAGCACGGTCTGCGCGAGCACCGCGCCCGCGCCGATCGCGATCAGCATGTTGACGTAGCCGGTCGTCGTGCCGTCGTTGACCGCGTCGACGAGCCGGCCCATGAGCCACGGGCCGGTCAGGCCGGCGATCGCGGCGAGCGTGTGCAGCACCGCGATCTTGGTCAGGGGCGCCCGGTGCAGGCGGAACAGGCGTGCGGCGTACGCCCGCACCTGCGCGGAGTCCGCGATGGGCAGCTTCACGGCCGGCCTCCTGTCCTGTCTGCGGACTGCTGCTCGAGCAGTGCGTCGAACGCCTCGTCGGCGATGCGGTCCTCGTCCAGCGCGACCGTCGGCAGACCGCCGGCTGGGGTGTCCTCGTCCAGGCTGCGACCCACCACGCGGTGGTAGGCGGAGGCCCACGGGCCGGACGCCCCCAACAGCTCGGCGTGCGTGCCGCGCGCGACCACGGCACCGTCCTGGACGAACTGCACCTCGTCGACGTGGTCGAGCACGAGCGGGGAGGCGGTCACGACGAGGGTGGTGCGTCCGCCGCGTGCGTCGACCAGTCGCGACGCGATCCGCGCCTCGGTGTGGGCGTCGACCGCCGACGTCGGCTCGACGAGGACGAGGATCTCCGGCTCGAGCAGGAGGGCCCGCGCGAGCGCGACCCGCTGCCGCTGGCCGCCCGACAGCGAGCGGCCCTTCTCGGGCAGCTCGCCCGCGAGACCGTCCGGCGTCGAGTCGACGACGTCGTGCGCGTCCGCCAGGGCGATCGCGGCGAGCAGCCGCTCCTCGTCTCCCGGTCCGTGCACGTCGAGCTCGGTGGCCAGCGTCCCGGAGAACAGGTGGGGCGTGGCCTCGGCGACGACGACGCGCTCGCGCACCGCCGCCTTGTCGAGGTCGGACAGCCGGACGCCCCCGAGCGTGACCGGCGTGCCTGCCTCGGCCTCGTCGTCGAACCGGCCCAGCCGGGTCGCGATCGCCGCGGATTCGTCGGGGTCCGCGGACACCAGGGCCACCAGCCGGCCGTCGTCGAGCCGCACGCCGCTCGTCTCGTCGACCAGCGGTGCGCCGGGGGCCGGCATCGGGGCCGAGCCCGGAGTGGCACCCGTCGAGGGCACGACGCGCAGGACGCCGACGACCTTCCCGGCGCCGACGTGGGCGCGGGTGGCGGACTGCACCATCATGGTCGCGTTCTGCACGGGCCAGCTGAGGAACGCCGCGTAGCCGTACGTGGCGACCAGCTGGCCGGGCGTGATCGTGCCGTCGACGGCCATGTGCGCGCCGAGCCAGACGAGCACGACGACGAACGCACCGGGCAGGAGCACCTGCAGCGCGTCGAGCCACGACTGCGTCCCCGCGACCTCGACGCCACGCGCGCGGACGAGCTGCGACTGCTCGCGGTAGCGCGCGTTGAAGACGCCCTCGCCGCCGATGCCGCGCAGGATCCGCAGGCCGGAGACCGTGTCCGACCCGAGGGTCGTCAGCCGGCCGGAGGCCTCGCGCTGGGCGACCTGGCGCTTCTGGAGGGGGCGCACGATGAGGCCGAGCGAGACCGCGACGACCGGCAGGCCGAGCACGACGACGAGGCCGAGCGGGACCGAGACCCGCAGCATGAGGACGGCCGCGATCGCGTAGGCCACGATGCTGCCGACGAAGCGCGCGAGCACGGCGTAGAGCTCGCCGACCCGCAGCGCGTCGTTCGCGACGGCGGACACGACCTCGCCGGTGGGCAGCTCCGCCGTGATCGCGTGGCCCGAGCGGGACACCGTGCGACCGACGAGCTGGGACGACGCGAACGAGGCCCGCAGCCAGTTCGCGATGTCGTACCGGTGGCCGATCGCGCCGGCGCCGGCGCTGACGATGCCGAGGAGGCCGAGCAGGCCGGCCGCGCGCCACAGGTCCGGCCCGAAGCCGTGTGCCAGGCCGGAGTCGATGGCGTGGCCGGTGAGGAGGGGGAGGAAGGCCTGGCAGGCGAACAGGACGATCCCCAGCAGCACCGCGACCAGCAGGATGCCCCACTGCCGGCAGGCCAGCCACCACAGGTAGCGGACAGGACCGGACAGCGGCGGGGTGCCGGGGTCGTCGAGGGGGAGGGATCTCACGAGCGGCAACGTTACGTGCCCGTACCGACACCGCTCGAATCGTTTTCCGCCCGGTGCGGGTGCGTGCCGGGCGTGGACGGGCGGGCCGGGCGGTCTCCTCGTCCGACTACCCTGGGGGCGTGACGCAGACGCCCCCTCCCGCGCACCGACCGGTGCTCGTCGTCGACTTCGGCGCCCAGTACGCCCAGCTCATCGCGCGCCGCGTGCGCGAGGCGAACGTGTACTCCGAGATCGTCCCCCACACGGCCTCCGTGGCGGACCTGCTGGCCAAGGACCCGGCCGCGATCATCCTGTCCGGCGGCCCGTCCTCGGTGTACGCCGCGGGCGCACCGTTCGTCGACCCCGCCCTGTTCGAGGCCGGCGTGCCCGTGCTGGGCATCTGCTACGGCTTCCAGGCGATGGCCGCCGCGCTCGGCGGGACCGTCGCGCAGACCGGTCAGCGCGAGTACGGCGGCACGGCCGTCGAGGTCACGCAGGCCGGGACCGTGCTCGCCGGCAGCCCCGACGCGCAGACCGTCTGGATGAGCCACGGAGACGCGGTGCACGCCGCGCCCGAGGGCTTCGACGTGCTCGCGACCTCGTCGGGCTCGCCCGTCGCCGCCTTCGAGAACCGTGCCCGGCGCCTGTTCGGCGTGCAGTGGCACCCCGAGGTCAAGCACTCGCCGCTGGGCCAGAAGGCGCTCGAGAACTTCCTCTACGAGGGCGCCGGCCTGGCCCCCGACTGGAATCCCGGCAACGTGGTCGCCGAGCAGGTCGAGCGGATCCGCGCGCAGGTCGGCACCGCGCGCGTCATCTGCGGGCTGTCCGGCGGCGTCGACTCCTCCGTCGCCGCGGCGCTCGTGCAGAAGGCTGTCGGCGACCAGCTGACCTGCGTGTTCGTCGACCACGGGCTGCTGCGCTCGGGCGAGGCCGAGCAGGTCGAGAAGGACTTCGTCGCGGCCACGGGCGTGCAGCTCGTCGTCGTCGACGCGAAGGACCGTTTCCTGCGTGCGCTCGCGGGCCACACCGACCCCGAGACCAAGCGCAAGATCATCGGCCGAGAGTTCATCCGCGTGTTCGAGGACGCCGCCCGCGAGATCGTCGAGGGCAGCGACGAGTCGGTCGAGTTCCTGGTGCAGGGCACGCTCTACCCGGACGTCGTCGAGTCCGGTGGCGGCGAGGGCGCGGCGAACATCAAGTCGCACCACAACGTGGGCGGGCTGCCCGACGACCTGCAGTTCCAGCTCGTCGAGCCGCTGCGGACCCTGTTCAAGGACGAGGTGCGGGCGGTCGGCCTCGAGCTCGGCGTCCCCGAGGCCATCGTCTGGCGCCAGCCGTTCCCCGGCCCCGGCCTGGGCATCCGCATCATCGGGGAGGTCACGGCCGAGCGCCTCGACATCCTGCGCGCGGCGGACGTCATCGCCCGCGAGGAGCTCACGCGCGCCGGGCTGGACCGCGACATCTGGCAGTGCCCTGTCGTGCTGCTCGCGGACGTGCGCTCGGTCGGCGTGCAGGGCGACGGCCGCACGTACGGCCACCCGATCGTGCTGCGGCCCGTCTCGTCGGAGGACGCGATGACGGCCGACTGGACCCGCCTGCCGTACGACGTGCTCGCGGTGATCTCCACACGCATCACCAACGAGGTGCCCGAGGTCAACCGGGTCGTCCTCGACGTCACGAGCAAGCCGCCGGGCACCATCGAGTGGGAGTGACGTCACGTCGGTGACGTGCGTCGTGCACGCGCCCGCGGGGGCACAATCGTTCCCGTGAGCGAGACACCCACCACCGCCCCCGAGCCTGCTGCCGCCGCGACGAGCGGCCCGGCGGACGCCGACTGGTCGCGCAAGGCGCGCGGTGCGCTGCTGCGCTACCGCGTGATGGCGTGGATCACCGGCTCGATGCTGCTGCTGCTGTGCCTCGAGCTGATCCTCAAGTACGTGTTCCACGTCAACGGCTACGACGCCGAGGGCCACGCGAAGCCGGTGATCGGGAACTGGGTCGCCTTCGCGCACGGCTGGATCTACGTCGTGTACCTCGTGACCGTCGTCAACCTCTGGTCGACGATGCGCTGGCGGCTGGGCCGCCTCGTGACGCTCGCCGCGGCGGGCGTCGTGCCGGTCATGTCCTTCATCCTCGAGCGCAAGGCGCACCGCCAGGCCCTCGCGCGCATCGAGGCCGCCGAGCGCTGACGCGTCTCTGCCGACATCTGCCGGCACCCGCCGGACGCGCAGGAGTCTCTTTCGCCCGAATAGTGACGCGACGTGCACGTCTGTCGATACAGTCGACCTGCACGAACGCATTGCGCGCGGGTCGACGGGGGCCCGCCGGGCCCGCCGTTTCGGGCTCGCACTTTCGGGTACGGAAGGGGAACCGGGGACATGGCACAGAGCTCAGGCAAGTCGGGGGGCGTCAAGGGCATCGGCCTGCTGACGATCATCTTCGGGATCATCTTCGTGGTCGCCGGCGCCGTCACGTGGGGCGCGGTCACCACGAACCTCAACGCGGAGCAGATCACGGTCTCCGACGACGCGAAGGCCTTCCAGGGGCAGATCGTCGACACGCCGTGGGAGGCCTGGGTGCAGGCCGACATCATCAACCACCACGCGCTCGAGGCCTCCGGCGGTCTCACCTACGCCGAGCTGCCGCAGGACGACCCCAAGCGGGACACCGTCATGACGGCCTCGTTCCTGCGCGCGTCGCTGTTCACCTCGGTCGTCGCGTTCGGCGTCGCGCTGCTGGTCGTCGGCATCGGCGTGGTCCTGCTCTTCATCGGCTTCGCGCTGCGCAAGACCGGCTCGCGCCTCGCGGGCATCGACGGTCAGACGACGGCGCTGAGCAACCCGTACCCCGCGCCCGACCCGGTGGCCGCACCCGTTGCCGCCCCGGTGGCCGCCGCACCCGTGGCCGAGGCCCCGGCGGCGCCGCCGGCTCCCGTCGCGCCGCCGGCTCCTGAGCCCGCGGCCGCCGCTCCTGCGGTGGAGAAGCCGGTGGTCGACGAGCCCGTGGCCGCCGAGCCCGTGGCCGCCGAGCCTGTCGTCGACAAGCCGGCGACCGACGAGACGCCGTCGACGAACCCGCCGACGCGCTCGAGCCACCTGGCCTCGCCCGACGAGCCCCCGTCGTCGCACTCGATCTGAGCTGCTCGACCGCACGGCACAGCCTGAGCACGACGAAGCGGCGGCCCTCCCCACCCCGGGGACGGCCGCCGCTTCGCGTCGTCGGGTCAGCGCCGCGAGTGCCGAGCACCCGAGACGATCGACCCGACCAGCAACGCGGCCCCTCCAGCCGCGAGCAGGACGATGAGCGTGAGCTGCACGTCGATGCGTGCCCCCGACGCCCAGGCGAGGATCCAGACGCCCGCCGCGACGAGCATCAGGCCCCACACGACGGTGCTCACGCGGAGCCGCCGGCGCACCGGCGCGGGCGCCGCGGGGGCCTCGGCCCACGAGGGGGCTGCGGGCGCGGAGGGCGCGGCGGGTGCCGGGCCCGTGGGACGAGCGGACGCCTCGGGCCGCGGTGCCTTGTCCATCGGGACGCCGGTCGGCTTCTCCAGGGGCACGCTCGTCGTGCGCGGCTCGGCGTTCCCCGTCCCCGTCCCGGTCCCCGTCCCCGTCCCGGTCGTGAACGCGGCCGTGGGGGCGACGAGCGGCTCGGTAGCGGGTTCGGGCACGTCCGCCGCGGGCTCACCCGGTTCCGGCTCCGTGGCGATCTCGTCGGCCGCGCCCGACGCCGGCAGCACCTGCGTGTCGGTCGGGGCGAGCGGCAGGACCGCGGTCACGTCGGTCTCGGTCTCGGTCTCGGTCTCGGCGTCGGTTGCGGCGTCGGCCTCGACCTCGTCGGTCACCGCCGGCACGAGCTCGGTGTCGGCGTCGGCGCGCGGGTCCTGCGGCTCGTCGGGCGTGGTCGTGCTCATGAGTTCTCCCGGATGACGGTGACGTTGCCGGCGCCGACGCTGATCTGCAGGTCGAGCTGCGCAGAGCCGTCGGCGGAGGCGGCGTCGGTGAAGGTGCGGGTGTCGGACGAGAGGCCGTCCACGTGCTGCGCGGTGCCGTCGACGTCCCACGTGATCTGGCCGGCGCGCAGCCGCACGTCGGCGGTCACGGCGGCGTCCTGCGGGACGACGACCGTGACGTCACCGGCCCCGACGGCGATCGGGACCTCGAGCAGCTCGTCGGTGACGGGCAGGTCGCTGAGGTCGAGGTTCGCCTGGCCGAAGCCGAGGGCGTAGCCGTCGGCGGCCTCGGACCGGTTCGTGACGACGAGGTCGACGTCGCCGGCGAACCGGTGCACGCCGTCGTCGTCCCAGCTCCACTGCGAGGTGCTCGCCGCGCCCAGCGGCAGCGCGACGACGATGCCGGCGATCGCGAGGAACCCGAGGAAGCCGCTCGAGCGACCCCGGAAGCCGGAGACGACGATGCCGAGCCCGGCGAGGACCACGGCGATCCCGACGGCGGTCAGGGCGACCGGTCCGGTGAAGGTGTCGGCGCGGTCGGTGGCGAGCAGGACGGCGAGCCCGATGAGGCTCAGGGCGACGACGACGCCGACGGTCGCCACGCCCGGGCCGGGGGTGCTCGGCTTGGGCTGCTTGGCGGGCCGGGCGGGCGGCGCGGGAGCGGGCTGGGCGGGCGCCGACGACGGGAACGTGGTCGCTCCCGGGTAGCCGGTGGCACCCGGCGAGGCCGGTGCGGGCGGGTACGGGGTCGTGCCGGGGGACGTCGTGCCGTGGTGCGCGCTCGGGTAGGTCGTCGAGCGCGAGTACGGGGACGTGGGCGCGGGTCCGGCGGGCCGTGCCGGGTAGGGGCCGTAGGGGCCCGGCGGGACGGGCGGCCGACGAGAGCCGCGGCGGTTGAGCGCCATGACGATCACGACGACCACCGCGGCGACGAAGCCGAGCCAGAGCAGTCCGGCGATCCAGTCGAAGAACCCGTTGACCCAGCCGGGCTCGCCGCCCCAGAACCACAGCGAGAACACGCCCCCGCCGCGGCCGAGCCCGATCACCGTGAACGCGAGCGCGCCCAGGACGGCGACGTCGAACCGGCCGGCGAACAGCTCCTCGAGGTGGATGCGGCCGTCGCGCCGCTCGGGCAGCAGGGCCCACGCGACGCCGTAGAGGACCAGGCCGAGGCCGCCGATGAGCAGCGACGCCGCGAAGATGCCGCGCCAGACGAGCGGGTCGAACCCGGTGCGGTTGGCGAGCCCGGCGCACACGCCGCCGATCCAGCGGTCGTCGGCGCGCTGGACGTCGAGGCGCCGCACGGTGCCGAAGAAGCCGGAGCCCGGCGTCGGGCTCGAGTCGGGCGGCGGGGCCGACGAGGTGCCGGCGCCCGGACCGGCCGGTGCAGAGGTGTCGGCGCTGTCGTCGCCGGGTGCGTGCATGTCCATGGCTCGATCCTGACGCCGCCCCGAGCGCCGGGGTATCGGGTGCCACCCTGACTCGACCCTGAACCACCCCCGGAACCCGGGCGGCGCACCCCTGATCCTGGCCCCGATCGGGCTTGCGCGACCCACGGGCGTGTGACGATCTCCCCGTGAGCACTCCTGTCCTCGCCGCGCCCAAGGCCCGGCTGCCGCTGCGCCGCCCCGAGCGCGGGCGCTGGCTCGCGGGCGTCGCGGTCGGCCTGGCGGCGCACCTGGACGTCCCCGTGGTCTGGGTCCGGCTGACGTTCGTGGTGACCGCGCCCTTCGGCGGTGTCGGCATCCTGCTCTACGCGTTCTGGTGGCTGTCCGTGCCGGTCGGCGACCCTGCCGACGCCGCGGCGGCCGCGCGCCCCGCGGCGCTCGCCCGGCTGGCCCGCGCGCAGGGCGCCGAGGCGGAGGGGCGACGCTGGCCCGTGACGGACGTGGCGGTCGGCGCGCTGCTCGTCCTGCTGGCCGTCGTCCTCATCGCCGTGCGCACCGACCGGGTGCAGCTCGACTGGGTCCTGCCGTCCCTCATCGTGCTGGCCGGGCTGGGCCTCGCCTGGAGCCAGCTCGACGCCGTGCAGCGCGGGCGGCTGCGCAGGCGTGCCGGCGGCCGCACGCCGGTGTCGGTGCTCCGGCTGCTCGGCGGGATGATCCTGGCCGGCGTGGGCGTGCTCCTGCTGGTCTCGCAGGCCAACGGCGAGGGCGTCGAGCCCGCGGCGCTCGTGCAGTCGATCGTCGCGTCGGTCGCCGTGCTCGGCGGCGTCGCGCTCGTGCTGACGCCCTGGTGGCTGCGCCTGGTCCGGGAGCTGGGCGACGAGCGCGCTGCGCGTGCGCGCGAGTCCGAGCGGGCGGACATCGCGGCGCACCTGCACGACTCGGTGCTGCAGACGCTCGCCCTGATCCGGTCGCGCGCCGACGACCCGGCGGAGGTCGCGCGCATGGCCCGCGCGCAGGAGCGCGAGCTGCGGGAGTGGTTGTACGACGACCGACCTGCTCCTGGTACATCGGTCGCGGCGGCCCTGCGCGGCATCGTGGCCGAGGTCGAGGACTCGCGGTCCGGCCCCACCGGCGACCCGGTCGCCATCGAGACCGTCGTCGTCGGCGACCACGTCCCCGACGCCTCGACCGAGGCCCTGCTGCAGGCGACCCGCGAGGCCCTGGTCAACGCGGTGGTGCACGGCCGGCCGCCCGTCTCGCTCTACCTCGAGGTCGGCCCGCGCATGGTGGAGGTGTTCGTGCGCGACCACGGCGACGGCTTCGACCTCGACGAGGTCGGCCCCGACCGCTTCGGCGTGCGCGAGTCGATCATCGGCCGCGTGCGGCGACGCGGAGGCGAGGCGACCGTCGACTGCCGGCCGGGTCGCGGCACCGAGGTGCACCTCACGGTCCCCGTCGGCGAGGAACCTGGACCCGAGGAACCCGGCCATGATGGAGCGCCGGACCAGGAGCCGGACGACGCACGAGAGGACCAGGCATGACCGAGCCCGAGGCCGTCGAGGTCGTGCTGGTCGACGACCACCACATGTTCCGCACGGGCGTGAAGGCGTCGCTCGACGACCGCGTGCTGGTCATCGGCGAGGCCGACACGGTCGACTCGGCGATCGCCCTGGTCCGCGAGCTCCAGCCACCCGTGGTGCTGCTGGACGTGCACCTGCCCGGCGGCGACGGCGGCGGTGGCGCGGAGGTGATCCGCTCGTGCGCCGACCTCCTGGGCTCCACGCGGTTCCTCGCGCTGTCCGTGTCCGACGCGTCCGAGGACGTCGTCGCCGTGATCCGGGCCGGCGCGCGGGGCTACGTGACGAAGGCGATCGACGGGCCGGCGCTGTCCGACGCGGTCCGCCGGGTGGCGGGCGGAGACGCTGTGTTCTCGCCCCGCCTGGCGGGGTTCGTGCTCGACGCGTTCGGGGCCGCCGCCGGCGACGTCGCGACCGGCGACGACGAGCTGGACCGCCTCTCGGCGCGCGAGCGCGAGGTCATGCGGCTCATCGCGCGCGGGTTCTCCTACCGGGAGGTCGCGACCGAGCTCTTCATCTCGATCAAAACCGTGGAGACCCACGTCTCGGCGGTGCTGCGCAAGCTGCAGCTGTCGAGCCGGCACGAGCTCACGCGGTGGGCCGCGGCCAGGCGCCTGCTGTGATTTGTTCTGACATGGCGTCAGATCCATTAGGGTGCAGTCATGGAATTCCTCTACCACCTGCTCCTGGTGCTCCACCTGCTCGGCTGGGCGATCGTGCTCGGCGGCGTGCTGGTCAACCTGCGCTCGGCGAAGATCCCGAAGGGCGTCCTGCACGGCATCCTCACGGCGCTCCTGACGGGGCTCCTCATGGTCGGCCTCGCCTCGGCGAGCGACGACCTGCGGGACCCGGACAACGCCAAGGTGGCGGTCAAGCTCGTCATCGCGCTCGTCGTCACGGCCCTCGTCGTCTACGGCGTGCGCAAGCCGCGCACGGTCACCACGGGCTACCTCGGGGCGATCGCCGGGCTCACGGCCGTGAACGTCGCGGTCGCGGTCTTCTGGCGCTGACCGTCCTGCCCTCGCCGAGCGGCTCGCCGAGCAGCTCGCCCACCCCGCCCGCCGCGGTGTCCGCGTGAACGGGGCCGGTGACCTGCTCGTCGGGCTCGTGGTCCTCGCGGGGCTCGTCGGCGTCGTGGTCCAGGTCCTGCCCGGCGCGCTGCTCGTGCTCGGTGCGGTCGTCGTCTGGGGCGTGGTGGTCGGCGGCGGGACCGGCTGGACGGTCGTCGCCGTCGCGGTCCTCGCGACCGTGGGGGCCGCCGTGGTCAAGTACCTGCTCGCCGGGCGGCACCTCGCCCGCGGGGGAGTCCCGTCGTCGGCGGTCGTATGGGGCGGGATCGCCGGCGTGGTCGGCTTCTTCGTCATCCCCGTCGTCGGGCTGTTCGTCGGCTTCCTGGCCGGGACCTATGCCGCGGAGTGGGTGCGGCTGCGCGAGCCGCGCGGTGCGTGGCGGGCCACGGTGGTGGCGCTCCAGGCGACCGGCATCACGATCGTCGTCGAGCTCGCGGGTGCGCTCGTCGCGACCGCGGCGTGGCTCGTGGGCGTCGCGCTGACCTGACGGCCCTGACGGCGGCGGGCCGTCCACATCACGTCGCCGACGCACCCACGTGTCAGTACCGGCGCCTACGCTGGTACGGCCATGACGTCGCTCTTCGAGAACCTCGCCCTGCCCCTGCCCGAGGGTGCGCGCCGCGCTGCCCCGGGGGGCTCCCAGCACACCCAGCGCCGCGACCCGTCGGGGCTGCCGCGCGTCGTGCCGCCGCGCGGCGACGGCTCGGAGGACGAGGTCGACCACCGCACCGACGAGCGCATCGAGGAGGACGCGCGCCGCGCGGCCGACGACGAGCGCCGCCAGGCCGAGGCCGACGCGCTGCTCGTCGGGCTCAACCCCGAGCAGCGCGAGGCCGTCGTGCACCACGGCGGCCCGTTGCTCATCGTCGCGGGCGCCGGCTCGGGCAAGACGCGCGTCCTGGCGCACCGGATCGCCTACCTGATGGCCACGCGTCGCGCGCGGCCGGGGCAGGTGCTGGCGATCACGTTCACGAACAAGGCCGCAGCCGAGATGCGCGAGCGGGTCGAACAGCTGGTCGGGCCGGCGGCGGGGCGGATGTGGGTCTCCACGTTCCACTCCGCGTGCGTGCGGATCCTGCGCCGCGAGGCCGCCACGCTCGGGCTGCGCTCGAGCTTCTCGATCTACGACGCGGCCGACTCCCAGCGCCTGCTCACCCTGGTCGCGCGCGAGCTCGAGCTCGACCCGAAGCGCTACCCGGCCAAGGCGCTCGCGCACAAGATCTCCTCGCTCAAGGACGAGCTCGTGGATCCCGAGGAGTTCGCCCGCACGTCGGGAGGCGGCTCGGCGAACGACTTCGACGCGGCGCTCGCGCAGGTCTACACCCGGTACCAGGCGCGGCTGCGGCAGGCGCACGCGCTCGACTTCGACGACCTGATCATGACCACCGTCCACCTGCTGCAGGCGTTCCCCGCCGTCGCCGAGCACTACCGGCGCCGGTTCCGGCACGTGCTGGTCGACGAGTACCAGGACACCAACCACGCGCAGTACGTGCTGGTGCGCGAGCTCGTCGGCAGCGACCGCTCGGTGCTGGTCCCGGGGACGCCGCTCGGCGCGGCGGCGGCACCGCCGGCGGCCCGGGCGACGTCGCTGTTCGACGCCGACGAGCCCCCGGCGGGGGATCCCGACGAGCCGGCGCCCGTGGGTGTCCCGCGCGGCGAGCTGACGGTCGTCGGCGACGCCGACCAGTCGATCTACGCGTTCCGTGGCGCCTCGATCCGCAACATCATGGAGTTCGAGGCCGACTACCCCGACGCCCGCACGATCCTGCTCGAGCAGAACTACCGCTCCACCCAGACGATCCTCTCGGCCGCCAACGCCGTGATCAGCCGCAACCCGGGCCGCAAGCCCAAGCGGCTGTGGACCGACTCGGGCCAGGGCGCGCAGATCGTCGCGTACGTCGCGGACGACGAGCGCGAGGAGGCCCGGTTCATCGTCGGCGAGATCGACCGGCTCGGGGACTCCGAGCATGTGCGACCGGGGGACGTCGCGATCTTCTACCGCGCCAACGCGCAGTCCCGCGCGATCGAGGACGCGCTGGTCCGCGTCGGGCTGCCGTACAAGATCGTCGGCGGCACGCGCTTCTACGAGCGGCGCGAGATCAAGGACGCCGTCGCGTACCTGCGGGCCGTGGCCAACCCGGACGACGACGTCAACCTGCGCCGCATCCTCAACGTGCCGAAGCGTGGGTTGGGCGACCGCTCGGAGGCGATGGTGGCGACCTTCGCCGAGCGCGAGCGGATCTCGTTCGGCGCCGCGCTGGACCGGCTCGACGAGGTCCCCGGGCTCGGCACCCGTGCCATCACGGGGCTCACGGCCTTCGCCGACATGATGACCGACCTGCGCGTGCTGGCCGACGCCGGCGCCGGCCCCGCCGAGGTGCTCGGAGCCGTGCTCGACCGCTCGGGCTACCTGGCCGAGCTGCGCGCGAGCGAGGACCCGCAGGACGCGTCCCGGGTCGAGAACCTGGCCGAGCTGCACGCGGTGGCGTCCGAGTTCGAGCAGTCCGACCCCGAGGGTGACCTGGCCGACTTCCTCGAGCGCGTCTCGCTCGTCGCGGACTCCGACCAGATCCCGACGCCCGACGGCGCGGAGGAGGCCGCCGACGCGGCCGCGCGCCCCGAGCCGGGCGTCGTGACGCTCATGACGCTGCACACGGCCAAGGGCCTGGAGTTCCCCGTCGTGTTCCTCACGGGCATGGAGGACGGCACGTTCCCGCACATGCGGTCGCTGCAGGACGTCGACCAGCTCGCCGAGGAGCGGCGCCTGGCCTACGTGGGCGTGACCCGCGCGCGGGAGCGGCTCTACGTCTCACGCGCCGCGATCCGCACCGCGTGGGGCGTGCCGAACGAGTTCCCCCCGAGTCGATTCCTCGACGAGCTGCCCGACGAGCTCATCGACTGGCGGCGGCGCGAGTCGTCCACGTCCCAGCTGCGCGGCGGCTGGGGGTCGGGCTACGGCTCGGGCGGGTCGCGGTCGGGCGCGTACGGATCCGGAGGCGCAGGGTCCGGTGGGTACAGCACGAGCCCCGGGTCGCGCGCGCGCGCCGAGCAGCGGCCGGCCCTGCCCTCGACCGGCGCGACCTTCGGCTCGGCGACCCCGCGAGCCGTCGGCGACCTGCCGCAGCTGGCGATCGGCGACCGGGTCACGCACGACGCCTACGGCCTCGGCACGGTCGTCGCGCTCGAGGGTGCCGGACCGAACGCCGTGGTGAAGGTCGACTTCGGCAGCGAGGGCAGCAAGCGGCTCCTGCTGCGGTACTCCCCGGTGACCAAGCTCTAGCGAGGGCTCAGGCTGCACGCGTGGCCGCGACGGCCGCTCGGGCCGACTCCGCGGTGACGCCGGCGCGCGTCAGCATCGCGCGTCCGGCGGAGTCGTCGACCAGGCTCACCGCGACGAGCAGGTGCCCGGTGTCGATGCTTCGGGACCGCTCCGCGACGACCACCCGCAGGGACTGCTCGATCACCTTCTTCGCATCGGGCGTCAACGGCAGGTGTCGCCCGCCGGTCGGCGCGGCCCGATCCAGTGCGCCTGCGCCGAACGTGCCCTCGACCTGTGCCCGGACGGTGTCGAGGTCGACGCCGATCGCGGCGAGCGCGTCGCCGTCCAGAGCGGCTCGTGCGGGGGAGTCCATCGCCGTGCGCAGCGCGGGGCCGTCGACGCCGAGCGACGAGAGCGCGAGCGACGCGACGGAGGTGGGCTCGTCCGCCAGCGCGAGCAGGAGGTGCGCCGACGTGATCAGGGAGTCGCCGCGCGAGCGAGCGACGGACTGGGCGGCCGTGACGGCGTCACGGGCCTCGGTGGCGAATCGCTCGAACATCAGTCGAACCTCTTCCCGTACTTCTTGTGGACGGCTTGGCGGGAGACCCCCAGGGCCTCGGCGACCTGCTGCCAGGACCAGCCGAGGCCGCGGGCTCGCTCGACGTGCAGCGCCTCGAGCCGGTCGGCCAGCTCGTGCAGCGAGCGGACGGCGCGCAGGCCCTCCGCGGGTGCGGCGGCTGCGGCGGTGGCGAGGAGGTCGTCGGGCATGGTGTCAACCTAGGTTGACGACTGGCGATCTGTCAACTCTGGTTGACGGACCGTCACCGGACCCGACACGCCGACCGCGGGTCCGGGGAAGCGGCCCGCGCCGACCTACCGTGGGAATCGGACAGGGCTGCACGGACGGAACGGTGCGGGTGGCCACGGCGAGCGAGCCCGTGGGGTGGCGATGACCGTCGAGAGCAGGCCGCGTGGCGGGCCTGACCTCGATCGCGCGCCCGGACGGGAACGCGGGACGGGGCCAGGCCGCGCACCGGACGCCGACCTCGCCTCGGCGGCGTCGGCCGACGCCGCGCACGCCCACCGCCGCACCGGGCGGATCCCCGGGCTCGACGGACTGAGGGCGCTCGCGGTCACAGCCGTGATCGCCTACCACCTGTTCCCGGACCAGCTGCCGGGCGGGTTCCTGGGCGTCGACGTGTTCTTCGTCGTCAGCGGCTTCCTCATCACCACCCTCCTGCTGCGGGAGGTGCGCGACGGCGGTCGGCTGCAGCTCGCCCGGTTCTGGGTGCGGCGCGCGCGGCGGCTCGTCCCCGCCCTGCTGCTCGTCGTCGCGGTGAGCATCCCCGCGGCCGCGCTGGCCGATCGTGACCTGCTCGTCGGCATCGGCCGCCAGGTGCTCGGCGCGCTCACGTTCTCGACCAACTGGCTCGCCATCGGCGCGGGCGCGAGCTACTTCGACTCCACGCAGCCCGAGCTGTTCCAGACGTTCTGGTCGCTGGCGATCGAGGAGCAGTTCTACCTGCTGTGGCCGCTCCTGCTCGCTGTCGTGCTCGCGGTCTGCCGCACGTGGCGCGTCCGCGCGCGGCTCGCGCTCGCCGGGGCACTCGCGTCGGCACTGCTGATGGCCCTGCGCTACCACCCGGGCGACGACCCCACGCGCGTCTACTACGGCACGGACACCCACGCGTTCGGGCTGCTGCTCGGGGCGTCCGCGGCGTTCGCCTGGGCCGGGCGCGACGAGCTGCTGCCGCGCCGTGCCTGGGCTCGCTGGGCGGGGCCGGCCGCACTGGCGCTGCTCGGCGTGCTCGTCGTCGTGATGGGCGCCGACGAGGCGGTCGCGTACCGCGGCGGGATCTTCGTCGCCTCCCTGCTCGCCGTGGTCGCCGTGGTCGCGTGCACGACCCCGGCCGCCGGGTCGTCCGGGTACGTGAGCGCGCTCTCGGTGCGGCCGCTGGTCTGGGTCGGTGAGCGGTCGTACGGGCTGTACCTGTGGCACTGGCCCGTGATCCTCGTGGTCGCCGCGGTCGCGGGCGACGGGACCGGGACCTCGTCGTGGTGGCGCACCGCGCTGCTCGCGCTGGCGCTCACCGTCGCGCTCTCCTGGGCGAGCTACCGCTGGGTGGAGTCGCCCGTGCGGCAGCTCGGTGCGCGGGAGTCCGCGCGTCGTGCCCGCGACGCGTGTCGCGGTCCGGCGCGGCTGCCGCGGGTGCTCGCCGGGCTCGCCGTCGTGGTCGTGCTCGCCGCGGTCGTCGCCGTGATCACGGCGCCCGACGAGTCCCGCGCCCAGGAGTCGGTCGAGGCCGCCCAGGCGCAGGTCGACGCCCAGAACGCGCAGGCGCCGACGAAGCCCTCGCCGAGCAGTGCGCCGAGCAAGGCGCCCGGCGCGCCCGTGACCGGTGACCAGGTCGTCGCGTTCGGGGACTCCGTGCTCTCGGCCGCCGCGCCCACGCTGTACGACGCGTTCCCCGGCATCCGCATCGACGCCAAGCCCATCCGCAAGTGGATCGACGCCACCCCGATCATCGAGAAGGCCGCCGCGGCGGGCACGCTGCGTCCCGTCGTCGTGCTGAACTTCGGCACCAACGGAGGCTTCCAGTTCAAGGGTTCCGAGGCCGCGTTCGAGGACATCCTCGACGCGATCGGGCCAGACCGCCGCGTCGTCGTCGTGACGATCAACGGGATCAGCCACTGGATCCCGGACGCGAACGCCGAGCTCAAGAAGCTCGCGGCCGCCCACCCGAACGTCACCGTGGCCGACTGGCGCGGGTACGTCGACGACCACGCGGGCCTGCTGCACGCCGACCGCACCCACCCGAACATGAAGGGCGTCGTCGCCTACGCGAAGGTCCTGCGCTCTGCGTTCGCCGACCTCCCGCCGGCCTGAGCCGCGGGCAGTGTCGCGCACGCCATATCTCTCGATGTGAAGAGATCTCCGCGTGGCGGATACCATCGACCGGGCGCTGTGGCCTACCCGATGCTGCAGACCGCGGTCGATGAGAGGAACCGGACCAGGTGGACCTGTTCGAGTACCAGGCACGAGACATCTTCGAGAAGCACGGCGTTCCCGTGCTCGGCGGCGTGGTCGCCACGACCCCTGACGAGGCCCGGGCGGGCGCGGAGCAGCTGCTCGGCGACACCGGCGGCGTCGTGGTCGTCAAGGCGCAGGTCAAGGTCGGCGGACGCGGCAAGGCGGGCGGCGTCAAGCTCGCACGTTCCGTCGACGACGCGGCCGAGAAGGCCACCGAGATCCTCGGGATGGACATCAAGGGCCACACGGTCCACCGCGTCATGATCGCCGCGGGCGCCAAGATCGCGCAGGAGTTCTACTTTTCCCTGCTGCTGGACCGCGCCGAGCGTCGCTACCTGGCCATGTGCTCGGTCGAGGGCGGCATGGAGATCGAGGAGCTCGCGGTCGAGCGGCCCGAGGCCCTGGCTCGCGTGGCCGTCGACCCCCGTGTCGGCATCGGCCAGGCGAAGGCCGACGAGATCGTCGCCGCGGCCGGCTTCCCCGAGAAGACGACCCCGGAGATCGCCGCCAAGGTCGCCGACGCGCTGCAGAAGCTCTGGCTCGTCTACCGCGACGAGGACGCCACGCTGGTCGAGGTGAACCCGCTGGTCCTCACCGAGGACGGCGAGATCGTCGCGCTCGACGGCAAGGTCACGCTCGACGAGAACGCCGGCTTCCGCCACGCGGAGCACGCCGAGCTCGAGGACGCGGCCGCGGCCGACCCGCTCGAGGCGCGCGCCAAGGAGAAGGACCTCAACTACGTCAAGCTCGACGGCGAGGTCGGCATCATCGGCAACGGCGCGGGGCTCGTCATGAGCACGCTCGACGTCGTCGCCTACGCCGGCGAGAAGCACGGCGGCGTCAAGCCCGCCAACTTCCTCGACATCGGTGGCGGCGCCTCGGCCGAGGTCATGGCTGCGGGCCTGGACATCATCCTCACGGACCCGCAGGTCAAGTCGGTGTTCGTCAACGTCTTCGGCGGCATCACGGCGTGCGACGCGGTCGCCAACGGCATCGTCGCGGCGCTCGAGATCCTGGGCGACGAGGCCTCCAAGCCGCTCGTCGTGCGGCTCGACGGCAACAACGTCGTCGAGGGCCGTCAGATCCTCGCCGACGCCGGCCACCCGCTGGTCACGCTCGCGGACACGATGGACGGCGGCGCCGACAAGGCAGCCGAGCTGGCCAACGTCTGACACCCCTGACGATTCGAGAGAGAAGCACACACCACCATGGCGATCTTCCTGACCGAGGCATCCAAGGTCATCGTCCAGGGCATGACGGGCTCCGAGGGCACCAAGCACACCACCCGCATGCTCGCGTCCGGCACCACCGTCGTCGGCGGCGTCAACCCGCGCAAGGCGGGCACGTCCGTCTCGTTCGGTGACGTCGACGTCCCCGTGTTCGGCTCGGTCTCCGAGGCCATGTCGGCCACGGGTGCCGACGTCTCCGTCATCTTCGTGCCGCCGGCCCACACCAAGGGCGCCGTCGTCGAGGCGATCGAGGCGGGCATCCCGCTGGTCGTCATCATCACCGAGGGCGTCCCGGTGGCCGACACCGCCGAGTTCTTCGCCCTGGCCCAGGAGAAGGGCGTGCGGCTCATCGGCCCCAACTGCCCCGGCCTGATCAGCCCCGGGAAGTCGAACGTCGGCATCATCCCGGCCGACATCACCGGCCCCGGCCGCGTCGGCCTCGTGTCGAAGTCGGGCACGCTGACCTACCAGATGATGTACGAGCTGCGGGACTTCGGGTTCTCGACGGCCATCGGCATCGGCGGCGACCCGATCATCGGCACCACCCACATCGACGCCCTCGCGGCGTTCGAGGCGGACCCCGAGACCGAGGTCATCGTGATGATCGGCGAGATCGGCGGCGACGCCGAGGAGCGCGCCGCGGCGTACATCGCCGAGCACGTGACGAAGCCGGTCGTCGGCTACGTCGCGGGCTTCACGGCCCCCGAGGGCAAGACGATGGGCCACGCCGGCGCGATCGTCTCCGGCTCGTCGGGCACCGCCCAGGCGAAGAAGGAGGCCCTCGAGGCCGCCGGCGTCAAGGTCGGCAAGACGCCGTCCGAGACCGCAGCCCTGGCGCGGGAGCTGCTCACGCAGTCCTGATCCACGCTCGCGACGCCCGTCCGGCGCGCCAGCCCTCCGGGGTCGGCCGCCGGGCGGGCGTTCGTCGTCTCCCGGCCAGCGCCGTGCGCTGTGACTTCGTGCGGAGTCCTCGACGCGCCGGGGCGCCTGACGCGCCAGCGTGAGGTCCGCGGCGACCATGGCACGGTGAGCCAGTCGCGTCCGTCCACGGGGTCCGCGGTCGCCGACCGCGGACGCGCGGCCGGGCCGGGACGCGGTTCGCGCCGCCGCCGCACGGACACCGGCTCGGTGCCGGTGACCGCCGCGTCGCGGTCGGCCCGGACCGCCGAGGCGATGTCCGGGAGCGCGCTGGACGGAGCGCCCCGCTGGGTCTCCGGCGTCCTGGCGGCGCTGCAGGCGGCCGTGCTGTCGCTGCTCGCGCTCGTGCTGCCGGCGATCGCCGCCTTCGTCGCGACCGCCGCGGACCCCTCGAACTCCGGCGTCTCGTGGTTCCGCGCCGTGCGCGTCGGCGGCTCGCTGTGGCTCGCGGGACACGGCGTGCCGTTCGGCGTGGGCGGCGTCGGCGTGACGATCGTGCCGCTCGGGGTCACCGCCCTCGCGGTGTTCACCTGCTACGCCTCGGCCCGACGCTCGGGCGTCCCGACCCTCACGGCCTACCTCGCCGGCCTCGGCGGGTACGTCGCGATGGTGCTCGGCGTGGCCCTCGTCGTCGGGACCAGCGTGTCCGGGCTGCTGCGCGGGCTCGCCGGCGCCGTCCTCGTCGCGGGCATCGGGATGGGCACAGGCCTCGCGGCCCGCAGCGACGCGCCCACCGTCCGCTCGATCACGCGGCCGGTGTGGAGCCGCGTGCCACGGGTCGTGCGCGTGGGGGCGGCCGCCGGGACGATCGCCGCGGCGTCGCTCGTCGCCGTCGCCGCCGTCGTCACCGCGCTGTGGGTCGTCGCCGGGCTCGCGACGATCGGAGACGTGGTCGACGGACTGGGGCTCGACCCGATCGGGGGCGCCGTGCTCGCGTTCGGCGAGCTCGCGTTCGCCCCCAACCTCGTCGTCTGGGCGATCGCCTGGCTCGCGGGGCCGGGCTTCGCCGTCGGCGCGGGCACCCACTTCGCGCCGCACGAGGTGATCGCCGGGCCGATGCCAGCGGTGCCGCTGCTGGGCGCGCTGCCGACCAACACCCTGCCCGGCGTCTGGAGCTTCGCGACGCCGCTGCTGCTGGTCCTGCTCGGTGCGCTGGGAGGCTGGTACGTGCACCGCCGGATCAGCGGACCGCGCTGGTGGCACCCGGCCGTGGCCTGCGTGGCGCTGGCCGCCTTCACGACGCTGCTGATCACCGTCCTGGTGGTCGTCGCCTCGGGCGGCATCGGGCCGGGTCGGATGGCCCACGTGGGCGCGTCGGGGCTGGTCGTCGGGCTGGCAGTCGCGTGGCCCGTGCTGCTCGGGGCGCTCGTCGTCGCGCTCCCCGCCGACCCGGTCGTCCGGGCCGCGGTCCGTGGCGCGGTCCGTGGCGCCACCGCGCGCCGGAGCACGGCCGACGCCTGACGCGGTCAGCCGCCCGAGCGGGTGCCGATCCGGTCGCGCCAGTCCTGGAGGCCCTGCTCGAACGTCTGGTTGCACTCGGCGGTCGCCGAGATCGTGAGCGCGCCGGCGAGGCACTCCTCGCGGTCCGCCTGCAGCGGCCACAGGGCGAGCATCCCGGCGGTGACGAAGGCCCAGAAGGCTGCGATCGCGATGCCGCCGGCCAGCATCGGCACGAGCGCGCCGCGCACGTGGGCGCGCGTGGCCGTCACGAGTGCACGGATCGCGTAGACGATCGCGACGACGACGAAGGGGAGCGCGACGGCCTGCCACGGCGCGCGGATCGTGCTGAGCACGACGGCGGCCAGCAGGTACAGGCCGAACGTGCGGGCCAGCGTGCGGGCGCGCTCAGCTCCTGCGGGATCGGTCGGGAGCGGCTCAGGCTTCGGGTGGCCGAGCCGGGGGTCGTGGCCGGCCGGCGGGTACTGGCCGGGGTGCTGCTGGCCGGGGTGCTGCTGGCCCTGGGGTCCGGCGTCGTGCTGGCCGGGGTGCTGCTGGGGCGGGTACCAGTGCGGCGGGGGGTGCGGCGGACCCGGGGGCGTGCTGCCCTGGGTCGGTGGGCCTGCGGGCGAGGAACCCTGCGGGGGCGCGGCGGAGTCGTCGTCCGCGGGGCGGCGGCGATCCTCCGGCGGGGCGTACGGGTTGCTCACCACGCCATTCTCACCCAGGAACCGTGGACGAGGGGGAGGTGCCGCACCCGTTGGACGTCGGGACGGCCCGGCCGGTCGTGGTCGGTAGGGTTTCGCCCGTGACTCCCGGACCCGGCACCTCGTCGTCCCAGCCCACGCCTCCCGCGCACGCGACGCGCTCGGCGGGTCGGCTCGTCGTCCTCGTCTCGGGGACCGGCTCCAACCTCGCGGCGCTGCTCGCCGCGCACGAGGACCCGGCGTTCGGCGGGCGCGTCGTGGCCGTCGTCGCCGACCGTCCGGACATCAAGGCCCTCGAGATCGCGCAGGCTGCGGGCGTGCCGACGGCCGTCGTCGCTCTGCGCGACTTCGAGGACCGGGGCGCGTGGGACCGCGCGCTGACCGAGGCGGTCGCGGTGTTCACGCCCGACCTGGTGGTGCTGGCCGGCTTCATGAAGCTCGTCGGCCGGCCGTTCCTCGACCGGTTCGAGAACCGCATCGTCAACACGCACCCGGCGCTGCTGCCGTCGTTCCCGGGTGCGCACGGCGTGCGCGACGCGCTCGCCTACGGCGTCACGGTCAGCGGCTGCTCGGTCATCGTCGTCGACGGCGGCATCGACGCCGGCCCGATCCTGGCGCAGGAGGCCGTGCCGGTGCTGCCCGACGACGACGAGTCGAGCCTGCACGAGCGCATCAAGGTCGTCGAGCGCTCGCTGCTCGTCGACGTCGTCGGCCGGATCGCCCGCGACGGTCTCGCCGTCGAGGGCCACCGGGCCCGCATCGGCTGAGCGACGTGCCCCTGGACGGCCCCGTCCCGTAGACTCGGCCACGGTCGTGACTGGCGCAGGTGGGGACAACCACCGGGGAGCGACCGCAGTCCCCTGCAGAGCACCGCCCGCCTGGGTGCCTGGGTACCGCCGCCGTGCACGACGCGGCGACGGCTGACGACGAGCACCAGCCGCCGACCCAGGAGATGCGCCATGAGTCATGTTGCCCCTGTCACCACGTCGAACCTCGCCCCCGACGACGACGCCACCCGCCGACCCCTGCGCCGCGCGCTGGTCAGCGTCTACGACAAGTCGGGCCTGACCGAGCTCGCGACCGCGCTGCACGCTGCGGGCGTCGAGCTCGTCTCCACGGGCTCCACCGCGTCGACCATCGCCGCCGCCGGGGTCCCGGTGACCCGGGTCGAGGACCTCACGGGCTTCCCCGAGTGCCTCGACGGGCGCGTCAAGACCCTGCACCCGCGCGTGCACGCCGGCGTCCTGGCCGACACGCGGCGTCCGGAGCACCTCGCGCAGCTCACCGAGCTGGGGATCGCACCCTTCGAGCTCGTCGTCGTCAACCTCTACCCGTTCACGGCGACCGTCGCGTCGGGTGCGGGCCCCGACGAGTGCGTCGAGCAGATCGACATCGGCGGCCCGTCCATGGTGCGCGCCGCCGCCAAGAACCACCCGAGCGTGGCCGTCGTCGTCGACCCCGCGCGCTACGCCGACGTCGCGGCCGCTGCGGCCTCGGGCTTCACGCTCGCCGAGCGCCGCCTGCTCGCCGCGCAGGCCTTCGCGCACACCGCCGCGTACGACGTCGCCGTGTCCGGCTGGTTCGCCGCGCAGTACGCGCCCGACGAGGTCGCCGCCGAGTCCGGCTTCGCCGACGTGGTCGGCTCCACGTGGGAGCGCTCGGACGTGCTGCGCTACGGCGAGAACCCCCACCAGGGTGCCGCGCTCTACGTCTCGCCCGACGGCGCGGCCGGCCTGGGGCTCGCCGGCGCCGAGCAGCTGCACGGCAAGGCCATGAGCTACAACAACTACGTCGACGCGGACGCCGCCTGGCGCGCCGCCCACGACCACGAGCGCCCCGCGGTCGCGATCATCAAGCACGCCAACCCGTGCGGGATCGCGGTCGGCGCGGACATCGCCGACGCCCACGCCAAGGCGCACGCGTGCGACCCGGTCTCCGCGTTCGGCGGCGTCATCGCGGCCAACCGCACCCTCACGGCGGCCGCGGCCGAGCAGATCGCCCCGATCTTCACCGAGGTCGTCCTCGCGCCCGACTTCGAGCCCGAGGCCATCGAGATCCTGTCGCGCAAGAAGAACATCCGCGTCCTGCGGGTCAGCGGCCTCACGGGCGCCGTGACCGAGCAGCGGGCGATCTCGGGTGGGGTGCTGGTCCAGCAGGTCGACCGCATCGATGCCCCGGGCGACGACGCGTCCACCTGGACGCTGGCGACGGGCGCCGCGGCCGACGAGGCCACGCTGGCTGACCTGGACTTCGCCTGGCGCGCGGTGCGCGCCGTGAAGTCGAACGCCATCCTGCTCGCCGACGGGGGAGCCTCGGTCGGTGTCGGGATGGGGCAGGTCAACCGGGTCGACTCGTGCAAGCTCGCGGTCGAGCGCGCGAACACCGGCGACGTCGAGCGCGCGCGCGGCGCCGTGGCGGCGTCCGACGCGTTCTTCCCGTTCGCCGACGGCCTGCAGGTGCTGCTCGACGCCGGCGTGCGCGCCGTCGTCCAGCCCGGGGGCTCGGTGCGCGACCCGGAGGTCATTGCCGCGGCGGAGGCCGCCGGCGTCACGCTCTACCTGACGGGCACGCGCCACTTCGCGCACTGACGGCTGCCGAGCGGGGCGTCGCACCGGGGGTGCGGCGCCCGCTCGCGTCGTCGGGCGAGCGCGTCGTCGGGCGAGCGCGGCGTCAGGCGAGCGCGGCGTCGCGGAGCGGGACGTTCACGTCGCCGGCGCGGTCGCGGTCGAGGCGCGGGAGGTCGCGGCCCGCGAACAACCGGCGTGCGGCGCCGACGTCGCGGGGTCGGTCCACGGTCAGGACCGCCTCGAGGACCGGGCTGCCGGGCCGGAACCACAGAGCTGACCAGTCGCCGCCGCCTGCGCCCGCGCCGTCGCGGAGGACGACGTCGTCCCCCGGCCGGGGGAGCCCGAACAGCGTGAGGTCGTGCCCGAGCTGCGTGGAGAAGACGTAGGGGACCGGGTCGGACGCGTGCGCGGCGGACGTGCCGTCGGACGTGCCGTCGAGCGGGCCGTCGGATGGGTCGAGGAGGTCGGTGGCGAGGTCGACCGGTCCGCGCAGTGCGCCGTCCCAGTGGCCGCCCGTGACCCAGCCATGCCGGTGGGACCGGCGCAGCGCGACGTCACCGACCGCCCGGACGCGGTGCGGCGCGGCGAGCACGGCGTAGCCCTCGTCCACCCGGAGGGACCCGTCCGGCTCACGCGGGAGCGCGGCTCCGAGCCAGTCGGTGGCAGGCACCGCGCCGACCGCCGCGAGCACGACGTCGGCCGGGACCCGCTCGCCGTCGGCGAGGTGCACCGCGTCGGGCTCGACACGCACCACCCGCGCGTCCGTGACGAGCCGCACGCCGGCAGCTGCGAACCAGGGCATGGCGCGCGCGCCGACCTGCGTGCCGAGCGCGCCCGTCAGGGGCGCCGGCGCCGCCTCGATGACCGTGACCTCGACGCCGGCAGCCGCGGCGACGCCCGCGACCTCGGCGCCGATCCAGCCGGCGCCGATGACCACGAGGCGCGTCCCGGGTGTCAGCCGGGCGCGGAGCGCGGCAGCGTCGTCGGCCGTGTGCAGGACCAGGGCGTGCTCCCAGCCGGGGACGCGCCGAGCACGTGCGCCGGTCGCGACCACCGCGACGTCGGCCTCGACGATCGTGCCCGCGTCGATCTCGACCCCCGACGGACCGACGCGCAGCGCCGTCGCCGGGCTGCCCAGGCGGACCTCGTCGGCCAGTGTCCGGACGTCGACCCCGAGCTCCTCGGACAGCCAGGTCGGACCGGGCCGGTCGAGCAGGTGCTTCGAGAGCGGCGGGCGGTCGTACGGCGGGATCGTCTCCGCGCCCAGCACCGTGAGCCGCCCGTCGAACCCGCGTTCGCGCAGCGCCGCGACGGTCTGCGTCGCGGCCAGCCCGGCACCGACGACCACGATCCGGCGGGGCAGGTCAGGGCGTGGTGGGGGCGGGGACGTCACGCCCGCAACGGTAGTCTCCCCGTCGGGAGGCACATCCATGGACGTGAAGCGGGCGAGCGGTCCGACGCCGGCCGACGAGACGCACGACGGCGCTCAGCCGGGCCGGGAGCCGGGTGCGGAGCAGGCGACCCCGACGACCGGGGACGCGGCGTCGGCGCAGCCGGAGACCGACTCGGTCCCTGGTGCTGACTCGGTCCCTGGTGCCAGCTCGGGCGGTGGCGACGCCGAGGCCGACGCGGCACTCCCCGACGGCCAGGTGCCCATCCAGGCCCAACAGCTCATCGACCCCCGCGCGATCGCGCGCGCGTCCCTGGAGGCGAGCCGCAACGCGTCGCTCTGGTGGACGAGCGCCGGTGTCCTGGTCGCAACCGTCGTCGCGCTGGCCGTCGGGACCCGCGCCGGTGCCTACACGCTCGCGGGCGTGCTCGCGGTGTGCGCCGTGGTGCGGGCCGTGCTCCCGCACCCCGGCCCGGTGGCGGTCTCGGTCCGCGCCAAGGCGATCGACGTGACGGTGCTCAGCGTGCTGGCGGTGAGCATCGGCGTCCTGGCCCAGCTGCTCCCGGGCCGCGCGTCCTGACCCGGTCCACCGACGACCTGACCCGGTCCATCGACGACCTGACCCGGTCCACCGACGACGAACGCCCGGCCCCTCGAGGGGACCGGGCGTTCGTGCGCGTGCGGATCAGGCGCGGCGCTCCTCCACGACGAGGACGTCCTCGTCGGTGACGTAGGCGTCGTCCTCCGCGAGCAGGTCGTCCTTCGGCGGCTCGGCCGCGAAGGCGCGGTACACGAGGCCGGCGAGGGCGGCACCGACGATCGGGGCGACCCAGAACAGCCAGAGCTGCTTGAGCGCCCAGCCGTCGGAGAAGATCGCCGAGGCCGTCGAGCGCGCCGGGTTGAGCGACGCGTTCGTCACGGGCATCGCGACCAGGATCAGGACGGCGAGCGAGAGGCCGATGACGAAGGGCGCGATCTTGTTGTTGGCGCGACGGTCCGTCGCGCCGAGGATGACGCCGACGAACACGGCGGTCACGACGACCTCGACCAGCAGCGCGATGGCGAGCGAGAACTCGACCGAGCCCTGGCTGGCAGTGCCGATCGGCGAGTGCGCGCCGTAGCCGTTGGAGAGGCCGCTGAAGAAGGCCTTCGTGGTGGTCTGGGCACCCTGCGAGACCAGCGCCGGCAGGGCCGACGGGATGCTCACGAACAGGACGGCCGCGGCGATGGCGCCACCGATGAGCTGTGCGAGCCAGTAGGGCAGGACGTCGCGCCAGGCCGTGCGGCCCGCGATCGCGGCACCGACCGTGACGGCCGGGTTGAAGTGGCCACCGGAGACGTGACCGACGGCGCTGGCACCGGCGATGACCGCGATGCCGAACGCGAGGGCGACCGCGAGCGGACCGCCGCCGCCGCCGACGCTGGCGAACGCGCTGTTCGCGTAGAGGGCGACGCCGAGGCCGGCGAGCACGAGGAAGAAGGTGCCGAAGACCTCGGAGCCCAGGCGGGCGATCAGGCTCGGGCCCGTCACGATCGGCGTGCCGGCGGGGACGACGTAGGCGTCGATCTCCTCGACCGTCGGCTCCGGTGCCGAGTCCTTCTGCAGCGTGGGCTCGGCGGGCGTCTCGATCGGCTGCGCAGCCGGTGCGGCTGCGGTGGCGTCGTCGGCCGCGGCTGCTGCCGTGACCTCCTCGGGCTCGGGCGAGCCTGCCACCGGGTCGGGTGTCTGGGACATGTCGGTCCTGTCGTGTGTGGGTCGAGTGAGGCGGGACCAGCGTCGACGCGCGGTCAGGCCGTCCTTGCGGGGCCAGCATGCCAGCACGAGGCCCGCGCGTCACCGCCAAGCCCACGGGATGTCACCTGTGAAGATGCGGTGAGTCGTCGCGTGAGGCACCAGATCTCTCGGTATCTCTCGACGTCGAGTAATCTTGCTCCCGGACGGAGCCGCCGGCGCGGGAAGAACCAGCCGACGCAGGGCACCCTCCCCGCACGAGTCCCCAGCACAGGAGATCCCGCATGGCGAAGATCAAGGTTGTCGGCCCGGTCGTCGAGCTCGACGGCGACGAGATGACGCGCATCATCTGGCAGTTCATCAAGGACCGCCTCATCCACCCGTACCTCGACATCGACCTGCGGTACTACGACCTGTCGATCCAGAACCGCGACGCGACGGACGACCAGGTCACGATCGACGCGGCGCACGCCATCAAGGAGCACGGCGTCGGCGTCAAGTGCGCGACGATCACGCCCGACGAGGCGCGGGTCGAGGAGTTCGGCCTGAAGAAGATGTGGGTCTCGCCCAACGGCACGATCCGCAACATCCTCGGCGGCGTCGTCTTCCGCGAGCCGATCATCATCTCGAACATCCCGCGCCTGGTGCCGGGCTGGAACAAGCCGATCATCATCGGCCGTCACGCGCACGGCGACCAGTACAAGGCGACCAACTTCAAGGTCCCCGGCGCCGGCACGCTGACGATGACGTACACGCCGGCCGACGGGTCGGAGCCGATCCACCAGACGGTCGTCACGTACCCCGACGGCGGCGGCGTCGCCATGGGCATGTACAACTTCAACGACTCGATCCGCGACTTCGCGCGCGCCTCGTTCGCCTACGGCCTGCAGCGCGGCTACCCCGTGTACCTGTCGACGAAGAACACGATCCTCAAGGCGTACGACGGTGCCTTCAAGGACATCTTCCAGGAGGTGTTCGACGCCGAGTTCGCGGCCGACTTCGCAGCCGCCGGCCTCACCTACGAGCACCGCCTCATCGACGACATGGTGGCTGCCGCCATGAAGTGGGAGGGCGGCTACGTCTGGGCCTGCAAGAACTACGACGGCGACGTGCAGTCCGACACCGTCGCGCAGGGCTTCGGCTCGCTCGGCCTCATGACCTCTGTGCTCATGACGCCCGACGGCAAGACCGTCGAGGCCGAGGCGGCGCACGGCACGGTCACGCGCCACTACCGCCAGCACCAGGCCGGCAAGCCGACGTCGACCAACCCGATCGCGTCGATCTTCGCCTGGACCGGTGGCCTCAAGCACCGCGGCAAGCTGGACGCCACCCCCGAGGTGACGCAGTTCGCCGAGACGCTCGAGGACGTCATCATCACGACCGTCGAGAGCGGCAAGATGACGAAGGACCTCGCGAGCCTGGTCGGGCCCGACCAGGAGTGGCTGACCACCGAGGACTTCCTCGCGGCGCTCGACGAGAACCTGGCTGCACGTCTGGCCTGACGCTCGACAGCTCACGCACGAACGGCGCATCCCTGTGGGGGTGCGCCGTTCGTCGTCCTGCCGGCAGTGGCTGGTGCTCGATCCTGCGCACGGCCGTGCCGCCGAGCCGGCCCGAGCATGGGGTTGCCGCTGAGCCGGCCCGAGCGTGAGCGTGCTGCCGAGCCGGCCCGAGCGTGGCCGCGCCGATCAGCCGGCCAGCGCGCCCAGCATTCCGCGGTTGCGGGAGCCCAGGGTGTCGAGGATGCGTGTGGGCGACCCGGCTGCCCGTCGCCATCCGTCGTCGGTGACGCTGCCCTCGGAGTTGTCCGTTCCGGGTGGTGGGTGTGGTCCGGCGCGGGTGAGGGTGCGGAGCCATGCGGGTGCCCGGACCTCGGGGACGCCGTTGCGGGTGCGGATCTCCCAGCCGGAGGTCTCGATGGTGCGGTGGTGGTACCAGCACAGCAGGCACCCGTTGGACGTGTGGGTGCCCTCGGGGTCGTCCTTGTGCGGCGTGATGTGGTGGACCTCGCACCACCCCGCGGGGACCTGGCAGCCGGGGATGACGCACCCTCCGTCGCGCAGGGCGATCGCCCGTCGCTGCTGGCCGGTGAAGCATCGCTCGGGGGACCACAGGCCCACGACGGCGCCCAGGTCGTCCAGGGCGACGCGCTGGACGGCTCCCGAGCAGGCCAGCTGGAGCGTCGCGTCGATCGACAGCGGCCACGAGCCGGCGAAGCCCCCACCGAGGAGCGTGGCTCCCGCTCCGCGCCGGGCCTCGAGATCGGACTGGCGGACCGCCACCACGACGGTGGGGGAGTTGCCGGCCACGGAACTCTGGTTCGCGACGCGCGCCGCGGCACCGAGTGCCATCGCGAGGATGTCGTGCAGCATCTGAGCGCCGGTCCGGTGGTCGACCACGTCGGCGTGGCCCGCTGCGGGCTCGCCGGATGACTCACCCCACGAGGCCGCTCCGCGCTCGTCGAAGGCCCCGCCCTCGTCGAGAATCCCGGCCTCGTCGAAGATTCCGGCCGCTGCGCGGTCGTCGAGCGCAGCGAGCAGCGCATCGGCGGTGAGCGCGTCCCCGTCGGCGAGCCGCGCCCCGGTGGCCGACAGCGCGTCACGGCCCAGCCCGTCACCCCTCAGCGCGTCACCCCTCGGCGCGTCACCCCTCAGCACGTCGCGCTCCGGGTCATCGAGTCCTAGCCCGTCACGCTCGAGCTCGTCGTCGGCCCCGTCGTCGGGCGCCGGTGCGTCCGACGTCCGCGGGTTGGTGCACGAGTCGGCGAACGCCCGCAGTGCGGCCGCGACCTCGGGCATGAGCAGCCCGCTGAGCCGGACGAGGCCGTTCTTCAGCCCACCGAGCCGCAGGCTCCGACGTGCGAGCTCGGAGTCGGGCGGTGCGGCCCCGTCCTGATCGAGGAAGGCCGCCCAGGTCGAAGCCTGGATCCGGACCGAGTCGGCGTCGGCCGGGCACACGCCGCCGGGCTCGGACGCGGCGCAGCCGGCCACGATCTCCTCCTCGGCGACGGCCAGAGCAGCGTCGCCGGCGACGGGACGCACCGGGTCGAGCGTGTCGATGATCCGCAGGGCCGCCTCCATGCCCACGCGCCCGTCGGTGAGGGCTGCTGCCACAGCCGGGAACGCTGCGGGCAGCTCCTGGCCCGTGAGGCCGAGCGGGGACTCGATCGCCCGTCCGAGCCGGAGCCACCGCGAGACGGTGACGTCCGCCGCGCCGGTCAGGCGCCGCACCAGCTCGCGGGCGTTCCGGCAGCCGCGCCTCGCCGACAGCCCGGCCGTGCCGAGCCCGCGCGCCGAGCGCTGCTCCACCTGCGCGACCAGCCCGACCCGCCACAGGTCCACCTGCCGCGACAGCGCCTCGACCGAGACGAGACCGGCCATCACCCGCTCGTCGTCCCACCCGGCCGGCTCCACGAGCGGCGATCCGACGAACGCGTCGACGCCGAGGGCAGCACGCACCAGCGCTGCGGCATCGGCGATCTCGTTCTCGGGCATGTCCGTATCGTCCCATCGACCACTGACACGATGTCGAACAGGCGTTCGAATTTGTGGACGAGGAGAATGCTCGCCCAAACCTCGGCGCCGAGGGTCGACCGTCCGGTAGACATGGCCCATGACGGCGGAGGAGCGCGCATGACGGCAGTGGTCGAGACGCGGCCCGCCGTGGTGGGTCGAGGCTTGCGACGAGCGATCTCGTGGGTGGGGACGCTCGCGGTCATCGCCGTCCTCGTCGGCGCCTGGCAGGTCGGGATCTGGGTGAACCACTGGTACATGGCCGAGCGGTTCGCGAACGGGGCGACCGACGCGACCTGGACGATCGCCGAGCTCCTGCGCAGCGGGAACGAGGCGCTGGTGCACGGATTCTGCTGGCTGGGCGTCTCCGCCGCGCTCGCCGTCGTCGCCGGTGCCCTGGTCCGCCGGGCACGCAGCCGGTCTGCGTCACGCTGATCTGCCACTCCGGTCCGCCACTCCGGTCGGCCACTCCGGTCCGCCGTGCTGATCGGCTCGTGCTGATCGGCTCGCGCTGACCGAGGCCGACCAGCGGCGTCCGGGGTACGGTGCGGTTGAGCCTGCGGCAAGCGGGCGACGCACCACGCAGACGACCGAAGGAGCCCGCCCGTGCCTTCCCCGCAGCCCACCCAGCAGCCCGTCGACGTCACCGTGACGGGGGCTGCCGGCCAGATCGGCTACGCGCTCCTGTTCCGCATCGCGGCCGGCCACCTCCTCGGCCCGGACGTCCCCGTGCGGCTGCGGCTCCTCGAGGTCCCGCAGGCGGTCAAGGCGGCGCAGGGTGTGGCGCTCGAGCTCGACGACTGCGCGTTCCCGCTGCTCGCGGGCATCGACATCCACGACGACGCGACCGCCGCGTTCGACGGTGCCAACGTGGCGCTGCTCGTCGGGGCGCGGCCGCGCGCGGCGGGGATGGAGCGCGGCGACCTGCTGAGCGCCAACGGCGGCATCTTCGGACCGCAGGGTGCGGCGATCAACGCCGGGGCGGCCGACGACATCCGCGTGCTCGTCGTCGGCAACCCGGCGAACACCAACGCCTACATCGCGGCTGCCGCGGCGCCCGACGTCCCGAAGGACCGCTTCACCGCCATGACGCGCCTCGACCACAACCGCGCGCTCGCCCAGCTCAGCGCGCGGACGGGCGCGCCGGTCACCGACATCGAGCGCGTGACGATCTGGGGCAACCACTCGGCGACGCAGTACCCGGACCTGTCGCACGCGACCATCGGAGGACGCGCGGCCCTCGAGGTGGTCGGCGACGACGCCTGGGTGCGTGACACCTTCATCCCGACGGTCGCCAAGCGCGGTGCCGCGATCATCGAGGCCCGGGGCGCGTCGAGCGCGGCCTCCGCGGCCAACGCGGCGCTGGACCACGTGCACACGTGGGTCAACGGCACGACCGACGGCGACTGGACCTCGGCGGGCGTCGTGAGCGACGGCTCGTACGGCGTCCCCGAGGGCCTGATCTCCTCGTTCCCCGTCACGGCGTCGGGTGGCGTCCTCGCGATCGTGCCCGACCTCGAGATCGACGAGTTCTCCCGCGGCCGGATCGACGCGAGCGTCGCCGAGCTCGTCGAGGAGCGCGACGCGGTGCGCGCCCTGGGCCTGGTCTGACGACGAGGCACGACGCAGGGAGGTTGCGCGTCCCGATCCGCGTCCGGCCGGGTGCCTCGCGGCCGCGGGTCGGTGGCTCGTACGACGGACGCCTCGTCGTCGCCGTCGCTGCGCGCGCGGTCGACGGCGCGGCGACCGAGGCTGCCCTGGCTGCGTGCGCGGCCGCCCTCGGCGTGCGCCGGCGGCACGTCTCGCTCGTCTCCGGGCCGACGAGCCGCGACAAGGTGATCGAGGTCGAAGGCGACCCCGCCGACCTGGCGCATCGCCTCGCGGCTCTCCTCGCGGTCAGCACCTAGCGTCGCGCCGCCGCCGACCTCCGCCCACCCACGGAGCCCGACCCGCCGGGCGCCGTCACCCCCGAGTGGAGACCAACTTTCCGCAAGTGGTTGCTGCAAGTTGCTGCAAGCCGGTACGGTGCCGCCATCCGGTCGACGAGGTCGTCGACCGGTGATCGCGAGTCAGACATCTCAGACAGCGACGCGTGGCCCGTAGCTCCGCCAACGCCGGCGGACCGGGCGGGCCCGCGCGCACAGCCGTGGACCACATGCCCGCGCACCGGCGCGGAGACGAAGGAGTCACCCGCATGCGTCGTGCACTTTCCGCCGGGGTCGCCGCGGCCCTCGCCCTCGCGGGCGTGGTCGTCGGCCAGCAGGCCGCCACGGCAGTCGCCGAGACCTACACGCTGGTGGGCAGCCTCCAGTCCGAGCTCGGCTGCGCCGCGGACTGGGCCCCGACGTGCACCGACGGGGACCTCGCGCCCACGGGCGACGGCGCCTACGTCGCCGAGCTCACGCTCCCCGCGGGCAGCTACGAGTTCAAGGTCGTCGGCGACCACGCGTGGGACGAGGCCTACGGCTTCGGCGGGTCGAGCGACGCGGGTGCGGCGAACATCCCGCTCGTCCTGGCCGGCGAGACCCGCCTCGCGGCACGGTTCGACCCCGCCACCGGCCGGACGTCGCTGACGCCCCTCGACCTGCAGTCCGACGCGGAAGCCGACCCGCAGCCCCAGGAGCCGGTCCGTGAGCCCGGCTCCGGCCAGCAGTTCTACTTCGTCATGACCGACCGCTTCGCCAACGGCGAGACGAGCAACGACGACGGCGGTGTCACGGGCGACCGGCTGACCACCGGGTTCGACCCCACGGACAAGGGCTTCTACCAGGGCGGCGACCTCGCCGGCCTGCGCGGCAAGCTCGACTACATCAAGGGCCTCGGCACGAGTGCCATCTGGCTGACCCCGTCGTTCACGAACAAGTACGTGCAGGGCGCCGGCACCGACGACGTGTCCGCCGGGTACCACGGCTACTGGGTCACCGACTTCACGACGATCGACCCGCACTACGGCACGATGTCCGAGCTCGACGGCCTCATCGACGACGCCCACGCGAAGGGGATGAAGGTCTACTTCGACATCATCGCCAACCACACGGCGGACGTCATCCAGTACACCCAGACCGGCGACCACCCCTACGTCTCCGAGGCGAGCAGCCCGTACAAGGACGCCGACGGCACCGCGTTCAGCCTCGCCGACAAGGTCGGGACGACGTTCCCGACGATGAACGCCGAGTCGTTCCCGTACACCCCGGTGGTCCCGGACGCCGAGAAGGACGTCAAGGTCCCGGCCTGGCTGAACGACCCCACGCTCTACCACAACCGCGGTGAGTCGACCTACGCCGGGGAGTCCTCGACGCTCGGCGACTTCGGCGCGCTGGACGACCTCATGACCGAGAACAAGACGGTCGTCGACGGCATGGCCGACATCTTCAGCGACTGGGTCGACGTCGGCATCGACGGCTTCCGCATCGACACCGTCAAGCACGTCAACATGGAGTTCTGGCAGTCCTGGTCGAAGCAGGTCATGGACCACGCGCACGACGTGGGCAAGGACGACTTCTTCATGTTCGGCGAGGTCTACGACGCCGACGCCACCAAGACGAGCCCGTACGTCCGCAGGACCGACATGAGCTCGGTGCTCGACTTCTCGTTCCAGTCCGCGGCCTCGGGCTACGCGGGCGGCGGCTCGGCCAAGAGCCTGGCCGGCCTGTACGCGAGCGACGACTACTACACGATGCCCGACTCGAGCGCGTCGGCGCTGCCGACCTTCCTCGGCAACCACGACATGGGCCGCATCGGCTACTTCCTCGACGGCAAGAGCGACGTCGAGCAGCGCGACGTGCTCGCGCACCAGCTCATGTTCCTCACGCGCGGCCAGCCCGTCGTCTACTACGGCGACGAGCAGGGCTTCGTCGGCACCGGCGGCGACAAGGACGCGCGGCAGTCGATGTTCGGCACGCAGGTCGACGCCTACGCGAACCAGCAGCTCGTCGACGGCACGACGATGGGCACCGACGACCACTTCGACACCGGCAGCGCGCTCTACGGCGACATCGCCGCGCTCGGCGCCCTGCGCAAGGCGAACCCCGCGCTCGCCGACGGCGCGCAGGTCGAGCAGTACGTGGCCGACGGCACGGGCGTGTACGCGTTCTCCCGCGTCGACCGTGACGACAAGGTCGAGTACCTGGTCGCCGTGAACAACGCGACGACGACGAAGACCGCGACGTTCTCGCCGCTGAGCCCGACCGCCACGTTCGAGGGCGTCTACGGCGCCGACGACGAGGTCACCGCCGACGGCGACGTCACGCTGACCGTCCCCGCGCTCTCGGCGGTCGTCTACCGCGCGACCAGCGAGCTCCCGGCCCGGACCGACGCCCCGACGCCGACGTTCACCGGCGCGCCCGGCGAGCCCGTCAAGGCGCTCAACCCCGTCGCGGTCACCCTCGACGAGCAGGCCTACGCCGAGACGACGTTCGACTACCGGGTCGCGGGCGACGACGAGTGGACCACGCTCGGCACGAGCGACACGGGCGCCCCGCGCGTCTTCCACACGACCGCCGGGCTGGCCGCGGGGTCGCTCGTCGAGTACCGGGCGACCGTCGTCGACGCGAGCGGCAACACGTCCGTGACCAGCACCTTCGCCACCGTGGGCGAGGGCTACGGCGGCGGCACCCCCGTCGAGGAGGACGCAGCCAGCAAGGTCACCGTCCCCGGCGACCACAACTCCGAGATGGGCTGCCCGGCCGACTGGCAGCCCACCTGCGCGGACGCCGAGCTGACGCTGCAGGCCAACGGCCTGTACTCCGCGAGCTTCGACCTCCCGGCCGGCACCTACCAGTACAAGGCCGCGATCGGCGCCGCGTTCCACGAGGCCGCGGGCGACGAGAACGGCGGGTGGTTCGAGAACTACGGCGTCGACGGCGTCAAGAACTCCGCCGCGGACAACATCTCCTACACGGTCACCGACCCCGACCGTGCGGTGACGTTCTGGTACGACCCCAGCACCCACCGCGTCACCAACGACGCCGCGGGCGCGGTCTACACCGTGGCGGGCAGCTTCCAGACGGCGCTCGGCTGCACCGCGGACTGGAACCAGAACTGCCTGACCGGCCTGCTCGCGGACGCCGACGGCGACGGCACGTGGACCTACACGACATCGGCGATCCCGGCGGGCAGCTACGAGGCGAAGGCCCTCAAGGGCTTCAGCTGGGACACCAGCTACGGCACCGCGTCGGGAGGCAACGTGGCGTTCTCCGTCACGGCCGAGACGCCGACGGTGACGTTCAGCCTCGACACCTCGTCGGGCGTCCTGAGCATCGACGCCGCCCAGCCCCCGACCGACCCGGGCGGCGGCGGCGACCTGCTCGTCACGGTCCCCGGCAGCCACAACTCCGAGATGGGTTGCGCGGCCGACTGGTCGCCCGACTGCGCCGACGCGGTGCTGACCAAGCAGCCGGGCGGCGTCTACGCGGGCACGTTCACGCTGCCCGCGGGCGACTACGAGTACAAGGTCGCGATCGGCGGCTCGTGGACCGAGAACTACGGCGCCGGCGGCGTGCGCGACGGCGGCAACGCGGCGTACTCCCTGACGGCGACCACGGACGTCACCTTCGTCTACGACCCGGTGACGCACGCGTTCACGAGCACCGTCGACGGCCCGATCTACCGGTTGACGGGCAGCTTCCAGTCCGAGCTCGGCTGCACCTCCGACTGGCAGCCCGAGTGCCTCGCAGCCTGGCTGCAGGACCCGGACGGCGACGGCACGTTCACGTTCTCGACGACGAAGCTGCCCACCGGTTCCTACGAGGTCAAGACCACTCAGGGGAGCTGGGACCCGAACTGGGGCGCCGACGGCGTACCGGGTGGTGCCAACATCGCCTTCTCCGCCACCGAGGGCAAGCAGGTGCTGTTCAGCTTCGACTCGGCCACCCACGTCCTGACGGTCACGGTCGCCGACCCGCCGCTGCCGGGCACCGGCCAGCAGCGCGCGCACTGGGTCACGAGGAGCACCCTGGCCTGGCCGCGTGACCTGCTGCCGGCCGGCGCCGACCCGGCGGACCTGACCTGGTCGCTGTTCCACGCGCCGACGGGCGGCCTGACCCTGACCGACGGCATCGTCAGCGGCGGGAACGGCCTCGCGCTGACCTACGACCCGGACGGCTTGCCGACCGCCGTGACCGACGAGTTCCCCGCGCTCACGGGCTACGTCGCCCTGACGGTCGACGGCGACACCGCCGCCGACCTGCTCACGGGTCAGCTCGCCGTGCTGCAGTCCGGTGACGACGGTGCGTCGGCCTGGACCGGCGTGCAGATCCCCGGCGTGGTCGACGACCTCTACGCCCAGGCGGCCGACGACGCCGACCTCGGGATCAGCTGGCACGGCGGCGACCCGACCTTCGCGCTGTGGGCCCCCACGGCCAAGGACGTCGACCTCCTGCTCTGGACCGACGGCACGACGGGCGAGCCCCGGCGTGTGCAGGCGGAGCGATCGGCCGACGGCGTCTGGCGCGTGGCCGGCGACGACGCCTGGACGGGTGCCGCCTACCGCTACGACGTCAGCGTCTACGTCCCCTCGACCGACGAGGTCGAGCACAACGTGGTCACCGACCCGTACTCGGTCGCGCTCACGACGGACTCGACGCACTCGGTCGTCGTCGACCTCGACGACCCGAGCACGCAGCCCGCCCTGTGGGCGGACACGAAGGCGCCGCTCGTCGAGAAGGCCGTCGACCGGACCATCTACGAGCTGCACGTCCGTGACTTCTCGATCAAGGACGAGACGGTCCCGGCAGCCGAGCGCGGCACGTACCTGGCGTTCGCCCGCGACAGCGCCGGGACCCGCCACCTGCGTGAGCTCGCCGCGGCCGGGCTCAACACGGTCCACCTGCTGCCGACCTTCGACATCGCGACCATCGCCGAGAAGAAGGCCGACCAGGCGACCCCCGACTGCGACCTCGCGTCGTACGGCCCTGCCGCCACCGAGCAGCAGGCCTGCGTCGCGGCGGTCGCCGGTTCCGACGGCTTCAACTGGGGCTACGACCCGTTCCACTACCAGGCGCCCGAGGGCTCCTACGCGGTGGACCCCGAGGGCGCGTCGCGGGTCAGCGAGTTCCGCACGATGGTCGGAGCTCTGCACGCCACGGGCCTGCAGGTGGTCCTCGACGAGGTGTTCAACCACACCGCGGCCTCGGGCCAGGCGGACACCTCGGTGCTCGACAAGGTCGTGCCCGGCTACTACCACCGCCTCAACGCGGTGGGCGCCGTCGAGACCAGCACCTGCTGCCAGAACGTGGCGACCGAGCACGCGCTCGCGGGCAAGCTCATGGTCGACTCCGTGGTGCTGTGGGCCAAGCAGTACAAGGTCGACGGCTTCCGGTTCGACCTCATGGGTCACCACTCGAAGCAGAACCTCCTGGACGTCCGCGCGGCCCTCGACGAGCTGACCCTCGCGAAGGACGGCGTCGACGGCACGAAGATCTACCTCTACGGCGAGGGCTGGAACTTCGGCGAGGTGGCGGACGACGCGCTGTTCACGCAGGCCACGCAGGGCCAGCTCGGCGGCACCGGGATCGGCACGTTCAGCGACCGGCTGCGCGACGCCGTGCGCGGCGGCGGCCCCTTCGACGAGAACCCGCGCGTCCAGGGCTTCGGCTCGGGCGGGTACACCGACCCGAACGGTGACGCGGTCAACGGCACCGAGGCCGAGCAGCTGACCCGGGCGCAGCACGACGCGGACCTCGTCCGCCTCGGGCTGGCCGGCAACCTCAAGGACTTCACGTTCACGACGAGCGACGGGCAGGTCCGGTCGGGCAGCCAGATCGACTACAACGGCCAGCCCGCGGGCTACGCCGACGAGCCCGACGAGGTGATCACCTACGTCGACGCGCACGACAACGAGACCCTGTGGGACTCGCTGACGATGAAGCTGCCGCAGGCCACGACGATGAGCGACCGCATCCGCATGAACACGCTGTCGCTCGCCACCACGGCCCTGGCCCAGACGCCGTCGTTCTGGCACGCGGGGGCCGACATGCTGCGCAGCAAGTCGCTCGACCGGAACAGCTACGACTCGGGCGACTGGTTCAACGCGATCGACTGGACGGGCGCGGACAACGGGTTCGGCCACGGCCTGCCACCCGCCGCCGACAACGAGGCCAAGTGGCCGTACCAGGCGCCGCTCCTCGAGGACGCCGCGCTCAAGCCGACCGCTGCTCAGGTGGCCACGGCCTCCGACCAGGCGCAGGACCTGCTGCGGCTGCGCTCGTCGTCCCGGCTGTTCCGCCTCGGCAGCGCCGCGGCGATCGAGCAGAAGGTGACGTTCCCGGGCAGCGGGGCCGACGCGGCGCCCGGGGTGATCGTCATGAGCATCGACGACACCGTGGGCACGGACGCCGACCCGGCGCTGGACGGCGCGCTGGTCGTCCTCAACGCCGGCACGAGCGCCGTGACCCAGACGGTGCCCGCGCTCGCGGGGCGGGCCTACGCGCTGTCGCCCGTGCAGGCCGACGGGGCCGACGCGGTGGTCCGGACGACGACGTGGGACGCCGGCTCGGGTGCGGTCACCGTGCCGGCCCGGACGGTCGCGGTGCTGGTGGAGGCGCAGGACGACGACGGCGGACCGGACCCGACGCCGACGGCGACCCCCACGCCGAAGCCGACGCACCCGCACCCCACGCCGAGGCCGACGCACACCAAGCCGGCCCACCCGACCCCGAAGCCCACGCACACGACCCACCCGAAGCCGACCCCGAAGCCCAAGCCGACCCACAAGCCCGGCAAGCCGCACCTGTCGCTCTCGCTGGGGTCCGTCCGCGCGGGCGGCACGGTGCACGTCGCGGGCGGCGGGTTCACGCCGGGGGAGCGGGTCCAGGTGTGGCTGCACTCCGAGCCGGTGCTGCTCGTCGCGACCGATGCGGACGCGTCGGGTGAGCTCGACGTCACCGCGACCGTCCCGGTGAGCACGCCCGTGGGTGCGCACACGGTCGTCGTGACCGGGCTGTCCTCCGGGCTGAGCGCGCAGGCACCGCTGCGGGTGCTCGCGGCCGACGACCCGGGCGCGCTGGGCGCCACCGGGTTCGGTCCGGCGCTCGGCGTGGTCGCGGCCCTGGCGCTGCTGGCGGGCGTGGTCGCGACGGTGGTCGCCCGCCGCTGGCCGGGCGCGGCCGGGTAGCGGCCCGCGGGGCGACCCCGGTCGACCGACGCTCCGGCGCCGGTCGACCGGGGTCGTCGTGTGCCCGCCGGCGCTCGAAGCGCTTCGCCTGGCCACGGCATCGCGGGACGCCGATGTGAATCCTTTAGCACCTGCTGAAGCGCCACGATCCGGACAAAGACGGGTTGACAGGCATTCCGGACACTTCTACGGTCGAAGCGATCAGTCATCGAAGCGCTTCGATGACGGGTCCCATCCATCAGCCGTCCACCGTCAGCGTCGTCGGGAGACAGGTCCGGTCCCACCGGTTCCGCGCACCCCGTGGCGCGGGTCCTGCGCGCTCGCTCTCACGTCGCCGTGAGGGCCGCGTCGGGCCCGACGGTCGACGGGCCGAGACGCGGGGGCGCTGGTGCCCCCGCCGGGAACGAGGAGCCCAGCCCGTGCACGAGACACCGAACCCCGCAGGGCGCCAGGCGGCGCCACCGATGACGAGCACGACGAGCGCGCCGAGACCGGGGCGTCGGTCGCGGCAGCGCCGGGCAGCGCGGTGGGCCGTCCCCACCGCGCTGGCCCTGGCGCTCGCGGGGCTGATCCCCGCGCAGGCGGCCCACGGCGAGGACGAGCTGCCGTTCCGCAACCCCGACCTGCCGCTGCAGGCCCGGATCGACGACCTCCTGGGCCGGCTCACGCCGGACGAGGAGATCTCGCTGCTCCACCAGTTCCCGCTGCCCGTGCCGCGCCTCGGCATCGGCCAGTTCCGCACGGGGACCGAGGCGCTGCACGGCCTCGCGTGGACCACCAGCTACGTGGACGGCGCGGTGCACACCGCGAAGGCGACCACGTTCCCGCAGGCGGTCGGTCTGGCGAGCACCTGGGACCCGGACCTCATCAAGCAGGTCGGCACCGTGGTGGGTGACGAGGCCCGCGGCTACAACTCGGAGGACCCTGCACTGTGGGGCCTCAACCTCTGGGCCCCCGTCGTCAACCTGCTGCGCGACCCGCGCTGGGGCCGCAACGAGGAGGGCTACTCCGAGGACACGAAGCTCACGGGCGCCATCTCGACGGCGTACGGCAAGGGCATGTCGGGTGACGACCCGTTCTACCTCAAGACCGCGCCGACCCTGAAGCACTACCTCGCCTACAACAACGAGGTCCACCGCGACACGACCTCCTCGAGCGTCCCGCCGCGCGTGCTGCACGAGTACGACGAGCAGGCGTTCAAGCCGGCCATCACGGCCGACGCCGCCACCGGCGTCATGGCGTCCTACAACCTGATCAACGGCCGCCCCGCGACCGTCGACCCGACCATGGACTCGCTGCTGCGCACCTGGACCGACAAGACGCTGTTCAACGTCAGCGACGCGGCCGCCCCCGCCAACCTGGTGAACTCGCAGAAGTACTACGCGACCGCGCCCGAGGCGAACGCCGCCGCGATCAAGGCCGGCATCGACAGCATGACCGTCAACGACAACAACCCGCAGCCGACGATCCAGGCGATCAAGGACGCGCTCGCGCAGGGGCTGCTCTCGCAGGCGGACATCGACGAGGCCGCGTCGCACCAGCTCTCGATCCGCTTCCGGCTCGGCGAGTTCGACCCGGACGGCGGGCCGTACGCCGGCATCACCAAGGCCGCGGTCGACACCCCGGCGAACCGTGCCCTGAGCCGGACGACGGCGGCCGACGCCATGGTCCTGCTCAAGAACGCGAAGAAGACGCTGCCGCTCGACACGGCGTCCGACAAGAAGGTCGCGGTCATCGGCCCGCTCGCCGACACGCTCTACACCGACTGGTACGGCGGCTCGCTGCCGTACGCGGTCACCGCGCGCGACGGCATCGAGGCCAAGGCCGGCGCGAGCAACGTGACCGGCACGGAGGGCGTGGACCGCATCGCGCTCAAGGACGTCGCGACCGGCAAGTACGTCGCCGGCGGCGCGGGCACGGCAGGCGGGGCGCTCACGGCGTCCGCGGCGACGGCGGACGCGACCTCCCAGTTCGACGTCTTCGACTGGGGCAGCGGGATCGTCACGCTGCGCAGTGCCGCGAACGGCAAGTACGTCGGCTACAACTGGAGCGGATTCGCCAACGACCAGGCGCAGCCCAACGGCTGGTTCGTCCAGCAGCAGTTCAAGATCGAGGACCAGGGCGACGGCACGGTCGCACTGCGCTACGCGGGCTACGAGTCGACGTCCGACTGGGCGCAGTCCTACACCAACCCCTACATCACGGTGAACGCCGACGGCGCCCTCGTGCTCGGTGCGCCGACGGCCGCCAAGGCCGCCAAGTTCTCCCGTGAGGTGGTCACGAGCGGGAGCGCGCAGGCGGTCGCGGCTGCCAAGAAGGCGGACGCCGCGGTGCTCGTCGTCGGCAGCATGCCGTTCATCAACGGCCGCGAGGACCACGACCGTGCGGACATGGACCTGGCCCCGAGCCAGGAGGCGCTGGTCCAGGACGTGCTCAAGGCCAACCCGAACACCGTCGTCGTGCTGCAGACCAGCTACCCGGACACGATCACGGCGCTGCAGAAGAAGGTCCCGGCGATCGTCTGGACCACGCACGCCGGCCAGGAGACCGGCAACGCGATCGCCGACGTGCTGTACGGCGACACCAACCCGGCGGGCCGCCTCACCCAGACGTGGCCCACCTCGACCGACGCCCTGCCGGCCGACCTGCTGGACTACGACATCATCTCGTCGGGCCAGACGTACCTGTACGACTCGACCAAGCCGCTCTACCCGTTCGGGTACGGCCTGAGCTACACGTCGTTCCGGTACTCGAAGCTGCGGGTCGACGACCGGTCGCTGGGCAAGAAGGACACGGTCAGGGTGAGCGTCGACGTGACCAACACCGGCAAGCGGTCCGGCGACGAGGTCGTGCAGCTCTACACGCACCAGCGCACCTCGCGGGACACCCAGCCGCTCACGCAGCTGCGGGACTTCGACCGCGTGAGCCTCGCGGCCGGTCAGACGAAGACCGTGAAGCTCGACGTGCCGGTCTCCGAGCTCGGGCACTGGGACGTGACGCGCAACCGGTGGGTCGTCGAGACGAGCACCTACGACGTGCGCGTCGGCTCCTCGTCGAGCGACGTCCGGGCCGCCTCGACGGTCAAGGTGATCGGCGAGAAGATCCCGCCGCGCGACCTGTCCCGGACCACCCAGGCGCAGAACTTCGACGCCTACAAGGCCGCCACGCTGGTGGACACCTCAAAGGTCGAGGGCACCTCGGTCGGCGCGACGGCGAAGGGCAGCTGGATCGCGTTCAAGGACGTCGACCTGCGCACCGGGCCGCGCACCTTCACGGCCAAGGTGGCGAAGGCGGAGGCGGGCACCGGCCGGATCGCGATCCGCCTGGGCTCGCCGAAGGGGAAGCTCGTCGGCACCGCCGTGGTGCCGAGCTCGGGTGACGTCTACTCCTACCGGACGGTGCGGGCCGCGCTCGACAAGGTCCGCGGCATCCAGGACGTCTACCTGGTGTTCGACTCCGCGCAGCGCATCTCCACGCTGCGGCTGACGGACTAGCAGCCGGAACGACGAAGGCTCCGGCCCCCCGCAGCGGGGACCGGAGCCTTCGTCGTTCGCGCGGGCGGTCAGCCCTTGACGGAGCCCGACATGAGTCCGCCGATGAAGTACTTGCCCAGCAGCGCGTAGACCAGCAGCGTGGGCAGCGAGGCGAGCAGTGCGCCCGCCATCGACACGCCGTAGTTCTGCAGGAGCGCGCCGTTGGCCAGGTTGTTCAGCGCGAGCGTCACCGGGCCGTTCTGGCTCGAGGAGAAGAACACGGCGAACAGGAAGTCGTTCCAGGCCGACGTGAACTGCCAGATCAGCACGACGACGAACGAGGGGATCGAGATCGGCAGGACCACCGACGCGTAGGTGCGGAGCATGCCCGCACCGTCCACGCGTGCCGCCTCGATGAGCTCGTTCGGGATCGACATGTAGTAGTTGCGGAAGATCAGCGTCGTGATGGGCAGGCCGTAGATCACGTGCAGGATGATCAGCGACGGGATGCCGTTGGGGATGTGCGCGCTCTGCATGAGCTTGAGCAGCGGGATCATCACGGCCTGGTACGGGATGAACATCCCGAACAGGATCAGCGTGAAGACGATGTCCGCACCCTTGAACCGCCAGCGCGAGAGCACGAAGCCGTTCATCGAGCCGAGCAGCGAGGAGATCAGCGCGGCCGGGACGACCATCTGGATGGTGCGCCAGATGGCGGGGGACAGCGACGTCCACGCCTCCTTCCAGTTGTCCGTCGTCCAGTGCAGCGGCAGGTTCCAGGCCCGCACGGGGGACGCGTCGCCGGTGCCCTTGAAGCTCGTGACGATCAGCACGTAGACGGGGATCAGCACGATGAGCAGGAAGAACAGCAGGGCCAGGTACTTCAGCCCGCGTCCCCAGGAGAAGCGGTCACGGCCGGCCTTGCCGCCGCCACCGATGGGCGCGGCCTTGATCGGCGCGGTCAGGGGCTCGGTCGCGGCGGTCACGCGTTCTTCTCCGTCCGGTTCAGGTGCACCAGGTAGGGGATGACGAGCACCGCGACGATCACGAGCAGGATCACGCCGACCGCTGCCGCGTCGGCGTAGTTGAAGCTCGACTTGAAGACGTACATGTCGATGGCGGGCACCTTGGTCTGGTAGTTCGCGGGCTTCGAGATCGACATGATCAGGTCGAACGCCTTGAGCGACATGTGGCCGACGATGATCACCGCGGACAGGGCCACGGGCGACAGCTGCGGGAAGATCACGTGCCGGTACATCTGCCAGGTCGTCGAGCCGTCCATCTTGGCGGCCTCGCGCAGCTCCTCGGGGACGCCGCGGAAGCCGGCCAGGAACAGGGCCATGACGTAGCCGGACAGCTGCCAGATGGCGGGGATCGCGATGGCCGCGATGCCGTAGTTGACGTTGTTCCACCAGTTGTTCTGCAGGAAGTCCAGGCCGACCATCTGGAACAGGCGGTTCAGGCCCGAGGCGTTCTCGCCCTGGTTGGAGTTGAGCAGCCAGCGCCACACCACGCCCGAGGCGACGAACGAGACGGCCATCGGGAACAGGTAGATCGAGCGGAACACGCCCTCGAACCGCACCGGCCGGTCCAGGAGCCACGCCCACAGGAAGCCGAAGAGCATCGTCCCGCCGAGGAACACGACCGTGTAGATCACCAGGTTGCGCAGCGAGTGCTGGAAGTCGGGCGAGGTGAGCAGGTCACCGTAGTTGGTGAGCCAGACGAACGACGTGGGCTTGCGGCCGGTCGTCTGGGCAGCCGTGTGCATGTCGGTCATCGAGGTCTTGGCGTTGATCGCCAGCAGGCCGTAGACGAACACGCCGAGCAGGATGAGCGACGGGGAGATCAGCAGCAGGGGCGGTCCCCAGCGGCGCAGGTTGCGGGGCATGACGGTTCCTAGCGTTTGCGGGGCGGGTCTGTGGCAACCCAGCGACCCCGGACGGCGGTGTGACGGCCCCGCTCCCGTGAGGCGGGGAGCGGGGCCGTCACCGGTCAGGCGACTGGCGTCACTTGCCGGCGGCCGCGGCCGCGAGGTCCTTCTGGTACTGGGCCAGGTCGGACGCACCGGTCGTGAACTTGCTCGTGGCGTCCGAGATCGCGTTCAGCGTGGCGACCGGGGCGGCCGCGCCGTGGGCGAGGGACGAGACGATCGTGTCCTTGGCGAACGACGCGATGGCCGTCTGCTGGTACTCGCTGAAGTCCTCCGGCTTGGCGTCGTTGCGGGCGGGGATGGAGCCCTTCGCCTTGTTGAACGCCGTCTGGCCCTCGGCCGAGCTGATGGTCTCGAGCCAGTTCTTCGTGCCGCCCGGGTGCTTCGCGCCCACGGGGAGCGTGAAGGAGTCCGCCAGGAAGTCGAAGACGCCGTCGGTGCCGGGGACCGGCGCGTAGACGTAGTCCGCGGGAGCCTTCTTGCCGGCCTCCTCGAACGCCGCCTCGGCCCAGTCGCCCATGACGTTGAAGCCGGCCTGGCCGTCGATGATCTGCTGGGTGGCGTCGGGCCAGTCCAGGCCGTCACGGTCGGTGTTGGTGTAGCTCATGAGCTTCTGGAAGTCCGTGAGCGCCTTGGTGACGTCCGAGCCGTTCCAGTCGGTCGAGCCGTCCCACAGACCCGAGTAGCCGTCGGCGCCGAGGTCGGCGATGAGGACGGTCTCGAGCAGGTTGACCTGGGTCCAGGTCGTCGCGACCGAGAGGGCCGTCTTGCCGGAGGCCTTGACCTTGTCCAGCGCGACGAACCAGTCGTCCATCGACGCGTAGGTCGCCGCGGGGTCGAGGCCCGCGTCCTTGAGGACGTTGGGGTTGGCCCACATGACGTTGGCGCGGTGGATGTTCGACGGGATCGAGTAGATCTTGCCGTCCACCGTGAGGCGGTCGACGAGGTCCTTCGGGAACACGTCGGTCAGGCCGAACTCCTTGTAGAGGTCGGAGACGTCCTCGAGCTGGCCGGCGTCGATGTAGTCCTGGAGCTCGGCGCCCGCGTGGGCCTGGAACGTGTCCGGCGGGTCGTTGGCCTGCAGGCGCGTCTGGAGCAGGTCCTTGGCCGCGGAGCCGGCGCCACCGGCGACAGCGCCGTTGATGAACTCGGTGTCCGGGTGCTGCTCGTTGAAGACCTTCACGAGGGCGTCGAGGCCCAGCTTCTCGGAGCCGCTGGCCCACCAGGTGAAGACCTCGACCTCGCTGGCGTCGCCGCCCGCGGCGCCGCTGCCGTCCGAGGACGGGTTGTCGTCACCCGAGCTGCAGGCCGTGAGCAGCAGAGTGCTCGCGGCCAGCCCGGCCGTGACGGCCATGAGGGTACGTCGTGTACGCATGATGCTCCTACGTCGTCGTTGATCGCTCAGAGGCTGTTGGACCCACGTCACGCGGGTCCGACCAGGTCCGGGGAACAACGCTGCTCCCGGACCGTTCGACGCACAGCCAACCCGTCCGAAGCCTTGGCGTCAACTAATGAAGCCAGTGGTGATCGAATCGTGATCTTCCCTTCACCTCACGGAGGCAAGCGGCCGAGTCCGGGGACCGGCCGAACGGGTGACCAGGCATCCGAACGGGTGGCGCAGTACGCGAACGCCGTCGTCCATCGTCAGGGCCGCGGGCCGAAAGTGCACGCCCAGGGCAACCTTCACACGGGCGCCAGGCTCGTCACCGGCCGATCCCAGGCCTGTCACCTGCGGGTTCGGCGAGTGGTGTGACGCGCGCCATGTATCCTTCCCGGCGTGGGCGAAGACCGGGTCACACCGGGCTCTCAAACTTCACTGCGTGAAGCCAACCGGGCCCGCATCGTCAACGCCGTCCAGCAGCGTGGCTCCCTCACGCAGGTCGAGCTGGCCGGCGTCACAGGGCTGTCCCCGGCCACGGTGTCCAACATCGTCAACGAGCTCACCGGCTCGGGCGTCCTGCACACCGCACCCACCACGCGCAGCGGCCGCCGCGCGCAGCAGGTCACGCTCGCGCGCAACCTCGGGCTCGTCGTCGGCCTGCACTTCGGCACCCGCAGCCTGCGGGTCGCGCTCTCGGACGTCGCCCACCGGATCGTCGCCGAGCAGCGCCTGCCGCTGCCGCCCGACCACCGGGCCGACGCCGGCCTCGAGCGTGCGGCCATGCTCACGGACGAGATGGTCGCGTCCGTCGGGGCCACGATGTCCGAGGTGCTGGCCGTCGGTGTCGGTGTCCCCGCGCCCGTCGACGTGCGCACGGGGCGCGTCTCCACACGTGGGCTCCTGCGCGGCTGGGACGGCGCGGCCGTGCCCGAGCTGCTCGGAGCGCGCCTGGGCGTGCCGGTGCACGTCGACAACGACGCGAACCTCGGCGCGCTGGCCGAGGTGCGGCTCGGCGCCGCTCGCGGTCGCCGGCAGGTCGTCTACCTGCGCGTCTCGCACGGCGTGGGCGGCGGCCTCGTCCTCAACGGCGAGCTCTTCCACGGCAGGGTCGGCGCCGCGGGCGAGGTCGGGCACGTGACGATCGACGACAACGGCACCGTGTGCCGCTGCGGCAACCGCGGCTGCCTCGAGACGTTCGTCGGGGCCCCCGCGATCCTCGAGACGCTCCGCTCGAGCCACGGGCACCTGACCCTGCGCGACGTCATCACCCGCGCCGAGCAGGGCGACCCGGGCTGCCGGCGGGTGCTGAGCGACGCCGGCCGCCACCTCGGCGTCGCTGCGGCCAGCGTGTGCAACCTGCTCGACCCGGAGGTCGTCGTCGTGGGCGGCCAGCTCGCGGAGGCGGGGGAGATGCTGCTCGGTCCGCTGCGCGCGACGCTCATGGAGCGCACGATCCCGAGCACCGGGGGACCGGTCGAGGTGGTCGAGGGCGCGCTCGGTGCGTCGGCGGAGGTGCGTGGGGCGCTCGCCGTCGCGCTCGACCGCGTGAACATCAGCGCCGCGGTGGGGGTCTCGTGAACTGCCGTGTCGTGAACCGCCGTGTCCCGGCCGCAGCGGCCGCGCTGCTCGTCGTGCTGCTCGCGCTCGCCGGCTGCGCGCAGGCGCCCGCGGACCGCGGGCCCTCGCCGACGACGATCGCGCTGCTCCTGCCCGAGTCGAAGGCCGCCCGCTACGAGAGCGTCGACCGCCCGTCCTTCGAGCAGACCGTCGCGCGCCGCTGCCCCGAGTGCCGCGTGCTGTACGCCAACGCCGACCAGGACGCCGCGCGCCAGCAGCAGCAGGCGGAGTCCGCGCTGACCCAGGGCGCCGCGGTGCTGGTCCTCGACGCCGTCGACGCGACCGCGGCCATCGGCATCGTGCAGCGGGCCGCGGCCCGTGGGGTGCCCGTCATCGCCTACGACCGCTTCATCGCCGACGCCCCGCTCGACTACTTCGTCGGCGTCGACGGCGCGCGCGTCGGGCGGCTGCAGGGCGAGGCGCTCGTCACCGCGCTGGCGACCCGCCGCACCGGACCCAGCACCGAGCGGGACGGGATCCTCGTCGTCAACGGCTCCCCGACGGACCCCAACTCGGTGCGATTCAAGGCGGGGCTGTCCGCCGCGCTCGCGGGCACCCCGATCGACGTCCTGGCGGAGTACGACACCCCGGACTGGAGCCCCGACAAGGCGCAGGCCTGGGTGAGCGACCAGCTCACGCAGTACGGCTCCCGCGTCGAGGCCGTGTACGCCGCGAACGACGGCGAGGCCGGCGGCGCCATCTCCGCGATGCTGTCCGCCGGGTTCGACCCGGTCGCACCCGTGACCGGGCAGGACGCGGAGCTCGCCGCCGTCCAGCGCATCGTCTCCGGCACCCAGCTGATGACCGTCTACCGCGCGCTGTCCGAGCAGGGGCGCACCGCCGCCGAGCTCGCGGTGCGCGTGGCGCGCGGCCAGCACCCCGTGGCGACCGCGCGGCTCGGCGGCGTCCCGGCGCTGCTGCTGGCTCCCGTCGCCGTCGACATCCACAATGTTCGCCGCATCATCGTCGATGGTGGCGTGTTCACGACCGAGGAGATCTGCGTGCAGCCGTACACCGAGGCGTGCGTCGCCGCCGGACTGCTGGGCGGGGCGGTCGGATGAGCACCCCACCCGCACGGACCCCGGTCCTCTCCCTGCGCGGCGTCTCGCGCAGCTTCGGTGCCGCGCGCGCGCTGCACGGCATCGACCTCGACATCCACGCGCACGAGGTGGTCGCGGTCGTCGGCGACACCGGCGCGGGCAAGTCGACGCTCGTCGGCGTCCTGTCGGGCGCGCTGCAGCCCGACGAGGGTCAGGTGCTGGTCGACGACGCGCCCGTGACCCTCACCGACCCCGCCGCGGCCCGCGCGCTCGGCATCGCCGCCGTGTTCCAGGACCTGGCGCTGTGCGCCAACCTCGACGTGGTCGAGAACCTGTTCCTCGGCCAGGAGCCGGTCCGCGGCGGCCTGCTCGACGAGGTCGCGATGGAGAAGGAGGCGTGGAAGCTGCTCGGCCAGCTGGCGGCCCGCGTCCCGTCCGTGCGGATCCCGGTCGCCGGGCTGTCCGGCGGGCAGCGTCGCGCCGTGGCGATCGCCCGGTCCCTGCTCGGCGAGCCGCGGGTCATCCTGCTCGACGAACCGACCGCCTCCCTCGGCCTCACGCAGATCGCCGAGTTCCTCACGCTCGTCGAGCGCCTGCGCGCGCGTGGTCACGCCGTGCTCATCACGAGCCACTCGCTGTCCGACCTGCAGGCGGTCGCCGACCGGATCGTCGTGCTCCGCCTCGGCCGGACCAACGGCGAGTTCGACGCCGACCGTGTCACGTACGAGGACCTGCTCGCCGCGATGACCGGGGTCGCCCGATGAGCGCGCCCCTGGCCACCCAGCCGCGCCCGGGCGCCGAGCTCTGGCAGCGTCTGCGCACGGGCGAGATGAGCGCGCTGCCCATCGCGGGCGCGCTCGTGCTCATCTGGATCGTCTTCCAGGCGCTCAACGGCTCGTTCCTCTCGAGCGACAACCTCGTCAACCTCACGCAGCAGTCCGCCGCGACGGGCGTCATCGCGCTCGGCGTGGTGCTCACGCTGCACCTGGGCCAGATCGACCTCTCGGTCGGCGCGGTGTCGGGGCTCGCGGCCGCGATCGTGGCCGTCGGGTCGGTGCGGATCGGGTGGCCGCTGACGCTCGCGGTGGTTGCCGCGCTCGCAGCGGGCGTGCTGATCGGGCTGCTGTACGGCGCGGTGCACACCCGGCTCGGCGTGCCGAGCTTCGTGTTCACGCTCGCGGGCCTGCTCGTCGTCGGCGGCCTGCAGCTGCGCGTGCTGGGCTCGACGGGGTCGGTCAACCTGCCGTTCCAGTCCTGGCTCGTCCGGTTCTGCCAGACCAGCTTCCTGCCGTCCGCCCTCTCGTGGCTCGTCGTCGCGGGCGTGGTCGCGGTGTTCGCGGGGGCGCGCCTGCGGGACCGGGCACGTCGGCTGCACGCGGAGCTCTCGGCGCCCTCGCTCGCCTCGGTGCTGGTGCGGGTCGGCGTGCTCGCCGCGATCCTCGCCGCGGCGGTCGCCTACCTGGGCACCAACCGCGGGGTCGGGTCGGTGTTCGCGCTGTTCGTCGGGCTCGTGGCGCTGACCGACCTCGCGCTGCGCCGCACCCGCTGGGGCCGGTTCGTCCGCGCCGTCGGCGGCGACGCCGAGGCTGCTCGTCGGGCGGGCGTGCCCGTGCGGCGCGTGCTCGTCAGCGTGTTCGCGGCGTGCTCGACGCTCGCGGCCCTGGGCGGCGTGCTCGCCGTCGGCCGGCTCGCCGCGGCGAACCAGGCCAGCGGTGCCGTCGACGTGACGCTCACCGCCGTGGCCGCCGCGGTCATCGGCGGGACCAGCATGTACGGGGGTCGCGGCTCGGCCTGGTCGGCGCTGCTCGGCATCCTCATCATCCAGTCGATCTCGACCGGGCTCACGCTGCTCAACATGGACCAGTCGGTGCGGTACGTCGTCACCGGGCTCGTGCTGGCCATCGCCGTGGTGATCGACGCGCTGCAGCGCCGGGCGCGCGAGCAGTAGCCCGCGAGCCCGGCGCCTCGCGCGGGCGGGTCAGGCCGCGAGGAGCTCCTCGAGCTGCTCGTAGCCGGCCTTGAGCCCGCCCTCCATGCCGCTGGCCACCATGCCGTCGCGCGCCTCCAGGGTCGGGTAGACCGAGTGGATGCGCAGGCGGGTCCGGCCGTCGCCCAGGTCCTCGAACGCGACGCTCTCGATCGCGACGACGTCGGGGTAGCCCTCGAACTCGAAGGTCTGGATCGCGAAGTCGTTCTCGCGGACCGTGTGGAACATGCCGCGGAAGCCGAAGCTCGCGCCGTCGCGGCCGGTGCTGACGTAGCTCCACCGGCCGCCGGAGACGAAGTCCCACTCGGCGATGTCCATGGTCAGGTCGCGCGGGCCCATCCACCGGGCGACGAGCTCCGGCTTGGCGTGGGCCTCGAAGACCCGCGCCACGGGGGCGTCGAACTCGCGGGTGATGTCGATGAACGGCACGCCCTCGGGCGCGTCGACGTGCAGGTCGTTGCTCATGGTCGTTCCTCCTGGTGGGTGACCGGGCCGAGGTCGGCGGGCCGGTCGGACGGTGGTGCTGCTGGTGGTGACGAGAGGAGCGCGTCGAGGCTTCGGTAGCTCTGCTCGTGGATCAGCCGGTAGCGGTCGATCCACGCGGTGAGCTCCTCGAGGGCGCCCGGGTTGAGGTGCACCGGCCGGCGCTGGGCGTCGCGCGTGCGCGTGACGAGCCCTGCCTGCTCGAGCACCTGGATGTGCTTGGAGACCGCCTGCAGCGAGATCTCGAACGGTGCGGCGAGGTCGCCGACCGTGACGGGACCGCGGCTGAGCCGGGCCACGATCCGCCGCCGCACCGGGTCGCCCAGCGCGACGAACGCGCGGTCGAGCCGGTCGTCGGAGGTCGGATCAGGAAGCACGTCATCTACCTATCGATTGATCAACCAATGCGTTGAATACGAAGGTACGCCGCGGTCCGCGATGCGTCAAGGGGTGGGTGAACCGGTGGGTGGCGACACGCCGGGGCGCGCGCGGCGTGCCGCACACCCATGCGCTCGCCGATCGGGTCAGCGGAAGACGATGGTGCGGTGCCCGTCCAGCAGGACGCGGTGCTCGGCGTGCCAGCGGACGGCCCGGGCCAGGGCCCGACGCTCGACGTCCTGGCCCAGCGCGACGAGGTTCTCGACCGACCGGGAGTGGTCGACCCGCTCGACGTCCTGCTCGATGATCGGGCCCTCGTCGAGGTCGCCCGTCACGTAGTGCGCGGTCGCGCCGATGAGCTTGACGCCGCGCTCGTGCGCCTGCGCGTACGGCCGGGCGCCCTTGAACGAGGGCAGGAACGAGTGGTGGATGTTGATGACCCGGCCGGACAGGGCGCGGCACAGGTCGTCCGACAGGATCTGCATGTAGCGCGCCAGCACGACGAGCTCGACGTCGAGCTCCTCGACCAGCGCCAGCAGCCGGGCCTCGGCGTCCGCCTTGGTCGCGGTCGTCACCGGCACGTGGTGGAACGGGATGCCGTAGAAGTCGGCGAGCGGCTCGAGCGCCGTGTGGTTCGAGACGACCGCGACCAGCTCGACCGGCAGGTTCTCCGAACGCTGCCGGAACGCCAGGTCGTTGAGGCAGTGCGCCGCGGTCGAGCCCATGACGAGCGTGCGCACCGGGCGGCCGGCGACGTCGAGCGACCAGGTCAGGCCGAACTCCTTGGTCAGGCCCTCCAGTGCGGCCTCGAGGACCGGTCGGCCCACCGACGCGGTGACCTGCACGCGCATGAAGAACAGCCCCGAGAGCGGGTTCCCGAACTGCTGCGACTCGGTGATGTTGCCGCCGTGCTCGGCGAGCAGGCCGGCCACGGCGTGCACGATGCCGGGTCGGTCGGGGCAGGACAGGGTCAGGACCCAGTGGGTCGCGTCGTCCGTCGGGAGGGGCTCGGCAAGAGGCACGAGGCCGAGAGTAGTGCGGCGACCCGCGCGCGCGCCCTGGCGCCCACCATCCGCAGGATGGGACGCGGCGGGTGACACGGGCGGTCGGAGTCGTGCACCCGCGCGCCGGGCTGACACGATGGGGTCATGACGCAGGCCGACCTCGACATCCGCCCGGTCACCCTCGACGAGGTGGGTGAGCTGCTCACGCTGCGCCGCGCCGCCTTCGTGACCGAGGCCCAGCAGTACGGCGACCCCCACATCCCGCCGTTGACCCAGACGCTCGGAGAGCTGTCTGAGGACCTGCAGGCCGAGGGCGTGATCACGCTCGGCGGCTGGTACGGGCACCGCATGGTCGGCTCCATCCGCGTGCTCATCGAGGGCTCCAAGGCGACGCTCGGCCGTTTCGCGGTGGCCCCGGACCTGCAGGGGCTCGGGTTCGGCACGCAGATGCTGCTCGCGATCCTCCCGTACCTGCCCGACGGCATCGAGGAGGTCTGGGTGTTCACCGGGCGTGACTCGGTGCAGAACCTGGCCCTGTACGCCAAGCACGGCTACGAGCACCAGCACGACCAGACCGCGGGCGACCTCACGTACGCGTTCCTGCGCAAGACGCTCGGCGACCCCGACGCCTGACGAGCAGGTGCGCGAGCTGTCCGGCCGCCCGGACGGCCCGGTCGACGTGCCCGCGGCCGTCGCCCGCCTCGCGCGCGGCGACGCGCTCGAGCCCGTGTGGGCGAACGAGGCCGGCGGGCTGACGTTCCGGGCGGCCGACCGCTACCTCAAGTGGGCTCCGACCGACCTCGCACCCGAGGCCGCGCGCCTGGGCTGGGCCGCCGCGTGGACGCCGGTGCCCGAGGTGCTCGAGCACGGGTCCGACGACGAGGGCTCGTGGCTCGTGACGCGCGCGATCCCGGCCCGCAGTGCGGTCGACCCGCGCTGGGTGGCGGAGCCGGCGGTCGCGGCCCGGGCGATCGGCGCCGGCCTGCGAGCCCTGCACGACGCGCTGCCCGTGGCGGAGTGCCCGTTCGACTGGGGCGTCGCCTCCCGGGTCCGCCGGGCGGGCTCGTCGGCAGAGCTGGTCGCCGAGGCGCCCGCGGTCGACGTGCTCGTCGTCTGCCACGGCGACGCGTGCGCGCCCAACACCCTGCTGGCCGACGACGGCACGTGGGCGGCCCACGTCGACCTCGGGACCCTCGGCACGGCCGACCGGTGGGCCGACCTCGCCATCGCGGCGTGGAGCACCGAGTGGAACTACGGCCCGGGCTTCGCGCCGGTCGTCTACGAGGCGTACGGCGTCGACCCCGACGCCGAGCGGATCGCCTTCTACCGCCGGCTGTGGGACGCGACGTGACGCGACGTGACCGGTCAGCGACGGGTCAGGACGAGCGTGTGAACGTGTAGACCGGCGCCTGGTACTTCTTGCCGTAGGCCTTCCACAGCGCCTTCGCCGAGGTCGCGCGCGCCCCGCCGCAGTACTGCGTGTAGCCGCCGTACTGCTTCTTCTTGGTGATCACGATCGCCATGCAGTCGGCCTGCCGCTCGTTGCCGTCGCCGTACTCGCCCGCGCGGGCCTTGAACACCTTGGCGGTGGTGCGCTCCGCCTTCTCGCGGGCCTCGGGACCCTTGACGAGCCGCCGGAACTGGACGACGTGCGCGCACTCGTGCAGCGCGACGTGCCGCAGCTCGGCCTTCGTCATCCCGCCCTGCAGGTGGATCTGGTGCTGCCAGGTGTAGGTCTTCTTGCCGGCCACGGTGCTGACCCACGCGTACTTCTCGGTCGCCATGCCGACCGTGTACGAGTCGACGAGGTTGGTGCTGACGAAGATCGGGGTGCGCGGGCAGTACGCCTTCATGTAGGAGCGGGCGCGCGCGATGTACGACTTGTACTTCACCCCGTCGGTCGTCCACGTCGTCCACTTCTGCGTCTTGGACGTGGACTGGGACGTCTTGGCGACCACCAGGCGGAACGACTTCTTGCCGGGCTTGGCCTTGTACGCGACCGAGAACTTCGCCGACGACCGCGAGACCTTCGCGGTGTCGACCGTGACCCACCTGCTGCCGTCCTTGCGCTGGACGCTGACCTTCTGGCCGAGCGCCGGGTAGACGGTGCCGCTGAACTTCACGGTGGCGGTGGACAGCGCGTACGACGGCGGGATCACGCTGACGAAGGTCTTCACGGCGGCGCTCGCCGACGGCGCCAGGACGAGTCCGAGGGTGGCGAGCAGAGCTGCGACGAGCGACGCAGCGATCCAGCGGGCACGTCTGGCCACGGCAGGCCTCCTCGACTGTCGGACGATCCGGCAGAGCGTAGCCGCGAATCGGGTCCGCGCACAGCGGATCGTCGGTCCGGGCCGGACTCGGTTGCTCAAGCCGACCATCCCGGATGCCGACGTGAGTGACATGCCATTCGACCCTTTCGCTCCGCCGACGCAGGCGGCGACGCGTCCGACCGGGGACGACCTCGCTGCCATGGTGCTCGACTGGGCGCAGTCCGCCGACGCGGTCGACGACGTCGAGCTGATGGAGGTGCTGGCGCGGACCTCGGGCGCGGCCCCGGAGCGCACGGCCTCCCTGCGTGCCAACGCCGCCTACCTGCGGCGCGATCCTGAGGCGACGCTGCGCGCCCTGGCCGAGATCGGTGCGCACGAGGTCGCGCCGGAGGGCCCGCAGTCCATGGACGGGGTGCTCGCGCTCGGCGCGCGCTCGTGCCGCGGCGACGTCGCCGCGTTCTCGGCTCTGGTCGCGGTCGGCCCCCACGTCCCGCCTGCTCTGCGGGTGCGCTTCCTGTACGTCCTGGCGATCGCCGCGGAGAGCGTCGGGCAGGCCGGGATGGCGGACGAGGCGTGGCGCAGCGTCGTCGTCGACCACGGCGTCCGCACGACGTTCACGATGAGTCGCGCCGCCGCCGGGTCGGTCGCCGGACGCAGCAGGACGAACGCCCCGGAGGCCGTCGGGACCGTCATGGGGTGGGCGAACGCGCTGCGTGCCATGTCGCCGCGACCCGTCCAGGACGCAGCGACGACCCGACTGACGATCGATCACCTGCTCGGGCGCGGCGACGACGCCGGCGCGGCTCTCCTGGCCGCGGCGGTGCGACGGACCAGTCCGGCCGCGGCGTCCTTGGACGAGCTCGCCGCACGCACGAGGCCGGCGATCAGCATGGCCGGTCGCGTGGTGCCGTGGGTCTGCGGCGCGGCGGGCGCCGTGCTGGGCATGGCGCTGAAGAGCCCGGTCGCCCTCCTTCTGGGGATCGGAGCCGGCCGGCTCGCGCGGCGCTTCGTGCGGCTCGTCCCGAGCATGAGCGAGACCGACGAGAAGGTCTGGTCGAGCATCGAGGGGCTGCGCTTCGACGAGCGTCGCGGTGCGACGGGGTCGTCCCTGACCGAGGTGCGCGCGTGGCCGACCCTGGGCCTGCTCGTCGGGCTCACCGTCGGAGTCCTGGTCGGGATCGGGCTCGACGGTGCGGTCGCCGGCCGGGAGGTGGGTACCGGGGTGCACGCGATCCTGTGGCTCGTCCCGATCGTGGGCGGCAGCGTGCTGGGTCTCGGTGCCGGGCTCCGACTCACTCGCCACCGGGACGCGTCGAAGGTCCGGAGGCGTGAGGCCGACGAGGATGTCGCGCGGCTCGCGGGCGCCCAGGTCTGCCGGTGCTGGGAGTCCGACGCGCTCGTCGGCCCGTTCGCGCTGGCCTACGGCTCGGCGCACCTCGGCGGCGCGCGGGTCCCCGTCTCGGACCTGCTGCCGACGGGACGGCCCGGCGTCCTCCTGCAGTGCCCGGTGTCGGGGATCCGGTGGCTCGCGACGACGACCGCGTCGCACGGATCCGACCTGCTCCTGCGCGCGAGCGCGCCCGCCCCGGCGGACGACGCGGCGGGCGCTCCGAAGGGTCTCGGCGGCTACATCTGAGGTGTGGCCCGCGGTGCCGGCTTGCTACTGTGTGCGATGTCGTGACTGGCGCAACGGGTGGGTTACCACCGGGGAGCGACGAGCAGCAGGACCAACGGGTCGGACGCCTGGGCCCCCGGTCACCACCACACCGGTCCCCAACCGAGTGCGCGGTGCCGGACCATCCAGCACCCGCACGCTGCCGAAGGAGCTTGCATGAGCCCCGAGAACACGCCCCTCCTCGACCAGAACATCTCCGAGCTCGACCCGGAGATCGCCGCCGTCCTCGACGGCGAGCTGGCCCGCCAGCAGTCCACGCTCGAGATGATCGCCTCCGAGAACTTCGTCCCCCGGGCCGTCCTGCAGGCGCAGGGCTCCGTGCTGACGAACAAGTACGCCGAGGGCTACCCCGGCCGCCGCTACTACGGCGGCTGCGAGCAGGTCGACATCGCGGAGACCATCGCGATCGACCGCGCCAAGGCCCTGTTCGGCGCCGAGTTCGCCAACGTCCAGCCGCACTCCGGCGCCACGGCCAACGCCGCGGTCCTGCACGCGATCGCCCGGCCCGGCGACACGATCCTCGGCCTGGCGCTGGACCAGGGCGGCCACCTCACGCACGGCATGAAGATCAACTTCTCCGGCCGGCTGTACAACATCGTCGCCTACGGGGTGGACCCGACCACGTCGCTCGTCGACATGGACGAGGTGCGCCGGCTCGCCGTCGAGCACAAGCCCAAGGTGATCATCGCGGGCTGGTCCGCCTACCCGCGCACGCTCGACTTCGCCGCGTTCCGCGCGATCGCCGACGAGGTCGGCGCGCTCCTGTGGGTCGACATGGCGCACTTCGCGGGCCTCGTCGCGGCGGGCATCCACCCGTCGCCCGTGCCGCACGCCCACGTCGTCTCCTCGACCGTGCACAAGACGATCGGCGGCCCGCGCTCGGGCTTCATCCTCACGAACGACGCCGACCTGGCGAAGAAGATCAACTCGGCGGTGTTCCCCGGCCAGCAGGGCGGCCCGCTCATGCACGTGATCGCCGCGAAGGCCGTCGCGTTCAAGATCGCCGGCACGCCCGAGTTCCGGGACCGCCAGGAGCGCACGGTCCGGGGCGCGCAGATCGTGGCCGAGCGCCTCACCGCGGCCGACGTCGCCGGTGCGGGCATCTCGATCCGGTCCGGCGGGACCGACGTCCACCTGGTGCTCGTCGACCTGCGTGACGCAGCGATCGACGGCAAGCAGGCCGAGGACCTCCTGCACGAGGTCGGCATCACGGTCAACCGCAACGCGGTCCCCAACGACCCGCGCCCGCCCATGGTCACGTCCGGCCTGCGGATCGGCACCCCCGCGCTCGCCACCCGCGGCTTCGGTGACGCCGAGTTCACGGAGGTCGCCGACATCATCGCGGAGGCGCTCGTCGCGGGCGAGGCCGTCGACGTCGAGCCCCTCCGTGCGCGCGTCGCCAAGCTCGCGAACGCGTTCCCGCTGTACTCGGGCCTGGAGCAGTACTGAGATGACGGCACAGGTCCTGGACGGCAAGGCGACCGCGGCGAGCATCAAGGCCGAGCTGACCTCCCGGGTGGCGGCCCTGGCCGAGCGGGGGATCACGCCCGGGCTCGGCACGCTGCTCGTCGGCGAGGACCCGGGCTCGCAGTGGTACGTGGCGGGCAAGCACAAGGACTGCGCGGAGGTGGGCATCGCCTCGCTCCGCGAGGACCTGCCCGCCGAGGCCACCCAGGAGGAGATCGAGGCCGCGGTGCGGCGCCTGAACGAGGACCCGGCCTGCACCGGGTTCATCGTCCAGCTGCCGCTGCCGAAGGGCATCGACACCAACCGGGTGCTCGAGCTCGTCGACCCCGACAAGGACGCCGACGGCCTGCACCCGACGAACCTGGGCCGCCTGGTCCTGCGCGTCAACGAGCCGGTCACGAGCCCGCTGCCGTGCACGCCGCGCGGCATCATCGAGCTCATCGAGCGGCACGGCATCTCGCTGGCCGGCGCCGACGTGGTCGTCGTCGGGCGCGGCGTGACCGTGGGCCGGTCCATCGGCCTGCTCCTCACCCGGCGCGAGGTCAACGCGACCGTCACCCTCACGCACACCGGCACCGAGGACCTCGCCGAGCACACCCGCAACGCGGACGTCATCATCGCGGCGGCGGGCGTGCAGGGCGTCATCACCTCGGAGATCGTCAAGCCCGGCGCGGTCGTCATCGACGTCGGCGTCTCGCGCATCGTGGACGAGGAGACCGGGCGCAGCCGCGTGGTCGGCGACGTCGACCCGAGCGTGCTCGAGGTCGCGTCCTGGGTCTCGCCCAACCCCGGCGGCGTGGGCCCGATGACCCGCGCGATGCTGCTCAGCAACGTCGTCGACTCGGCCGAGCGGGCCGCGGGCCTGGCCTGACCGTCGCGGAACGACGAGGATCGCCCTCGGGGGTTTCCCCGGGGGCGGTCCTCGTTCCCGGCCCGGCCGAAGGGGGCCCGTCATGGGCATCGTCCACCCGCACCTCTGGTTCGACGACAACGCGCTCGAAGCCGCGCAGTTCTACGTCTCGATCTTCCCGAACTCCTCGATCGTCGACGTCCTGCACGCCCCGGCGGACATGCCGGGCGTGGCGAAGGGTGACCCGTTCGTCGTGCACTTCCTGCTCGACGGGCAGCCGGTCGAGGCGCTGTCCGCGGGGCCGCACCTCAAGCTCAACGCGGCGTTCTCGATGGTCGTCGACTGCGACACCCAGGAGGAGGTCGACCGCTACTGGGACGCGCTGCTCGAGGGCGGGGGCGAAGAGGTGCAGTGCGGCTGGCTGACCGACCGGTTCGGGCTGTCCTGGCAGGTGGTGCCGCGTCGACTCATCGAGCTGACCCTGGCGCCCGACGCCGATCCGGCGGGGGCCGCGCGGGCGACGGCCGTGATGCTCACGCAGGTGAAGCTGGACATCGCGGCACTCGAGGCGGCGTACCGGGGGGAGTGAGCGCGCACGTGCTGCTCCGGCGTGCGGCGCTCGTCGTCGGCTGAGCGGCGGCGCCCCGTGTCGGTGGCGTGGGGTTGGATGAGCGGGTGCTCACGATCGCAAGCGTCAACGTCAACGGCATCCGTGCCGCCTTCCGCCGGGGGATGGACACCTGGCTCGAGAAGCGCACGCCGGACGTGCTGCTGCTCCAGGAGGTTCGTGCTTCCGACGAGATCCTCGCCGACCACCTGGCCGCCGAGGGCTGGCACCTCGCGCACGAGGCGAGCGAGACCAAGGGGCGTTCGGGCGTCGCGATCGCGTCGCGCCTGCCGATGAGCGCGGTGCGGATCGGGCTGAAGACCGGGGTCACGGGGGACACCGGCCGGTGGGTCGAGGCCGACCTCGAGCTCGCCGCGCACGAGGGGGCCCCCGCCCGCAGCGTCACGGTGGTCTCCACCTACATCCACTCCGGCACGGTCGGCCAGCCGTCGATGGACGAGAAGTACGCGTTCCTCGACCACGTCACGTCCCGGGTCGCGGACATCGCCGAGGGTGGCGGCTACGCCGTCGTCGCGGGCGACCTGAACATCGCGCACCGTGAGGCGGACATCAAGAACTGGAAGGGCAACCTGAAGTCGGCCGGGTTCCTCCCGCGCGAGCGGGCCTACCTGGACCGCTGGTTCGACGACCTGGGCTGGCGGGACCTCGGCCGCGAGCTCGGCGGCGAGGGTCCCGGCCCGTTCACGTGGTGGTCCTGGCGCGGGGCGGCGTTCGACAACGACGCCGGCTGGCGCATCGACTACCAGCTCGCGACGCCCGAGCTCGCGGACGCCGCGGTGAGCGCGACGGTGGACCGTGCCGCGACGTACGCCGAGCGGTTCTCGGACCACGCTCCGCTGGTGGTCGAGTACGACCTGTGAGGGCGTCAGTCGACCGGTGACGTGCGCGGGGCCTCGGCGGGTGCCGTCGAGGCGGCGGCGACCGTCGTCTCGTCGGGTGCCCCGTCGTCGGGAGCGCTGGGCGCCTCGTCGTCCGGTGCCTCGTCGGGCGCTCCCGGCAGGTCCCGCATGCCCAGGAACGGGCCGAGCAGCACGGGCAGCGTGGCCGCGCCGGTGACGCCGACGGCGATCCACAGCGTCGGCTCGATGCCCAGGTGGGTGCCGAGCCAGCCGCCCAGCAGGCCACCGATCGGCATGCAGCCCCACACGATGAAGCGCACCGACGCGTTCATCCGGCCGAGCAGCGCCGGCGGGCAGACCCGCTGGCGGAAGCTCACCTGCGCGACGTTGTAGACCACCACGCAGAAGGACAGCGTGAACCCGCCGACGATGATGAGCGTCTGGGTCGGGAGGCCGGCGTGGCCCGCGAGCGGGGTGAGCGCGACGGCGGGCACGCACGCCAGCGCGGAGATGGGGATGACGCGGGCCTCGCCGATCCAGCGGGCGAACCGGTCGGCACTCACGGCGCCGAGCAGCCCGCCGATCGCGGACGCCGACATCGCGGTGCCGAACGCGGCCGTGCTCAGCCCGAGCGTCCTCAGTGCGAAGATCACGAACACGGCGTTGGTGATCGCACTGCCGAAGTTCGACAGCCCGGTGCACGCGACGATCCGGCGCAGCAGCGGCTGGTGCACGACGAACCGCATGCCCTCGGCGATCTCGGTGCGCAACGGGCGGCGCGACTCGGGGGAGGGCGGTTCCTCGCGGTGCCGGATCCGCGCGACCGCGAACGCTGAGACGAGGTACGTCACGACGTTGACGGCGATGAGCGCGGGCGCGGTGACCACCCGCAGCAGCGCGCCGCCGATGGCGGGCGCGGCGACCTGGGCCACCGACTGGGTGGCCTGCAGCTTCGAGTTCCCCTCGACGATGTGCTCCATGCCGACCAGGCCCGGCACGTAGCTCTGGTGGGCGACGTCGAAGAACACCGACGCCGCGCTGATGACCAGGCCGGCGACGATCAGCAGCGGCATGGTCGCGTGGTCGGTGAACGCCGCGACGACGACGACCGCCAGCACGGCCGCGCGCACGAGGTCGGAGAAGATCAGCACCCGACGCTTGCGCATCCGGTCGACCCACGCGCCCGCGGGAAGCCCGATGACGAGGAAGGCGGCGGTCTCGGCCGCCGTGAGCGCGCCCATCTGCCACTCGGTCGCCTCGAGGTGCTTGACCGCGAACACGGGCAGCGCGAGGTACGTCAGCTGCGCCCCGAGCTGGCCGAGGGCGTCACCGGTCCACAGTCGGCGGAAGTCGGGGTGGTGGACCAGGGAGCGGCGTGCGTCGTTCACCGGCACAGCGTGCGGCAAGTGATTGGGGAAAGTCAATCACTTAGCGACACGCCATTGAGAATTCCCGATCGGTCGGCGACGATGAGGCCGTGAGCGCTGCCGAGATCACCGACGACCCCGACGCCGACGCCCGAGCGCTCGCGTCCATCGTCCGCCTCCGCATCCTGCGGATGTGTCTCGACGACCCGCAGACCAACCGCGAGATCGCCGCGCGGCTGGATCGCAACCCCGCGAGCGTGCTGCACCACGTGCGCACGCTCGTCGACCGCGGCTTCCTCGCCGCGGATCCGGCCCGACGCGGCGCGCGCGGCGCGCGGGAGGTGCCCTACCGGGCGACCCGGCGGTCGTGGCGCTCGCCGAGCATGGCGGGCCAGACCCGCGTCCTCATCGACGCGTTCCTGCAGGAGGTCGCCCTGCTGCCGGACCCGGACGCGATGATGAGCGTCCGCCTCGGCCTGCGCCTCGACGCGGCCGCGCACGACGAGCTGCGCGAGCGGCTCAACGACCTGTTCCAGGAGTACGCGTCGCGGCCGCCGGACCCCGACGGGCAGCCCTACTCGGTCTTCCTCGCCCTGCACGAGGACCTCAGCCGCGCCCCGGCGCCGACCGGCAGGCCGGGCGCGGTCAGCGACCGGTCGGCGTGAGCCCCAGCGCCATCCCGGCCAGCCCGCGCTTGCGCGCGGTCAGCGAACGGGCGACCTCCACCAGCGCCTGGGCGGCGGGGGAGTCGGGGTCGGTCAGCACGACGGGCGTGCCGGCGTCCCCGGCCTCGCGCAGCCGGACGTCCAGGGGTATCTGACCGAGGACGGGCACGTCCGTGCCCGTGAGCTTCGTCAGGCTGGTCGCGACGCGCTCGCCACCGCCCTCGCCGAACAGGTGCAGGCGCGAGCCGTCGGGCTGCTCGAGCCACGCCATGTTCTCGACGACGCCGACCACGTGCTGCCGCGTCTGCACGGCGACCGACCCGGCGCGCTCGGCGACCTCGGCGGCAGCGAGCTGCGGGGTCGTGACGACGACGATCTGCGAGCCGGGCAGCAGCTGCGCGACGGAGATCGCGATGTCCCCGGTGCCTGGCGGCAGGTCGAGCAGGAGCACGTCCAGGTCGCCCCAGAAGACGTCCGCGAGGAACTGCTGCAGCGCACGGTGCAGCATCGGGCCGCGCCACACGACCGGCTGGCCCGGCGGCACGAACATGCCGATCGAGACGACCTTCACGCCGTGCTCGATGGGCGGCAGCAGCATGTCGTCGACCCGCGTCGGCTGGCGCGTGACGCCGAGCATGCGGGGGATCGAGAAGCCGTAGATGTCGGCGTCGACGATGCCGACCCGCAGCCCGTCGGCGGCCATCGCGACGGCCAGGTTCGCGGTGACGGACGACTTGCCGACCCCGCCCTTGCCCGACGCGATGGCGAAGACCTTGGTGAGCGATCCGGGCTGCGCGAACGGGATCGTCGGCTCGGCGTCGGTGCCGCGCAGCAGGGTGCGCAGCGCCCCGCGCTGCTCGGGGCTCATCACGCCCATCACCACGCGCGCGTCGCTCACGCCGGGGACGCCGACCGCGGCGCCGGTGACGTCGCGCGTCAGGGTCTCCTTGAGCGGGCAGCCGGGCGTCGTCAGGTCGATCCCGACGACGGCCGTCCCGGCGGTCACCTCGACCGAGCGGACCATGCCGAGCTCGGTGATCGGCCGGCGGATCTCGGGGTCGAGCACCGCGTCGAGCGCGGTTCGGACGGCGGCGACGAGGGCGTCGTCGGTCAGCTCAGGCATGGGCCCATCGTAGGTCGCGCGCGGGCGTGCCCCGTGGGCCGTCCGGCTCAGGAGCTGCGCTCGGTGCCCTCGTCCTGCTCCTCGCGGTCCTCGCGCATCTCCTCGAGCAGGTTGCGCAGCTCGGACCGGACGAAGTCGCGGGTCGCGACCTCCGACAGCGCGATGCGGAGCGCGGCGACCTCACGGGCGAGGAACTCGGTGTCGGCGAGGTTGCGCTCGGAGCGCTGCCGGTCCTGCTCGAACTGCACGCGGTCGCGGTCGGTCTGGCGGTTCTGCGCGAGCAGGATCAGCGGCGCCGCGTACGAGGCCTGCAGGGAGAGCATGAGGGTCAGCGCCGTGAAGCCGTTGGACGCCCGGTCGAACACCAGGTCCTCGGGCATCAGGGTGTTCCACGCGATCCAGGCGATGCAGAAGATCGTCAGCCAGATGATGAACGTGGGCGTCCCGAGGAACCGCGCGATCGACTCCGAGAGGCGTCCGGCGGCGTCCTCCTCGCGGCGCGGACGGGGGATGATCGTGCGCCGCGTCGAGCGCGGCTGGTCGAGGCGGTCAGCCACGGCGCACCCCCACGCTCTGCTGCTCGCCGTCGCCGGCGTCGTCGTCGGCCTCGCGCCAGTCCTCGGGCAGCAGGTGGTCGAGGACGTCGTCGACGGAGACGGCGCCCAGCAGCCGCTTCTCGGCGTCGACGACGGGGAGCGCGAGCAGGTTGTACGTGGCCAGGCGGCGGGTGACGGTCATGAGCGGCGCGTCGACGAGGATCGGCTCGATGTCGGTGTCGACGTAGGAGCCGATCGACTCGTGCGGGGGCTCACGCAGCATCCGCTGCAGGTGGACGACCCCGATGAACCGCCCGGTCGGCGTCTCCAGCGGCGGGCGCGTGACGAACACCATCGACGCGAGCGCGGGCGTCAGGTCCTGGCGGCGCACGTGCGCGAGCGCCGCGGCGATCGACGTCTCGGGGCCGAGGATCACGGGCTCGGTGGTCATCAGACCGCCCGCGGTGTTGTCCTCGTACGCGAGCAGCCGGCGCACGTCCTTGGCCTCGTCGGGCTCCATGAGCTCGAGCAGCTCGGCCGCCTGGTCGTCGGGCAGCTCGCCCAGCAGGTCGGCGGCGTCGTCCGGCTCCATGGCCTCGAGCACGTCGGCGGCGCGGCCGAGGGCCAGGCCCTGCAGGATCGCGACCTGGTCGTCCTCGGGCAGCTCCTCGAGCACGTCGGCGAGGCGGTCGTTGTCGAGCGCGCTGGCGACCTCGAGGCGGCGCGTGCTGCCCAGGTCGTGCAGCACGTCGGCCAGGTCGGCGGGCTTGAGGTCCTCGTACTGCGCGAGCAGCAGCTCGGCGCCCTGGGCGGCGGTGCCGCCCGAGAGACCCGTCACCTCACCGACCTCGACGAGCGTGGTCTCGCCGCGGCGGCGCAGCAGGCCGCGGTGCCCGGGCGTGTGGCGCCGGACGAACAGCTTGGTGGCGAGCCAGTCGCCCGTGCGCTGCAGCTCGATCGCGACGTCCTCGATCGTGGCCGAGCCGGTGCCGTCGACGAACTCGACCGTGCGGTCCAGCAGCTCGCCGACCGCCATCGTCTCGAAGGCGCGCTGCTCGAACCGGCGCATGTTGACCAGGCCGGTCGAGATGACCTGGCCCGCGTCGATGGCGGTGACACGCGTGAGCGGCAGGAAGACGCGGCGCTTGCCGGGGACCTCGACGACGAGGCCGACGGCTCGCGGCGCGCCCTTGGGCCGGATCAGCACGACGACGTCGCGCACCCGCCCGACCTGGTCACCCAAGGGGTCGAAGACGGTCGTCCCGGCAAGGCGCGCGACGAACACCCTGGTCCCGACGCTGCTCACGTGGGTCAGAGTAGACGCATGCGCGCCGATCGGCGTGCAGGGCGGGAGTGCCCTGGCGTGCGGTCCGCGAGCCAGGGAGGATCGGGGGATGTCGTTCAACCGCCCCGCCCGCATCCCGCGCACGCCGACGTTGCCGCAGGGCGAGACCGTGGCGACCTACGGCACCTACCTCGAGGCGCAGCGCGCGGTCGAGGTGCTGGCCGAGAAGCAGTTCCCCGTGCCGCTGCTGACGATCGTCGGCGCGGACCTGCGGATGGTCGAGCGCGTGACCGGGAAGCTGTCCTACCCGCGCGTCGCGTCGGGTGGGTTCGCGACCGGGGCGTGGTTCGGGCTGTTCGTCGGCCTCGTGCTCACGCTGTTCGCGAGTGGCGACGGGCCGAGCCCGTTCCTGCCGTCGATCGTCATCGGCGGCGCGTTCGGCCTGCTCTTCTCCGTGCTCACGTACGCGTTCACGCGCGGTCGCCGCGACTTCACGTCGTCGAGCCAGATCGTCGCCTCGTCGTACGCGGTCCTGTGCGCCTCCGAGAAGGCGCACCAGGCGCGCCACCTGCTGCAGGGGGTCGGCGGGGTCACGTCGGGCTGGCCGTCGAGCGTGCCGACGCAGCCCGCGCCCGACGTCAGGCCGGCGCCGGACGGCGGCGTCCCGGGACCGGCCGGCGCACCGGGTCCGGAGGCAGCGGGCGGTCACGAGACGCCGACGCAGCCTCCCGCGCCGCCGCAGTCCTGAGGCGCCGCTGGCGCCGGCTCAGCCGACGCGGCCACGCGAGCGAGTCGATCTCGCGCAGTCGGCTCGGGCCCTGCTCGATGACGGGCGCCGCCGGGAACGCACTCGTGGCGATGATGATCGTGGACGCGCGCGAGTGCAGCAGCGCGAGGGGTGCGGGGTCCATGTCGGCCTCCTGCTCCGGGGCCCTGGTGGCCCGTTCGCAGAGGTGACGGTCGACGACCCTGCCCTTCGACCTACTGGATGAGGTCGGCCATCCACGCCTCGATCGCGTCCGGGTCGCGCGGCAGGGCGGCAGACAGGTTGACGTTGCCGTCCGCCGTGATCAGGACGTCGTCCTCGATCCGCACGCCGATCCCGCGGTACTCCGCCGGGACCAGCAGGTCGTCGGACTTGAAGTAGAGGCCGGGCTCGATGGTGAACACCATGCCGGGCTCGAGCACGGCGTCGAGGTAGAGCTCGGAGCGGGCCAGCGCGCAGTCGTGCACGTCGATGCCCAGGTGGTGGCTCGTGCCGTGCACCATCCACCGGCGGTGGTGCTGCTTCTCCGGGTCGAGGGCCTCCTCGGCCGTGACGGGCAGCAGGCCCCAGTCGGCCAGCCGGTGCGCGATGACCTCCATCGCCGCGGCGTGGATGTCGCGGAACCGGGCTCCCGGCACGGCGACCGCGAACGCGGCGTCGGCGGCGTCGAGGACCGCCTGGTAGACCCGGCGCTGGACCTCGGTGAAGGTGCCGTCGACCGGCAGGGTGCGCGTGACGTCCGCGGTGTAGAGCGAGTCGACCTCGACGCCGGCGTCGATCAGGACGAGCTCGCCTGCGCGCACGGGGCCGTCGTTGTCGGTCCAGTGCAGCGTGGTGGCGTGCTCGCCGGCGGCCGCGATCGTCTCGTAGCCGACCGCGTTGCCCTCCTGGCGGGCATGCCCGACGAACGTGCCCTCGATGACCCGCTCGCCGCGCGCGTGCTCCTGCGCGACGGGGAGCCGGGAGACGATCTTGACGAAGCCCTCGATCGTCACGTCGACCGCGAGCTGTATCTGCTCGATCTCGTACGCGTCCTTGATCAGGCGCAGCTCGGACAGCGCCTCCGCGAGCTTCTCGTCGCGCTCGCCCGCGGCCTCGGCGGCGCGGATCTCCTCGACGACCGCCTCCACGCTCTCGTCGGCGCCGGGGACCACGAGCACCTGCACGCCGTCCGCGCCGACGTCCTTGGCCAGCGAGTCGCGGAGCTCGTCGATGTGCCGGGTGGAGATGCCCGTCGTCGTCTCGAGGTCCTCGAGGGTCGGGCGGGCGCCCACCCAGAACTCGCCGTAGCGGGAGTCCGAGAAGAACTCGTCGGTGTCGCGACCGGCCAGCGGGCGGACGTAGAGCACGGCGTGGTGGCCGCTGCCGTCGTCGCCCGCGCCGTCCTCGACGGGGTGCAGCACGAGCACCGCGTCGGGCTCCTGCTCGGCGCCCAGGCCCGTGAGGTGCGCGAACGCGGAGTGCGGGCGGAACCGGTAGTCGGTGTCGTTCGACCGGACCTTGAATGTGCCGGCCGGGACGACGAGGCGATCGCCGGGGAACTGGCCCGACAGCGCGCTGCGGCGCGACGCGGTGCGGTCGGCCGCGGGGCTGCGCGTGGCGCCCGACGTGGGCCGCTCGCCCCAGCCCGACGTGATCCAGGCGACGAACTCCGCCGACCCCGGCCGCTGGGCCCGGTTGGACCCGCGGTCAGCCAGCGGCTGCTCGGACTCGGGGGAACTGGTCTCGGGCGTCACGTCCTGGCTCATCCCCCCATCTTCCCACCGCCTCCCGGTCGCCTGCTCCTCGGTCGCACCGGCGGCGGGCGGGGGAGCGGACCGCGGGCCGATAGCGTGGGGGACCGTGCGCATCGATCTGCATACCCACTCCACCGCGTCCGACGGCACGGGCTCCCCGGCGCAGGTCGTCGCCGAGGCCGCCGCGGCGGGGCTGGACGTCGTCGCGCTGACCGACCACGACACGACCGCGGGCTGGGACGAGGCCGCCGCGGCTGCTCGCGCGCAGGGCATCGCCCTCGTGCGCGGCACCGAGGTCTCGGGGCGTTCGCGGGGAATCTCGGTGCACCTGCTGAGCTACCTGCAGGACCCCGAGCACCCCGCGCTGGTCGCCGAGCTGGACCGCACGCGCGACGCGCGCCTGCACCGTGCGCAGCAGATCGTCGAGCTGCTCGCGCGCGACCACCCGATCACGTGGCAGGACGTGCTGGACCAGTCGCAGGACGCGGTCGTCGTCGGGCGTCCCCACATCGCCGACGCGCTCGTCGCCCGGGGCATCGTGCCCAGCCGCGACGTCGCCTTCGTCGACCTGCTGCGCGCCGACGGCCGCTACCACGTGCCGCACTACGCGCCCGACGCGCCCGACGCCGTCGCGGCCATCCGTGCCGCCGGCGGCGTGCCTGTGTTCGCCCACCCCGGGGCGGACGCACGCGGGCGCATCGTGCCGGACGCGGTCTTCGACCAGCTCGCCGAGGCGGGCCTGGGGGGCATCGAGGTGTTCCACCGCGACCATTCCGAGCACCAGCGGGAGCGGCTCACCGGCATCGCGACGCGGCTCGGGCTGCTCATGACGGGCTCGTCGGACTACCACGGGTCCGGGAAGGCCAACCGGCTGGGGGAGAATCTCACCGAGCCGCACGTCCTGGCGGCGATCGAGGAGCAAGGCAAGAGCGAGGTGATCCGAGGGTGAGCGACGTGCTGGACCCGCGGTTGTTCGGGTCCGTCTTCATCACGTTGTTCGTGATCATGGACCCGCCCGGAACCGTCCCCATCTTCCTGGGGCTGACCAGTGCGATGACGCGCAAGCAGCGCAACCGGGCCGCGCGGCAGGCGATCCTCGTCGCGTTCGGCGTGATCGTGTCGTTCGCGATCTTCGGCCAGCAGCTGCTCAACTACCTGCACATCTCGCTCGCCGCGCTGCAGGCGTCCGGCGGCCTGCTGCTGCTGCTGATCGCGATGGAGCTGCTCACGGGCAAGGCGGAGGATCCGCAGCCGTCGGGGAACTCGAAGGTCAACGTCGCGCTCGTGCCCCTGGGCACCCCGCTCCTGGCCGGTCCCGGCGCGATCGTCGCGACCATGGTGTTCGTGCAGCAGTCCGACGGGACCGTCGCCGACTGGACCGCCATCGCGCTCGGCGTCCTGGCCGTGCACGTCTGCCTGTACCTCTCGATGCGGTTCGCCAACGTGATCCACCGCGTGCTCAAGGACTCGGGGACGATCCTCGTCACCCGCATCGCGGGCCTGCTCCTGGCCGCCATCGCGGTCCAGCTCATCGCCGACGCGGTCACCGCCTTCGTCCAGGCCGCCTGACCCGAGCCGCCGCCCGCCGCCCGCGCCCCGCCGCCCGCGCCCCCGCTCGCTCGAGAACGACCCTGCGGCTCGAGACCGACCGTCCGGGACGGTCGGTCTCGCGCCGGAGGGTCGATCTCGGTGGCGGCAGCGCCGGCCCCGGGTAGCCGGACGGCAGCGCCGGCCCCGGGTAGCGCGAAGGGGCGCCCGCGGTGTGCGGGCGCCCCTTCGTGGTGCGGTGGTTACTCGGCGGCCGACTGGGCCGGCGCGCCGCCCTCGGTCGGGCGGCCGCTGCGCGTGCGACGGCGGTTGCGGCTGCGGCGGGCGCCCGTGCGGGCCTCGCCGTCGGCGGACGGCGCCTGTGCGGCGTCCGAGCGCGGTGCCGGGTTGGTCGCGGGCTTGGCGGCCTCGGACCGGCGCGGCTCGGCGGAGCGGCTACGGCCGTCACGGCCGCCGTCACGGCCACCGTCGCGGCCGCCGGAGTCACGACCACCCTGGCGCGGGCCACGGTCGCCACCGGCCGGGCGGGCGCCGCCGCCACGCTTGCCGGTCTCGCCCAGGTCCTCGAGCTTCTCGGCGCCCAGGCCCTCGCGGGTCTGCTGCGACTTGGGCAGGCGGCCCTTGGTGCCGCTCGGGATGTCGAGGTCCTCGTAGAGGTTCGGCGAGCTGGAGTACGTCTCGACGGGCTCGGGGATGCCGAGGCCGAGCGCCTTGTCGATCAGGCCCCAGCGGGGGATGTCGTCCCAGTCGACGAACGTGACCGCGGTGCCCTTGTTGCCCGCGCGGCCGGTGCGGCCGGTGCGGTGCAGGTACGTCTTCTCGTCCTCGGGGCACTGGTAGTTGATGACGTGCGTGACGTCCTCGACGTCGATGCCGCGCGCGGCGACGTCGGTGGCCACGAGCACGTCGACCTTGCCGTGCCGGAACGCGCGCAGCGCCTGCTCGCGGGCGCCCTGGCCGAGGTCGCCGTGCAGCGCGCCGGCGGCGAAGCCGCGCTCGACGAGGTCGTCGGCCACCTTCGCGGCGGTGCGCTTGGTCCGCGCGAAGACGATCGTCAGGCCGCGGCCGTTGGCCTGCAGGATGCGGGCCACCATCTCGACCTTGTCCAGCGCGTGCGCGCGGTAGACGACCTGCTTGATGTTCTTGACCGTCTGGCGGCCGTCGTCGTCTGGGTCCTGCGCGCGGATGTGCGTCGGCTGCGTCATGTACCGGCGGGCCATCGCGACGACGGCGCCCGGCATGGTGGCCGAGAACAGCATCGTGTGGCGCGAGGCGGGCGTCGCGGCGAGGAGGGTCTCGACGTCGGGCAGGAAGCCCAGGTCGAGCATCTCGTCGGCCTCGTCGAGGACGACCGTCTTGGCGAACGACAGGTCCATGTGACGCTGCTTGAGCAGGTCGATCATGCGGCCCGGCGTGCCGACGACGACGTCGACGCCGCTGTTCAGCGCGGCGATCTGGGGCTCGTAGGCGCGGCCGCCGTAGACCTGCACCACACGCACGGAGCGCCCGGCCGAGGCGGTGGCGAGGTCGCCGGCCACCTGGACCGCGAGCTCGCGGGTCGGCACGACGACGAGCGCCTGCGGCTTGCCGGGCGAGAGGAGCTGGTCGTAGCCGTCCTCGCCGGGGGCCAGGACGCGGTTGAGCAGCGGGACGCCGAAGCCCAGCGTCTTGCCGGTACCCGTCTTGGCCTGGCCGATGATGTCGTGACCCGCGAGGGCGACCGGCAGCGTCATGGCCTGGATGGGGAACGGGTGGGTGATGCCCGCGGCGGCGAGCGCGGCGACGATCTCGGGGCGCACGTCGAAGTCGGAGAACGACGCGTCGACGGCCTGGACCGAGGAGTACGTGCTCTTCAGCGGGCGCGACATGGGGGCGGCGAGGGCAGAGGCCTCGGTGGACTCGATCTCAGGATCGGTGGTGGTCACGGTCGACTCTTCACTGCGAAGGGTGGCGCGCCGCGCGCTGTCCGGGGCCGACGAGGACGTCGGTCAATCCCGGGCGACAGCGGTCGTCGTCACTCGAGTTGGCCGGCAGCCGATCGTGAAAGTCGTCCCGCGAGCTCCTCCGAGCCCTCCGTCGAGGAGGTCCGGGGCTACGCGGGATGGTCGTCAGACCGGAAAACCGAGACGACCGGGCAACCGTTGTACGGGCCCACTCTATCGGACCCCGCCGCCGGCGCCCTGTGGCGCCTCGCCGCGGACGTCCGCACGCCGCCCGATGTCTCCTCACCGAGGACGCGACTACGATGCGCCGGATGACGACCACACGCCCCGACGCAGCACCGCAGTCCTCCGCCGACCGCCCCGCCGGCGCCGGCGAGAGCGCCGACGCGGTGGAGCTGCTCGGCCTGGTGGCCCACCTCGAGCACACCGCGTTCGTGCGGCTGGCGAGCGACTCGGCGATCGCGCCGAGCATCGCCCAGCGCCTCGCGCTCAGCAGGTTCGCCGCCGCGGCCGTCGAGCGCCGTGACCGGGTGCTCGGCCGGATCGTCGAGCTGGGTGGCGACCCGGAGTCCGCGCTGCGTCAGTTCGCCGACGTGCTCACGGACTTCGACGCGCGGACCGAGCCCAGCACGTGGTGGGAGCGGCTGCTCAAGGCCTACGTCGGCTACGGCGTGGCCGACGACTTCTGCCGCCTGGCGGCCGACGGGCTCGACGAGCGCTCGCGCGCCCTCGTCCTCGAGGTGCTCGACGACGCGTCGCACGCGGACCTCGCCGTGACCGAGCTCGACGCGGCCGGCGCCGAGGACGGCGTGCTGACGTCGCGCCTGGCGCTGTGGGGCCGCCGGCTCGTGGGGGAGGCGCTCGGCGTCGTGCAGGGGCTGCTCACGCAGCGGCCTGCCCTCGGGCGCCTGCTCGCCCGGTCCGACGCGCGCGCCGCGGTCGAGTCGGGCACGCCCGCGACGACACCGGCGAACGCGCCGGGCAAGGTGTTCGGCGAGCTCACCGCGCAGCACACCCGGCGGATGTCGCGCCTGGGGCTCACGCCCTGACCTGAGCACCAACGACGAAGGGGACGGCCCGCGGGCCGTCCCCTTCGTCGTTGCTGGCTGTCAGAGGGTGCCGAAGCCGACGCGGCCCTTGGTCTCCGCGCCGATCTCCACGTAGCCGAGCGACGCCGTCGGCACGATCACGTGGCGCCCGCGCGAGTCGACGAGCTCGAGGGCCGGACGACCCGCCAGGGCGGCGGCGACCGCGGCCGCGACCTCCTCGGCCGACTGGTCCGACTCCAGCACGATCTCTCGCGGCAGGTTCTGCACCCCGATCGTGATCTCCACCATGAGCTCCTTGTTCTGGCCGAACGCGCGGCACCTGCCGCTGCTGCTTCGATCCTAGGTCGTCGTCGCGCCGGGTTCGGCTCCGTCCGCGCACGGCGAACGGACCCGCTCCGGAGCGGGTGTCAGGGGGTCGTGTACTCGAAGTCGGCGCGGATGAGCCCCTGGACGCCGGCCCACGCCAGCCGGGTGACGAGCTCGGCGGCGTGCTCGTGCCCCTCGTCGTCCGGCTGGCGGTACCGGTGCGTCGCGGCGCCCTGCGCGAGCGAGATCAGGGCGACCGCCAGGATGTCGCAGTCCTCGGCCGGCAGGCCGGTGACGGGGGCCAGGACCGCGGCGATCCTGCGCGCGGTCTCCGAGGAGGCGTGCTCGACCCGGGCCCGCACGTCGGCGTCGTGCGTGACGTCGGACTCGAAGAGCAGGGCCGACGACTCGCCGGCGGTCTCCACGAACGCCATGTAGGCCCGCACGATGGCCGCGACGACCGCCCGCCCGTCGCCCGGCGACACCGGCCCGTTCTCGACGGGCTGGACGGCGGCCTCGACCGCGGCGAGCAGGTCCGTGCCCCGCTGGTCGACGACCGCGAGGTAGAGGTCCAGCTTGGAGGGAAAGTGGCGGTAGAGGACGGGCTTGGAGACCTCGGCGCGCTCGGCGATGTCGTCCATCGAGACGTGGTGGAACCCCTCGGAGGAGAAGAGCTCTTGGGCGATGCGCAGCACCTGCGCGCGCCGCTCGTCCCGAGCCATGCGGGGGCTGCGGGGCCGTTGCCCCGGTGCGCTCGCGGCCGCCGTCATGCCGCGATGGTAGCCACGGGATGTGACAGGGATGTCACGATGGCGGGGTGACATCCGTGGGATCCCACGCCTCGGACGCGCCGGGGGTGCCCGGTCCGCCCGACCGGAGGCACTCGCGTCCGCACTCGAGGCGCTGGCTGCTGGGCGCTCCCGCGGTCGTCGTGGCCGTCGGCCTCGTCGCGGGCGCGTTGACCGCGACCGCGCTGCGGCCCCGCACGAGCGACGCCGCGCAGGTCGTCCCTGCCACGACGACCCGACCGGCGGTGGAGCCGTCCGCGACGGCCGCCACGGCGTCGTCGTCGGCCCCGGACGTCGCGGCCGCGCAACCACCCGCATCCACACCCGCATCCACGCCTACATCCACGCCCACGCTGCCGCCGGGCCTCACGCAGGCCGACGTCGACTCGGGGCTGCTCGGCACCGACGTGGCCGACTCGGCGTCGGGCGACCTCGTCGTCGTCCCGGGAACCGACGCAGGGCCCGGCACGGGCACGGTCCGCGAGGTCCGCGTCGAGGTCGAGGACGGGCTGCCGGTCGACGGCGAGGCCTTCGCGCGGTTCGTCATGGCCACCCTCAACGACCGGCGCGGCTGGGGCGCCGACGGGTCGCTCTCGTTCGCGCGGACCGACGGGACGGCGGACCTCCGGGTGGTCCTCGCCTCGCCGGAGAAGGTCGACGAGATGTGCGCGCCGCTGCGGACCGCGGGCGAGGTCTCCTGCGGGCGCGGCGGGCACGCGACGATCAACTTCAAGCGGTGGGTGCGGGCGACCGACGAGTTCGACGACCGCACGCTGTACCGCCACTACGTCGTCAGCCACGAGGTCGGCCACCTGCTCGGCCACCCCCACCAGGGGTGCCCGGGTGCGGGCCGGCTCGCGCCGGTGATGCAGCAGCAGTCGTACCGGGTGGCGCCGTGCGTCGCGAACGCCTGGCCGCACCCCGACGCCTGACGCGTCGTGTGGGCGGGCTGTGATGGGATCTGCGCCGTGACCGATCCCGCCCTGCGCCTGCTGCGACCCGCCCTCGCGGGCCCCGCGGCGGTTCCCGTGCTCGACGCGACGCAGGCGGCGGTCGTGCAGGGTGTGGTGGCGGGCGCCCGCGCCGTCCTCGCGCTGGGGGCTCCGGGGACGGGCAAGACGAGCGTCGCGCTCGAGTCCGTGGTCGCGTCCGTGGAGAGCGGCGTGGACCCCGACCGGATCCTCGTGCTCGCCGCGAGCCGCCGCGCCGCGGCGGACCTGCGTGACCGGCTCGCGGCCCGGCTGCGCCGCACCTCCGGACGCGGTCTGGTCCAGACCCCCGCGGCGGCCGCGTTCGCGATCCTGCGCGCCCGCGCGGGGCTCCTCGGCGAGCCCGCGCCCACCCTGGTGTCCGGCGCCGAGCAGGACCTGCTGCTCAGCGACCTGCTGGCGGGTCACGCCGAGGGCGAGGGCGTGCCGCTCGACTGGCCTCCCCAGGTGCCGACGGACGCGCTGGGCGTGCGCGCCTTCCGCGACGAGCTGCGCGACCTGCTCATGCGCGCCGCCGAGCGCGGCCTGACCCCGGTCGACCTCGACGCGCTCGGCACGCGGAACGGTCGCCCGCAGTGGTCGGCGGCGGCACGGCTGTACGAGGAGTACCTCGACGTGCTGCAGCTGCGCAGCGGCACGCCGGACCTGGGGGTCCGCTACGACCCCGCCGTGGTGGTCGACGAGGCCGCGGCGGCACTGCTCGCGTGGGACGACGAGGTACCGCGCGCACCCCGGCCCCGCTGGGACCTCGTCGTGGTCGACGACCACCAGGAGAGCACCTCGGCGACGGCCCGCCTGCTGCGCGTGCTGGCCGACGACGGCGCGCGGCTGCTGCTGCTCGCCGACCCGGACCTCGCGGTGCAGACGTTCCGCGGTGCTTCGCCGGCGCTCGTCGGGCGCGCCTCGGTCGCGGGGCACGGGGAGGGCGAGCTCGGGGCCGAGGTCATGACGCTCGGGTCGGTGTGGCGGCACGGCGCCGAGGTGCGCGACGTCGTCGGGCGCATCACCGAACGGGTGGGGACCGTCGGCGCGGTGCGGCACCGCCGTGCCGGAGCAGTGGACGGCGTGGACGGCGCCGACGGCGGCAGCGTCCGCGCCGCGGTGCTGCCGAGCGCCGCGCAGGAGGCCGCCTACGTGGCCCGAGCACTGCGCAGCGCGCACCTCGAGCACGGCGTCGACTGGTCGGACATGGCGGTCATCGCGCGCTCGGGCACGCAGGTCACGGCCTTGCGCCGGGCGCTCGCGGGTGCCTCGGTCCCGGTGAGCGTGCTGGGCAGCGACGTGCCGCTGCGCGAGGAGCCCGCCGTGCGGCCGCTGCTCGTGGCGATGGCGGTCGCCGTCGGCGTGCTGCCGCTCGACGCCGGTGTGGCCGCCACGCTGGCGTGCTCGCCGCTCGGCGGGCTCGACGCGGTGGCGCTGCGACGCGTGCGGCGGGCGCTGCGCGCCGAGGAGCTCGCGGGCGGCGGCGGCCGGAGCAGCGACGCGCTGCTCGTCGAGGCGCTCGAGGGTCGCGACCGCGCCGTCACGCTCGCCTCGGGCGTCGCGCGGCCGGTGCACCGGCTCGCCGACGTGCTCGCCTCCGGGCGCGATGCGGCGCAGGAGCCCGGCGCCGACGCGCAGCGGGTGCTGTGGGCGCTGTGGTCCGCTGCGGGCCTCGCCGAGCCGTGGCGCCGCTCGGCACTGGCGGGCGGGGCGGCGGGGGAGCGCGCGGACCGTGACCTCGACGCGGTGCTGGCGCTGTTCCGCGCCGCCGAGACGTTCGTCGACCGCATGCCCCGCGCGACGCCCGGTGCGTTCGTCGACTGGTTGCAGGGCCAGGACCTGCCCTCCGACAGCATCGCCGCGCGAGCCCGGCGGGCCGACGTGCAGGTCCTGACGCCCGCCGGCGCGGCCGGGCGCGAGTGGCAGGTCGTGGTGGTCGCGGGCGTCCAGGAGGGCGCGTGGCCAGACCTGCGGCTGCGCGACTCGATCCTGGGAGCGCAGGCGCTCGTCGACGTGGTCGCGGGCCGCGCGTCGTCGTCGGGCGACGCGGGCGAACGGGCCGCGCTCGCACGGGCGGCCGTGCTGTCCGACGAATTGCGCTCCTTCGCGATGGCCTGCTCGCGCGCCCGCTCCCGACTGCTCGTGACGGCGGTCGCCGACGCGGACTCGCAGCCCTCGCCGTTCCTCGACCTGGTGCACGCGGTCGACGACGAGGTCGACGACTCCCGGCGCGTCTCGGTCGGGTCGCCCATGGACCTGCGCGGGCTCGTCGCCCGCCTGCGCGCGACGCTCGAGACGGCCGCGCGCGACGGGTCGGAGGCCGATCCCGACGCGGTCGCCACGCTGGCCCGGCTCGCCGACGCGGGCGTCGACGGCGCCGACCCCGACGTGTGGCACGGCCTCGAGGAGCCGTCGACCGACGTGGCGCTGTGGGGCCCCGGCGAGCGCGTGCCCGTCTCGCCGTCGCGGATCGAGACCGCCCAGCGCTGCACGCTGCGGTGGGCGCTCGAGGCCGCGGGCGGGACCGCCGCGGACAGCGGGCACCAGACGCTGGGCACGCTCGTGCACGCGATCGCGCAGGAGCACCCGGACGGCACGTACGACGAGCTGGTCGCGGCGCTCGACGAGCGCTGGGGAGAGCTCGGCCTCGGCACGGGCTGGCCGGCCCGTGCCACCCGGGCCAAGGCCGAGGCGATGGTCCGACGGCTCGCCGGCTACCTCGCGGGCGCAGGCGAGGCGCTGCTGGTCGAGGGCGGCTTCGAGCTGGTCACCGATCGCGCGCTCGTGCGCGGCACGGCGGACCGCATCGAGTCCGCGGGCGACGGCCGGGTGTGGGTGGTCGACCTGAAGACCGGTGCGAGCCCACCGTCGAAGGCCAAGGCGCTGGAGAACCCGCAGCTCGCCGCCTACCAGCTCGCGGTCGACGAGGGGGCGTTCGAGGAGCTGCCCGACGGCGCGACGAGCGCCGAGGCGCGGCTCGTCTTCCTCGGCACCGGCGCGGGGGCGACCCTGCGCACCCAGCCGGGTCTCGAGCCGGAGGTCGACGGGCCGGGCTGGGCGCGCACGCTCGTCGACGCCGTGGCCGACTCGATGGCGGCCTCGACGTTCGTCGCGACCAGCAACGACCTGTGCGACCGCTGCCCGGTGCGCCGCTCGTGCCCGGTCCGTGGCGAGGGCGCGCAGGTGGTCGCATGAGCGAGCCCGTCGCACCGCTCAGCGCCGTGCGGATCGCCGAGCTGACCGACCAGCCGCGTCCGACCGCTGAGCAGGAGCGGATCATCGAGGCGCCGCTGCTGCCCGCGCTCGTCGTCGCGGGCGCCGGGTCCGGCAAGACGGAGACGATGGCGGCGCGGGTCGTCTGGCTGCTGGCCAACGGGCTGGTCGCGCCCGACCAGGTGCTGGGCCTGACGTTCACGCGCAAGGCCGCGGGCGAGCTCGGCGAACGCGTGCGGCGTCGGGTCCGCCTGCTCGCGCGCTGCGCGGCCGCCGCCGGGGTCGAGCTGCCCGGGCGGGAGGCGATGGGTGCGGGCGGGCTCCTGGACGGCCTGGCGCGGCCGACGATCTCGACGTACAACGCCTACGCCGCCTCGCTCGTCTCCGACCACGCGCTGCGCCTCGGCCTCGACCCGTCGGCACGCCTGCTCGGCGAGGCGGCGCAGTGGCAGCTGGCCAGCGAGGTCGTCGAGGCATGGGACGACGACCTGGGGACCGACGCCGCGCTCTCGACGGTGGTCGAGGCGGTGCTGGCGATGTCCGGCGCGCTCGACGAGCACCTGCTCACCCCGGCCGCAGCCAGGTCCGGGATCGAGGCGATCGCCGAGGCGCTGCTCGCGACGCCCGCCGGCACGCCGCCGCGCCAGCCCTACGCCGACGTGGTCCGGCTGCTGGGGTCGCTGGGCGAGCGCGCCCGGCTGCTCGACGTCGTGGCCCGCTACCGCGACCGCAAGCGCGGCGCGGACGCGATCGACTTCGGCGACCAGGTCGCGCTCGCGGCCCGGCTCGCGCGCGACGTCCCCGAGGTCGGCGCCGCCGAGCGCGACCGGTTCCGCGTGGTGCTGCTCGACGAGTACCAGGACACCTCGTACGCGCAGCTCACGCTCCTGTCCGCGCTGTTCGGGGGCGGGCACGCGGTGACGGCCGTGGGTGACCCCCACCAGTCGATCTACGGCTGGCGGGGCGCGAGCGCGGGCGGGCTCGAGGGGTTCCCGACGACGTTCCCGATCGTGAACCCGCAGGGTCGGCGGCCCGCCGACGTGCACCAGCTCTCGACCTCCTGGCGCAACGACGCCGCGGTGCTCGACGCCGCGAACCACGTGGCGGGGCCCCTGCGCGCGGCCGCGTCGCTCGTCCACGTGCCCCTGCTGGCCACGCGGCCGGGAGCCGGCGACGGCCGCGTCCTCGCGCACGTCGCCGAGACGATCGAGGACGAGGCGCGGACCGTCGCCGAGTTCGTCGTCGAGCGGTGGCGGCCGGCTGGGCGGGACGAGAAGCGGGTCACGGCCGCGGTGCTGTGCCGCAAGCGCTCGCAGTTCGAGCCGCTGCGGCGCGCGCTGCGCGCGCAGGGGCTGCCGGTGGAGGTCGTCGGGCTCGGCGGACTGCTCTCGGCGCCCGAGGTGGTCGACCTGCTCGCCGCCCTGCAGGCCGCGCACGACCCGACCCGCGGCGACGCGCTGATGCGGCTGCTCACGGGCGCGCGCACGCGGCTCGGCGCCGCAGACTTGCACGCCCTGGGCGCGTGGTCGGCGGAGCTCGCCGGCCGGCACGGCGGCCGCGGTCGCGAGGCAGGCGTCGAGGCCGACGCGGTCGACGAGCGCAGCATCGTCGACGCCCTCGACGACCTGCCCCGGCCGGGCTGGCGCAGCGCGTCCGGCCGCTCGCTCAGCGACGTGGGACGCGCACGGCTGACCGACCTGGCCGGCCTGCTGCGGACGCTGCGCGCGCACGCCTACCTCGCCGTGCCCGAGCTGGTCGCCGAGGCGGAGCGGGTGCTCGGCCTGGACATCGAGGTCGCCGCGCGCGCAGGCGTCTCGCCCGGCGCCGCCCGCGCGCAGCTCGACGCGTTCCGCGACGTGGCCGTCGAGTTCTCCCGCACGTCTGACCACCCCACGCTGGGCGGCTTCCTCGCGTGGCTCGAGGCGGCCGACGCGCGCGAGAACGGGCTCGAGATGCCGGTCACGGAGCCGAACCCGGACGCCGTGCAGATCATCACGATCCACGCCGCCAAGGGACTGGAGTGGGACGTGGTCGCGGTGGCCGGCCTTGTCGACGGCGGGCTCCCGGCGACGGCCACGCAGGGCAAGGACGGGCCCAAGGACTCGGCGTGGCTCGTCGGCCTCGGCAACCTGCCGTACCCCCTGCGCGGCGACCGCGCGCACCTGCCCGCGTTCGCCTACGAGGGCGCGGCGGACCCGAAGGACCTCGAGGAGCGGCGGCGCCGGTTCGTGCTCGACGCGGGCGACCACGAGGTCGCCGAGGAGCGGCGCCTCGCGTACGTCGCACTCACCCGCGCACGGACCGACCTGCTGCTGACGGCCGCGTGGTGGGGCGACGGGAGCCGCGCGCGCCGCGTCTCGACCTTCCTGACCGAGCTCGCCGAGGCCGGGCTCGTCGAGTCGGCGACGTGGGCGGGGACACCCGAGGAGTCGGCGTCCAACCCGCGCGCCGGGGTCGTGGTCACCGCGACGTGGCCGGCCGACCCGTTCGCGACCGAGGACGGAACGGCCGGGCGGCGGCCCGCGCTCGAACGGTCGGCGCGGTGGGTGCGCGACGCGCAGGCCGAGGCGGCCGAGCGTCGAGCGCAGGGGGAGGGCGAGCCCGGGCCTGCGGCCGACGGGCCGAGGGCCGACGCACCGACGACCGACGCCCGGGTGACCGACGGCCCGGCGCGCGGCTGGGCGGCGCTCGCCGACAGGCTGCTCGCGGAGCGCTCCCGGGCACGTGCGACGACGCGCGACGTCGAGCTCCCCGCACACCTGTCCGCCTCGGCCCTGGTCCGCCTCGGCGCCGACGCGGACGAGTTCTCGCGCGCGCTGCGCAGGCCGATCCCGCAGGAGCCGTCCGCCCAGGCGCGGCTGGGCACCCGGTTCCACGCGTGGGTCGAGGGGTACTTCGGCTCGGCGTCGCTGGTCGACGTCGACGCGCTCCCGGGCGCCGACGACGTGCGCGACGAGCTCGACACCGATCCGGCCGGGCTCGACGCGGACATCGCCGTCCTGCGTGCGGCCTTCCTCGCGGGGGAGTGGGCGAACCGCGTGCCGGTCGCGATCGAGGTGGACGTCGAGACGAACGTCGACGGCTTCGTGCTGCGGTCCCGCATCGACGCGGTCTTCGCTGATCCTCGCCCGCCCGCGACGAGCGGACCGGCGGCCCCGGGCCGTCCGGCGACCGGGCGCGGCGAGCACCCGACGGGTGGACCGCGCGTGGTGGTCGTCGACTGGAAGACCGGCTCGCCGCCGTCCGACCCGCAGGTCCGGGCGGCGCGGGAGATCCAGCTCGCGGTGTACCGGCTGGCGTGGTCGCGCTGGACCGGCCTGCCCCTCGACGACGTCAGCGCGGCGTTCAGCTACGTCGGCGCGGGCGTCACGGTCTACCCGGAGCGGCTGCTCGGCGAGGCCGAGATCGTCGCCCTGCTGCGCACAGCGACCGAGGGCAGCGCACCGGGCACCGACCACCCGAACCCGCGCCGTGCCGGCGGCAGCCCCCGGCCGCCCGGCCGGGCCCGTGAGTCCGCACGGAACCGCTCGGGGCGCTGACCCCGCGACCGAGTGGCGATGCGCTGGATCAGGCCAGCAGCCGCGCGCGGACGGCGTCGGCCTCGGCGGACAGCCCCCGGTCCTCGAGGAACCGGCGGGTGTCCACGGCGGCCAGGAAGGCACGCAGGAATCGCTCGGAGTCGGCGACGTGCGCGGCGTGCGACTCGTCGTCGCGCGCCCGCTCGGGCCAGCCGGGCGCGGTGCGCGCGTGCGCGTGCATGGCCTCGACGCTCGTCAGGTAGTCCTCGACGACGACGTCGACCGGCGTCCCCACCAGCTGGAGCAGCATCGCCGTCACGAGCCCCGTGCGGTCACGGCCCGCTGAGCAGTGCACGACGACGCCGCCGGGCGGCGCGTGCGCGATCGCGACGAAGACGGCGGCGACCCGGTCGGGCCACAGCTCGAGGTTGGTCGGGTAGTAGGCGGGCGAGTCGAGGCGGTCGCCCCAGGTCTCGAGGAAGCCCGGGTGCGTGGGGTCCTCGATGGGGACGTGCCGCCGGGCGATCGAGGTGGGCCGCCGGGAGGGGCGCACCTCGTCCTCGTTGCGCAGGTCGACGAGCGTGCGCACGCCGCTGGCGTCCACGGCCGCCCACCCGGCCTCGTCCAGGTCGTCGAGCCGCGGCGCACGGAAGACGCGTCCCGCGACGGTCAGCCCCGAACCGGCGGGGAGCCCGCCGAGGTCGCGCACGTTGACGACCGAACCCCAGCGCACCGTGCGGTCCGGTGCCGCGGGGGGCCTCACGCGAGCGACGGCTCGGCCTCCGGCTCGGCCATCGCGCGCGTGTGCGCGTCGAGGTCCTCGAGCATCCCGACCGCGTCCTCGACGATGTCCGCGCTGCCGGACCGCACCCCGTAGAGCAGCCAGCGCGCCAGCGCGAGCTCGCCGACGAGCAGCGCCCGGTCGACGAGGTGCGGGTCGATGAGCTCGGTCCGGCGCAGCTGGTAGGCCTCGACGATCGAGTCGGTCGCGTCCGGCGGGGCGGCGACGAGGATCGAGGAGAGGTCGTCCGCAGGGTCGGCGACGCACGCGTCGCCCCAGTGCAGGATGCCGCTGACGGCCCCGTCGCGGACCAGGATCCGCTCGTTGGTCAGGTCCCCGTGCGTCACGACCGGCCGGAAGCGCCACAGCGAGACGTCCTCGAGGCGCTCCTCCCACCGGCGCAGCAGGGTCGCCGGCACGCGGCCGGTGCGGGCGGCCTCGTCGACCTCGGCCTGGCGCCGGGCGCGGTACGTCTCGGCGTCGTAGACCGGCAGGCCGGCGTTCTCGACGATCGACGGCGAGAGCTCGTGGATCGCCGCGATGGCCCGGCCGACGGACGCCGACAGGCCCGGGCCGGGGGCGAGCTCGTCGAGCGAGAGCGTGCGGCCCTGGATCTCGGCGTGCACGGTGGCGCGGCCACCCTCGGGCAGGTGGGCGAAGCCGACGGGACGCGGCACGTCGAACGGCAGACCGTCCTTCTCCGCAGCGTCGCCGAGCGCGTCGAGGAGCACGACCTCGGCCTCGAGCGCGGCACCCGCGGCGGCGTTCACGGGAGCCCGGACCACCCAGCGGCGGCGCATGGCGTCGATGACGACCGCGATGTCGAAGTCGGTGCCCGGGTGCGCGGGGCGCCGGACGTCGAACGCGTCCAGCCCGGGCACGGCGACCGTCGCCAGGGCGGCGAGAGCGAGCGGAGAGCGAGGCACGCCCACAGCGTAGGGCGCCGCACGCTCAGCCTCGGCGCGCCGCGCGGCGTGTCTGCCCGCTTCGTCCGTTGCGGGCCGGCGTCGCGCGGACCGTCGGGCGGACCGTCGTCCGGCCTTCAGCCCGGTCGGCGCGCGGGCAGCCTCCGGACGTACGGTGGCGCGGTGAACTCAGACGACCTGCCCCTGTCCCGAGCGCTGGCGGACAGGGCGGCCGAGCTGCGCACCCGCCCGCACGTGCTCGACGAGGCGCGGGCCGACGCCGCCACGCGGGTGCTGCTCGTGGCGGACGCGCAGGTGCTGACCGGCAGCGACGGAGCGTTGTCCCTGCTCACCGTCGCGGACGCCGTCGCGTCGCGTGCGCACGCGACGTCGCCGCCCGACGACGAGGCGTGGCTGCTGCTCGGCCGGCACGAGGCCACCACCTACCTCGCGCTGCGCGTGCCGGCCGGCCACCCCGTGCCGCGCCGCGGCGAGGCCGCGGACGTCCTGGTGCACCGTGCGGCGGGTGCCACGGCCCCCGAGGACGACGCGGACGGCTGGACACCGCTGCGGCAGATCGGCGGCGACCTGTCCGCGCTCGACGCCGGCCTGGCCACGACCGCGGTCGCGCTCGACGCCTGGCACACCCGCCACCCGCGCTGCCCGCGGTGCGGTGCGGCGACCGAGGTGGTGCAGGCCGGCTGGGTCCGGCGGTGCGTCGCGGACGGCTCGGAGCACTACCCGCGCACGGACGCCGCGGTCATCATGGCGGTGGTCGACGAGAGCGACCGCCTGCTGCTGGGCCGCGCCGCCGCCTGGGCCGAGCGGCGGTTCTCGACCCTCGCGGGGTTCGTCGAGCCGGGGGAGTCGCTCGAGCACGCCGTGCGCCGCGAGGTGCTGGAGGAGGCGTCGATCGTCGTCGGCGACGTCGAGTACCGCGGCAGCCAGCCGTGGCCGTTCCCGGCCTCGCTCATGGTCGGCTTCGTCGCGCACGCCACGAGCACGGACGTCCAGGCGGACGGCGACGAGCTCGTCGACGCGCGCTGGTTCACGCGCGACGAGCTCGCCGCGGCGGTCCGGGCCGGCCAGGTGATCCCGCCGGGGCGGTCGTCGATCGCGCGGGCCCTCGTCGACGACTGGTTCGGCGGTCCGCTGCCGCAGTCGTCGGGCCCCAGCGCGACCTGGCGCTGACCACGGTCAGACGGTCAGACGGTCAGACGGTCAGGCGCTGCTTGACCTGCACGAGCGACGGGTTCGTCGCGGCGCTCCCGTCCGGGAACACGACGGTCGGCACGGTCTGGTTGCCCCCGTTGAGCGACGCGACGAGCTCGGCAGCGTCCGGGTGGTCCTCGATGTCGATCTCGGTGTAGCCGATGCCCTCGGAGTCGAGCTGCGTCTTGAGCCGGCGGCAGTACCCGCACCAGGTGGTGGAGTACATGGTGACGGTGCCGGGGGCGGGGGTGGTCTGCGCGGTCATCGGGTCCTCATCGTGACGGGTACATGAGCTGCCACCTGCTCAACAGCGCGGCGCCGCGTCATCTTCCCGTGCGGTGCGCGCGGGTTGTGGACGGAGCCGTGGGTGTCGGTGGCGGCTGCGAGACTAGGCCCGATGTCCGCCGATGACCTGCTGGCCGCGCTCGATCCCGAGCAGCGAGCCGTCGCCACCGCCCTGCGCGGGCCCGTCTGCGTGCTCGCGGGCGCGGGCACCGGCAAGACGCGCGCGATCACGCACCGCATCGCCTACGGGATCGCGGCCGGGATCTACAAGCCCGGCAACGTGCTCGCGGTGACGTTCACGGCCCGCGCCGCGGGAGAGATGCGCACGCGGCTGCGGGCGCTCGGCGCCGGCGGGGTCCAGGCCCGCACCTTCCACGCCGCGGCGCTGCGGCAGCTCGGCTTCTTCTGGCCCAAGGTCGTCGGCGGCGCACCGCCACGCATCCTGGAGCAGAAGGCCCAGCTCGTCGCCGAGGCCGCGCGCCGCGTCGGCATCGCGGCGGACCGGACCTCGATCCGCGACCTCGCCTCCGAGATCGAGTGGGCCAAGGTGTCGCTCGTCGTGGCCGACGAGTACGCCAAGGCCGCCGCGGCGATCGACCGGGTCGTGCCGGGCGGCAACGACGCGCAGGCCGTCGCGCGCCTGATGACCGCCTACGAGGAGGTCAAGGACGAGCGCGCGGTGATCGACTTCGAGGACGTCCTGCTGCTGCTCGCCGCGATGCTCGCGGAGCGGCGGGACGTGGCCGACGAGGTCCGGGGCCAGTACCGGCACTTCGTCGTCGACGAGTACCAGGACGTCAGCCCGCTGCAGCAGTACCTGCTCGACCAGTGGCTCGGCGGCCGCCAGGAGCTGTGCGTCGTGGGCGACCCGAGCCAGACGATCTACTCGTTCGCGGGCGCGACGCCGCACCACCTGACGTCGTTCGCGAAGAACCACCCGGGCGCGGAGGTGGTCCGGCTGGTGCGCGACTACCGCTCGACGCCGCAGGTCGTCTCGCTGGCGAACCGGGTCATCGACGCCACCCGGCACGCCGGCGGCCCGACCCCGCTCGAGCTGCGCGCGCAGCGGCCCGACGGACCCGAGGTCCGGTACGCGACCTACGACGACGACGACTCCGAGGCGATCGCCATCGCGCGCGCGGCCGCGCGCCTCGTCGCGGACGGGACCCGGCCCAGCGAGATCGCGATCCTGTACCGGACCAACGCCCAGTCGGAGGCCTTCGAGGAGGCGTTGGCGTCGGCCGGGATCGGCTACCAGGTGCGCGGCGGCGAGCGCTTCTTCGCGCGGCGCGACGTCCGCGACGCGCTCGTCCTGCTGCGCGGCGGCGCGCGTGCGGCCGACCCTGACCAGCCGATGCCCGATGCGGTGCGGGACATCCTCGTCTCGGCGCACTGGACCCCCGAGCCGCCTCCGACGCGCGGCGCCGCGCGCGAGCGGTGGGACGCGTTGCAGGCACTGGTCGCGCTGGCCGACGAGATGGCGCTCGCGAACCCGGCCACCACGGTCGCCGAGTACGTGGCCGAGCTCGCCGAGCGCGCCTCGGCCCAGCACGCCCCGACCGTCGAGGGCGTCACGCTCGCGTCGCTGCACGCCGCCAAGGGCCTGGAGTGGGACGCGGTCTTCCTGGCCGGCCTGAGCGAGGGGCTCCTGCCCACCGCGCTCGCGGACACCCCGGCCGCCGTGGCCGAGGAGCGCCGGCTGCTCTACGTCGGGGTCACCCGCGCCCGCGAGCACCTGCAGCTGTCCTGGGCGCGATCGCGGATGCCCGGTGGGCGCGCGTCGCGCTCGATGTCGCGCTTCCTGGTCCCGCTCTGGCCGGGCACCAGTCGTCCGCAGCCGCACGTGCCGCGCGAGGTCAGCGACGACCCCACGGCTCGCCGCATCGCGGACCGGCTGACGACGTGGCGCGAGGAGCAGGCGCGTCAGACCGGCGTCACGCCTGCACGCGTGCTCACGACGACGGCCCTCGAGGCGATCGCCGCCCGTCGCCCGGCGACCCTCGAGGAGCTGGCCCGCCTGCGCGGGGTCGGTCAGCAGACGCTCGCCACGGTCGGTGACCGGATCCTCGAGGTCGTCGCGGACGCCGCAGCCCCGGCCGGCTGAGCCGGCTCCGGGGGCGCTTCGCGGGGGTCTGTCCCGGGCGCGTCGGCCCCCCGGAAAAACTCGTCGAAGATTCTTGGTTAATTCGGTTGTCCGCACTTCCGGGCCCGTCCTAGGGTGTTCCTGTCCTTGTAGAGAGCGACTGCGCCGAGAGGCCCGGTCCGTAGCAGAGAGGGGGTGCGGTTAGCGATGGAGAACATGACGGTCCAGTCGACGTACACGTTCGAGACGCGCCAGCGCTCCCTCGTGCCCGTCGCTACGACGCTTCAGGGGCGCGCTCCGTCCACGTTCGGGTTCATCCCCGTGGGCGGTACGAGCGTTCTGGTGACCGAGCCGATCGGCGGTACGCCGAAGTCGGCCCACACCCCGGTCATCGCCCTCGGTGCGACCGATCCCCGACTCCGCCGGACATCCCCGCTCTGACCCGACAAGGTCAGCAGGCCGCGGAGTCCGTCACCGGATCCGCGGCCTTTCTCTTCTCCCCCTGATGCGGGGGTCGAGGCCCGTGATCCCACAGACCTCGACCCACCAGCAAGGACATCAGGAGGACATCGTGCGGCTCACGACGCTGCTCGACACCGACCGGACCGGATCCGGTCCCTGGCCGACCGCCGCCAGCACCACGACCACCGACGAGCGTTTCGACCAGCTCGTCGCCGACTTCATCCCTTGCCGCTCGGGCGACCCCGAGCTCTGGTTCGCCGAGCAGACCACGCAGGTGGAGCAGGCCAAGGCCCTGTGCCGCGAGTGCCCGCTCATCGAGGGCTGCCTGGCCGGCGCCGTCGAGCGCGCCGAGCCGTGGGGCGTCTGGGGGGGCGAGGTCTTCATCGGTGGGGTCGTGGTGGCCACGAAGCGTGGCCGGGGGCGGCCGCGGAAGAACGCGGTCGTCGCCTGACGGCCGACGGACCTGACGGCGCGGACGCGCGTCAGGTCGACTGGGCGGTGCACCCGCAGGTGGGGTGCACCGCCCAGTCGCGTCTGCGGGGGAGCGCGTCGGGCAGGCCGATCTCGTAGGTGGCGGCCAGCGGCTCCCGCCGGTCGAGGTACGCGAGGGCGGCTGCGGCGGCGGTCGCCCCCGCGACGCCCGCCAGCACCCCGACCTCGTCGCCGTCCCGGGCCGGGCGCGACAGCCCCTGCGCCACGACGGGCCAGGCGGGGTCTGCGTCGGTCCGGTGCAGGTCGAGGCACCGCAGGCACGGCCCGTCGCCGTCGACGACGAGCGGCCCGACGACGACGTCCGCCTCGCGCACGACGACCGACAGGTGCGGCACGCCCGTGGCCAGCACGTCTGCCGCACGGACCGGGTCGGTCGCGCCGTGCTCGACGACGACCACCAGGTCCGGCACCTGGACGCTCTCGACCGCCACCCGCGGCGCGGCGTCGCGCACCATCCGCGCCACGACGGTGTCGCGCCGGCGCCCGACGTCGCTCCAGCGGTAGCCGGACGCGCCGACGTCGGTCGAGCGCACGGGCCGTGCGTCATCGACGAGGACCGTGCCGACGCCCGCAGCGGCGAGCGTGACCGCTGCGGTGGTTCCCGTCGGTCCGAGCCCCAGCACCCCGACGACCTGCCGACCGCGCGCGGCGAGGCGGGCGCCCCCGCTGCCGTCCTGCAGGTCCCACGCGTGCGCGTCGGCCGTCCCGGTGCCGCGGACGGACCGGCCCTCCGACGCCGGCTCGGCGAGCTGCGCGGCGACGAGCTGGTCGCAGATCGCGCGCAGGCGAGGGGTGTGCGCGGGCAGCGCGCGGCGGGCGGTCGACGAACCGTCGCTGCCGCTCGGCCCGGGCGTGCCGTCCGCGGCCAGGAGCGCGACCACCTCGTCGGGCGTCAGGTCCGTGACGCGCACCGCCCAGCGCGGGTCGGTGCCGACCTGGACCTCGGTGTCGCTGCGGCGCACGACCCGCAGCCCCTCACGCAGCCGCATCGGCCCCCCTTCGACCGCCCCACCCTGCCACCGACGGCCGGGCCTCGTCGGGCCTCGTCCACAGGGCCGTCCGGACATCCGCGAGGACCGCCGGACATCCGCGCGGGGGCCGCCGGACATGCGCGAGGGGCGCCGTCCGGGTGGACGGCGCCCCTCGCGGGAAGTGCGGAGCGATCAGGCCTTGCCGAGGATGCGGTTGAGCTTCGTGCCGCAGACCGGACAGACGGCCTTGGCCATCCTGCGCCCCGACTCGGAGACGACGACGTCACCCTCGGCCTCGCGCTTCTCCTTGCACTTCACGCAGTAGAACTCGCCTGCATACGTCTCGGCCATCGCCGGTCCTCCCTCGATGTCGTGAACCGGACCGGGATTCCGCCGGCCGGCGGTCGGACCGGTCGTTCGACCAGGCCGAGCGCCAACAACCCTAGCCGCGCGCAGACGCCCGGAGGCCGATCTCTGAGCGGGACGCGCCGGTATGTCGGTGCATCAATCGGGTGAGGCATGGGCGCTGCGCGCTAGCGTGCCGGTGTGCAGCCACTTCACGACCCGGCGCTGGTCGAGGTCCGCAGGTCGCGCAAGCGCGTGCGGACGGTCAGCGCGTGGCGTGAGGGGGAGCGGACGGTCATCGCCATCCCGGCGCGGTTCACGCGCGCGCAGGAGAAGGAGTGGGTGCACCGCATGGTGACCCGGCTGGCGACCCAGGAGCGCCGGCGGCGGCCGTCGGACGTGGAGCTCGCGGACCGGGCCCGGGAGCTGTCCGCGCGCTACCTGTCGAGCCGTGCGGTCCCGACGAGCGTGCGGTGGTCGACCAACCAGGGCCGCCGCTGGGGATCCTGCACCCCGTCCGAGGGCACGATCCGGATCTCCGACCGCGTCCGCGGCATGCCGCGGTGGGTCATCGACTACGTCCTGCTGCACGAGCTGACGCACCTGCTGCACGCCTGCCACGGGCCGGAGTTCTGGGCCGAGCTCGACGCCTACCCCCGCACCCAGCGCGCGCAGGGGTTCCTCGAGGGCTACTCGTTCCGGGCGGAGCGGGGCGAGGACGCCGACGGCAGTGCCGCTGAGGCCGCTGAGGTCGACGAGCTCGACGGCGACGAGCTCGACGGGGTGGTCCGCGACGAGGCGCCCACGGCGTAGCCGCACCGCGCCGACGGCGGCCCGCTACGCGCCCGACGGTGCCTGCGGGTCCTCGCCCAGGATCTCTGCCAGGGCCCGGTCGACCTCGGCCGCCTCGTCGACCGCGGCGGCCCGCCGGGTCGAGTAGCCCGCCGGGTCGTCGAGGTCCTCGGCGGTCGGCAGCAGGTCCGGGTGGTCCCACACGGCGTCCCGCGCCTGCGTCCCGTTGTCGCGCGCGATCTGCGACCACAGGGCCGCCGCATCACGCAGCCGGCGGGGCCGCAGCTCGAGGCCGACGAGGTTGGCGAACGTCTGCTCGGCCGGGCCGCCCGCGGCACGCCGCCGACGGATCATCTCGCGCAGCGCGACGGTGTGGGGCAGGTGCGGCATCGCGGCAGCCGAGGCGACCTCGTCGACCCAGCCCTCGACCAGCGCGAGCGCGGTCTCGAGCCGCTCGAGCGCGGCCTTCTGCTGCGGCGTGGTGTGCGGTGCGAACACCCCGCCCGACAGCGCCTGCTGGAGTGCCGCGGCGTCGGTCGGGTCGATCGAGCGCACGGCCTCCTCGAGCTGGTCCGCGTCGATCGTGATGCCGCGCGCGTAGGCCTCGACAGTCGCGAGCAGGTGGGCGCGCAGCCACGGCACGTGCGTGAACAGCCGGGTCGCGGCCGCCTCGCGCAGCGCCAGGAAGAGGCGGACCTCGTCGACCGGCGCGTCGAGCCCGGCCGCGAACGCGTCCACGTTGCTCGCGACGAGCGCGGGCGTCGGGCTGGCCAGCAGGGGCAGGCCGATGTCGGTCGTGCCGAACACGTCGCGCGCGAGCGTGCCCGCGGCCTGGCCGACCTGGAGGCCGAAGACCGCCGAGCCGAGCCGGCGGAGCAGCTGCGTCGCGTCGATGCCGCCGGGCAGCTCGCCCTCGAGGTCGGAGCCGAACCCCTCGCCCATCGCGTCGCCGAGCGTGCCGACCAGCGCGTGGGACAGCGAGCTGGCCACGGGCTCGGTGAGCGTGCGCCACGTGGGCAGCGTCGCCTCGACCCACTCGGCGCGGCTCCACGCGCGTGCCGTGCCGGACGAGGGCGGGAGCTCGGTCGCCGCGTCGAGCCACAGCTCGGCCAGCGTCAGGGCGTCGAGCACCTGCCGGGTCTGGGCCGGCGTGAGCGACGGGTCGCCCTCGGCGGACGCCTGCTGGCGCGCGAGGTCGTGCGCCATCTGCCAGTTCACGGGCTCGTCGCCCGAGGCCGCGAGCATGCTCTGCATCTGCGTGAACGCCTGCTGCAGGGCGGCGGGGTCGGTCGGCAGCCCGGACATGGCGGCCGGGTCGATGCCGCGCTCGCGCAGCTCGCGGATGGCGTCGTCGGCGCCGGGGCCGAGCATGGCGCGCAACATCTGCTCCCACGGCTCGCCCGAGCCGTCGGGGCCGGGGACGGCGGGGTGTTCGGAACTCACGGGGACCTCCTGCGACGATGGGGGCCGGCTGCGTCCACGGTAACCACGTGGCCGGGGAACGGGGGACGGTGATCTCACAGGTTCGCTCAGGGCGCAGTCGGCGTGCGGGCGGCGCGCAGAGCGGCGGCGACGTGGTCGTCGTCGGACCCGGTGCGCTCGCGGCCGCCCTGACCACCGCCTGGGACGGCCCGGTGCGCACGCTCGACGCCCTGCCCGAGCGCGAGCCGGCCACGGCGCTCGCGGGTGCCCGCGTCCTCGTCCTCGTCGCGCACCCCGGTGACCTCGCCACGCTCGTCGCCCGCGGACCGGCCGACGAGGTCGCCGCCACGATCGCGCAGGCGCAGCGGACCCTGTCGGCCGCCCGGGACGCCGGCGTCGCGCACGTCGTCGTGGTGACCTCCGCGGTCGTGCACGGCGCGTGGCTCGACCGCCCGGTCATCCACGACGGCGACGACCTGCACCATCCCGACGAGGCGGACCGCGGAGGTCTCGTCGGCGGCCTGCTCGGCGTCGAGGCCGTCGTCGCGCGGGCGTCCCGGCGCCGCACCCCGCTGCTCACGGTGCTGCGCCCCGCGGCACTCGTCGGCCCGGGCATCGACACGTTCGTCACCCGGCACTTCGAGGCCCCGCGCCTGCTGACGGTCCGGGGCGCGGTCCGGACCTGGCAGTTCGTGCACGTCGACGACGTGGCCGCGGCGGCGAGGTTCGCGGTCGACCACGGGCTGACCGGTCCGTTGACCGTCGGCGCGCCCGACGTGCTGACGCCCGCGCAGGTCGAGGCCGCGTCGGGCATGCGCCGCATCGAGCTCGCCGCGACCACGGCCTTCGGCACGGCCGAGCGGCTGCACCGCGTCGGCGTGCTGCCCGCGCCGGCGTCGGAGCTCGCCTACGTCGTCTACCCCTGGACGGTCGCGTCCGACGGGCTCGTCTCGGCGGGCTGGGAGGCGCGGTGGTCCAGCGCCGCGTGCCTCGACGTGCTGCTCGAGGGCGTGCAGGGCCGGCTGGGCGTCGCGGGCCGGCGGGTGGGCGCGCGAGACGCGGCCGCACTCGGCGCCGCCGGGGCTGCGGTCGCCCTGATCGGCACCGCGGCCGTGTGGCGTCAGGCGCGTGGACGGCGGCGCACATGAGCGTGGGGCATGATCGGGCCCGTGCCTGACCAGCCCTTGCCCGACGACGCCCCGCAGCAGCCCGGCGCGGCGCAGCCCGACCCGTTCGACGAGCCGCCGTACGCGAGCGCGCCGACGAGCGCCCGTGCCGTGACGCTGACCGTGAGCATGCTGCTCAGCGCGATCCTGTTCGCCGTGCTCCTCGTCGTCCCGACCGCCTACGCGGTGAGCTCGCCGGGTCCGACGCGGGACGTGCTCGGGAAGGACAACGGCAAGCCGCTCATCTCCATCTCGGGTGCGAAGACCTACCCGTCGACGGGCGAGCTGCACCTGACCACGGTCTCGGCGACCGGCGGCCCGGGCTACCCGTCGACCCCGCTGCGCGTGCTGCAGGGCTGGGCCTCGCCGTGGTCCGTGGTCCAGCCGCGTGAGGTGCTCTTCCCGCAGGAGGAGACGCGCGAGCAGATCGACAGCGAGAACACCCAGCAGATGGTCTCCTCGCAGGAGAACGCGAGCGTCGCGGCCCTGACCGAGCTCGGCTACGAGGTCCCCGCGACGCTGACGGTGGCCGGGACGGTCGAGGGCTCCAACGCCGCGGGCGTCGTGGAGAAGGGCGACATCATCCTCGCGCTGGACGGCACGGAGCTGCCGGACTACCAGTCGCTGCTCGACGGCCTCGGCGAGGTCGAGGCCGGGGACACGATCACGCTGACCGTCCGCCGCAACAACGCCGAGAAGGACCTGCAGATCGTCACGGGCACCAAGGACGACGGCAGCGCGATGATCGGCGTCTACATCGACCCGACGTTCGACATGCCCGTGGACATCACCATCAGCATCGACGGCATCGGCGGCCCCAGCGCGGGCACGATGTTCGCGCTCGGGATCATCGACAAGATGACCAAGGAGGACGAGGCCGACGGCGTCGTCATCGCGGGCACCGGCACGATGGACGTCAGCGGCGAGGTCGGCGCCATCGGCGGGATCCGGCAGAAGCTCGAGGGCGCCCGACGAGACGGCGCGACCTGGTTCCTCGCACCGGCCAGCAACTGCGACGAGGTCGTCGGGCACATCCCCGACGGGCTGCACGTCGCGCGCATCGCGACCCTGCACGAGGCGCGCGAGGCGATGACCGCGATCGGCGCGGGCAAGGGGTCGACGCTGGCGACCTGCTCGGCCGGCTGAGCCGCCGAGGACGAGCTCAGTCCAGCGTCGAGCGCAGCGCGGCGACGAGCCCCGGCACCAGGTCGGGTCCCTGGCCCACCTGGTCGTCGGCGTCGTTCGCGCGCGTCCGCACCGCGCACCACGAGGGCCCGTCGCGCAGCACGCCGACCGCGAGGCGCACGTCCTGGCGCTCCGGGTGCGCGAGCAGGTAGGCCAGCGCGGCCGCCTTGCCCTGCGGCATCTGGGCCTCGGCCTCGGGCGGTAGCACCACGCGCTCGACCGTGACGGCCACGCCGTCCACCGCGTCCGGCCAGGACAGCTCGGCGAGCAGCGACTCGAGGTCGGGCGCGGCCGGCAGCCCCTCCTGCTCGATCGAGGTCAGGTGCCACGGCGCCGCCTGCGCGGCCGCGAGGACCTCGTCGGCCAGCTGGTCGGCCAGCCCGGGCTCGGTGGCGAGAGCAGCCTGGGTCCGGACGAGGGCGAACACCCGCACCGGCGCGTCCCAGCCGGCCGCGGCGACGTGGTGCTCGACCTCCCGCACGGCGGCGGCGAGGTCGGTGGTGGCGGGGTGCAGGGGCGTGGTGGGCACGGCGTCGGTCACCCCCACATGGTCGCACCCGGTCCGTGCGCTGGTCATCGCGGGGACGGAGGGCGCTTCCGCACCAACCTTGTGGGAACCTGTGCTCAGACCGACCCGTTGGGAGTTCCGTGACCTTCGCCAGCTCGTCCCGTCCTCGCCCCGCCGGCCCTCGCAGGCGCCGCGGGCCATTGATCCCGACCCTGATCGTCCTCGGCGTGATCGTCGTGATCGTGCTGATCCTCGCCCAGGTGTGGACCGAGGTGCTGTGGTACCAGCAGCTCGGCTTCGTCGAGGTCATCCGGACCGAGTGGGGGACGCGCGCGCTGCTGTTCCTCGCGGGCTTCCTGGTCATGGGCGGCGCGGTGTGGTGGAGCCTGTCCTACGGCTACCGCTCGCGGCCCGTGTACGCGCCCAGCACGCAGGAGCAGGCGAACCTCGACCAGTACCGCGAGGCCGTCGAGCCGCTGCGTCGCCTGGTCCTGATCGTCGCCCCGGTCGTCGTCGGGCTCTTCGCCGGCGGCGCCGCGTCGCAGCAGTGGGCCACGATCCAGCTCTGGATGCACGGCGGCAGGGTCGGCACGTCCGACCCGCAGTACGGCATCGACCTGGGCTTCTACCTCTTCACGCTGCCCGGCCTGCGGTTCATCGTCTCGTTCCTGCTCGCGGTCACCGTCCTCGCAGGCATCGCCGGGCTGGCCACGCAGTACCTGTACGGCGGGCTGCGCATCGGCGGTCCCCGCACGGACACGCCGCGCACGACGAAGGCCGCGCGCGTGCACCTGTCGGTCGTCGGCGCCGTGCTGATGCTGCTCATCGCCGCGAACTACTGGCTGGACCGCTACTCGATCCTGACCAAGACGCGCGAGAAGTTCGAGGGCGCCGCGTACACCGACGTGCACGCGGTCATCCCGTCCAAGGCGATCCTGGCGGGCATCGCGATCTTCGTCGCGATCACGTTCATCGTCACCGCCATCCGCGGGAACTGGCGCCTGCCGCTGATCGGCGTCGGACTCATGGTCATCGCCGCGATCGCCGTCGGTGGCATCTACCCCGCGGTCGTGCAGCGCTTCCAGGTGCAGCCGAACCAGCAGGACGCCGAGGCGGAGTACATCGAGCGCAACATCGAGGCGACCAAGGACGCGTACGGCCTCAACGAGGTCGACACCAGCGACTACGACGCGAAGGTCACGGCCGAGCAGGGCGCGCTGCGCGAGGACGCCGACACCACGGCGTCGATCCGCCTGCTCGACCCGCAGATCGTCAGCCCGTCGTTCAAGCAGCTGCAGGCGGTGCGCAACTTCTACCAGTTCCCCGACTCGCTGTCGGTGGACCGCTACACGATCGACGGCGAGAACCGCGACACCGTCATCGCGGTCCGCGACCTCAACCTGGCGGGCCTGGGTGCGCAGCAGCGCAACTGGACCAACGACACGACCGTCTACACGCACGGCTTCGGTGTGGTGGCCGCCTACGGCAACACGACCGCGACGGGCGGTGCGCCGCTGTTCTGGGAGGGTGGCATCCCCTCGAGCGGCGACCTGGGCGAGTACGAGCCCCGCATCTACTTCGGGCCGACGTCTCCCACGTACTCGATCGTCGGCGCACCCGAGGGCCGTGAGCCCTGGGAGCTCGACTACCCGTCGTCCGGCACCACGGGCTCGGTGAACACCACGTTCCCGACGCAGACGGTCTCGGCCGGGCCCAGCATCGGCAACCCGATCAACAAGCTGCTCTACGCGATCAAGTTCGGGTCCGAGCAGATCCTGTTCTCCGACCGCGTGACGGCGGACTCGCAGGTGCTCTACGACCGCGACCCGCGCGAGCGGGTCCAGAAGGTCGCGCCGTACCTGACGCTCGACGGCCGGACCTACCCGGCGGTCGTCAACGGCAAGGTCGTCTGGATCATCGACGGCTACACCACGAGCGACCAGTACCCGTACGCGGCGTCGCGCTCGCTGGAGAACGCGACCGTCGACTCCCTCACGGAGACGACGAACACGATCCAGGCGCTGCAGCCCAAGACGGTCAACTACATCCGCAACTCGGTCAAGGCCACGGTCGACGCCTACTCGGGCAAGGTCACGCTGTACGCCTGGGACGCGCAGGACCCGGTGCTCAAGGCCTGGTCGAAGGTCTTCCCGACGTCGCTCGAGCCCGTCTCGAAGATCGACGGCGACCTGATGAGCCACATCCGCTACCCCGAGGACCTGTTCAAGGTGCAGCGCACGCTGCTCGGCCGCTACCACGTGACCAACCCCGCGCAGTTCTTCTCGGGCACGGACTTCTGGGCCACGCCGGACGACCCGAACCACGCCGGCATCCCGCAGCCGCCGTACTACCTGACGATGAAGATGCCCGACCAGGACGCGGCGAAGTTCTCGCTCATGTCGACCTTCATCCCGGCCGGTGAGGGCGCTCGCAACGTGCTCACGGGCTACCTGGCGGTCGACGCCGAGGCGGGCGACGTGGCCGGCAAGCCATCGGCGGACTACGGCAAGCTCAGGCTGCTCGAGCTGCCGAGCGAGACGACGATCCCCGGACCCGGGCAGATGAGCAACATCTTCAGCACCAACCCGGACGTCGCCAACGAGCTCAACATCCTGGCGCGCGGCGGCTCGAGCGTGGTCAAGGGCAACCTGCTCACGCTCCCGGTCGGCGGCGGTCTGCTCTACGTGCAGCCCGTCTACGTCCAGGCCGCGGGTGCGGGGACGTCCTACCCGCTGCTGCAGCGCGTGATCGTCGGCTTCGGCGAGAAGGTCGGCTTCGCGGCCACCCTCGACGAGGCCCTCGACGACGTGTTCGGCGGCGACTCGGGCGCGGACGCGGGGGACAAGGGCACGTCGCCCGGCACCCCGGTGCCGACGCCGGACCCCGGTGCCACGCCGTCGCCCACCCCGACGCCCGGTGCGACGACCGCGCCGACGCCGAACCCGACGTCGACCACCACGCCGCAGACCGCGCGGGCCGACCTGGAGAAGGCCCTCACGGCCGCCAACCAGGCCGTGCTCGACGGGCAGAAGGCCCTGGCCGACGGCGACTTCACGGCCTACGGCCAGGCGCAGGACCGCCTGGACGCGGCCATCCAGGACGCCCTCGACGCGGAGGCCCAGCTGGGTCAGTAACCCCCGTCGGGACCGGCCGATTTGGCCTCGCTCCGTGACTGACGTATGGTTACGGAGCCGACGCGGGGTGGAGCAGCTCGGTAGCTCGCTGGGCTCATAACCCAGAGGTCGCAGGTTCAAATCCTGCCCCCGCTACAAGAAGACGAAGGCCCGGACCCGATGGTCCGGGCCTTCGTCGTTGACTCGTCGCCTGAGGCGCTCTTGCTCAGATGAGCGGGAGGGCCTCAGGCGTTCCCAGCCAGCGATCGCGGTCGATCCGGACAGCTCTCCCTCTTGACGCCCGTCGAGGGACGCCCGTAAGGTCCGGGAAATCGCTTTCCACGACGGCACGACGACGTGCGGTCACATCTCGACGGGGAGATCCATGACACCGCTCGGTGCACGAGTCCGTGCCTCGCTGGCCGTCCTTGCCGCTGCGGCGATGACCGCGTCGACGTCGCTGGTCGCGGTCGCGGCCGGGCCGCAGACCGCGCTCGACGCGTCCAGCCTGGCGGTCGGCAGCATCACCGCCGACGCCGTCGTCGGCGACTTCACGATCAAGGCGACCGCGGCGAAGAACGTGACGGTCGACGCGAGCGACCGCACGTCCGACCGCGGCGACGTGTACACGCAGCGGATCAAGCTCAACGGTGCCGGCGCCGCCACCAACCGCGCCCTGGCGTTCACCGTCGACGCGGCGGCCGAGGTGCTCGTCCACACGCGCAGCGGCAGCACGGCCGACCGCGCCCTCACGCTGTACGACGCCACCGGGACGGCGGTCGACTCCGTGCCGGCGCTGGCCGACGACGGCGATCTGCCGATCGCCACCGAGTACCTCTCGGCACCCGCGGCCGGCACCTACTTCATCGCGTCGCCCGCCTCGGGCGTCAACGTGTACTACGCCGAGATCACCGACGGCAGCACGGTCGATCGCGCGCCCTGGTCGGGCGTCGAGGCGCCCGTCGTGGACGGGGTCGCGGTGGACGCCGGCGACCCCTCGCGCCTCGTCGTGAGCTACACCGGCGTGCTGGGCACCGACGGCGGTGACGTCGCGCGTGCGGTGCTGTACGACGCGGACGGCACGGTCGTCGACCGCGGCTTCACGGCGACAGACGGTCCCCGCGGCACGATCGCCCTCACGCCGCCGGGCTCGGGGACCTACGAGGTCGCGGTGCAGCTCACTCGCTCGGGAGAGGCTGACGCACTGACGTCGGAGCGCGTCACCACCGGGGCGTTCGCGCTGCCGCTCGTCGGCCCGCAGTCGAGCGGGGCACTGACCTCCGCCATCACCGCCGGCCGCGCGACCGTCACCGTCAGCTGGGCAGCGGTGCCCGAGGCCGAGACCTACACGGTGCAGACGAGCGCCGCCGGGACCGACTACGTCGACGCGGTCGAGGGCGTCACCGGCACGACGGCCGATGTCGCCGGGCTCGTGCCCGGCGCGACGTACCAGGTGCGCGTCGTCGCGCACCGGGGCGACGACGAGGCGGCGGGTGCACCGTTCGAGGTGGCCGTCGCGGCGGAGGTGCAGCGCTGGGCGACGACGGAGGTCGGGTCGAACGCCAACAGCGGCGGCGCCGTGACCGACAACGGCGACGGCACCATCACGTTCGACGCCAAGGCGAGTTCGACCAAGCTGGCGACGTCCGAGGACGGGTTCCAGTACTTCTACACGAAGGTCGACCCAACGACGGAGAACTTCACGCTCGACGCCACCTTCCGGGTGGACGACGCCTCGACGAAGGACAACCAGTCCGGGTTCGGCATCCTCGCGGTCGACTCCATCGTCCCGGGCGACGCCACGCACCGGTACTTCAACTCCGCCGGCGCGCTGATCACCCGCTACGGCGAAGGCACGCCGTCCGTGCTCGACGGCACCCCGGGTGCGCGATTCGTCCAGGGGTACACGGGCAGCACCGACGACGCGACGGCCGGCACGCGCGACAGCAGCGACTCCCAGCCGTTCGACCCGACCTACCGCGCGGACACCGCCGGCCCGAAGTTCGCCACCGGCGACGTCTACCAGCTGACGCTGCGGCGGTCGAACACCGGCTTCCATGCGATCTGGCACCGTGGCGGCGGTGACGGGGGAGACGCCGAGGTCATCGAGTACGACCCCGACATGCTGCTGGCGCAGGACGCCGACGCGTTCTACGTCGGGATGGTCGCGGCGCGCAAGATCGTCGTGACGGTCACGGACTGGAGCTTCACGACCATCGCGCCCGAGGACGACGAGCCCGCACAGGAGCCGCCGACGACGTACATCCCGGCCGAGCTCCGCGTGGACGTCACCTCGACCACCCCGGAGGACTCGATCGACGTCCCCCTGGTCTCGACGATGTACGGCACGGGACAGATCCTGGCCGCGGACGGGACGGTCGTCGTCGACGACGTCGCGCTCGCCCCGGGCGAGCGCACGCTCGTCCCTCTCGCGCTGAAGGCGGGGGACAACTCCTTCACGGCGCGCCTGCTCCCCGCCGCGGAGCAGCCGCAGCTCGACGAGGACGAGGCGATCGAGTCGACCGACCCGGTCGACGTGCCGCTGAGCTTCACCGTGAGGTCCTACGGCAAGCCCGGGCAGTCGATCCAGGTCGCCCCGGACGGCTCACCGCAGGGCGACGGGAGCCCGCAGGCGCCCCTCGACCTGCACACCGCGGTCGACTTCGCCCAGGCGGGTCAGCAGATCATCTTGGCGGGCGGCACGTACCGGCCGACGTCGGGGATCGTCGTCGAGCGCGGCCGTGACGGCACGGAGCAGGCGCCGATCACGCTGATGTCGGCGCCGGGGACGCGCGCGGTGCTCGACCTGTCGCAGTCGTCGAGCGGCGGCCTGCGCCTGCGCGGCGACTGGTGGCACGTCTACGACCTCGAGATCACCCGGTCCGGCGACAAGCAGAAGCCGATGCTGATCGAGGGGCACCACAACGTCGTCGAGCGGGTCGAGTCGCACCACAACCTGGATACGGGAGTCCAGATCTCGGGCTCGTCGAACGAGCCGCCAGCGATGTGGCCGTCGGACAACCTCGTGGTCTCGTCGGTCTCGCACGACAACGCCGACCCCGGCGGCAACGACGCCGACGGCTTCGCGGCCAAGCTCACGGTCGGCGAGGGCAACGTCTTCCGCTCGAACATCTCCCACCACAACATCGACGACGGCTGGGACCTGTACGCGAAGTCGACGACGGGCCCGATCGGGACGGTCGTGGTCGAGGACTCGGTCGCGTACGACAACGGTCGGCTCTCCGGCGACGACCCGCGCACGGGGGAGGGCAACGGCTTCAAGCTGGGCGGGGAGTCCATGCCGGGTGACCACCTGCTGCGCAACTCGATCAGCTACGGCAACCTCGGCACGGGCGTGACGTCCAACTCCGGGCCCGACGTCCGCCTCCAGCGCGTGACGTCCGCGGACAACGACCGCGGCGTGCGGCTCGAGACCAACGCGGGCGTGACGAACTACCGCGCGAGCGGTGTGCTGTCGTTCCGGAACCCCCAGAAGGACGTCCTGGGACTCAAGCAGGCCGACACGTCCCTGCTGGCCGATCCGTCGAACTACGTCGACGGCGCCACGGCCGACACCGCCGACGGGCGGCCGGCGCAGGTCAGCGAGGCCTGGTTCGTGAGCACGGACGCGTCCACCGCCCCGGAGATCGCCGCCGACGGCTCGGTCGAGATGCACGGGCTGTACGAGCTCACCGCGCTGGCGCCGGCGGACACCGGCGCCCGCCTGACGGCCAACGAGCACCCCACGCAGATCACGCCGCTGCCGCCGATCTCGACCACCCCCGTGCTGGAGAACGTCGTGGCGCCGACGGTCGTCGGTCATGCCGTCAAGGGCGCGACGCTCACGGCGGATCCCGGCACCTGGTCCATCGACGCGACGTTCACCTACCGCTGGCTGCGCGACGGCAAGCCGATCGGCACGAAGGGCACGGCCGCGACGTACAAGGTCGTGAATGCGGACGCCGGGCACACGCTGTCGGTGCAGGTCACGGCCGTGGCGGCGGGGTCGGACCCCGTGGTCGCCGTCTCGCCGGGAGTCGTCGTCCACGACCGGTGCAGCTGGATCGAGGAGGCCCTGGCGCAGCTGATCGAGCTGCTCAAGCGCCTGATCGGACGGCCCTGACGTCGGGTGGGGAGCCCTCGTTCGGTCGCTGCTCGAGCGCGCCGCGCTCGCGCTCAGCCCGGCCAGAGCGCGAGCGACCCACGGCTCGGCGGCGGAGTGCGCGCCGGGCTCAGTCCTGCCGGTAGGTCGGGTGGACGTCGCGGAAGCCGAGCGACGCCGCCAGGCTCGCAAGAGCACCGCTGGCGCGCGCGAGGTCCTCGACCTCGGCAGCGGGCAGTGCCGCCAGCGCGTAGCGCAGGTGCTGCGCAGCGCGCTCGCGTGCGGCACCCCGCAGTGCGGCGGCGGCGGGGGTCGCCGCGAAGGTCGTCGTCCGGCCGGGAGACGCCGACGTCGCGACCAGGCCGCGCCGTTCGAGATCCTGCAGCGCACGGCGCGTCTCGGTGACCGGCTGCTCGGCTGTCGCGGCGCACTCGGCGAGCGTGAGCCCGGAGACGCGCAGGAGCAGCCGCAGCAGGGTCACCTCGGTCGTGGGGACGTCGGGCTGACCGGAGCGGTGCTCGGCCTCGTGCCGCACCATCGTGTTGATGCCGTCGAAGGTCTCGCTGAGCGCCACGAGGGCGAGCAGCAGCTCCGGGTCCTGGCGCGACATCACCGCACCACCATCGAGGCGGCCATCTGCAGTGCCCCGGTCACCTCGGCCCGGACGCCCAGCGCCGCGGGCATGATCTCCAGCGCCGCGGCCGTCGCGGGTTGGGCGTGCCGCGCGACCGTGGCCTCGACGCCATCGAGGAAGCCGCTGCCGGTGGCGCCGAGCTCGCCGCCGATGATGAGCGCGTCGGGGTTGAGCAGGTTGCACAGGCTGGCCAGCACGCGCCCGAGCTCGCGCCCTGCCTCGTCGAGCAGGCGCTGGGTGATGCCGTCGGTGAACGTGGTCAGACCGATCTCCGCGGGGTCCGTGCCGGGGTGGGTGTGGGCGAGCTGGGCGAGCAGTGCCTGCACGGAGACGACCGACTCGAGGCAGCCGCGGTTGCCGCACCGGCACATCTCGGTGTGCCCGGGCAGGTGCGTGTGCCCGATCTCGCCCGCGAGGCCGTTCGCACCCTTGAACGGCACCCCGTCGATGACGAGGCCCGCGCCGATGCCGTGCGACGCCTTCACGTACAGGAAGGCCCGGCGGTACCGGCCGGCGCCGGCCTTGAGCTCGCCGTAGGCACCGAGGACGGCGTCGTTCTCGACGTGCACGTGGCCGACGTCCTCGACGCGCCGGCGCAGCTCGTCGGCGGGCGCGAGCCCCACCCAGCTGGACAGGATGGTGGGGGAGCGGACGAGCCCGGTCCGGGCGTCGAGCGGGCCGGGGATCCCCGCGACCAGGCTCGAGATGTGCCCGATGCCCTGCTCCGCGCGGATCCGGGTGAGGATGCCGACGGCCACGTCGATGGCGTCGGTCGCGCGCAGGTCGACGTCGAGCGTGGTGCGCTCGTCGGCGATCGGCTTGCCGAGCGCGTCCGCGACGGCGACATGCACGTGGTTGTGCCCGAAGTCGATCCCGGCCACGGGTGCGCCGTCCGCCACGGCCTTGAGCCCTGCGGCCGGGCGGCCGCTGCCGGAGCCGCGTCCCTGCGGCAGCGCCTCGGACTCGGTGATGCGGCCGTCGGCGATGAGCCGGCCGACCGACTGGTTCACCGTGCTGCGCGACATCCCGGTCAGCTCGACGAGCTCGGCGCGCGTCACGTCGTCGTTCGCGCGGATCAGGTGCAGCAGGTCCTCGCGGGTCCGCAGGCGCGGAGCCGTCCGTTCAGAGGTCGTCGCCATGGTCCGAGAGTAGGGCAACCACCCCCTGTTTTGGGCCGATTTCCGGCCATTTAAATGGCCAAGTTCGGCACAAATAATGGGACCGCTCCCACCAACTTGCGCCATTGACAGTCCAAAAAGTCGTGTTTAGCGTTCGAGCGTTGAACGCAAGACCCGGGCGCCGATGCCCGAGTCCCAGGGCAGCCCCGGGCCGCATCGCGGTACGTCAACGCAGTCAGCAGTTGTCAGAGAGGACGACTCCTTCATGCACCTTCCCTCCTGCACCCGCGCGGTCACGCGCGCGGCGGTGCCCATCGCGGTCGTCACCGCACTCGTGCTGTCCGGCACGGGTGCGGCGGTCGCAGCCACCACGAACCCCAGTCCCAACGACCTCGAGCTGGCCAACGCCCAGCTCTCGAAGCGCGCAGCGACCGAGGGCATGGTGCTCCTCGAGAACAACGACGCGGCGCTCCCGATCGCGAAGTCGTCGAACGTCGCACTGTTCGGCGTCGGCGCGTACGCGACCGTCAAGGGCGGTACCGGCTCGGGCGACGTGAACAACCGCTACAAGGTCAACGTGCGGACCGGGCTGGAGAACGCCGGCTTCACCGTCACGACGAGCTCGACCTACTGGTCCGCCATGACGTCGGCCTACGACACCAAGTACCCCGCCACCACCGGCTCGATCTTCGGACCGGCGATCGACTACTCGTCGGTCGAGCAGGTCCTCACGCGGGCCAGCGCCCAGCCCACCGCGCCGACCGATACCGCGGTCTTCGTCGTCGCCCGCAACTCGGGTGAGGGCGCCGACCGCAAGTCCGGGGCCGGCGACTACCTGCTGACGGACACCGAGTACGACGACATCCAGCGGATCGGGCAGACCTACGAGCACGTCGTCGTGGTGCTCAACGTCGGCGGTGTCGTGGACACGTCGTTCTTCAAGACGATCAACTCCTCGGCGAACGACCCCCAGGGTGGCAAGGCCGTCGACTCCCTGCTGCTCATGAGCCAGGCGGGCCAGGAGGGCGGCAACGCGCTGGCCGAGGTCCTCGACGGCGACGCGAACCCCTCGGGCAAGCTCACCGACACGTGGGCCTCGAAGTACTCGTACTACCCGGCGGCCGCGACGTTCGCGAACAACGACGGCAGCTCCTCGCCCGAGACCTACAGCGAGGGCGTGTACGTCGGCTACCGGTACTTCGACTCGTTCTACAAGACGCTCGCCGACGACCCGGCCGACGTCGTCGACTACCCGTTCGGCTACGGGCTGTCGTACACGAGCTTCCACATCGACGCCCAGAGCGTGACGGCGGACACCGACAAGGTGACCGTCAAGGCGAAGGTCACGAACGTCGGCGACGTCGCCGGCAAGGAGGTCGTGGAGACCTACTTCTCCGCGCCGCAGACGGGCCTCGACAAGCCGTACCAGGAGCTCGCGGGCTACGCGAAGACCGACGTGCTGGCCCCCGGGGCCTCGCAGACGGTCACCATCACGTACGACACCACGGAGATGTCCTCGTACGACGAGTCCACCTCGCAGTACGTGCTCGACGCAGGCGACTACGTCGTGCGCGTGGGCAGCTCGTCGCGCAACACGCAGGTGGCCGCGACGATCGGCCTCGCGGACACGACGGTCACGGAGCAGGACTCGAGCCAGCTCGTCGACGACGAGAAGCCCGCGACCGAGCTCACCAGCGACCCCGCCGACTTCTACACCTACGACGGTGAGGCGGACCAGATCGCCGCAGCGCCGAAGCTGACGCTGGACACCACGGGCTTCACGCCCGTGCAGGCCGCGTCCGAGGTCCAGCAGGACGTCGCGGTCGACAGCACGTCGCCCTACTTCGCGATCGACGGCAGCCAGATCTCGTCGACCACGGCGTACGTCGACCCGGCGCAGACGAGCTGGGAGGGCACCGGCGCGCCGTACGCGGCCAAGACCGGCGAGACGATCAAGGACGTCACGACCGACCCGGCCAGCACGCTGTACGACGTGGCGAAGGGCAAGACGACGATCGAGCAGTTCGTCGCGAAGCTCAACGTCACCCAGCTCGCGAACATCGTCGAGGGCGCCAGCGCCATCGGCTCGACGCTGTCCGCCACGGGCGCCGCGGGCTACACGACCGCCAAGTACGAGAACCTGGGCATCCCCGCCCTGACCCTCTCGGACGGCCCGGCCGGCCTGCGCATCACGCAGAAGATCGCCACCACCCCGGCGACCTACCAGTTCGGCACCGCCTGGCCCGTCGGCACGGCGCTCGCGCAGACCTGGAACCGTGACCTCGTCACCGAGGTCGGCACCGCGATCGGCAAGGAGATGCAGGAGTACGGCGTCTCGCTGTGGCTCGCACCCGGCATGAACATCCACCGCGACCCGCTCAACGGCCGCAACTTCGAGTACTACTCGGAGGACCCCGTGGTCTCCGGCCTGACCGCCGCGGCGACGACCCTCGGTGTGCAGTCGGTGCCCGGCGAGGGCGTCACGATCAAGCACTTCGCGGCGAACAACCAGGAGACCCAGCGCAGCGGTGGCGACATCATCGCCAGCGAGCGTGGCCTGCGCGAGATCGAGCTCAAGGGCTTCGAGATCGCCGTGAAGTCGTCGCAGCCGATGGCCGTGATGAGCTCCTACAACAAGGTGAACGGCACCTACGCGGCGCAGAACTACGACCTCCTCGAGGACGTGCTCCGCGGCGAGTGGGGCTTCAAGGGCACCGTGATGTCCGACTGGGGCGGCAGCCACGACACGACCGCCACGCTCTACGCCGGCAACGACCTGATCGAGCCCGGCAACGCTCCGCAGAACGTCATCAACGCGACGCTCAAGGTGCCGCCGACGATCGACATCTCGGGCTTGCCCGTCCTCAACAAGACCGTCACGGCCACGCGCACCAGCTACGCCTGGTCCTTCAACGGCCTGACCCCGTCCGCGACGGGTGCCGAGACGATCAGCACCACCGTCGACTCGAGCACGGACCTCACCAAGGTCCCGGCTTCGGGCACGACAACCGTCGACGTGATCAACAACCAGGTGTTCACGCCGAACGCCAAGTTCACCTCGGTGAACGACGCGTACACGCAGACGGCCGCGCTCCTGGCCGGCTCGGCGCTGACGGCGGCCCAGAAGGCCGGGGTCGCGATCACCGACGTCGTGCACGCCGACCCGGCGGACAGCACGAGCCCGGTCACGGCGTACACCGTCGTGGTCAAGGGCAACTACCCGGCCGCCGGCTGGAACATGCGGCTCGGTGACCTGCAGCGCTCGGCCATCCGCGTGCTGACCACGGTGAGCCAGTCCGCGCAGTTCGCGCAGCTGGCGTCGATCCAGAACGTGTCCGGCATCAAGGCGGTGCCGTACACGAACCAGTTCAGCGACCTGAAGTCGTACGTCGCGGTGACCAAGGGCAAGGTGACGACGGTGCCCTCGGGTCCGGCGCCCGAGTTCACGGTCACGACGAGCCCGGCGCTGCCCGCCAGCGGTTGGTACACGGGTGACGTCGCGGTGTCGGTCGGCGTGGCCGACGGGGACATCGCGTCGGTCGGCGTCGACGGCGGCGAGAGCCTGCTCTACACGGGTGAGCCGGTCGTCGTGACCGGCGACGGCGAGCACCAGGTGCTCGTGGCCGTCTCGCGCGACGACGCACCGCCGGCCAGCAAGTCGCTCACGATCAAGATCGACGGCACCGCGCCGACGACCTCGGTCACCTCCGCGAAGGACGGCTCGCTCGTCCTCGCGGCGAGCGACGACCTGTCGGGCGTCGCGTCGATCCAGTACTCCGTCGACGGCGGGGCGCACTGGGTGACGTACACCAAGGCGGCGGCGATCACCGGTGCACCGAAGGCGGTGCAGTACCGGGCCACCGACAAGGCGGGCAACGTCAGCGCGACGAAGTCCGTCACGGTCACGGCCAAGCTCGCGGTCGCCAAGCCCGTCATCAGCGGCAAGGCCGTCGTCGGCAGCACGCTGACGGCCAAGGTCTCCTCGCACACCAGCGGCGCGACCCTGACCTACCAGTGGAACCGGGCCGGCAAGGCCATCAAGGGCGCGACGAAGGCGACCTACAAGGCCGTCGCCGCCGACACCGGGAAGGCGCTGTCGGTGACCGTCACCGCGGCGAAGTCCGGCTCCACCTCGGTCTCGGCGACCTCGGCCGCCGTCACCGTCAAGGGCACGCTCACGCTGTCCACGCCGTCCGTCACGGGCAAGGCGACCCAGGGCAGCACGCTCAAGGCGAAGGTCGCCTCCCACACCAGCGGAGCGACCCTGACCTACCAGTGGAACCGGGGCGGCAAGGCGATCAAGGGCGCGACGACGTCGAGCCACAAGGTCGTCGCGGCCGACTCGGGCAAGAAGCTGACCGTCACGGTCACGGCGAAGAAGTCGGGCTACGTCACCGTGGCCAAGACCTCGGCGCCGAAGACTGCGAAGTAGCCGAAGCAGCTGGACCGACGGGCCCCCGCCACACGGCGGGGGCCCGTCGTCGCGCGCGCCGCCGCCAGGGCGCTGCGGCACGTGGATAGCCTCGGGCCCATGGCACCCCCTCGGACGCGTCAGGCGCGGTACGCCCGACGACGGAAGAAGCGGATGGACGCCGTCGAGCACGACCTGCTCCCCGAGCAGTGGTCCGCACTGACAGCCGCATGGGGAGGCTGCGCGTACTGCGGGGCGACCGACGTGCCGATGCAGCGCGACTGCGTGCTGCCGATCTCCCGCGGCGGGCGCTACACCCTCGCGAACATCGCGCCCGCGTGCCGGTCGTGCAACGCGAGCAAGTGCAACGACGAGGTCACCGGCTGGCTGCGGCGCAAGAAGCTGGACGAGCGCGCGTTCCTCGAGCGGCACGTCGCGATCCAGGCGTCGCTCGCGGTGCGGTTCCCGCTGGAGCAGCCGGCGTAGCTCGCGCCCGGGTCGGGCGTCAGGCGCTGCGGTAGAGCCCCAGGTCGTCGAACAGGTCGACGAGTCCCTCGACGTGAGGGCCGCGTGCGACCGCGTCGGCGGCGGCGAGCACCCTGGCGTCCGACCCCTCGATCGCGACGCCGACCCCGGCGTACTCGAGCATCTCGAGGTCGTTGATGCCGTCTCCGACGGCGATGACGTCGTCCTGCACCGCCCCGACGTGGCGCTGGACCAGCTCGATCCCGAGCGCCTTGTGCACGTCCGCGAGGTACAGCTCGCCCGCGAAGTCATGAGCCTCGACGATCGAGCTGGGCACGAAGCCGACGGCCGGCCCGAGCGAGTCCAGCAGCGCGGTCCACGGCGCCGTCGCCGCGAGGTAGGTGATCTTCGCGAACGACGTTCCCGACAGGTCCTCGCGCATCTCCAGCGCCCGCAGGAAGTCGTCGGCTCCGTGCTGCTCGCCGTCGGCGCCCGTGCCGAGAAGTGCCCGCAACCGGTCGTCGACGCCCGGCGGACCGTAGAGCCCCTCGGGTGCCTCGAGGACGAACGCCGCGTCGTGCTCGAGCAGGAGCGCGACCACCTTCTGCGCGAGGGCGTCGGGGAAGCGGCGGTCGGCGAGCAGGGTCCCCCCGACCTCGACGTAGCAGCCGGCCGACGCGACCAGGCCGTCGAAGCCGACGTCGAGGATGCCGGGCGGGAGCAGCGCGCGGGAGCGGCCGGTGCACAGGAAGACGCGGTGGCCCGCTGCCCGGGCCCGTCGCACGGCGGCCTCGTGGCCGGGCGGCACCACACCGTGCACGGCGTAGGTGCCGTCGATGTCGAGGAAGACGAGCTTGCTGCGGTCGGGACTCAGGGGTGGCACCGGACCATGGTCGCAAACAGGACGTCGATCCCGGCGCGCCAGGACCTGTTCCGGACGTCACCCGTCCGGTTCGGCGGCCCAGTCGATGGCCGCCAGGACGGCCGGCCAGGCCGTGGACCCGGGTTCGACGACGCCGAAGTGCTCGACACCGGCGAGCGCCACGAGCCGCGCGCCCGTGCGCGCGCAGTACCGGCGCGAGAAGTCGGGCGGGACCAGGTCGTCGAGGTCGCCGTGCACCAGCACCGTGCGGGCCGTCGTGGGTCCGAGCCCCATCGGGTCGGCGGCCGCGTAGCGCTCCGGGACGTCCTCCGGCGAGCCGCCGAGGAGCTCGCGGACGGCACCGCGGCTCAGGTCGAGCCGCGACGTCTCGACGAGGTCCGCGACCGGCGCGAGCGCGACCACCCCGCGAGGTGTGGGGGAGCGGTGGGCGGCCCACAGGGCCAGGTGCCCGCCGGCGGAGTGGCCGACGTACACGGTCGCCGCCGGGTCGACCCGGCCCGGGTGCTCGCTCGCGAGCGCGGGCCCGATCGCGTCGAGCGCGGACGCGACGTCGTCGAAGGTCGTCGGCCAGCCGCCGCCCGCTCCCACGCGCCGGTACTCGACGTTGGCCACGGCGTAGCCGTGCGCGGTCAGGGCGGTCGCCAGGGGCGCGAGGTGCGTGCGGTCGTAGGCGGCCCGCCAGAACCCGCCGTGGATCAGGCAGGCCAGCGGAGCGTCTGCGGCCTCCGGGAGGATGAGGTCGACGACCTGGTCGGGCAGGTCTCCGTAGCGCAGGGTCGGCACCTGCCCGACCGTAGTCTCCGGACGATCCTCAGAACGGGCGGGGCAGCGCCTTGAGCGCGGGCATGCCCGCACCGGTGACGATCAGCGACCGCATGCTGTAGACGAGGTAGAAGCCCCAGGCGCTCGAGCACGCGTCGTAGCACTCGTACGCGGGCACCAAGCCGTGGTGCGTGAACCGCACCTCGGTCCCCGCCGCGGTGGGCGTGACCTCGAACGTGATCGACGTGTTGATCCACTCGGTGGTGTCCTCGACGAAGGACAGCTCGGTGTCGAGCACGAGCCACGTGACTCGGCGCCCGGGGACGACCTCGGTGATCAGCAGCTTCGAGTAGTGGACGTCCGTGTGCCGGAAGACGAACACGTCGCCGACGTCGCCGGTGGGTCCCTCGATGTCGTCGGTCCACCAGCCGCGCACGTCGAGCACCGCGGCGAAGACGTCGTCGGGTGACTCGTCGACGACGAACGACGTGGTGAAGTCGTCCTCGCTCGGTCGCTCGGCGCGGGTCCCGAGGCCCTGCATGACCTGGGGCCAGCCCTCGCTGTTCGCCTCCCGGGTCCGGTCGCGGACCTCGTCGGGCAGTGCGGCGAACCCGCTCTCGACGACGGTCACCCGCGCCTTCTCGCCCTCGCGGGCGATGCTCACCTCGACCAGCGTGCTGTTGTCGTCCGCGAGGTCGGCGCCGGGGAACGCCGGCGCCCAGCGGTACGCGACTGCCGACGGCGGAGAGACCCGCTCGACGCGCACCGGGTAGTCGCCGTAGGTGGCGTTCCGGGCGAGCGTGGTCTCGCCCTCGCGAGCCACCGTCCCCGGCAGGCTCGCCTCCTCCGCGACCCAGAAGCCGGGCTGGTTCACCAGGAACCAGACGTGCTCGGGGGTGGCGTCGATCAGGATGTCGCGCTCGATGCGGTCGTCGCTCATGGGGTCGCTCCGTTCGTCGTCGTTGTGTGCAACTCCAAGGTTGCACACAGGATCGACGAAGCGCAACCCCATGGTTGCTAGTTGACGGGAGGGTCGATGAGCGTCTGCAGTGCAGATCCGTACAGCGCGACGATGCGGTCCCGCGAGGCCGCTGCGACGTTCTGGTCCTCGGCGACGTCCCACGACTGCAGCAGCCCGCCCAGCTGCGAGGCGATCAGGTGCGCGCGCAGCTCGGCGTTCGGTCCGTCGAGGTGCTCGACCAGCCGCTCGACGAACAGCGTCCGGGTGATCTGGCGCAGGCGGGAGCGCACGCTGCTCGAGTCGGACGCGCGCACGAGCGCGGTCAGGTCGCGGCGCACGTCGCGCTGCCCGGGGGCCAGGGCGAAGGCGACGAGGCGCTCGCCGAGCGTCTCGATCGGTCCGGAGAGGTCGGGGACCGGCTTCTCCGTGAGGCTCAGCACCCGCAGGAACAGCTCCTCCTTGGAGCCGAACCAGCGGATGACCAGGGCGGGGTCGACGTGCGCCGCGCCGGCGATCGCGCGGATCGACGTGCCGGTGTAGCCCTGCTCCTCGAACAGCTCCAGCGCGGCGCGCTCGACGGCCTCGCGGCCGGTCGGCGGGGCGGTCTCGGTGGTCTCCACGTGACGATCATGGCGCATCGAGCCCGCCGGTCAACGTCGTTGACACCCCCCGGTCAACGGTGTTGACTGTGGTCGCTCGTCCCGCCGGTGCTGTCGGGTCGCCTGTCCGCCCCGTCCCTCGGAGGGAACCCCATGTCCGTCGATGTCGCCTCGTCCGGCGCCACCACCCTTGCCACGAAGCAGCGACCCGGTCTGTGGATCGTGTTCGTCGGCTTCGGGGCGCTCGTGGTCTCGCTCGCCCAGTCGCTGCTCATCCCCGTGCTGCCGGCACTGCCCGGCTTGCTGGACTCGTCGTCCGACCAGGTCCAGTGGCTGCTGACCGCCACCCTGCTGGTCTCCGCGATCTCGATCCCGCTGCTCGGTCGCCTCGGGGACATGTTCGGTACGCGCCGGATGCTGCTCGTCGCGCTGGGTGCGATGCTGCTCGGCTCGCTCGTGTGCGCCCTCTCCGACGACCTCGTCGTGCTCATCGTCGGCCGCTCGATCCAGGGCGTGGCCGCGGGTGCGATCCCGCTGGGCATCAGCCTGCTCGCGGGGATCCTGCCGAGGGCTCGGTCCGGCGCCGCGATCGCCGCCGTGAGCGCGATGCTCGGCGTGGGCGGTGCCCTCGGCCTGCCGCTGGCCGGCTTCGTCGCCGAGCACGCCGACTTCCACGTGCTGTTCTGGGTCACGGCGGTCGGCGCGCTGATCGCCTTCGCCGGCGTCGCGCTCGTCGTCCCGGAGCGGGCCGGTCGCAGCGGCGGCCGCGTCGACGTGCTCGGAGCCGTGCTCCTCGCCGGCGCCCTCGTCTCACTCCTGCTCCCGCTCGCCGAGTCGTCGGACTGGGGGTGGGGCTCCGCCAAGGTCATCGGCCTGCTCGTGCTCTCCGCGGTGTTCTTCGCGGTCCTCGGGTGGTGGCAGCACCGCACGTCGCACCCGCTGATCGACCTCACCGCACTGCGTCGTCGGCCCATCGTGCTGACCAACGTCGCGTCGCTGCTGTTCGGCTTCGCGCTGTTCGCCTCGCTCATCGGCACCGCCGCCTACGTGCAGGCGCCGGAGTCCAGCGGCTACGGGTTCGGCAGCTCGATGATGGTCTCCGGCCTGGTGATGCTCCCGAGCGGGCTCGCGATGCTCGCATTCGCGCCCGTCTCCGCCCGGCTCATCGTGCGCAAGGGCGCGCCCTTCACGCTCGCCCTGGGTGCCTCCGTCGTCGCGATCGGCTGGGCGATGCGCATCGTGCTCACCGGGTCGCTCGTCGAGGTCGTCGTCGGCGCGACCGTCGTCGGCGTCGGCACCGCGATCGGGTACGCGGCCATGCCCTCGCTCATCAACGCGAACACCCCGGCCGACGAGATCGCCGCGGCCAACGGCCTCAACACGCTGATCCGCTCGGTGGGCAGCTCGCTCGCCAGCGCGCTCGGCGGCGCCGTCCTCGCGTCCAGCACCGTGGCGCTGGGGACGATCACGCTGCCGTCGCTCGGCGCCTACCGCGAGCTGTTCGCGATGTGCGCACTGGCCGCACTGCTCGCGGCGGGCGTCGCGCTCGTGCTGCGCCGCGGGGACCGGGCCGAGCGGGCCTGACCCGTCGACCTCGCCGGGATCGTCAGCCGACGGTCCCGGCGGGGTTCTCGTCGTCGCCCAGGTACGTGCCGTGGCCCTCGACGACGAGGCCGTCGGCGAACCGCAGCACCTCGTCGACCGCGTTGCCGCGCTGGTTGCGGTAGGCGATGACCAGCACGTCGATCCCGGCGAAGACCTGCTCGACCGTGAAGTGCAGGTCCGGGATCAGCGTGAGCCCGAGCGTCCAGTACTCGCGCAGGGCGTCCTTCCCGCGCAGCACGCCACCCGTCTCCGGCAGCACGCGGGCAGCGACCGGGGAGGTGAACACGACGTCGTCCGCGAAGTGCGCCAGGACGGCCTCGACGTCGTGCGAGTTCCACGCGTGGACCCAGGCTGCGGCGAAGGCGGTGGGGTCGGGAGTGCTCATCGCGCGAGTCTGGCACGGGGCCTGGTCGGGATACCGTGACGGCGTGCATCGTGGACCGTCTCGCGCCGCAGGCGCCGCGACCGTCGTCCTCGCGCTCCTTGTCGGCGGGTTCGCCGCCTGGGCGTTCGCCCGGCCCTCGTCGTCCGCAGACCCTGCGCTCGACGTGCCCACGGCGGCCGCCCCGTCCTTCACGCCGCCGCCGTCGCGGACCCCGACGCCGACCCCCACGCCCACCTTCGACCGGGCCGCGCACTCGACGACGAACCCCGCCAGCCCCTGGATCGTCGTCAACAAGCACCACCCGCTCGACCCCGTCGACTACGCACCCGACGACCTGGTCACGGTCTCGGCCGGCGAGCAGGTCCGCGCTGAGGTCGCCGACGACCTCCGCGACATGCTCGACGCCGCGGCCGACGACGGTGTGACGCTCACGATGCAGAGCGGCTACCGCTCGTACGCCTACCAGCAGCAGATCTTCGGCAACATGCTCGGCGTCTACGGCCGCGAGTACGCCGAGCGGCTCTCCGCCCGCCCCGGCTACAGCGAGCACCAGACCGGCCTCGCGGTCGACCTCGGCGGCGCGAGCAAGCCCGCGTGCGACTTCGACCCGTGCTTCGCGACGACGCCCGAGGGGCGCTGGATCGCCGAGCACGTGCGGGAGTACGGCTTCCTGGTCCGCTACACCAAGGCCAACCAGGACGTCACCGGGTACGCGCCCGAGGCGTGGCACCTGCGGTGGGTCGGGCGCTCGCTCACCGCTCACATGGCCGAGCTGGGGGTGACCACGTTGGAGGAGACGTTCGACGTGGACGGCGGGTCCGACTACCGCTGATCAGCCCTGCGAGCCGTACCCGAAGACGTGCGCGCTGAGCACGTCGACCTCGCGTCGCGGTTCCCCGAAGAATGCGCCCATGCGCGAGACCACCCGTGCGTACGGTCGCTCGCGGGCGGTGCCGCGCTCGTTCCAGTTCGCCATGGGCACGACGAGGAACAGGTGCTGCGCGTCGGGAGAGATGTGGGCCTTCCAGAAGTCCTTGAGGTCGTGGTTGTTCGTCGTCGTCCCGCCGCGCTCGACCTCGGCCAGGATCCCGCGGTCCGGACCCAACCGGTAGAAGAAGTCGGGGCGAGCCCGGGTGACGAGGCCGTCCTGCGGGGTGATGACGACCTCCTCGCGGAAGCCGAGCTCGTCGTGCAGCAGCTCGGAGACGATCGCCTGGACGCGCGAGCTGCCGGCGCCGTGAATATGGACGAGGTCGATGTCGGCGGTGCGCAGGGCCAGGTGCGCCGCGAGCTGCTCGGCGAGTCGATCGACGACCGCGAGCTCGGCGAGCTCGGCGGGCGTCGTGTCACGCCTCGCGAAGCGGTGGTGCCGGCCGGTCACGGCGTGAGCTTCGCAGCTCGTGGGACCAGAAGCTAGTCGAGCCGACCACAGGGCGTCGCCTCCGCGGACCGGCCCACAGAAGCGCCCGTGACGCCCCCGCAGGACGACCGTGGCACCCGACGCTGTTCGCATGACGACGAGACGACACGAGCACGAAGCCGACCTCAGAGAGACGTGGACGGCCCACCTCGGCCAGGCGCCGGAGTGGGAGACGGGTGCTTTCCCCGGCAGGCCACCGCGAGGATGGGCGCTCGATGCCGGGGTGCCCGAGATCCTCGCGCCGTTCGCAGGCCCGGTGCCGCGGCGGCCCACGGACCTGCTTCACTTCGGCGGCCTGAGCGGACCGGCGGCGGCTGATCTGCTGGAGGCGCTGCCGGAGAGCGAGCGGGAGTGTCGGCACAACTTCGCCCCGACGACGCGCGCCTGCCTGATCGCCGCGGCCGAGTTCCCGGACGAGGTCGGGCTGCACGGGTTCGCCACCGGCCCGGCCCGTGGTGTGGAAGCGATCTCGATCCCGACGGTCGTGGTCCGTGGTCCCGACGGCCTGCGGATCTTCAGTCCGTCGTGGGACGACGAGGAGACGCCGCATCCCGACTGGTGCCAGTGCGCGCGGCTCGACGTGCTGGTCCGTGACCGGTACGGCCTCGACCACCTGCACGGCCCTGACGAGATCACGCCATGGCGTGCCCCGGTGGACGACCTCCTCGACCTGGGCGAGGAGCCGACCTTCTGGCGTCTGTGGTGGGACTGAGGCACCGCGGAGAAATGTCCGGGTCCCACCCATCCGCCAGCTCCTCGGCGCCGAACTCCCGTGTACAAGGCCGCAGACCTGCGGCGTTCGGCATGACTCCTGGTGGCCCCCCACCAGGACGAACCGAGGGGAACACCCATGAAGACCACCAAGCGCGTCGCACTCGCGGCTCCCGCCCTGTCCCTGGCCGCCATGCTCGCCATGGCGATGCCGGCTTCCGCCGCGTCGAGCGACGGATCGAACGAGGCGACGCTGAAGCCGGTCGCCCTCAACGGCGTCGACGGCTCCGGCATGGCGATGACGACGATCAAGGACGACGTCCTGACGGTGACGTTCACGGCCGACGGCCTGCTCGCCGACAACCCGCACGCCGCGCACATCCACTTCGGTGCCGAGGCGCGTCACGAGTGCCCGGCCGCCGCGGACGACAAGAGCGGCGACGGCACCCTCAACACCACCGAGGGTGGGCCGGCGTACGGCGACATCGTCGTGTCGCTGACCAAGACGGGCGACACCTCGGCGAAGTCCGGCCTGGCCGTCGACCGGTTCGACACCGCCAAGGGCGGCAAGATCAACTACCAGCGCGGCTCGATCAAGGTCTCGGACGACGTCGCGAAGGCGATCATCTCCGGCCAGTCGGCAGTCGTCATCCACGGCGTCGACCACAACCACGACGGCAAGTACGACGGCGACACCAAGTCGGACCTCGACCCGTCGCTGCCCACCGAGGCCACCGACCCCGCGCTGTGCGGCGTCCTCGAGGTCTCGCAGATGTCCGCCACGCCGTCCGGTGGCGCCCAGACGGGTAGCGGCTCGACCGCCGGCGTGCAGGACACCGGCCTGCTCGCCGCCGGTGGCGCGGCGTTCGTCGCGGGTGGTCTGCTGATCGCCCGTCGTCGCCGCACGGCCGACGTGACCGTCAACGACTGATGGCCACCGACGACGCCCGGGCCCGGGAGAAGGGTGGCCGGCACGGGTCGGCGCCCGCCCCCCGGGCCGGGCGCCGTCGCGCCGTCGCCACGGTGCTGGGCGCCGCCCTGCTGCTGGGCGGCGCGACGGCCGTGGTGATCGGCATCAACGACCAGGAGCCCGCTCCTCCGGTGCCGCCGGCAGCTGAGGCTCCGGTCGAGTCGTCGACGCCGACCGCGACGAGCGCACCGGTGCCGGCTCCGACCGAGAAGGCCACGGAGGTGGCGAAGAAGGTCCCGCTGCCGACGACGATCAGCATCCCGTCGCTCGACGTGAGCTCGAAGCTGCTCACGCTCGGGCTCGCGAAGGACGGCACGATCGCGGTCCCGGCCAAGGGCAAGAACTACGACCGCGCCGCGTGGTTCGACGGATCGCCTCGCCCCGGCGCCGACGGACCGGCCGTGATCGAGGGCCACGTCGACGGCGACAACGGGCCGTCGGTGTTCCACGACCTCGGCAAGATCACCAAGGGCGCGAAGATCACCGTCACCCGCGAGGACGGCTCGAAGGTCCACTTCGTCGTCGACGGCGTCGCGTCCTACCCCAAGGACGACTTCCCGGTGACGAAGGTCTACGCCAACACGAAGGACCCACAGCTGCGGCTCATCACCTGCGGCGGAGAGTTCGACCGCAAGACCGGCCACTACGTCGACAACACCGTGGTGTTCGCGCACCAAGCATGAAAGCCGAGCGGATATGTCGGACATTGACTAGCGTCGGCTCTCGCGGGGGGAACAGCCACCAGGAGGAACCGATGACGGTCACCGACGAGTACCTGAGCAACAACCGCGCGTACGCCGAGGGCTTCTCCGGGCCGCTCCCGCTGCCGCCGTCCCAGCACGTCGCCGTCGTCGCGTGCATGGACGCGCGGCTGGACGTCTACGCGCTCCTCGGGCTGGGCGCGGGGGAGTCGCACGTCATCCGGAACGCGGGCGGCGTGGTGACCGATGACGAGATCCGATCCCTAGCCATCAGCCAGCGCCTGCTCGGCACGACCGAGATCATCCTGATCCACCACACAGACTGCGGGATGCTCACGTTCACCGACGACGCCTTCAAGAAGTCGATCCAGGACGAGACAGGGATCAAGCCGGAGTGGGCCGCCGAGGCTTTCGACGACCTCGACGTGGACGTCCGCCAGTCGATCGCCCGCATCACGGCCAGCCCGTTCGTCCCGCACACGGACTCGGTGCGCGGCTTCGTGTTCGACGTCGCGACGGGCCTGCTCACCGAGGTGGTCTGAGCGCCCACGCGGCGATAGCGGCATCGAGCTCGGCGACGGGCTCGGGCGGGGCGTCCCCGACCGCCACCCAGCGCGTCTCGAGCAGCTCCCCGTCGGCCGGTGCCACCTCGGCGCCGGCCGACGAGCGCGCCACGTAGACGGCGGCCAGCTCCGTGCGCGCAGGGTCCCGCAGCTCGAAGCGGGCCAGCCCGCACCACGTGAGCTCGCCGACGACGAGCCCGGTCTCCTCACGCAGCTCCCGGCGAGCGGCGTCCCGCGGCGACTCGCCCGGCTCGCGCATCCCGCCGGGCATCTCCCACCGGCCGCGCCACGCGTCGAGCCCCCACAGCACCGCGCCGTCGTCCCGCACCACGACGACCAGCGCGAGCGGGCAGGGCGCGGCGTCGGAGTCGGCGGCGTTCTCGTCGGCCTCGTCCAGTGCGACGAGTGCCTCGCCGCGGTCGTCGACGACAGGAAGCTGCATCCCCGCACGGTACCGACCTCGCCCGCCGCCCGTCTCCGACGCGGCCCGCTCCCGCCGGGCGCGCCATCAGCGCAGCCGGCCGGCCGCCATCGTGGAGCATCTCGCCCCCTGAGCGGGCAGAACGCTTCACGATGTCTGCGAGCCGCTCGCGGCGGAGGGCTAGGTGCAGGGCTGTGCCCGGTGAGCGGGCGGAACCCTGCACCTAGGGGCGATCGCACCGGGCGGGCGAGGGGGTCACCAGCCGTGGGTGCCCGGGTCGCCCTTGAACGGGCCGACGACAGCCGCCGTGATCCAGCCGCCGTAGAAGCCGCCGGCCTGCGGCTCGACGACCTCGCCGTCGACCGTGCACCGGTCCATCGCGGCCGGCATCACCGCGATCGCACCGGCCAGCACCTCGAACCCGCGGCTCGGCGCGGGGTACGTCCACGCCGCGCCCGGCGCGACCGCGCCTGAGCCGCCCACCACGTCGAGGTAGGCCGCCTGGCCCTTCCACTCGCACCACGACGCACCGTCGGCCTCCCGTAGCGCGCCCGGCGCGAACGCGGTGCGCGGCAGGTAGTACGTCGGCGGGTGGCTCGTCTCGAGCACGCGCCACGAGGTGGTCGTCTGCGCGACGATCTTGCCGCCCAGCTCGACCGTGATCGACGCCGAGCACTGCTCCACGCGCGGCGGGCGGGGGTAGTCCCAGACCGACTCCTGGCCGGGAGCGGGCGGGACTGGGCGAGGTCGGGGCACGAGTCGACGTTACGTCGGCGCCGGCGCTACCGCCGGGTCAGCCGACGACGAGCAGCACCACGGTGAGCGCTGCGACCAGGATCGCGGCGAGGAACGGCCACCGGCTCGTCGGCCGGGTCAGCGCAGCCCACGCCCCGCTCAGGGCGAGCGCCGCGGCGACGACGACGGCCGGCACCGCGATCGCGGCCGGGACCGACGAGGCCAGCGCCACGATCGTCGTCGCGAGCAGCAGCAGCGCCACCGACAGCAGCGACGTCGCCCGGCGGCCGAGCCGGTGCGGCAGGCCGACCACGCCCGTGGCGGCGTCGTCGGCCAGGTCCGGGAGCACGTTTGCCAGGTGCGCGCCGACCCCGAGCAGCGCGGCGGCCGCCGTCGTCCACGCGGGCGCGAGGGCTGGGTCGGGCAGGGCCAGCGTCGCGACCGACGGCAGCAGCCCGAACGAGAGGGCGTACGGAGCCCACGACCAGACGGTCGACTTGAGCCGCGCGTTGTAGGCCCACGCGGAGGCGACCGCGGCCAGGTGCACCACGGCTGCCGGTGCCCCCAGCGCGAGGGAGAGCGCGGCGCAGGCGGTGACCGCCACGAGGGCCGCGGTCCGCAGGGTCGAGAGCGACACGTCCCCGGTGACGGCGGGCTTGTCGCTGCGACCCACCGCAAGGTCGCGCCCCGCGTCGATCCAGTCGTTCGACCAGCCGACCGAGAGCTGCCCGGCCATCACGGCGACCAGGACGAGGGCGGCCAGCGCGAGGTCCGCGCCGACTCCCAGTGCGTACGCGCCGGCGAACAGGCTCACGGCGACGGTCGGTCCGGGGTGGCTGGCCAGCGCGAGCGCCGAGGCCAGGGCAGGGATCCGACGCATGGCACACGGTCGCACATCCGGCGCTGGGCGAGCGCGTGCAGCGGCACTGGGTCACGATGGGTCGATGAGCCATGACGACGGCCCGGCCGAGCGGCACCGCGCCCCGGACGGCGTGCCCGACGATGTCGTCGAGGCCGTCGGCGGCGTGACCGCCGCGTTCGAGGTGATCGAGCACGCGCGCGGGATGCTCTACGCGTTCCACCGCCTGGTCGGCCGCGCAGACAAGGAGCTCGGCGAGGCGCTCGACCAGCTCGAGGCCGCCGGGCACGGGGACCTGGCCGACGAGCTGCGGGCGGAGATCGTCGGCCGCAACGTCCTCGACGGCCGGTGGACCTTCCAGGTCGTCGAGGAGTTCGACGACGGCTACTACCGGGCGTTCGGCGACGCCGAGGCCCACGTCCGGGAGGCGCTGCTCGCCGGCCGCCGGCACGTCTTCGAGGCGCAGCTCAAGGAGAGCGAGCGGACGCACGGCCGCCCGGGCCACGAGGCGCGACCAGCGAAGGACGGCTAGAGCACCCCGCGGGCCGTCAGCGACCGGAAGGCCCAGGCCCCGGGCGCGATCGGCAGCCAGAACGTCGCGAGCCGGTAGAGCACCACGGCCGCGAGCGCCGGTGCCGACGCGATCCCGAGCCCCGTCAACGACGCGAGCAGCACGGCCTCGACGGCGCCGATGCCGCCCGGGGTCGGGGCGGCGGCGGCAACCGTGCCCGCGGTCAGCGAGACGAGCACCACGGCGACGAAGCTGGTGTCCTGCCCGAGCGCGCGCACGGAGAAGTACAGGCACAGCGCGTAGCCGAGCGGGAGGAGCGCGACACCGAGGAAGAGCGTGACGATCTTGACCGGGCTGGAGAACACCTCGCGCATCGCGTCGGCGGACGCACGCAGCGACGGCACGACGCGCTCGCGGACCACGCGGCGCACACGCGGCAGCGCGATCGCCGCGCCGACCAGGACGAGGGCGATCCCGACGAACGCCGCGACGACCCCGGCGGGCGGCAGCTTGTCGAGCTCCCCGGAGATCGCGCCGGTCGACCCGGCGAGCACGGCGAAGGCTACGAGCAGCAGCAGGTGGACGGCGAGGACGGCCGTCTCCTTCGCCGCGCTGGCGGAGACCGCGACCGCGGTCGGCAGGCCACGCTTCTGCAGGTAGCGGATGTTCAGGCCCACCTGGCCGACGCCCGGCGGGGCGAAGGTCGCCACGAACGACGAGGCGAGTGCGACGCCGGCCGCCTCGGGGACGGGGATTCGGCCGGGGGTGCCGCCCGCCAGGCCGAGCGCGGCGCCGACGTAGGTCGCGACGGACGCGAGCAGCAGGACCGGCACCCACGACCAGTTCGCGCCCCCGAGCGCGGTGATCGTGCTCGGCAGGTCGGTGAGCTGCGGGGCGAGGAAGTACACGGCGAGGCCGAGCGCCGCCGCGGTAAGCAGCGTGCGGGGCTTGAAGCGCTCGACCTTCTCGAGCTGCGGCTCCTCGACGCCCGTCACCCGGCAGACCTCGTCGACCAGCTCCGCGGCGCCCGACGGCGCGTCCTTGAGCGCGACGCGCGTCGGGGCGGACAGGGCCGAGGGGACCAGCCGGGGCAGGGCCGCCACGAGGTCCCCGTCGGGCACCTGCCCGCGGGCCGCGGCGACGGCGCGCTCGGGACCGACCCGCGCCGAGGTCCCGGCCAGCAGCTCGGCCACGTCCCACGCGAGGATCCGGTCGCCCGCTCCCGGCAGGCTGCGGTCCAGGCCGGTGATCCAGATGCGCCCGTCGGCGTCCAGCAGCACCCGGCTCAGGTCGAGGTGGCGGTGCGCGATGCGGGCCGTGCGCAGCAGGGCGAGCTCCTGCCAGGCGCGTCGCAGCACGTCGTCGGTCAGCTCGTCAGCGGGCAGGTCGGACAGCGCCCGCCCCGCGACGCGGTCGACCGCGAGCACCGACTCGCCGTGCGGGGCCTGCGTCACGGCCCGGACGGTCGGCACGTGCACGCCGCGCGACGCCGCGAGCAGGCCGCTCATGGCCTCGGCCGCGACTGCCTGCGACGGTGTCGGTGCGAGCACGTCGTCGCCCACGTCGCGCCAGCGCAGCCAGCGGTAGGTCTGGTCGAGGCGCGCGGTGCGCCAGTCGTGCTCGTCGAGCACCTTGACGTCGATCGGACCCGTCGGCGCACTCGCCTCGTACCGGCCCGGGGGAGCGTCGGGGTCGCGCCGCACCGCGCTCGTGGCGAGGCCCGACTGCCGCAGCGCCGCGCTCACGCCGGCCGCCGTCAGGACGCTCGCCCGACGACCGAGCAGCAGCACCATCACCGAGCCGACGAGCCCGCCCGCGCCGACCGCGAGCACGACGTCGAGCGGGGCGGAGGTCGCGGTCAGCACCCGCAGCAGGCCCAGGGCCGCCAGGAACCCCCAGACGGCGCGCCGCCACGGCCGGCTCAGACCCTGCGCGGTCGCCGCTGCCAGGGCGGCGCACGCCGCGACGGCCCCGGTCGACGGCCACTCGACGGTCACCGCGTCGGGCAGCTTGTCCGAGATGCCGGCGAGCGCGTCGCCCGACGCGCGGACGCCGGGGATGAGGGACAGCAGGCGGAACAGCAGCGGCCCGAGCAGCAGCGCCGCGGCGCCGCGGGCGATGAGGTTGAACCGCCGGCGGAACAGGAGCACCACGGGCGTGACCAGCAGGACGGCCAGGTAGGTGACCTGCACGAGCACCAGGACGACGAGCAGCAGCGCCTGCGGCACGCGCTCGATCCCGTTCTGGGTGTCCTCGCTGATGCCGGTCATCGTCTCGGCGGCGACGGTCGCGAACGAGAGGCCGACCAGGACGATCGCGAGGAACACGGCGGCCGTGCGGGCGTCGGCGCGGCTGTGGCGGTGGTTGACGTCGCGGTAGGGGGGAGCGGGCAGGTCGACGCCCGCGTCAGCGGCGGTCGTCTCGGGGCTCACCTCGCGGAGTGTAGCCAGGCGGCTCGGCGTCGGCCCGGCGGTTGGTGGCCGCGGCGCGTGGGTGAGAGCGTGGCAGGGAGCGAAGGGAGTCCGGCGATGGCGGACGAGTGGTGGAAGTCGGCAGTGGTCTACCAGGTCTACCCGCGCAGCTTCGCGGACGCGTCGGGTGACGGCGTCGGCGACCTGCGGGGCATCACGTCGCGTCTCGACCACCTGGAGCGGCTGGGGATCGACGTGCTGTGGCTCTCGCCCGTGTACGCGTCGCCGCAGGCGGACAACGGCTACGACATCAGCGACTACCAGGCGATCGACCCGCTGTTCGGCACGCTCGACGACTTCGACGAGCTGCTCGCGGCGCTGCACGCGCGCGGCATCAAGCTCGTCATGGACCTCGTCGTCAACCACACCTCGGACGAGCACGCGTGGTTCCAGGCGTCGCGCTCGTCGGCGGACGACCCGTTGCGCGACTGGTACTGGTGGCGGCCGTCGCGCGAGGGCTACGCGCCGGGCGACCCGGGCGCCGAGCCGACGAACTGGGAGTCCTTCTTCTCCGGCCCGGCCTGGACCCTGGACCCGGCCACGGGGGAGTACTACCTGCACCTGTTCGACCGCAAGCAGCCCGACCTCAACTGGGAGAACCCGCAGGTCAGGCAGGCGGTGTACGCCATGATGCGCTGGTGGTTGGATCGCGGCGTCGACGGCTTCCGGATGGACGTCATCAACCTCATCAGCAAGGACGCGGCGCTGCCCGACGGCCCGCCGACGCACGCCGGCCTCGGTGACGGCTCCCCGCACTACATGACCCGGCCCCGGGTCCACGAGTACCTGCAGGAGATGCACCGCGAGGTGTTCGACGGGCGCGACGCGCAGCTGCTCACCGTGGGGGAGATGCCCGGCGTCACGTTCGACCAGGCGCGCCTGTTCACCGACCCGTCCCGCCGCGAGCTCGACATGGTCTTCCAGTTCGAGCACGTCGGCCTCGACCACGGCCCGGGCGGGAAGTTCGACCCGGTGCCGCTCGACCTGCGGGCGCTCAAGGCCTCGCTGGGCCGGTGGCAGACGGAGCTCGGCACCGTCGGCTGGAACAGCCTGTACTGGAACAACCACGACCAGCCGCGGGTGGTGTCCCGCTTCGGCGACGACGAGCACTGGTGGCGCGAGTCGGCGACGGCGCTGGCCACGGTGCTGCACCTGCACCGCGGCACGCCGTACGTCTACCAGGGCGAGGAGCTCGGCATGACGAACGCGCCGTTCGCCGGCGTCGAGGACCTGCGTGACGTGGAGTCGCTCAACTACTGGGCGCAGGCGACCGCCCTGGGCCGCTCGTCGGCCGAGGTCCTGCGGGGCGTGCGCGCCATGGGCCGCGACAACGCACGGACCCCGGTGCAGTGGGACGGCACGGAGCAGGCGGGGTTCACGACGGGCGAGCCGTGGGTGGCGGTCAACCCGAATCACACGTGGCTCAACGCGGCCGCGCAGCACGACGACCCGGCGTCCGTGTTCCACCACTACCGGCAGCTGATCGACCTGCGGCACCGGCTGCCTGTCGTCGCGCACGGCGACTTCACGATGCTGCACGCCGAGCACCCGACCGCGTACGTGTACGAACGGCGGCACGAGGGAGCGCGCCTGCTGGTGGCGGCGAACCTGTCGGCCGAGACCGTGCGCCTCGAGGTCGCCGCCGAGTGGGCGGCGGGTGATGTTGTGCTGACCAACGGCCCGTCCGCGCAGGTCACGGACGGGTGGGTCGAGCTGGGTCCGTGGGCGGCCCTCGTCGTGCTGGTCGACGACTGACGCTCGAACAGACGTTCGATACCCTGAGGCGGTGACAGCACCACTCGAGCGCCTCGTGGCCAACCGGGAGATCCCCGATCATGTCCCCTTGCGACCCACCGGCGACGTCCCGGTGATCGTCCGGGTGGTGTGGACCGACGGGACTGAGGAGTGGCGCCCGGCGCGTGCGGTGCGCTGGACGAGCACGCACGTCATGGTGGCGTGGCGCGACGTCGAGCGGGACCCGCGCTCCGAGCGGCACGAGTGGCTGCGCGCGGGCGACGTGGCGCGCTCGGTCAGCTGGCTGGTCCCGCCGGAGCGGACCGGCCGGTGACGAGCCACGCGCCGACACCGACGAGCACCACGGCGACGCCCGCGACCACCGACCCGACCGGCAGGCTGACAGCCAGGACGAGGCAGCCGACGAGCCCGAGGAGCGGGATCGCGCGCGGCGGTCGGCCCTCGTCGCGGGTGAGCGTCCGGGCGCTCGCGTTCGCGATCGCGTAGTAGAGCAGCACGCCGAACGACGAGAACCCGATGACGGACCCGGTGCCAGCGACGAGGACGACGACGGTGACGGCGAGGCCGATGGCGCCCTCCGCCCACCGCGGGCTGCCGCTGCCCTGGTCGAGCCGCGCGAGCCGGGCGGGCAGGTGGTGGTCGCGAGCCATCGCCACCGCCGTGCGCGAGACCCCGAGCGCGAGTGCGAGCAGGGCGCCCAGGCACGCGACCGCGGCGATCGCGCTGGTCACACCCGCGAGCCCGCCCAGCCCGGCCGCCTCGACGACGTCCCGGATCGGCGCTGTGGACCTCGCGAGCCCGGCGGGGCCGAGCGTCCAGAGGCACGCGAGACCGATCGCCGCGTAGACGACCAGGGTGACCGACAGGGCGATCGGAACGGCTCGACGGATCGTGCGCTCGGGGTCGCGCACCTCCTCGCCGAGGGTCGCGACGCGCGCGTAGCCCGCGAACGCGAAGAACAGCAGGCCGGCCGATGTCAGCACACCCGCCCCGGTGCCGACCGCTGGACCTGCGGGCGCGCGTGGGCCGGAGAGCCCGACGACGACCACCGCGACCAGCGCCGCCAGGACCACCGCCACGACGACCCGGCCGAACCGCGCGGCACGCTGCACGCCTACCCAGCCGAGGGCGGTGACGGCGACGACGGCGGCGACGGCGAACGGCCGGGCGTGGTCCGGCGACACGTAGGTGCCGAACGTCAGGGCCATCGCGGCGCAGCTCGCCGTCTTGCCGACGACGAACGACCATCCTGCGAGGTGGCCCCAGACCGGACCGAGCCGTTGCGTGCCGTAGACGTAGGTACCCCCGGCCTCCGGCATCAGCGCGGCCAACCGCGCCGTGGAGGTCGCGTTGCACCAGGCGACCACGGCGGCGACGAGCAGCCCGACCATCAGCCACGGTCCTGCGGCAGTGGCGGCGGGGCCCCACACGGTGAACACGCCCGCGCCGATCATCGCGGTCAGGCCGACGACGACAGCGTCGAAGGGCCCCAGGCGACGCGCGAACCGGTCAGGTGTGGTCGGCACGGGTGAAGCCTGGCACGGGCGTCCCGCCCGTGCGGCGCTCAAGCGCGGGGTGGTGCCGTGCTGGCGCGGACGACGAGCGTCGTGGGGATCGAGACGTGCTCGTCGAGGAGCGGCTCCCCGGCGCGGATCTGCCGCATGAGCAGCTCGATGAGTCCCTCGCCGATCTGCGTGAAGTCCTGCCGCACGGTGGTCAGCGGCGGCCACAGGTAGTCGGCCAGCGGGATGTCGTCGAACCCGACCACCGACACGTCGTCGGGCACGCGCAGCCCGCGCTCGGACAGCGCGCGGACCAGCCCGGCGGCCATCTCGTCGTTCGCGCAGAAGACCGCCGTGACCGTGGGGTCGTCCGCGATCCGTCCGCCCGTCTCGTATCCGGACCGCGCACTCCAGTCGCCCGCGATCATCGGCGGGACGGGGCGCCCGGCATCGGCGAGCGCCGCCGCCCAGGCCTGCGCGCGCTGCTCGGCGGGACCGGAGTCGATGGGTCCGCCGAGGTGGTGCACGGTGGCGTGGCCGAGGTCGAGCAGGTGGTGCACCGCCGCGATCGTGCCGGCCGTCTGGTCCGCACCGACCGCGGGGTGGTGGCCGACGAAGCGCGAGTCGGAGACCACCACGGGCAGGCGGGGCGGCAGGGCGAGGGTCGTCGGTGTCGCGGTCTCGGCGCGGATGATGACCAGGCCGTCGATCGACTGGTGCGTGAGCCGCTGCACGGCCTCGTCGACGTCCGCCGACGACGGCGTCTCGACGTCGACCAGCGTCACGGTGTAGCGCTCGCGGCGGGCCGCCTCGACGACCGCCTCCATCGTGCGCGACTCCCCGGTGCGGGACAGGCGGTGGGCGACCAGGCCGATGGTGCGGAAGCTGCCGTACCGCAGGGCCCGCGCGGCGTTGTTGGGGGAGTACCCGACCTGCTCCATCGCGTCGAGCACGCGCTGCCGCGTCTCGGGGCGGACGTTGAGGGCGCCCGTCGAGACGCGGGAGACGGTCTGGGGGGAGAGGCCAGCGAGCTTCGCGACGTCGCCGATCGAGGGGCCGGGGCGTCGGCGACCGGTCGTGGTCTCCGGGGCGTCGGGTGTCGGCGCGTCGGTGGGCATCGCCACAGCATAGCGATGGCGACGTCACCATCGGGGCGGTTCGGCACTGTGTCCGGCGAGATGGCAACGTCACCATTTCGTGACCCTCCGCGAGTTGACACCGTCGCCGATCGCGTGGAACTCTCGGATCAGACGCGATGGTGACGTAAACATCGTGCCCACACAAGGGAGTGGTCGGGAGTGACTGAGGTGGCAGCGGCGCCGGTGGTGTCGACCGCGGCGCGCACGGTGCGCAAGTCGCGGCCGTCCTGGGTCGGCTGGGGATTCATCGGGCCGTTCATGATCGTGTTCGCGCTGGTGTTCCTTGCGCCGATCGCGTACTCGATCTACCTGAGCCTGTTCCGCAAGCAGCTCGTCGGCGGCAACTCGTTCGTCGGCCTCGAGAACTTCACGACCGCGCTGACCGACCCCAAGTTCTGGGAGTCGTTCGAGCGGGTCGCGCTGTTCCTCGTCGTGCAGGTGCCGATCATGCTCGGCATCGCGCTGCTCGTCGCCCTCGCCCTCGACAGCGGGCGGCTCTACGGCCGCAACTTCTTCCGCATCTCGATCTTCCTGCCGTACGCCGTCCCTGCCGTCGTCGCCACCCTCATGTGGGGCTTCATGTACGGCACGCGGTTCGGCCTCATCGGCAACATCAACGAGGCGCTGGGCACCTCGCTGCCGAACCCGCTGTCGCCGGACCTCGTGCTGGCCTCGATCGGCAACATCGTCACGTGGGAGTTCGTCGGCTACAACATGCTGATCTTCTACTCCGCGCTGCGGGTCGTGCCGGCCACGCTCTACGAGGCGGCCGAGATCGACGGTGCCGGCCAGTGGCGCGTGATCCGCGCGATCAAGCTGCCGGCCATCCGCGGCGCGCTCGTCATCGCGACGATCTTCTCGATCATCGGCAGCTTCCAGCTGTTCAACGAGCCCAGCATCCTCAAGAACCTCGCGCCCAACGCGATCACCACCTACTTCACCCCGAACCTGTACGCGTACTCGCTGTCCTTCTCGGGCCAGCAGTACAACTACTCGGCCACGGTCGCGATCATCATGGGTCTGATCACCATGGTCATCGCCTACGTGGTCCAGCTGCGCGGCATGCGCAAGGAGGCATGACGTGGCCACCGCCGAGTCCGTCCAGACGCTGCGCCCGGCCCGTCGACGGGGCGCCCCGAGCGGGCTGCGCCCCTCGAAGAAGCACCACGAGCACGACGCGCGCGCACCCCGCAAGAGCAAGACCCTCACGCTCGTCACCGCGATCGTGCTCGTCTACGCGCTGCTGCCCCTCGCCTGGCTGGTCATCAACGCCACCAAGACCCAGCCGGACCTGCTCGGCTCGTTCGGCCTGTGGTTCGGCGACAGCTTCAACCTGTGGGACAACATCCGCGACACCCTGACCTACGACGACGGCATCTTCGTGCGCTGGCTCGGTAACACGGTGCTCTACGTGGTGCTGGGCGCGGGCGGCGCGACGCTGCTCGCCGTGCTCGGCGGGTACGCGCTGGCCAAGTTCCGCTTCCCGGGCAAGCGCTGGGTGTTCGCCGTCGTCATCGGCGCCGTCGCGGTGCCCGGCACGGCGCTCGCGGTCCCGACGTTCCTCATGTTCAGCAAGATGGGCCTGACCAACACCCCCTGGGCCGTCATCATCCCGTCGCTGATCTCGCCGTTCGGGCTCTACCTCATGTGGACGTTCGCCGCGGAGGCGATCCCCACGGAGCTGCTCGAGGCGGCCCGCGTCGACGGCGCGAGCGAGCTGCGCACCTTCGTGCAGATCTGCCTGCCGCTGCTCGCCCCCGGCATCGTCACGGTGCTGCTGTTCACCATGGTCGCGACCTGGAACAACTACTTCCTGCCGCTGATCATGCTCAAGGACCCCGCGTGGTACCCCCTGACCCTGGGGCTCAACGCGTGGAACGCCCAGGCCGCCACCGCCGGCGGCGAGGCGATCTTCAACCTCGTGATCACGGGTTCCGTGCTCACGATCCTGCCCCTGATCGTCGCCTTCCTGTTCCTGCAGCGGTACTGGCAGTCAGGCCTGGCGGCGGGCTCCGTCAAGGAGTGAGCGGGCAAGCCCCCCGACGATCGTCGCCTGCTTGATGGTGACGTCATCACAGATGTTCAGCCCCACAGATTCCGCCTACAACGAAGTGAGAGGACTCGCATGACCACCACGTCGCCGTTCCGGCGCGCCATGCGCATCACGGCCATCGCCGGAGCGCTCAGTCTGACCCTGGCTGCCTGCAGCGGTGGTTCGGACGACGCCAGCAGCACCCCGTCCGACGCCGGCTCGTCCGCTGCCGCGGGCGACCTGTCGGGCAAGCTGACGGTCTGGGCCTGGGAGCCCACGCTCAAGCAGGTCGTCACGGACTTCGAGGCCGCGCACCCCGACGTGACGATCGACCTCGTCAACGCGGGCACCGGCAACGACCAGTACACCGCCCTGCAGAACGCGATCGCCGCGGGCAGCGGCGTGCCGGACGTCGCCCAGGTCGAGTACTACGCCCTGCCGCAGTTCGCCATCGCCAACTCCCTGACGGACCTCGCCCCGCTCGGCGCGTCCGACCTGGACGGCACCTTCACGCCCGGCCCGTGGGCCTCGGTGAAGCAGGGCGACGGCATCTACGGCCTGCCGATGGACTCGGGCCCGATGGCGCTGTTCTACAACAAGGAGCTGTTCGACAAGTACAAGATCGAGGTGCCCAAGACCTGGGACCAGTACCTCGAGGCTGCGCGTGCCCTGCACAAGGCCGACCCCAAGGCGTACATCGCCAACGACACGGGTGACGCCGGCTTCACGACCTCCATGATCTGGCAGGCCGGTGGCAAGCCCTACACGGTCGACGGCACCAACGTCGGCATCAACTTCACGGACGAGGGCTCGACCAAGTTCGCGACGCTGTGGCAGAAGCTGATCGACGAGAAGCTGCTCGCCCCGATCAGCTCGTGGAGCGACGAGTGGTACCAGGGCCTCGGCTCGGGCGGCATCGCGACGCTGACCATCGGCGCCTGGATGCCCGCCAACCTCGAGTCCGGCGTGCCGGACGGCTCGGGCAAGTGGGCCGTCGCACCCATGCCGCAGTGGACCGAGGGCGCCAACGCCTCCTCGGAGAACGGGGGCTCCTCGCTCACCGTCCCCGCGGCCTCCGCGAACGCGAAGCTCGCCTACGAGTTCATCAAGTACGCGGACGCCGGTGACGGCGTGCAGACCCGCATCGACGGTGGCGCCTTCCCGGCCACGACCGCCGAGCTGAACTCCGACGCGTTCAAGAACAAGGAGTTCCCGTACTTCGGTGGCCAGAAGGTCAACGAGGTGCTCGCCGAGTCCGCCGCGAACGTGGTCGCCGGCTGGCAGTACCTGCCGTTCCAGGTCTACTCGAACAGCATCTTCAACGACACCGTGGGCAAGGCCTACGTGTCCGGCACCTCGCTGACCGACGGCCTTGCCGCCTGGCAGAAGGCGTCGATCGACTACGGCAACGAGCAGGGCTTCACCGTCAAGTGACGCCCTGAGGTGGGGGCGGGTCTCGTCGCCCGCCCCCACCTCCAGCCCCACCCCCATCCCCGTACGCCAAGGAGCGCACCGTCATGCCCTCGTTCGAGATCGGCGAGCAGGACTTCCTGCTCGACGGTGAGCCGCTGCAGATCCTCTCGGGCGCGCTGCACTACTTCCGGGTGCACCCGGACCTGTGGGCCGACCGCATCCACAAGGCGCGGCTCCTGGGTCTCAACACGATCGAGACGTACGTCGCGTGGAACTTCCACTCGCCCGAGCGGGGGGTCTTCGACCTGTCCGGGCAGCGCGACCTGGGTCGGTTCCTCGACCTGGTCGCCGCCGAGGGCATGCACGCGATCGTGCGCCCCGGCCCCTACATCTGCGCCGAGTGGGACAACGGCGGCCTGCCCGCCTGGCTGCTCGCGACGCCCGGCGTCGGCGTCCGCACCGCCGAGCCCACCTACCTCGAGGCGATCGCGTCGTACTACGACGCGGTGCTGCCCGTGGTCGCGTCGCGCCAGGTCACCCGCGGCGGGCCGGTCCTCGCGGTCCAGGTCGAGAACGAGTACGGCGCCTACGGCGACGACGCGGACTACCTGCGCGCCCTGGTCGCCCTGGTCCGTGAGCGCGGCATCGAGGTGCCGCTGACCACGTGCGACCAGGCGAACGACGAGATGCTCTCCCGCGGCGGCCTGCCCGAGCTGCACAAGACGGCGACGTTCGGCTCCCGCAGCCCGGAGCGCCTCGCGACGCTGCGCTCGCACCAGCCCACCGGGCCGCTCATGTGCATGGAGTACTGGGACGGCTGGTTCGACAGCTGGGGCGAGCAGCACCACACCACGGACCCGCACGCCGCGGCTGACGACCTCGACGCGCTCCTGAGCACCGGAGCCTCGGTCAACCTCTACATGTTCCACGGCGGCACGAACCTCGGGCTGACCAACGGCGCGAACGACAAGGGCACCTACCTGCCCATCACCACGTCGTACGACTACGACGCCCCGTTGGCCGAGGACGGCACGCCGACCGCGAAGTACGACGCGTTCCGGGCGGTGATCGCCCGGCACGCGCCGGTCCCCGCGGAGCGGCCCGCCCGCCGTGCGCCCGCGCCGGTCCTGGACGTCGTCGTCGACCAGCGGCTGCCGCTCGTCGACGTGCTGGGGCTGCTCACCGAGCCCAAGACCTTCTCGCACCTGCCGACGACCGACGAGCTCGGCCACTGGTCCGGACTGACGCTGTACCGCACGCAGGTCGAGCCCGACGACCTCGCGCTGACGGTCGACGAGGTCCGCGACCGGGCGCTCGTGCTGCTGGACGGCGAGCCGATCGGCACGCTGAGCCGCACCGAGGGCCTGACGACGATCTCCCTCCCGCGCCGCGCGGGCCGCCTCGACGTGGTCCTCGAGGACCAGGGGCGCGTCAACTACGGTCCGCGCATCGGCGAGGCGAAGGGCCTGATCGGATCGGCGCGCACCGTGACGCGCGAGGTCACCGGCTGGGACGTGGGCGGGCTGCGCCTGACCCCGTTGCCCGACGAGGTCCTCGACCGCCTGCGCTCCGCCGCCCCGGTGGCCGCGGCGACCGGGCCGGTGGACGGTCCGGCGCTGTGCCGCGGAACGTTCCCGACCAACCCTGCCGCCGACCACTTCCTGCGCCTGGACGGCTGGGGCAAGGGGTTCGTCTGGGTCAACGGCACCCTCCTCGGCCGCTACTGGGCGGCCGGTCCGACCCACACGATGTACGTCGCCGCTCCGCTGCTGCGGGCGGGCGAGAACGAGATCGTCGTGCTCGAGCTGCACGGAGCCGCACGTGGCGCCGTGTCGTTCGTCGACGCCCCCGACCTGGGGCACACCGAGCGCTGACCCGCTCGGCACAGCGGCCCGGGGCTCACCAGCCCCGGGCCGCTGCCGTCTGCCCACCCGGCGCGCGCACGCCTGACGCGGCGCGGGATGCTGGGCGCATGGCGACGACGGAGGACGAGCGGCCGCAGGGTCCCGTGCAGGGGCGTGTGCGCGTGTGGCACGAGCAGAAGGGGTGGGGAGTCCTCGACTCGGAGCTCACCCCGGGCGGTTGCTGGGCGCACTTCTCGCACCTGCTCGTCGCCGGCTACCGGTCGCTCACGGCGGGGGAGGCGGTGAGCTTCACCTTCGAGGAGGTGGACCAGGACGGGTTCGTGTTCCGGGCGCTCGAGGTGTGGCCCGCCGGGCAGGCTCCCGTCCGTCGCGAGGACGAGCCCGACGACTCGTCGGCGTTCCACAGCACGCTGATCATCCACGTCGACGCGGACGAAGACGATGGTGGCGGCGACGAAGCCGGCGACGCCCGCCGCGTCTGAGTGAGACGACGCCTGAGCGGCACGACGAAGCCCCCGAGTCCGTCAGGACCCGGGGGCTTCGTCGTCGGTCAGCGGGTCAGCGCTTGACCTTCAGGGTCACGCTCTTCGCCGTCGCGGCCGCCGCGGAGGACGACCCGGCGTAGGACGCCTTGACCGTGTAGGTCCCCTTGGCGAGCTTCGGCAGGGTCACCGTCGCGGCCGACCTCGACAGCGACGCCGTCTTGGTCGCCACGAGCTTGGAGCCCTTGTAGACCTTCACGGTGACCTTGCCCGTCACGGTCGCCTTGGGGGAGGCCGTGACGCCGACCTTGACCTTCGCCTTCGCCTTCGACGTGACCGTCCTGGGCGAGACCGCGGCCTTCATGGTCGTCGCGCGGACCACGGAGAAGGACGTCGAGGCCGACGAGGCGCTGACGCCCGTCGTCCCGGCGTACCGAGCCGTGACCGCGTACGTGCCGGGCGTCGCCTGCGCCGGCAGCGTCACCTTGGCGGAGCCGTTGGTGAGGCGGACGGTCGTGGTGCGGACCGTCGTCGTCCCCCGCTTCACCGTGACGGTGACCGATCCTGCGGCCGCCGCACTGCCGGCGCGCGTCGAGACCGTGACGACCGGCTTGGTCTTCGTCGTGGCCTTCGTCGGGCTGACGGAGACCTTCGTGGTCGAGGTGACGACCGGGACGGTGACGACGAGCCTGACCGACGACGAGGCCGACGGCGCGACCACGGTGGCCGAGCCCGCCGCGGGCGTGAAGTCCGCCGACAAGGTGTGCGTGCCCGCCACCGGCTTCGCGATCGTGTACCGGGCGGTGCCGTCGGCCCCGACCGTGACCCGGCCGAGAAGCACCGAGCCGTCGTGGAACGCGACCGAGCCGCCTGCCACCGCACCCTGCGCGGAGGAGGTGACGCGTGCCGTGAGCACCACGGGCTTGCCCGCGACCACCGAGGTGGGCGAGGCACTCAGAGCGACCGTGCTGGCTACGCGACCGTCGAGCACGGTGACCGCGTCCGACGTGCCCTGCGCCGGGCGGAAGCCCGACGCGGTGGCCTCGGCCGCGACCGTCAGGGTCTTGCCGACCTCGGCCAGGCCCGGCGTGAACGTCGGACCGGTCGCCACGGGCGAGCCGTCCACGGACCACTCGTAGGTGAGCGACGCGTCCGCGGGGTCGGTGACGGCCGACGCGGTGAGCTGCTGGCCTGCGACGGGGCTGCCGCTGATGCGGACGGCACCGAGGTCGACCTGCAGGTCGAGGACGACCGTGTAGACCGTGGTCGTCCCGTCGACCGCGGTGACCGTGACGGTCGCCGTGTCGCCGTCACGCACCGTCGTGACCGTGGCCGAGGCGTCGGTCGGCACGCCCGCGACGACCGGTGCGCTGCCACGGTGCTCGACCGTGTAGCTCGTCGTCGCCGGGTCGAAGTCGGCGACGTCGACGCCGCCGACCGTGAGCCGGGCGAGGGACGAGACCGACGAGGCCGCCGGCGCGACGCCGTCGATCTCCGTCTCGGACACGACCAGGTGCGTCGCCGCCCGGGCCGTGAGGACGAAGCGCACCGCGTTGGCGGACACGCCGCCGAGGTCGATCGTCGCGACCGGGGCGGGCGCGGTGGTCGAGTCGGTGAGCGTCGTCAGCGTGGGCAGAGCGGTCCACTGGCCGGTGCCCGCGTCGCGGTACTCGGTCTTCACCGTGGTCGGCCAGGTCAGCGACGTGCCGTCCTTGTAGAAGTAGACGCGGGCCTGGTTGAGGATGCCCTCGTTCTTCAGCACGTAGGTCAGCGTCTCGGACGCGTCCTTGGTCCCGCTGACCCAGTTCGACCAGCCCTTGTCGGTCCGGTCGCCGTTGATCGTGCGGGTCGCCGGGTAGCCCGACTCGGTGAACGTGGCCGTCGGCGTCGACGTGAGCGCGACGTTCGTGACGCCGCCCGCCGGGCTGACGACGACGTGCAGCACGGCCGCGACGTCGGACGTCCCCGTGGCCGCCGCAGCGACGGTGCCGGGCACGGTGACGACACCCGGTGCCGCGAACGACGAGGTGCTCAGGGCGGAGAAGTCCCAGGTCACCGGCAGCGCGAACCGCGATGCGCTCGTGCCGACCTGGGCCTTGACGGTGGCAGGTGCTGCCCGCTGGACGAGCCCGAGGCTCGAGCCGGCGACCACCGTGACGGACGTCGGGTCCGTGGCGACGACGTCGCCGACCTCGACCACGGCGGTCGCCGTGATGGCGTTGCCGTAGATGTCCGTGCCGGTGCCCTGGAGGGACACCGTCCCGGCGGTGTCCCACGCGTCCGCGGGGACGTTCCAGGTGACGGGCGTCGCGACGCCCGCGCCCCAGGAGTACGTCGGGACCACGGTCGCCGGGAGGGCGGCGGCGGTGCCGACGAGGGTGCGCAGAGAGAGCGGGGCGACGCTGGGCGTGGCCGTCGCGGAGCGGAAGGTGAAGCGCTGGTTCGCGCCGCCGTTCGTCCCGTAGATCCCCACGCTCGTGCCGGCCGCAGTGGCCTGGCCGGCGACGTCGAGCGAGGACGCGGTGCTCTTGTTGATGAGCGACCACGTGGTGCCGTCCATCGTCGTCAGGTACCAGGTGGTGCTCGCCGACGAGCGGGCGTCGGCCAGCGAGGCCGTCGAGAAGCTCGTGCCGGCCGTGCTCGCGCTCAGTAAGGTGCCGTCGCCGGCGTTCTCGAGGACGAACGAGCGGCGCGCGGTCGGGTCGCCGGCCGGCGTCGTCTCGTGCGCGACCCACTGCTGCGACTTCAGTGCCGCGGCGGTCGTGGCGAGGTTGTCGATGACCAGCGTGCCGGCCGACGACTTGGCGAGCGCCTTGCTGCTCTGCACGCCCACGGCCTGGTAGGTGGCGCCGTCGACGAGCGGGTTGGCGTCCGCGGCGACCCCGGAGACGTCGGTCACGGCGAACGTGGTGACCGAGCGCGCGGGGACCGTCAGGGTCGCGGTGCGGGCCGTGCGGTCCACGGCGACCGGGGCGCCCCGGACGAGCGCGGTCGACGTGTCGTCAGCGTCGGCCGCCTGCGTCGTGACGATCGGGGTGACCGTCGCGCCGGGCGCGATGTCGCCGAACTTGGACAGGTCGAGGGTGACGACCTGCTCCTGCGTCGCGGCATTGGTGTGCACGACGTTCAGGCCCGTGCCCGCCGCGGTGACGGCCGCGGTCGAGGCGGTGTCGTTCGTCGGGACGAGCCGGTCGCCCGCCTGGATGTACTGCATGTAGTTGCGCATCGCGTCGAACTTGGAGTTCGTGACGATCGAGCAGTTCTCGACGTCGGCGACCGGGGTGCCCGCAGTGATCGCGTCGGCGACGCGGCGCTCGGACTTGAAGCCGATCGCGTCGCTCTCGCCGACGACCGCACCGGTCGCGTCGACGTAGCTGCAGTCGAAGTCGATGAAGACCGAGCCCCAGTTGAGCTTCTCGCCCTTCTGCATGTTGTAGTAGTCCTCGACCTCCTGCCACAGGACGTAGGCGTCCGGCTGGAGCTGGCGCAGGTCGTCGTTGATCTTCTGCGCGATGCCGAGGCCGCCGCTGATGCTCACGGGGTCGAAGCCCGAGCCGACGAAGTCGCCGCCCGTCTCGCTCATCCACAGCGCCTTGTCCGCGGTGATCGCGGTGTCACGCGCCTGCAGGATTCCGTTGGTGCCGTAGGAGTGGACGTTGATCTGGTCCACGTCGGCCTTGGTGGCCGCGCCGTACTGCGACCACGCCGTGTTGAAGTTGCCGGGGTTCGTCTCGTCGTTGGCGGAGACGACCGCGTCCGACGACGAGCCTCGCAGCTGCTGCGCGAGCAGCGCGATGAGGTTCTGCTGCTGACCGGCGCCCGTCCCGGGGCAGATCTGCGCGCCCTCCTGCGGCTTCTTCACGGCCGTCGTGAACGGCGTGATCCCGTCCGCCAGGCGACCGCTCGGGGTCGACCAGTAGCCGGTGCACGGCTCGTTGAACGGGTCGACCGACTGGAACGTCACGCCGTAGGTGTCCTCGAGGTGCTCGACGACGGTCGTCAGGTACTTCGCGAACTTCGTCGGGCTGTTGTTCGCGGTCGAGACCTGCTCGGCCGTCGAGCTCGCGCCGCCCGAGGTGTAGCCGGAGTTCGTCATGAAGTACGGGGGCGAGTTGGAGAAGCCCTCGAGCACGAGGTCGTCGCGCTCGCTCGCCAGCTTCTGCAGCCACCAGCGCTGGGTCGAGTCCTTGGACCAGTCGTAGCTCGCCGGGTCGTCGGGGTCCCATGCCGCGGCGAGCGCGTCGCGGTCCGCGAAGCTCGTCGTCGCCGCGCCGTACAGGCTGTCCGGGGCCGTGCTCGTGTCCGCGGCCCAGTACCCGTCGACGTCCGCGCCGAGGCGGAAGTAGTTGCCGACGTCGGACGCGCGACCGCCGCCGATGTTGTAGCGCGCCACGTTCATGTTGAGCCCGTCGGACCCGAACACCATGTCGTAGAGCTCGTCGCGCAGCTCGTCCGGGTAGCCGCCGGTCGCGTTCGCGAACCAGACGAGCGAGTTGCCCCAGCCCTCGAACGGCGCGCCCGCGTAGGCGGGGTTGGGTGTGATGGTCGTCGAGATCGCCGCCGCGGCGGGAGCTGCGCCGACGGCGAGACCCGTGACGGTCCCGCCCGTCGCGAGTGCCGCGGTGAGCGCGCCGGCGACCAGCCGCCTGCGGCGTGACTGCGATGTCACTGTCATGAACTGCCTCTCCTCGTGGGCGGGACGGGCGTCCCGCGTGACGAGCTCGTCGCGCGTGGCAGCGCGCGACGAGCCAGGTGTGGAACCCGCCGCGCGTGGCAGCGCGCGGCGGGCGGTGTGGTGCGGGTGGGGTGGTGCGGGTGGTGCGTGCAGGTCGAACCGGCCGTCGACGGGCCGGCTCGCGCGGCGAACCGGGTCGTCCTGGGCCGACGGGCCGAGAGTCCGGACGGCGTCGACGGGTGCCGCGTGTGCGTGCGGCGGCGGTGACGTCGATGTCATCGAGGGGCACTCGACCCTGAGTGGAGATCCGTACCGCGGCCGATGGTGACGTAAACATCCAGCCGCGTGAGCCACGTTTCCATGCCGCCGGGGCGACGTCAAGACGAACCAGGACACAAGATGGTCACGTCACCATGTGGGCCGCCTGTGCGGGGCCGGCGAAGACGTGCGTCAGCGCGGCGGAGGTGGGGCGGTGCTGGCGCGCTCGATGAGCGGGGCCGGGACGACGACGTTGCGGTCGACGAACGCCGACCGGCTGCGGATCTGCTCGAGCAGGAGCCGGACGAGCTCCTCGCCCACGCGCGTGAAGTCCTGCCTGACGGTCGTCAGCGGCGGCCAGAGGTGCGACGCGAGGGGGATGTCGTCGAACCCGACGACCGAGACGTCCTGCGGCACGCGGCGGCCGGCCTCGTGCAGCGCGTGCAGGAGCCCGGTCGCCATCTCGTCGTTGGCGCTGAACACGGCGGTCACCGCGGGGTCCTGCGCGAGCAGCCGCCCCGCCTCGTACCCGGACTGCGCCGACCAGTCGCCCTGCACGGGGGCGGGCACGCCGCGACCGGCCCGCTCGAGCGTGCTGCGCCACGCCTGCGCGCGCAGCTGGGCCGGGCCGGACTCGACGGGTCCGGCCAGGAGGTGCACCGTCGCGTGGCCGAGGTCGAGCAGGTGCTGCACGGCCCGGCTCGCGCCAGCGACCTGGTCCGCGCCGACCGCGGGGTGGTGGCCGACGAAGCGCGAGTCGGCCACGACGACCGGGGTGCGCGGCGGCAGCGCGAGGCTGGTGGGCGTGGCCGTCTCGGCCCGGACGATGATCAGGCCGTCGACGCTCTGGTTGCTCAGCCGCTGCAGCGCCGCGGCGACGTCGTCCGACGAGGGGGAGGCCACGTCGACGAGGTTGACGGTGTACCCCTCGCGGCGCGCGGCGTCGACGATCGCGTCGACCGTGCCGGACTCGCCGGTGCGCGCGAGGCGGTGCACGACGACGCCGATCGCGGCGAAGCTCCCGGTGCGGAGCGCCCGCGCGGCGCGGTTGGGGGCGTAGCCGAGCTGCTCCATGGCGTCGAGGACGCGCTGGCGCGTCGCCGGCAGGACGTTGCCGGCCTCGTTGGACACCCGTGAGACCGTCTGCGCGGAGACGCCGGCGAGGCGCGCGACGTCGCCGATGGACGCGCCGGGCCTGCGCGGGGCCGGAGCGCTGCTCGGCGTCGGGGTGGTCATGCCAGGACCCTAGAGCATGTTCACGTGAACACGCAGCCCTCGCCGCCCGGCCGAGAGCCACCCGGGGGCATCGTTGCAGGTGGGGGGCTTGGCGTTGACATCGCGCCGCGAGTCGTGACAATCTCCGTGGTGTTCGGATGTTGACGTTAACACGCAGGAGGTCACCGTGGCAGGCCTGAGGCGCGAGGACGCGCACGACGAGGACACGACGGTGGACGGGACGACGGGCACGCAGCGCGTCGCGCAGCCCGGCGTGCGGAACGGCACCGGCCCGCGCTTCACCTCCACGCGCCTCGCCGACGGCCGCGAGCTCGTCTACGTCGACGACACCGAGCCGTACCTCTCCGGCGCGGCGACGCGGCGGCTCGACGACCCGCGGCCGCTCGCGGACCGGTTCGCGCCGGTCGTCGGCCCCGACGGGCACACCACGCCCTTCGTCGGCCCCCAGATGCGCCGCGACCCGCTCACCGGCGAGTGGGTCCCGATGGCGTCCCACCGGATGAACCGCACCTTCCTGCCGGCGGCTGACTCCTGCCCGCTGTGCCCGGCCAAGCCCGGCGCTGCCTACAGCGACGGCGAGATCCCCGACACCGCGTACGACGTGGCCGTCTTCGAGAACCGGTTCGCGGCGCTCATGCAGGTGCCAGGCGAGTCGACAGGGGAGTCGACCGACCCCGTCGCGCTCGACGGAGAGGACCTGTGGACCGTGCGTCCCGCGGCGGGCCGCTGCGAGGTCGTCGTCTTCTCCAGCGACCACGACGCGTCGTTCGGCACGCTCCCGGTCGAGCGCGTCCGCACGATCGTCGACACCTGGGCCCAGCGCACGGAGGCGCTGTCCGTGCTGCCGGGCATCGAGCAGGTTTTCGCGTTCGAGAACCGCGGCCGGGAGATCGGCGTGACCCTGCCGCACCCGCACGGCCAGATCTACGCGCTCCCGTACGTCACCCCCCGCACGACCGCGATGCTGCGCGAGGCGCGCGCCTACCGGGACCGCACGGGCGGCTCGCTCCTGGCCGACGTGGTCGCCGCCGAGCTGCGCGCCGGCGTGCGCGTCGTGCTCGAGTCGGAGCACTGGGTCGCGTACGTGCCGGCCGCCGCCAAATGGCCGGTCGAGGTGCACCTGGCGCCGCGGCGCGACGTGCTCGACCTGCCCGGCCTGACCGACGCCGAGCGCGACGACCTCGCCGCGACCTACCTGACGCTGCTGCAGCGGCTCGACCGCTTCTTCGTCGACCCGGCCACCGGCGAGCCGATCCCGCTGCCCTACATCTCGGGCTGGCACCAGGCCGTCGTCGGCGAGGGCCGTGAGCTGGGCCGCCTGCACCTGCAGCTGTTCTCGGTGCTGCGCGCACCGGGCAAGCTCAAGTACCTCGCCGGCGTCGAGTCCGGCATGGCCGCCTGGATCAGCGACACCACCCCCGAGCGCATCGCCGCCCGTCTGCAGGAGCTCGCATGAACCAGATCCCCGCCTGGACGCACGCCGAGGGTGCCGAGCGCGCACGCGCCGCGTACCGAGCCGCGTTCGGCGACGAGCCCGCCGGCGTGTGGGCCGCGCCCGGCCGCGTCAACCTCATCGGCGAGCACACCGACTACAACGGCGGCCTGTGCCTGCCGATCGCGCTCGCGCACCACACCTACGTCGCGCTCTCCCCGGTGGGCACGCCCGACGTGACGCTGACGTCGCAGCAGGAGAGCGACGTGTGGACCCAGCCGGTCGCCGAGATCGGCCCCGGCCGGGTCGAGGGCTGGCCGGGCTACGTGGTCGGGGTGTCCTGGGCGCTCGCGCAGGAGGGCCATGCGATCGGTGGCTACCGCGCCGCCGTCGACTCGTGCGTCCCGTACGGAGCCGGGCTGTCGTCGTCCGCGGCGCTCGAGTCCGCGGTCGCGGTCGCGGTCGACGAGGCGTTCGGCCTGGGCCTGGGCGGGGACGACGAGGGGCGCCGCACGCTCGTCGCCGCGTGCATCCGCGCCGAGAACGAGGTCGCCGGGGCGAGCACGGGCGGCATGGACCAGTCCGCCGCGCTGCTCGCGCGCGACGGCACGGCGCTGCTGCTCGACATGCGCGACGGCTCCCTCACGCACATCCCGTTCGATCTCGCGGCCGACGGTCTCGCGCTCCTGGTCATCGACACCCGCGCCCCGCACCAGCTCGTCGACGGCCAGTACGGCCAGCGCCGCGCGACCTGCGAGGCGGCGGCCGCGCGGCTCGGCGTCCCGACGCTTCGGGAGGTCACGGACCTCCCGGGAGCGCTCGCGCAGCTCGACGACGTCACGCTGCCCGACGGCAGCACCGTGGCCGCCGACGTCGTCCGGCGCCGGGTCCGGCACGTGGTGACGGAGATCGGCCGCGTGGAGGAGTTCGTCGGCCTGCTGACCGCGGGCCGGGTGCGCGAGGTCGGTGCCGCGATGGACGCGTCGCACGCCTCGCTGCGCGACGACTACGAGGTCAGCTGCGCCGAGCTCGACGTGGCCGTCGAGGCCGCGCGCGCGGCCGGCGCGTACGGCGCGCGCATGACCGGCGGCGGGTTCGGCGGGTCGGCGATCGCGCTGGTCGACGCCGACCAGGTCGGAGCCGTGTCCGAGGCCGTGCGCGCCGCGTTCGCGGAGCACGGCTGGAGCGGGCCGGGATTCTTGGCAGCAACGGGAGACGGCGCGGCGAGCCGCGTCGACGAGAAGGAGTGACGTGAGCACCTGGCTGGTCACCGGCGGAGCCGGATACATCGGCGCGCACATCGTGCGGGCGTTCGTCGCGCAGGGGCTCGACGTGGTCGTCGTCGACGACCTGTCGAGCGGCCACGAGTCCTTCGTCCCCGACGGCGTGCCGTTCCTGCGCACGAGCATCCTCGACACCGCCGCGCTGACGGCCGCGCTGCGTGAGCACCACGTGGCCGGCGTCGTGCACCTGGCGGGCTTCAAGTACGCCGGCGTCAGCGTCCGGCGGCCGCTGCACACCTACGAGCAGAACGTCACCGGCACGGCCAGCGTGCTGCAGGCGATGGCCGACGCGGGCGTCAGCTCGCTCGTCTTCTCGTCGTCGGCCGCCGTCTACGGCACGCCGCACACCGACCTCGTCACCGAGGCCACCGCCACCGCGCCCGAGTCGCCGTACGGCGAGAGCAAGCTCGTCGGCGAGTGGCTGCTGCGCGACCAGGGCCGCGCGACGGCGGACTCCGAGTCGCCCCTGCGCCACACGAGCCTGCGGTACTTCAACGTCGTGGGCTCGGCCGACGAGGCCGTCGTCGACACCAGCCCGCACAACCTGTTCCCCCTCGCGCTCGAGGCCGTCGCGGCCGGGAAGACGCCGACGATCTTCGGCGACGACTACCCGACGCCCGACGGCACGTGCGTGCGCGACTACGTCCACGTGGGCGACATCGCGCTCGCGCACGTCGCCGCGGCGCAGGCGCTGGACGCCGGTAGCCCCCTGGAGCCCGCGTACAACCTGGGCAGCGGCGACGGCGTGTCGGTGCGGCAGATCATGACCGCCGTCGCGGCCGTCACCGGCCGCGACGTCGAGCCCGCGATCGCCCCGCGCCGGCCCGGTGACCCGGCGCGCATCGTCGCGTCAGGCGAGCTCGCAGCGCGCGACCTGGGCTGGCAGATGCGCCACGACCTCGTCGAGATGGTGGCCAGCGACTGGCGGGCGCGCTCGGCGGCTCGGGCTTAGGCGATCGCCCGGCGCGTCCAGCCCCGGCGCGTCCGGGAGCTCCCGACGAGCCGGCACACCAGGTAGATCACGAACGAGATCGTCGTGACGTACGGGCTGATCGGCACGTTGCCGCCCAGTGCGAGCAGGATGCCGCCGACGGCGCTGGTCACCGCGAAGGCGACGCTGAGCAGCGGCACGACGACCGGCGACGCGCTGATCCGGCTCGCGGCCGCGGCGGGGGTGATGAGCAGCGACAGGACGAGCAGCGCGCCCACCACCTGCACGGCGAGCGCGACCGCGAGACCGAGCAGCAGCATGAACGTGAACGACAGGGCGCGGGTCGGCACCCCGCGGGCGGCGGCCACGTCAGGGTCCACGCTCGCGAACGTCAGGGGCCGCCAGATGACCAGCAGCCCCGCGATGACGATCGCCGAGATGACGACCAGGAGCGAGAGCCGCGTGTCGTCGACCGCGACGATCTGCCCCGTGAGCAGGCCGAACTTGTTCGCCGCCCGCCCGGGGTAGAGGGACAGGAACAGCACGCCGAGCCCGAGCCCGAAGGGCATGAGCACACCGATGATCGAGTTCCGGTCACGCGCGCGGGTGCCCAGCAAGCCGATGACGACGGCCGCCAGCACGGACCCGAGCACTGACCCGAGCACCACGTCGATGCCGAACAGCAGGGCCGCGGCGGCGCCCGCGAACGACAGCTCGCTGATCCCGTGCACCGCGAACGCGAGGTCGCGCTGCATGACGAAGACGCCGACGAGCCCGCCGACCAGCCCGAGCACCGCGCCCGCGATGATCGAGTTGTGCACGAGCGAGAGCAGCTCGCCGTAGTTGTCGAAGTTGAACAGCCGGTTCCACCAGTCGTCCGAGCCGGCGGCGGACACCGCGGTCGGCAGTGCCGCCGAGACGATCGTCGTGATCACTCGCCCACCTCGTCGACGTGGTGGCTGTGCTCGTCGCCCCCGACGATCAGGACGCGGCCCTGGGAGTGCAGGACCTCGACCGGCGTGCCGTACAGGGCGCTGAGCTTCTCCGAGGTGAGCACGTCGTCGGGGGCGCCGATCGCGTGGCCGGCGGGGGCGAGGTAGAGCACGCGGTCGGTCCACGGCAGCACGGGGTTGATCTCGTGCGTCACGAACACGACCGCGGTGCCGGTGGCCCGCCGGGTCTCGTGGATGAGCGCGGTGACCTCGTGCTGGTGGCGCAGGTCGAGCGAGAGGAGCGGCTCGTCGCACAGCAGGATCGAGGGGCGCGTGCCGAGCGCCTGCGCGATCCGCACCCGCTGCTGCTCGCCGCCCGAGAGCATGCCGAGCGGCACGTCGGCGTAGGACGAGGCCCCCACCGCGGCGAGCAGCTCCTCCACGTGCTCGCGGTGGCTGTGCCGCCCCGGGCCCCACCGGTCGCCGTCGATCCCCATGCGGACCAGGTCGCGCGCACGCACCGGGGTCGCCGGGTCGATCAGCCGCTGCTGCGGGATGTAGCCGACGTCCTTGCTGCCGCGGCGGGCCGGCCGCCCCAGGATGCTCAGCCGTCCCCCCGTCAGCGGCTGCAGCCCGAGGATCGCGCGCAGCAGGCTGGTCTTGCCCGAGCCGTTCGGCCCGAGCACGGTGAGGAAGTCGCCGGCCTCGAGGGTCAGGTCCAGGCCGGACCAGACCGTGCGCTCGCCGTAGGCGAGGCTCGCGTCGGTGAGCTCGAGCGGGGGATGGGCGGTCACGAGGCCAGCGCGCTGCGCACCGCGTCGATGTTGGCCGTCATCCACGAGACATAGTCTCTGCCCTCGGGCATGGTCTCGGTGACAGGCACCACGGGCACGCCGGCGTCCTTCGCGGCGGACAGCACGCGCTCGGTCTCGGTGCCGGTGGTCTGGGAGTTGTACACGAGCGCGTCGACGGCGTGCGACGAGAAGAGCGCGATCGTGTCCTTGAGCGCGGCCGGCGGCACGTCGGTCTCCTCCTCGATGGCCTCCGAGAAGGCCTCGGGCGTCTTGTTCACGAGGCCCGCGTTCTCGAGCAGGTACAGCGGGACGGGCTCGGTGATCGCGACCCCCGCACCCGCGTGCTCGGCCTTGATCGCGTCCGTCTCGGCGATCAGGTCGTCGACCTTGGCCTGGAAGGCCGTGGCGTTGGCAGCGTAGGTCGCCGCGTTGTCCGCGTCGATGCTGCTCAGCTCGTCGGCGATCGTGCCGGCCAGCGCCCGCACGGTCGGGAAGTCGTACCAGACGTGCTCGTTGAGGTCGCCGCCGGTGTCCTTGCCCGAGACCTCGACCGCGTTGACGACGACGGGCTCGGTGGAGATCGCGTCGAGCATCGTGTCGACGAAGTCGTCGTACCCGCCGCCGTTCTCGACGACGAGAGCGGCCCTGGACAGGGCGAGCTGCGTCTGGGCGCTGGCCTCGTAGGAGTGCGGGTCCGCGGACGGGTCGTCGATGATCGCGGTCACGTGCACGAGGTCCCCGCCGACCTGCGCGGCGATGTCGCCGTAGACGTTGGTCGACGTGACGACCGCGACGGTCCCGGTCGCGGCGCCGCCCGGGTCGGAGTCGGAGGACGAGCACGCGGACAGCGCGAGCGCGGCCGTGGTGGCGACGACGAGGGCGAGCGACTTCTTCATGGCGACGAGGTCCTAGCGGGAGATGTGCCGGGCGGTGGGAGGCCGCGTCCGGGCACCGTAACGATAACAGTTCCCATTGACGGGACTGCGGGCCGGAGCGACGTCTCGAACCTAAACGAGAATGACTATCAAAAGCAAACAGCGGCGTGGCTCCCTCGTCTCGAGGCCCGCGCGCGTGATGCTCGGCGCCATGAGCGGACACGTGCACGGCCCGGTCGGGCCGACCCCGGACCGGCTGAGGCGCCGCGCGCGAGCGATCTTCACGGCGATCTTGGTCCCGGTGCTGCTGGCGACCGTGCTCGGGGCCGTGCTGCTCTGGCCGCACGGCGAGCAGCCCACGCTCCAGACCTCCGCCCCGGGCGCGACGTTCCACACGGGCACGGTCGTCGCCGTGGACCCTGACGCCGCCGACCAGGTCCACCAGCTCCGAGCGCGCATCAGTGGGGCCCCGGTGTGGGTCAACGTGCCGCCCGAGTACCTCGGCGAGCTCGAGGCGGGGGACCGGATCCAGGTCGTCGACACGGGCGACGCGGGTCCCGGTGGGACGCCGTACGTGTTCGTCGACTACGTCCGCGGTCCACCGCTGGCGATCCTGGCCCTCGGGTTCGTCGTGCTGGTCGTCGCCGTCGCCCGGTGGCGAGGGCTCGCGGCGCTCGTCGGGCTCGCCGCGTCGCTCGGCATGATCGGCGCCTTCACGCTGCCCGCGCTCCTGCAGGGCAAGCCTGCCGTGCCGGTCGCGCTGGTCACCGCCGTCGCGATCATGTTCGTCGTGCTGTACCTGGCGCACGGGTTCACGCTGCGCACGTCGACGGCGCTGGTCGGCACGCTCGCCGGCCTCGCCGCCACCGCGCTCATCGCGGCGTGGGCGAGCGGCGCGGCCCAGCTCACGGGCCTGTCCGACGAGTACGCGCTCGACCTGATGTCCGCCGCGCCCGACGTCCGGCTCCGCGCGGTCCTGCTCTGCGGCATGGTGCTGGCCGGCCTCGGCGTGCTCAACGACGTGACGATCACGCAGGCCTCGGCCGTGTGGGAGCTGGGCGCGGCCTCGCCCGACGCGTCGCGCCGCCAGCTGTTCTCCCGCGGGATGCGGATCGGCCGCGACCACATCGCCTCGACCGTCTACACGATCGTGTTCGCCTACGTCGGCGCGACCCTCCCGCTCGTCCTGCTCGTGAGCATCTCCGACCGCGCGATCCTCGACACGCTGCAGAACGGCGAGCTCGCGGAGGAGGTCGCCCGCACGCTCGTCGGCTCGATCGGGCTGGTCCTCGCGATTCCCTTGACGACGGCCATCGCCGCCCTGGTCGTCCGCTCCGCCTCGGCGCCCGCCGAGAACGCGCGGGCGGAGGTCGCCGTGCCCGTCGCGTAGAGCCGGCCCGGGGTCAGTGGGTGTGGCCGCCCGTGACGGTGAGCTGGCGGGTGCTCGCGCGGGTGGCGACGGTGACGGCGATCGCGGTGGTCAGCGGGATGGCGAGGATGAGACCGATCGAGCCCGCAAGGGTCCGGACGATCTCCTGCGCGAAGATCCCGCTCGTGAGCGTCTGCCCGAGTGGCAGGTCGTAGAGCTGCAGGACCATGAGGACGGGGAGCGAGGCGCCCGCGTAGGCGAAGGCGATCGTGTAGATCGTCGACGCGATGTGGTCGCGCCCGATCCGCATCCCGCCCGTGAACAGCGACTGCCACGAGGCCGTGGGATCGGCCGCGCGCAGCTCCCAGACCGCCGAGGACTGCGTGATCGTGACGTCGTTGAGCACCCCGAGCCCGGCGAGCACGACGCCGCACAGGAACACGCCGTGCAGCGTCTGGACGCCGTGGTCGCCGAGCAGCGCGGCGAGCCGGTAGTCGTCCTCGGAGGCCACGGGTGACAGGTGCGCGGCATGCGCGCCGAGCACGCCGAGCGCGGCGACGAGGAACAGCCCTGCGAGGGTGCCGCCCAGCGCGGTCGTCGTGCGCAGGCTCGGCCCGTGCGCGAGGTAGAGCGCGACCGTGATGATGACGACGGACGCCGCGAGCCCGACGAGCAGCGCCGGCTTGCCGGCGACCAGGGCCGGGAGCAGGTAGACCCAGATGACCGTGAACGCGACCGCCAGCCCGGCCACCGCGCGCAACCCGCGCCAGCCGGCCACCACGGCCGCGACCAGCACGAACGCGAGGGCGAACGCGCCCAACGGCACGCCGCGGGAGAAGTCCGACCACGCCCACGTCTCGGGGGCGCCGTCGGCCGCGGGGTAGTGCTCGACGATGATCCGCGTCCCCGCCGGGACGTCGCCCGCGGTGATGCCCGACGTCGCGTAGACCGACACCACCCGCCCCTCGTCGGCGCCGGACGTCACGCGCGCCTCGACCTCGAGGCAGGCGACCGACGACGGCAGCGTGCCGTCGGGGAGCATGTTCTCGACGCTCGCGTCGCAGCTCTCCATGCGCGCGCCCGTCACCTCGGCCTTGACGTGCTGGACGCCCGCGTCGGTGAGCCCCGCGGCCTGGCCGGACGGCGTCACGTGGCCGGGCCAGGTGAGCGCGACCACGAGCGCGGAGGCGAGCACGATCGCGCCGACGACGACGAGGAGCGCGACGGTCATCGCCGGGCTCCCGTGCGCGCGACGAGCGCGCCGCGGGGCGGGTGGCTGGGTCTGCGTGGTCGCCGTCACCGCTCGATTGTGTCCCGCGCGGCGACCGACCGACGAACCGGGTGCGGCTCGTCAGGCCGATCCGCGCTCGACCAGGGCGGGCTCGAAGATCGCCGCGCTCGGCCGCTGGTCGGGGGCGTCGAGCCGCTCGAGCAGGAGGCGCGCCATCTCCGCCGCCATCGCCTCGATGGGCTGGCGCACCGTGGTGAGCGTGGGCCGGCACATCAGCGCGGCGGTGCTGTCGTCGAAGCCGACCACGGCGACGTCGTCGGGCACCGTCAGGCCGCGTTCCTGGGCAGCGAGGATCGCGCCGACCGCCATGTTGTCGTTCGAGGCGAACACCCCGTCGACCCGGTGGTCGGCGAGCAGCGTGCCCATCGCGGCGACGCCGCTCTCGACGGAGAAGGTCCCCGCCGCGGACGGCACGTAGGCCACGCCGTGCCGGGCCATGGCCTCCCGGAAGCCGACCAGCCGGTCCTCGGCGCCCGGGATGTCGAGCGGACCGGTGACGATGCCGACCGAGCGGCAGCCGCGCGCGACCAGCCGGTCGGCGGCGAGTGCCCCGCCTGCGCGGTTGTTGACGTCGACGTAGCTCAGCGGCAGCGGGTGGTCCGGCCGGGAGAACAGCACGACGGGGAGGCCGGCGTCGGTGAGCATCTGGGGCAGCGGGTCGCCGGCCTGCGCGGAGACGAGCAGGACGCCGTCGGCGCTGCCCTCGCGCACGTAGGACAGCACGCGGCTGCGCTCGTCGTCCGTGACGGCGAGCATGAGCACGGGGTGCACGTCGCGCGGGCGCAACGAGCTCATCAGGCCACCGGCGACGCGGCCGAAGAACGGGTCGGCGAGCACGTCGCCCGGACCCCAGGGACCTGCGCGGCTCGTGTCGCTGCCCGAGACGACGACCAGGACCGTGTCCGAGCGGCGCGTGACCAGGGAGCGGGCGGCGCGGTTGGGGACGTAGCCCGTGCGGGCGATGGCGTCGTTGACGGCCTCGACGATGTGGGCCGCGACTCCGGCCTTGCCGTTGACGACGCGCGAGACCGACGCGCGGGAGACGCCCGCGACGAGTGCCACGTCCTCGAGCGTGCTCACACGGGGGCCGGGGGCGACGTCGTCCTGCACCCCCGCACGGTAGCGCCCGCGGGCCGGGCCGCGGCCCGACCGGCGCGGGCGGGACCGGTCGAGTGCTGGCTCATGCACCCGAAAGTGGGATCCATAGAGCGCTCTCTTGCGGCATGCGGCGCGATCCCGACATACTCCCAGCACACAGAGAGCGCTCTCTGACGCGGGCAGCGACGCCCGTGCGCGCAAGCGCTCGACAGATCCGCGCACCGCACAGCACCCCGTGCCCGGCGCGAGCACCACCAGCCCCTGCTCAAGGACGAACAGCGCGTGCCCGCCCGGTCGACGACGACCGGCACCACCAGGAGGACCCCGATGACAGCCCTGGCCCCACCCTTCTCCCGCCGCCGCTGGCGTGCGGCCGTCGCCTCGATCGGCGTGCTCTCGCTCGTCGGTCTCACGGTCGGAGCAGCCGTGCTGCCGGCCGCCGCCGACGCACCCGTGCTGCTCTCGCAGGGCAAGACCGCGACCGCGTCCTCGAACAGCGCCGGTGCCGCCGCCGCCGTCGACGGCAGCCTGCAGAGCCGGTGGGAGAGCGTCCACGACGTCGACCCGCAGTGGCTGCAGGTCGACCTCGGCAAGGCCAGCACGATCGAGCGCGTCAAGCTCGACTGGGAGCGGGCCCGCGCGAGCGCGTACACGGTCGAGGTCTCGTCGGACGGCGCCGCGTGGACGACGGTCTACACCGCCCCGGGCGCGGCGCCCCTGCTGGCCGGCTCCGCGAACCCCGAGCTCTACGAGGACGACGTCACGCTCCCGACCCCGGCGACCGCACGCTACGTGCGCGTGCTCGGCACCGAGCGGGCGATCGGCTACGGGTACTCCCTGTGGGAGGTGCAGGTCTACGGCGAGACCGTCACGACGCCGCCGGTCGAGCCCTCGGGCAGGACGGTCGAGGTGGTCGGCGGCAACGGCAGCTGGCAGCTGCTCGTCGACGGCGAGCCGTACGTCGTCAAGGGCATGACGTGGGGTCCCGACGCGGCGCACGCGGAGGACTACGTCGCCGACCTCAAGGCGATGGGGGTCAACACCATCCGCACGTGGGGGACCGACGCCTCGTCGGCACACCTGTTCGACGTGGCCGCGGCGAACGGCATCCGCGTGGTCGCCGGGTTCTGGCTGCAGCCGGGTGGCGGGCCGGGCAGCGGGGGCTGCCCCGACTTCGTGGACGACGCCGAGGGCTACAAGGCGGCCGCGCTGGCCGACATCGAGAAGTGGACCACGCAGTACAAGGACGACCCGGCCGTGCTGCTGTGGGACGTCGGCAACGAGTCCGTGCTGGGGCTGCAGAGCTGCTACTCGGGCGCGAAGCTCGAGGCGCAGCGGGACGCCTACACGTCGTTCGTCAACGACGCGGCCGTCGCGATCCACGCGATCGACCCGAACCACCCGGTCACCTCGACCGACGCGTACGTCGGCGCGTGGCCGTACTACAAGAAGAACGCACCGGCGCTGGACCTGCTGGCGGTCAACTCCTACGGCGCGATCGGCGACGTGCACGCCGCGTGGGAGGCGGGCGACTACGGCAAGCCGTACCTCATCACCGAGGGCGGACCCACGGGGGAGTGGGAGGTGCCCGACGACGCCAACGGCGTGCCCGTCGAGCCCACGGACGTGCAGAAGGCGGCCGGGTACACGAAGGCGTGGAAGGCCGTCACCGACCACCCCGGGCAGGCGCTCGGCGCGACGCTGTTCCACTACGGCGTCGAGAAGGACATGGGCGGTGTCTGGCTCAACGTCCTGACCGGCGGTGAGAAGCGGCTCGGCTACTACGCGGTCGCGAAGGCCTACGGCGGCTCGGCGGCGGACGACAACTCGTCGCCGGTGATCTCCTCGATGACCGTGCCGACCGGCTCGGTGGTGGCGGGCTCGACGTTCGAGGTCTCGGCCGCGGCGAGCGACCCCGACGGCGACGCGATCACCTACGAGATCGACCTGTCGGGCAGCTACGCCACCGGGGACAAGTCGCTGAAGAAGGCGACCTACTCCGGGACGGCGGGGACGTTCACGGTCACCGCGCCGACGACGGCGGGGGCGTGGAAGGTCTACGTCCTGGCGCGCGACGGTCGCGGCAACGTGGGCATCGAGACCCGCTCGGTGAAGGTCGTCGACGGGGCGGGGGTCAACGTGGCGCTCGGCAAGGCCGCGACCGCCTCGTCGTCCCAGGACCCGGCCGCGCAGGGCGTCGACGGGGTCATGACGACGAAGTGGGGCAGCGCGCTCGACGGCAGCTGGAACGGCAAGGACGACGAGTGGTTCCAGGTCGACCTCGGCGCCCGGTACGACGTCCACCAGGTCAAGCTGTTCTGGGAGGGGGCCGCCTTCGGCAAGGACTACGACGTCCAGGTCTCGACGGACGGCACCGCGTGGACCACGGTCTCGCAGCAGCGGGACAAGGCGGCCGGGACGCACACGGTCGACTTCGACGAGACGACCGCGCGGTACCTGCGCATGCAGGGCATCCACCGCGGCTCGACGTTCGGCTACTCGCTCTACGAGCTGCAGGTGCTCTCCGCGACGGGCGAGCCGGTGGACGCAGGCCTGACCGACCCGACCGACCCGACCGACCCCGACCCGACCGGTCCCGTGGTGCCCGGCATCGGCGACCTCGTGTGCGGCCGCGACCTGGTGAGGGACGCCGGCGTGACCGCGACGGCGTCGCACGGCAACGGCGGCGACGCGATCGACTCCAACGTCTGGTCCCGCTGGGACTCGGGCGTGGCCGAGACGCCCCCGGGCAGCGGCAACTGGGTCGGGCGCGACGGCGAGTGGATCCAGGTCGACCTCGGCAAGGTCGCTCCGGTGTGCGGCCTCAAGCCGTACTGGGAGGGCGCCTACGCCAAGGACTACGACGTGAGGACGTCGATGGACGGCTCCACCTGGACCACGGCGGCGCGCGTGCGCGGCCTGGGCGAGAAGGGGCCGGAGGTGACGCGGTTCGAGCCCGTGCGGGCCCGGTACGTGCGCATCGAGGCGGTCACGCGCGGCACGACGTTCGGTGTCTCGCTGTGGGACCTCGAGATCTTCGAGGGCCGCAGGATCGAGCTCCCGACGACCGACCTGCTCGGCTCCCGGGTGCTGGTCCTCGACCCGTCGATGGACGCCCAGGACATCCAGGCGATCTTCGACTCGGTGTTCGCGGACCAGGAGGAGGACCAGTTCGGCGAGGGGCGCTGGCAGATCTTCTTCAAGCCCGGCGACTACACGCTCGACGCGCGGGTCGGCTTCTACACGGCGATGTCGGGCGCGGGGCTCGACCCCACGGACGTGGACATCAGCGGCGGCGACTGGGTCGACGCCGAGTGGTTCGACATGAACGCCACGCAGAACTTCTGGCGCTCGGCGGAGAACCTCTCGTACACGCCCACGGGCGGCACCGGCCACTGGGCGACCTCGCAGGCCGCTCCGCTGCGGCGTGTGCAGGTCAACGGCAACCTCCAGCTCGACTCCGGGCGGTACGGGTGGTCGTCGGGCGGCTTCATCGCCGACTCGAACGTCACCGGCTACGTGAAGTCGTTCACCCAGCAGCAGTGGTACGCCCGGGACAGCTCGGTGGGCACGTGGGCGGGCGGGGTGTGGAACTTCGTCTACTCGGGCGTGACCGGTGACGTGTCCAAGGGCGACGGTGCGGGCGACCCCCGCGCGACGCTCCCTGCCAGCTGGGGTGCGTACCCGACGCCGCCGATCACCGCGCTCGAGCACACGGGCGCGATCGCCGAGAAGCCCTACCTGTACCTGTCGGGCGACGACGAGAACGCGGCGGCCGACTGGTCCGTGCGCGTCCCGGCGCTGCGCGACGGCACCACGGGCACCACGTGGGAGAACGGCACGACCCCGGGCACGTCGATCCCGCTGACCGACTTCTTCGTCGTGAAGCAGGGCGCGACCGCGACGCAGGTCAACGCGGCCCTCGCGGCGGGCAAGAACGTCCTGTTCACACCCGGCGTGTACCGGATGGACAAGACGATCCAGGTCACGCGGCCCGGGACGGTGGTGCTGGGACTCGGCCTCGCGACGATCATCCCGACGGGCGGCGGCATCGGCATGCACGTGGCGGACGCCGACGGCATCCGCGTCGCGGGCCTGCTGTTCGACGCGGCCGTGACCGAGTCGCCCGCCCTGCTCGTCGTCGGCGACAAGGACGTGCACCGCGACCACGCGGCCGACCCGATCGTGCTCAGCGACGTGTTCCTGCGTGTCGGTGGCGCCGTGGCGGGCAAGGTCGACGCCGCGATGGTCGTCGACGCGGACGACACGATCGTCGACCACGTGTGGTCCTGGCGCGGCGACCACGGAGCGGGGATCGGCTGGGACGCCAACACCTCGGACTACGGGTTCGTGGTCAACGGCGACGACGTCTCCGCGTACGGGCTCTTCGTCGAGCACTTCCAGCGCTACAACGTGCTCTGGAAGGGCGAGCGCGGGCGGACCGTGTTCTTCCAGAACGAGCTGCCGTACGACGTCCCGGACCAGGCCGCGTGGAACCACGACGGGGTCAAGGGCTGGGCGGCCTACAAGGTCGACAGCTCGGTGAAGCACCACGAGGCGTGGGGGCTGGGGTCGTACTCCAACTTCACGTCGGACACCGAGGAGGACGAGATCACGGTCGACGGCGGCTTCGAGGTGCCGAAGACCGACGGCGTGACGCTGCACCACCTGCTCGTGGTCTCGCTCGGCGGCGAGGGGATCTTCGAGCACGTGGTCAACGGCGTGGGGGCGCGCAACGAGAGCTCGAGCACGGTGCCGAGCTACGTGGAGCGGTACCCCGACCCGGCCGACCCCGACGCCGGGATCGAGCCGCCGGCCGCGCCCGCGGACCCGCGGACGAACCCGGAGACGAGCCCGTCGGGGCCGACCGACCCCGAGCCGACGCAGTCGCCGACGCCGACGCCGACCCCGACCCCGTCGCAGTCACCGAGCCCGACGGCCACCGCGTCGCCGACGCCCTCGCCGTCCCAGACCGCGGGTCCGACGCCGTCGGGCTCGGCCGCGCCGAGGCCGACCCCGACCGACCCCACGGACCCGGCCCTGCCCGGGGACGAGGACGACGTCGACGTCACGCTCTCGGCCGGCCGGGTCGAGGCGGGCGGCACGCTCACGGTCCGGGCGACCGGGCTCGAGCCCGGCGAGGCGGTCGAGGTCTGGCTGCACTCGACGCCGGTGCTGCTCACGCAGGGCGAGGCGGATGCGGACGGGGGCGTGGAGGTCGTCGCGACCGTGCCGACCGAGACGCCGGTCGGGTCCCACACCGTCGTCGTGCGGGGCGTCGGCTCGGGAGCCGAGGGCAGCGCGGTGCTGCGCGTGGTGGCGGCGGGCGACCTCGCCGCCACGGGCGGTGACGTGGGCGGGCTCGCGCTCGCGGGCGTGATCACGCTGCTCGCAGGACTGGTGCTGCTCGTCGCCCGCTCGAGGCGAGGAGGCGTCGCCGCGTAGCGGACCTGCGGAGGGGTGGGCGGCCTGCGCCGTCCACCCCTCCGGCCGGGTCAGGCCCGGTCGAGGATCACGAGCGGGATCGCCCGCCCGGCCTTGGCCAGGTGCTCGAGGAAGAACGGGTAGGCAGCCGTGATGTCCGCCCAGAGGCGGTCGTGCTCGTCCCCGCTCGCGACGACGGCGCGGGCGTCGTACTCCTCGTCGGCGAGCTCGACGTGCACGGCCGGGTCGGCGACGAGGTTGTCGTACCACTGCGGGTCGCGCGGTGCGCCGGCGGCCGACGCGATCACGACCGGCCGGCCCTCGTCGAGGTGGAACATCATGGGCGCGGTCCTCGGCTCGCCCGACGAGCGCCCCGTGGTGGTCAGCAGCAGGAGCCGGTCGCGGTGCATCCCCTCGATGGGACCCCCGGCGCGGAACTGCTCGATCACGTGGGCATTGATCTCCAGCTGGGTCATCTCTGCCATCTCGCCATCGTGGCCCCAGACACCGCCGGGCGCCTCAGGGGACTCGTTCGCCGGCCGCGGCCGCCGCCACGCGGGCGGCAGCCTCGATCCGTGCGGCATAGTCCGACCACTGGTCCGACGAGCGGTCCGGCACGTTCGCGTCGCCCACCCGCTGGCCGGCGGACCCGTCGAGGTGCTCGCGCAGGATGTCGGCGTGGCCGGCGTGCCGGGCCGTCTCGGCGAGCACATGGACCAGGACCTGGTGCAGGGTCACCGCGCTGCGGTCGTCGGGCCACCACGGGACGGTGCCTGCCGCGTCGAGGTCGAGGGCCTCGATGACCTCGTCGGACGCCCGGGCGGACGCCTCGTGGAACGCCACGATCGACGCGCGGCTCTCGTCGGCCGCGACCCACATGTCGGAGTCGGGCGGGGCGTCGTCGGCGAGCCAGGGTGCCGTGATGTCGGAGGCGCGGCCGAAGGTGTCGGTGAAGTAGCCGAGCTGGACGCTGGCCACGTGCTTGACCAGGCCCAGCACGTTCGTGCCGGTGGGGGTCAGGGGGCGCCGGGCGTCGTACTCGCTCAGGCCGTCGATCTTGCCGAGCAGGTCGTTCCGGGCAGTGCGCAGGTAGCGGTGCAGGGTGGCCTTGTCGTCCATCGGTCCACTATCGACGAGGCGTCGGCGGGGCGCCTCCTGTTTCGGGCGGCCCGTCAGCGGGCACTGCGGGCACTGCGGGCGCTGCGCGCAACAGTGAGGGCCCACGCGACGAGCGGCACCTGCAGCGGCAGTCGGGCCCATGCAACGGCCGGCTTGCCGGCCCACGAGCGCGCGTCCGGCCGCGACCGCACGGCCATCGTCACGTTGCCGGGGAAGACCCCGACGAGCAGTGCCGCCGACGCGAGCCCGCCGACCTGACGCGTCGCGGGCACGGCCAGCGCCCCGGCGCACGCGAGCTCTGCGACGCCGCTGCCGAGCACCCACGGGTCCGGGTCGCCGAGCGACCGCGGGATCAGCGGCCGGAACACGCCCGGCTTGACCAGGTGGATGGTGCCCGAGGTGGCGAGCAGCGCGGCGAGGGCGAGCGCGGGTCCGTGCTGGACGAGCTGGCGGCGCGCGGCGGCGAGGGTCGACATCCCCGCAACCTACGTCGGGCGGCGTCGGTGCGCTTCTCACCCGCTCCCGACGCGCTGAGGGGGTGATTGTGCGCTAGGGGCCATCCGCGGCCGGTTCGGCTCCGAACTCCCATCGTCCCCGGTCCCTGCCTGCCGATCCGGAAGGTGTCCCGTGCTCCTCCTGCTGGCTCCGAGCCCAGCCCCGCGCACGTCGCGCGCGCATCTGGTGCGCTCGTACGGCACACTGGCGCGCGTGGTGCAGGCCCCCGAACCGACGAGCGACGCCCCCGATCTGCTCGCGGCCGTCGCGTCCGGGGACCAGTCTGCGTTCGAGCAGCTGTACGGACAGCTCGAGCGACCCGTGTTCGGCACCTGCTTCGGCGTCCTGCGCGACCCCGACCACGCCGCCGAGGTCGCCCAGGAGGTCTGGGTCGAGGTCTGGCGCACCGCGTCGCGCTTCGACGCGGCGCGAGGCTCGGCCCGCACGTGGGTCGTCACGCTCGCGCACCGCCGCGCGGTCGACCGGGTCCGCTCGGTCCAGGCCCAGCGCGACCGCGACCAGCGCGTGCTCGACGAGAGCGGCGAGCGGCCGTTCGACGTCGTCGCCGACGAGGTCGAGGGCATGCTGGAGCAGGTTCGCGTGCGCGACTGCCTGCAGACGCTCACCGAGACCCAGCACCGCGCCGTGGTGCTCGCGTACTACGGCGGCAAGACCTACCGCGAGGTGGCCGACACCCTCGGCGCCGCGCTGCCCACCGTGAAGTCGCGCATCCGCGACGGCCTGCTCCGGCTCAAGGACTGCTTGGGGGTGGCGGCATGACCGAGAACGACGACGTCCGCGCCACCGGCGACGACGTGCGCTCCCTGCTCGGCGCGTACGCGCTCGACGCGGTCGACGACATCGAGCGCCGCGCCGTCGAGCGCCTAGTCGCGACCGATGCCGATGCCGCCCGCGAGCTCGCCGACCTCCTCGCCGTCGCCGCCCGCCTCGGCTCCGCGGTCGCCGCCGAGCCGCCCGCCGGCCTGCGTGCGTCCGTGCTCGCCGCGGTGGCCCGCGAGGCCCGGCCGACGAGCGCCGAGGCACCGGCGGACGGCGCCGCACCGTCGGCCGACGACTCCGCGCCGCTCCTGCGGGAGCCCGAGCGCCCGGCCGCCGTTCCCGCGACGTCGCACCGCGCCGCCACGCCGCGCGGCGCGCAGCGCTGGTGGTCGCTGGCCGCCGCCGTCGTCATCGGTGCCGCCGTGCCCAGCGCGCTGCTCGTGCAGCAGCACCAGCGTGCCGAGGACGCCAGCAACCAGCAGCAGGCGCTCGCCGACGTGCTCCGCGACCCCTCTGCCGTGCTCGTGCACGGCGACGTGGCCGGCGGTGGCACCGCGACGGCCGTCCTCACCGACGACGACGCCCTGTTCAGCGCGACCGGCCTGCCGGCCCTCGCGGACGGGAAGGTCTACCAGCTGTGGGTCGTGAACGGTGACGAGGCGGCGTCGGCCGGGGTCCTCTCCGCCGACGGCGGCTCCGTGCGTCGACTGACCGACGACTTCTCGTCGGGCGACGCCCTGGCGATGACCGTCGAGCCGGAGGGCGGCTCCGCCCAGCCGACCACCACCCCGGTCGTCGTCCTCACCCAGAGCTGACCCGCGCGGGTGGTCGCCGACCTGCCCTGGCGGGCGACGGCCGAAGGCGTGACGTGGCGGTCGGCCGACCGTGCGGCGTCGGTCGTGCTCGACGACTCCGGCGTGACCCGCAGAGGAGCGGTCGACGCGCCTGAGCACGTCGCCTGGTCCCAGGTCACGGGCGTCGGACTGCTGCTCCCGACCGCAGCATCCTTCGCCTACCGGATGAACACCGTGCTCGCGAGGGTCGGCCCGGTGCCGTACGAGTACGCGCCGCACGGTGTGGTGATCACCGTCTCGACAGCGCGGGGCGTGCTGGTGTGGGACCTGGGGCGCTCGCGGCGCTACCCGTGGCGACTCGCGTTCGGGGGACACCGCGCGTACGACCGGCAGCTCACCGCTGTGCTCGACGACGCCCCGCACCTGCCCTGAGCGTCGCGAGCCGGGCATGAAGGAGCCCCCGCGCCCGGTGGGGGCTGGCGCGGGGGCTCCGGTCCGGCTCGTGTCACATGGTCGGCATGAGCACCGAGTCGATGAGGTACACCGTGGCGTTCGCGGTGTGCACGCCACCGCAGATGACCTTGGCGCCGTTCACCATGATGTCGTCGCCCGAGCCGGTCACCTTCACGGTGCCGCCCTCGACGGTCTTGTGCTCGCCGTCGATCTTGTCGGGCGAGATCTGACCGGGGACCACGTGGTACGTGAGGATCTTGGTCAGGGTGTCGCTGTCGGTCTTGAGGCCGTCGATCGTGGCGGCGTCGATCTTCTTGAACGCGTCGTCGACCGGGGCGAAGACCGTGAACTCGCTGCCGTTGAGCGTGTCGACCAGGTTCACGTCCGGGTTGAGCTTGCCGGAGACCGCCGCGGTGAGCGTGGTCAGCAGGGGGTTGTTCGATGCGGCGACCGCGACCGGGTCGGTCGACATGCCGGTCACCGAGCCCGGGCCGTCGGGGACGGCGGCGGCGTAGTCGGCACAGCCGGCGCCGACGAGGTCCGAAGCGGGGTCCATCATCCCGGTGGTGGCGTCGTCGCTCGGTGCCATCGACGGCGACTCCATGGCCGGCGACTCCATCGCGGGCGACGAGGCACCCGCGTCGGTGGAGCTGTCGCTGTCGGAGCTGCAGGCCGTCAGGGCCAGGCCGGTGACACCGGCGAGCAGGACTGCGGCGATGCGGGTGCGGGCGGTGGTACGCATGGTGGAACTCCTTGTCTTGGGTGGAGACCCCGGGAGCTTCCCGGCGTCCACTGTCGAGGGGAGTTCGGCGCCCACGCCGGGGTGGATGGGTCGGATGTGCGACGAGTTCTCGACCAGCCTCGGGCCCATCCGAGCGGGTCGCCGCGCCGAACCTCCGCCATGGACCTGCTCACGCTCGCGCTCATCGGCCTCGTCGGAGGACTCGTCACGGGAATCTCGCCGTGCATCCTCCCCGTGCTGCCCGTCGTCTTCTTCGCGGGTGGCGTGGAGAACGCCCGTCCCGCGCGGACCGAGATCAAGGTGGCCCGCGCGAGCGGCGCCGCCGGGGGAGTCGGGGCGATGGCCCAACCGGCCTTCCTGTCCCGGGCCGCTCCTCCGCCGGCCGGGGAAGCGGGCGGCGTCGCCGTCGCCGAGCGTCCGGTCGAGACCCCGCCGAGCCGCGGCGAGTCGGCGCGGCCGTACCTGGTCATCGCCGGCCTGGTCACGAGCTTCACGGTCGTGACCCTGCTCGGCACCCTGGTGCTGTCGCTGCTCGGTCTCCCGCAGGACCTGCTGCGGTGGGCGGGCATCGCCGTCCTGGCGATCCTCGGCGTCGGCCTCCTGGTGCCGCGCTTCGAGGAGATCATCGAGCGGCCGTTCCAGCGGCTCACCCCCAAGCGCGCGCCCGGCCAGGGCCGCGGCGGGTTCGTCCTCGGCCTCGGTCTGGGCGCGGTCTACGTGCCGTGCGCCGGGCCGGTGCTCGCGGCGATCACGGTCGCGGGTGCGACCGGGACGGTCGGGCCGGGCACCGTGGTGCTGACCGTCGCCTTCGCGATCGGGGCCGCCATCCCGCTGCTCATCCTCGCGCTCGCGGGCCGCAAGGTCGCCGAGCGGGTCGCGGCGTTCCGCGCCCACCAGGGCACCGTCCGCAAGATCGGCGGCGCGCTCATGCTCGCCCTCGCGCTGGCGCTCTCCTTCAACCTCACCGACGCGATCCAGCGCGCGCTGCCCGGGTACACCGACACGCTGCAGTCGAAGATCGCCGCGGACAAGACCGTGCAGAGCCAGCTCAACCTCGGTGGCCTGACGACGGACGAGAACAAGGGCCTGTCGCGCTGCACCAACAACTCCGCGACGCTCGAGGACTGCGGGCCGGCGCCCGAGATCCGCGGCATCGACACCTGGCTCAACACCCCCGACGGCCAGGGCCTGAAGCTCGCCGACCTCAAGGGCAAGGTCGTGCTGATCGACTTCTGGGCATACAGCTGCATCAACTGCCAGCGCTCGGTCCCGCACGTCACCGCCTGGGACAAGGCCTACGCCGACGACGGCCTCGTCGTGATCGGCGTCCACACCCCGGAGTACGCGTTCGAGCGCGAGACCCGCAACGTCGTCGACGGCGCGAAGCGCCTCGGCATCACCTATCCGGTCGCGCAGGACAACTCCTACGCCACCTGGACCGCCTACCGGAACCGCTACTGGCCGGCGCACTACCTCATCGACGCGACCGGCCAGGTGCGCCAGGTCTCGCAGGGTGAGGGCGGCTACGAGCAGACCGAGAAGCTCATCCGGACGCTGCTCAAGGACGCGAACCCGTCGGTCGACCTGCCCGCCGAGACGCAGGTCGGCGACACGACTCCCCAGGGCGACATCACGCCCGAGACGTTCCTGTCCGTGAGCAAGCACCGCAACGTCGACGGCGACTACCAGGAGGGCGAGTTCTCCGCGACGCTCCCGGCCGACCAGAAGCCCGACACCGTCGCGTTCGGCGGCACGTGGACGACCGACTACCAGGGCGCGACCGCGGGGGCCGACGCGCGGCTGCGGCTGACGTACCACGCGGCCGTCGTGCAGGCGGTGCTCGGCGGGTCCGGGACGGTCGACGTGATCCGGCGCGACGCGAACGGCGCCGAGGTCAGCCGGGACACCGTCGAGGTGTCCGGCTCGCCCAAGGCGTACACGCTGGTCGAGGGGTCGAAGGTCGCGGAGGGCACCGTGGAGATCGCGCCGTCGAAGGGCGTGCAGGCGTTCTCGTTCACCTTCGGGTGACCCGACCGGCCCAGCGCGGGGCTGTGGTTCCAACAAAGGAGCCGCAGCCCCGCCCCACGCCGCCGACCGGCGGTCGTCCGACCTGGCACCCCCGAGCGACGCACCGGGCGCGGGCTCACACGCGCCGGAACTACGATGCGGTGCGCCGACCCCCGACCCCGGCGCCCTTCATGACGACCTCCCCGACAGCCCTCGCGCTGCCCGCCACGCGGCCCGCGCGCGGTGAGCAGCCCGCCCCCCGCCGCGACATCCAGGTGATGCGCGCGCTCGCGGTGGCGCTCGTCGTCGTCTACCACCTGTGGCCGGCGAGCCTGCGCGGTGGCTACGTCGGCGTGGACGTCTTCTTCGTCATCTCGGGCTTCCTCATCACGTCCCACCTGCTGCGCCACCCCCCGCGCCGGCCGCGCGACCTCGCGCAGTTCTGGGCCCGCCGGGTCCGGCGACTGCTGCCGGCCGCGAGCCTGGTCCTCCTGGTGACGGTGGTCGCCGCGGCCGTGCTGCTGCCCAGCGGACTGCTCGTGCGTGCGGCGCACGAGGCGGTCCGTGCGACGTTCTACGCCGAGAACTGGTCTCTGGCGCAGCAGGCGACCGACTACCTCGCAGCGGACAACACGCCGACGCCTGTGCAGCACTTCTGGTCGCTCGCGGTCGAGGAGCAGTTCTACGTCGTGTGGCCCCTCGTGATCGGGCTCGTGGCGTTCGTCGGGCTGCGCCTGCGTCGCTCTCGCGTGGCGGTGGCGGTGGGCATCGGGGCGGTGTTCGCGGCAAGTCTCGCGTACGGCGTCCAGCTCACGACGGACGACCCGGCCCGCGCCTACTTCGTCACGCGGACCCGCATGTGGGAGCTCGCGCTCGGCGGCCTGGTCGCGGTGCTGGTCACGCGCCGTTCGCTGCCCGCGCCGGTGCGGGCCGTCCTCGCGTGGTGCGGCCTGGCGGCGATCGTCGCCGCGGCGACGCAGTTCTCGGCCGGCACGCCGTTCCCCGGCGTGGCCGCGCTGCTGCCGACCCTGGGCGCCGCCGCGGTGATCTGGGCGGACGCCGACGACGCGCGCGGAGGCCCGAGCGGGGTGCTCGGGCGGCGGCCCGTCGTCCGGCTCGGCGACCTGTCGTACGCGGTCTACCTGTGGCACTGGCCGCTGATCATCCTGCTGCCGTTCGCGCTCGGAGCAGCCATGAGCTGGCCGATGAAGCTCGCGATCCTGGCCGCGTCGGTACTGCTCGCCGCGCTCACCAAGGTTCTCGTCGAGGACCCGGTGCGCTCCGACCGGCGGCTGACGGGCTCGGTGGGCCGCACGTTCCTGGTCGGCGGGCTGTGCATGGCGCTGACCGCGGGTGCGGCGACCGCGGCCGGCGCGTGGGGCTCGGACCGGCTCGACCAGGAGCGCGCGACGTTCGCGGCGGTCCAGGCGAGCTCGCCGGAGTGCTTCGGAGCCGAGGCCGCCAGGGACAGCGCCTGCGACCTCGTCGGCGACACGCTGTTCACGAGCCCGACCGTGGCGGCGACCGACACCCCCGACGTCTACCGCGACGGCTGCTGGAACAACGCCCCCTTCACGTCTCGCCACGTGTGCGAGTACGGCTCGACGACGCCGACGAAGCGCATCGCGCTGCTCGGCAACTCGCACGCCGGCCACTGGCTTCCCGCGCTGCAGGACCAGCTCGACCGGGAGAGCTGGCAGCTGTCCACCTACCTCGCCTCGGTCTGCTACACCGTGGACGTCCCGATCGAGATCGAGACCGCGGAGGCGAGCGACGGCTGCAGCGCGTGGAACGCCTGGGCCGTCGACGCCGTGATCACGGAGGCGCCCGACCTCGTGATCATGTCCGACCGCACGTTCCAACCGCTGGTGGGCGTGAGCGAGGACGACAAGGTCGCGACCGCGCGCGCGGCCTACGCCCGGGTGGTGGCCCGCTTCACCGATGCAGGCATCCCCGTGCTCGTCCTGCGCGACACCCCGGCGGCCGCCGAGAACGCGCCCGACTGCGTGGCGCGCGAGCGTTCGCACTACGCGCAGTGCTCGACCCCTGCGGATGTCGCCCTCGAGCCGGACCCGCTGGCCGACGTCGCCGCGGCCGACACGACAGGTCTCGTCGACGTGCTCGACGTCAACGACCTGCTCTGCCAGGACGGGACCTGCCGCGACGTGATCGGCGGGGTGATCGTCCTGTTCGACTGGGGGCACCTCACGACGACGTTCGCGCGGACGCTCCGACCTGAGGTCGAGGCGGCGGTCGCGGCCCGGATCGGCTGACCGCGCCGCCAGCCGGCACCTGTCAGCCGTCGGCCCGCGGCGGACCGTCCTGCTCGGCCGGGGCGACGTACGCGCGCATGGGCGCGGGCTGGGCGACCGGGCCGGCCGGACGGCGGCGGCGGTTCCAGCGCACGAGCGCGACGATGCCGGCCGCGATCGCCCCGCCGAACGCGAGCCACGGCAGCAGCACGCCTGCCACGACGAGCACGGCCTTGGCCGACGAGAGGAACGCGTCCCACCCGACGCCGATCCCGTCGAGGAACGAGGTCGGTCCCTCGGTCTCCACCGGTGGCGCGACGTCGGGGCCGTAGACGTTCACCGTCAGCGTCGACAGCGAGACCTGGTCCGCGAGGCGGTTGCGCTCGGCCTGGAGCTGCTCGAGGTTCGACTGGCGCTCGGTGAGCGCGCTCTCCGCGTCGATGATGTCCTTGCTCGTCGTGGCCTTGGCCAGCAGGGCGTCCATGCGGTCGACCGAGACCTCGAGCGCGTGGATCCGGGCGTCGAGGTCCTGCGCGGCCCCCGTCACGTCGGTGGACTTGAGGTCGATGCGGTCGACGGTCCCGATCGCGTCCAGCCCGTCGATCACGGGAGTCACCTGGTCGGCCGGGATGCGGACGACGAGTGTCGCGCTGCCCGCCGAGTCCTCGGTGGTGGCCTGCTCCGAGCGGTCGTCGACGCGGCCACCCGCCGCCTCGACCCGCGTCACGACCGCGTCGGTCGCCGTGCGGGCGTCCTTGACGCGCAGGTCCAGGTCGCCGGTCTGGACGACCTGACGCTCCTCGCCGCTCGCCGGGAGGGTGGACGCCTGGTCGCCGCCCTCCTCGGTGCTCGCGGCGACGCCGTCGGCCGCGCTGTCGGCGCCACCCGCGACGGACGCCGGCTCGCTGGCGGACCCCGCGTCATCGCTCGCGGAGCAGCCCGCGAGCAGTGCGACGAGCAGGGCGGCGCCCGCGAGCACGGCGCCGGTGCGGTGGGTGGGTCGTGCCGTCGAGGTGGTCATGGTCGTGACGCTAGGGGTGCGGGGCGCGCGTCGGGCGGGAACGGGCGAATCGTCGCCCAACGGTGACGTGACCGTCACGCGATCGGGACCTCGGGAGTGTCAACGGATCGGGGCGCCGGTGCGTCGGGCGAGGTCGCCGCAGGTCAGACGGGGTAGGCCGTGACGGTCCACAGGTGCTGGGCGGCGAAGGCGCGCAGGGGTGACCAGGCGCGGGCGGCCTCGTCGACCGCGCGCGTGTCCGGCACGTCGAGCGCGCGGCGCAGCACCAGGTCGCCTGCAGGGAAGGCGTCGCGATCGCCGAGAACCCGCAGCGCGAGGTACTCCACGGTCCACGGGCCGATGCCGGGCAGGGCGAGCAGACGGGCGCGGGCGTCGGCGAGGTCGACACCGGGCGCGAGGGCCAGCCCGTCGGCGCAGGCCCGCGCGAGGGCGACGAGCGTGCGGGCGCGGGCACCCGTGACGCGGACGGCGGCCTGGACCTCGTCGGCGTCGCGCCCGACCACGTCGGCCGGGGTCGGGAACACCGTGGAGGCGCCCGGCCCGGGCGTCCCGAACGCGGCGGCGAACCGGCCGGTGAAGGTGCGGGCCGCGGCGAGCGAGACCTGCTGGCCCAGAACGGTCTGGACGGCCGCCTCGAAGCCGTCGGGGTGGCCGAGGATCCGCAGGCGGGGGCGCGCGGCGACGAGCGGGGAGAGGACCGGGTCGTCGGCGAAGTGCCGTCCGACCGCCGCCACGTCGTCGGCCAGGCCGAACCACCGTTCGGCCAGCGCGGTGAGGTCGTCGTCGGACGCGCTGCCCGCGACGACGCGGACCTGGACGGAGTCGGGAGCCAGCGTGGCCTCGACGACGGCCGGCCCGGTGGCCAGCCGGACCGTTCGCCGCACGGTGCCGGCGTCCACGTCGACGTCCTCGACGCCGGGGATCGCGTGGGCGCGCAGGGATCCCAGGAGCGGGCCGGGGTCGAGGGGGACGTCCACCGCGCGAGTCTGCCCGCTCACGGGTGCGGCGCCTAACCTGTGCCGGTGATCCGTTTCCTCACGACTGCCCACCCCGTCCTCAGCCCCCCGAACCTCGCCGCCGCGCAGCCGGATGTCGAGAAGGCGGCCACCGAGGTGACCGACGTCCTGCTCGTCGTCCTCGCCGTCGTCGTCGCGGGGGTGGTCGCCGTGGCGGTGTCGGCCCTCGTCGGGGCCCTCGTCGGGCGCCTGGCCCGGCGCTCGTCGATCGCCGCGGACCTGACCAGGCGCTCGCGGACGCCCTTGCGTGCCGTGCTCGTCATCGTCGCCGTGTGGATCGCGTTACGGATCAGCACGGACCTGGCGCACTGGCGGCGGGTGATGGAGCACCTGCTGCTCGTGGCGCTGATCGTCGCGGTCACGTGGCTCGTCGGGAGCCTCGCCTTCGTCCTCGAGGACGCCGCGCTCGCGCGCTACCGCACCGACGTCGCCGACAACCGGCACGCCCGCCGGGTGCGGACCCAGGTCCAGGTCCTGCGGCGCGTGACGGTCGCCGTGCTGGTGGTCTGTGCCGCCGCGGGCATCGCGCTCACGTTCCCGTCGGCGCGGGCGTTCGGCGCGAGCCTGCTCGCCTCGGCCGGCCTGCTCTCGATCGTCGCGGGCCTCGCGGCGCAGTCGTCGCTCGCGAACGTCTTCGCGGGCATGCAGCTCGCGTTCACCGACGCGATCCGGGTCGACGACGTGGTCGTCGTCGACGGTCAGTGGGGACGCATCGAGGAGCTCACGCTCACGTACGTCGTCGTGCACGCGTGGGACGACCGGCGGCTGATCCTGCCGTCGACCTACTTCACGACGACGCCCTTCGAGAACTGGACCCGTCGCGCGGCCGAGCTGCTCGGCACGGTGGAGCTCGACGTCGACTGGCAGGTCCCGGTCCAGGCGATGCGCCACGAGCTCACCCGGCTGCTCGACGCGACGGACCTGTGGGACCGCCGGGTCGGGATCCTGCAGGTGGTCGACGCCGTCGGCGGCTCCGTGCGGGTCCGTGCGCTCGCCAGCGCCGCCGACGCACCCACGCTGTTCGACCTGCGCTGCTACGTGCGCGAGGGGCTCGTCGAGTGGGCGCAGCGCGAGGCGCCGCACGCGATCCCGCGCACGCGGTGGGAGGGGGCCGCGAACGTCTCGCCGACCGACGGGCCGGCGGTGGCCGGTGCGCTGCGTCCGGACGTCGCGCCCGACCCGGCGGCTGCGCTCGCGGCGGGCAAGGATCCGGGTGCCGAGGACGCCGAGGTGCCACCGCCTGCGGGTGTGCCCGTCTCGTCGGGCACCGTCCCGCTTGTGACCGTGCCCGACGACGCCTCGCAGGCCGCGACCGGACCGCTCCCGCTGCCGGGCGGCTGGGCGATGGACGACACCCAGACGATGCGTCCGGTCGGGAGCGACTCGCGGCTGTTCACGGGCAGCGTCGAGGCGCTCGAGCGCTCGCGGAACTTCCAGGGCCCGGGGCAGGACGTCATGGACGAGCGCGAGCACAACGCGGAGGACTCGCAGGACGAGCACGGCGCGGACGACGACGGGCGGGAGCCGGACCGGTCCTGACGGCCGATCTCACATCGTGCGTCCGCGCGCCGTCTACGTCGTAGGGCCTGCTCGCACCGGCGGCCCGACGACGAAAGGACGGCAGGATGACGACCATGACGGCTGACACGCTCCACGACCTGGCGGGCCCCGCGGGCGTCGTCACGCACACCGTGGTGCCCTCGCCGGTCGGCCCGGTCACGCTCGTGGCGACCGACGGCGTCCTGAGCAAGCTCCTGCTGCCGGAGCTCGACGGGTCGCCGGCGCGGGGTGCGTTCGGGACCCCGGCCGACGACGGCTTCGAGGAGCCCGCGCGGCAGCTCGCGGAGTACTTCGCGGGGATCCGCACCTCGTTCGACCTCCCGCTGCACCTGGTCGGCAGCGCGTTCCAGCGCCGCGTGTGGGAAGGGCTGATGCGGATCCCGTACGGCGAGACGCGCTCGTACGGGCAGCTCGCCGTCGACGTGGGGCTCGACCCGCGGACGGCCTCGCGGGCCGTCGGCGCCGCCAACGGGCGCAACCCGCTGGCGATCGTCGTCCCGTGCCACCGGGTGATCGGCGCCGACGGGTCGCTGACCGGGTACGCCGGCGGGATCGAGCGCAAGCGGTTCCTGCTCGACCTCGAGGCGACCCGGCTGTTCTGACCGGCCCGGCTGTTCTGTCCCGCGCTGTCCGGCATGGGCATCGCCGCGCGCAGCGTGCATGCTCTGACCATGGACGACGCCCCCGCCACCGCCGCCTCTGCTTCCCCGACCGCCACGGCCCCGGTCCCCTCGGCCGCCCCGGAGCGGCACGCGTACGGGTCGCCGGACGCACCCGTCACCGTGACCGAGTACGGCGACCTCGAGTGCCCGCACTGCCGGGCCGCGGCGCCCGTGCTGCGCGAGCTGGTCGACACCTCAGGAGGGCAGGTCCGGCTGGTCTGGCGGCACTTCCCGCTGTTCGAGGTGCACCCCCACGCCCTCACGGCCGCGCTGGCGTCCGAGGCGGCGGCGGCGCACGGCCGGTTCTGGGACCTGCACGACCTGTGCTTCGCCGACCAGGGCCACCTGGCCGACGCCGACCTGCGTCGCCACGCCACGACGCTCGGGCTCGACCCCGCCGCGTTCGCCGGCGCGGGTGCTCAGCGGTACGCGCCGGCTGTCGAGAGCGACTACCTCGCCGGCCTCGCCGCGGGCGTGCAGGGGACGCCGACCCTGTTCGTCGGGGGTACCCGGTTCCGCGGTCGCGTCGAGCTCGCGGCGCTGCGCGAGGCCGTCGCGGCGGCGACGGCCTGACCCGTCGGGCCGGGACTGGCTGCACACCTCCCTCGGGCGGTCGCGTCCCCGGGCGATGCGGCACCATGAAGCGGTGACCGACCTCTCCGCTCCCGCCCCTGTCCCTCGTACGGCACTCGTGACGGGTGGTGGTCGCGGCATCGGACGCGGGATCGCGTCGGGGCTCGCGCGGGCCGGGTTCGCGGTGGCGCTCGTCGGGCGGACGCGCGCGCACGTCGACCAGGTCGCCGCCGAGATCCGGGCAGCGGGTGGCACGGCGTTCGCGGCGTCGGCGGACCTCGTCGACGCGACCGAGGTCGCCGACGCCGTGACGCGGGCCGAGGCCGATCTCGGCGGCATCGGTCTGCTCGTCAACAACGCGGGCGTCATCGAGCGGGCCGAGACCGACTTCGTCGCGGACGACGTCGAGGACGCGTGGCGGGTCATCGAGACCAACGTGCGCGGACCGCTCCTGGTCACGCACGCGGTGCTCCCGGCGATGCTCGCGCGGGGCGGTGGCCGCGTGCTCAACCTCAACTCCGGATCCGGGTACCGCCGCGCCTCGACGTACACGGGCTACAGCATCAGCAAGGGCGCGCTCGCACGGCTCACGACGATGGTCGACACCCAGTACCGCGAGCGCGGGATCCGGGTCCTCGACCTCGCGCCGGGCCACGTCGAGACCGACATGACGGGTTCGATGCCCATGCACGAGGGGCGCACCGACTGGACGCCGCTCGAGGCCGTCGTCGCGCTGGTCACGGCGTTCGGCGAGGGAACGCTCGACGCGCTGTCGGGCCGGCTGGTCCGGGCGGGCGTCGACACGGTCGAGACGTTGCTCGACGCCAGCGACCGGATCGTCGCGACCGACGCGCGCACCCTGCGCCTGCCGCCGTACGGCGAGGACGACCCGATCGCGTGAGACTCGGGTGCCTGACCTGGAGCCGCGAGGTCAGACCTGGACGCCCCACGGCAGGGGCGGCAGCGACGGCGGTGGCCCGTCCGTCCCGGGCGAGCACAGCGGCAGCTTCTCGCCGAGCCAGCGCAGCAGGATCGACCCGAGGACGGCAGCGATCAGCGATCCCGCGAGGATGCCGATCTTGGCCTCGGAGAGCTGGGTCTCGTCGTCGAACGCCAGCTGCGCGATGAAGAGCGAGATCGTGAACCCGATCCCCGCGAGCACGGCCCCGCCGAGCAGGTGCCCGTACCGCACGCGACCGGGCAGCTCGCCGAGCCCCAGCCGGATGGCGAGCGTCGCAGCACCGGTGATGCCGACCGCGTTGCCGACGACGAGCGCGACCGCGACCCCGATCGTCAGGCGTGAGCGCATCGCGTCCGACAGCGTCTCGGGGTCGAGCTCGATGCCCGCGTTCGCCAGGCCGAACAGCGGAACGACGACGTAGGCGCTCCACGGGTGCAGCATCCGCTGCAGCCGGTCGCTCGTCGGCACGGCGGCCCGCGCGGCCAGCTCGGCGAGGTGCTCGCGCTCCGCGGTGGCGTCGTCGACCAGGTCGCCGGCGTACCCGGCGACGGCCTCGACGTGCTCGCGGCGGGGGAGGGTGGCCGGCACGAGCAGCCCGACGAGCACGCCCGCCAGGGTGGCGTGCACCCCCGAGGCCTGCACCGCGCCCCACAGCACGAGGCCGGCGAGCACGTACGGGGTCAGCTGCCAGACCCGCAGCCACCGCATGACGAGCATCGCGACGACAACCAGCGCGGCGAGGCCGAGCGCCATGAGGTCGACGTCGTCCGAGTAGAAGACGGCCATCACGGTGATCGCACCGATGTCGTCGACGATCGCGAGCGTCAGCAGGAACAGCCGCAGGCGGTCCGGGCAGGCGGGGCCGAACAGCGCGAGGATCCCGACGAGGAACGCGGTGTCGGTCGACATCACGACGCCCCAGCCGTGCATGGCGTCCGTGCCGGCCGTGAACGCGAGGTAGATGAGCACCGGGACGAGGAGGCCGCCGAGGGCGCCGAGTGCCGGCACGGCGACGGTCCGGCGGTCACGCAGCTCGCCGTGGCTGACCTCGCGGCTGATCTCGAGACCGACGACCGCGAAGAAGACCGCCATCGCGGCGTCGTTGACCCAGTGGTGCAGGTCGAGGTCGATCGACCAGCTGCCGACGTGCCACCCGGCGGTCGTCGACCAGAACGTCTCGTAAGCGTCCGACCACGGGGAGTTCGCCCACACCAGGGCGAGGACCGTGGCGGCCAGGAGGACGACGGCCGACCCGGCCTCCGTGGCCAGGAAGTCCCGCACCGCGGGGGAGACACCGGGGACCCGGACGCGCAGGGTCGGCCCGGGGGAGGACGTGGGGGCCGACATGGCGTCCAACGTCGCAGGTCGACGCGGCGGACGCAACGGGCGCGCCACGTGACGTTCGTCGGACCGTCGTCGGCGGCCGACGAGACCGGCTACAGGTCCTTCTCGCGGTCACCCTGCAGGCGGGCGGCCTGGTCGGGCACGTACGTCGACAGGTCGCGCGGGGGGCGCTCGTACCCGCTCGAAGGTGCCGGCCGGTCGGGCAGGTGGATCTTGTCCCGCGGGACGTCGGTGTACGGGATGGTCGAGAGCAGGTGCGCCAGCATGTTGATGCGGGCGTTCTTCTTGATGTCCGACTCGACGATGTACCAGGGACTGGCCGGGACGTCGGTGTGCACGAGCATCTCGTCCTTGGCGCGCGAGTACTCCTCCCACCGCGAGATCGACTCGAGGTCCATCGACGACAGCTTCCACTGGCGCAGCGGGTCGTTCAAGCGCGAGCGGAACCGCTTGAGCTGCTCGCCGTCCGACACCGAGAACCAGTACTTGCGCAGCAGGATCCCGTCCTCGACGAGCATCTGCTCGAAGATCGGCGTCTGCCGCATGAACCGGCTGTACTCCTGCGGCGTGCAGAAGCCCATGACGCGCTCGACGCCCGCGCGGTTGTACCAGGAGCGGTCGAAGACGACGATCTCGCCCGCGGCGGGGAGGTGGTTGACGTAGCGCTGGTAGTACCACTGAGTCTTCTCGCGCTCGGTCGGCGCGGGGAGGGCCGCGATGCGCGCCGTGCGGGCGCTCATGTACTCGGTCAGGCGCTTGATGGTGCCGCCCTTGCCCGCTGCGTCGCGTCCTTCGAAGATCACGACGATGCGTGCGCCCGTCGCCTTGACCCACTCCTGGAGCGTGACCAGCTCGGTCTGGAGGCGGAAGAGCTCCGCCTCGTAGACCTTGTTGGACAGCTTCTTCTTGTCCGCCTTCTTCGCCATGTCCGGAACCTACCCGTCCGGGCGTGCGAAGAGGGGGACTGAGCGGCAACTCGCCGACGCGCAGAACCGCAGGTCGTCGGCACGATCGGTGTCGGCACGATCCGTGTGCCGCAGCCCCTACGCGGCGCGGGGCAGGGCGGTGCCGTGCCTCGTCGTGAACGTCCAGCCGCCGCCGGGCGACCGGCTGATGCTGATCCGGAGCCGGTGGACGAGGTCGTGGTGGTACCAGCAGAGCAGGATGCCCGCGTTGATGTCCGTCCTACCGCCGGAAGCCCAGTGGTCGACGTGGTGCAGCTCGCCCAACGCGGGTGGCGCGGTGCAGCTCGGGTACCGGCAGGTCTGGTCGCGGGCGATGATCGCCCGACGGCGCGGCCCCGAGAAGGTTCGCTCGGCCCGGCCCGCGTCGATGACCTGCGAGGACGGCCCGAAGACCACGCGCGTGACCTCGCTGTCGCACGCGAGCCGGGCGAGGACCGAGCCGGGGATCGGGCCCATGCCGAGCACCTCACCCACCGCGAACCGCTCGATGTCGGCCACCGACGCAAGCCTCAGCGGCCGAGTGGCCGGACCTGGAGCGCGACGGTTGCTCGCTGCGCCGCTGTCGGGCGCGCCGCCGGCGCTCCCGTCGCTGGCCTCCTCGCCGCTCGGGTCCTCGCTGCTCGTGTCGTCGCTGCTCGGGTCCTCGCCGCTCGGGTCCTCGCCGCTCGTGTCCTCGCGGTCCCCATGGCCCCACTCGTCCGTCTCGTCGCCGTACGCGCGGCGGACCGCACGCTGCAGCGTCTCGAAGTCCACGACGCAGCTCAGGTGGGGGCGCACGTCCGAGCCGGTGCCGGCGAGACCGTGGTCCAGGGTGAGGCGCGCGAGGTCGGCCAGCGCCTGGGCGCGACGCTGCGTCGTCGTCCGCTCGTCGTCCTTGGCGGGCGGCACCATGACCGCCTCGAGGGCGCTGCGCAGCATCGCGCCGTGCTCGGCCGTCAGGAACCCCCGGAGGAAGGCGCCCCCCGTCGTGTCCGACAGCGTCAGGTGCTCGCGGTCGCTCGCCTTGCGGTAGCCGCGGTCGTCCGACTCGGGGTCTGCTGCCGCGGCCCATCGCTTGACGAGGCGCGTGTACGTGTCGGCGCCGAAGAGCGGGGCGTGGGAGAGCAGGAAGTCCTCGCCGCACTCGGCCGCGGGCCGGGCGAGCGTCTCGCGTCGCAACGCCGACGTCGGCGCATGCCGGACGAGCGCCTCGGCGTGATCGATCGGCAGCTCGCCGCCCGCGGCGACCTCACCCGTCGCCTCGAGCTCTGCCGCGAACGCCCGGCCCATCGCGACGAGCCGCTTCGCGCGGCCGTGGGCCATCCGGCTCGTCGTCGAGAGCCAGGACGCGATCGACCGCGCGCCCGAGACCGCCCACCAGCCATCGGCCTCGACCACCGGCACGAGGCGGGCCGACAACGCCGTGAACCGGCCCGCGAGAGCGTCGATCGCCAGGAGGTGCTCGGCCGCCTCGCGGCCGTCGAGGCCGTCGACCGTGAGCTCGTGCAGAGCGTCCGCGCATGCGGAGATCGTCGCGATCAGCTCGCTGCGCTCGACGCCCATGACCTGCCCTCCGCCCGGAATGTCCGACTCGAACAAGTGTACGAGGCGCCTCTGACATCACGAGCGCGTCATCCACAGGCGAGGATCGCCCGTGAGGGGAGGAGTGGCCCGTTCCGCATGTGCGCTTGCATTGCGCGATTTGAAACGTGGATGCGGCACTAGGCTCCCGGTTGTGACTCTCTTCCGGATCAGTGAAGCCGCCGCGCTGCTCGGCGTCAGCGACGACACGGTGCGCCGCTGGGTCGAGGCTGGCGCCCTGGACGCCCAGACCGAGGCCGGACGAACGGTCGTCGAGGGAGCCGCCCTCGCTGCCCTCGCGGTCGAACGCGCCAGGACGCCCGACGACCCCGACGCCGGCCGCACGTCGGCCCGCAACCGCTTCGTCGGGCTCGTCACCGCCATCACCGCCGACACCGTCATGGCGCAGGTCGAGCTGCAGTGCGGTCCGTTCCGCGTCGTCTCCCTGATGTCGAGCGAGGCGGTGCGCGACCTCGGCCTCGAGGTCGGCTCGCGCGCGGCCGCCGTGGTCAAGGCGACGACGGTCGTCGTCGAGACCTCAGGGGGCGCCCGATGACCCGCACGACGACAGTCCGCACGGCCCTCGTGCTCGCGGCCCTCCTCGCCCTCACGGGCTGCACGTCGACGAACGAGGCAGGCACCGGGAGCCCCAGCAGCAGCGTCCCGAGCGACGGCCTCACCGGGGAGCTCACGATCTTCGCCGCCGCCAGCCTGCAGCCCGTGTTCGACGAGCTCGCCGCCACGTTCGCCGCGGACCACCCGGACGTCACGGTCAACCCCGTGACCTACGACGGCTCGTCGACCCTGGCGACCCAGCTCGTCGAGGGTGGCAACGCGGACGTCTTCGCCTCGGCCGACGAGAAGACCATGACGCCGGTCGTCGACGCCGGCCTGACAGCGTCGGCCCCGACGATCTTCACGACGAACACGCTCCAGATCGTCGTCGCGCCCGGCAACCCGAAGAAGGTCACGAGCCTTGCGGACCTCGCCACGCTGGCCGACGACGGCGGCATCGTCGTCCTCTGCGCCGCGGCGGTCCCCTGCGGCTCGGCCTCGCAGCAGGTCCTGGACGCGGCGAAGGTCGAGCTCAAGCCGGCCAGCGAGGAGCAGAGCGTCAGTGCCGTGCTCACCAAGGTCGTCTCGGGCGAGGCCGACGCGGGCCTCGTCTACCGCACCGACGTCCTCAAGGCCGGCGACGACGTCGAGGGCGTCGACTTCGCCGAGGCGGCCGGCGTCGTCAACAAGTACCCCATCGCCGCCCTCGGCGACGACGCACGCGACGACGGCCACGAGGTCGCGACGGCCCAGGCCTTCGTCGACCTGGTCCTGTCCGCCGAGGGCCAGCAGGTGCTCGCCGACAAGGGGTTCACCGCGCCGTGAGCTCCGGCAGGACGAGCAGCTCCCCTCGACTGCTCTGGGCCCCCGCCGCCCTCGCGGTGGGCCTGCTCGTGCTGCCCGTCGTGGCCCTCGTCGTCCGCGCCGACTGGTCCTCGCTCCCGTCCGACGTCAGCTCGCCCGCGGCCGTCCGCGCGCTGACCCTGTCGCTGACCACGTCGATCGCCGCGACCGTGATCTGCCTCCTGCTCGGCGTCCCGCTGGCGGTCCTGCTCGCGCGGGCCGACGGGTGGGGTGCCGACCTGCTGCGGGCCCTCGTCACGCTGCCGCTCGTGCTGCCGCCGACGGTCGGCGGCATCGCGCTGCTCTACCTGCTCGGCCGGCGAGGTCTCCTCGGTGAGCAGCTCGACGTCTGGTTCGACATCCGGCTGCCCTTCACGACCGCCGCCGTCGTGATCGCCCAGGCGTTCGTCGCGATGCCGTTCCTGGTCCTCGGCCTCGAGGGCGCCCTGCGCACGGCCGGGACCCGCTACGAGGTCGTCGCCGCGACGCTGGGTGCCGGCCGCTGGACCGTCCTGCGCCGCATCACGCTGCCCCTGGTCGCGCCCGGCCTGATCAGCGGCACGGTCCTGTGCTTCGCGCGTGCCCTCGGGGAGTTCGGTGCGACCGCGCTGTTCGCGGGCAACACCCCCGGGGTCACCCAGACCATGCCGCTGGCGATCTACTCGGCGTTCAACGGCTCCGGCGTGTCGCAGGGGACGGCCGTCGCGCTGTCCCTGCTGCTCGTCGCGGCTGCGGTCGCCGTGCTGCTCGCCGCCCGCGCGTGGCGGCCCGGGAGGGCGGCGTGACCGCGAACCTGCACGCCCGCGTCCTCGTCCGCCGCGGCGACTTCGTCCTCGACGCCGAGATCGAGGCCCACCCGGGCCGGATCGTCGCCGTCGTCGGCCCCAACGGCGCCGGCAAGTCGACCCTGCTCGACGCGATCGCGGGCCTCCTGATGCCCGACGAGGGCCGCGTGGCGATCGGCGACCGCGTCCTGACCGACGCCGCGACCGGCGACCGTGTCCGCCCCGAGCACCGCTCGGTCGGGCTGCTCGGTCAGGACCCGCTCGTCTTCCCGCACCTGTCCGCGCTGGAGAACGTCGCCTTCGGACCGCGCAGCCGCGGCACGTCGGCCAGGGACGCCCGCGCCGCTGCCGCGCGGTGGCTCGCCGACGTGGGCCTGGCCGACCAGGCCGCCCGACGTCCCGGTGCCCTCTCGGGCGGCCAGCGCCAGCGCGTCGCGCTCGCCCGCGCGCTCGCGCCCGGACCGGCCGTGATGCTGCTCGACGAGCCCTTCGCCCAGCTCGACGTCCGCACCGCGGCCGAGCTGCGCGACCTCGTGCGCGACCAGGTCCGTCGCACGCGCACCGCGGCGGTGCTCGTCACGCACGACCTGGTCGACGGGCTCACGCTCGCCGACCACGTGGTCGTCCTGCACGACGGTCGCGTCGTCGAGCAGGGCGACGTGCTCGCGGTCCTCACCGACCCCGTGCACCCGTTCACGGCCGCCCTCGCCGGGGTCAACCTGGTCGTCGGCACGATGGCCGACGGGGCGCTCGTCGGCCCCGAGGGCGTCGTCGTCCCGTGCGGTCCGGACGCCCCGCCCACCGGCGCGCGCGCTCAGGTCACGTTCGCCCCGTCGGCGGTCGAGGTCTCGGCGACCGGCTGGGACGCCCGCGTCGTCGACGTCGAGAACGGCGCCACCGGGGTCCGCGTCCGGACGTCGGCCGACGTGGTCGTCGACCTCGCGCCCGCGCGGGCCGCGGCCCTGGACCTGCGCGTCGGTGCACCCCTGCGCCTCGCGGTCGCGCCCGGCGACGTCCGCGCGCGCGCCGTCCCGCACGCCTGACCCGCGGAAAACCTCACAGCCCGCGGGGCGTGCCGGTGCGCGAAAGGTTCGCAACGCGCAACAGCCGCGCGCACGGGGCGGAAACATCGGCTTCCTAGCGTTCGTCGCGTCGAGTCAGCACCATTCCCTCCCGGAGGCACTCATGGCGACACCGCTCGTGGACGAAGCACCATCGACGGTCGCGACCGCCGCGACGCTCACCCGTCGGCCCGGCCGGTGGATCGACGGCTGGGACCCGGAGGACGCGGGGCAGTGGGCGGTCGAGGGCCGCTCGGTCGCCCGCCGCAACCTCGGCCTCTCCGTCTTCGCCGAGTTCCTCGGGTTCGCAGTCTGGGCGCTGTGGAGCATCGTCGTCCCGCAGCTGCCCGCCGCCGGCTTCGACCTCACGGTCGACCAGATGTTCTGGCTCATCGCGGTGCCGAGCCTCGTCGGCGCGACCCTGCGCATCCCCTACACGTTCGCGGTCCCGATCTTCGGTGGCCGCAACTGGACCATCGTCTCGGCGATGCTGCTCCTGATCCCCACGGTGTCGCTGGCGCTCGCAGTCCAGAACAGCGACACGTCGTTCGGCGTCCTGCTGCTCGTCGCCGCGCTCGCCGGTCTCGGCGGCGGCAACTTCGCGTCCTCGATGGCCAACATCTCGTTCTTCTACCCCGAGCGGGAGAAGGGCCGGGCGCTGGGCCTGAACGCCGCGGGCGGCAACATCGGCACGGCGGCCGTGCAGTTCGCGGTGCCGATCATCATCGTCGGCGCCGCCGGCGTGCAGCTCGAGCGGGCCGGCTGGATGTTCCTCCCGCTCATCCTGATCGCGGCCGTCCTGGCCTGGCGCTTCATGGACAACCTCTCGAACGCCAAGTCGGACCCGCGCACCTACGGCGTCGCGGCCCGCTCGCGGCACACCTGGATCATCTCGTTCGTCTACATCGGCACCTTCGGCTCTTTCATCGGCTTCTCCGGCGCGTTCCCCACGCTGCTCAAGGCCCAGTTCCCCGAGGTCACGATGTCGATCGCCTTCCTCGGTGCGCTCGTCGGCTCGGTCGCCCGCCCCGCGGGTGGTTGGCTCGCGGACAGGTTCGGCGGCTCCCGCGTCACGATCGCGGCGTTCGCCATCATGGCCGCTGGCACGGTCAGCGCGATCTTCGCCCTGCGCGAGCACGCCTTCGGTGCATTCCTCGCCTCCTTCCTCGTGCTGTTCACCGCCACCGGTGCCGGCAACGGCTCGGTCTACCGGATGATCCCGGCCGTGTTCCGGCACGGCGTGACCGACGACGCCGACCGCGCCCGCCGCGCCAAGGCCGCGGCCGGCTGCCTCGGCATCGCCGGCGCGATCGGCGCCTTCGGCGGCTTCCTCATCCCGCGCGGGTTCGCCTACTCGACGAACCACACGGGCAACATCCAGGCCGCCCTGTGGGTGATCGTCGGCGCCTACGTCGTCATGGCCGCCGTGGTGTGGGCCATCTACCAGCGCCGCGGCTCCTCCTTCGGCACGACGAAGATCTGACCGCCGGTACCGGCCCCCGATGACCACCACCACTCCCGCGCCGCAGGGGAGCACCACGTCGCTCGAGCAGGTCGCGACGGTGTGCTCCTACTGCGGCGTGGGCTGCGGCATCGTCCTCGACGTCGAGTGCGACGACGAGGGCCGCCGGGTGGCACGCGGCGCGCGCGGTGACAAGTCGCACCCGGCCAACGCGGGACGGCTGTGCACCAAGGGGGCGACGAGCGCGGACATGCTCGCCGCGGGCGGCCGCGCGAGCCACGCCCTCGTGCGGGACGAGCGCGGTGCCGAGCCGGCGCGGGCGGACCTCGACGCGACCATCGAGCTCGTCGCGCGCCGCCTGCGTGAGGTCGTCGACACCCACGGCCCCGACGCGTTCGCCCTGTACGTGTCCGGGCAGATGAGCCTCGAGGCGCAGTACCTGGCCAACAAGCTCGCCAAGGGGTACGTGCGCACGCAGTGGATCGAGTCGAACTCGCGCCTGTGCATGGCCAGCGCGGGGACGGGCTACAAGCTCTCGCTGGGCGCCGACGGCCCGCCCGGGTCGTACGACGACCTGGACCACGCCGACGTGTTCTTCGTCATCGGCGCGAACATGGCCGACTGCCACCCGATCCTGTTCCTGCGCCTGCTCGACCGGGTCAAGGCCGGCGCGAAGCTGATCGTCGTCGACCCTCGTCGGACCGCCACCGCGGACAAGGCCGACCTCTTCCTCCAGGTCGCGCCCGGCACGGACATCGCCCTGATGAACGGCCTGCTGCGCCTCGTGGTGGAGGCCGGCGGGCTCGACGAGCAGTTCGTGGCCGAGCACACCGAGGGCTGGGAAGACGTCGAGGCGATGCTCGAGGACTACCCGGCCGACGAGGTCGCGCGGATCACCGGCGTCCCGGAGGCCGACCTGCGCGCGGCCGCCTCGATGCTCGCGGGAGCGAGCAGCTGGGTCTCCTGCTGGACGATGGGCCTCAACCAGTCCGCGCACGGCACGTGGAACACGAACGTGCTGGTCAATCTGCACCTCGCGACGGGCGCGATCTGCCGCACCGGGTCCGGTCCGTTCTCGCTGACCGGCCAGCCCAACGCGATGGGCGGTCGCGAGATGGGCTACATGGGTCCCGGGCTGCCGGGCCAGCGCTCAGTCCTCGACGCCGACGACCGCGCGTTCGTCGAGGGCGTGTGGGACCTGGCGCCCGGGACGCTGCGCCCCGACTTCACCGGCCGCGGCACGGTCGACATGTTCGAGCGCATGGCCGCCGGGGAGATCAAGGCGTGCTGGGTGGTGTGCACCAACCCGGTAGCGTCGGTCGGGAACCGGCGCACGGTCATCGAGGGCCTCGAGCGGGCCGAGCTCGTCGTGACGCAGGACGCCTTCGCGGACACCGAGACCAACGCGTACGCCGACGTCGTGCTGCCGGGCGCCCTGTGGTCGGAGTCCGACGGCGTGATGATCAACTCGGAGCGGAACCTCACCCTGGCCCGCGCGGCGCTGCGGCCGCCCGGCGACGCGCTGCCGGACTGGCAGCTGATCGCCCGCGTGGCGACCGCGATGGGCTACGACGGCTTCGACTTCGCGACGTCGGAGGAGGTCTTCGGGGAGCTGCGCGCGTTCGCGAACCCCCGCACGGGCTACGACCTGCGCGGCGTGACGTACGACCGCCTCCGCGGCGGGTCCGTGCAGTGGCCGGCCGCGCCCGACGCCCCGCGCCGCAACCCCATCCGCTACCTCAACGACGGCGTCAGCCAGCCCGTCCTCGAGCACCCCGACGGCACCCGGCCCCGCCTCCGCTTCCCGACGCCGTCCGGCCGCGCCCGGTTCCACGCCCGTCCCCACCTGCCCGCGGCCGAGCTACCCGACGACGACTACCCCTTCGTGCTCAACACCGGCCGCGTGCAGCACCAGTGGCACACGATGACCAAGACGGGCAAGGTCGCCAAGCTCACCAAGCTCGCGCCCGGGCCGTTCGTCGAGATCCACCCGTCGGACGCGGCCGAGCTCGGCCTGGTCGACGGCGCGTCGGTCGAGATCGCCTCACGCCGGGGCCGCGCCGTGCTGCCGGCACGGGTCACGGACCGCGTGCTGCCCGGCGCCCTGTTCGCGCCCTTCCACTGGAACGACGTGTTCGGGGAGTACCTCGCGGTCAACGCCGTGACGAACGACGCGGTGGACCCGCTCTCCTTCCAGCCCGAGCTCAAGGTGTGCGCGGTCGCGCTCAACCTGGTCGCTGCGCCCGTGGCTCCCGTGGTGGAGGAGCCCGTCACCCGTGGCGGCCTGACCCCCGGTGCCCTGGCGATCCGTGCGCTCGGCGCGGCCCTGGGGCTCGACGTCCCCGAGCCTCCCCGGCTCGGCGAGAGCCAGCGGCGCTACCTCGCGGGGTTCCTCGCGGGCCTCGGCGGGGGAGAGCCGGGCACGCCCGTGCTCCCGTCAACAGCTCCGCTCGACGCCGACCAGGCGCTGTGGGTCGACGGACTGCTCGCCGGGTTGTTCTCGCGCACGCCCGAGCGGCACGGGCGGGGGGAGGCGCCCGACGAGGCCACGACGACCACCCGCCAGGTCGTCGTCCTCTGGGCGTCCCAGACCGGCACGGCCGAGGACCTGGCCGCAGCTGCGGCGCAGCGACTCACCGGCGCGGGCCTCGCGCCCCGGACCGTCGCGATGGATGACTGCCTGCCCGCCGACCTGCCCGTCGGCGCGGACCTCGTCCTCGTCACGAGCACCTTCGGCGACGGCGACGCCCCCGACAACGGCACCGCCTTCTGGGAGTCGGTCGCCGCCGAGGGAGCGCGCCGCCTCGACGGTTCGCGCTTCGCGGTGCTGGCCCTGGGCGACTCGAGCTACGACCGGTTCGCCGGGCACGGCCGCCGGCTCGACCACCGGCTCGAGGAGCTCGGTGCGGCCAGGGTCGTCGAGCGCGTCGACTGCGAGCCCGGCGAGGACGACCGGGCGCACGCATGGATCGACGCGGTCGCGGCCGCGCTCGCCGCGGTGGACCCGGCACCGCCGTCGTCGGACGTCGGGCCTGCTGCCGCCGTCGCCCCCAGCCCCGCGCCCACCGCCGGCCCCGCCACCCGTCAGAACCCCGGCGAGGCGCGCCTCGTCGGCAACCGCCTGCTGTCCCTGCCCGGCTCGGGCAAGGAGGTCCGCGAGGTCGTCCTCGACGTCGCGGACAGCCCGCGCGCGGTCGTCTACCGCGCGGGCGACGCGATCGCGGTCCGGCCGACGAACGCGACGGCGCTGGTCGACGAGTGGTTCGCCGTGACCGGCTGGGACCCGCACCAGGAGGTCGTCGTCGACGGGCGCGCCCGAGCTCTGCGCGACGCGCTCACCACGGACCTCGACATCAGCCGCCTGTCGACCGACCTGCTCACCTTCGTCGCCGAGCGCTCGGGCAGCGCCGAGCTGCGCCAGCTCCTGCGGCCCGGCAACGCCCACGACCTGGCGCGCTGGACGTGGTGCCGGCAGGCGGTCGACGTGGTCACCGAGCTCGCGCCCGGCGTGCCGGCCGCCGAGCTCGTCGGCGTCCTGCGCCGCCTCGCGCCGCGCCAGTACTCGATCTCGTCGAGCGCGCGCGTCGCGCCCCACGCGGTGTCGCTGACGATGTCCGTCGTCCGGTACGCCTCACCGACCGGGACGGACCGCGGAGGGGTCTGCTCGACGTTCCTGGCCGACGCCCCGCTGGGCACCGTCGTGCCGGTGCACGTGCAGCCGACCTCGCACTTCCTGCCGCCGGCTCCCGACGTGCCCGCGATCATGGTCGGACCGGGCACGGGCGTCGCGCCGTTCGTCGGCTTCCTCGCCGACCGCGCCGCCGCCGGCCACACCGGGCGCAACTGGCTGTTCTTCGGGGAGCAGCACCAGGCCACCGACTTCTACTACCGCGACGAGCTGTCCCAGCTGCTCAAGGACGGCACGCTCGACCGGCTCTCGACCGCGTTCTCCCGCGACCAGCGCGGCAAGGTCTACGTCCAGGACCGGATGCGCGAGCACGGTGCGCGCCTGTGGGAGTGGCTCGAGGCGGGCGCGTCGTTCTTCGTCTGCGGCGACGCCTCCCGCATGGCCAAGGACGTCGACGCGGCGCTGCGCGAGATCGTCGCGACCCAGGGCCACCTGACCCCCGAGGCGGCGGACGCCTACGTCAAGCACCTCACGACCACCCGCCGCTACGTCCGCGACGTCTACTGATCCCCCCGCCCCCGGCGAGTGCCCCGTGTCCACCCAGTGCGCCCGTCGTTACGGGCGCACTCGATCGGCTGGGGTAGCACTCGCGGGGGGCGTGGGGGTCAGGCGACCGTGACCTGGACCTGGTCGTAGCCTTCGGCGCCGTTCGGGACCACGTCGACCCGCTTGCCCGACTGCACGCCGTCCGGGTCGTACGCACGCACCAGGAGGGTGTGCCTGCCGGGCTCGGCCTGCCAGCGGTAGCTCCACTGGCGCCACGAGTCGATGCCGCCGTCGTCGGCGAGGTCGACGTCCACCCACGGCCCGCTGTCCACGCGGACCTGCACGCGCGTGACGCCGCGGTGCTGCGCCCACGAGGTGCCGGCCACGACGATCTCGCCGGCCTTCAGCGAGTCGTCGTACCGCGGCACGCTGATCCGCGACTGCGTCTTGACCGGCCCGTGCGGCGACCAGCCACGGTCGGTCCAGTACGACGTCTTGTCCGCGAACCGGGTGACCTCGAGGTCGACCACCCACTTGGTCGCCGACACGTACCCGTACAGCCCGGGCACCACCATCCGCACGGGGAACCCGTGCTCGATGGGCAGGGGCTCGCCGTCCATGCCGATCGCGAGCAGGGCGTCGCGGTCGTCGGTGAGGGCCTCGATCGGCGTCGAGGCGGTGAACCCGTCGGAGCTCTTCGAGAGCACCATGTCGGCGTCGGCGTGCGGCTTGGCCCGCGCCAGGACCTCACGGATCGGGAGGCCGAGCCAGCGCTGGTTGCCGATCAGGTCACCGCCCACGGGGTTGGACACGCAGCACAGCGTCACCCACGCCTCCACCAGCTCGGAGGCGAGCAGCTCGTCCCACGTGAGCGTGACCTCCTGCTCCACCAGCCCGTGAACGCGCAGCTCCCACGTGCTCGGGTCGACCTGCGGGACGACGAGCGCCGTGTCGATCCGGTAGAAGTCGTCCGGGGGTGTCTCCCACGGCTCCATCCCGGGGGTGTCAACCTGCACGCCCGTGGGAACGGGTGCCGCCGTGGTCGCGGGCGCCGGAAGGCGCAGGGCCGCGCGGGCGCTGCGGGCGGCGCGCCCGGTCGCCCCCACGGCGCGGCCGACGAAGGCAGCGATGACACCCAGGCTCGCCGCGGCGGCCGTCGCCTGCAGGAACGCCCGCCGGTCCGGCCCGGGAGCCGGGCGCGGCGCAGGTGTCGTCGCTGCGGCTGCGCCGATGGGCCGGGCGGAGTCGACGGGCCGTGGGTCGGGTGCGGCAGGCGTCGGACGCGCGGCCTTCGCGGCCACCCGGGGGAGCCGGTCGACGAGCAGCCGCAGCGAGACGAGTCCCGCGACCCCCGCGGCCACGCTGGGTACCGCTGCGAGCGTCCCCGTGTCCGGCCGGGACATCGCGGCGATCCCGCTCACGGCCGCGAGCAGCACGACGAGCGTCGCGCCCCACGCCCACCTCCGGGCGGCCAGCACCCCGGCCACCGCGGCCAGCAGGGCGAGGACCAGCACCTCGCCGAGCCCGAGCACGAGCTTGTCGTCGGTGCCGAACGTGGAGGTCGCGAACTCTTTGAGCCAGAGCGGAGTCGCGTCGACGAACGTCGCGCCGACCGCGTTGATCGGGTCGGAGGCCGCGCCGGTGAACAGCGCGACGAGGCTCCCGACACCGACGGTGACGGCGCCTGCCGCGAGCCCGGCCAGCGCGGCCAGCCCGTCCCGCGTCCTGCTCTCCCGCGTGCTCATCGGCACCTCCGCTCGGCGTCCATGGTGCGCCCGCAGGCTGTGGGTCGCGCGCCGACGCGCGTTGCGGAGGGGGTGATCGTCACGCGAGCTCGGGCGAGACCAGCGTCCGAGGGACGTGCGCTCCGTGGCCCGCCGCGACGAGCTCGGCGCGGACGCTCTGCGCGGCGGCGTCCAGCTCCGCACCGGGCAGGTCGGTCCTGGCGTTGGCGAACGACAGGCTCGCCTCGTCCCAGGCGGGGAGCACGTGCAGGTGCAGGTGCGGCACCTCGAACCCGGCGACGAGCAGCGCGGCGCGCGGTGCGCCCCACGCGGCCTGCTGCGCGAGCCCGATCGTCTTCGCGACACCGACCAGGTGTGCGAGGACCTCGTCGGGCGCATCGGTGAGCTGCACGATCTCCGCACGCGGGACCACGAGCACGTGCCCGTCCGTGATGGGCGCGATCGTCGCGAACGCGACCGCCACCTCGTCGGCCCAGACGAAGCGCCCGGGGATCTCGCCGTCGATGATGCGCGTGAACAGGGTCGCCATGCGCCCAACCTAACCAGGTGCGCCGGTCAGCGTCCCCCGAGCGCGTCCTTGAGCTTGACCCGACCGCCGGCGCGCAGCACCGCGTTGGAGTACACCCGCCCCGCGAGCCACACCAGCACGGGTATCAGCGCGATCGAGAGCCCGAGCGACACCGCGACCTCCCAGCCCTCGACCGCGCCGAGGGCCTGCCGGATCGGCATGATGAACGGCGCCGCGAACGGGATGAAGGACATCACGACGACGATCGTGCTCTCCGGGTCGTAGGGAGCGATGCTGATGCCGACGATGTACGGGACGATCATCAGCGCGATGACGGGTCCCGTCACCGAGCCGATGTCCTCCTGGCGCGAGACCAACGCGGCGAGGGCGGCGAGCACGAGCGCGAACATCGCGAAGCCGACGACGAACCACACGAGCGCCCACACCGCGATCGCGCCCACGTCCAGGGACGACGAGTCGAGCACGCCGAACCCGAGGGACGAGGCGACGGCCGCGCCGACGATCAGCACGAGCTGCACCAGCCCGACGACGCCGATCCCGAGCACCTTGCCCGCCATGAGCTGCCACGGGCGCAGCGTCGCGAGCAGCAGCTCGACCACGCGGCTCGTCTTCTCCTCGACCACGCCCTGCGCGACGAGCTGGCCGGCGTTCATCAGGGCGATGAACAGCAGGATCCCGACGATCACCCCGGCGGCGATCTGGCCGCCGTCGCGCTCGGGCTCGGGCTCGAGCGCGGTGACCGTCGGCGCGGCGGTCGCGACCGCCTTCCCGACCTCGGCCGGGTCGCCGCCCAGGTCGGTCACCGCGCTGCTCAGTGCGAGCTGCTGCGCGAGCGACCCGAACACGGACCCGAGCTGGTCGCTCAGGTCCTGCTTCACCACGATCTCGAGCGTCGGCGAGGTCGCGACGACGAGGGCGTCGGCGTCCCCCGACGACAGGAGCTTCTCGCCGGCGGCACGGTCGGGGACCTCGCGCGTGACGACCTCGACCCCGACGCCGGTCGCGGTCGCCTCGACCTGGTCCGCCACCGCTGCGGCGTCGGCCGTGACGGCGACCTGCTGCGGGTCGCTCGACGAGCCCGTGAGCTTGAACAGCAGCCCACCGAGCACGACGATCACGACGAACGCGAGCGTGAGCCAGATGAACGCCTTCGACGCCAGGCGCGTGCGGATCTCCCGGCCCGCGACGAGCCGGATCGCGGCGCCGGAACCCAGCGAGCGGTCGGCGCTCATGCGGCCCCCTCCTCGGTCTCGTCCTGGTCGGCGGGAGCCTCGGCTGCCACCACGTCGCGGTACAGCTCGGTCAGCGACGGCCGCACGAGCGAGAACTCCCGCACCGGTCCGGCGGCGAGCGCCGCGCGCAGGACGGCCTGGTCCACGTCGTCCGGGCCGGTCCCCGCGGCCTCGACCACGGTCGTCGTGCCGGACGACTCGACGACGCGGACCTGGGGCACGCCGGTCGCCCACGAGGAGTCGGGCGGACCGTCGACCGCCCAGCGTCGGTGCTCGGTCGTGCGCAGCTCGTCGATCCCGCCGAGCGCCACCATCGACCCGGCCCGCACGATCCCGACCCGGTCGCTCAGCCGCTCCACGAGCTCGAGCTGGTGGGAGGAGAACACGACCGGCCGGCCGGCGGCCGCCTGCTCGCGCAGCACCCCGCTCATCACGTCGACCGCCACCGGGTCGAGCCCGGAGAAGGGCTCGTCGAGCACGAGGATGTCGGGCTCGTGCACCAGGGCGGCCGCGAGCTGGACGCGTTGCTGGTTGCCGAGCGAGAGCTTGAGCACCTCGTCGCCGCGGCGCTCCTCGATGCCGAGCGTCTCGGTCCACCGCTCCATCGACGCGCGCGCTGCCGCGGTGTCCATGCCGTGCAGCCGCGCGAGGTAGACGAGCTGCTCGCCGACCTTCATGCGGGGGTACAGGCCCCGTTCCTCGGGCATGTACCCGATCCGGCGGCGCGTGTCCGGGCCCAGCGGCGCGGAGTCCCAGCGCACCTCGCCGCTGTCCTGGGCGAGCACGCCCAGCACGATGCGCATGGTGGTGGACTTCCCGGCACCGTTGGAGCCGACGAAGCCGAAGATCTCCCCGGCGCGCACGTCGAACGTCATGTCGCGCAGCGCGCGGACGGATCCGTAGGTCTTGTTGAGAGCGTCGATCTCGAGCGAGGCCATCGCCCGATTCAATCAAATCCTCCCGACATCGGCAGGGATCACGGCTCCCGCTCGTGTCCGAGCCTGGCCAGCGCCAGCACGGTGTTCCAGTTGCGTGCGGTGCCGGCCCGCCCGCACGCCTTGCTCAGCACCGGCAGGGTCAGCTTCGAGCGGCCGATGCCGTCGGGGTAGGACGCGTACGCCTCGTGCCCCTTCCACACCACCCGCTCGTTCCCGTACGGCGACGGGTCGAAGGTGGTGCCGCCCACGTCTCCGTCCCACGCGTAGACGACCAGGTGGGACGGGTCGTCGCGCGCCTCGTCGGGGAACGGCAGCGCGTCGATCACGGCGTCCCACTGCGCGAGCGTCCGCGCGGCGACGGGCACGTCGAACCCGACGTCGGCGGACAGCGCTGCGGACAGGTCGCGCTCGACGGCGGCCGGCCGCTCGGACGTCACGAGCACGAGGTTCCCGCTGTTCACGTAGCTGGCCACCTGCTCGTACCCGAGCCCCTCGGCGACCGACCGCATCCCCGCGGCGGTGACCTTGCGGCCCCCGACGTTGACGGCCCGCAGCAGCGCGATCACGACTCCCATGCGCGCCAGCGTGCCACGGACCTCTCACAACGGCCGGGGGCCCGGTGTGCGGGAAGCGTTCCGACCAGGAAACCGATGCGCGCCTGGAGGCGAAACACGCGGTTCCTACCGTCGGAGCACGGACCTGCACCCCCAGAGCAGACCCGACGCCTCGAGCAGCAGCACGGACGGAGCCCCATGAGCCAGCACCTCGTCGTCGTCGGCGGTGGCATGGTCGCGCAGCGCCTCGTCGAGGCCCTGCGCGACCGGGACCGGGCCGGCGCGTGGCGCGTCACCGTCCTCGCCGAGGAGCCTCGTCGGCCCTACGACCGCGTCGCGCTGACCAGCTACTTCTCGGGCCGCGACGCCGACGACCTCGCGCTGGGTGACGCCGACCTGTGGCACGACCCGCTCGTCACGCTCGCCCGCGACGAGCGGGTCGTGGCCGTCGACCGCGAGGCCCGGACCGTCACGACGGCCCGCGGACGCGTCGAGCACTACGACCACCTGGTCCTCGCGACCGGCTCGTCGGCCTGGGTGCCGCCCATCGAGGGCGCCGACCTGCCGGGCGTGTTCGTCTACCGCACCATCGACGACGTCGCAGCCCTGCGCGGGTACGTCGAGGCGATGGGCGAGGGCAGGACGGTGCGCGGTGCGGTGCTCGGAGGCGGCCTGCTGGGGCTCGAGGCCGCGGGCGCCCTCCAGGCGCTCGGCGCGCAGACCACGGTCCTGCAGGTGGGCACGCACCTCATGTCCGCGCAGGTCGACCTGGGCGGCGGCGAGGCGCTGCGCCGCCTCATCAACGCGCTGGGCGTCGGTGTGCGGCTGAACGCGGCCACGACGCGGATCCGTCCGCACCGCCGCGGCGGCGTGGGCAGGCTCGACCTCGCGGACGGAGGTCGGGTCGACGCGGACGTCGTCGTCATCGCCGCCGGCGTCCGGCCCCGCGACGAGCTGGCCCGCGACGCCGGGCTCGAGATCGGCGCGCGCGGCGGGGTCGTCGTCGACGACACCTGCCTCACGTCCGATCCCCACATCTCCGGGGTCGGCGAGGTCGCCTGCATCCAGGGTGCCTGCATCGGCCTCGTCGCCCCCGGGTACGCGATGGCCGAGGTCGCCGTCGACCGGCTGCTGGGCGGCCACGCGTCGTTCCCCGGGGCTGACACGGCCACGAAGCTCAAGCTCTCCGGCGTCGATGTCGCGAGCTTCGGCGACGCGTTCGGCCAGACGCCCGGCGCGCTCGAGATCGTCTGGGCCGACCCCGTGGCCGGCGTCTACAAGAAGCTCGTCATGTCCGACGACGCACGCACGCTGCTCGGCGGCGTCCTCGTCGGCGACGCGTCCGCGTACGCGAGCCTGCGGCCGATGCTCGGCCGCGAGCTGCCCGGCGATCCCGCGGCCTACCTCCTGCCCGAGGGCACCGGGGGAGCCCCGGACCTCGAGCTGCCCGACGACGCCGCGGTGTGCTCGTGCAACAACGTGTCCGCCGGGGCCGTGCGCGGCGCGGTCACCGAGCACGGCTGCACCGACCTGCCCGCGGTCAAGGCCTGCACCAAGGCCGGCACGAGCTGCGGGTCCTGCCTCCCGCTCGTCAAGAAGCTCGTCACCACCGAGCTCACCAAGCAGGGCATCGCGGTCTCGACCGCCCTGTGCGAGCACTTCGCGCTCTCGCGCGCCGGGCTGTACGACGCGATCCGGGTGGCGGGCGTGCGCTCGTTCACCGAGGTCGTCGCGCGGTTCGGCACCCGCCCCGACGCCCGCGGCTGCGACATCTGCAAGCCCGCGGTGGCCTCGATCCTCGCGACGACGGCCCCCGCGCACGTCCTCGACGGCGAGCGGGCCGCGCTGCAGGACACCAACGACCACGTGATGGCCAACCTGCAGAAGGACGGCTCGTACTCCGTGGTGCCGCGCATCGCAGGCGGCGAGGTGACGCCGGAGGGGCTCATCGCGATCGGCGCGGTGGCCAAGGACTTCGGGCTCTACACGAAGATCACCGGCGGCCAGCGGATCGACATGTTCGGCGCCCGCATCGACCAGCTCCCGCTGATCTGGCAGCGCCTGGTCGACGCGGGCTTCGAGTCCGGCCACGCGTACGGCAAGTCGCTGCGCACCGTGAAGTCCTGCGTCGGGTCGACGTGGTGCCGGTTCGGGGTGCAGGACTCGGTGGCGCTCGCGGTGCTGCTCGAGCTGCGCTACCGCGGCCTGCGCTCGCCGCACAAGATCAAGCTCGGCGTCTCCGGCTGCGCGCGAGAGTGCGCGGAGGCCCGCGGCAAGGACGTGGGCGTCATCGCGACCGACAAGGGCTGGAACGTCTACGTCGGCGGCAACGGCGGCTTCACGCCGCGGCACGCGCAGCTGCTCGCGGAGGACCTCGACACCGAGACGCTCATCCGCACCATCGACAGGTTCCTCCTGTACTACGTCCGCACCGCCGACCGCCTGCAGCGCACCGCGCCGTGGATCGAGGACGTCGAGGGCGGCCTCGACGGCGTCCGGGCCGTGGTGCTCGAGGACTCGCTCGGCATCGCCGCGGACCTCGACCGGCAGATGCTCGAGCACGTCGCGGACTACGAGGACGAGTGGAAGGCCACGCTCGACGACCCCGAGAAGCTCAAGCGGTTCGCGTCCTTCGTCAACGCCCCCGACGTCGCCGACCCGTCCCTCGCTTACGTCCCCGAGCGCGGCCAGGCCCGGCCCGCGACGGCCGACGAGCGGGACGCAGCCCTGCGCGGCGAGCCCGTGCTCGTCGCCGGAACCACCCTGGAGGTGCGGTCATGACGATCCTCGACGACCCGACGACGGCCGTGTGGACGGCCGTCTGCCGCCTCGACGACCTGGCGCGCGAGCGCGGAGCCGCAGCACTGCTGGGCGGTGAGCAGGTCGCGGTGTTCCGGCTGGCCGACGACACCGTGCTGGCGGTCCAGCAGCACGACCCGTTCAGCGACGCGTACGTGCTGGCCCGCGGCATCGTCGGCTCCCGCTCGGTGGACGGCGTGGAGGTGCCGACCGTCGCCTCGCCCATGCACAAGCAGGTCTTCGACCTGCGCACCGGCCGATGCCTCGAGCCGGTCGGCAAGACCCCCGCCCGCGGCCTGCCCGCGGACCTGCGCACCTGGCCCGCCCGGGTGACCGGCGGCGTCGTCGAGATCGAGGTGCCGGCATGACCACGATGCTCGGGGTGGACCTGGCCGGACGGCGCGTCGTCGTCGTCGGCGGGGGACCGGTGGCCGCGCGCCGCGCGCAGGGGCTGCTGGCCGACGCGGCCGCGGTCGTCGTCGTCGCGCCCGCGGTGTGCGAGCCGCTGCGTGACATGCACCGGTGGGGGCTCGTCGAGTGGGTCTCCCGCGAGGTGACGTCCGCCGACCTCGAGGGTGCCTGGCTCGTCCAGACGGCCACGGGCGACCGCGCGACCGACGCCGCGGTCGTCGGCTGGGCGCACGAGCGCCGGATCTTCTGCATCGACGCGGGCTACGCCGCGGCCGGCTCCGCTCGCACGCCCGCGACGACGCGCAGCGGAGACGTGCTCGTCGGCGTCGTGTCCGCGGGCGCTCCCGACCCGCGCCGCACGACCGTCGTCCGGGACGCCATCGCGGCGCACCTGCGCGAGGGGCACGTCGACCTGCGCTCCCACCGGTCCCGCACGGCGGCCGACGGCCACGTGGTGCTCGTCGGCGGCGGACCGGGCGACCTCGGCCTGCTCACGCTCGCGGGGCGTCGCGCGCTGGCCGCTGCCGACGTCGTCGTCGTCGACCGGCTCGGCCCGGTCGAGGTGCTCGACGAGCTCGCGCCCGACGTGGAGATCATCGACGTGGGCAAGACGCCCGGCAACCACCCGGTCCCGCAGCACGAGATCGGCCGCATCCTCGTCGAGCAGGCGCAGCGCGGCCGCTCCGTGGTGCGGCTCAAGGGCGGCGACCCGTTCGTCTACGGACGCGGCGGCGAGGAGGTCCTCGCGTGCCGCGAGGCGGGCGTGCGGGTCGAGGTGATCCCCGGCGTGAGCAGCGCGTTCGCCGCGCCCGCCGCCGCGGGGATCCCGCTGACCCACCGCGGCGTCGTCGGCGCCGTGCACGTGATGAACGGGCACGACGGCTGGTCGTCGGCCGGCCTCGTCGGCCTGCGCGATGCGAGCTGCACGGTCGTCGTGCTGATGGGCGTCGCCGTGCTCGGCGCGCTCGTCGAGGGTGCGCTCGAGTTCGGGGTCGACCCGGCCACGCCCGTGGCGGTCGTCGAGAGCGGCACGCTGGACACGCAGCGGGTCACCCGTGCCCGGCTCGACGCGGTGGTGGACGCCGCCTCCGCGGCGGGAGTTCGCGCCCCTGCGGTCATCGTCCTCGGGGACGTCGCCGCGCCCGGGCTGCTGGGGGAGCCCCAGGTCGCCCCTGGTGCTCACAAGCACGACACAATGGCCACGTGAACGAGCCCATCGACCAGACCCTGGCCGGCTGCGTCGTGCTCGTGACCGCTGACCGGCGGTCCGCGGAGCTGTCCGCCGCGCTCACCCGGCGCGGGGCGACGGTCCGGCACGCACCCGCGCTCGGGATGGTCCCGCACATCGACGACGCGACCCTGCTCGCCGGAACGCGGTCACTGCTCGCCGACCCGCCGGACACTGTCGTGGTCACCACCGGCATCGGCTTCCGCGGCTGGATCGAGGCCGCCGACGCGGCGGGCCTCGCCGAGCCGCTCGTCGACATGCTGCGCGGCACCCGGATCGTCGCGCGCGGGCCCAAGGCGCGCGGCGCGATCCAGGCGGCGGGGCTCACGGCCGACTGGGTCGCCGAGTCCGAGACCAGCGCCGAGATCGCCGAGGTGCTGCTCGACGAGGGCGTGGCCGGGCAGGACATCGCCGTGCAGCACCACGGCGCGGGGGCCGACGGGCTCGACGAGGCGTTCCAGGCGGCCGGCGCGCGCGTGCGCAGCCTCGTCGTGTACCGCTGGGGACCGCCACCCGACCCGGCCGTCGTCGCCGCATCCGTGCGTGCCGTGGCCGCCGGCGAGATCGACGCGGTCGCCTTCACCTCGGCCCCCGGGGCCGCGGCGTGGCTCGCGGCCGCCGACGACGAGGGCGTCACCGAGGCGATCGTGCGCCGGTGCAAGGCCGGCGGCGTCATCATGGCGGCGGTCGGCCCGGTGACGGCGAAGCCGCTCGTCGACCGGGGCATCGAGCCCCTCGTGCCGGACCGTGGTCGTCTCGGCGCGCTCGTGCGGCTGATCATCGGGCACTACGGCGAGCTGCAGGCGCTCGACACCATCGCCGGTCCGCTGCAGGTCCACCGCGGTGCCGCCGTCCTCGACGGGCACGTGCTCGCGCTGAGCCCGAGCGGACTCGAGGTCCTGCGCGTGCTCGCGGCCGCGCGCGGGTCGGTCGTGCTGCGCGACCGGGTGCTCGACGTCCTGCCCGGCGACTCGCGCGACCCGCACGCCGCCGAGGTGGCGATCGCGCGGCTGCGCGAGGCGACCGGCAGCCGCGCGCTGATCCGCACCGTGGTCAAGCGCGGCTACCGGCTCGAGCTGGCGGGGCAGTCGTGACCGTCCTCGTCGGCTGCTCGCACGGCACCGACAACACCGACGGCCGCGCGGCCATCCGCACGATCCTCGCCGACGTGCGCCGCATGCGGCCCGAGCTGGACGCGCGCGAGGCGTTCGTCGACGTGCAGATCCCCGAGGTCGCCGCGGTCGTCGCCGACGCGGTCGCCGGGGGCGGGTCCGCCGTCGTCGTCCCGCTGCTGCTGTCCGTGGGGTTCCACGTGCGCGTCGACATCGCCGAGGCGGTCGACCGCGAGGGGGCGTCCGCCGCGCCGCCGCTCGGGCCGGACCCGCGGCTCGTGGCGATGCTCGTCGACCGGCTCGAGGCCGTCGGGCTCCAGCCCGACGACGTCGTCGTGCTCGCCGCCGCCGGCTCCACCGACCCCGCCGCGGCGATCGCGGTCGAGGCGGTCGCCGCGGGACTCGCCGACGCGATCGAGAACCCGGTGACGATCGGCTACGGCGCCGGTGCCTCGCCCACCGTGCCCGCCGCGGTGGCCGACGCACGCGCGTCGCTGGACGCCGGGGGGCGGGTCGTCATCGCCTCCTACCTGCTCGCGCCGGGCTACTTCCACGACCGGGTGATGGAGGCGGGCGCCGACGTCGTCACCGACCCCCTCGCGCCCGACATGAGACTCGCCGCGATCGTCCTCGACCGGTTCGACGCCGCCCTCTGACCGGCCACATCCCGGACACGCCCTGGCGTAGAGCGCTCTCCCACGCGTAGGAATGACGGGTGCACACCGCCGTGAACCGCCTCCCGCTGCTCGCGCTCGCGCTCGTCGCGGGCCTTGCCGGCTGCACGTCGGCGCCGTCGTCGGACGCCGACCCGTCAAACGCCGACCCGTCGGTCGCCGCGCCGTCCGGCAGCCCGTCCGCCGCCCCGATGCGCGGCGTCAAGGCGCCGGACTGCCTCCCGGCGGGGACCCAGGCCGTCGCGGTGACGTCCGGGGACGTCGCCACGGCGGTCGCCGTGGCCGGTGGCGGGGAGCGCGGTGTCGTGCTCGCGCCGCAGAACGGCGGGGACTGGTGCCAGTGGGCGCACGAGGCCGAGCACCTCGTCGACGAGGGCTACCGGGTGGCGACGTTCACGTGGCCGGACACCGGCCGGGAGGCGGGCGAGGCTGCGATGCGCTCGGCGGTCGACGCGCTGCACCAGGCCGGGGCGCCGACCGTCGCGCTCGTCGGCGCGTCCAAGGGCGGGACGTACGCCGCCGCGATGGCCGAGGAGCTCGGTGCGGTCGGGGTCGTCGCGCTGAGCCCGCCGTCGGTGTTCGAGGGCCTCGACGCTCGCTCGATCAACGTGGGCTACACCGGGCCGCTCCTGGTCATCGCGGCCAGGGACGACCGCGGCGTGGCGAGCTCCGACTCCCGCCGGGTCTCCCGCCCGGACGACGGTCCCTCGTTCCTCGAGATCCCGCTCGCGGCGCACGGCGTCGCGATGCTCGCCGACACGGACCACGCCGAGCACGTGACCTTCGCGATCGACGACGAGCTCACCCGCTCCTTCGCCGGCTGACCGCGCCGCGCGCACGCGCTTCGCCCACTTGTGTTCAGCGTTGCTCGCGCCCAGCGGCACCAACGCTGAACACGAGCGAGCGGACGACGAAGGGGGCGCGGCCCGTAGGCCGCGCCCCCTTCGGTCAGCCCGGTCAGACCCAGCGGCGCCGGACGACCGTCGCGATGCCCGCGCCGCCCACGAACAGGACGATCGCCAGGATCAGGCGGCCCAGCGAGCTGGCGCCCTCACCATCGGCGCCGGCGATCTCGATCGAGTACGCCGTGGCACCCACGGCGCCCTGCGGCGCGCCCTCCGCCATGCCCTCGGCCGAGGCGCGCTCGGCGCCCGCGGCCAGGACCGCGTACTCGGCGCCGTAGGACTGGGCCGTCTCCTCGCCGGTCGAGACCAGCTTCGAGGTGCCCTCGTCGGACAGCTGCTGCGAGCCGTCGACCAGGGCGGGGGCCCCGTCCGCGGCCTTGCCGGCGCCGTCGGCGAGCTTCTTCGACCCGTCGGCGGCCGAGGCGATGCCGTCGGCGAGCTGCTGCGAACCACTGGCCGCGTCGGAGATCCCGCCGGCGAGCTTGGTCGACCCGGCCGCGGCCGTGTCGAGACCGCCGGAGAGTGCGTCGGCGCCGGTCGACAGCTTCTCGACGCCGACCGCGATCGTGTGCGATCCGGTCGCTGCCTCGAGCATGCCCGCGTAGAGCTGACCGGAGCCGTCGGCCAGCTGGTTCGCGCCGTCCGAGAGCTGGGCTGCCCCGTCAGCCGCGGCGTCGGCGCCCGTCGAGAGCTTCGCCGAGCCGTCAGCGGCCTTGGTGATGCCGGTCGAGAGGTCGGCGGAGCCCGCCTTGAGCGCTGAGGCGCCCGCTGCGAGCTTGCCCAGGCCGGTGGCGAGGTCGGCCCCGCCGGCACCCAGCTGGCCGGCCCCGGCCTGCAGGCCGTGCACACCGCCGCGGAGCGTCGTCTTGCTGGGGTCCTTCTGCGGCACGTCCGTCGCGCCGCCGATGGCCTGCTGCACGCCCTGGACGACCGTCGCCAACAGCTTCTTCGTGCCCTCGTCGACGGCGACGGAGCCCCCGGCCAGCTGCGCGAGACCGCCGCTGACCTTGTCGAACGACGGCCCGAGCGCGGTGAGCTTGCCACCGACGGCGCTCACCGTGCCCCCGGCGACCCCGACCGACTGCGCGATGCCGCCCAGGGCCTTGATCGAGGCGTCGACAGCGTCCGCGTCCGCGTCCTGCTGGGCCGCCCTCAGGCTCTGGGAGACCGCCGTCAGCTTCGCGATCTGCGCCGCGATGTCACCCGCGCTCGCGCTCGCGCCAGCGCCGACACCGGAGAGCAGGCGGCCTGCCCCGCCGGTGCCGGCGCCGTCCTTCGTGTCGGATGTCCCCGAGACGCCCGCCTGCAGTGCCGCGACCCCCTGGCGAAGGTCGCCGTCGGCGGCGAGGCCGGCGCGGATCGATGCCAGTCCGGCGGTGAGCTTCACGACGTCGTCGTTGCTCGACAGGCCCCCGACGGTCGAGCTGAGCAGCGCGAGACCGTCGTCGACGCTCTGGAGCCCGGCGGACACCTGGGCCACGCCGCCGACGAGCGTCGGTGCGCCGGCCAGGGCCGCAGCGAGACCGTCGTCGAGTGCGGACGCGCCGGCGGCGAGCTTGGCCGCACCGGGCTTCGCGTCCTTGTTCAGCCCGGTCGCGAGCTCCTTGGCCCCGGGGGCGAGCTCGCTGTTCAGGCCGTCTGCGAGGTCGCCCAGGCCGGGCGCGAGCTGCTCGTTGAGCCCCCCCGCGATGGCGCCGGCTCCGGGTGCGAGCTGGTCGCCCAGGGCGTCCGCGAGGTCGCCCGTCCCGGGGGCGGCGGTGGCCAGGCCGTCGGCGATCTGGTGGGCCCCGGGAGCGAGCTTGTCGTTGAGCCCCGCGGCGAGGTCGGCGGACCCGGGCTTCGCCTGGTCGTTGAGGCCCGCGGCGAGCTCGGCTGACCCGGGCTTGGCGTCGTCGTTCAGCCCGTCGGACAGCTGGCCCGCGCCGTCGCTGAGCTGCAGCAGACCGCCGAGCAGCTGCGCGGCGCCGTCGTGCAGCTTGAGCAGGTTGCTGTCGATCTCGGCCGACCCGGCGGTCAGGGCCACGCCGCTGGCGGCCCCCGCCTTGTAGCTGGCCGAGCCGCCCTTGAACGACGGGTAGTCGAGCGGCGAGACGGGCATCGACGTCAGCGATGCCGAGGGCACCACGCCGTCGCTGATCCGCGCCGAGTAGCCGAACTCCGCGGTGGGGGAGCCGATGGGCGGGAAGAGCGTCATCTGGAACGTCATCTGCGTGCCGCCGCGGCCGTCGCCGGCCATGCCGGCCTCGTCGGACTGCACCGCGGTGAACGACGAGGGCAGCACGGTGACGAGCTGGCCGATCATCGGGATGACGGTGGTCTCGGTCGAGGTCTTCATCACGCCGTGGCCGTCGTCGTACGTCACCGACTGCTGCTCGGCCGTCTCGTTCGTCACCGTGAAGTGGACCTCGAGCAGGCCGGACCTGCCGACGACCGCGCCCGGCTTCACGGGCTTGCCGTCCAGCGTGTAGGTGATCTTCACCGACAGCGGCAGCTTCTTGTCGTAGTCGCTGACCGAGCGCAGCCGCCGCTCGCCGTCGACGCTGACCTGCGCGACGACGTTGCCGTCGACGACGCGGTACCCGCCGAAGCCGTCGAGGTTGCGCAGGCCGTGCGTGGAGACGGGGTTGGTGATCGTCGTCGTGCCGTGACCGCTGAGCGCGAGCTGCTCGTAGATGCGGGCGTCCTGCAACGAGCCGCTGGCGTCGAGGTGCGCCTGGACGGTCTCGGTGTTGGTCACCGAGACGTCGCCGCTGTCGGCGGCGAGGGCGGGCGCGGCGGAGGTCCCGACGAGCAGGGGGACCGCGGCCAGGGCGGCGGCGGTGGTGAGGGTGGTGCGTCGCACGTCAGGCCTCCGGGCGGGGCTGCAGGGGAAGGTACGGGGCGATGCCGGGCCGACGGTTCTCGGCGGTCGACCCCACCTGGGGGGTGCCGTTCGCGGGGGTCTCGACGGCCATCGCGTGGGCGTTCTCGAGCTCGGGAGCGACCTCGGTCGCCGGCGCGGTCTCGGCGTGCCGGGCGGCGGAGCGCTCGTTCTCGCGCTCGCGCTCGACCTGCGGGCCGAGCAGCGACGTGGCGACGAAACCGGCGCCGGCGGCGACGAGGATCGAGGTGGCCGTCGCGGCGGACGAGGAGATGAACGCCGTCGGGTCGGCGGCGTACGTGGTCTCGTAGGCGCCCGCCATCGCGGCGGCGCCGAGAAGCGTCGCCCACAGGGGCAGGCGGCCGCGGGTGGCGGCACCGACGGCGAGGCAGACCAGGAGCACGACCAGGACCGCGATCGCGCGTCCCGCCGTGGCGTCGGGCAGCACCGCGGCCCGCAGGCCGTAGCCGACCCAGGCCGCGACGAAGCCGACGATGAAGGCCCCCGCGCGCTGCGCGGGGGAGCGGTCCGGCACGAGGCCGAGTGCTCCGCCGAGCGCGCCACCGAGCAGCGCGATGCCCTCGGTGTCGAGCCCGAGCGCGTCGGAGAGGACGACGAGCAACGTCGTCAGGACGGCGAGAACGAGTCCCGCCAAGATGTACCGCCTCATGACCACCTCGATGTGGTGAACCTCTGGAACGACCGGATGACTGGTCCGCCCGGGGCAGGGGTTCGCGCGCGCTTCGTCGCCGTTGACGACCGCGCGCGAGCCCTGCCCGGGACGAGACCGCGGTCTGTCTACCAGCAGGCGAAACACCTGGGCCACGAGGTACTAGGTAAATCGACCCCGGTACTAGGTAAGAGTTACGCGGCTGTGACCTGCGCCACGTCGGGCCATCCGGCTCAGAGGTAGCGCAGCGGGTCGAACTCGTCGAGCGGGATGATCCGCAGGCGCGGCAGCTGGACGTTGAACGCCTTGACGTCGTACTCGAGGTCGAACGTCTGCAGGCCGCGGGCGGTGAGCGAGGCGAGCGACCCGCTGGTGAACTCGCGGAACGCCAGCAGGCCGACCCGCCGGTCCTCGTCGTCGACCAGCACCTCGACCTCGGGCGCGAAGTCGCCGTCGTGGCTGGCCAGCAGCACGTCGCCCTCGCGCAGCGCGATGGCCGCGAGGGTGCGCTTGATGCCGATGTCGACGACCTTCTCGTACGACTCGCCGGACAGCGGGATGACCTGGTACTCCATCGCGGTCAGCGCCTGGATGAACTGCATCGGCAGCGAGCCGTTGGACGCGTTGAGGAAGAACAGCGCCTTGACCGGCTGCGCCCACTCCTGCTTCGCGAAGCTGAGGATCCGGTCCCAGCGCGGGCGCTGGTCCGGGGCCGGCCGACCGCCGAGGATGCTGGACCCGAGGGTGGCGTCGATGTTCTCGCCGTCGACGATCACGTAGGTGGTGCGGACCGCGTCCTCGGTGCTCATGCCGCCAATGTAGTGGGACGAGCGGGGAACATCACCGGGTGTCGCGCGGTTGGTCCATGCGTACGCATGGAACGGAGGACGGCATGGCCGACGAGGGCCGCAAGCAGCCGGGCACGCGCGAGGCCGCGCAGGCCTGGGAGTCGCTGTTCCGCGCGCAGGTGGCGCTCATGCGCCGGTTCCAGCGCGACGACGTGTGGGGGCCGCTGACCATCCGCGAGTACGACGTGCTCTTCACGCTCTCCGGCTGCCCGGGCGGCTCGGCCCGGCTGCGCGAGCTCGCGGAGCACAGCCTGCTCACGCAGCCGAGCCTCTCGCGGCTCGTCGAGCGCCTCGAGGTCGACGGCTGGGTCACGCGGGGTCCGGTCGAGGGCGACGGTCGCGGCGTCGCGGTGACGCTCACCCCCGCGGGTGCCGCCCTGCAGCGCGAGGTCGGACGAGCGCACGCCCGCTCGATCCGGCACTTCGTCGGCGGAGCGCTGGACGCCGACGAGCTCGCGACGCTGAAGGCCTTGACCGACAAGCTGCGCGCGGCCCAGGCCGGCATCCCCGACTCCTGACGGGACCTCCGGCCCACGCGGGCGGCGCCCCTGCGACGGACGATGGAGGCCGAGGCCAGGAGGTGTGCGGTGGGAGCTTGGGTGCTGGTGGCCGTGGCGTCGCGCCACGGGGCGACGCAGGAGATCGGCGAGGCCGTCGCGCAGGTGCTGCGCGCACGCGGCAACGCGGTCGACGTGCGCGACGTCGAGGACGTCACCGACGTCGCGGGCTACGACGCGGTCGTCGTCGGCTCGGCGGTCTACACCGCGCACTGGCTGCCCGCCGCGCGGGAGCTGGTGGCGCGCGAGCGCGACGCCCTCGCGGCGCGGCCGGTCTGGCTCTTCTCGTCGGGCCTGGCGACCCAGCCCGCGGCCGCGGCCAACTCGCCCCACGAGATCGCGGCGCTGGGCGCGACGATCGGCGCGCGCGGGCACCGCAGCTTTCGCGGCCGGCTGGACCGGTCCGTCCTGAGCTTCACCGAGCGCGCGATCATCGCCGGCGCACGGGGACGCGACGGCGACCACCGCGACTTCCCCGCGATCGAGCGCTGGGCGGCCGAGATCGCGGACGTGCTCGCCGACGAGCGCGCGTCGGTCTGAGGTCAGCCGCGCAGCGCGCGCAGCTCGGCGGCCACGGCCGTGAGCGGCGGTCGGTCGTCGGCGTCCGCCGCGGTCATCGCCGTCAGCAGCCGCACCCAGTCGCGTCCCAGGTCCTGCGGGACCGGCACCGGACCGAGCAGCCGCGCGAGCGAGCTCGCGAGCGGCGCGCCCGGGTAGGTGCGCGAGCCGGTGCGGCACTCGAGCAGCACCAGGCCGAGCGAGTACACGTCGGACGCCGGTCCGACGGCCTGCCCGAGCGCCTGCTCGGGCGAGTGGTAGGACGCGGTGCCCGACGAGACCGCCGGGCCGCGGTTCGCCGGCCCTGACCGGGTCCGGGTGGTCGCGATCCCGAAGTCGGCGAGCACGACGGTGAGCACGGGCTGGTCCATCACCACGGGAGCGCCGTCGGGCTCGGCGACCAGCACGTTGGACGGCTTGACGTCCCGGTGCACGACGCCCGCAGCGTGCGCGTGGGCCAGCGCGAGCGCCAGCTGGTGGCCGACCTCGGCCGTGACGCCGGCCGGCAGCGCGCCCTGGGCGATCGTGTCGCGCAGCGTGGTGCCCTCGATGAGCTCCATGGCGAGGTAGGCGACCGGGCCGAGTGCGGGGACCTGGTCCGCGCCGACGTCGAACAGGGCGACGAGGCCCGGGTGGCGCAGGCCGGCGAGCACCCGCGCCTCCTGCGCGTACCGGCGCACGTCCTGCGGGGACGCGTCGTCCAGTGCGAACACCTTGAGTGCGACCGGTCGGCCGAGGCGGAGGTCGATCGCGCGGAACACCTCGCCCGAGCCGCCCGCGCCGAGCCGGGACGTGATGCGGTAGCGCCGCCCGAGCGTCGTGGTGGCGGGCCCGGGTCGCCCCGAGAGCTCGGTGTCCGTGGCATGTCCCGTCGTTCGCGGAGGGATCCCCCTCGCTGTCGTCTCTTCCCTCCTGAACGTAGGGGAGCCGTGCGCGACGCGCACGGTGAGGCGGGCGCGCGGCCGGGTGGAATCGTGCGAGCCGTGCGGACGCGCCCGCGAACCGCTTGCAACGATCTGCAAGCAACTTGCAGTCATGACCCGTAGAGTGAGCGCCATGTCACGGCGTCTCGCAGAGGTTGCACGCAAGGTCGGAGTCTCCGAGGCGACGGTCAGCCGCGTGCTGAACGGCAAGCCGGGCGTCTCCGAGCAGACTCGCGAGGCCGTCCTCACGGCGCTCGACGTGCTCGGCTACGAGCGCCCGACCAAGCTCCGCGGCGAGCGCGCCCGCCTCGTCGGGCTGGTGCTCCCCGAGCTGCAGAACCCGATCTTCCCCGCGTTCGCCGAGGTCGTCGGAGGGGCGCTGGCGCAGCAGGGCTTCACCCCGGTGCTGTGCACGCAGACCGCCGGGGGAGTGTCCGAGGCCGACTACGTCGAGCTGCTGCTCGGCCAGCAGGTCTCGGGGATCGTGTTCGCCGGTGGGAACTACGCCCAGCGCGACGCCGTGCACGGCCACTACGAGCGCCTGACCGGCCGCAACCTGCCCGTCGTGCTCATCAACGCCTCGATCGAGGACCTGCCGTTCCCGCGTGTCTCGTGCGACGACGAGGTGGCCATCGAGCAGGCGCTCGGGCACCTCGCCTCGCTGGGCCACACGAGCGTCGGCCTCGTCCTCGGCCCGAACGACCACGTGCCGTCCGAGCGCAAGCTGCACGCGGCGAAGATCGTCTCCGAGCGCCTCGGCATCGAGCTGGGCGAGCGCCACGTCGTGAGGTCGGCGTACTCGCTCGAGAGCGGGCAGGCCGCAGCGACGCGCCTGATCAAGGAGGGTGTCACGGGCATCGTCTGCGCGAGCGACCCCCTGGCGCTCGGTGCGATCCGCGCCGCCCGGCGGGCGGGCCTGCGCGTCCCGGAGGACATCTCGATCGTCGGGTACGACGACTCGGCCTTCATGAACTGCACCGAGCCGCCGCTGACCACCGTCCGTCAGCCCATCGAGCCGATGGGCCGCGCGGCGATCGACCTGCTGGTCAACCAGATCAACGGCGGGTCCGTGCCGCAGGAGGAGCTCCTGTTCGAGCCCGAGCTCGTGGTGCGCGGCTCGACCGGCCCCGCCCCCGTCCGGGTGGCCGTGCCCGCCTCCTGACCTCGTCGGGCGCACGACGCCTGCCGACGACGACCTCCGCCCGGTCGCACGCGCTGCCCGTCAGCCTGCGGTCGGGCCTCGTCGTCTGCGGGCCGGGCCGGCCGGGTGATCGCGTGTCCGGGAGGCTCGAGCGTGCCGCCTGTGTCCCACGTCACGCCAGCGCCCGACAGGTTCTCATCGCGTTCGACCTGACGTTCGGTCACGCTTCGATAACTGTCCTGTCATGTTCTTGCGTACTTCTCGTTCGGTCCTTTAGTGTCATCCACGACAGAGACGTCCTCGGGTGTCGAGCGCCGGCCACGGTGCACGACGAGTGGGCGGCGGACCTGCCGCAGACATCGACCCACCGGCCACGACGACGTCGTCGGCCCACGAGAGACGAGCTCCCCGTGGCGCACGCCCAGCCCGAGACCGACCCCACGTGGTGGCGCGGCGCCGTGATCTACCAGGTCTACCCCCGCAGCTTCGCCGACGGCAACGGCGACGGCACGGGCGACCTGGCGGGTCTGCGAGCACGCCTGCCGTACCTGCGTGACCTCGGTGTCGACGCGATCTGGGTGACCCCCTGGTACGTGTCGCCGCTGGCCGACGGCGGCTACGACGTGGCCGACTACCGCGCGATCGACCCGGCGTTCGGCACGCTGGAGGAGGCCGAGGCGCTCGTCGACGAGGCGCTCGCACTCGGCATCCGCACGATCATCGACATCGTCCCCAACCACGTCTCCGACCAGCACGCGTGGTTCCAGGCGGCACTCGCCGCCGGACCGGGTTCTCCCGAGCGCGAGCGGTTCTGGTTCCACCCCGGCAAGGGCGAGCACGGCGAGGTCATCCCGACGGGCTGGGTGTCCGACTTCCAGGGCAACACCTGGACGCGCACGACGAACCCCGACGGCACGCCGGGGGAGTGGTACCTGCACCTGTTCGCCCCCCAGCAGCCCGACCTCAACTGGGACCACCCCGAGGTGCGCGCCGAGTTCGAGGACGTCCTGCGCTTCTGGTTCGACCGCGGCGTGGCCGGGATCCGGATCGACTCCGCGGCCCTGCTCATCAAGGACGCGACGCTGCCCGAGTACGCCGAGCACGTCAGCCCCGGCGGGCACCCGCACGTGGACCGCGACGAGATCCACGACGTCTACCGGGCCTGGCGCTCGGTCGCCGACTCCTACGAGGGCACGCGCGTGCTCGTCGGCGAGGTGTGGCTCCAGGACCGCTCGCGCTTCGCGCAGTACCTGCGCCCCGACGAGATGCACACCGCCTTCAACTTCGACTTCATGGCCCGCCCCTGGGACGCCAAGCAGCTGCGCGAGTCGATCGACATGACGATCGCGGCGCACGGACCCGTCGGGGCACCGGCCACCTGGGTGCTGTCCAACCATGACGTGACCCGGCCCGTGACGCGGTACGGCCGCGAGGACAGCTCCTTCGCCTTCACCGCCAAGCGCTTCGGCACACCGACCGACCTCGACGCCGGCCGTCGCCGCGCCCGCGCCGCCGCGCTGCTGACCGCCGCGCTGCCCGGCTCGCTCTACCTGTACCAGGGCGACGAGCTCGGGCTGCCCGAGGTGGAGGACCTGCCGCGCGAGCTGCTGCAGGACCCGATGCACTTCCGCTCCGAGGGCGTCGACCCGGGTCGCGACGGGTGCCGCGTGCCCCTGCCGTGGGCCGGCACCCAGGCGCCGTACGGCTTCAGCCCCGAGGGCGCCGACCCGACCTGGCTCCCGCAGCCGGCGGACTGGGCGGACCTGACCGTGCAGGCGCAGTCGTCCGACGCGACGTCGATGCTGCACCTGTACCGCGACGTGCTGGCCCACCGGCACGCCGAGCCGTCGCTGGGCGACGGACCCATGACGTGGCTCGACAGCGACGACGACGTCCTCGCGTTCTCCCGGGGGGACGTCGCGTGCGTCGTCAACCTGGGCCACGAGCCGGCGGACCTGCCGGCGCACACCGATCTCCTGCTCGCGAGCGCGCCGCTCGTGGCAGGCAAGCTGCCGCGCGACACCGCCGTGTGGCTCCGCACGACCCCCTAGGCGGCCGGCCGGTCCGGAGCGTCCCGCAGTAGCCCCGGCACGGACGGCAGCACCACCTCGCAGGACCCGCACCAGCCCGCACCACCGCACAGAAGTTCCCCATCACGGCCCTGGCACCGGTCAGGACGTACCTCACGAAGGAGTGACGATGAGGTTCAATCGCACCACCGCGCTCGTCATGGCCGGGACGATGTCCCTCGGCCTGCTGGCGGCGTGCAGCAACGACGACGACCCGACGACGTCGGACAGCGGCAGCCCGGCCACGTCCGCCGACCCGAACGCGCCCGTGGAGATCACGGTCGCCGGCCTGCTCCCCACCGCCGACGACGCCGCCAAGCAGCAGCTCGCGGACCGCATCACCTCGTTCCAGGAGAAGTACCCGAACATCACGGTGAAGTCCGAGGACTACGAGTGGAAGAACTCGACGTTCACCACCCAGCTCGCCGGCGGCACGCTGCCGAACGTGTTCGAGATCCCGCTGACCGACGGCAAGACGCTGATCGAGAACGGCCAGCTGGCCGACATCGACCAGTACGTGAAGGCCCTGCCCTACGGCAGCGACTTCAACCCGGCGCTGCTCGCCAACGGCCAGGGCTCGGACGGCAAGATCTACGCCGTGCCCGCCAAGTCGATCTACGCGGTCGCGCTGCACTACAACCGCAAGCTGTTCACCCAGGCGGGGCTCGACCCCGACAAGCCGCCGACGACGTGGGACCAGGTCCGCGAGGACGCCAAGGCGATCCACGACAAGACCGGCGTCGCGGGCTACGCGACGATGGCGCTCGACGCGTCGGGTGGCTGGCAGCTCGCTGCAGGCGCCAACTCGCGCGGGGGCCTCATCGAGACCTCGGCGGGCGACGGCAAGTACACCGCCACGCTCACCGACCCCGCGGTCAAGGCCCACCTCGAGTGGCTCAAGGCCCTGCGGTGGGAGGACAACTCGCTGCTCGCCCGCGCCGACCTCGGCTGGGGTGAGATCAACGCCGCGTTCGGCGGTGGCGAGCTCGCCATGTACACGTCGGGCTCCGACGTCTACAACGCGCTGGTCGAGGGCAACGGCGTCGACGCCGACTGGGGCTACGGCCTGACGGCGATCCCCACCGACAACGGTGGCGGCGCGCTGACGGGTGGCACCCTGGCCGCCGTCACGAAGGACTCGACGGACGCCCAGAAGGACGCCGCGGTCAAGTGGATCGACTGGTGGTACCTGTCCAAGCTGCAGGACCAGACGCAGGCCGTCGCCGACGCGAAGACCCGCGCCGAGGCCGACCCGGCCCAGGCCGTCGGCACGCCCGTTCTCCCCATCTTCAGCGAGGAGAACTACAAGGAGTCGCAGGAGTGGATCAAGGACTACATCAACGTCCCCCTCGACGACATGAAGGGCTACACGGACGTCATGTTCACGCAGAAGCTGGTTCCTGAGGCCTCGGCCTCGGTCCAGGACCTGTACAACGCGCTGGTCCCCGTGGTGCAGGCCGTGATCACGGACAAGAACGCCGACGTCGACAAGCTGCTCGACGAGGCGAACAAGACCGGCCAGGCGGCGATCGACGCCGCCGGCTGATCCGGACGGACGGTGCCGGGCAGGGGCGCGAAGCCCCTGCCCGGCACCCCTGCCCGACTCGCACCAGAGGGAAGAGAACCAGCACATGACCACGGACGACGTCGTCCCCGCGGCACCGCCCGCCATCAACCTGCACACGCGCCCGAGGATCCGCCGCTCACCCGTCACCTGGGTGCGCCGGGGCGGACTCAGCGCGCTGCTGTTCGCGATCCCGATCCTGTTCATCTTCGGGGCGTTCTCGTGGTGGCCGATCATCTCGGCCTTCATCATGAGCCTGCAGAAGACCAACCTGACCGACGCCCCCGTGTGGGTCGGGCTCGACAACTTCCGCGCGGTGTTCGCCGACCCGCTGCTGCCGACCGTCATCAAGAACACCGCCTGGTTCGCGGTGCTGGCCCTGATCTTCGGCTACCCGGTGCCGCTCGTCGGCGCGGTGCTCATGAGCGAGCTGCGCAAGCGCAAGGGCCTCTACTCCGTGCTGGCCTACCTGCCCGTCGTCGTGCCCCCGGTCGTCGCGGTGCTGCTGTGGAAGTTCTTCTACGACCCGCGGCCCGAGGGCGTGTTCAACACGGTGCTCGGCTGGATCGGGCTCGGGCCGTACCCGTGGCTCGCCGACTCGACGTGGGCCATGCCGTCCCTCGTGCTCGAGGCGACGTGGGCCGCGGCGGGCGGAACCGTGATCATCTACCTCGCGGCCCTCATCTCGGTGCCCGCCGAGCTCTACGACGCGGCCGAGGTCGACGGCGCCTCCGTCTGGCGCAAGGTCTGGCACGTGACGATGCCCCAGCTGCGCGGCGTCCTGTTCATCACGCTGATCCTGCAGATCATCGGGACGGCGCAGGTGTTCCTCGAACCCTTCCTCTTCACCAACGGCGGGCCGAACCACGCCACCGAGACGATCATGCTGCGGGTCTACAACCTCGCGTTCGCCAACCTCGGCAACAACTTCGGGCAGGCCACGGCGCTCAGCCTCCTGCTCGCAGCCTTCCTCGCGGTCATGTCGCTCGTGTACTTCCGCATCACGCGTTCCTGGAGCCAGTCGTGACCACCACTGACGCAAGCACCCCGCCCCCCGCCCTCCCCGGCGCGATGCCGGGCTCCGCCGGTGCCGCGGCACCCAGCGCGGTGCTCGCGACCACGGTCCGGCGCCGCCGCCGTGCGGCGCCCGACAACCCCGACCGCGGCGCGCTCTCGACCGCCGACTGGCGCCGACCGGGCGTCAAGTACTCGTGGCGCGGCATGCACTTCGTGCTGCTCCTGCTGCTGCTGCTGTGGTGCCTCGGGCCGCTGCTGCTGCTCGGCAAGTTCGCGTTCACCCCGACGCAGGACATCCTGACCCACCCGATGTCGATCTTCCCGAACGGGGCGACGACGAAGAACATCGACCAGGCCTGGAACCGGTACCACATCGGCCAGTTCTTCATGAACACCGTGTGGTTCGCCCTCGGCGCCTGGTTCAGCCAGATCCTCGTGGCCACCACGGGCGGGTTCGTCCTGTCGGTGCTGCGCCCCCGCTGGGCGAAGGTGCTCAACTGGGCGGTGCTCGCCACGCTGTTCGTGCCGGCCGTCGTCCTGCTGATCCCGCTCTACAAGCTCATCGTGCACCCGCCGATCGGCGACTCGCTGATCAACAGCTTCTTCGCGGTGTGGCTGCCGGCGGGCGCGAGCGCGTTCAACGTGGTGCTCGTCGCGCGGTTCTTCGACTCGCTCCCGCGGGAGATCTTCGAGGCCGCACGTGTGGACGGCGCCGGGCCGTTCCGGCTCTTCTGGCACATCGTGCTGCCCATGAGCAAGCCGATCATCGGCGTGGTCTCCGTGTTCGCGGTGATCGCGTCGTGGAAGGACTTCCTCTGGCCGTTCCTCGTGCTCAAGGACGACAGCGTCAAGCCGCTGTCGGTCTACCTGCAGTCGATGGCCAACGTGGACAAGGGCACGCTCATGGCGGCCCTGGCGATCTCGACGCTGATCCCGATCGCGATGTTCCTGATCTTCCAGCGCATGTTCCTGCGCGGGGCCGGACTGGGTGGAGCCGTCAAGGGCTGACCGTCCATCCACAGCGCGCGCCCGGGACGGTCCTCGTCGTCCCGGGCGCTCGTGCGTGTTGCTGACGCGCTGTCGGGTCAAGATCACGTCGCTCGGGATGAGGGCACCCGGGGCCGGGTGCGATGATCGATCCGTGCCCCCACACACCCTGACCGCACCGTACGACGCCCTCATGCTCGCCTCCTTCGGAGGACCCGACGGCCCCGACGACGTGCTCCCGTTCCTGCGCAACGTCACCGCCGGCAAGGGGATCCCCGACGAGCGGCTCGCCGAGGTCGCCGAGCACTACCACCACTTCGGTGGCGCGAGCCCGATCAACGCCCAGAACCTCGCCCTGCAGCGCGCGCTCGTCCAGGAGCTGGAGCGCCGGGGCGTCGACCTGCCGGTCGTGTGGGGCAACCGCAACTGGACGCCGTACACGCGTGACGCGCTCGCGGCCGCGCACGCGGACGGGGCTCGGCGTGTGCTCGCGCTGGTCACGAGCGCGTACTCGTCGTACTCGGGGTGCCGGCAGTACCGCGAGGACTTCTGGTCCTCGCTCGACGCGCTGGCCTCCGACCTGGGCGAGACCGAGCACCCCCTCGTCATCGACAAGGTCCGCTCGTACTTCAACCACCCCGGCTTCGTCGCCGCGAACGTCGACGCCGTGACCGAGGCGTACGCGCAGGTGCCCGACGGCGCCCGGATCGTCTTCGTCACGCACTCCATCCCGGACACGATGGAGGCCGCCTCGGCGGTCAGCGGCGCGACCTACAGCGCGCAGCACCTGTCGGTCGCGGCCGAGGTGGCCGGCCAGGTCGCCGAGCGCGTCGGGCACGCCGTCGAGTGGGACCTCGCCTACTGCTCGCGCTCCGGCCCGCCGAGCCAGCCGTGGCTCGAGCCCGACGTGAACGACCACCTCGAGGCGCTCTCCGCCGCGGGGACGACGGCCGTGGTGATCTCGCCGATCGGCTTCATCTCCGACCACATGGAGGTCGCGTTCGACCTCGACACCGAGGCCCTCGAGACGGCGGCCCGGCTGGGTCTGACTGCCGTGCGCGCCGACACCGTCGGCGTGCGGGCCGCATTCGTCTCCGGGCTGGTGGACCTCGTCCTGGAGCGCGCCGCCCTCGCACGCGCCATCGACTCCGGGGAGGCGGCGCCCGCTGCGGCCACCACCGGTGACCTGCCCGCGTGGCGCAGCATCTGCGCGCCCGGCTGCTGCCGGCGCCAGGACGGCGTCGCGTCCGGCGTGCCGGCGGCCTGCTCGACCGACGCGCTGTCCTGAGAGGATCCCCCCGTGAGCCACCCGAACGCCGAAGCACTCAACGCGACCGTCCGCTACACCATGTGGACCGTCTTCTCCCTCGAGGACGTCCTCCCCGAGGACGACTCGGAGCGCGCGCAGCTCATCGCCGAGGCGCTGCGGTCCGTCGAGCGCGACGGCCTCGTCGTGCGCGGCTGGTACGACGTCGCGGGCCTGCGGGCTGACGCCGACCTCATGGTCTGGTGGCACGCCGAGACGATCGAGGAGGTGCAGGGCGCCTACCAGCGGCTGCGGGCCAGCGCGCTGGGCCGGTACCTGCTGCCCGTGTGGTCGGTCGTCGGCCTGCACCGTCCGGCGGAGTTCAACCGGGCCCACGTGCCGGCGTTCCTCGCGGGCGAGCCCGCGGGGGACTACATCTGCGTGTACCCGTTCGTGCGGTCGTACGACTGGTACGTGCTGCCCGAGGACGACCGACGCCGCATGCTCGTCGAGCACGGCCAGGCCGCCCGGGACTACGCCGACGTGCGCGCCAACACCGTCTCGGCCTTCGCGCTCGGTGACTACGAGTGGATCCTCGCGTTCGAGGCCGGCGAGCTGTACCGGATCGTCGACCTCATGCGTGACCTGCGCGCCACCGACGCCCGCCTGCACGTCCGCGAGGAGGTGCCGTTCTACACCGGTCCTCGGGTGGAGCTGGCGGCCTGGGCGGAGAAGCAGCCGCGCGGCTGACCCGCCGGGTGACATCGGCCGTCCGCCCGGCGCGGGTCGGCGGCCGGTGCCAGGATCGTCCTCGTGATGAGACTCGTGGGGACCTGGACGGTGACCGCGGTGTCGGGGGTGACGGTGCCTTCGGGTGAGCAGCACGGGCCGTGGCTGACGTTCGACGGCGACGGCCAGGTGTTCGGGATGTCCGGCGTGAACCGTGTCCGCGGCACGTGGTCGGTCGACGGAGACGTCCTGACGTTCGGGCCGCTGGCGTCGACGATGATGGCTGGCCCGCCCCAGGCGATGGCGCTCGAGAGCGCGCTCCACGGGCTCCTGGCGGCCCCGTTGACGCTGCACACCGCGGACGGGGCGGCGGCCAGCAGCGCCGACCCGATGCTCGACCCGGCGGCGTCGGCGGCCGGGAGGCCGGCCATCGTCGACCTGCTCGCGAGCGACGGTGGCTCGGTCGAGCTCCGCCGGACGACGCCGCGAAACTGATCCGAGGACGCGGCGCTCCAGCGCTTGCCCTTCACCCGAAAGGGTGATGGATTAGACCGTGGGAGCGCTCCTAGGGGTCTGTCAGCCGACAGGGACTGGGTCAGACCGGCGCGCCCCCGGGCGGGCGCAACGACGCACCCGCCGGGCGCTCGGTCCTGCTGCAGGGGTCGGCCGAGCGCATGACAGGACCGGGGGCTCCACCCATGTCATCGCACCTCATTTCTCCCGACGGCAGGAGCCGTCGGGGTCGTGGCCTCGTCGCCGCCGTGGCCTCGGTGGTCCTGCTCGGCGCGCTCGCGGTACCGGCCGGTGCCGCCGACCCGGGCGCGGGCGTCAACCCCGTCGGGAGCGGGTCCTACCTCGGCACGCCGCCCGGCGCGACGCCGAAGGGCTGCCCCGCGGTCGAGACCGACCCGCGGTCGTCCTTGACGGCGGACGCGCCCACCGGTGCGCTGCCGACGAACGACTGGTGGTCCTCGCTCCTGTTCAAGAAGTGGGAGTGCCGCACGAGCGCTCCCTTGTACGCGCACCCGGTCGCCTACCAGCCGACGGCCGCCGGGCTGGGCCTGTCGACGCCACGCACCGCGGTGCTCAGCGGCACGTCCGGTGGCATCGGCGAGTTCCACTACCCGTACGCCGAGGACGTCGTCGTCGGCGTGAGCGGGCTCGACGCGCCCGTGGTGAAGGTCGCCGGCTGGAGCGACTGGACCGTGACGCCCGCCTGGGAGGGCGACGGCAAGAGCCTGCGCGCGACGATCGGGCACGGGCTGCCGTTCAGCTGGTACCACCTCACGGGCGGCGACGCCGTCCTGACCGCGTCGCAGGGGCTCACCCTGTGGTGGCGCTCCGGCGGCGCGATCGGCTTCACCGCGAACGGCCACGACTACGCCGCGTTCGCGCCGACCGGCAGCACGTGGTCGACGACCTCGACGCGGGCGACCTCGTCGCTCGCGGGCTCGGGCTTCCTGTCCGTCGTGGCGCTGCCGACCCCCTCGTCGGCCTCCGACGCCGCGCGCACCGCTGCGGCCCAGGCGTACCAGCCGTACGCGTTCGCCGAGGTCACGGGCACGAAGGCCACCTACGTGTACGACGAGGCGAACGCGGTGGTCCGCACGACGTACGCGCTGACGACCGTGGCACGCCAGGGCACCGAGCGTCGCAGCGTGGTCGCGCTGTACCCGCACCAGCAGCAGTACGTGACGGCGACCGGCGGCACGAAGGTGGCCGCGACCTACGTCTCGCCGCGCGGTGCGATGACCGCGTACGCGGGCGTGCAGGCGTTCACCACGAGCACGCCGTTCACCGGGGTGCTGCCCGAGGTGCCTGCGGTGGCGACGGGGTCCGGGTCCGCGCGGACCCAGCTGGTCGGCCTGCTGGAGGCGGCGACGGCGGAGGCGCTGCCGATCCCGTCGACGGACACGTACTGGACGGGCAAGGCGCTCGGCAAGGCGACCCGGCTCGCGGAGATCGCCGACCAGCTCGGCCGCACCGACCTGCGCGACCGGCTCCTCGCGGGCGTCCGCACCGCCCTGACCGACTGGTTCACCGCGACGCCGGGCAAGACCGCGCAGGTCTTCGCCTACGACCGCCGGTGGGGGACCCTGATCGGCTACCCCGCGTCCTACGGGTCCGACGAGGACCTCAACGACCACCACTTCCACTACGGGTACTTCGTGGCGGCGGCCGCCACCCTTGCGCGGTTCGACCCGCAGTGGGCGCAGAAGTACGGCGGCATGGTGAAGCTGCTCATCCGCGACGCGAACGGCTACGACCGGACGGACACGCTCTTCCCGTACCTGCGCGACTTCGACGTGTACGCCGGCCACGACTGGGCCTCGGGCCACGGCGGCTTCCTCGCGGGCAACAACCAGGAGTCGAGCTCGGAGGGCATGAACTACGCCGGCGCCCTGCTCCTGTGGGGCGAGGCGACCGGTGACCAGGCCGCGCGGGACGCGGGTGCGTACCTCTACGCGACGCAGGCCGCCGCGATCCAGGACTACTGGTTCGACGGGGCGCAGGCGATCCCTGCCGGCTTCGGCCACTCGACCGTCGGCATGATCTGGGGCGACGGCGGCGCCTACGCGACGTGGTTCAGCGGCGAGCCCGAGATGATCCAGGGCATCAACACGCTGCCCATCACGGGTGCGCACCTGTACCTGGGCCTGCGGCCCGCGGACGTGCGCGCCAACTACGCCGAGCTGGTGACGGCCAACGGCGGGGAGCCCGGCGTCTGGCAGGACATCCTGTGGAGCTACCTGGCGCTCGGCGACCCCGCCGCGGCGCTCGTGAAGCTCGACGCGAACCCGGGGTACGCGGTCGAGGAGGGCGAGTCGCGCGCGCACACGCGGCACTGGATCGCCAACCTCGCGGCGCTCGGCACGCTCGACGCGAGCGTGCACGCCGACCATCCGCTCGCGGCCGTGTTCACGCGCTCCGGCGCGCGGACGTACGTGGCGGCGAACGTGACGTCGGCGGCGATCACCGTGACCTTCAGCGACGGGCGCGTCGTGCCCGTACCGGCCGGGAAGACGGTCGCCGTCGGGGCGCAGACCTGGTCCGGGGGCAGTGCGCCCGGCGGCCCGGGGGGCGGCGGGCCGACTCCGACCCCGACTCCCACGCCGACGCCGACTCCGACGCCGACCGTGACCCCCACGCCGACTCCGACGCCGACGCCCACGCCCACACCCACACCGACTCCCACGACCCCGACCTCGCTCGGGTCCCTCTACCTCGACCCGTCCGGGGTGCTGACCCCGACGGCACCGCCGGCGGCCCGGATCGCGATCCCGCGCTCGACGGGGCTGGGGGACAACCTCGAGGAGCCGTCCGACGCACGGGTGTTCACGCTGCGCGGCGTGACCGCGGCGGCGACGGGGCAGCCGGCACGGTTCGACCTGGCGGTCGACGCGGGCATGGCTGTCGGCAGCGGCACTCGCGTCTCGATCGCCTACGACCTCACGGGCGACGGCACCTGGGACCGCACCGAGGTGTACCGCTACTTCGCCACGGACCCGGTGCCCGGCGACGAGCACTACACGGAGGCGGTCGGCCTCGTGCGCTCGTCGGGCACGCTGGGCGCCCTGACCCGCGGCACGGTGCGGGTGGCTGTCTGGAACGCGATCGGCAGCCAGTCGACCAGCCTCGACGCACGCACGTCGGTGCTGCACCTGCCGCTGACCCGCTGACGGCGCTGCGACCACCTGACGGGCCGGCCCGCGCTGCGGCGGGCCGGCCGCCCGGGTCGTTGCGCACGCTGGTGGGGGCCAGGGCGTGCGCAACGACCGAGGGGTTCGTCAGGGGTAGAGCCCGCGGATCTGGTGGGCCTCGGCGACACGGCGGACGCCGATGATCAGCGCCGCGTCGCGCATGGTGATCTGCTCGCGGCGGGAGACGGTCGAGACCGCGTTGAACGACGCGGCCATGCGCTGCTCGAGCCGCTCGGCGATCTCCTGCTCGGTCCACCAGTAGGCCTGGTTGGCCTGGACCCACTCGAAGTAGGACACGATCACGCCGCCCGCGTTGGCGAGGATGTCGGGCACGACGACGATGCCGCGCTCCGCGAGCACGCGGTCGCCCTCCGTCGTCGTCGGCCCGTTGGCGCCCTCGACGACCCAGCGGGCCTTGACCCGCGCAGCGGTCTCGGCGTCGAGCACTCCCTCCACCGCCGCGGGCACGAGCACGTCGACGTCCAGCGCCAGCAGCTCCGAGTTGCTCACCGGCGAGCCCCCCTCGAAGTCCGAGACGTGCCCGCCCTCGGCGACGTGCGCGAGCAGGGCGGGGACGTCGAGCCCGTCGGACGACTGGATGCCGCCGTGCTCGTCGCTGACCGCCACGACCTTCGTGCCGGCCTCGTGCAGGAACCGTGCCGCGTGCGAGCCGACCTTGCCGAAGCCCTGCACCGCGGCGGACACCTCGTCGAGCCGCACGCCGGCCTCCGCGAGGGCTGCCGCGGCGGCGTGCACGACGCCGCGTGACGTGGCGGTCGCCCGGCCGAGCGAGCCGCCGACGGTCAACGGCTTGCCGGTGGTGACGGCGGTGACCGTGTAGCCCATGTTCACCGAGTAGGTGTCCATGACCCACGCCATGGTCTGCTCGTTGGTGCCGATGTCGGGCGCCATGATGTCCCGCTCCGGGCCGATGATCGGCATGATCTCGCTCGTGTACCGCCGGGTCACGCGCTCGAGCTCGGTGGTGCTGTAGTCGGCGGGGTCGATCGTGACGCCGCCCTTCGCGCCGCCGTAGGGGACGTCGACGACGGCGCACTTCCACGTCATCCACATCGCCAGCGCGCGGACCTCGTCGACGTCGACGCCGGCCGAGTAGCGCAGGCCGCCCTTGCCGGGTCCGCGGGAGATGTTGTGCTGCACCCGGTAGCCGCGGAACAGCTCGATCGAGCCGTCGTCGCGCCGCAGCGGGACGGCGACGTTCATCTCGCGCCGCGGGGTCGCCAGCATCTGGTGCAGGCCCTCGTCGTAGCCGAGGATCTCGACGGCGGACGAGAGCTGCGCCTGCGCCGTCTCGAGGGGTGCGGTCGCCGTGCCGGGGGTGGTGGCGGGCGTCGTGCGGTCTTCGTCAGGCATGGATGTCCTTCCCGGACGTGCGGCCGGCTCGTGACCGGCACAGGTGGTCGGCCTCGTCGCCGACCGCGGTGCTCCCGCGCCGCGCCTCCACCTTGCCACCGCGACGCGGCGCGCACGAGGCAGGCACGCGCCGCGGTGCGCCGCGCGCCTGCCGGACGCGTGCCTGTCGCCTGCCGGACGAGGGCCTGTCGCGTGCCTGTCGCGTCCACGGCCCGCTCCGGTCCAGACTGGTCACGAGTCGCGCGCACCCTGCGCGGCCCAGTCACGCGACGGCGCGGGCGACCCCCGGTGCCGTCGGACCGAGGAGGACCATGACCGAGCTCGACGACCTCGTCCCGCGCGCGCTGGCGCTGGCCCACTGGTGGCTCGACGCCACCACGGAGGGCACCGCGGCCGGACCCGCCAAGGAGCGGCGCACCGCCGCCCGGCTGGGCGCGCTCGTCGCGGATCCCGCGGGGCTCGAGCTGGCCGTCCGGTTCGTCGACCGGGTCGCGCGACCGCGGGACCTCCACGTCGCCGCGCGCGAGCTCGCCGCCCTGGGCCGGGCCGCCGGTCACGCCTCGTTCCTGGGCCCCGCGGACCGCGCCCTGCTGACGATCGGCACCCGCGTCGCCCCGCTCGCGCCGGCCCTCGTCGTGCCGGCGGCGCGCATCCGCCTGCGCCAGCTCGTCGGGCACCTCATCGCCGACGCCGGGCCGGGGCTCGGTCCGCACCTCGCGCGGATGCGGACGCAGGGCTACCGGCTCAACCTCAACCTCCTGGGCGAGGCCGTCCTCGGGGAGCAGGAGGCGGCCGCGCGGCTGACCCGGCTCACCGCGCTCGTCGAGCGGCCCGACGTCGACTACGTCTCCGTCAAGGTCTCGGCGGTCGCGAGCCAGCTGTCCACGTGGGACACCGAGGGCAGCGCGGCACGCGTGGCCGAGCGGCTCACACCGCTCTACGCGACCGCGGCGGAGCACGGCACGTTCCTCAACCTGGACATGGAGGAGTACCGCGACCTGGGCCTGACGCTGCGCGTCTTCCGGCAGCTCGCGACCGACCCGGCGCTGCGTGCCGCCCCCATGGGCATCGTGCTGCAGGCCTACCTGCCCGACGCGCTCGCGGCGTACGACGAGCTCGCAGCGCTGGCCGACGAGCGTCGCACGGCGGGTGGTGCGCCGCTCAAGGTCCGGCTGGTCAAGGGCGCGAACCTCGCGATGGAGCGCGTCGAGGCCGAGCTGCACGGGTGGGCGCAGGCGCCGTACGGGACCAAGGCCGAGGTCGACGCGGCCTACCTGCGTCTCGTCGACCGCGCGCTGGACCGTGACCGGACCCGCGCGCTGCGGGTCGGCGTCGCGAGCCACAACCTGTTCCACGTCGCCGCGGCCCACGTGCTCGCGGGTGCGCGCGGGGTGTCCGACGCGATGGACGTCGAGATGCTCCAGGGCATGGCCCCCGCCCAGGCTCGCGCGGTCCGCGACGACGTCGGCGAGGTGCTCCTGTACACGCCGGTCGTGGCGCGGGACGACTTCGACGTCGCGGTCTCCTACCTCGTGCGGCGGCTGGAGGAGAACGCGGCGGGGGAGAACTTCCTGCACGCGCTGTTCGCGCCGGCGGAGGCCGACGCCGACCGGTCCGACCTCGAGCACGCGGCGATGGGCGACCAGGAGTCCGCGTTCGTCGCCGCCGTGGCCCGTCGGACCTCGGTCGCCTCGACGCCGCGCCGCGACGACCAGCGCCCGGCGCCGGGCCGGACCTTCGCCAACGCTGCCGACACCGACCCCGCCGTCCCGGACGCCCGGGCGTGGGCGCGCGGCCTGGTCGTCCGGGCCGTGCAGCCGCCTGACGGCGCGGTGCGCGTCACGACGACGGACGAGGTCGACGCCGTCGTCGCGCGCGCGGTCGCCGCGGCACCCGGCTGGGCCGCAGCCTCGCCGCGGACCCGGAGCGAGGCCCTCCGGCGGGCCGCCGACGCGCTCGAGGCCGCGCGCGGCGACCTCGTGGCCGTCATGGTGCGCGAGGCCGCCAAGACCGTGGCCGAGGCCGACCCCGAGGTCAGCGAGGCGGTCGACTTCGCCCGCTACTACGCGGACCGCGCCGAGGACCTCGCGGACGGGCGCACGCCGGGCGCTCTGTTCCGGCCGCACGGGGTGACGGTCGTGACGCCGCCCTGGAACTTCCCGGTCGCGATCCCGGTCGGGTCCGTGCTCGCTGCGATCGCGGCCGGCAGCCCCGTGCTGGTCAAGCCGGCGCCGGCGACGCCGCAGTGCGCGCAGGTCGCGATGGCGGCGATCGCGGCCGTGCTGCCTCCGGACGTGCTCACGGTCGTGCTCAGCCCCGAGGGGGACGTCGGGCGACGCCTGGTCACGCACCCCGACGTCGCCCGCGTGCTGCTCACGGGCTCGATCGAGACCGCGCGTGCGTTCGCGGGCTGGCGTCCCGGCCTCGACGTCATGGCCGAGACGTCGGGCAAGAACGCCCTGGTCGTCACGCCCTCGGCCGACGTCGACCTCGCGGTGGCCGACGTGGTGCGCTCGGCCTTCGGGCACGCGGGGCAGAAGTGCTCGGCCGCGTCGCTGCTCGTCGTCGTCGGCTCCACCGGGAGCGACGACCGGCTGCGCCGCCAGCTCGCCGACGCCGTCTCCTCCCTGCGCGTCGGACCCGCCGCTGACCTGGCCACGGGCATGGGGCCGCTGGTCGAGCCGCCGAGCGAGAAGCTGCTGCGGGCCCTGACGACCCTCGACGAGGGCGAGGAGTGGCTGGTCGCGCCCCGGCAGCTCGACGACGGCGGGCTGCTCTGGACGCCGGGCGTCAAGCACGGTGTGCGGCCGGGCTCGTGGTTCCACACCACGGAGTGCTTCGGGCCGGTGCTCGGCGTGATGCGCGCCCGCACGCTCGACGAGGCGATCGCGTGGCAGAACGCCGTCGCCTTCGGCCTCACGGGCGGACTCCACTCGCTCGACGAGCACGAGATCGAGCACTGGCTCGAGCGCGTCGAGGTCGGCAACGCCTACGTGAACCGCCACATCACCGGCGCGATCGTGCAGCGCCAGCCTTTCGGCGGGTGGAAGGCGTCGGTCGTCGGGCCGGGCGCGAAGGCGGGAGGTCCGCACTACGTCGCCCAGCTCGGGACGTGGGCCGACGCGCCGGAGGTGCCGACCGACGACGAGGGCTGGCTCGCCTGGGCGGCGGCGGACGACGAGCGGGCGTGGGCGGAGGTGTTCGGCACCGAGAACGACCCGAGCGGCCTGCGCGCCGAGGCGAACGTGCTGCGCTACCGGCCCCTGCCCGCCCTGGTGGTGCGCGTCCGCCCGGGAGCCGGCGGACGTGAGCTCGACCGGGTGCTGCACGCGGCCGAGGTCGCGGGGGTCCCCGTCACCGTGTCGACCGAGCCCGACGACGTCTTCGCCGGCCGGGTGGCCCGTGGGGACGTGAGCGGCCGGATCCGCGTGCTGGGTGGGCCCGACGACGCGCTGCGGGCCGCCGCGGCCGGCCGGGCCGGTGAGGTGACGGTGCTGGACGGGCCGGTGCTCGCCTCAGCCGAGCGCGAGCTGCTCACGGTGGTGCGCGAGCAGGCGATCAGCAGGACACGGCACCGGTTCGGGCACCTGCCCGCGGAGTGAGGCTCAGGCGGACGCGCGGCGGACGAGCTCGGGCGCGAAGATGAGCGGCTCGAGCGGCATCGGCATCCCCTGCAGCTGTGCCAGCAGGCGGACGCCGGCCGCCCGGGCCATCGCCGCGACGGGCTGCACGACGGTGGTCAGCGGGGGAGTGGTCGACGCGGCGACGCCGATGTTGTCGTAGCCGACGATCGCGATGTCGCCCGGGATGTCCTTGCCGGCCTCGCCGAGGACGCCCATCGCGCCCGCGGCCATGAGGTCGGAGGCGATGAAGATGCCGTCGACGTCGGGGTGGCGGGCCAGCAGCTCGCGCGCGGCGGCCGCACCCGAGGCGATCGTGAAGTCGCCGAACACGACCGCGTCCGTCGCCATCCGGGCGTCGGTCAGGGCGGAGCGCCAGCCCACGAGGCGGTCGATGCCCGCGGACATGTCCTCCGGGCCGGCGATCGTCGCGATGCGGCGGCAGCCACGCTCGATGAGCGCCTGCGTGGCGAGGCGTCCGCCGGCGACGTTGTCGGTGTCGACGTAGTTGACGTCGGCGACGTCGGCGGACAGGGGCCGGCCGACGAAGACGTTGGGGACGCGCGACTTCAGCAGCGCGCTGTCCAGGTCGTCGGCGCGGTGGTGCGACACGACGACCGCACCGTCGACGTGGCCGTTGCGCAGGTAGCGCAGCGTGCGCTCGGCCTCCCCGGGGCGGGCGATGACCAGCACCACCTGGATGTCGGAGTCGGCGAGCGAGGAGCTCAGGCCGTTGAGGGTTCCGGCGAAGAACGGGTCGGACAGCACGCGCTCGTCGGGCTCGGGCACGACCAGCGCGATCGAGTCGGTGCGCTTGGTGACCAGCGAGCGGGCGGCGCGGTTCGGCGTGTAGCCGAGCTCGGCGACGGCGGCCTCCACGGATGCCTGCGCCTCGGGGGAGACGCGGAGCCCGCCGTTGATGGCGCGCGACGCGGTGGAGCGCGAGACCCCGGCGCGCTCGGCGACCTGCTCGAGGGTCGGCGTGACGGGGGGAGCCTCGTCCTGTCGGAACGTGGTGTTCACCGGGGGCATCCCTTCCGTGCTGCGGGTGGGCAGCGGATCCAAGCTGTGGCTTCCCCGCGCATCGGTGCGCGCGGCGGTGCGAGCAGTACATCTGGTCCTGCGAGTGTGGCGCGACGACGCGCCCACCGCTCCCGGTGCGGGTCCGTGGAGGACCGCGCACCGGGACCGGGGTGGAGCGATCAGCCCTTGACGGCGCCCTGCATGATGCCGGCGACCAGCTGGCGACCGGCGGCGATGAAGAGCAGGAGGAGCGGGATCACGGACAGCACGACGCCGGCCATGATCAGGGACATGTCCTTGAAGAACGTCGCCTGCAGCAGCTGGAGCGCCACGGGCAGCGTCGGGTTCGCGGAGCCGAGGATGATGAACGGCCAGAAGTAGTTCGTCCACGAGGCGACGAACGTGAACAGGCCGAGCATCGTGGCGGCGGGTCGTGCGGCGGGCAGGGCGATGCTCCAGAACGTGCGGAACATCGACGCGCCGTCCACGCGGGCGGCCTCGATCAGCTCGTACGGCAGTGCCGACTCGAGGTACTGGGTCATCCAGAACACGCCGAACGCGGTGACCAGGCCCGGCACGATGACCGCCTGGAGCTGACCGATCCACCCGAGCTGCTTCATCACCAGGAACAGCGGCACCACACCCAGCTGGGTCGGGACGGCCGTCGTCGCGATGACGAACACCAGGAGCGGGCCGCGGCCCTTGAACCGCAGCTTCGCGAACGAGAAGCCCGCCAGCGTGGAGAACAGGACCACCGAGAGCGAGGTGATGACCGCGATGATCACCGAGTTGGTGACGGCCTTCCAGAAGCCGATGTCCGACTCGAGGACGCGCTGCACGTTCTCGAAGAAGTGGCTGCCCGGGATCAGCGACGGGATCGGGTGCCGCGCGATGTCCGAGGCCGTCGACGACGCCAGGAGGAAGGCGTAGTACAGCGGGTAGAACGAGATCGCGATCGTCAGGCCCAGCAGGACGTACGTGAGCCAGCGGGGGCGACGCTCAGAACCCGCGTTGAGCCCGGCGCTCCGGTTGCGCCTGCGGGCCGCGCTGCGCGCTGCGCCCTTGCCCGCGAACTGCTCGATGGCAGCGACAGAGGGCGTGCTCATGCGGAGACCTTCTTTCGCTTCTTCTGCTTGGCGCCGCCCTCGGACGCGATGCGTCTCGTGATGAGGTAGTTGACGATGCTGATGACCAGGATGAGCAGGAACAGCAACCACGCGACGGCTGCCGCTCGGCCGAAGTTCTTGTTGGTCCACCCCAGCTGGTAGATGTAGTTCGTCACCGTGAGGTACTGCTGGTCGGCGCCACCGCGGCCGAACTGGTCGAACATGCGGGGCTCGTCGAAGATCTGCAGACCACCGATGGTCGACGTGATGATCACGAAGATGATCGTCGGTCGCAGCATCGGGATGGTGATGGAGAAGAACTGGCGGACGCGGTTGGCGCCGTCGATCAGCGCGGCCTCGTAGAGGTCACGCGGGATGGCCTGCATGGCCGCCAGGAAGATCAGGGTGTTGTAGCCCGTCCAGCGGAAGTTCACCATCGACGCGATCGCGATGTGGCTCGGCAGCACCTCGGAGTGCCAGCCGATGCCGGCGAAGCCCAGGTTGCGCAGGATCTGGTTGATGATGCCGGACTGGTCGGCGAACATCTGGCCGAAGATCAGCGAGACGGCGACGGGGGCCACGACGTAGGGGACGAGGACACCCATCCGCCAGAACGTCTTGGCGCGCAGGTTGGCGTCCAGCAGCGCGGCGACGACCAGCGCGAGGATCACCTGCGGGATCGAGCTGAGCAGGAAGATGCTCAGCGTGTTGCGGACGGACTTCCAGAAGACCGGCGCCTGCAGCACGGTCGAGAAGTTCTCGAATCCGACGAAGTCGCCCTTGCCCTTGAGCAGGTCCCACTGGTGGACCGAGACGACGCCTGTGTACAGCAGCGGGAACAGGCCCACCACGACGAACAGGAGGAAGAACGGGGAGATGTACAGGTACGGGGAGAGCTTGACGTCCCAGCGCCCGAGCTTCTGCGAGAAGCCGACACGTCGCTGCTGCCGGTCTCTCTCGTCGCTGGCCGTGGGTCCCGGTGCGGCCGGGGTTCGGGTGCTGGTCATGAAGGTCCTTCGAGCGGCGGATCGGTGGTGCTCGGGCTGGGCTGGCCACCGGGGCCGGGACGCTAGGTCCCGACCCCGGTGGTTCGTTCTAGCAGATCGTCAGCTCAGGTCCTTGACGGCCGTCTCGAACTTCTTCCACGACGAGGCGGAGTCGTCGGTCTTGTCGACGTCGACACGCGTGTAGGCGTCAGAGAGCGCCTGGTTGATCGCGAAGTAGTGCGAGCCGCGGTACGGCTGCTTCTCGATCGGGGCGAAGCGGTTCGAGAAGATCTGGCCGGTCGGGGCGCCACCGAAGTAGTCGTCCGTCTTGCCGGTGACCGAGGCGTCGGTCGTGGCGGCCGTCTGGCTCGGGAAGTTGCCGTACTTGACGAAGACGGCCGCGGCCTGCTTCGGGTCGGTCAGCCAGTCAGCGAGCTGCTTGGCGGCCTCGACGTTCTTGCCACCCTCGGGGACGAGGAGGAAGGAGCCGCCCCAGTTGCTGGCGCCACCGGGCAGGGCGTCGGCGACGTCCCAGTTCTTCTGGTCAGGCGCGTTGCCGGCGATGATCTGCGTCATCCACGGCGGGCAGAGCATGGTGGCCCACTTGTCGCCCTTGAACGCGTCGGTCCAGTCCTGCGACCACTGGCCGAGGTGAGCGGACTGCCCGAGGACCTTGTCCGAGGTCAGCAGGTCGTAGACCGGCTTCGCCTTGGAGTCGGCGCCCAGAACCGTGATCTCGTCCGTGGACGGGTCCTCGAACGGGGCCTCGAGCTGGTTGATCATGCCCTGCGAGAGCGCACCGATGGAGTCGAACCAGGCGGCGCCGGTCTTGGCGTCCATGAACTTCTGGCCCACGGTGAAGTAGTTGTCCCAGCTGCCCTCGAGCAGCTTGGCGACCTCGGTGCGGTCGGTCGGGAGACCGGCCTTCTCGAACAGGTCCTTGCGGTAGCAGACGGCCTCGGGGCCCGAGTCCGTGCCGTAGCCGATGAGCTTGCCGTCCGCGGTCGTGCTCAGCTGCGCCTTCCAGGCGGGCCAACGGTCCTTGACCGTGTCCGAGCCGAGGTCGGCGAAGAAGTCGGAGGATGCGATGAGTTCGGGCATCCAGTCGGAGTCGGCGGCGACGATGTCGTCGACGACCGTGTTGGTGGCGATCGAGTTCTGCACGGCGGCACGCGCGTTGTCCGACGTGTCAGCCTTGTCGTTGACGATCGTGACGTTCGGGTGCAGCTTCATGTACTCCTCGTACAGGTCCGCGTAGCCGAACTCGTTGAAGGTCGCGACCTTCAGCGTCACCTTCTCATCGCTCGGCGCCGAGGCGGACGACGAGCCGGACGGCTTGTCGCCGTCGCCGCTGTCGGAGGAACACGCAGAGGCGAGCAGGGCGATGCTCGCGACCCCGGCCGTGACGGCCAGGAACTTGCGGGTGGTCTTGCGCACTATGACTCCCTTGTCGGTCGGACGGCTGCGTCGCCGTACCTGGACGAAGAAGGCCGTCCGTCTGCGATGACGGTCCTTCTACGTGGGCCTGGTGGACCCGGCTTGGGAGCGCTCCCCTCCGCAGTTGCGGGAGCGTTCCCACGCGCTGGGTGAACTGTCGTCCCGGGCCGTGGGAAGTGTCAAGGAGGACCACGCCGTGATGTGGTGTGGTAGCGATCCCACACCAACGTTCCTGCAGGTCACAGCGTTTCTCACCCGTTCCCACGTTACCGAATCGTTACGGCGCGGTGTCCTTCCCGTCGCCTGTTCGGCCTCGCTCGGCGAGTCGCCGTCGTGCGACGTCCGCGGTCACGGCCACGGCGGATCGGATCGCTCCCGCGGCGGCCTGCTCGACGGCCGAGCCGAACAGGGGGATCGCGGCCTTGAGGTCGCCGTCGTACGTGGCGGTCGAGCCAGCAGGCCCGGCGGGCGCCAGGGTCGTCCGCCCGGTCAGGCGGACGGGCGCACCGGCGATCTCGACGACGACGGTGCCCAGCCTGCTGCCGTCCGCGCCCGGTGCCTCCCAGGCGTCCACCTGCCGCACGTCGATCGTGCTCCCGACGAAGCCGCGCAGGTGCGCCGGGATCTGGTCCGCCGGAAGGGCCCGGCGGCTGGTCACGGTGAAGGCCGCGTCGGGGGAGCCGGTGACGTCGACCTGCTCGCCGGTCGCCCCGGAGGCGCGCACGGTCTCGCGGACGAACTCCGGGTCGGCCAGCAGGCGGGCAGCCGCGTGCGCATCGGTCGGGATCTCGACGGTCAACGTGAGGCGCACGGGGGTCCCCTGGTGGTCGGACGGGTGGGACTGAGGCGGTGCCGGCGGCGCGGCCGGCGGCGGGCGCGGGCGCCCCTGGTCGAGGTTATCCCCGGTGGGGCAGCGGTGCGGCGGTCGGCCCGGCGGGCAGGGCGCCTGGCCGTGCGTGCCCGCGGCCGCCCCGTGCCTGTTTCGTCGCGACCGCGACACCCACCTAACCTGGGGCCGTGCCCACGCTCAGCGATCTCGTCGCCCGTCATGCCTCGACGCTCGACGCCGCCGACCTCGAGTGGCTCCACCTGCTCGTCGGCGACTGGCAGGCGGTCTCGGACCTCGCGTTCGCCGACCTCGTGCTCTGGCTGCCGACCGACGCGGGCGACTTCGTCGCAGTCGGTCAGGCGCGGCCGTCGACCGGCGCCACGGTCCACTACGACGACGTGGTCGGTTCCCACGCGCCCGAGGGGCAGCGGCCCCAGCTCCAGCGCGCGCTCGACGAGAAGGTGGCGCAGCGCTCACGGGAGCCGCGGTGGTTCGGCGCGTACGCCGTCCGCGAGGAGGCCGTCCCCGTGGTGCGCAAGGGACGCCCGATCGCCGTGATCGCGCGGCAGACGAACCTCGGCGGCGCGCGGACCCCGAGCAGGCTCGAGCTCAACTACGTCGAAGCCGCCGACGACATCTTCGGGATGATCGCGCGCGGCGAGTTCCCCGCCCCCGACGCCCCGACCGGTCCGCGCCGCGGAGCGCCCCGAGTCGGCGACGGCCTCGTCCGCCTGAACTCCGAGGGCGAGGTGCTGTACGCGAGCCCGAACGCCCTGTCCTGCTTCCACCGGCTCGGCGCGCTGGGCGACCTCGTCGGGCGCTCCCTCGTCGAGGTGACCGCCGACCTCATCGAGCAGCAGGCGACGGTCGACGAGTCGATGCCGCTGGTCCTCATGGGCCGAGCGCCCTGGCGCACCGACGTCGAGGCACGTGGTGTCGCGCTGTCGCTGCGGGCGGTCCCGCTCACCGAGCACGGTCAGCGGATGGGTGCCGTCCTGCTGTGCCGCGACGTCTCCGAGCTGCGCCGCCGCGAGCGTGAGCTGATCACCAAGGACGCCACGATCCGCGAGATCCACCACCGCGTGAAGAACAACCTGCAGACGGTGGCCGCCCTGCTGCGGCTCCAGTCGCGGCGGATGTCGTCGCCCGAGGCGCGGGACGCGCTCGCGGAGGCGATGCGCCGCGTCGCGACGATCGCGCTCGTGCACGACACCCTGTCGCAGACCATCGACGAGACGGTGCCGTTCGACGACCTCGTCGGCCGCAGCCTGCGCCTCGCGGCGGACGTCGCGACGGCCAGCACGCACGTGCGGACGACGGTGCACGGCACGTTCGGATCGGTCCCGGCCGACGACGCCACGGCCCTCGCGCTCGTCCTCACCGAGCTCGTGACGAATGCCGTCGAGCACGGCCTCGACGGACGCGAGGACGGCAACGTGGACATCACGGTGGCCCGTGACGGCGACGACCTGCGGGTCGAGGTCGCCGACGACGGTGCCGGGCTCCCGGCCGACCGCGGCGCGGGCTCGGGGCTCGGCACGCAGATCGTGCTCACGCTGGTGACCAACGAGCTGCACGGGACGATCGAGTGGAACCCGCGGGAGGGCGGTGGGACGTCGGTGGTCATCACCGCGCGGCTGCGCTCGGGGCGGGACCTCGCGCTGCTCTGAGCGGACGGCTGGACGCGGACCGCGCTCGCGGGACCGGGCGGCCGCGCTCGCCTCGACCGGGGCCTGACACGACGACGGACCGGTCGCGGGGGCGATCCGGTCCGTCGTGGGAGGTGCGGGGGCGAGCCCGACCTCGGTAGGTCAGGACGTCAGCTGGCGCGGCGCTGACGGGCCGTGCGGCGCTTGAGCGCGCGGCGCTCGTCCTCGGAGAGGCCGCCCCAGACACCGGCGTCCTGGCCGGTCTCGATGGCCCACTTCAGGCAGGTGTCCACGACGGGGCAACGACGGCAGACGGCCTTCGCCTCGTCGATCTGGAGGAGCGCAGGACCGGTGTTGCCGATCGGGAAGAACAGCTCCGGGTCCTCGTCGAGACACGCTGCGCGGTGGCGCCAATCCATGGTTGCTCTCCTCGGCCGCACGACCGGGCTGCCCGTGGTCAGGGCGCGCGACAAGTCGTGGTAATAGGGGTGGGGGGACGTGCTCCACCTAGAGTCACATCCCCCGGCTTGTCGCACAAGGGGTTACGAATAGGTTTCGAGTCGATAACGGGTGAGGCATTGGTCACATCTGTGCGCCGCCTGAGACGTCACCTGGTCATTTGTCCAGTTGTCCAGGGTGCATCCGCGTTCGGCCTAGGCTCGTCCGGTGGATGAACACCGACCCCCGTTGCTGCTCGTCGTGTGCCTGCTCGTGCTGGTCGAGGCGCTCGCGTTCGTCGGCCTCGCCGTGGCCTGGCTCGTGGACCTCGTCCGCAACGGCGCCGAGCTGCCCGGCGCGGTCGTGTTCCTCGTCGTGTTCTGCCTCGGGATCGCGGCGCTTCTCGGGTTCTCCGCGCGCGGCCTGTGGAACAGCCGTCGCTGGGCGCGCTCGCCCGTCATCACCTGGCAGGTGCTGCTGGTCGTGCTCGCGCTCGGCTGGCTCGGCGCCGAGGTCACGGTCTGGGGCGTCGCCGTCCTGGTGGTCGCGCTCGTGATCGGCGTCGGCCTGCTGCTCCCGTCGGTCGTCGCCGCCACCGCGCGCACGGGGAGCTCGGACGCTCAGGACGGTCCCCGCACCGCCCGGTAGACCTGGACGGGTACCGCGCGTCGGCCCTGCACCGCCACGGCCCGGCCCGGCGGGCTGACGACGTCGGCCAGCCACCCGGAGCCGGGGCCGACGAGCTCGGCCGAGGCGCCGTCCGACGGGTCGAGCACCACCATCGTGCGCCGCCGGAGGAGCGTGGCGAGCACGCCCCGGTAGGCGCCCGCGGCGGCGCCAGCCGTCGCCGCCGCCACGACCCGCACGCCCGCGCTCGCGACGAGGTCGGCGAGGGCATCCGCCCGGGACGGGTCGTCGCGCTCGAGCTCGTCGAGGTCGTCGACGAGCACGACGGCTGCGGGACCGGTCGCTGCCGAGGCGGCCACGAGGTCGCTCGGTCCCAGCCTCTCCACGCCCACCGGCCACACGCCGGCGCTCGCGGTGAGCACGCGCGCGCCGGCCGCCAGCGCGCCCGCTGCCAGTACGCTGAGCGTGGTCGTCCGGCCCGAGCCGACCGGGCCGGCCACGAGCACGCCGCGCGTCAGGTCGGCCCCGACCTCGTGCGCGGTGTCGCCGCCGATGCCGAGGGGGATGGCGCGGAGGTCGACCGTCCGCGTCCGGGTGCCCGCCGGTGCGGCGGGGCGGTCGACGACGACGGGCAGGGGCCGGAGCCGGATCGGGTCGCGTCGGCCGCCGACGCGGTCATGCTCGACGCGGGCGTGCTCGTCCCGGGCGTGCTCGTCGAGCGGGAGGGCGACCTGGCAGAGCGTGGCGCGGTCGCCGTCGAGGTGGATCGCCCGCCCGGGGACGCCGCGGGGTCCCAGCAGCGCGGTCGGCACGCCCGCGAGCACGTCCGCCCCGGCGTCCGGCACGGGGAGCACGAGCCGGTCGCGGAACGCCGGGGCGTGGGCCAGGACCGCGCCTCGAGTGTCCCCCGAGGCCACGAGCCCGACCCGCCGCGGTCCGCCGCGCCACACGGCGGTCAGCAGGTCCGCACCGGCCCCGCGATGGACGCGCCCGAGCGACTCGAGGGCTGCCTCGAGGCCGTCGACGAGCAGCACCGGGAGGTGCGGGTCGTCGACGACGTCGTCCGCGAGCAGCCGGAGCAGGCGTGCGAGGAGCCGGGGCTCGTCGAGCGTGGCGACGGTCCCGAGCCGGCCGCCGAGGCGCGCCAGGTGCTCGACGGCCCAGGGCGGCAGGCCGAGCGTGTGGACCGCCCGGCCGGCGAGCAGGGCGGTCGTGCCGATCGTGAGCAGGGCCGTCGTCCGGCCCGAGCGCGGGCCGCCGACGACGAGCAGGTGGCCCGCGTCCGGACCCCAGCGGACGAGCCCGCGGCGCTGCTCGGCCGGCTCGTCGGCCAGGGCGAGGGTGAGCTCCTGGTCGTGGGGATCGCCCCGGTCGAGGTCGGCGCCGTGGACGAGCACGGGCAGGGCGGGTAGCCACGGGACGTTCGGGCGCCTCGGGGTGGCTGTGGGAGCGGGGACGCCCGGGGCAGTCGGCCGCGGTGCGCCCGCGGGCTCGCAGCCGGCCGCGGAGCGGGCCGCGCCCACCCAGGCCGCCACGTCGTCCGTCGCGGTCGGCAGGACCGGGCTCCAGCCGACGGCGTCGTCGGCGATCCGCACCGGCGGACGCCGTGCGGCCGTGACGGCGCGAGCGACCTGGACCTCGCGCACCGTGCCGTCGCCGGCGCGGACCAGTGCGCGTCCGGGGGTGCGCGGGTCGATCCGGGCAGCGTCAGGCACGTCGATGAGGTCCGTGGAGTCGGCGTCGTCGGCGACGCGCAGCGCGATCCGCAGCGAGACGTTGGCGCGGAGGTCGGCACCCACCGCTCCCGCCGGCCGCTGGGTGGCGAGCACGAGATGGACGCCGAGCGAGCGCCCGAGCGCCGCCAGCCGCGCCAGCGTCGCGGCGGCGTCCGGGACGTCCTCGAGCACGGCCCGCAGCTCGTCGACGACCACCAGCAGCCGCGGCGGCGTGGCCGGGTCCGTCGGGTCGAGATCGCGCAGGTCGCGGGCGCCCGCCCCGGCGAGGACTCGCTCGCGACGCCGGAGCTCGGCGCGCAGCCCGACGAGCAGCCGCGCCGCGGCGGCCGGGTCGAGGTCGCTCACGTGGTCGACCACGTGCGGCAGGCCAGCGACCGGGCCGAGACCGGTCCCGCCCTTGAAGTCGACGAGGAGCACCGCGAGCCGCTCGGGCGGCTGGGCGAGTGCGCACGCCAGGACGAGCGAGACCAGCAGCTCCGACTTGCCGGCGCCCGTCGTGCCGCCGACGAGCACGTGCGGCCCGTCGCGGGCCAGGTCCAGCCGCGCGGGGGAGCCGCCCGGACCTCGCCCGACGACGGGCGCGAGCGAGCCTGTCGAGGCTTCCCACCGAGCGGCGACCTCCGCGGCGCTCGGTGGTGGGACGCCGTCGAGGGCGCCGAGCGCGACCTCGTCCGGCACCGGCCGCGCGGACGGTCCGCGCGCCGCGATCGCGCGGCGCACCTGGTCCTCGGCCGTGGCCGCCGTCGGGCCGGTGCGTCCCGGCTCGGCCTGCTCGACCGTGCCGCACCACGCCGGCACGTCGCCGGGCCCGGGCAGCACCAGCAGCAGCCGGTGCCGGGGCTCGGCGGCGCGGCGCCACCCCGCGACCGCGGAGAGGTCGGCCGACCCGTCGTCGACCACCACCGTGTCCCTCGCGCCGGCGTCGGGCAGCGCGGGGGAGCCGCCCGCCGCCCAGCGCGCCCAGCGCCAGTCCTGCGGTGCGCGCGAGCGCACGTGGAGATCGACCTCGGCGTGGGACCCGACGGCACCCACGGCGATCTCCCGCGCACGCGCGAGGGCGGCCGCCCGTGGCCCGACCACCGCGAGCGACCCGTCGGCCCCCCAGGTGACGGCAAGCCGGACCGTGCCGAGGGTGCCGTCGGCCGCAGCCGCGGAGCGCGCCACCACCGCCGCCAGGTCGGCGGCCGCGGTCGGGTCCGGGCCGGTCGGAGCCGGCCCGGACCCTCGACGGCGGCGCAGGGCGCGCACCACGCGGGGCGCGAGAGCCGCCAGCGGGACGGCGAGCGCCGCCGCCAGGAACAGGGGCTGGCCGGTGACGGCGGCCAGTGCCCCCGCTCCCACGAGCGGAGCGAGCCAGGTGCCGGCACCCGTGCCCGGGTCGCGGCCGGGTCGGGTCGTGGTCGGCACGGCGGTCGCGGCGCGGGCCGGCGCGGTCGTCCGCAGCTCGAACCGTGAGGCGCCGGCCGTGAGCTCGGACCCGACGCGCCACCGCCGCCACAGCGGGCCGCGTCCGGCACCGCGGACCCGGACCCCGCCTCGGACCCCGCCCCGGCCGCGGGCTCGCACCCGGAGGGCCTCCAGCCGCACCTCGTCGCCCACCCGCAGTGCCACGAGCGCCCCTGCGGCCGGGCCGGCGAGCACGGCGACGTGCCAGGGCGCCCGCACCGCGTCCACGGCCGCGTCGACGAGCCCCGGACCGAGGCGCACGACGGCACCGCCGACCAGGGGAGCGTGGCCGGCCGCGTGCGAGTCGTCGAGCACCCGTCCTCCCACCGTCAGGGGTGCGGCCGCCCATCCTGGCTCGCCGGTGAGGCGCGCGAGGTGCGGGCGGAGGTCGCCGACGCACGCGCCGACGTCGACCTCCACGTCGAGCTCGGCCGCGGGGGAGGACAGGGTCAGACGCACCGGACGACTGTGCCCGCGGCACGAACGAGCCGACCGGGCGGGGCCGCGGACCGGGGGACGTCCCCCCGCTCCACAGCCCGCCCGGTCGGCTCGTGACCGCCGTCGGCCCCTCAGACGACGGCGATCACCCCCTGCTCGGCGTCGAGCACCCCCTTCTCGACGCCGAGAGCTCTACTCGACCCCGAGGGCCGCGACGGGCGACGTGCGCGCCGCCTTCCGCGCCGGCAGGACCGACGCGACGAGCCCGGCCGCGACCGCCACGACCAGCACGATCGCGAGGTCCCGCCACGGCACGGCCAGCCTCAGGTCCCCGAAGGCGCCGAAGATGATCGCCGACCCGGCCCACCCGTAGACGAGGCCGAGCAGCACCCCGAGCAGCGCGCCGACGCCCGCGATGAGCATCCCCTCGACGCCCAACGAGATCCGCAGCTGGCGCTTGGAGAGCCCGATCGCCCGCAGGGTGGCCGACTCGCGGCGCCGCTCGAGCACCGACAGGGACAGCGTGTTGGCGACGCCGATGAGCGCGATGAGCACCGCCACGCCGAGCAGGCCGACCACGATGGCGAGCAGCGCGTCGATCGTCTGCTCGTAGCTGCGCCGCTCAGCACCGGCGCTCTGCACGGCGATGTTCGGGTCGACGACCTCGCGGACGTCGTTCAGCACGGCCGCCGGGTCGGCGTCCTTGTCCAGGCGCACCCACAGGGTCGTGGTGGGCGCGCCCGGCGCGAGCGCCTCCAGGGTCGCGGGCGTGACGATCGACGTCCCGTTCAGCTGCCGGCGCGGGACCAGCGTCAGGATGTCGGTGCTCGTGCCGGCGGCCGACACGCCCTCGACGGCCTGCATCTCGGCGTCCCTGGGGTCGTCGATGGCGTTCGTCAGCATCGTCCCGTCCTGCAGGCCGTCGACCAGCGACTCGTCCCGCAGGACCGTCTTCGCCTGGGCGGGGTCGACGGCCACGACGTCGAACTGGTTGCCGGAGGCGTCCTGCAGCGTGGCCGCGGGGAGCTCGATCGCGTCGGCCACGCCGTCGACCCTGAGCACCTGCTGCTTCGTCGCCGCGGGCAGCGGGTCGCTGCCCTGTCCCTCTGTCCAGCTCGTCGACGTCAGCATCATGTCAACCGGGAACTGCTCGTCGAGCCCGCCCGCGAGCGACGAGCGTGCGCTCGCGGCTCCCGTGCTCATGAGCGCGACCAGGGTCACGCCGATGAGCAGTGCCGTGCTGGTCGCGGCCGTGCGGCGCGGGTTGCGCACGGCGTTCGCCGCCGCGAGCCGCGCGCTGGACCCGCTGCGCGCCAGCAGCCCACCGACTCGACCGACGACCTTCGGCACCCAGTAGACGGCGCCGACGAGCACGCCGACGAACGACACGGCACCGGCCAGGACGCCTAGCGCGAGCCCGAGCATCGGGCTGACCTGCGCCGCCGCGACCGACAGCAGGAGGCCGGCAAGGCCGCCGACGGCCATGACGAGAGACAGCACGAGCCGCACGGTGCCCGCGGTGGAGCGGACCGTGGGGGCGTCGGCCGGCCGCAGCGCGGCGATCGGGGCGACGCGGGTCGCGGCGCGTGCCGGGACCATCGACGAGACCACGGTGACCAGCGCGCCGACGACGAGCGGGACCAGGATGGTCCAGGCGGACACGCTGATCGTCGTGGGCAGCCGCCCGGCGCCCGTGCGCGCGCCGTCGAGCGCCCAGAGGGTTCCCTGAGCGAGCGTGACGCCCGCGAGCACCCCGATTGCGGAGGCTCCCAGGCCCAGCAGGGACGCCTCGAACAGGACCGAGGCGCGCAGCTGCGAGCGTCGGGCCCCGACGCAGCGCAGCAGGGCGAGCGTGCGGGTGCGCTGGGCGACCAGCACCTGGAAGGTGTTGGCGATGACGAGCCCGGCCACCAGCAGCGCAACAGCGGCGAAGCCCAGGACGAGCAGGACGACGAAGTTGGTCCCGTCGTCCGACAGCTGCCCCATCGCGCGCTCGGCCGCCTGCTGCTTGGTGAGGGCGTCGCCGCCCGCGGGGGTCGCCCCGAGCCGCTCGGCCAGCTGGGCCTGGGTGGCGGCCGGGTCGTCCGTGCGCACGAGGATCGAGCGCGAGTCGACGGGTGCGCCGTTCCAGCGGTCGACGTCGGACGCGGTCGCCGATCCGGCGCCGCCGTACTCCGTCCACGCCCCCGCCGGGTCGTCGACGATGCCGGAGACCTGGACCTGCTCGGTGGTCGACGTGGTGGCGTCCGCGGGCGTGAAGGTCACCTCGACGGTGTCGCCGACTCCCACGCCGAGGCGCTTCGCGGTCGTCTGCGGCAGCGCGACCTGGCCGTCCTTGGCGAGGGTGCCTGACGTCGCCGTGAGCGTGTCGAACGCGGGGTCCGGCGCCTGCGCGACGAGTGCCAGGTACTCCCCGCGCTGGTGGGCCCCGACCTCGGCGTAGCCCAGGAGCAGCGGCGCTGCGCCCAGCACGCCGGGCGTCGCACGCACGGCAGCGACCCGGTCGGCGGTGACTGCTCCGTTGACCACCAGGTCCGCGTCGCCGTAGCGGGCGGTCAGCGCGTTGCTCGTGGTCTGCGAGAAGACGTTGCCGGCGATCAGCGTCGCCGTGACGAATGCCGTGCCGATCGCGATGGCGATCCCGGCGGCGGCGAGCCGCCCCAGGCTCCGGCGCATCTGCGCGAGGGTGAGGCGGAGCATCAGGCACCCACCACCGAGTCGAGCGCGCGCAGCGCGTCGAGGCCTGCGAGCACGGACTCCGGCGTCGGGTCGAGGATCTCGCCCGCGATCCGGCCGTCGGCCAGCAGCACCACGCGGTCGGCGTAGGCGGCTGCGGCCGGGTCGTGCGTGACCATGATGACCGTGCGGCCGAGCTCGCGCACCGAGCGGCGCAGGAAGCTGAGCACCTCGGCGCCCGAGCGCGAGTCGAGGTTGCCGGTGGGCTCGTCGGCGAAGACGACCTCGGGCTTGGCGATCAGGGCGCGGGCGATGGCCACGCGCTGCTGCTGGCCGCCGGACAGCTCGCTCGGACGGTGGGAGAGGCGTGCGCCGAGGCCCAGGGTCTCGACGAGCGTGTCGAACCACTGCCGGTCGACGGCGGCACCCGCGAGGTCCAGCGGCAGGAGCACGTTCTGCTCGGCCGTGAACATCGGCAGCAGGTTGAAGGACTGGAAGACGAAGCCGACCCGGTCGCGGCGCAGGCCCGTCAAGGCGTCGTCGTCGAGCGCGGTGATGTCGGTCTCGCCCAGCAGCGCGCGCCCCGCGCTCGCCTGGTCGAGGCCGGCGAGCAGGTGCATGAGGGTGGACTTGCCGGAGCCGGAGGGGCCCATGATCGCGGTGAAGGCGCCGGCCGCGAAGTCGACGTCGACCGCGTCCAGGGCGCGCACGGCGGCCGCGCCCGACCCGTAGACCTTGGTCAGGCCGCGCGCGCTGGAGGCCGTCGCGCGGGGAGCTGTGGAGGTGCTCGATTCGATGCTCACGTGGGTGCTCGTTCCTTCGTCGTCGGTGATACCTCGACGCTAGGCGGCACCCCGGCGGCGGGGCATCGGGCTGCGGTCTGGTCCTGGGGGAGGACCCGTCATCCCATGGGACGACCTGTGGACGACCAGTGGACGACTCAGGGGGCGTCCCCGGGGCGGACCAAGCCGGTCTCGTAGGCCGTGACCACGGCCTGCACCCGGTCGCGCGCGCCGAGCTTGGCCAGGATGCGACCGACGTGCGTCTTGACCGTGGCCTCGGCGACGAACAGGTCCTGGCCGATCTCCGTGTTCGAGCGGCCCCGAGCCATCAGCACCAGGACCTCGCGCTCGCGCTCGGTCAGGTCGGCGACCGCCAGGCGTGCCGGGTCCGTCGCGGCGCCGGGCTCGTCGGACGGCAGCGCCGTGATCAGGTGCTCGAGGAGGCGGCGCGTGCTCGACGGGGCGATGACCGCGTCGCCCTGGTGGACGGTGCGGATCGCGGCGAGCATCTCCTCGGGCGGCGCGTCCTTGAGCAGGAACCCGCTCGCGCCGGCGCGGATGGCCGACAGGACGTACTCGTCGAGGTCGAAGGTGGTCAGCACGATGACGCGCGGCGCGGGGTGGTCCGGCGTGCCGGCGGCGATGATCTGCGCGGTCGCGGTCAGCCCGTCCATCGTGGGCATCCGCACGTCCATGAGCACGACGTCCACGGGGGTCGCGGCCGGCGGGGTCAGGGCGCGCACGGCCTGGGCACCGTCGCCGGCCTCGACCACGACGGTGAGGTCGGGCTGGGAGTCGATGACCATGCGGAAGCCCGCGCGCACCAGCTGCTGGTCGTCCACCACGGCCACGCGGACCTGCTCGTCGTTCACGGGGTCTCCACCTGTGGGGGACGGCTCGAGCCGTCCGGGGTCGGGATGACGGCTCGGACACGGAACCCGCCGCCGGGGCGTGGGCCGGCGCTCACGCTGCCGCCGAACATCGTCGCGCGCTCGGCCATGCCGCGCAGGCCCTGGCCGAGCCCGTCGCTGTCCGCGGCGGCGCCGCGGCCGTCGTCGGTGATCTCGAGCGTGATGCCGTCCGGCCGCCACTGCACCATCACGGTGGTGACGGGCTCCGGCCCGGCGTGCTTGAGCACGTTGGTGAGCGCCTCCTGGGCGATCCGGTACACGGTGAGACCGACGCCGGGCGGCAGCGGCCGGGGCGACCCCATCCGGACCATCGAGACCCGGACGCCGCTCGCGCGCACCTGCTCGACGAGCGCCTCGAGGTCGTCGGCGGCCGGCTGCGGCGTCGTCGTGCCGAGCGCGGGCGCCCCCCCGCGCTCCGGGCGGGGCTCGTCGCGCAGCACGCCGAGCAGGCGACGCATGTCGGTCAGCGCCGCGCGGCCGGTCTCCGCGATGGTGCCGAGCGCGCGCGTCGCCGCGGGCGGGTCGGCGTCGGCGGCGTACCGACCGCCGTCGGCCTGCGCGATCATCACGGTCAGCGAGTGGGCGACGATGTCGTGCATCTCGCGAGCGATCCGCGCGCGTTCCGCGGCAGTTGCCAGACGGGACTGCTGGTCGCGCTCGGTCTCGAGGCGTTCGGCACGGTCGACGAGCGCCTCGATGGTCTCGCGCCGCGAGCGGCGGACGAGGCCGAACGCCCACACGGTCAGCGAGAGCGTCGCGGTGAACGCGCCGATCGCGAGCGTCGTGAGCGGGTCGTCGTACGTCCGCGTCGCGCCCATGAGGACGATCGCGCCGACGAGTGCGCCGCCGATCGCGACCCGGTGCGCCCATCGGGGCCCGTGCACCGTCACGGAGTACAGCGCGAGGAGGACGACGAGGTCTGCTGGCAGCGCGATCGGCGTGAAGAACAGCATCTGCACGAGCGCGATCGTGTAGACCGCCGCACAGGAGGCGGTGGGGCGGACCCGCCGCCAGGCGAGCGGCGCGATGAGCAGGATGCCGAGCCAGCCGCCGGTGCTGCGAGAGTCGTAGAACGCGTTCTGCCCGAACGCGGCGGTCGCGGGGGCGACGACGAGCATCAGGAGCAGCGTGCCGACGAGGTCGACGAGGAACCGGTGCCGCTCCTCCCACGCCAGCAGGCGGTCCCAGGTGTTCACCCCCCGAGGGTAGGGGCGGGCCGCACGCGGAGGCGTCGGCCCGGGGGAGGAGAACCCGCCGTGACGCATCCGACCACAGGTGGGCGTGCCGGTCTGGCGTCGGGGATGCACTCGTGACCTAACATGGGCGAATGACCCTGGTGCTGCTGGCCGAGGACGATCCCGCCATTGCCGAGCCTTTGGCTCGCGCGCTGGGACGTGAAGGTTATGACGTGCGCGTGCAAGGAACTGGTCAAGGAGCGATCGACGGTGCCGCCGCGGCGGATCTGGTCGTCCTCGACCTGGGCCTGCCGGACATGGACGGCCTCGACGTCGCGCGCGCCATCCGGAACCTGGGCCTCACGACGCCCGTGCTGGTGCTGACCGCGCGCGCCGACGAGGTGGACCTCGTCGTCGGGCTCGACGCCGGCGCCGACGACTACGTGACCAAGCCCTTCCGGCTGGCCGAGCTGCTCGCGCGGGTGCGTGCGCTGCTGCGCCGCACGGTCGGGGAGCCGGCCGACGAGGACGAGCTGCACGCGCAGAACGTGCGCGTCGACGTCGCCGCGCACCGCGCCTTCCAGGGCGAGCGCGAGCTGCACCTGACCGCCAAGGAGTTCGAGCTGCTGCGCGTGCTCGTCGGGGCCGCCGGTGCCGTCGTCGCACGCGAGACGCTCATGCGCGAGGTCTGGGACTCGGACCCGACGGGCTCCACCAAGACGCTCGACATGCACGTGTCCTGGCTGCGTCGCAAGCTCGGCGACGACGCGAACGCGCCGCGCTACGTCACGACCGTGCGAGGGATGGGCTTCCGGTTCGAGACCGGCAGCCCGAGCAGCCCCGAGCGGGGCTGACCTTTGCGCCGTCGCGTCCTGCAGGCGACCATCGCGGCCGTCACGGTCGCGGTCGTCCTGCTCGGCTTCCCGCTCGCGTTCCTCGGTGCCCAGCTGGTGCGCGAGAACGAGATGCAGACGCTGCAGTCGCGCGCGCAGTCGGCGGCCCGGGCGGTCGACTTCCGCGTCGAGAGCAACATCGAGCTCACGGACCGCATGTTCGAGCCCTACACCGGCACGGACGACGAGGAGATCGACGCGTCCGTCGTCGTGCGCGCACCGACCGGCGAGGTCTACCACGCCGGCGACCGGATCCGCGGGCGCAGCCTGTCGGTCCAGGCGGACTCGACGGCCGGCGCGACGGTCCTCCTGTACGTCTCCTGGTGGGACGTGTTCTGGCTCAGCGCGCGCGTCATCGCGCTCGTCGTGGCCGCCGCGATCGTCGCGTTCGCGGCCGGCATCGCGATGGCGATCTGGCAGGCCAACCGGCTGACCGCCCCGCTCGTGTACCTGGCCGCGTCGGCCGAGCAGCTGGGCTCCGGGCAGGTCAGACCACGCGTGGAGCCGTCGGGCGTCGAGGAGATCGACCTGGTGGCCGCCGAGCTCGCGCGCAGCGCCGACCGCATGGCCGGGCGGCTGGCGGCCGAGCGGCAGTTCGCTGCGGACGCCTCCCACCAGCTGCGCACGCCCCTGACCGCGCTCTCGATGCGGCTCGAGGAGATCATGCTGGCCACGGACTCCGAGGAGATCCGCGAGGAGGGCCGCATCTCGCTCGAGCAGGTCGAGCGGCTCGTGCGCGTGGTGGACGACCTGCTGATGGCCTCGCGCCGCAGCCAGGGCGGGACCACCGAGGCGGTCGACCTCATCGAGGTCGTCCACCAGCAGGAGGAGGAGTGGGCGCCCACGTTCGAGGTGGCCGGCCGCCGGCTCGCCGTCGAGGTCGACAGCTCCACGCAGGTCCTCGCGACACCGGGCGCGCTCGCGCAGGTGCTCGCGACGCTCATCGAGAACTCGCTCAAGCACGGCGCCGGGACGACGACGGTCCGGTCCCGCCCGGGCGGCCCGTCCGGGATGATCGTCGTCGAGGTGGCCGACGAGGGTGCGGGCGTGCCCGACGACCTCGCCGGCCGGATCTTCGAGCGCGAGGTGACCTCCGGCGCGGGGACCGGCCTCGGGCTCGCGCTGGCGCGGGACCTGGCCGCCGCCGACGGCGGGCGGCTCGAGCTCGCGCAGCGTCGCCCCGCGGTGTTCGCGCTGTTCCTCTCGGGCGTGCCCGCGTCCCTGCGGGCGGACGTCGTGCTGCCGCTGGGCTCGGTCGTCGCGTCGCGGCACGACCGGCGGCGGAGGTAGCCGTGCGAGGGCCGGCCGAGGGGCGACGATGCGCCGAACATCGGCTGAACGACGGCCGAACTCAGGCAGTTCGGGCACGGGCGTCCCGTAGCGTGACCGGCACCCGCAGGACCCGGAGACCCGAGGAGTGACGTTGTACCGGCTGACGCCCGCCACCCAGCGCTACGACTGGGGCTCGACGACCGCGATCCAGGACGTGCTGCGCACCGTCCCGGACGGGCTGCCGCTCGCCGAGGCATGGTTCGGGGCCCACCCGAGCGCCCCCGCGACGATCGTCGACGGACCCGCGCTCGACGCGTTCATCGCCGCCGACCCGGCCTCCGCGCTCGGCGAGGGCGTCGCGGCCCGCTTCGGCGCGCACCTGCCGTACCTGCTCAAGCTCATCGCCGCGGACGCGCCCCTCTCGCTGCAGGTGCACCCGGACGTCGAGCGCGCCCGCGCCGGCTTCGCCGCCGAGGAGGCCGCGGGCATCCCGCGCAACGCGCCCGAGCGCAACTACAAGGACTGCAACCACAAGCCCGAGCTCGTCTACGCGCTGACCCGCTTCGACGCGATGGTGGGCTTCCGTGCGCCGCGCCGCGCCGCCGAGCTCCTCACGGGCCTCGACGTCCCGCTCGCGGCCCGGCTGCAGGAGATCCTCGTCGCCGACCCCACGTCGGCGGGCGTCCGGGCGGCGTTCTCCTGGCTCCTCGCGTCCGAGACGCGGCCCAGCGCGGCCGACGTCGACGCCCTCGCCGCCGCCTGCGCGCGCCGTCTCGAGGACGGCTCGCCCTCGCCGCGTACCGACCGCACGGTCATGCGCCTCGCCGCCGCCTACCCGGGCGACCCGGGCGCGGCGACGTCGGTGCTGCTCAACCCCGTGACGCTGCGACCGGGCGAGGCGCTGTTCGTGCCCGCCGGTGCGGTGCACGCGTACCTGGGCGGGCTCGCGGTGGAGATCATGGCGAACTCCGACAACGTGCTGCGCGCCGGGTTCACCGGCAAGCACATCGACACCGACGAGCTGCTCGCCACGCTCGACACCGTGGCCGCGCCGCCGATCCGCATCGCGCCCGAGCGCGTGTTCACCTCGACGGAGATCTTCTACGCGCCGGTCGACGACTTCGAGCTGTCCGTCACGCGGCTCACCGACGAGGGCACGACCCGGATCCCGGGCCGCGGCCCGCGCGTGATCCTGTGCATCGAGGGAGAGGTCGAGGTCCACGGGGAGCTCGACGGCACGCTCGTGCTCGAGCGCGGCCAGTCCGCGTTCGTGCCGGCGGCGGACGGCCCGCTCACGGCCCGGGGCGACGGCGTCCTGGTCCAGGCCGACGTCCCCTGACGCCTAGGGGCGGTGCCCCGTGAAGACCCAGCGCTTGTAGCCGACGTAGCGCAGCACCGTGCCGATCGCGATGCCGATCACGGTGGCCACGTTGTCCGCGGTCTGCGACACGAGGTCGAGCGTGTAGTGCGAGAACGCGAGCGTGCCGATCGGGATCGCCGCGCAGAGCACGTTGATCAGGGCGAACACGAACAGCTCGCGCCCGCGCTGCGGCGTGGCGTGCTCGGCGAAGGTCCAGTGCCGGTTGCCGAGCCACGACACGAGCGTCGCCGCGGCGACCGAGATGATCTTCGCGGTGATCGGCTTGTGCTCCAGGACGTGGCCGGGGCCGAACCGCAGCAGGTTGAACAGGCCCAGGTCGACGACGAAGGCGATCGCGCCGACGGACAGGAACCGCGCGACCTCGAGCGCGCGGGCACGCATCACCACCCAGCGCAGGGCCGCGGGCGGGGGCGGACCGGGGAGCGGTGCACCCACGGTGGCCTCGTCGGTCTCGCTCACGCCTGCACTCCTCGGGTGATGCTCGGTCGTCGGTCTCCGCGAGGATAGCCCCGGATCCTGGTCACGCACCGAGCGTCCTGCCCGCCTGGACTACGCTCGGCGCCCGTGAGTGCACCCGTGGTGGCCGTGGTCGGTGGTGGGCAGCTGGCCCGCATGATGGCGCCCGCCGCGACGGCGCTGGGCGTGCACCTGCGCGTGCTGGTCGAGAGCCCGACCTCGTCGGCCGCCCAGGTCGTCGTCGACGCGCCCGTGGGTGCGGCCACCGACGCCGCGGCGGTCTCCGCGCTGACCGTCGGCGCGGACGTGCTCACGTTCGAGCACGAGCACGTCCCGTTCGCGCTGCTCGACCGCCTCGCGGCTGCCGGCGTGCCCGTGCACCCCGGCACGCACGCGCTCGTGCACGCGCAGGACAAGATCGTCATGCGGCGCCGGCTCACGGAGCTCGACGTGCCCTGCCCGCGCTGGACCGAGCTGTCCGGGCCCGAGGACCTGACGGCGTTCCTCGCCGACGTCGGCGAGGCGGTCGTGAAGACCGCCCGCGGCGGGTACGACGGCAAGGGCGTGCGCGTGGTCCGCTCGGCCGACGAGGTCGCCGACTGGTTCGCCGCCGCGGCCGACGGCGGAGTGCCGCTGCTGGCCGAGGAGAAGGTGCCGTTCGCGCGTGAGCTCGCGGTGCTCGTCGCGCGCCGCCCCTCCGGGGAGGTGCGCACCTGGCCCGTCGTCGAGTCGGTGCAGCGCGACGGTGTCTGCGCCGAGGTCGTCGCGCCCGCCCCCGACCTCGACCCGGCACTCGCCGCTCGTGCGGTGGACGTCGCCGTCCGGATCGCCGACGGCCTCGGGGTCACCGGCGTCCTGGCTGTCGAGCTGTTCGAGGTCGACGGCGACGTCGTGGTCAACGAGCTCGCGATGCGCCCGCACAACTCGGGGCACTGGACCATCGACGGCGCCGTGACCAGCCAGTTCGAGCAGCACCTCCGCGCGGTCCTCGATCTTCCGCTCGGTGACACGAGCGCCCGGTCGCGGTGGACCGTGATGGCGAACGTGCTGGGCAGCGAGCTCGCCGACCTGACCGACGCGCTCGCGGCCGTGGCCGCCGCCGACCCCGCGGCCAAGGTGCAGCTGTACGGCAAGGAGGTGCGCCCCGGCCGCAAGCTCGGGCACGTCAACGTCTCGGGGGACGACCTGACCGACGTGCGCCGTCGGGCGGACGCGGCGGCGGCGCTGCTGCGCGGCGAGTAGCCCGCCTGCAGCTACGCGGGCCCGGCGGTCGCCAGGCCCGCGGACGCCGAAGCGGCCCGCATCCGGGCGTCGTAGGTCACGACGATCACGGACCCAGGCGCGAGTGCGTCGAGCTCGATCGCGGTCGCCACATGGATCGCGTCGAGCGCCCGCATCGACCGCAAGGTCGTCGCCCGGCGGCGCACCGGCTCGTTGATCTCCAGACGCGCAACGCCCCGGAGCAGCTCGTCCCCGAGGCCGACCGGACTGCCTCGTCGCGCCAGTGTCAGCGCCAGCTCGATCTGGGCCAGGACGGAGGTCAGCAGCGGTCCTGGCCGCGCTTCGAGCCATGTCTCGAGCGCGGCAGACTCGGGCTCGTCGATCAGCAGCTTCGCCAGCGCACTCGTGTCGAGGTAGATCACAGGCGGTCGGAGCGAAGGTCGTCGAGGATCTCCGTCGTCGAGGGACCTGGCCCGGCCGGCAGGCGGGAGGGGCGAACGGCGGTCGGGTCGGCTGCGATCAGGGCGCCTGACGCGACCAGGCCGGCCAGGACATCAGGCTGCACCGGGACGATCCGTGCTACCGGCTGACCGTTGCGGGTCACCTCGACGGTGTGACCCGTCGCCACCAGGGCGAGCACCCCAGCCGTGTCGTGACTGAGTCGCCGAACCGTCGTCGTCTCCATCGGGCGACCGTACCACGGGCGTACCACGGGCGATGATGGCCCCGCGGCACGAGCTGCGAGCATGACGGACGGATGGAGAGCGTGATGGCTGCAGGTGCCCTGGTCGGGATCGTCATGGGCTCGGACTCGGACTGGCCGGTCATGCAGGCCGCCGCGGACGTGCTCGCGGAGTTCGACGTCCCCGTCGAGGTCGACGTCGTCTCCGCGCACCGCCAGCCCGAGAAGATGATCGACTACGGCCGCAGCGCCGCCGACCGCGGGCTGCGCGCGATCATCGCCGGCGCCGGGGGAGCGGCGCACCTGCCCGGCATGCTCGCCTCGGTCACGACGCTCCCGGTCGTCGGCGTGCCCGTGCCCCTCGCCTACCTCGACGGGATGGACTCGCTGCTCTCCATCGTGCAGATGCCCGCGGGGGTGCCCGTGGCGACCGTCTCCGTGGGCGGGGCGCGCAACGCGGGCCTGCTCGCGGTGCGGATCCTCGCGTCCGGCGCGGGCGACGAGGCGGCGCGCCTGCGCACCGCGATGGCCGCGTTCCAGGTCGGTCTGCGCGAGCAGGCCGACGCCAAGGGTCAGCGCCTGCGCGGTCAGACGGGCGCAACGCGCGCGGGGATCGGGTTCCAGGCCTGAGTCCTCAGGACCCGGGCATCCCGCCGACCTTGCCCGGGTCGAGCTTGCCGTCGCGGATCTTCTCGAAGAACGCGGGCGTCTTCTTCGGGTCGAGCTGGACGGTCGAGCCGACGCCGCCCGGACGGTAGTCGAGGCTCTTGATCGGGGGCGTGCCCGTGATGCCGCCGTCGCCGTTGGCCGCCTTGAACGCCAGGGCCATCTTGCCCATGTCGATCATGCCCATGTCCTCGTCGACCGTCAGCGCGCCGGTCGCGGCGTCGATGAGCCCGACCTGCTGCGACGGGTGCAGCACCAGGGACTTGGGGTCGACCTTGGCCATGATCGCGGAGACCAGCTGGCGCTGGCGCTGCGCGCGGCCGATGTCACCCTCGGGGTCCGACTTGCGCATGCGGGAGAAGGCGAGCGCCTTCTTGCCGTGGACGACGTGGCAGCCGGCCTTCCACTTGAGGTGCGAGTCCTTGTCGTCGACCGTCTTGTCGTAGCAGAGCCGGACGCCGTCGACGGCGTCCACGACGTTCTTCACGCCCGCCATGCCGATCTCGGCGTAGTGGTCCACGGTCAGGCCGGACAGGCCCTCGACGGTCTCCACGAGCAGGGGCGCGCCACCCCACGCGAAGGCCGCGTTGAGCTTGGCGGGGCCGTGACCGGGGATGTCGACGTAGGTGTCACGCGGGAGCGAGATCAGCGCCGTCGGGCCGCTGTCGGGGACGTGCAGCAGCAGAATCGTGTCCGTGCGCGCGCCGACCGTGCCGTCGTCCTTCACGCCGCCGTCGGCGCGGGAGTCGGACCCGGTCAGGAGGTACGTCGTGCCGTCGGTGCCCGGGGACCCGGACAGCGCCTCGGTGTGCTGGATCTTGCCGTTCGCCCACATGACCAGGCCGATCGGCCACGCGAGCAGCGCGATGAGCACGATCGCGACGATCGAGACGACGATCGCCTTGCGGCCACGGCGGCGCTTCCTCGGCGGCTCGCCGCCACCGGTGCCGGCCGGGTCGCTGGGGCGCGACGGGGGCCCGGAGCGCTGCGCCGGACCGGCGGGGCGCGACGGGGCGTGGCCGGTGGGGTGACCGCTCGTGGTGCGTGCGGCGGCGGCGCTCGCCGGTCGCGCGGTGCTCGTCGGGCGCGGCGCGCTCGTCGACCTGCTCGCGGGCCGGGCGGCCGCCGGCGGCACGCTCGCGGCACCCCGGGGCGGGGTCGCGCGCGGGGCCGCGGGACGGCTCGACGGCGCGCGCGGCGGCGTCGTGGGCAGCACGCGCGTCGCGTCGGGCTGCTGCTGCCCGACGACCACGGGCTCGGCCTCGGCGGCAGGCCGGGTGACCCGTGCGCCGGGAGCGAAGCTCGGCGGCGCGGGACGGCGCGGTTGGTCCGGGCTCAGAGAGGTCTCCTGTCAGGCGGAGCAGCTGGCGGTGCTGTCGTCGAGGCTGAACGCCTCGCGACCCGCCTGCTTGGACTCGGTCGGCTTCGGGGTCGCCTTGGGCGTGGAGGTCGACGTCGCACCGGGTGTCGCGTTCGACGTCGCCGACGGCTTGGACGTCGGCGTGGTCTCGCCGTCGAGCGGCTTGTCCTTCGCGAGCCTGTCCCAGACCGTGGCGGCCTCGGCGGTCCACTGCACACGGTTGTGGTCAGCCGGGTAGGCGCCCCAAGGAATCGTCATGAAGGTGATGTTGCCACCGCGGATGTCCCGCATCGTGTAGGCGAGCCCGGCCATGTCGGTCAGGGACAGGCCCTTGTCCGTGGTGACGGAGCTCGTCGCGGCCCCCAGCAGGCCCAGCAGGTCACCCACGTCGGTCAGCACGTTCTTGTGCAGGATCGCCTGGACCATGGCGGCGATGAGCTGCTGCTGACGGCCGATGCGGTTGGTGTCCGAGCCGTCGCCGACGCCGGTGCCGGTGCGCGCCCGGGCGAAGCCGAGGGCCTCGGTGCCGTTGAGCGTCTGGTTGCCGGGCTGCAGGTGCAGCTTGGCCTTCTTCGAGATCATCTCGTTGGGGATGCAGATCGGGACGCCGCCGAGCGCGTCGACCATCTTCTCGAACCCCGCGAAGTCGACGACGACGGAGTGGTCGATGTGCACGCCGGTGTTCTTCTCGACGGTCTTCCAGGTGCAGCCCACGGCCGAGGCGATGTCGCCGCCCTGGTCCCACCCGGTCGCGAACGCCGAGTTGAACATGCCGAAGTACGCGTTCGTCTTCTTGCCGTCGGACAGCGTGCACGAGGGTACGTCGACCATCGAGTCGCGCGGGATCGAGATCGCCTCGACGCGGGACCGGTCGGCGGAGATGTGCAGCACGATCGTGGTGTCCGAGCGCATGCCGCCGAAGCTGCCGCCGATGTCGGCGTTCTCGCCGTCGCGCTGGTCCGAGCCGAGCAGCAGGATGTTGACGTCCTTGCCGGCGTTCGGGTCGTCGGGGTTCGCGGCCTTCGTCGGGCGCGGGTCGTCCTCGACGAGCGAGCCGATGTCCGCCTGGTTGACGTTGCCGTTGATGCGGGCGTACGTCGCCGCGGCGCTGCCGACACCGAACGCGAGGAGCGCGGTCGCCGCGATGGCGGTGCCGCGCAGGACCCTGCGGGTGGCGTGGGTGGCGTGGCGCGAGTGGCGCGCCGTTCGGGGGCGCTCGGGCGTGGCGTGGCGGACTGTCACACCGGAATCCTAGGTTCGGGCCTTGCGCGAGCGGCGGACCCGGCGCGGGAGCGCGGTGGAGGATCTGTGCAGATGGGCGCACATCTTTGCCCGGACCGGCTCGAATCGGACCTAGGCTCCAGAACCATGACGATCATCGTGACCGGCGGCGCCGGCTACATCGGAGCCCATGTCGTCCAGGCCCTGGCCGAGTCCGGCCGTGACGTCGTCGTCGTCGACGACCTGTCGACCTCCAGCGCCGCGCGCGTGGACGGCTTCCCGCTGCATCGGCTGGACCTGGCGGCGCCGTCGGCTCCCGACGAGCTCGCGCAGGTGCTGACGTCGCACGGCGCGACGGGCATCGTGCACCTTGCCGCCAAGAAGCAGGTCGGGGAGTCCGTCGCGCGGCCCGAGTGGTACTTCCGCCAGAACGTCGGCGGGCTCGGCACCGTGCTCGAGGCGGCGCGCGCCGTCGGCTGCGACCGCCTCGTGTTCTCGTCGTCCGCGGCCGTCTACGGCGAGCCGGCGGGCGGCGTGGTGACCGAGGAGACGCCGGCCGCACCCATCAACCCCTACGGGCAGACGAAGGTCGTCGGGGAGTGGATGGTCCGTGCCGCGGAGCGCGCGTGGGGGCTGCGGCAGGTCGCGCTGCGCTACTTCAACGTGGCCGGTGCCGGGCGGCCGGACCTGGGCGACCCGGCGGTGCTCAACCTCATGACGCTCGTGCTCGACCGCCTCGAGCGCGGCGAGGCGCCCGTGATCTTCGGCGACGACTACCCGACGCCCGACGGCACCTGCGTGCGCGACTACGTCCACGTCGCGGACCTCGCCGAGGCCCACGTCGCCGCCCTCGACCACCTCGAGCGGCCGGACCGGTCCGACACGTTCGACGTCGGCTCGGGCCGGGGCGTGTCCGTCGCGGAGATGCTGACGGCGATCGCTGCGGCGAGCGGGTCGACGATCGCACCGCGCGTGGTCGACCGACGTCCGGGGGACCCCGCCGTGCTGGTCGCGACCGCCGAGCGGATCCGCACCGAGCTCGGCTGGGCGCCGCGCCGGGGGCTCGACGAGATCGTCGCGTCGGCCTGGGAGGCGTGGCGAGCCCAGCGGGCCGCAGGCCTCGACCCCATCCGCCCGACGGCCTGAGGCGATTCGGGCCGTCCGCGTGCCGTGACCTATCCTTCGCGCGTGCCCGCAGCCCGCTCCACCCGGCCCCCCGTCGTCGTCTTCGCCACGGTCCGCAACGAGGAGCGTGACCTGCGCGCAGCCGTCGCCGCGGTCCTCGCGCAGGACTACCCGGGGCCGATGGTGTTCGCGCTCGCGGTCGGGCCGTCGAGCGACGCCACCGCTGCGATCGCCGCCGAGCTCGCGGACGCCGACCCACGGGTCGTGATGGTCGAGAACCCGACGGGCCTGACCCCGCAGGGCCTCAACATCGCCGTGCAGGCGGGGATCGCGGCGCAGCCCTCGAGCGTGTACCTCGTGCGCACCGACGGGCACGCGACCCTCCCCGTCGACTACGTGCGCGTCGCGGTCGACACCCTGGAGCGCGCCGGCGCGGACAACGTCGGCGGCATGATGGTGCCCGTCGGCGACGGGGTCGTGCAGGAGGCCGTCGCGCTGGCGATGTCCCACCCGGTCGGCCTGGGCGGCGGGCGCTTCCACACCGGCGGCGCCGAGGGCGCCGCGGACACGGTGTACCTGGGCTCGTTCCGGCGGGCGACGTTCGAGCGCCTCGGCGGGTACGACGAGCACTGGACGCGCGCGCAGGACTGGGAGCTGAACCTGCGGCTGCGGGAGAGCGGCGCCCTGGTCTGGTTCACGCCGCGCATGCGGGTCGAGTACCGCCCGCGCGGGTCGCTGCGGGCCGTCGCGCAGCAGTTCTACAAGACGGGGCGCTGGCGGCGCGAGGTCGTGTCCCGCTACCCGCGGACCGCCTCGGCGCGGTACCTGGCCCCGCCGGTCGTCGCGGCGGTCGTCGTGCTCGGGACGCTCGTCGGGCTCGTCGGCCTCGTGCTCGGCAGCACGCTCCTGACGCTCGCGCTCGTCGCGCCCGCGCTGTGGGTCCTCGGCGAGGTCGCCGCGGCGCTCGTCAGCGGGCGCGGGCTGCCGCTGCGCTCGTGGGCCGCCCTGCCTGCCGTGCTCGCGACCATGCACCTCGCATGGGGGCTCGGCTACCTGCGCGGCGGTCCGCGCGGGCGCTGACCCGCCCGGAGCCTGACGGTCGGGTCAGGCCTCGAAGCTCCGCAGCATGCGGTCGATGCCCGCGTCGAGGTCGACGAGCGGCTGCCACCCGAGGGCCCCGAGCGCGCTCGCGTCGAGCCCCAGGAACCGGCTCGTGTTGTACGAGCGCTCCTCCGCGTCCTCGGCGCGCGTGAACACGCGCTCCAGGTGCTTCTCGGGCCGCGCGCGCGTGAAGTGCTGCGCGAGGTCGCGGATGCTGACCATGCCGTTCGGGTCGGCGACGTTGTAGGCGCGGTCGGTCCCGACGAGGGCGGCGTAGAACATGCCGGCCACCGCGTCGGCGACGTAGGTGTACGTGCGCATCGCGCGGCCGTCGCTGTTCAGCACGATGTTCTCGCCGCGGACGACGTTCGCGGCGAAGTCGGCCTGGACGCGCCCGTCGTCGAGCGCCAGGCCCGGGCCGTACACGTGGCCGAAGCGGACGATGCGGGTGTCGATGCCGTGCTGTGCCGCGTACACGCTCGCGATGGTCTCGGCCGCGCGCTTGCCCTCGGAGTAGCTGGCCCGCGGGTCGAGGATGTCGAACCCGCCGTAGGACCCCTCGGGGATGAGCCGGACGTCCTCGGGCTGCGCGCCGTAGACCTCCGAGGAGGACATCAGCACGAACCGGCCGGCCTGCTTGGCCACGGCGAGGTCGAGCAGGTTGAAGCTGCCGAGCGTGTTCGCCTTGATGGTGCTCACCGGGTCGGTCGCGTGCAGCGCCGGGCGTGCGGCGCTGGCGCCGTGGATCACCACGTCGAGGGGGCCGTCCAGCTCGGTCAGGCGCGTGACGTCGGTGGCCAGGAGCTCGAAGTCCGGCCGGTCGACGGTCGCGCCGAGGATCCCACGGGCCTTGGCCTCGTTGCGGACCAGGCCGATCACGCGCAGGCCCGCGCCGCGCGCGTCGTTGAGCGCGAGGAGCGTGTGCAGCGCGTACGACGGGAGCATCCCGTTCGCGCCCGTGACGAGCACGGTGGCACCGTCGAGCTCGTGCCAGGGCAGGTCGCGCCCGAGGATCTCCTCGACGTCGTGGGCGACGACGGGGGACGGTGCGCTCATGCCATGCCTGCGATCTGCTGGTTCTCCAGCACGTCGAAGTAGGTGCGGCACACGTAGAAGTCCTCGGCCGTCGTGATCTTGATGTTCGAGCGCGGCCCGTCGACGCGGTAGAGCGTGCGGCCCTGGGACTGCATGAGGGTGCAGGAGTCGATCGAGTCGTGCTCGCCCCGCTCCACGGCGTCGTCGTACAGGCCGAGGATCTCGTCGAGGTGGAACGTCTGGGGCGCCTGCGCCGCGTAGATGTGGTCACGCGGGATGACGTCGGAGATCGTCTCGTCCGCGCTCACGGCCACGGTCTCGTTGAACTTCGTGCACGTGATGGCGTTGCCGTGCTCACGGGCGGTCGCGATGTTCTCGGAGATGAGGTCGGCGGTGATGAGGGGTCGCACGCCGTCGTGGATGAGGACCACGGCGTCGGACACGTCGGTGATGTCGGCCGCGACCGTGCGCAGCGCCTTGTGCCGCGACTCCTGGCCCGTCGCACCGCCGTTCACGATCCAGCGGACCTTGGTGAGCTCGTAGCGGCGCACCATCCGCTCGGTGTGCTCGCGCCACTCCGGGAGGATCGCCAGGGCGATCGCGTCGATCTCGGGGTGGTTCTCGAACTTCTCGAGGGTGTGCACGAGGATCGGCTTGCCGTGCACCTCGAGGAACTGCTTGGGCAGGGCGCGGCTGTTCATCCGCGAGCCGATGCCGCCGGCGAAGACCACTGCGATGTTCATCGGACCTGACTCTCCTGGGCGTCGTCGAGGGTCCCGGCGTCGTCGAGGGGCACGGGTGAGGGTGAGACGGGCGGGGCGGGGACGTCGTGGGCGCCGTGCGGCTCCGCGACGACCGCGGACTCGGGCGGGTCGCCGATGACGAGCCAGTCGATCACGCGGTCGGACGAGTGCGTGTCGATGACGTCGAAGTTCTCGTCGCGGAAGGCGGCGCCGCGCTCGAGCTCGAAGTCCTCCGAGCGGATCGCGGTGAGGAGCTCGTCGAACGTGTGGCAGACCTTGCCCGGCGCGGTCTCCTTGTACGGGCGGTGGAAGCCGCGCACGGCGCTGTAGACCTCCTCGTCGTACGCGAAGAACAGCATCGGGCGCTCGAGCAGCGAGTACTCGAAGATGATCGACGAGTAGTCGGTGATCAGCAGGTCCGTGACGAGCAGGAGCGCGTTGCCGTCGCGGTACTCCGAGACGTCGACGAACCGGTCCCGCATCCAGTCCGGGATCGGCACGCCCTCGTGGATGAAGTGGTGCATGCGGAACGCGACCACGGTGTCCTCGCCGCACAGGTCGTAGAGCGCCTGGAAGTCGATCTGCGCGTAGTCGTAGCTCGCCTGCATCGCCCCACGGCCGCGGAAGGTCGGCGCGAACATGATGACGCGCTTGCCCTCGAGGGTCGGGTACAGCGAGTAGACCCTGGCCCGCGCCTCGGCCTGCGCGTCGGGGTCGAGGAAGGTGTCGATGCGGGGGAGGCCCGTGGGGATCACGGCCTCCTCCTCGATGCCGAACACCTCGGCGTACACGTGCTTGAGGCTCCGCGAGGCCGAGATCGCGTAGGTGTACTTGCGGTGGGCGTTCGTCAGGCCGGGCGAGCCGAACTTGCCGAACCGGCTGAAGCCCACGCTCTTGAAGCCGCTGCCGGCATGCCAGACCTGGATGACGCGGGTCGACGGGTCGAGCGTGAGGTTCTCGAACGGCGGGAAGTAGTCGTCGATGAGGACGATGTCCGCACGGGCGAGCTCGCGCACGAGGTTCAGGTAGTTCGAGCGGGTCGCGGTGCGCGAGGTCCGGAACGAGTAGTGCAGGTCGAGCTCCTGGTCGAGCCCGCGGGCGACCATCCGGTCGCGGACGGCGAGCAGGTTCCCCTCGAGCCCCTCGCGCATCTCGGAGGCGAACAGCACCCGCGTCCTGCGGGCCTGGCCGGAGGCGCCCCGTACCGCACGGCGGGCCTGCTCCTCCTGGGCGGTCCGCTTGTAGATCGCCTGCGCGAGCTGTCGACGCCGACCCTGCGAGGCGTACTTCTTGGCCACCCGCTGCGCGAGCCGGATCGGGTTCCGCGCGCGCTTGGTCGCGCCGGGCTTGCGCACGAAGCTGTAGGCGCGGACCGCGAACAGCGGGTTCACGTCGTCTTCGGTCAGGCCGAACGAGACCGTGTACGCCTGGCGGTTCCCCGCGAAGAGGAACACGCGGGTCAGCGAGTCGAGCTCGTCCAGCCGGGCCAGCTCCCAGCCCGCGCCGATCTCGGCGCCGGACTCGAGCTTCGCGAAGAACTTCCACGTGCCGCGCGGCAGGAACGCGCGCTCGGCGAAGTTGCTGATGTTGATGTCGACGCGGTAGCGCCCCTCGCCGAGCGAGGTCCAGTCGACGGTGTGCATGGCCTTGGTGTCGCGGATGAAGATCCCGACGAGGGGAGAGGGGTGGGTGTCGAGGTCCGCCTCCTCGGTGGGCGCCAGCGCCGACTCGGGCGACGCCACGGCCACGGTGCCGTCGTCGTCGACCTCGGTGAAGTCCTCCGACTCGCCGCCCTCGGCGCCTCCGGGGCCCTGGTCGACGTCCTCGAGCGCGACGAGGTCGACAGGCTCGCTGTCACCCTGTCCCAGCGTCAGCGGCGCCGAGACCAGCGGTGCGACAGGCTCCCACGGCCCTCCGTCACGGGGGGTCCAGCCAAGACGGAGATGAAAGGTCAGGTTGACCCTCGCCCACTCGACGGATTCGACCCGGAACTCGGTGGACATGGACCTGCCTCTCATGACGACTACCCGATTCGGTGGAATCGGGCCGGTGCCCCAGACCGAGGTCGCTCCGATCATCCGGCTGGGTCATTGTGCCAGACGGGTGGTGCCCCCACCGTTCCGGACGAGCCTGCGCGGGGCCCGCCGGGGGCGGGTGTGGCGGTCGTCACGTCCCGGTTGCGGGGGCCTCCGCACCGCCTGCTGGACGGGTGCCCGGGGAGGCTGGCCTGCTACCCTCGGCGCTGGCTCAAACCACTGGATCGCGCTGCCTGCGCCGGTTTCGACGAATGGAGTATCGGTGGCGAAGTTCAGGATTCTGCTGCTCACCAACAGGGATTCCGACAATGTCGGTGACCAGATCATCGAGGCGACCGCTGTCTCGATCATCAAGGGAATCATGGCGAACCTTGGTGTCCCGACGAGCGACTACGCGATCTCGAGCCGCGCCGCCGGAATCATCTCCAGGAAGTACATGAGCAGCGGCGACCCGGCGCTCCTGGCGCCCGCCCGCGCGGCGATCTCCGCGGCCGATGTGATCGTCTTCGGCGGCGCGCCCCTGTTCAACTACTCCTACCAGAGCTTCTACCTGCGCACGATCAGGACGCTGGAGCTGGCGGAGGAGTACAACGTCCCCGTCCTGTTCTCGAGCATCGGCGTCGAGCCGTACGACCCGACGAACCCGAAGTCCGTGGCGCTCAAGGAGGCGCTGTCGCTGTCCTGCGTGCGCCAGATCACGACGCGGGACGACTTCGCGTCGCTCCAGAAGTACGTCGAGGGCACGGAGATCCCCGTCGCCCACGTCTCCGACCCCGCGGTGTTCGCGGACGTCGTCTTCGGTGAGGCGAAGTCGGGCCTCGCGGGTCGCCCGGGCGCACGTCGCAAGGTCGGCCTCGTGGTGACCCGGGCCGGCATCTTCAAGGACAACGGGATCGCCTTCACCAAGGGCGAGCAGCAGAAGTTCTGGCTCGACGTCATCGACCTGCTCACGGAGCGTGGATTCGACTACAAGCTCTTCACGACGGGGCACTTCACGGACGAGGCGTTCCTCGACGAGCTGGTCAAGGTCAAGGGCGTCCCGCAGAGCAACGCGGCCATCACGGTCAACTCCCAGGAGGAGCTCGTCGACGAGCTCAGCGCCTGCGACGGCGTGATCGCCTACCGCCTGCACGCGAGCATCACCGCATTCGCCTACGGCATTCCCTCGATCGGCCTGTCCTGGAACTTCAAGGTGCCGTACTTCTACGAGTCGGTCGGCCACGGCGACCGCGCGCTCGGCCGCGAGCACTGGAACGCGACCGACGTCGTCGGCGCGCTCGAGAAGGCCATGGCGGCCGGCGTGACGAAGGACGAGGACTTCCTCACGAGCGTCTACTCGACGTTGTTCGCCGGGCTCAAGGCGATCGTCGCGCCGGGCAGCGACCCCGAGCCGTACACGTACGGCGAGCTGCGCGAGAAGCTGCCGCGCTACCCCGGGACGACCCCCGCGCAGTACCAGGAGAAGATGCGCAACAAGCTGCGGCGCATCTACGACACGTTGAACGCCCGCGGTCCGAAGAAGAAGGCCGTCAAGCGTTCGCTGCCCCGCCGCGTCCTGGGGAAGGTCAAGCGCGTCCTGCGTCCCGCTCGGTGACGTGAGGGGGGCCACCGCGGGTGACGACGGTCACCTCGAGGCCTTCCGCGGCGGGCGGGGACGACTGGGCGTCGCTCGCGAGGACGGAGAACATGGGTCGGCCGGGTAGGGTGCGGCGGTCCTGTGGTCCCGCGAAGGAGTGAATCAGTGTCGTTGCCCGCCGGGCTGAGCACCACCACCGTCACGAGCGGGACGCCGTCGACGCCGCCCGCTGGCGCCGTCGCGCAGGCGACGCGGGTGCGCCCCGAGATCCAGGGGCTCCGTGCCATCGCCGTGATGCTCGTGGTGCTCTACCACCTGTGGCCGAAGCGCCTCACGGGCGGGTACATCGGCGTCGACGTCTTCTTCGTCATCTCCGGGTTCCTCATCACCGCGCACCTGATGCGGGACGCCGAGCGTCACGGGCGGGTGCGGCTCGGGCAGTTCTGGGCGCGGCGTGCGCGCCGGCTCCTGCCCGCCTCGCTGCTCGTGCTCGTGACGAGCCTCGTGGCGACGTACGTCTGGGTGCCGGTCGCGCTCTGGCAGCAGTACGCGCGCGAGATCGGCGCCGCCGGTGTCTACGTCCTCAACTGGGTGCTCGCGGCCGACTCGGTCGACTACCTCGCGGCGGACAACACCGCGTCGCCCGCGCTGCACTACTGGTCGCTCTCGGTCGAGGAGCAGTTCTACCTCGTCTGGCCGCTGCTGATCGCGCTCGCCCTGTGGCTCGCGCTGCGGGGTCGCCGGAGGCCGACCGCCGTGGTGGCGGGCGTGCTGGGCGTCCTCACGGCGGCGAGCTTCCTCTGGTCGCTGCACCTCACCGAGACGAGTCCCGCGCGGGCCTACTTCGTGACGCCGGTGCGGGCCTGGCAGTTCGGCGCGGGCGCCCTCCTGGCGCTGCTCCTCGCGGCCCCGGCGCTCGAGCGACGGTGGGACGGTGCCGTGCGGACCCGCGCCGCTGTCTCGTGGATCGGCCTCGCGGCGATCGCCTGGGGTGCCGTGAGCTTCACGGCGGCGACGCCCTTCCCCGGCACGGCAGCCCTCGTCCCGGTCCTCGGCGCCGGCGCGGTGATCGCCGCGGGGTCGTCGGCTGCGCCGTGGTCACCCGCCCGGATGCTCGCGCTCCGTCCTGCCCAGCTCCTGGGCGACATCTCGTACTCGACGTACCTGTGGCACTGGCCGCCGATCGTCATCCTCCCGTTCGTGCTCGGGCACGCCCTGGACGCGAAGACCAAGCTCGTCCTGCTGGCCGTGGTCCTGGTGCTCGCGTGGGCGACGAAGAGGTGGGTCGAGGACCCCGTGCGGACGACGAACCGGTTCGGCCTGCGACGCCCGTCGGTGACGTTCGGCGCCATGCTCGTCGCGATGGTGCTCGTCGTCGCGTCGTGCGCCGCGATGACGCACCGCGCCGACGTCGAGGCCTCGAGGGCTCTGGCCGAGGAGCAGCAGATCTCGCAGAGCCGCGCGGAGTGCTTCGGCGCGGCGTCCATGGACCCGACCCGCCCCCAGTGCCCGACCGCCGCCCTCGCGGGTGTCGTCGTCCCGGACCCGTCGCGGGTCAGCGGAGACAGCGGGTCGCACAAGGAGTGCTGGGTGGTCTCGGAGGACAGCGACCTGACCTCGTGCACCTTCGGCGACGCGAAGGGCGATCCCGCGGTGCCGCACATCGCGCTCGTCGGTGACTCGCACGCCCGGGCGTGGCTGCCCGCCTTCGTCGAGCTCGCGGACCAGCACAAGATCGTGGTCGACACCTACCTCAAGGCGTCCTGCGCGTGGTCGACGACCGTGGCGGTCGCCGGAGACGCCGCGGGCCAGAAGGGGTGCCGCATCTGGCGGACCGCGCTGGAGAAGAAGCTGCTGTCGGACGCCGGCCAGTACGACGCCATCGTCACCGCGGGGTTCTCGGCCGCGAAGCTGGTCTACCCCGCGGACGTGGGCGACCGTGCCGTGTACCGAGCGGACGGCCTGCTGGCCGCGTGGACGCCGCTCCTCGACGCCGGTGACCCGGTCATCGCCCTCCGGGACAACCCGATCCCCGGCACGGACCCGAACGAGTGCCTGCGCACCGAGGGTGCCAAGGACGCGAGCGCGTGCGACATCTCGCGTGAGCACGCACTCGAGTTCCCCGACCCGCAGGTCGACGCCGTCGAGCGCACCGGCGGTCGGGCCCACCTCGTCGACCTCACGGACATGTACTGCACGCAGACGACGTGCCCGGCGGTGATCGGCGGGGCGAACGTCTACCGCGACCGCCACCACGTGACGGCGACCTACAGCGCGACGCTCGCGCCCTACCTCTGGAAGCAGCTGTCGGGGATCCTCGCGGACGTCGCCGCCCGGTAGCGACGGGCTACCGGGGTTCGGGGCCCTCGGACGGCCGGACGAGGAGCCGGCCGGTCCACGTGGGCTCGACCGCCCACCAGGTGAGGACCCGGGCCGGGCGGCTGGCCAGCACCAGGGTCAGGGCTACCGAGAGCACGACGACGACGACCACGCCGAGCGCCCCGACCTGGCCCAGCCGCTCGCCCTCGCGGAACGGGATCAGCACGAGGGCGTGCAGCAGGTAGACGTACAGCGACCAGCGCCCCACCGACGTCCAGGCGTGCCCGCCGCGCGGCACGAGCACGAGCACGGCCAGCGTGAGGACGGCGCCGGCGCCCAGGAGCAGCAGGCGGAGCGCCGACGCCGACAGGTTGCCGTCGTCGGTCGCCGTCGCTGCGAAACCGAGCTGGTGGACCGACCGCGAGTACGAGTCGCGGGTCAGGGCGATGACGACGGGGGCCAGCACGAGCGCTCCTGCCGCGAGCCAGCGCGCGCTCGTGGTGGCCGGCGGACGCCAGCCGCGCTCGCGCAGGAGAAGCCCACCGACGAAGAACGGCAGGTAGCCCAGCGTGTCGTCGAGCGCGAGGGCGTGGCCCACACCGCTGCCGAGCCCGGCCACGACCGCGAGCGCGACCGCACCCACCACGGCCACCGTGGGTCGCAGCGCCAGCCACAGCGGCGCCGAGAGGCGCCACAGCACCATGGCGACGAGGAACCAGAGCGTCCAGCGGGGGACGAGCAGCCGCGTCAGGTCGGGCTGCTCGCCGTCGATCACCGCCCGCTCCACCGCCTGGGCGACCTGGAAGATCAGGTACGGGACGACGAGGCCGACCGCCAGCAGGCCCGCACGGCGCCGGGTCAGGCTCGCGGACAGGTAGCCGCCGACGAGCACGAACGCCGGCATGTGGAAGAGGTAGATCCAGCGGTAGAGGACGTCGGCCCCGACCTGCTCGTGCGCGGCCGCGGGCTGGATCGCGTGCCCGACGACGACGAGCGTGACCAGGATGGCCTTGGCGTTGTCCCAGTACGGGTCCCGCTCGCGGACGACGGTCACCTCGTTGCTGCTCACGGCCGGAATCTAGGCGGTGCGGCTCGGCTGCGCCAGCCTCGGCGCCGACGACCGGTGGGGTGCGCGCGGTCGTCTCGACGGGCCCGAGGGGTTGCCGTCCGTCCTCACGTCGTTCAGGGTGTTCCGATGGTGACGAAGCAGCGGTGGAGCGTCATGACGATCGTCGCGATCCTGGTGGCCTCGGGGCTGACGGTGCTCGCACCGCCCGCCGGGGCGGCAGGCCGGACGGTGGTCACGATGTCCGTGAGCAGCCAGCAGGTCCGCCGCGGCGAGATGGTCTGGTTCTCCGGGAAGGTCACCGCGGGCGGGAAGGCCGCCACGGGCCGGAGCCTGGCCCTGCAGCGCCGCAGCGGCTCGACGTGGACCACGGTCGCGACGTCGACGACGTCGTCGAAGGGCACGTTCTCCATCCGGCAGCGACCCGCCGCCGAGCACACCTACCGCGTGCTCGCCAAGGCGGCGGGCGTGGCCAGCGCCCGGCGGTCCATCGAGATCACGGGCGGGAAGCGCGGGCTGTGGCAGCGTGCCGACATCCTCGGGTCCCGGCTGGGCACGGCGAAGGGCTCCACGGCGTCGGCGACGGTGAAGGGCACGAAGTCGGTCCGCTACCGCTCGTTCACGAAGGGCATGCTCGTCCAGGTGACGAAGGCCTCGGGCACCCAGCGGAGCTGGCTCGTCTACGGCGACATCCTCACGGCGTACCGGAAGCGGGGCGGCCCCACCGGGTGGCTGGGCGTTCCCCTGGCCGACCCGAAGTGCGGCCTGCTCGAGAGCGGCTGCGTGCAGCGGTTCACCGGTGGCGCGATCTACGACAACAAGAACAAGGCGGCCGTGGTCGTGCGCGGTACCGGCCGGAAGGTCGAGATCATCGCCGCGGCGAAGTCGCAGGTCGGGTACCAGCAGACGTCCTACAACAACTCGAAGTACAACAAGTGGGCCGGGCGCACGGGCGCCTGGTGCTCGGTCTTCCAGTCCTGGGCGGCGGCGGCCTCCGGGAACACCTGGGTCATCCCGCAGCACGCCCGGTGGGCGAGCTTCCTCGCCGACGTGCGTAAGAACGAGAAGCTCGGGAGCACGCCGCGCGTCGGCGCGCTCGTGTTCTACGACACGATCCTCGACGGCAAGACCGCCGCGACCCACGTCGGCCTCGTGGTCGAGGTCCGCTCGAAGACCATCGTGACGATCGAGGGCAACACGAGCACCCCCGGCGCCAGCGACGGTCGCGGGGTGTACCAGAAGGAGCGTCCGCGCTCTATGCCCCTCTACTACGCCTACCCGAGGTACTGATGCGGCGCCTCGTCACCGCCGCCGGGTGCGTGCTCGCGCTCGCGGTCACGGGACTCGTCGGCGCGATGCCGGCCGCCGCGGCGACCGTGGTCATCACCTCGAAGGTGAGTGCCTCGACGTTCCGCATCGGCGAGGGCCTGTGGTTCACGGGTCATGTCAAGAAGAACGGCAAGGCCGTGCCGCGGACGACCGTGCAGCTGGTCAAGATCCCCACCTCCGGGCGCAAGGTGCTCGTCACGTCGGCGCGGACGAGCGCGACGGGCGGCTTCTCGATCCCGGCGGCACCCGACGCGTCCGCGCGCTACTACGTGCGGACGTCCGGGACGGGTGCCGTCCGCGGCAAGGACCTGCCCGTGAAGCGCACGAGCGCCGGGCAGACCCTGGAGAACCGGGCGCAGCTGCTCGGCTCACGGCTGGGTGCGGCGACGTCGTCCCTCAAGCGGCTGTCGTCGGGCAAGGTCGCCAAGGTGGGCGACACGACGGTGACGTCCGTCCGCTACCGCGCCTACGCCAAGGGCACCCTCGTCGAGGTGGTGCGCGCGGGGACCAAGCGGACCTGGTTCGTCCCCGGCAAGATCCGCACCCGGTACGCGGCGACCGGCGGGCCGACCGGCACGTTCGGCGTCCCCCGCCGGGACGCCCGGTGCGTCGTGCTCGAGTCGGGGTGCGTGCAGCAGTTCAGCAAGGTCGCGGCCTACCAGAACGCCACCAAGTCCAAGGCCTTCTACCAGGCCGGCTCGTCGCGCCGGGCCGAGTACCTCGCCACGGCGCGGTCGCAGGTCGGCTACAAGGAGCCGTCGTGGCGCGGCTCGAAGTACAACACCTGGATCGGCGCGAAGGAGGCCTGGTGCGGCACGTTCCAGGCCTGGGTCGCGGCCGCGGCGGGCAACCCCGGGGCGGTCCCGGCGCGCACGACGTTCCCCGGCTTCGTCGCGGCCGTGAAGAACCGGCTGACGACGTTCAGCCCTCGGTCGAAGACCCACAAGCCGCACGCGGGAACGCTCGTGTTCTTCGACTTCCGCAACGCGTCGCCGAAGAAGGCGTCGCACGTCGGCGTGCTGATCAGCCGCTCCGGCGGGACCGTCACGGTGCTCGAGGGCAACGCGTCGTCGGGGTCTCGCTTCACGGACAAGCGCGGCGTGTACGTCCACACGCGGCCGGCCTCCAAGATCCTGTTCTACGCGGAGCCCGACTGGTGAGTGCCGTGCCCGGCTCCTCGGGGTCGCCCGGCTCGCGCCGCGGCGGGACGGGACCGCTCCGGCAGCCCGCTCGCCGGACGGCTAGCCTGGTGCGCTTCCGCCCACGTCGCCCTCAAGGAGCCGATAGTTGATCGTGAAGGTGACGTCCGACCTGGCCAAGGTGCGCCGGGTCATCCGTCGACGCGGGGCGTACCGGCAGATGGTGCGCGCAGCCGCGAGGCGGCCCCGGGTGCCCGAGGGCCACGCGCGCGTCGTGCTCTACTTCGCCGACAGCGCCGTGAACCTGTACCAGGTCCGGCAGTGGTTGGAGCCCCTGCGGCGCCTGGCGGAGCAGCACCCGGTCGTCGTCGTGACCCGGTCGCCCGATGCGACGCTCGCCCTGTTCGACGAGAGCCCGTTCCCCGTGCTGCCCATCTCGACGATCGCCGGGCTCGAGCGCTGGCTCGCCACGCAGCAGGTGGCCACCTTCTTCTACGTGAACCAGAACCGTCGCAACTTCGCGGTCATGCGGTTCGCGGACCAGGCGCACGTGTTCCTCTCGCACGGGGAGTCGGACAAGGCGTACATGGCCTCCAACCAGCTCAAGGCCTACGACCGGGTGTTCGTCGCCGGCCCCGCGGCCGTCCGGCGGATCGGCGCGAACGTCTTCGACCTGCCGGCGGACCGTCTGGTCCCCGTCGGTCGACCGCAGGTCGACGTGGAGCACGCCGGGCCGGCCCTGCCCGACGACGGTCGGACGGTGGTGCTGTACGCGCCGACGTGGGAGGGCGACCGACCGTCGATGGCGTACTCGTCCCTGGTCAGCCACGGGGCCGCGATGCTCGCGGCGCTCGTCGACGACGGGCGGTTCCGGGTCGTGTACCGCCCGCACCCCCGCACCGGGGCCTTCGACCCCGCCTTCGCGCGGGCCGACCGGGCGCTCGGCGCGCTCCTCGAGCAGGCGAACCGCCACGACCCGTCGGCGGGGCACGTGGTGGACCGGGACACCGACTTCGGGTGGCACGTCCGTGCGGCCGACGTGTGCGTCACCGACGTCTCCGCGGTCGCGTTCGACTGGCTCGCGTCCGGGCGGCCGCTGCTGCTCGCGCAGCCGGCCTCGCCCGAGGCCGTGATCGCGCCCGGCTCGCTGGCCGACCGCATCGAGACGCTCGACGCAGCGGACGCGCCGCACGTGGTCACCCGGATCGAGAAGGAGCTGGCCGGCGAGAGCGCGGGCCGCGCGCAGATCGTCGAGGACTACTTCGGCGACACGACGCCGGGTGCCGCGATGGCGCGGTTCCTGGCCGCAGCCGACCAGGTCGTGCGTGAGCGGGCGCAGGCGCTGCTGGCCCGGGCCGAGGGCGTGGACGACTACGATCGCAGGGCACCGAACGCCGGGTGGACGGGTGACGACCGGGGAGTGACTTCTCAATGACGACGCAGGTGGCGATCCTCGCTGCGGGCATGGGTACGAGGCTGGGCCGCCCGTTCCCGAAGCCGCTGACCCCGCTGCGGGACGGCACCACGATCATGGACCAGCAGGTCGCCAAGATCCGGGCCGCGTTCGAGGACGTCCAGCTCTACACGGTCGTCGGCTTCAAGCTCGACATGATCCTCGAGGCGCACCCCCGCTCGCTCTTCGTCTACAACGAGGAGTTCGACCGCACCAACACGTCCAAGAGCCTGCTGCGCGCGCTGCGCGCGTCCGGCGACGGCGGGGTGCTGTGGCTCAACGGGGACGTCGTGTTCGACCCCGCCATCCTGGACCGCCTCAAGCCCTACCTCGCCCAGGAGCGGTCCCTCGTCGCGGTCAACACCGCCGCGGTGGCCGAGGAGGAGGTCAAGTACACGGTCGACGCGGACGGGTTCATCGACGAGCTCTCGAAGCAGGTCGCCGACGCGCTCGGCGAGGCCGTCGGCATCAACTACGTCGCGGCGCCGGACAAGGCCGCGCTCATCGCGCGGCTCGACGAGGTCGGCGAGCAGGACTACTTCGAGCGGGGCATCGAGCTCGCGATCCAGCAGGACGGCATCAAGTTCGTGCCCGTCGACATCTCCGACCTGTGGGCCGTCGAGGTGGACTTCGCCGAGGACCTCGCGCGCGCCAACGAGTACGTCTGAGCGCATGGGTGTCGACAAGGTGCGCGTGCGCCGACGGGTACGCGGCTGGGGCGGGCGAGCCGTACGCCGTCTCGGTCTGCTGCCCGCCGGCACGCCCGACGGTCTCGGCGACGACGCGGCACTGCTGCGGCGCACCGTCGACCAGCGCGTCTTCGTCTACTTCGGGGGCACGCGGCAGAACCTCTACCAGCTGCGGCAGTGGTACGCCGCGCTGCTCGCGCTCGATGCGGTGCACGGCGTGCTGATCGTCTGCGCGGACTCCCGGGCCGCGCGCGCGGTCGCCTCCGAGCAGACGCTGCCCGTGGTGACCGTGGGACGCGCCGCGACGCTGGACGCGATGGCCGAACGGTCGGACGCGGCCCTGTTCTGCTACGTCGCTCACGACAACGGCAACCTCGGGGCGCTGCGGACCCCGAGCGTCCTGCACGTCTTCCTCTCGCACGGGGAGAGCGACAAGAGGGTCGCGGCGTCGAACGTCATCAAGGCCTACGACTACGCGTTCGTGGCCGGGCAGGGTGCGGTCGACAGGTTTGCCGACCAGCTCATGCGGTTCGACGCGCGGGCGCACGCCGTGCCGGTCGGGCGCCCGCAGCTCGACTCGCTGGCGACCGGCCCGCGGGTGCGCGGGACGCTCGACCCGATCGTCGTGCTCTACGCGCCGACGTGGGAGGGCAGCGACGCCGCCAGCGCCTACTCCTCGGTGCTCAGCCACGGCGTGGCCCTGGTCGAGGCGCTGGTCGGTGACCCACGGTTCAGGGTCGTCTACCGGCCGCACCCACGCACCGGCGTGACCGACGCCCGGTACGCGTCCGCCGACGCGTCGATCCGCGCCGCCGTCGCCACCGCCGGGGCCGGCAACCGGGTCGACTCCCACCGCGATCCCCACCAGACCTTCGGCGGTGCGGACGTCATGGTGACCGACGTCTCGGCGATCGCCTTCGACTGGCTGGCCACGGGCCGGCCGCTCGTGGTGACCATGCCCCCGGGCACCGCCGACGTCGCGGCGACCCGGCTGCTCGCGACCGTGCCGCGCCTGGCGGCGCAGGACGTGGGGAAGGTGGCCGAGCTCGTCGCGCGCGAGGTCGAGCTGGACCCGACGGCGGACGAGCGCGCCGCGCTCGTCGAGTACTACTTCGGCACCGTCGGTGGTGCCACCGCGCGGTTCGTCGCCGAGTGCGACCGCGTCGTGCGCGAGCGCGACGACCTGCGCACCGAACGAGGACGGGCATGACTCACGACACCACGAACTCCCGGCCCACCGTGGCGGACATCCGCCGCGTCGGGCAGCCGGACGCGATCCGCAAGCGGCGCAACGCCGAGCACTGGACGGCCGACGTCTACGGCCGGCGCATCTCGCCCTACCTGACGCTGGTCGCCCTGCGCCTCGGGATGTCCGCGAACGCCGTCACCTGGGTGATGCTCGCGATCGGCTGGCTGGCCGCGGTGGCCGTCGCCGTGCCCGGCTGGCCGCTCGCGGTGCTCGCCGTGGTGCTCTGCCACCTGCAGATGGTCGTCGACTCCTCCGACGGCGAGGTCGCCCGCTGGCGGCAGACGACCGGACCGGTGGGCATCTTCATCGACAAGCTCGCGCACTACACGACCGAGGCGCTCATCGCCCTGGCCCTCGGCGTGCGCGCCGCTGGCGGGTTCGGCGAGATCGGCGACAACCTCGTGTGGACCACGTGGGGCGGGCTGTTCGCGACGCTGCTGCTGCTCAACAAGGTCGTCAACGACCTCGTCGTCTCCTCCCGCGCGCAGGGCGGCCTGCCGCCCGCCAAGGACGCGGCCGAGGTGGCGGCGCCGCGAGTCGGGGGAGTGGCGCGCCTGCGTCGGGCGGCGCGGTTCGTGCCGTTCCACCGGCTGTTCCACGCGGTCGAGCTCGCGACGGTCATCGCGCTCGCGGCGATCGTCGACGCGTTCGTCGGGGGCGACGACGTCACGCGCTGGACCCTGATCGGCCTCATCGTCGCGGTCGTCGTCACGGGGCTCGGCCACGTGCTGGCGATCCTCACGTCCTCGCGGCTGCGCGCATGAGCCGGGCCCTGCCGTCCATCGGCGTCGTCGTCCTGTCCATGGGCAACCGACCCGTGGACCTGACCATCGCGGTCGACTCCGCGCTCGCCCAGGAGGGCGTCGAGCTCGACGTCCTCGTCGTCGGCAACGGCTGGGAGCCCACGGGGCTGCCGGACGGTGCGCGCGCGCTCGCGCTGCCGGAGAACCTTGGCATCCCCGAGGGCCGCAACGTCGGGGCCGCGCACGTGACGGGCGAGCTCGTCTTCTTCCTCGACGACGACGCCGTGATCCCGTCCACCACCGCCCTGCGGACCATGGCGGAGCGGTTCGCCCGCCGCCCGAAGCTGGGGATGGCGCAGGCCCTGCTGACCGCCACCGACGGCTCGGAGTCGCCGGGTCGCTGGGTGCGCCGGCTGCGCAAGGGTGACCCTCGCCGGTCCAGCCCGATCTTCTCCGTCACCGAGGGCGTCACCGCGGTCCGCCGCGACGCCTTCGAGGGTGCCGGTGGCTGGGCGGGTGCCTTCTTCTACGCGCACGAGGGCATCGAGCTCGCGTGGCGGGTGTGGGACCAGGGTTTCGAGGTCTGGCACATGGGCGACGTCGAGATGCACCATCCCGCGACCGACCCCTCGCGCCATGCCGTGAGCCAGCGGCTCAACGGCCGCAACCGGGTCTGGCTCGCGCGGCGCAACCTGCCCGTCGTGCTTCGCCCGCTGTACCTGGGCACGTGGACCGCCGTGCAGGTGCTGCGCGACCGGTCGGACCGCGCGGCGCTGCGCGTCTGGTTCACGGGCTTCCGCGAGGGGTTCGCCGAGGACCCGGGTGACGTCCGCGTCATGTCCTGGCGCACGGTCGCCCGGATGACCGCGCACGGGCGGCCGCCGATCGTCTGACGGCTTCGCTTCATCAGGGCGAGGTCCGTGCCGATCTTCCGGTAGAACCTCCCGGCCGCACGGACGGGACTGGAAGCAGAGCGCGGGAGCGTGTCACAGTGGGCCTCATGCGCCACCGGAGTCGTCATTCGTTCACTCGTGTCACGCGGACCCTGGCGTCCGTGCTGGCTGCCACCCTGGTGATGGCGGGCCTCACGGTCGCCGTGCCGGCGGCGGCGCAGGCGGCGACGACCGCCTACACGCTCACCGCGCCGACCTCGGTCCGGCTCGGGTCGTCCGCGACGATGAAGGCCACCTGGTTCACCCGGGGGACGGGCGCCACCGGCACCGTCAAGCTGCAGCGCAAGTCCGGGACCACCTGGAAGACCGTGGCGAAGGTCAAGGTCGTCAAGGGCCGCGGCTCGGTGTCCATCAAGCCGACGGCGACCGCGACCTACCGCATGGCGACCTCGGCGCACCGGTCGACCTCGAAGAAGGTGACCGTCGTCAAGAACTGGCTCTCGCTCGGCCCGACGTCGGCCTCGATCAAGGTCGGCTCGGCGGTGACGCTGTCCCTGAAGTACGTGCACAACGGCAAGGCCACCGCGGGAGCGGTCAGCCTGCAGCGGCGGTCGGGCTCGAGCTGGGTGTCGGTCACGCGCCTCGCGGTGCCGGCCAGCGGGGCCAAGGTCGTGGTGCGGCCGACGACGACGACGTCCTACCGGCTCGCCAAGTCCGGCGTGGCCCCCAGCGCGACGCGCACCGTCACGGTCGACCGCGACTGGGCGTCGCTCGCGTTCTCCTCGCGTTCCCTGACGACCTCCGAGGCCACCACCACCGCCAGCATCGTCTGGTACTCCGCAGGCAAGAAGGCGAACGGCACGATCGTGCTGCAGCAGCGGATCGGCAGCGGCGCGTGGACGACGGCCAAGAGCGTGAAGGTGACCTCCGGCGCCGCGACCGTCTCCGTCAAGCCCCTCGTCACGCGGACCTACCGGCTGCTGGCGGGCAAGGTCTCGAGCGCCTCGGTGACGGTCAGCGTGAAGACCGTGATCCCGACGTCGTTCACGATCAACGGCTCGGGCTTCGGCCACGGCATCGGCATGTCGCAGTACGGCGCCTACGCGATGGCGCGGGCCGGCAAGTCCGCCACGTCGATCCTCAAGACGTACTACACGGGGGTGAGCGTCGCGCAGACCGCGATGCCGACCGCACCGCTCTCCGTCCAGGTCTTCGGGCCGGATGCCAGCAACTCCGTCTACGACGACCGCAAGACCTCGGTCGCGGTGAGCGTCAACGGCGGCGGCTGGATGGTGCAGAACAAGGCCGGGAGCACGGTCGCCGCCAAGACCACGGACTCGACGCTGACGTTCAAGGTCGACGGCAGCAGCGCGTCGGTGACCTACGGCGGGAAGACCTCCAAGGACTCCGTGCTGCGGCTGTACTGGACGGGCACGTCCGACTACCCCAAGAGCGGGGCGACGACGTACGCGACGGTCGCCGGGGCGCAGGGCTCCTACCGCCACGGCCGGCTGACCATCTCGGTCATCAACGGCTTCATCAACGTCGTGAACGACCTGGACCTCAACACGGAGTACCTCTACGGGATCGCCGAGATGCCCTCGTCGTGGGGCACGAAGGGCTCGGCGGCCCTGCAGGCCCAGGTCGTGACCGCACGGTCCTACGCGCTGCTCAAGTACCGGGCCGGCATCAAGAGCTCGTGCGGCTGCCACCTGGTCGACGACATCCGGGACCAGAACTTCACCGGGTGGAAGAAGGAGAACGAGGGCACGAACGCCGTCTACGGCAAGCTCTGGAAGGCGGCCGTCGACAAGACGGTCTCCGGCGCGAACGGCCTGCTGGTCACCTACGGCGGCAAGCCGGTCGCGACGCACTACTACTCGGCGTCGGGCGGCGGCACGCTCAACAGCGAGGACGTCTGGGCGTCGGTCGTCCCGTACGAGCGCTCGGTCGACGACCCGTGGAGCCTGATGGCGAGCTCGGGCAACCCGAACATCGCGTGGACGGCGTCGCTCACGCAGGCGACGGCCCGGTCCTACTTCGGCCTGCGCGACGTGGTCGCGATCTCGGTCGGCACCTACGCGGGTGGCGGGATCAGGTCGATGAAGGCGACGTCCTCGACGGGTGCGACGAAGACGATCACCGGCAAGTCCGACGCGCTGCGCAGCAAGCTCAACGCGATCGCGGTGGGCTACGTCAAGGCACCGTGGATCAAGTCGTTCAAGGCCGTCCAGCCCAAGTGACCGGTCGGCCCTCGCGGGCCGACCGGCTGGTGGATCTCAGCGACCCAGCGTCGCGTACTTCGCCTCGGTGGCGTCCTTGCGGGGGCGCCACCAGGCCTCGTTCGCGCGGTACCACTCGACGGTCGCCGCGAGGCCGTCGCGGAACGAGCCGTACTGCGGGCGCCAGCCGAGCTCGGTACGCAGGCGGGTCGCGTCGATCGCGTAGCGCAGGTCGTGGCCGGGGCGGTCGCTGACCAGGTCGTACGCGTCGCGGTCCTGGCCCATGAGCTCGAGCAGGGTCTCGACGACGGTCTTGTTGTCGACCTCGCCGTCGGCGCCGATGAGGTAGGTCTGGCCGATCTCGCCGCGCTCGACGATGGCCCACACCGCGGTGTTGTGGTCCTCGACGTGGATCCAGTCGCGCACGTTCTGGCCCGTGCCGTAGAGCTTGGGCCGGACGCCGTCGACGAGGTTGGTGATCTGCCGCGGGATGAACTTCTCCACGTGCTGGTACGGCCCGTAGTTGTTCGAGCAGTTGGAGATCGTCGCCTGGACCCCGAAGGACCGGACCCACGCGCGGACCAGGAGGTCGGAGGACGCCTTGGTCGAGGAGTACGGGCTCGACGGGTTGTACGGCGTCTGGTCCGTGAACTTGGCGGGGTCGTCGAGCTCGAGGTCGCCGTAGACCTCGTCGGTCGAGATGTGGTGGTAGCGCACCCCGTGCCGGCGCACGGCCTCGAGCAGCGTGAACGTGCCGATGACGTTCGTCTGCACGAAGGGCCAGGGGTCGGACAGCGAGTTGTCGTTGTGCGACTCGGCCGCGAAGTGGACGACGAGGTCCGCGTCGGCGACGAGGCGGTCGACGACCTCGGCGTCCGCGACGTCGCCCCGGACGAAGGTGATCGCGTCGGCGACGTCGGCGAGGCTGGCCTCGTCGCCCGCGTACGTCAGGGCGTCCAGGACCGTGACGTGCACGTCCGGGCGCTCGCGCACGGTCTGGTGGACGAAGTTGGCGCCGATGAAGCCGGCACCGCCGGTGACGAGGACACGCACGTGAGCTCCCGCGAGGATTCGATTCGTCCGCCCGGCGATGGAACACGCCCGGCGCAGGACGGCCTCACTCTAACGGCGCACGTACTCTGGACGGCGTCCGCGCCGCCTGTCTGGTGCCTGGTGCGGGCGTCCACGGGGGAGGCAGGCTCATGGGTCGACGATGGTTCGGGGTGCTCGTCGCGCCCGCGCTGGTGGTGACGGGGTTCGTGTCGCCTGCGGCGGCCGCGGGACCGTCCCCGACGGTCGAGTCGCCTGCGGTGGCCCCGCTGGCCGCACCGGCTCCCGTCGATCCCACGGTGACGACCGTCGCGGTCGACGGCATCGATCCCGCCGCGGCTCGGGACGCCACGGCGTTCGACGACGCGCAGGGCGAGTCGGCGAGCGCGACCGATCCCGGCACCGAGCCGGTCGACCCGGCGGACGTCGTCGCGCTCGGCGCGCGCACGCTGACCGCCCGGTTCCTCGTCGCGGGCGTGACCTGGGACGCCGGGCAGGACGTCGACGTGACCCAGGTGGCGGTCCGCGTCCGCGAGCAGGGCGCGTGGACGGCGTGGCAGGAGCTCGACGTCGTCGACGCGGGGGTGCCGGGGGAGCGGCCGGGCACGGAGCCCGTCGTGAGCTCGGGTGCCGACGCCGCGCAGGTGCGGGTCGCGACCGCGGACGGTGCGGCGGACGTCGCGGGGCTCCGGCTGGACGTCGTCGACGACGGCACGGCGACGACCGAGCCGACGACGACGACCACGACGACCACCACGACCGCGGTGACCGCGAAGGGCGCCACCGGCGACGTCATCCGGCCGGGCATCGTCACCCGCGCGCAGTGGGGCGCGAACGAGAAGCGCGGCAGCGCGTGGCCCGAGGTCTCCGCGAAGCTCTCCGCGATGTACCTGCACCACACCGCAGGGACGAACAGCTACACCAAGGCGCAGTCGGCCTCGATCGTGCGCGGCATCTACGCCTTCCACACGGGCAGCCGCGGGTGGCCGGACATCGGCTACCAGTTCCTCGTCGACCGGTTCGGCACCGTCTACCAGGGCCGCCGCGAGGCGATCAACGACCTGCCGATCGGCGCGCAGGCCGGTGGGTACAACACCGCGACCATCGGCGTCTCGGCGATGGGCAACTTCCAGGACGGCAACCCGCCCGCCGCGATGGTCGCCTCCATCGAGAAGGTGTTCGCGTGGCAGGCCTACGCGCACGGCCTGGACGCGACGGGCAGGACGACGCTGATCACCGGTTCGAGCACCGGCAGCGGCACGCGCGCCAAGGGCGGCGCCAAGGTCACCGTCCCGGTGATCCTCGGCCACCGGGACACGAACTACACGGCCTGCCCCGGGTGGCGTCTGTACGAGAAGCTCCCCGCGATCCGCAAGGCCGTGAAGACGCAGGTCACCGCGGCGCTGGCGAAGTACGGCAAGCCCGTTCCCGCCCTCGCGGCGCCGACCGTCGTGGCCCCGAGCTCGACGCAGGCGCCGGTGCAGTGGTCGGCCTCGTCGACCTACCGCTGGGCGGCGGTCAAGGGTGCGGTGTCCTACCAGGTGCTCACGCGCTCGTCGGGCCTGAGCTACGCGATGGACGACGCGCGCGCCTGGAGCGTGCTCAAGACCGTGCGGACGACGTCCGCCTCCGTGCCGACAGATGCCGGCCGTACGCGCGTCGTCGCCGTGCGTGCCATCGACTCGAAGGGCCGCCGCGGCACGGTCGCGACGGTCGGGCAGGTGACCCGGATGGTCGACTGGTCCGCGGTCGCGCGGTCGTCGGGGTGGTCCGGCAGCGTCTCGGCCGGGTACCCGACGTACCGTGCCACCGCCGGGGGAGCGGTCCTGACCGTCAAGGGCGTGAAGCAGGCCCGTGCCGTGGTGCTCCAGGTCGAGCGGGGACCGTCCACCGGCAGGCTCGAGGTACGCGTCGGGTCGACGCGACTGGGGTTCGTCGAGACGCGAGCGTCGACGGCCAGCGCGCGCTCGGTCGTTCGACTCGACCTCGGCCGCTCCGTGTCCGGCACCCTGACCGTCCGGACCGTCAAGGGGACCGGTGCGGTGCGCGTCGCGGCCCTCGCGTTCCCGCGCGTGGCGGTGGCGTCGAAGGCGATCGGGACCGGGACGCTGCCGCCGGCCAAGCCGACGAAGGTCACGCTCGCGGCGTCGCAGGCGCCGTTCCGCGAGACGACCAGCTCCACGTACCGGTGGAAGCGCGTGCCGGGGGCGACCAGGTACGAGGTCTTCGTCCGCACGGCGGCCCACGGCTCGACGCTGCCGTCGTCGTGGACGAAGGTGCGGACGACGACCGCGACCTCCTTCGTGCAGAAGATGACGCAGACCGGCCGCACCTGGGTCGTCGGGGTCCGGACGGTCGGCAAGGGCGGCACGAGCGCGATCACGGCGTTCCCCGCCGCGACGCGGCCGGTGTCCAGTGCACTGGTCAAGAGGTCGTCCGGATGGAAGACCGTGCACAACGACGCATGGTTCCGTGACGCCGCCTTCCAGGCGACGACCGCGAAGCGCACCCTCACGATCACGAAGGCGAAGAGCGTCCGCTCCATCCGGCTGATCGTCGCCTCGGCGCCCGACCGCGGTCGGGTCAAGATCAAGGTCGGGTCCACGATGATCCGCACGGTGTCGACCGCGTCGGCGAAGCACGTGGCGCACCGCCACGTCGACGTCGTCCTGCCGAGGGCGATGAGCGGCACGGTCACCCTCACCACGCTCGACCACAAGCGCGTGCGTATCTCCGCGGTCGTCCTCGGACGCTGACCGCCGAGCCCTGGGGCAACAATCACCCGGTCGGCTGCACCGGTACGTGGGTGCGACCTGGGAGCCTTGTCGCACCCAGCGCCGGACACCCAGGGGGCGCACGAGAACACTGGAGATCCCGTGAGGAAGTCCCTCTCTCTCGCCGCGGCAGTCGTCGCGGCGCTCGTCCTCGGTCTGGTGGGCGCCGCGCCCGCCACGGCCGCGGGCGCCTACACCGTGACGGTCAAGGTCACGAACTCGTCGGGCACGCCGCTGCCGAACGCCTACGTCGAGCTGTACACCAGCACCGACAGCTGGGTGGACGGCGAGTCGGTCAGCGCGGCCGGGGTGGCGTCGTTCTCGCTGGTCGACCCCGGCTCGTACAAGGCCACGGCGACGGTGTACTCCAACGGGGCGTCCCACGCCGCGTCGAGCGCCCTGACCGTCGGTGCCTCGGACGTCACGACGACCGTCAAGGTCTCCGGCGTCACGCTGGTCACCGGAACCCTGAAGGCCGGCAGCAGCCCGCTCAAGAACGTCTCGCTCTCCTTCACGGGCGTCGGCGGCGCGAAGGGGGAGTACGGCTACGCCCAGACGGACGGTTCGGGCAGGTTCACCACGGACGGCGTCAAGCCCGGCAGCTACACCGTCGTCGCCCAGACCTACGGGACGAACTACCTGCCGACGTACTACGGCAACACCGTTCGCCTGCCCGACGCGAAGGTGCTCACGGTCAAGTCCGGCGTCACGACGTCGGCGAGCATCGCCGTCAAGGTCGGCGCCAAGATCACGGGCAAGGTCGTCGACTCCAAGGGCCGGCCGCTGAAGAACGTCCAGGTCTCCGCGAGCAACCTCTCGCGGTACGGCTACACCTACGCGGGCACGAACTCCAAGGGCGTGTACGTGCTGACGGGGCTCCCGTCGGGCAAGGTCAGCGTGAGCGCCGGCCGCCAGTCCGGTACCACCTACGTCACGGGCAGCACGACGGTCACCGCGGTCCAGGGCTCGGCCCGCACCGCGAAGACGATCAAGCTCAAGGCCGCCGGCTCGGCCAAGATCACCGGCAAGGTCAAGACGGCCGGCTCCAAGGTCACCACGCAGGGCGTCTCGCTGCTCAACTCGAAGAAGCTCCCCGTCGCGTGGGCGCAGCCCACGTCCTCCGGCAAGGTGACGTTCGCGGGCCTCAAGGCCGGCACGTACACGGTCGCCGTGGACGGTACCAACCTGACCAAGAAGGTCAAGGTCTCCGCCGGCAAGACGAAGAGCTTCGGCACGATCTCGCGCGGCAAGCTCACGACGGTCAAGGGCGTCGTCAAGTCCTCGGGCAAGAAGGCCGCCAAGGCCGTCTACGTCTACCTGTCCGACGGCCAGGGCACGCAGGCCGGAGCCGCCCAGACCGACTCGAAGGGGCGCTACAAGATCAAGGGCCTGATCAGCGGCACCTACTACGTCTGGGCCTCGCCGAACGGCGGCAAGGACTACGCCGTGAGCGCCAAGATCACGGTCAAGAAGGGCAAGAGCGTCACCAAGAACCTGACGCTCGGCAAGGGCTCGACGCTCACCGGCTACGTGAAGCACGGGTCGAAGGGCGTCAAGGGCGTCTCGGTCAGTGCGGGTGGCGCGTTCACGACGACGAACGCGAGCGGCAAGTACACGCTCACGGGCGTCGCCCCCGGCAAGACCACGGTCAGCGTGACCGACCCGTACACGGGTGGGTACCACAACGCCGCGAAGAAGGTCACCGTGAAGAAGGGCAAGTCCCTGAAGGTCTCGACCGTCACGGTCAAGTAGCACGCTCGAGCGACGTCGAGGCCCGGTCCCTGCGCGGGACCGGGCCTCGACCCGTCTCCGGAGGCATGGCCCGGAGCCGCCGCCGCGGCGGAGGGGCCCGAACCTGCCGGTACTAGACTCCACGTGCCCACGAGCGGAACGGATGGCAATGACGACAGTCGCGCGCACGGACACCGTGGCCCGCAGGTTCAGGCGCATCGGTGGCCGGTGGATCCAGCGGCTCGGCCTGCTGCCCGCCGGAGTCCCCGACGCCCGTGGTGACGACGCCGCGCTCGTGGCCGCCGGTCCGATGACCGAGCAGGTCGTCGTGTACTTCGGCAGCACGGCGGACACCGTCTACCAGCTCGAGCAGTGGCTGCCCGTGCTCGAGCAGCTCGATGCGGCGCACCCGGTCCTGGTCGTCACCGCCGACTCCCGGTCGGCGCGACGTCTGCGCGAGCTGACGCGGCTGCGCGTGGTCACGGTCGCCCGCTACGCGACGTTCGACGACGTGCTCGCGGGCAGCGACGCCCGGCTCGCCCTCTACGTGAACCACCACGTCCAGAACTTCTCGCTCATGAGGTTCGCGGCGCTGACCCACGTCTCGCTGCTGCACGGAGACAGCGACAAGGTCGTCTCCGTCTCCAACCAGGCCAAGGCGTACGACTTCACGTTCGTCGCGGGCCGGGCTGCGGTGGACCGGCTCGACGCGCACCTCCGGCACTTCGACGCGGCAGCGCGCTGCGTCGTCATCGGCAGGCCGCAGGCGGCGCCCGCACCCCGGCCACGCCGTGACGACGACCCGATCACGGTGCTCTACGCGCCCACGTGGGAGGGGGCGCAGACGTCGGCGGCCTACGGGTCGCTGCCCACCCACGGCGTCGCTCTCGCGCGAGCGGTGGCCGCCGACCCCGGGCTGCGCCTCGTGTACCGCCCGCACCCGCTCACCGGCGTCCGCAGCCCGGAGTACGGCGAGGCCGACGCTGCCGTCCGCAGCGTCGTGGCCGAGACCGGTCAGCGCATCTCCGCAGGCGGGCCGCTCGCGGAGGACTTCGCCGCCGCGGACGTGCTCGTGTGCGACGTCTCGGCCGTCGCGGTCGACTGGCTCGCCACCGGCCGGCCCCTCGTGCTCACGCAGCCCGGCGACGCGGACACCCCCGCGATGCGCGGCGCGCTGGCCCAGGCGGTCACGCGCCTCCCCTCCGTCGGCGCCGTCGACGCCGCGGCCCTGCTGCGCCGCGAGGTCGAGCTCGACGAGCGCGCCGACGCGCGCCGCGAGGTCGCCGAGTACTACCTCGGCGACATCAGCCCCGGCTCGGCCTCGCGCCGGTTCCTCGAGGCGTGCGAGGCGATCCTCGCCGGCGGCGAGCCGCCGACGGCCGGGGCCGTGCCGGAGCAGGCGGACCCCTCCCGCGCCTGAGGGGCCTCAGACCTCGTCGTCGGCCAGCTCCGCCTCGAACGCGTGCGCCTCGAGCTCGTCGTCGTCGGTCGCCTCGTGCCCGTCGTCCCGCGGCGCGTCCACGAGGTCGCGGACCGCGTCGACGAACACCTGGCCGTACCCCTCGACGGGGAAGTCGCCGAGGTAGTAGCGGCGCAGCTCGGCGCGGACGCCGGCCATGTCGTCGACCTTCAGGCGGGCGACCGCGGCCGCGACCTCCGCGCGGTCGTCGGCGTGCGCGACGTACGCCGCCCGCGCGAGCGGGAACTCGGCGAGGAACGTGGCGTCGTCGGCCGTCCCCATGCGGGCCAGCACGAACGGCTTCTCGCTGAACAGGTAGTCCGCGGGCACCGAGGAGACGTCGGCGACGAGCGCGTCGGAGGCGTTGAAGCTCTCGACCAGGTCGAGGGCGGAGGCCGCCTCGCCGTACACGTGCGCACGGCCGGTCCGTGCCGTGTCGGCGTCGAGCATCGCGTGGACGTCCGCGATGTGCTGGCGAGAGGCGGCATCCGCGATCGAGTACGGGTGGGGACGGAACGTCACGGTCCAGCCCGCGGCGAGGAGCTCGCCGACGAGCAGCGTGCCGTGGGCGAGCGACCCGAAGCTGTTGTCCGCGTGGAACCCCGTCCAGGTCGGCGCGTAGAGCACGTGCTCGCGACGGTCGCCCGCCGCGCGCGCGATGTCCTGGACCTGCGGGCGTCCGACGATCCGGAACTTCGACGCGGGGATCGCGATGCCGTGCAGCGCGTACCGGTCGACGCCGGCCTGGCCTGCGACGAAGATCGCGTCGAACATGGCTGCGACCGGGTTGAAGCTCGACGGCTTGTCGCTGTCGCCGTGCAGCAGCTGCACGTGGACCAGGTCGCGGTACCGCACGTTGTGGCTGTTCTTCGCCCCGTTGTTGACGTACAGGGCGACCCGCAGGCTCGGCACCTGGACGCGGTCGAGCTCCTGGAGCGTGCCCGCGGCGACGACCGGCGCGTCCGTCAGCCGGGCGACTGCCTGGGCGAGCGGCGCCTCGCGGACGACGACCACGTGCCGTCGGTCCACGGCGTCGATGTGCTCGAGCCAGGTCCGCAGCTGGTACTCGGTCCCCGCCGGCCCGGACAGGTAGAGCATGACCTGCGGCGCGTAGTCCTCGAGCGCTGTCGCGACGGCATCGCCGAGCCGGGAGCGGTCGCGCACGGCGTGCAGCGTCCAGGCGGCGATCACCGCGGTGTCCACCGCCGTGCCGACCGCCGCCACCGCTGCGACCGGGGTCCAGAGGGTTCCGAAGGCGGTGAGCGCGATGAGTGCGACCGATGCGGCGACGACCAGCCCGCCGCTGCGGACGTAGGGACGGTCGAGGTCGAAGCCCGGCAGGTTCAGCACAGGGCGCCCGGCGGCGCGCCAGAGGCGGGCCCCGGACGGCTCGGTCGCGACGATCGCCGCCAGGGTCGCGCCGATCAGGACGGTCCACTCCGGCAGGTCGGACCGCGCGACGAGCACGACCGCGGCGACCGCGGTGAGGGTGCGCGCGGCGCCCCACGACCCGAGGTGGCGCAGCGAGCGCGGCCGGTGGCGCAGGCCGACCGCAGTCGCGCCGAGCACCACCCCGCCGAGGACGAACGCCCACACGGTGTGGTCGAGCGCCGCCGCGCAGACCGCGAGGACGGCCACGCCGTTCAGGAGACCCGTGAGCACGGCCTTGCCCGCCGTGCCCGGCCGCAGCCGCAGACGCAGCCGGCCGACGAGTGCTCTCATTGACGGACGACGAGGTTGGCCGAGTCCACGTACCTGCCCACCGGCGACGCGAGCATCTCGATGACGGCCGCCACGTCGCCGGGCTGCATGATCGTCGTCGGGTCCTCGGTCGGCGCGAGCACCCTGCGCAGGGCGGTCGCCGTGCGGCCGGGGGAGATGCAGACCACCCGGGTGCCGTAGATCGCGAGCTCCTCGCGCATGACCTCGCTCATGTTGATGAGCGCGGCCTTGGACGCCGAGTAGGTGAGCCATCCCGAGCGGCCCGTGATGCCGGCCGTCGAGGCGATGTTCACGATCAGGTCGAAGTGGTTGCCGCGGTGCAGCAGCTCCTGCACGAGCGTGAACGGCGCGTACAGGTTGACGGCCATGGTGCGCTCGAAGTCGGTGAAGTCGACCTGCTGGAGCGGGACCGGGTTGGTGTAGCCCGCGTTGTTGACCAGGAAGTCGATGTTGCCCTGCTCCTCGGCGAGCTGGTCGACGAGCTCGAGCAGTGCGGCGCGGTCGCCGACGTCTGCGCGGTAGGCGGCCAGCTCCACACCCCGCGGGTTGGCCGCCTCGAGCTCGGCGAGCGCGTCGGTGTAGTCCTGGGAGTCGCGCGCGACGAGCACGATCTTGTCGACCGTGCCCTTCTCCGGGCTCGAGTCCTGCAGGAAGCGTCGGACCGTCTCCTGGCCGATCCCGCGCGAGGCCCCCGTCACGAGGAGCGTCTTGGACATCACTCCTCGTCCCCGCCCGTGAGCAGGTACGTCGCCAGCTTGATGTCGGTCGGCGTCGTGACCTTGATGTTGCGGTCGGAGCCCGGGACGAAGCGCACGTCGTGACCCGCGACGGCGACGAGCGTGGCGTCCTCGGTGAACAGGCGGTCCTCGCGCTCGGCGAACGCGTGCGCGTCGCGCAGGTCTGCCGTCGAGAACTTCTGCGGGAGCTGCACGTTGCGCAGCGTCGAACGCTCCAGGTAGCCGGTCACCCGCTGCGTGGCGGGATCGACCGGCGCGACCGTGAAGGGGATCTCCAGCATGAGAGAGACGTTGCGGTGCTCGGAGGCGACCAGCGTGCTGAAGTCCGCCGAGGTGACCAGCGGGCGCGCGGTCTCGTGGATCACGACGTCGTCCTCGGTCGCCGCGTCGAGCATCGCGCGCACCGACTCGTGGCGCGTGGCGCCCGCGCGCACGTAGACGACGGGCGTGCGGATCGCGTAGGCGGACACGATCGCCTCGATCTGCTGGCGCCATCCGTCGGGGTAGTTGAGGATGATCTGGGTGATCTCGTCGACCGCATCTGCTGCGACCAGCGAGTAGACCAGGATCGGCAGGCCGTTGACCTTGACCAGCTGCTTGGGCTGGCCGGCTCCGGCTCGGGCGCCGATGCCGCCGTTGAGCAGCAGCAACGAGTACATCGAGAGTCCTCTCACGTACGTGGGGCGAGACGCTACGGCGCGACTCGCGGCCGCAGGCGGAACCTGTCGCGACGGTGCGACCCTGCCCGGCGTCTAGTATGGGGCATCGGTCCGGGCGCCCCGTGCGACCGGGCCGGCGCCCGATCCCCGACAGATTGGCCCGACCACACGTGCCCGCTCCGACGCAGTCCGCAGGACTCGTGACTCCGGCGTCCCAGGGGCAGGGCGCGGACGGGATCGTCGTTCCCGAGCGCCCTGCGCGCGAGGCCCCGACCGGGGGAGCACTCCCGGAGCCCCTCGGCACGCTCGCGTCGAGCGAGGAGCTGCGCGCGATCGCCCAGGCGAGCGGCCTGCGGCAGATGGGCGTGCGCCCGCCCCTGACGGACTACGTCCGCTCGCTGTGGGCGCGGCGCTCGTTCATCCGCACCCTGGGCTCGGCCAAGGCGTACGCGCGCAACCAGGGGTCCTACCTCGGCCAGCTGTGGTCCGTGCTGACGCCCTTGCTGAACTCGCTGGTCTACGTCTTCATCTTCGGGATCCTCATCGAGACGACCCGCGGCATGGAGAACGGCATCGCGTTCATCGTCACCGGGGTGTTCCTGTACCGGTTCTTCGACGCCTCGGTCAGCGCGGGCGCCAACTCGCTCAAGGGCAACATGAACCTGGTGCGGTCCGTGCACTTCCCGCGCGCCGTGCTGCCGATCTCCACCACGATCACCGAGCTCGCGACCCTCGGCCCCGCGCTCGCGGTCATGTGCGTGGTCTCGTGGGCCTCCGGCCTCCTGCCCATGCAGGGCGAGGTGCCGATCACGTGGCGCCTCCTGCTGCTGCCGGTCGCGGTGGCGCTCATGTGGCTGTTCAACACCGGCTGCGCGTTCTTCGTCGCGCGCTGGGTCGCGATCACTCCGGACCTCAACAACGTGATCCCGTTCGCCCTGCGGTTCGTGTTCTACGCCTCCGGGGTGCTGTTCAGCATCGACAACCTCATCAAGAATGAGCTCCTGGCGGCCGTGCTGAGCTACCAGCCGATCGCCGTGTTCCTGGACATCGCCCGGTCGACCGTGCTGAACGAGCCGACGATCCCGCTGGACCCGAAGATGTGGCTCGCCGCCGTGGGGTGGGCCGTCGTGACCCTCGTGGCCGGCTTCCTCGTCTTCTGGCGCGGCGAAGAGCGCTACGGACGGGACTGACATGAGCATCCCCGAAGAGATCGACTTCGAGGTCGACGTCGACGACCTGACGCCGCTCGTCGAGTCCACCAAGCAGCTCGGCGCACCGTCGCTCGTCGTCGACGACCTCTACATCACCTACCGGGTCTTCGGCGGCAAGCGCGTCGGCAACGGCTCGGGGACGCCGCCGAACGTGCTCAAGCGCGTGCTCAGCCGCGGGCGCGCGCACGTCGGCGGGCTCACGCAGGTCGAGGCCGTCAAGGGCATCTCGTTCGTCGCCCGTCACGGCGAGTCGATCGGCATCGTGGGGACCAACGGGTCCGGCAAGAGCACGCTCATGCGGGCGATCGCCGGCCTGATCCCGCCGACCCAGGGCTCGGTGTACGTCGCGGGCGACCCGTCGCTGCTCGGCGTCAACGCGGTGCTCATGGGCTCGCTGACCGGCGAGCGCAACATCATGATCGGCGCGCTGGCCCTGGGTCTGTCGCCCGACGAGGTCCGCGAGAAGTTCGACGACATCGTGGAGTTCTCGGGGATCGGCGACGCCGTGTACCTCCCGATGAAGGCCTACTCCTCGGGCATGAGCGCGCGGCTGCGGTTCGCCATCAGCGCCGCTGCCGTGCCGGACGTGCTGATGATCGACGAGGCCCTGGCCACGGGCGACGCCGCCTTCCGCCGCAAGAGCAAGGACCGCATCGACGCGATCCGCGACCAGGCCGGCACGGTGTTCCTCGTCAGCCACTCGCTCGCGACGGTCGAGAGCATCTGCTCGCGGACCTTGTGGATCAACAAGGGCCGACTCGTCATGGACGGACCGTCGGCCGAGGTCTGCGCCGCGTACAAGGCCTTCGTCAAGGCGCAGGACGGGAAGTCGTAGCACCCGCCGTCGTGCCCGCTGTCGCTGGTCGGGGACGCGCGCGCCGGTAGACTCCACCGGCACACGTTTCCACAGGAGGTTGCCTGCGTGATCAAGGTCAGTGTCGTCATCGCCGCCTACGCGACGCCCCAGGACGGTCTGGATCGGGTCATCTCCTCCCTGGAGGCGCAGACGCTGCCGACGGACGAGTTCGAGGCCGTCTTCGTCGACGACGGGTCGCCGGACGACACCCTCGACCGCCTGCGCGTCCTCGCGGAGACCCGCCCCTGGATGCGGGTGTTCACCATCCCGAACTCCGGCTGGGGCAGCGCACCACGCAACGAGGGCACGCGACAGGCCCGGGGCGAGTACACGCTGTACATGGACCACGACGACTCGCTCTACCCGGACGCGCTGCGCGGCCTGTGGGAGTTCGCGCATGCGAACGGCTCGGACCTGGTGAGCCCCAAGGAGTCGAAGACGAACGACGCCTGGTGGGGGCTGAACTACACGTGGTGGCCCACGGCCCCGGCCTCGTCGACGAACCTCGCCGACGTCCGCGACGGCTACGGCATCCAGTCGATCGTCCCGATGGTGCCCCACAAGCTGTACCGCCGCCAGCTCCTCGTCGACCACGGGATCGCCTTCCCGGAGGGGGAGCGCGTGCTCTGGGAGGACCAGTTCTTCAACATCGCGGTCTATCGCCACGCGAAGGTTGTCTCCGTCCAGGCCGACCACCCGACCTACCTGTGGCACTCGTCGGCCACGAACAGCTCGCACACGTTCGACCCGTCCCGCGAGGACTTCTGGACGATGCTCGAGAAGCTGCTGGACTTCACCGACGAGACCCTGTCCGGCCGGGCGTTCCGCAACGAGCGGGAGTTCATGCGCGCGCAGCAGGTGCGCGTCCGGATCGTCGACCGCACAGCGCGTCTTCTCGTGAGCGATGCACCCGAGGAGGAGAAGGTCCGCGCTTTCGACTACGCGCGGCGCCTGCTCCTGAAGCACAGCACGCGCAGCATCGAGCGGCACCTGCCGCAGAAGCACCGTGTGCAGGCAGGGTTCCTCCGGAAGAACCAGCCCGACCTGTTCGCCCAGCACCACCAGTCCGACCTTGCCCGCACCGCGCAGCTCGAGGCGACGGGAATCCGGTGGAGCGGCACGACCGCGAAGATCAGCCTCCAGTTCCGCTGGACCTCGAGGGACAAGAAGACCCCGGTGTTCCGCACGGCCGGGGACCGCATCTTCGTGGAGGCCTCCGAGCCCGTGAAGAAGGCGCTGCGCGAGCGCGACCTCGACGTGACCGACGACGTGCGCGACATGCAGGTCCGCGTGGTCGCCCGCGAGCGCTCCCGGTTCGTCTCGTGGGAGCTTCCCGTCAGCGTCGAGAGCGTCGAGTGCCGCGAGGTCGCGGGCGTGGCCGAGCTGTACGGCGAGGCGACGGTCACGCTCGACTTCGCGCGTGCCCAGCTCGGTGCCGCGCTCGAGCCCGGGGTCTGGGACCTCCGGTGGTCGATGATCTTCGGCGGGATGGAACGCATCGGTGCCGTCGCCTACGACCTGCCCGTGAAGCCGGCGGCGCTCGCCGGGGTCACTGCGACCGCGTACCGCAACGGCAAGCACGCGCTGACCATCGACTCCTCGGGGCAGCTGCGCACCGTCGCGATCGACGCGCACCCGCGACTGGGCAGGATCGACAAGGGGGACCGCCTCCTTGTCCCGCTCGACCAGATCGCGGTCGTGGGCGCGACGGAGCAGCCAGCGCCGTTGTACGCCGTCCCCGCCCCGGAAGACGCGGATCACCTCTCGATCGACGTGGGCATCGACCTGGGCGCTCGGCTCGTGGCCGACTCTGGCGGTGCGCGGATCGAGGCGGACGCGACGCCGCTGGCGGCCGGGCAGTACCGGGTCTACGCCCTGAGGCTCGACGAGCTCCGTCGGACGAGGTACGTGCTCAAGGTCGCGGCCGACGGGGTCATCCTGTCCTCCCCGCCGCCGGCCACGCCGCCTGCCGAGTCGTAGCTCCGGCGCCGGTCAGCCCAGCGACGCGAGGTACGCCGCGACGTCGTCCGCGTGGGGGAGCAGACCCTGGGCGGCGGCCTCGGCGAGCGTCGGCGCGTCGCGGTCCTTGTCCGACAGCAACGGCTCGAGGGGCGTGCCGTCGCGGGCGGTCCGCGGCCAGTCGATGCCGACCCCGGGGTCGAGCGGGTGGATCCCGTGCTCGCGGCCCGGCGCGTACCCCGTCGAGCACAGGTACAGCACGGTCGAGTCGTCCTCGAGCGACATGAACGCGTGGCCGAGGCCCTCGCCGAGGTAGATCGCGCGCCGGTCGACGTCGTCGAGCAGCACCGAGTCCCACTGGCCGAAGGTCGGCGAGCCGACCCGGATGTCGACGACGACGTCGAGCACGGCGCCGCGGGCGCAGGTCACGTACTTCGCCTGCCCCGGGGGGACGTCGGCGAAGTGGATGCCGCGCAGCACCCCGGCCGCCGAGACCGAGAGGTTGGCCTGCGCGAGGCTCAGGGCGTGGTCCGCGTTCTCCGCGAACGGCGCCTCCTTGAACCACTCGAGGAACACCCCGCGCGGGTCGCCGAACTGGCGGGGCGTGATCTCCCACGCGCCCGGGACGGACAGCTCTCGATACTCCATGGGGTTCCTCGTCTCTCGGCGCACGCGTCTGCGCCAGGGTAGTGCGCTGACTACGCTGGACCGTCGTCGCGCCACCGGGGTGGGACGGGACGGAGGTCGACGTGCGCTGGGTGGTCGCTGGGGCGAACGGGATGCTGGGCCAGGACCTCGTGCGCCGGCTCGCCGGGGACGGTGCCGACGTCGTCGGGCTGGGTCGCGGCGACCTCGACGTGACGGACCTCGAGGCGGCGACGCGCGCCCTCGCCGGCGCCGACGTCGTCGTGAACTGCGCCGCGTACACCGCGGTCGACGCGGCGGAGGCCGACGAGGCAGCCGCGTTCGCCGTCAACGGGGTCGGCGCGCAGGTCGTCGCCCGGGCCGCGTGGGGCGCCGGTGCCCGCCTGGTGCACATCAGCACCGACTACGTCTTCGACGGGCACGCGACCACCCCGTACGCGGAGGGCGCCCCGATCGCGCCGCGCTCCGCGTACGGTCGCACGAAGGCCGCGGGCGAGTGGGCGGTGCGCGCGGAGCACCCGGCCGCTCTCGTCGTCCGGACCGCCTGGCTGTACGGCGCCGGTGGGCCGTGCTTCCCGAAGACGATCGCCCGCGTCGCCGCCGAGCGCGGTGGGCTGGACGTCGTGGCGGACCAGGTGGGCCAGCCGACGTGGACCGCGGACCTCGCCGACCTCGTGGTCCGGCTCGTCGCCGCGGGCGCCCCGGTCGGCACCTACCACGGCACCTCGTCGGGCGACGTCTCGTGGCACGGCTTCGCGCAGGCTGTCGTCGCCGCGGCAGGCCTGGACCCGGCCATCGTGGCGCCGACGACGAGCGCGGCCTTCGTCCGGCCGGCGCCGCGGCCCGCCTACTCCGTGCTGGGGCACGACGCCCTGCACGCCGCCGGCGTCGCGCCCATCGGCCGCTGGGACGAGCGCTGGGCGCTCGCGGCCGACGAGGTGCTCGGTCAGCGGTCCTCGTCGAGCAGCCTGAGCAGGTAGGTGCCGTAGCCCGACTTCACGAGCGCCTCGGCGCGCACGCGCAGCTCGTCGTCGGACAGGAACCCGCGGCGCCAGGCGACCTCCTCCGGCGACCCGATCTTCAGGCCCTGGCGGTGCTCGACCGTGCGGACGTAGTCCGACGCCTCGATGAGCGAGTCGAACGTGCCCGTGTCGAGCCACGCCGTGCCGCGGGGGAGGACGCCCACCTGCAGGCGGCCCTGCGCGAGGTAGGTGCGGTTGACGTCGGTGATCTCGTACTCGCCGCGCGGGGACGGCTGCAGGTCACGAGCGATCGCGACGACGTCGTTGTCGTAGAAGTAGAGCCCAGGCACGGCGTAGTTGCTCTTCGGCGCGGTGGGCTTCTCCTCGATCGACAGCGCCTTGCCGTCGGCGTCGAACTCGACGACGCCGTACGCGGTCGGGTCCGCGACGCGGTAGGCGAACACCGCGCCGCCGTCGACGTGCGCGAAGCGCTGCAGCTGGTTGCCCAGGCCCGGTCCGTAGAAGATGTTGTCGCCGAGCACCAGGGCGGCGGGCTCCGAGCCGAGGAAGCTCGCGCCGAGGACGAACGCCTGCGCGAGGCCGTTGGGCTCCGCCTGCACGGTGTACTCGATCGAGATCCCGAACTGCGAGCCGTCGCCCAGCAGCCGGCGGAACTGGTCCGCGTCGTGCGGCGTCGTGATGATCAGCACGTCCCGGATGCCCGCCAGGATCAGCGTCGACAGCGGGTAGTAGATCATCGGCTTGTCGTACACGGGGACGAGCTGCTTGCTCACGCCGAGCGTGATCGGGTGCAGTCGGGTACCGGATCCACCGGCCAGGATGATGCCTCGCATGGGGCCATCCTTGCCGATGTGGGGCACTCGCGGACCGTCGTCCCTCAAGTCGGTCCCTCCGGCAACCGATTCACGGCTGTGCCGACTGGCGCGCGCAGCCGTCAGGAAGAGGAACCCATGCCCGTCCGTCCGTTGGCACTTCGAGCCGGCATCGCCGCGGTTCTCGGTGGAGCCCTGGCCTTCGGCCTCATGTCCCCGGCGAGCGCGGCCGGTCCCGTCACGTCCGTCGTCGTCTCGCACGAGGCGGCCGCGAAGGCGGTCAAGACGAAGGTCGCCCGTGCCCCGAAGTCCGTCAGCATCGTCGCGGGCAAGCGCGCGAAGTTCTCGGTGACGGCGAAGGGCACCAAGCTCACCTACCAGTGGTACGTCCGCAAGCCGGGCAGGACCTCGTACGCGAAGGTCACCGGGGCGAAGTCGCGCACGTACGCCGTGACGGCGATGAGCCGGATCGACGGCGCGAGGTACCGCGTGGTCGTCAAGGGCGCCAAGGGCGCCGTGACGTCGAAGTCGGCCGCGCTCGTCGTGATCTCCAAGCCGAAGATCACCACGGACCCCGCCGACCGCGAGGTGACCAGCGGGGACAAGGTGACGTTCTCGGTGAAGGCCGTCGGGCACGGGCTGTCGTACTCGTGGCGGATCATGAGTGCGGACTCCGTGGACTGGGCGACGCTGCCGAGCCACGCCCGGACCGTCACGATCACCGCGCGGACGGCGCTCAACGGCAGCGTCGTCCAGGCCGTCGTGAAGAACAAGGCGGGCAAGGTCGAGAGCTTCCCGGCCTTCCTCGACGTGAGCTCGACGCCCGAGGACCCCTACGCGCCCGACACCATGGCGCTCGCCGGTGAGTGGGCCCTGGTCCTCGGTGGTTCCGACCTCGACGCCGACGCCGAGGTCGCCGCGGCCTCGGGTGCCAACGCTCCCGCGCCCGCCGGCTCGACGTACGTCACCTCGACGCTCGTCGCCTGCAGCTTCGCCGAGGACGACGAGACGCCCGCTCCCGCAACCGTCCGCCTGCGCGCCAAGAACGGTGCGTTCTACACGGCGGCCGGCGTCACGCTGCCGGCGGCCCCCGCGGCGGCGGTCAAGAAGTACTCCGACCTGGTGGAGGCCGGCTGCACGCTCTCCACCGTCGGAGCCCTCGTCCCCGACTCGGCGATCGTCGGCGCCACCTGGGCCGCGACCGGACCCAAGGGCCTCTACCTCCCCGCCTCCACCGCGTACTGGGCGGTCAAGGCCGCCTGACCTGAGACGGACGGCACACCCGGCGGGTGTGCCGTCCGGCTCAAGCCGGAGCCTGCAGCAACCGATTCTCTGACGGCGCCGCTCTGCGCCAGCACCTGTCAGGAAGAGGAACACCCATGTCTGCCCGCCCGATGGCCCTCCGCGCCGGCATCGCCGCCGTCCTCGGTGGCGCCCTTGCCCTCGGCCTCGTCGCTCCCGCGAACGCCGCCCCCGTGACCTCGGCCGTGGTGACGCACCAGGCTGCTGCGAAGGCAGTCACGACGAAGGTCACCACCGCGCCGAGGTCGCTCACCGTCGTCGCCGGCAAGAAGGCGACGTTCAAGGTCGGCGCCAAGGGCACCAAGCTCACCTACCAGTGGTACGTGAGCAAGCCCGGCAAGAAGTCGTTCGCGAAGATCTCGGGCGCGAAGAAGTCCTCCTACTCGGTGAAGACCTCGAGCAAGGTCGACGGGGCGCGCTACCGCGTCGTCGTCCGCGGGGCGAAGGGCACCGTCACCTCGAAGTCCGCGAGGCTCGTCGTCGTGTCGAAGCCGAAGGTGACGACGAACCCGCGCACCGTCCTCGTGAAGACGGGCTCCAAGGCGACGTTCACGGTCAAGGCCGCAGGTCACGCGCTGCACTACCAGTGGCAGAAGTCGGTCGACGGTGGCGCGTGGGCGACCGTGTCGGGCAAGACGAGCGCGAGCATCGTGGTGAGCACGAGGACGGCGTTCGACGGCACCGACTACCGCGTCGTGGTCAGCAACAAGGCCGGCAAGGTCGCGAGCAAGGTGGCGACCCTGTGGGTGCGCTCGTCCGTCGCGGACCCGTTCGCGATCGGCCAGTACGCCGAGCTGAACGAGTGGGCCCTCGCGTCCTTCGGGACCGACGACGTCACGACGGATGCCGTGAAGGCGGGTGCCCACACCCCGGCAACAGGCACGCGCTACTACGCGCTGAGCACGCGCGTCTACTACATCGGCGAGGGCACGGGGAACGCTCAGTCCGGCCTCAAGGTCGTCCTCGTCGGCGGCGATGGCAAGACGTACACCGAGGGTGACCCCGCGCTCATCGACTCCGACCCGGTCATGATCGCGTCGGGCGAGTCGAAGGACCTGGGTGCCGTGGCACTGGTCCCGGCGAGTGCGCTCAGGGGCGCCGTCTGGAAGGTCACCGACACGAGCAACGGCTTCACGGAGTACCTGGCCGTCAACTGACAGGTCAGCCCTCGACGGCGCGCTCGGTCTCCAGCAGGCGGCCGCGCGCGCCGTCGTTCGCGTCCAGCTCCAGGGCTCGCGCCGACGAGATCGCCACGACGGACCCGTCGCCCGCCAACGACCCCACCACTCGCCGCAGGAACGCGGCCGTGTCGTCGCCGGTGTCGAGCGCCACCCGTGCCTCGTCGGCCGCCGTCCACCAGCCGGCCAGCTCCGCGTAGGGCACGCCCTCGAGCGCGGGGGAGCCGGGCTCGGTCGGCGGCAGCCACCCGATCGCGTCGCCGTAGGTCATGACGGCTGCGGCGGCGTCGACCGCCCCGCGCGGCAGCGTGCCGTCGAAGCGGCGGGCGAGCGCGGGCAGGGACACCGCGACGACGGCGTGCCCGGAGTGCTGCTCCGGGCGGGACGTCACCACGACGTCGGCCTCGCCGTCGAGCACGACGCAGGCTCCCGTCCGCCAGGTCGCCAACGCCCACACGAGCGTGCGCCAGTGCGGCGGCAGGTCGACCAGGACGCGCACGCCGGGGGCGGCGTCGAACTCCTCGACGAGCAGGTTGGTGGTCTTGCTCACCCAGTTGTCGAGCACGGCGCCCGAGAGCTCCACGCGCTCGAAGTCGGCGCCGTACCAGGTGATCCGGGGGCGCCCCGGGTCACGGGTCAGCTGGCTGAGCAGGGCGGCGACATCACGGAGGGGCACTGCTCAAGACTAGGCGCGACACGCCGATAGGCCTCATGGCGCCGAAGTTCACCCGGCAAACCCGGACAACTACCACGGGCCCGCTTGACGCAGGTGAACGACACGCGTGTAATTCATGTCAACCGGTTCAGGCCGGTGCTTGCACGCTACGCGGGTCCGTCCCACCTGGGACCAACCGCTCACGGACGATCACCGAAGCAAGAACGAGCAACCAGCCGCACGGAGGCACGCATGTGGAATCTGCTCGACGGCGACGGGAGCTTCCCCTCCGACGCACGGACGGCTGCACCGTCGCAGCCCGACAACGTCCTTCCCCTGTTCGGCACGCCCGAGGACGACGGGCTGATGGGTTGGCAGGAGCGCGCGCTGTGCGCCCAGACCGACCCTGAGGCCTTCTTCCCCGAGAAGGGCGGCTCGACACGGGAGGCCAAGAAGGTCTGCACCGGCTGCGACGTCAAGTCCGAGTGCCTGGAGTACGCACTCGCCAACGACGAGCGGTTCGGCATCTGGGGTGGCCTGTCCGAGCGGGAGCGTCGCAAGCTCAAGCGCCGCGTCGTCTGACGCAGCCAGCCTGAGGACAACCTGTGCGAGCACGGGGAGTGTCGCTGCCGAGCAGCACCCGCTCCCCGGGCAATCATGGGCCGCAGCATGACTGAGACGCTCCTTCCCGTGGACCTTCCCACGACGACATCCTCGACACCGGCGACCGCGCCGGTGACGGCCGTCGTCGTCACCCGAGGTCTGACGACGTACCTCCCAACGACGCTCGCGGCGCTGGCCGCGCAGACGCGCCGTCCGCTGCGCATCGTGCTGGTCGACGCGGGCGAGAGCCCCGACCAGCAGCTGGGCGCTCTTCTGGAGCAGACGGTCGCCGCCGCCGGGGGCGCGCCGCAACCGGCCCTCCGGACGATCTCCGTCCCGGGCGCCCGCACGTTCGGCGACGCCGTCCGCCGTGCCCTCGCCGACGGCGCCGAGGGCGCCGGCCTCCCCGCCACCTGGCTGTGGCTGCTGCACGACGACAGCGCGCCGGCCTCCGGCGCCCTCGCGGAGCTCACGCGAGCCGTGACCCGCGCGCGCTCCGTCGGGGTGGCCGGGGCCAAGCAGCGCACCTGGTCCGACCCCGAGCGCCTGCTCGAGGCAGGCCTGCGCACCTCGCGGTCCGGCCGGCGGATGACGGACGTCGAGCCCGGCGAGCTGGACCAGGGGCAGCACGACGCGCGCGACGACGTGCTCGGCGTCGGCCTGGCCGGTGCGCTCGTCCGGCGCGACGTGTGGGACGCCCTGCGCGGGACGGACCCCGTCCTCGGCCCGTTCGGCGACGGGCTGGACCTGTCCCGGCGTGCGCGGCTCGCGGGCCACCGCGTCATCGTCGTGCCCGAGGCCGTCGTGCGGCACGCACAGGCGGGATTCCTGGGTCTGCGCGACGAGCACGACGAGCCCGACGCCCGCCGCTCGCACGCGGCCCGCCGCCGCTCGCTGGTCCACCAGCGCCTCGCGTCCGCCCCGCTGCTGCTCGTGCCGGTCGTCGCGGTCCTCGCGCTCGCGCTCGGCGTGGTGCGCAGCCTCGCGCAGCTCACCGCCAAGCAGCCCGGTCTCGCCGTCGACGAGCTGCGCGCGCCGCTCGAGGCGCTCGCCCGGCCCGTCGCCGTCGTCAGGGCACGGGCGACCGCACGACGCACGAGCACCGTCAGCCGACGCACCCTGCGCCCGTTGCAGGCCACCTGGCAGGACGTCTGGCGCCAGACGCAGGACCGCCGGCTCGCCCGCGCCGAGGCGCGCCGCGTCGTCCAGGCGCCGAGCGAGCTCGAGCTGCGCGAGCTCGCACAGCTCACGACGCGCCGGCGGGTGACCCTCGGCGTCGTGTCCGCGGTTCTCGTGCTGGTCGTCGCCGTCGCGCTCGGCCCGCTGATCGGCGCCGCCGCGGGCGGTGCCCGCCTCGTGGGGGCCGCCCTCGCGCCCGCCGCCTCCGACCTCGGCCAGCTGTGGGCCGCCGCGACGTCGGGCTGGGTCGCCGGCGGACTCGGCGCGCCCGGTCCGGCCGACGCGCTGCTCGACGTGCTCGCCGCGCCGACGTTCGTCGCGGGCGGGCAGCTCACCGGTGCCGTCTCGGCGCTGCTGCTCGGCTCGGTGCTGCTCGCCGGGCTCGGCGCGTGGGCGGCCGCCGGTGCCGCGACGCGCTCGGTCGGCGTGCGCGCCTGGGCCGCCATCGTGTGGGCCGGGGCGCCCGCGCTGCTGCTCGGCCTGGGCCAGGGGCGCCTCGGTGCGGTCCTCGCGCACGCGACGCTGCCCTGGGTGGTGCTGGGCGTCGCCCGGGCCGTCGGCGTCCAGCGCGTCGACCAGGTGCTGTCCGGGGTGGCCACGGCCAGCCACGAGGAGGCCGCCGACGAGGCGGACGTCGACACGCCCGTGCGGGGCAACCCCACGATCCCCACGCAGCGGGTCAGCGGCGAGCTCGTCGGCGCACCCGACCCGACCGGCTCGCTGACCGCCGCCGCTGCGGCGGGCCTCGCGTTCGCCGTCGTCGCCGCCGGCGCGCCCGTCCTGCTCCTGCCCGGAGCCCTCGCGCTGCTCGTCGTGGCCCTCTGCGCACGGCGCAGCCGGGCTCGCCTGCTCCTCGTGCTCGCGCCGGCGCTCGTCCTGCTCGGCCCGACGCTCGTCGAGGCCGCCCGGCGTGGCCTGCCCGGCTGGCGGCTCCTGGTCGCCGGGCCGGGCCTGCCGGTCGCCGGCGACCCCGCCACCCCGGTCGAGCGGCTGCTCGGGCTGCCGGCCGACGCGGCCGCGCTCGTGCCGTCCTGGGCCGAGCCCGTCGCCGACGTGTGGCCGCTGCTCGCCGGCGCCGTCGTCGTGCTCCTCGCCCTCCTCGCGCTCCTGCGGGGAGCGCCCGCGGCTCGCGCGGTGCGCGCCGCCTGGATGGTCGCCGCGATCGGGCTCGCCGCCGCGACGCTCGTCGCGCGCGTCCCGGTCGGCGTGCAGGACGGCGTGACCGCGTACGGCTGGACGGGCCCCCTCCTGTCGCTCGCCGGGCTCGGGCTGCTCACCGCGGCCGTGCTCGGCGCGGACCGGCTGCAGGCCCGGCTCGGGCACCAGAGCTTCGGGTGGCGCCAGCCGCTGGTCGCGCTCGTCACCGTCGTCGCGGTCGCCGCCCCCGTGGCCTGGCTGGGTGGGTGGACCTGGCAGGCACGGACGGGAGACGCCGTGGCGCTGCGCGCGATCGACGACGAGATCGTCCCCGCGGTCGGCCGCCAGTCCCAGACCTCGCCCGACGCCTCGCGGGTCCTCGCGCTCGCCGCCGCACCCGCAGGAGCGAGCGCCGGCCCGGACGTCACCTGGCAGCTCCTGCGCGGCGACGGCCCCCTGCTCGTCGACCAGGCCGCGGCCGTGAGCACCCGCCTGCTCGTCGGCGGGCTGACCGATGCGTCCGTGCGCGGGCCGGACGCCGCCGCGGCGGAGGTCGAGGACCTCGTCGCACGGCTCGTCGGTGGGGCGTCCGGCGACGTCGCCGGCCCGCTCGGCGCGCTCGCCGTCAGCGACGTGCTCGTCCCGTCGGTCGCGACCGACACCCGCGACTCGAGCGCGGCCCGGACCGCGCGCGAGCGGCTCGTCGCGACCCTGGACTCCACGGCCGGCCTCGAGCGCGTCACGCAGAGCGCGCGCGGCACCCTGTGGCGGGTCCAGCCCCTGACCCGCGACGCGGACACCGCGGTGACCTCCTGGGCGCGGATCGCCCCGCAGGGCGCTGACCTGGCCGATCCCGCCACGGCTGCCACCGCCGTCGCGTCCGACCAGCGCAGCGTCGACACGACGGTCCCGGCGGGCAGCGGCGAGCGGCTGCTCGTCCTCGCCGAGCGGGCCGACCCGCACTGGCAGGCCCGCCTCGACGGGCGCTCGCTGCGCGCGGTGGACGACGGCTGGCGCCAGGTCTTCCAGGTGGGCGCCGCGGGCGGCCACCTGACGGTGCACTACGACGCGCCGCAGCGCACGCCGTGGCTCGTCGCGCAGGGCCTCGTCCTGCTCGTGACGGTGCTGCTCGCCGTGCCCGTGCGGCGCCGACGGGGGGTCCGCGCATGAGCGCGCGACGCACGGTATGGCTCGGCCGCACGGTCCGGACGGTCTCGGGGCTCGGCGTCGTCGCGCTCGTCGCCGCCGTCGTGGCAGCGGGAGTCCGGCTGCCCGACCAGGACACGGCCGCGCCGCTGGACGGGACGGTCGTCGACGTGCCACCGGGAACCGTCACGCTGACCTGCCCGGGGCCCCTGATCCTGCCGGACAGCACCGGCGACAAGGCCTTCGACCCCACGCCCGTCGCGCCGATCTTCTCGCTCGTGGCCGCGGCGGCGTCGTCCGCCGGCGGCTCCGTCGCGCCCGCAGCCGGGGGAGACGCGGTCGCGACGCTGGCCCCCGGCTCGTCGGCGGCGCGTGTCACCCCGACCGCGCCGCTGGTCGTGCGCGCGGAGCCCACCGAGGTCGCCGCCCGCGTGGCCGCGTCCGTCGGGTCGGTCGTCACCGCGGGAGACCTGCGTGGTCTCTCGGCCGCGTCCTGCCAGCGCCCGACGACGGACGCGTGGCTCGTCGGCGGCGCCACCGACCTGTCCAGCACCGCGCAGCTCGTCATCGCCGCCGCGGGCTCCACGCCGGCCGAGGTCACGGTCGCGGTCTACGGCCCGTCGGGCAAGGTCGACCTCTCGGCGTCGCACTACCTCGTCGCGCCGGGTGCGCAGCGCGTGGTCGTGCTCGGCGCCGTCGCGCCCGAGCAGCGGCGGGTAGCGGTGCGCGTCACCGCGACCGGTGGGGCGATCACCACCTACCTCCAGGACTCCGCGCTCGACGGCTTCACCCCGCTGGGCACCGACCTGGTGGTCCCAGGCTCCGCACCCGCCAAGCACCAGGTGGTCCCGGGTCTGTCGGTGGTCGCGGCCGACGTCGACAGCCCGCTGGCAGGCGCGCTGCGGCTCATGGTCACGGGCAAGAAGGCCACGACGGCACACGTCCAGCTGCTCGGACCCGACGGCGTGCAGGACCTGCCCGGCGCGCAGGAGATCGAGCTCGCGCCCGGCGAGGTCACGGACGTGCCGCTGGGCGGGCTGCCGGCGGGCGCGTACACGGCCGTCATCGACGCCGATCGCGCCGTCGTCGCGTCGGGACTCGTCGCGCGCGCCGGCGCGGCGACCTCGGTCGACCCCGCGCCGAGCAGGGAACGCGCCTGGGTCCCGTCCACGACTGCGGGGGTCAGCGGCATCGTCACGGTTCCCGGCGGGACCCGCGGGGTGCTGGTCGCGACCGCCGTCGGCGAGGCCGGGAGCGCGACCGGCACGTTGCGCGCGATCGGGTCCGACGGTCGCGTGCTCGCGGAGCGGCAGGTCTCCGTCCCCGCGGGGACGACCGGCTCGTGGGTCGCCGACACGCTCGTCGGCACCGGAACGGTGGTGCCGGGCAAGCAGGGGACCGCGACGCCCGGCGTCACGGTCGCCGCGCTCGAGCTCGTGCCCGACGACGGCCCGACGACGCTCGCGTGGGCCCTGGTCGCCGACGTCGCGCGCCCCGACGGCACGCTCGTCTCGGTGCTCAGCCCGGTGCCCGCCGACCCTGCCAGCGCCGCGGTCACCGTCCGCCAGGACCCGCGCGTCGGCACGCGCTGAGGTCAGTCGCGCAGCTCGGGGTCGATCTCCTCGGGCGCCCGGCCGATCATGTGCGCCACCTGCTCGACGACGACCTCGCGCACCAGGTCCGCCAGGTCGAGCGCATCGTTCGACCGGGACTCGACCGGGCGCCGGTAGATGACGATGCGGGCCGCCTGACCGGCGTCCGCGGGGAAGTAGCGCCCGAGCGGCACGCCGCCGTGCTCCCACGGCGCCGGGTGGGAGGGCGGCACGTCCTCGACCGCGAACTCGGTGCCCGCGAGCTGGCGTGACCAGCGACGCTCGATGCGCTCGACGGCGTCGAGGACGTAGTCGTCGAACCGCTGCGCGCGCGTGCGGTAGGCGGGCATCGACGTCGGCATCAGCGGGCCGCGCGGGCCGTGGCCCCGCCGGTCGCGGCGACGGACGGGAGCGGCGCTCGACCCGGCCCCACGGCTCGTGGTGAGCCCACGGCGGGCGTACGGGTCGGTCGTCACGCCTGCATCGTAGTTCGGGTGCCACGGCGTGGGGGGAGCGGGGTGTCGGCGCGCGGGAGTACCTTCTGCGGGTGAGATCCGTCCGGCAGTGCTCCCGCTCGGCCTGCGGCCGTGCCGCCGTCGCCACGCTGACCTACGTCTACGCCGACTCCACGGCCGTGCTCGGGCCGCTCGCGCAGACGGCCGAGCCCCACTCGTACGACCTGTGCGCCGAGCACGCGTCGCGGCTCACGGCACCGCGCGGCTGGGAGGTCGTGCGGCTCACGCCCGACTTCGAGCCCGCCGCGCCCAGCCACGACGACCTGCTCGCGCTGGCCGACGCCGTGCGCGAGGCCGGCCGGCCGCGGGTCGCAGCGGCGGCGGCACCCGTCACCGAGTCCGCCGAGCTCGCCGAGGCCCCGCGTCGGGGCCACCTGCGCGTGCTGCGGGGCGAGGGCTGATGGCTCGCCGCCGGGGCGCCGGTCGTGCGGGTCAGCCGGTCGAGCCGCTGGGCTCGATGAGCCAGCCGACCGGGCCGCTCGTCGCCGGCACCGAGTCCTGCCTGAAGTGCGGGGCGAGCGAGCTCACGCGCATCCGGATGACCCTGACCGACGGCCGCCCCGCGGTGTTCGTCTCGTGCCCCGCGTGCGAGCAGACCAACTGGTTCGCTCTCGAGGGCGACGGCGTCCCGCTGGACCGCTCCGAGGTCCTCGGCAACTAGAGTGGCGCCGTTCCTGCCGACTCACCGAGGGGTCACCTTGCCCGAGCCCGTGGACCTGTCCGCCTTCATCAAGGCCTACGACGTGCGCGGCGTCGTGCCGAGCGAGCTGAACGAGCCCGTCGCGCGCGCGATCGGCGCGGCCTTCGCCGACGTCGTCGTGCTGCCCGAGGTCGCCGCCGGTCAGCGCCCGCGGGTGGTGATCGCCAACGACATGCGCCCCTCGGGCCCGTCGCTGGTCGCCGCGTTCGCCGACGGCCTCGCGGTGCGGGGCGTCGACGTGATCACGATCGGCCTGGCCTCGACCGACGGCCTCTACTTCGCGTCCGGCTCGCTGGGCATCCCGGGCGCCATGTTCACCGCGAGCCACAACCCGGCGCAGTACAACGGCATCAAGCTGTGCCGTGCGGGTGCCCGTCCGGTGGGCCAGGACTCCGGCCTGGCCGCGGTGCGAGACCTCGCGGGCGCCTACCTGGCCGACGAGGTCCCGGTGGCCGACGCCGTCGGCGAGATCAGCACGCGCGACATGCTCGCCGAGTACGCGGCCTTCCTGCGCTCGCTCGTCGACCTGTCCGGCATCCGCCCGCTCAAGGTCGTCGTGGACGCCGGCAACGGCATGGGCGGCTTCACCGCGCCGGCCGTGCTCGGCACCGGCGCGGGGCTGCCCGGGCTGCCGCTCGAGATCATCCCGCTGTACTTCGAGCTCGACGGCACGTTCCCCAACCACGAGGCGAACCCGCTCGACCCCGAGAACCTGCGCGACCTGCAGGCGGCGGTCGTCGAGCACGACGCCGACCTGGGGCTGGCGTTCGACGGCGACGCCGACCGCTGCTTCGTGATCGACGAGCACGGCGACCCGGTCTCGCCGTCGGCGATCACCGCCCTGGTCGGCCTGCGCGAGGTCGCGCGCGAGCGCGCCGCCGGCCGGACGCCCACGGTGATCTACAACCTCATCACCTCCAAGGTCGTGCCCGACCTGCTGCAGGCCGCGGGCGCCCGCACGGTCCGCACGCGCGTGGGCCACTCGTTCATCAAGGCCGAGATGGCCGAGAACGACGCGGTCTTCGGCGGCGAGCACAGCGCGCACTACTACTTCCGCGACTTCTTCTTCGCCGACACCGGCATGCTCGCGGCGCTGCACGTGCTCGCGGCGCTCGGCGAGCAGCCGCACCCGCTGTCGGTCCTCGCCGAGCTCTACCAGCCGTACTCGGCCTCGGGGGAGATCAACTCAGTCGTGACCTCGGTGCCCGAGGCCCGCGCGCGCGTCGTCGACGCGTACGTCACGCAGCAGGGTGCCGGTCCGGTCACCGTCGACGAGCTCGATGGCCTGACCGTCTCGCACTGGGACGGCCACCCGCAGTGGTGGTTCAACCTGCGCGCCTCCAACACCGAGCCGCTGCTGCGGCTCAACGTCGAGGCGGCTGACGAGGACATCATGGAGAAGGTGCGCGACGACGTGCTCGCGCTCGTCCGACAGGAGCAGCAGGCATGAGCGAGTCCGGTGTGAACCTCGAGCAGTGGGCCCGTGACCTGCTGCGCTGCCCCGTGACGGGCGCGACGCTCGTCGACGGCGTGGACGACGACGGCCAGCCCGTGCTCGTCTCGACCCACCCGACCGACCCGCGCACGTACCCGGTCCGCGACGGCATCCCGATCCTGCTCGCCGACGAGGGGCGCTAGATGTCGCACGGTGGCGGGAACAGGGCGATCGTCGCCGCGCTCGCGGCGAACCTGGGAATCGCGGTCACGAAGTTCATCGCCTACCTGCTGACGAGCTCCAGCTCGATGCTGGCCGAGGGCGTGCACTCGCTCGCGGACTCCGGCAACCAGCTGCTGCTGCTCATCGGCGGCAAGCGTGCGCAGAAGGCGGCTGACGACGCGCACCCCTTCGGCTACGGGCGCGAGCGGTACGTGTTCGCGTTCATCGTCTCGATCGTGCTCTTCTCGCTCGGTGGCCTGTTCGCGCTGTACGAGGCGTGGCACAAGTGGCAGGACCCCCACCCGATCGAGTCGTGGAAGTGGGTGCCCGTGGTGGTGCTCGTCGCGGCGATCGGTCTCGAGGGCTTCTCGTTCCGCACCGCGATCCACGAGTCGAACCTGGTCCGCGGCAAGCAGTCGTGGGTGTCGTTCGTCCGCACCGCGAAAGCGCCCGAGCTGCCCGTGGTGCTCCTGGAGGACTTCGGTGCGCTGATCGGCCTGGTGCTCGCGCTGATCGGCGTCGGCATGACCCTCGCGACCGGGAACGGCGAGTGGGACGCCGCGGGCACCGCCGGGATCGGCGTGCTCCTCGTGCTCATCGCGATCGTCCTCGCGCTGGAGACCAAGTCGCTGCTGCTGGGGGAGTCGGCCACCAAGTCCGACGTCGCCGCGATCAAGTCCGCTCTCGTCGGCCCCGGCGTCTCGTCGGTCATCCACCTGCGCACGCTGCACCTGGGCCCGGAGGAGGTGCTGGTGGCCGCGAAGATCGAGGTGCCGGCGGCGACGACGGCTGCCGACGTGGCGGCCGCGATCGACGCCGCCGAGCAGCGCGTGCGCGCGGCCGTGCCGATCGCCCGGGTCATCTACCTCGAGCCGGACCTGCGCCGCGACTGACGGGTCAGTCGACCGGGTCCGGCACCCCGTGCGGGAGCCGGTGCAGGCCCTGGGCGTCCTGGGCGTTGCGGGTGGCGTTGCGGGAGAGCACGTCGATCTCGCGACGCCGCCGCTCGGCGAGCACCGCGGCGAGGAAGTCCTCGGGATGCGTGCCGGCCGGCGGGAGGGGCTGCACGTACTGCGCGACCTCGGCCGTGAGCCGCCCACCCAGCTCGACCCGTGACGTCGGGTGCAGCTGGGCCGCCCGCTGGAGGAACTGCCGGACGGTGAGCGCCAGGCCGTCGGGCAGGCGCGCGATCTCGGCCTGGTGCGCCCAGCCGACGAGGTAGGGCGGGGCCTGGACCGGGATCCGGGCCTTCGTCGCGCCGCGCACCCGGATCGCGTACGTCCCGGCCAGGATGTCGCCGACGCGCTTGCCCTGCGGGTGCACCATCGAGCAGATCGTCGCGACGATGCCGAACGTGAGCCACAGCTCGACGATGCCGGTCAGCGCACGGACGAACGCCTGACGGAACACGATCGGGCCGCCGTCGTCGCGCACGACCCGGATGCCGACGGCGGCCTTGCCGAGGGAACGGCCGCGCGTGAGCGTGTCGACGGTGACGGGCAGCACGAGCATGAGCACGACGAGCAGCAGGATGGTCGCGACGGCGGGCGCGGCATCGGACCGGACGTTGCTGGCGATCCCGACCGTGGCCAGGCTCAGCACGATGATGACGACGGCGAGCACCGCCACGTCGATCAGGCCCGCGAGGAGCCGTGAGGCGGCCGAGGCGGCCTGCGAGTCGAGGAGGACGCCCTCGCCGGTGACGATGCCGTCCACCACACCTCCCAGGTCTCTGCCGCCGCCTGCCGCGACCTGGGCAGAGTAACCGCTGCGGGGCGCTCGCGGATGGCATCCTGTGCGTCATGGACCTGGACGCCTACCTGCTGGTGCACGGTCCCGCGTGGCAGCGCCTGGACACCCTGACCAAGCAGCGCCGCCGCACGGGAGCCGAGGCCGACGAGCTCGTGCGCCTGTACCAGGCGACCGCCACCGACCTCTCGGTGATCCGCTCGGCGGCACCGGACCCCGAGATGGTGACCCGCCTCTCGCAGACGCTCGCCCGCGCCCGGTCGGCGATCGCGGGCACCCACGAGCCGGCATGGCGCGACGTCACCCGGTTCGTCGCCGTGACCCTGCCCGTGGCCATGTACCGGATCCGCTGGTGGACCGTCGCGGTCGGTGGCACGTTCGTGCTGCTCGCGGTCGTCGCGGGGATCTGGGTCGCCACCCAGCCGGACGCGCTCGCGGCGATGGGCACCCCCGCCGCGCGCCAGGAGTACGTGGACCGTGCGTTCGCGGAGTACTACGACCCGGGTGCCGGCTTCGCCGCGACGGTGTGGACGAACAACGCGTGGCTCACCGCGGTGTGCGTCGCCACCGGCATCACCGGGATCGGCCCGGTCTACTTCATGGTCAACAACGCGGTCATGGTCGGCGCCACGGGCGGGATGATGGCGGAGGCGGGCAAGCTGGACATCTTCCTGCAGCTCATCGCCCCGCACGGGATGCTCGAGCTGACGGCCGTCTTCGTCGCCGGGGCCGCGGGGCTGCGCATCTTCTGGACCTGGGTCGTCCCAGGGCCACGCACGCGGTCGCGGGCCCTGTCGCAGGAGGCGCGGGCGCTGTTCACCGTGGCCATCGGTCTCGTCGGCGTGCTGGCCGTCTCGGGGCTCATCGAGGGCTTCGTCACCGGGTCGGCGATGCCGTGGTGGCTCAAGATCGTCATCGGCGCGATCGCGCTCGCCGGGTTCTGGGCGTACGTGCTGGTGCTCGGCCGGCGCGGCGTCCGCGACGGCGAGACGGGTGACCTCGAGGCGGACCGCGCGGGATACGTGCTCGAGACCGTCGGCTGACCGAGCCGCACGTCGTGGTCCGCCGCGTCGTCGGCGACGAACCGCACGACCGCCTCGGCCTCGGCGCTCACCTCGTCGACCGCCGCGCGGGAGAGCGGCGAGAAGGGCGACACGACGAGCGTCGCGCGCCCTCGCGCCGATCGGTCGATCCGCCACGTGCCCCCGACACGCCCGGCGAGCAGGAACGTGCCGGGCACGACGCCGTTCGAGGACTGGAAGGACCGTCGCTGCTCGTCGCTGATCAGCCGCGTCCGATCGGCGTGCCCGAGCAGCAGGTTGTCGAAGTCGGGCAGGAAGCGCACGGGCGCGGGGGTCCCGCCCGGCGGCCGCGGGGCGTCCGGCAGGTCGAGCACCTCGCGCGGGCGGACCTTGCCCGGCGACGGCTCCGCGGCGAGCCGCACGACCCGGTCGCCCAGCCGGTCGGCGACCGCCCGCAGCCCCGTGAGGCCCGACCACGCCTGGGCGTCGGCGACCGTGGCGGGCCCGAACGCCGCGAGGTAGCGCAGCAGCAGGTCCTCGAGCGCCACCGCGAGGGCGTCGGGGTCGGACAGGTCAGGTGCGCTCGCGCCGAGCCAGTGCCAGGCCGTGGTCCACGTCGTCGGGCCCGACCGTCCCCACACGCCCCGCGGGGGCACCTGGACGAGCGGCAGCGTCCCGCGCGCGGCGTGCGCGAGCGACCCGGGCGGGACGTCCGGCCACCGCTGGGCGAGCAGGGCGCCGAGCACGGTGGTCACCCGCGGCTCCTGCTCGACCAGCGTGCGGGCGGCGGCGGTCACCTCCGCGACGTCCACGGTGCGCAGCGGCGCGCCGTGCTGGGCGTTGGCCAGCAGGTCGCGCGTGAAGATCGGTGCCGTCAGGACCGGCAGCAGGAGCGCGTCGTCCGCCGTGACCAGGTGGATCGTGCCGCGCATCACCGCGATGCGGGCCACGGAGCGCCCGACGAGCGCGTCGCCGAGCTGCGCGTGCGTGAACCCGTCCACGCGGCTGGCCAGAGCCAGGTAGGGCGACCAGGCGTTCTGCGCCTGCAGCCCGACGAGGTGGTCGACCACCTCGTGGAACGGCGCCGTGGTCCGCTCCAGGAGGTGCTGGCGCGCGAGCAGTGCACGCGAGAGCTCGTCGGCGGTCAGCACCGGTCCGTCCACCACGGCTCTCCCTCGTCAGGCGTCGGTGCCCGAAACCTACCGTCACTCACCGACACGGCACCGGCACGTGTCGGGGCCGCGTGCGAGCATGCGCTCGTGACCGACGCGACCACCGACAGCCGCTCGCAGGCCGGCACCGTCCGTGCCGCGGCCGGCGGGATCCTCGCGCTCGCGCTGGCGACCTTCGCCGCGATCACCACCGAGCTCCTGCCCGTCGGGCTGCTGCCGCAGATCAGCGACGACCTGGACGTGACCCGCTCCGTCGCGGGCCTCCTCGTCACCGTGTACGCGGTCATGGTCGCCGTGCTCGCCGTGCCGCTGACGCTCGCGACGCGGCGGTTCGCGCGCAAGCCGCTGCTGCTCGGCACGCTGGCCGCCTACACGGTGAGCAACACGCTCGTGGCCGTGGCACCGGCGTTCGGCGTGGTGGCCGGCGCGCGGGCGCTCGGGGGGATCGCGCACGCGGTGTTCTTCTCGGTCGCGATCGGGTACGCGTCGCGCCTCGTCGGCCCGCGGTTCACGGGCCGCGCGCTCGCCCTGGTCACCGCCGGTGCGTCGGCAGGCTTCGTCCTCGGAGTGCCCCTCTCGACGGCCCTGGGGGCGGCCGTCGGGTGGCGGGCCTCGTTCGTCGCGCTGGCGATCGCCTGCGCCGTCGCGGGCGGGCTCGTCGCGGTGCTGCTGCCCGCCGTCAGCACGGGCGCCGCCCCGGCCGCCGACGACGCGCGCCGCACCAACCGCGCCCGCCTCGGCGTCGTCTCGGCCGCCAACACGCTCACGTACCTCGGCCAGTACACCGTCTACACCTACGTCACCCTGCTGCTGCTGGCCGCCGGCCTGACGCGCGCGGCCGTCGGGCCGACGCTGCTCGTGCTGGGCGCGCTCGGCCTGGTCGGCACCGCGTACGCGGCGTCCTTGCTCGACCGGCAGCCGCGGCGCGGCACGCTCGTCGTCCTCGCGACCGTGGCTCTCGGCCTGCTGGCGCTCGGCCTGTTGTTCCCTGCTCAGGTCGGCGTGCTCGCCGCGGCTGCCGTCTGGACGGCCGGGTTCGGCGCCGTGGCGTCGGTGTTCCAGACCGCGGCCATCCGCACGTCGGGGGCGTCGCCGGACGTCATCGGCGCGCTCGTGAACTCCACCGCGAACATCGGCATCGGGGGAGGGGCGGCTCTCGGCGCCTGGGTGCTCGCCGGGCCCGGCCTGGGCTCGCTGCCGTACTGGGGAGCCGGACTCGTGGCGCTCGCCCTGGTGGTCGTGCTACTGGCCCGGCGCGCGTTCCCCGCCGCACCCGACCACGCCTGACGTCAGGAGCGCAGGATCGACGTCATCTTCTTGCCCCGGGCGACCTCGTCCACGAGCTTGTCCATGTAGCGGATCTTCTGCATGAGGGGGTCCTCGATCTCCTCGACCCGGTGCCCGCAGATGACACCCGTGATGAGGGCCGCGTTCGGGTTGAGGGCGGGCGCCTCGGCGAAGAACGTCTCGAGGTCCACCTCGTCGGCGACGGCCTTCGCGAGGCCCGCCTCCGAGTAGCCGGTGAGCCAGGTGATGACCTCGTCGACCTCGTCCCGGGTGTAGTCCTTGCGCTCGACCTTGGTCACGTACAACGGGTAGATGCTCGCGAAGCTCGTCGCGAAGATGCGGTGCCCTGCCACGGTGAACCTCCGTCGTCGTGATGTGCTGGCGACCAGTCTGCCGCCTACAGCCGCCCGGCCGCCTTGAGCGCCAGGTACGTGTCGGCGAGCCGCGGCGCGAGGTCGTCGGGCAGCGCCTCGACCACCTCGACGCCCCGCTGCCGCAGCCGGACGGCGACGGCCGCACGCTCGAGCCCGACGCGCTCGGCCGCCGCGGCGTCGAACACCTCGGCCGCGGACCCGCGCTGCTGCGAGAGCTCGTGCAGCTCGGGGTCGGCGACCGACGCGAGCACCACCTGGTGGCGCGACGTGAGCTGGTCGACGACGGGCAGCAGCCCCTGCTCGACCACGGCCGGGTCCAGCGCCGTGAGCAGCACGACGAGCGCACGCTGGCTCAGCCGCTCGCGCACCTGGCTCACCACGCCGGCCCAGTCCGTCTCGATGAGCTCGGGGTGCGCGGTCGCGAGCGCGTCCGCCAGCGCGGGCATGAGGCGCGGGCCGCCGGTTCCCGCGACGCGTGCCCGGACTCGGCGGTCGTAGGCGAGGAGCTCGACGCGGTCGCCCGCCCGGGTGGCCAGGGCGGCGAGCAGGAGAGCGGCCTCGATGGACGCGTCGATCCTGGGTGCGTCGAGCACCCGGACCGCGGACGTGCGGCCCGTGTCGAGCACGACCAGGACGCGCCGGTCCCGCTCCGGGCGCCACGTGCGCACCACCACGTCGGAGCGGCGGGCCGAGGCACGCCAGTCGATCGAGCGCACGTCGTCGCCGATCACGTACTCGCGCAGCGAGTCGAACTCGGTCCCGGCGCCGCGGACCTGCACGGCCGCGCGCCCGTCGAGCTCCCGCAGCCGGGCCAGCCTGCTCGGCAGGTGCCGGCGCGAGGCGAACTCGGGCAGCACGCGCAGCCGCGCGGGCACCTCGAGCGAGGCCTGCCGCGCGGCGACGCCGAGCGGCCCGATGCTGCGGATCGTCACGCGGTCGGCGTGCGCGTCACCGCGCCGGGTGGGGACGAGCACGGTGCGCAGGCGCCGCCCGTCGCCCGGGGGCAGGTCGACCTCGTGCCGGGGTGCGACCGCGCCTGACGACGGCGGCCAGGCGTCCCGCACGAGCGCGCGCAACCGGCGCGACGCCACGTTGGTGACCTCCAGGTCGCTCGTCGCGGGCTCGCCGAGCCGCACCGAGGGCGGCACGCGGCGCACGACGGCGACCTCGCGCGGCGACGCGGCGAGGGCTGCGTCCACCGCGCACACGACGAGCACCACGAGCGCCCACAGCAGCACGGTCCCGGGCACGGGCACGACGAGCACCGCGGGGATGCCGAGCGCGGCGAGCACGGCCGCGCGCCAGGTGAGGGCCACGGAAGGTCAGCGGGGGACGGGCACGGAGGCCAGCACCGTGTCGAGCACGGACTCGGTGGTGACGCCCTCGAGCTCGGCCTCGGCGCGCAGCTGCACGCGGTGGCGCAGCGTCGGGTGCGCGAGGGCCTTGACGTCGTCGGGGGTCACGTAGCCGCGGCCGGAGAGCCACGCCCACGCGCGCGACGTCGCGAGCAGCGCGGTCGCACCACGCGGGGAGACCCCGAGGGACAGGGACGGCGACGTCCGCGTCGCGCGGCACACGTCGACCGCGTACGCGAGCACCTCGCGCGAGACCTGGACGCGTGCCACCTCGGCCCGCGCCCGCGCGAGCACGTCGGCGTCCGCGACGGGCTTCACGCCCGCCGCCGCCAGGTCGCGCGGGTCGAACCCGGCGGCGTGACGTGCGAGCACCTCGACCTCGTCCTCGCGCTCGGGCAGCGGCAGGGTGAGCTTGAGCAGGAACCGGTCCAGCTGCGCCTCGGGCAGCGAGTAGGTGCCCTCGTACTCCACGGGGTTCTGCGTGGCGATGACCAGGAACGGGTCCGGCAGCGGCCGCGGGGTGCCGTCGACCGAGACCTGCCGCTCCTCCATCGCCTCGAGCAGGGAGGCCTGCGTCTTGGGGGGCGTGCGGTTGATCTCGTCGGCCAGCAGGAGGTTGGTGAAGACCGGCCCGGCACGGAAGGAGAACTCGGCGCTGCGGGCGTCGTAGACCAGCGAGCCGGTGACGTCGCCGGGCATGAGGTCCGGCGTGAACTGCACGCGCTTGGTGTCGAGGTCGAGCGAGGCGGACAGCGTCCGGACCAGCAGCGTCTTGGCGACGCCCGGGACCCCCTCGAGGAGCACGTGCCCCCGGCACAGCAGCGCGATGATCAGGCCCGACACGGCGGCGTCCTGGCCGACGACGGCCTTGGCGACCTCCGCGCGCACGCCGGCGAGCGCGGCGCGCAGCTCCGGGGATGGGTCGACGGTTGCTTCGGTGTGGTCGCTCACGATGATTGGACCTCGCTCTCGATGTCGTCCAGGTCCCGCGCCAGCCTGGCCAGCGCGGAGTCGTCGGTGGGAGGCGGCCCGTAGAAGAGGGCCGCCACGTCGGGGTTGCGTCGACCGGTCGCCAGGGCGACGGCGTCGATCAGCTGGGGCGCCGGGGTGGATCCCGGGAGGCCGAGCCGGCGTGCGCAGCGGCTCGCCGCGCCGGCCCGCAGGGCGGCGGCAGCGTGGCCGTAGGAACGTGAGCGCCGGTAGAGCCGGCCGCGGCCGCGGGTGGCCTCGGCGGCGGGGACGACGACGGGCATCGGCTCGGTGACCAGCCTGCCCAGCCGCCGGCCGCGCCAGAACGCCACGACGACCACCACGAGCAGCAGCTGCAGGCCCAGGACGCCGACGACAGGCGGCACGAGGTCGCCGAGGCCGGGGCCGGCCTCGCCCTCGTCGGAGCCGGTGTCGTACGGGCTGGGCAGGTACCACACGAGGTGGTCGTGGCGGCCGAGCATCCGCAGCACCAGCGCCGCGTTCCCCGCCTCGGCGAGGTGGGCGTTCATCAGCGGGGCAGCGTCCGCGAGGACGGCGACGCGCTGGCCCTCGACCGTGCGGACCGTGTAGGCGCCCTGGTCGGCGGCGTCCCCCGGACCGCGGAAGCACACGACCGTGTCCGGGCTCGACGCCAGGACCCGTCCGGAGGCCCGGAGGGAGCCCGCGGCGGTCGCGTCCGGGTCGTCGCAGCCGGGCTCGAGCGCCGCGCTCGTGGCGACGTCCGACCACGACGAGTCGACGCCGGCCAGCTCCGAGGCGGGCCACGAGGCGTCGACGAGCACGAGGTCGGCGTCCAGGTCGGCCAGGAAGTCGAACTGCGACTGGTCGAAGATGTTGCGGTCACCCGCGAGCAGCACGGTCGAGCCCGGCGTCGCCGCGGCACGCGCAGCGGACGCGCGGCGGACGAACGTCACCTGCACGCCCTGCTCCTCGAGGATCTGGGCCACGGCGCGAGCACCGGTCGCCGCGGTGCTGTCCGGCGCGAGCGGCACGGACGACGTGCGCGGCTCCGGCAGGGCGGCGAGCAGCCCGACGACGCACAGGAGCGACAGGATCGCGATCGGTCCGCGCCAGCGGCGCCAGCGCCCCGTCGCGCGGGAGCGGGCGGTCGTCCCGTCGCCGACGACGGGAGCGGGGGCGGTCGTGGTCATCGCGCGGCTCCGGCGAGGGCGGGCCGCTCGTGCCGCGCGCGCTCCTCGAGCCCGCGCAGCCGCTCGTCGTCGTCGGCGCCCGCGGTGCGGCCGCCGTAGGCGACGTCGTCGAACAGCGCGCCGGCGGACGCGAGCTCGGCCGCGAGCGCGGGCAGCCGGCGGCCTGCGTCGAGGCTCGCCTCGTGCGCGGTCCGGCCGGCGCGCTCGTCGAGCACGAGGCGTTCCTCGAGGCCCCGGACGAGCGCGCGGAACCGCTCGACCACGGCGAGCGAGAAGTCCCCGGCGCGCGCGGCGGCGTCGGCCGCGGCGCGCATCTGGTCGGCCGTGCGCGCGTCGTCCTGCGCGAGCACCGCGCCCGACGTGCGCACCCGCCGAGACCGGCGCACGGGTCCCGCGACGAGGAACGCCACGGCGACGACGACCACGGTGATGCCCACGACGACCAGCGCCGACTGGACCCCGGAGAGCCCGACGCCGCCGAGCCCGTCGAACCGGTCGAGCACCCACTCGATGAACCGCGACAGCAGCGACTTGTTCTCGTGGTACTCGGGGTGGCTCAGCTCCTCGAGCGCCCAGCGGCGTCCGGTCGGCCCGTCGGGCGTGACGGGGACGTCGGTGCGCACTCCTGGGGTCACCGTGCCGCGACGGCCGCGTCGGCTGCGCGCGCGAGCTCGATGTCGAGCCCCTCGCGGCGGATCCGCACGTCGATGTACAGCAGCGCGACGACCGAGGCGAGGTAGGTGGTGCTCAGCGTGAGGGCGATGATCTTGGCGATGCCCGTGACCACGATGGACCCGAACTCCTCGCCCATCGGGTCGGAGAACACGAGCGCCGACAGGATCGCGGCGGGCGTCACCACGATCTGCGTGATGACCCCGACCAGCAGGCTGACGAGCAGGTAGATGCCGAGCAGCCGCCAGAAGCTGCCGCGGGTCAGTCGCCACGCGCGCGCCACGGTCGAGCGGAAGCTCTTGCCCTCGAGCATGAGCGCGGGTGGCACGAGCAGGGTGCGCACGGACACCAGCACGAGCAGCAGGAACAGGGCGAGCCCGACGAGCAGGCCGAAGCCGACCGCGAGCCCCACCAGGTCCTGCGAGGCGAACAGCACGACCAGCGCGACGTACGCGCCGACGACCAGGGCGATCGCGAGGCCGAGGAGCGCGGTGAACCCGACCACGAGCCAGATCCGCTTGCTGCGGAGCACCTCGCGCGGGCTGACCTTCTGCCCGATCACGGACCGGCTCACCGAGATGATCAGCCAGCCGGTGAGGATCGTGGTGACGACGGTCGTGATGGGTGCGGCGATGACCTGGCTGAACACGGTGCCGAGGCCGTCCGTGTCGGACTCGGTGAACAGGTCCGACGAGGCCGCCGCGTCGGCGATCGCGCCGTCGATGAGGCCCGAGACGTACCAGGTGAGCACCGACTCGACGGCGACCGCGATGGTCACGACGATCGCGGACAGCCCGAACATCACGCGCGGGTTGGCCCGCACGGCCTTGAAGGCGCCGTCGAGGATCTCGCCGAGCCCGAGCGGCCGCAGCGGCACGATGCCGGGCTGCAGCGCGGGCGGGCGCCACGCGGTCGGGGCGGGCGCGCCCCAGCCGGGCTGGCCGTTCCACGCCGGCTGGCCGCCCCAGCCCTGCACGGGGACCGGCGGTGCGACGGGCGGTGCCACGGGGGGCACGGGCGGTACCGGGGGCACGGGCTTCGTCAGGTCCGGAGCCGCTGCGGGTGAGGTGGGCGGGGTGGGCGGCGGTGGCACGGCAGATCCCGGGGCAGTCCAGGTGGGCTGCGGTTCGTCGTCCTGCGGGCTCGTCATGCGAGCGCGGCTCCTCGGCTGTCGTCGGTCGTTGACGGGGCCGGGAGGGGCGGCCAGGCGCCGGCGCCACCCCCAGGCGGACGCCCATCGTGCCACGCGGCACCCTCGTTCGGGACGCACACGGGTGATCCGTGCACAGGCGCGCCGTGGCGCACCGTTTCCGATGCGAGAATGTCCGCCATGAGGGGACGCGTGCTGGTGGTCGACGACGACACCGCGCTGGCAGAGATGATCGGGATCGTGCTGCGGTCGGAGGGTTTCGACCCGGTGTTCTGCGAGGACGGTGACGAGGCGCTGGGCGTGTTCCGCGCCACGCAGCCGGACCTCGTGCTGCTCGACCTCATGCTCCCGGGCAAGGACGGCAACGAGGTGTGCCGTCAGATCCGCGCCGAGTCGGGCGTGCCGATCGTCATGCTGACGGCCAAGAGCGACACGGTCGACGTGGTCCTCGGCCTGGAGTCGGGAGCAGACGACTACATCTCCAAGCCGTTCAAGCCCAAGGAGCTCGTCGCCCGCGTGCGGGCCCGGCTGCGCCGCAGCGACGAGCCCGCCCCCGAGCACCTGTCGATCGGCGACGTGAGCATCGACGTGCCCGGCCACCGCGTGGTCCGCGCCGGTCGGCCGATCTCGCTGACTCCGCTCGAGTTCGACCTCCTCGTGGCGCTGGCCCGCAAGCCGTGGCAGGTCTTCACGCGCGAGATCCTGCTCGAGAAGGTGTGGGGCTACCGGCACGCCGCGGACACGCGCCTGGTCAACGTCCACGTCCAGCGCCTGCGCTCGAAGATCGAGAACGACCCCGAGCAGCCCGAGATCGTCGTCACCGTGCGCGGCGTCGGCTACAAGGCGGGCGTGACCACGACGTGATGCGGGTCGCCGGCACGTGGCGCCTCGTCCGGGCCCGCACGGCCCGGCGGATCCGCTCGGGCGGGCACGCCTGGCGCTCGTCGCTGCAGGTGCGCGTCATCACGACGACCACGGCCATCGGCCTGGTCACCCTCGTGCTCGTCGGGCTGTACGTCGGGGAGAGGATGCGCGACGGCCTCTTCGACGGCCGCGTGGAGCAGATCCTCGAGGAGAGCGCCCGCAGCACGCAGCAGGCGCAGGCGACGTTCGACGAGTCGACGGCGACGCAGGGGCCCGAGGTCTCGCGCCTGCTCACGGACGTCGTGACCGCGCAGAGCTCGGGCGGCTCGGGGGAGCGCGAGGTCTTCCTCCTGCGCGCGCCCGGTCAGAGCTCGACGGTGTCCGTCGGCGCGGCGGCCTCGGACCTGGCGCTCGCCCAGACCGGGATCGTCACCAAGCAGCTGCAGGCCGCCACCGCCGTGGGCGGCCAGCACTGGCAGTCCGTGGCGTGGCCGGTCGCGGTGGGCGAGGAGCCCGCCGTGATGGTCGGCCAGAACGTCGACGTACCGGTCGCCGGCACGTTCCAGCTCTTCTTCCTGTACAGCCTCGAGGCCGAGCAGGAGCGTCTCGACTTCCTGCAGCGCACGCTCGCGCTCGCGGCGGTCGCGCTCGTCCTGCTGCTCGGCTCGATGACGTGGCTGGTCACCCGCCAGGCCGTGCGCCCGGTGCGCCGGGCCGCGCAGGTCGCCGAGCGCCTCGCGGACGGCCACCTGTCCGAGCGCATGCCGGTCAAGGGCGAGGACGAGATGGCGACGCTCGCGCGCTCGTTCAACGAGATGGCCGCCGGTCTGCAGGACCAGATCAGCCGCATGGAGGACCTGTCTGCGCTGCAGCGCCGGTTCGTCTCGGACGTCTCCCACGAGCTGCGCACCCCGCTGACCACGATCCGGATGGCCGGCGAGGTCATCCACGCGTCGCGCGCCGACTTCGAGCCGGCCGTCAAGCGCTCGGCCGAGCTCCTGCAGACCCAGCTCGACCGGTTCGAGGACCTGCTCGCCGACCTGCTGGAGATCAGCCGGTTCGACGCGGGTGCCGCCGTGCTCGACGCCGAGGGGCGCGACGTGCGCGACGTGGTCATCGCGGCCGCGGACCACGCGTTCCCGCTCGCCGAGCGCCGCGGGACGTGGCTGCGCGTCACGCTCCCCGAGAAGCGGGCCCAGGCGGACATCGACCCCCGCCGCGTCGAGCGCGTGCTGCGCAACCTCCTGGTCAACGCGATCGAGCACGCCGAGGGCACGTCCGTCGAGGTCACGGTCGGTGCCGACGAGTACGCCGTCGCTGTCACCGTGCGCGACCACGGCGTCGGGATGTCGACGGTCGAGACCGCGCACGTCTTCGACCGGTTCTGGCGCGCGGACCCGGCCCGCGCGCGGACGACCGGCGGCACCGGCCTGGGGCTGGCGATCTCGCTCGAGGACGCGCACCTGCACGGCGGCTGGCTCGAGGCGTGGGGGAGGCCCGGTCGCGGTGCCTGCTTCCGCCTGACGCTGCCGCGCCGCGCGGGCATCCGCCTGACCGACTCGCCCCTCCCGCTCGTGCCCGACGACGCGGACCCGCAGCCCGTGCTCGCCCCCGTGGTCCGGCCCCGCACCGATCCCGCGGCGCTGCCCGAGCTCGACGACGAGAGCCACGACGCCCGCCAGGAGGTCCGATGAACGTCCGCCTGCGCGCCGTCACGCTCGCCGTCGTCGTGATGCTCCTGGCCGCCTGCACCTCGATGCCCACGTCCGGCCCCCCGGTCCGCAGCAACGTCGTCGCCAGCGACGAGGGACGGGCCGCCCCGCTGCCCGAGGGGCCCCAGGCCGGCGCCGGACCCGTCGACATCGTGCAGAGCTTCCTGATCGCCGGGGCGAACGGGTTCCCGGACGAGTTCGTCACCGCGCGGCAGTACCTCGCGGGCGACGCGCGCCAGGCGTGGAAGCCGCTCGCCGGCGTCGTCGTCGCCGGGCCGCTCACCTACTCGACGACCTCCAAGACGCAGGTGACCGTCGACGTCCCCGTCCTCGCGCGGGTCGACGGCGACGGCCGGTACACCGAGGCGCCGCCGGACGCGCGCGAGTCGGTCACGTACGACCTCGTGCGCAACGCGGACGGCGAGTGGCGCATCTCCGGCGTCCCCGACGGGCTCCTGCTGCCCAAGGTGGTGTTCGACGCGCGGTTCCGCGCCGCCTCGATCTACTTCCTGTCCGCCGACGAGACGTTCCTGGTCCCCGAGACCCGCTGGCTCCCCCAGGACAAGCTGCCGACCCACGTGATGAAGGCCCTGCTCGCCGGGCCGTCGCCGTGGCTGCGCGACGCCGTCGTCACCGAGATCCCCGACGGCACACAGCTCAAGCCCGAGGCCGTCGTCATCACGGGCGCGGGCACGGCCGAGGTGGGGCTCGAACCCGCGGCGACCGTGCTCGCCGCCAAGCGCAAGCTGTTCCTCGCGCAGATCGACGCGAGCCTGCGCCCGCTGCCGGGCGTCGGCTCCGTGAAGGTCACCGCGGGTGGCGTCGACGGGGTGATCCTCGAGGGGGCCGCGACGCTCCAGCAGGGCCCGACGCCGGACGTCCCGGTCGAGATGCTCCAGGCGGGCAAGCTCGTCTCCCTGGCCGGCGGCACGGTCAAGCCCGTGGACGGCATCGGGTCGCTCGAGGGCCTCGGCATCCGCTACCCGGCGCGCGACGAGGACGGCGACGTCCGGGTCGGGGTGTCCGGCGGCTCGTCGCTCGTGACGCTCCCGCAGGGCGGCAAGGCCGGCACGACGCTGCTGACGGGGGCCGACCTCGTGGCGCCGTCGGTCGACCGGTTCGGCTGGGCCTGGACGGCGACGACCGCCGACGGGCTCGTCGCCGGGCGGGCTGGCGCGAAGCCGGTCAGCATCACCGCCGACTTCCTGCAGGGCCGCCAGGTCCGGTCCGTGCGCGTGGCGCGGGACGGGACGCGCGTGGCCGTCATCTCCTCGGGACCCGACGGCGTCGCGATCAACGTCGGTGCGGTCGTCCGCGACGCCAACGGCGCGCCGCAGCAGATCGGCGAGGTCATCCGGGCCGGGTCGCTGCTGACCGACGCGACCGCGCTCGTCTGGAAGGACGAGTCGACGCTCGCGGTCGTCGGCCGCAGCGCCGGGACCCTCGCCGTGCACCTCGTGCCCGTCTCGGGAACGACGTCGGCGCTGCCCGAGGTGCCCGACCTGGACGCGGTCGCCGGCGGGAGCGTGCTGTACGCGACGAGCAAGGACGGCATGCTGCGGCGGTACACCGCGTCCAGCTGGACCGCGGTGCCCGGGGTCGAGGGCGTCCTGGATCCGAGCTTCCCCGGCTGAGCCTGTCCACAGATCCCGCCCGACGGGTCCACGGGCGCGGTCGGTCGGCGACGCTGGGACCGTGGGCGCACGCAGGTGGTGGACCGAGCTGAGCCGACTCGTGCTGCCCGTCGCCTGCGGGGGCTGCGGGGTCGACGACGAGCCGTGGTGCTCGGCGTGCGACGCGCTGCTCGGGCCGCCGTGGCGCTGCGAGAGCCGCGCCGGGCGGCTCGACCTCATGGGCGCGCCCGGCGGGCTGCCGGTGTGGACCGTGGCCGACTGCGTGGGACCCGTCCGGGCCGCCGTCCTGGCGTGGAAGGACCACGGTCGGCGCGATCTCACGCGGCCCTTCGCGGCGGCGCTCGTCGCGGCAGGGGAGGAGCTGGCGGACGTGCTCGGACCGGGTGAGGTGCTCGTCGTCCCCGCGCCCTCGACCCCGGCCTCACGCAGACGGCGCGGCGGGAACCTCGTCGACGACCTGGCGGCTGCGCTCGCGGCCGGGCTGCGCTCCGGTGGGTGCCCCGCGCGGTCGTCGCCCGTGCTCGCCCGGCGCGGCGGGGACCAGGTCGGGCTCGGCACGCGCGCGCGGTGGCTGAACCTCACCGGGCACGTCCGGGTGCGGCCGCGCGACAGGGCGCGGCTGGCGGGCCGGTGCGTGGTCGTGGTCGACGACGTGCTGACGACGGGCGCCACGGTCGTCGCGTGCCGGACCGTCCTGGAGGCCGCGGGGGCGTTCGTCGCGGCCGGTGTCACGCTCGCCTCGACCCCGCCGCCGGGTGCCCGGCCTGCGAGCGGGCCGAGCGATCCCTGTGGATCTGCTGCGCGAGTGGTCGAGGAGACGCTGCGGGGACTAGCGTAGGAGTCCGAGCTCTACGACTGCCGACGACACCGTGGCGCGCACCCTTGCGGGGGTGACGCGGGTGGGGTGTGGGAGGAGGTGATGCCGCCAAGGCGCCCCAACCGGGGCGACGAACGCACGAGACCCGTGGCGGGCTGCGTCCCGCCCTCACCTCCCAGGAGGCTCACATGGAGATTGTGGTTGCCGGCCGGCACACCGAGGTACTGCCCAAGTACCGCGCCTTCGTCGAGCAGAAGCTCGCCAAGGTCGAACAGCTGGCCCCGCGCGCGCAGCGGATCGACGTCCTCGTCTCGCACGAGGTCAACCCCCGACAGGCCGACAGCAGTGAGCGTGTCGAGCTCACCGTCATCGACAAGGGGCCCGTGATCCGCGCCGAGGCGTGCGCCGACGACCGGTACGCGGCCCTCGACCTGGCGCTCGCCAAGCTGCTCGAGCGCCTGCGTCGGACCCGGGACCGGCGCAAGGACCATCGCAACCACACTCCGCTGACGCCCGTGGACGTCCGCCCGCCCGAGCCGGAACCGCCGGCGGCCGAGGACGCGCCGCAGGGCGACGGGTCGGTGACGGAGCACATGCTCGGCGACTCGCCGGTGCTGATCCGCGAGAAGCTGCACGAGGCGCAGCCGATGACCATCGACGACGCGCTCTACGAGATGGAGCTGGTCGGGCACGACTTCTTCCTCTTCGTCGACGCCGAGACGGCCCAGCCGTCGGTCGCGTACCGCCGCCGCGGCTGGAGCTACGGCGTCATCAAGCTCGACACACCCGTGGCAGTGCCGGCGGTCGCTCGCTGACACCCTCGACCGACGCCCGGCCGGTGCCATGCCCCGGCCGGGCGTCGCTCTGCCCGGTCCCCGCCGTCGTGTCAGTGGGCGACGGCAGGATGGCGGTCATGGTCGCTGCCGAGCGCTACTCGTTGTCCCAGGCCCGCCGGATCGCGCTGCGCGCCCAGGGCCTGGCGGGCCCGCGCCCGTCGCGCGCAGGGCCGGTGACCATGCGCGGGTTCCAGCAGGTGGTCGACCGGCTCGGCCTGCTGCAGATCGACTCCGTGAACGTGCTCGCCCGTGCCCACCTCATGCCCGCCTTCTCCCGGCTCGGGCCGTACGACACCGGGCTCCTCGACCGCGCCGCGGGCACCGCGCCGCGGCGACTCGTCGAGGCGTGGGCGCACGAGGCCTCGTTCGTCCCGCCCGAGACGTTCCGGCTCCTGGAGTGGCGGCGCCGGGCCTACCAGACCGAGGCGTGGGGAGGCATCGCCTCGATGCCCAGCGAGCGCAGCGCGGTGCTCGACGAGGTCCGAGCGCTCGTCGCGGAGCACGGGCCGGTCTCCGCGGCCAAGGTGCACGACCTCATGGAGGCGTCTCCGCCGCGCAGCACCACGGAGTGGGGCTGGAACTGGACCGTGGCCAAGCAGGCCCTCGAGTACCTCTTCTTCGTCGGCGAGGTGACCTCCGCCGGCCGCAACGGCGCGTTCGAGCGGCGCTACGACCTCACCTCCCGCGTGCTGCCTCCCGCCGTCGCTGCGCAGCCCCTGCCGGACGACGCGGACGCCGTGCGCGAGCTCGTGGCGATCTCCGCCCGGGCCCACGGGATCGGCTCGCAGAAGTGCCTCGGCGACTACTTCCGGATCAAGCAGGCGCGCGTGGAGCCTGCGGTCGCCGACCTCGTCGACCAGGGCGTGCTCGTCCCCGTCGCGGTCGACGGGTGGCCGCGGCGGGTGTTCCGGCACCGCGACGCGACGCTCCCGCGCCGGGCGACGGCCTCGGCGCTGCTGAGCCCGTTCGACCCGCTGGTCTTCGAGCGCCGTCGCCTCGAGGAGGTGTACGGGCTGCGCTACCGGATCGAGATCTACGTGCCCGCGCACCTGCGCGTGTGGGGCTACTACGTGCTGCCTTTCCTCATGGGCGAGCACATCGAGGCGCTCGTCGACCTCAAGGCGGACCGCAAGGACAAGGTGCTGCGCGTGCACGGGGTCCACCGGGCGCCCGCACCGGCGCGGTCCGGCGCGAGCGACGTGAGCGTCGTCGAGGCCCTCGTGGACGAGCTCGAGCTCATGGCGCAGTGGCTGGGCCTCGAGCAGGTGGTCGTGGCGGACGCGAGCGGGACGCTCGTCGGGGATCTCGCTCCGGCACTGCACGCGGCCGTGCTGGCTGCCTGACGCGTTCACGTGTGGCGGAATCCCGTCGAGGTGTGGCCGATGCGCCCGCAGGCGCGCCGGCCTCGCCTACGATGGTCGGGCCCGGCCGTGCGGCCGGTCATCGAAGCCGCCCCGACGCCGTTGGCGCCCGGGGTGTGAACACGTCGGGAGTCATGCGTGCCAGCGATCCTCGAGAAGGTCCTCCGTCTCGGCGAGGGCCGGATCATCAAGAAGCTGTCGGGCATCGCCCAGCAGGTCAACGCCCTGGAGGACAGCTTCACGTCGCTGTCCGACGCCGAGCTGCGCGAGGAGACGGACCGCTTCAAGGCCCGCCTCGCCGAGGGCGAGACGCTGGACGACATCCTCGCGGAGGCCTTCGCGGCCGTCCGCGAGGCGTCGCGCCGGACCCTGGGGCAGCGGCACTTCGACGTCCAGCTCATGGGCGGCGCCGCCCTGCACCTCGGCAACATCGCGGAGATGAAGACCGGCGAGGGCAAGACGCTGGTCGCCACCGCGCCGGCCTACCTCAACGCGCTGTCCGGCAAGGGCGTGCACGTCGTCACGGTCAACGACTACCTCGCCAGCTACCAGTCCGAGCTCATGGGTCGCGTCTTCCGCTTCCTGGGCCTGACGAGCGGCGTGATCCTGTCGAACCAGAACCCGTCCGAGCGCCGTGAGCAGTACGCCGCCGACATCACGTACGGCACGAACAACGAGTTCGGCTTCGACTTCCTGCGCGACAACATGGCGTGGAGCACCGACGAGCTCGTCCAGCGTGGCCACAACTTCGCGATCGTCGACGAGGTCGACTCGATCCTCATCGACGAGGCCCGGACGCCGCTGATCATCTCCGGCCCGGCCTCGGGCGACACGAACCGCTGGTACGCGGAGTTCGCCAAGGTGGTGCGCCGCCTCAAGGTCGAGCAGGACTACGAGGTCGACGAGAAGAAGCGCACCGTCGGCGTCCTGGAGCCCGGCATCGAGCGCGTCGAGGACTACCTCGGGATCGACAACCTCTACGAGTCCCTCAACACGCCGCTGATCGGCTTCCTCAACAACGCCATCAAGGCGCAGGAGCTGTTCAAGCGCGACAAGGACTACGTCGTGATGAACGGCGAGGTGCTCATCGTCGACGAGCACACCGGCCGCATCCTGCCCGGCCGTCGCTACAACGAGGGCATGCACCAGGCGATCGAGGCGAAGGAGGGCGTGGCCATCAAGGCCGAGAACCAGACGCTCGCCACGATCACGCTGCAGAACTACTTCCGCCTGTACGAGAAGCTCTCGGGCATGACCGGTACGGCCGAGACCGAGGCGGCCGAGTTCCAGGGCACCTACGAGCTCGGCGTCGTGCCCATCCCCACCAACCGGGGGATGCAGCGCATCGACCAGCGCGACTTCGTCTACAAGAGCGAGGACGGCAAGTTCGACGCCGTCGTCGCGGACATCGTCGAGCGGCACGCCGCGGGCCAGCCCGTCCTGGTCGGCACGACGAGCGTCGAGAAGAGCGAGCTGCTGTCCGCCAAGCTCAAGAAGCAGGGCGTGCCGCACGAGGTCCTCAACGCCAAGCAGCACCAGCGCGAGGCCGCCGTCGTCGCCCAGGCCGGTCGCAAGGGTGCCGTCACGGTCGCGACCAACATGGCCGGCCGTGGCACGGACATCATGCTCGGTGGCAACGCCGAGTTCATGGCCGTCGCCGACCTCGCCGCGCGAGGCCTCGACCCGGCCGAGAACCCGGACGAGTACGAGGCCGCATGGCCGGACGCGCTCGAGAAGGCCAAGGAGGCCGTGCAGTCCGAGCACGACGAGGTCGTCGAGCTCGGTGGTCTCTACGTGCTCGGCACCGAGCGCCACGAGTCCCGCCGCATCGACAACCAGCTGCGCGGCCGCTCCGGCCGGCAGGGAGACCCGGGCGAGTCCCGCTTCTACCTGTCGATGCAGGACGACCTCATGCGCCTGTTCAACTCCGGCCTGGCCGAGTCGATGATGACGCGCGCGGGCTTCCCCGAGGACATGCCGCTCGAGTCGAAGATCGTCACGCGCGGCATCCAGTCCGCGCAGTCGCAGGTCGAGGCGCGCAACTTCGAGATCCGCAAGAACGTGCTCAAGTACGACGACGTCATGTCCCGTCAGCGCGTGGTCATCTACGAGCAGCGCCGCCGCGTCCTGGAGGGCGAGGACCTGCACGAGCAGGTCGGCCACTTCCGCTCCGACGTCCTGTCCGCCTACGTCGACGCCGCGACCGCCGAGGGGCGCCCGGAGGAGTGGGACCTCGAGGCGCTGTGGACCGCGCTGCGTGCCGTGTACCCGGTGAGCATCACGTCCGAGGAGGTCGTGGAGCAGGCCGGTGGGCCCACGCGGCTGTCGGCCGAGCTGCTGACCCGCGAGGTCCTCTCGGACGCGGAGCACGCGTACGACGAGCGCGAGGAGCAGATCGGCTCGGAGAACATGCGCCAGCTCGAGCGGCGCGTGACGCTGTCCGTGCTGGACCGCAAGTGGCGTGAGCACCTCTACGAGATGGACTACCTCAAGGAGGGCATCGGCCTGCGCGCGATGGCCCAGCGCGACCCGCTCGTCGAGTACCAGCGCGAGGGCTACCAGCTGTTCAACGCGATGACGGACGCCATCAAGGAAGAGACCATCGGCTTCCTGTACAACCTCGAGGTCAAGGTCGAGGAGGAGGCGGAGGCCCCGGTCACCGCAGCCTCGGCCGCCCAGGTCGCGATGCAGTCCGGTGCCGCCGCGCAGCGCCTCATCGCCAAGGGCATCGACGGTCCCGCCGAGCGTGTGCCGCTGCAGTACACGGCGCCGTCCGCCGACGGTGACGGTGCTGTCGTCGTCAAGGGCGACGCCCCCGGAGCGCCCGCTCAGACGGTGTCCGGCGACGGCGACAACCGTGAGGCGCGCCGCAAGGCGGCCAAGCAGGCCAAGCGCCGCTGATCGACCGACCGAGGGCCGCACCCGTTCACCGGGTGCGGCCCTCGGCGTTCTCGCGGGGGCTTGTGGTTGCTCGTCAGGCGGACAGGCAGGCAGCCGGGTCAGCCGACCTCGAGCGACGTCGTGCGCCACGTGCCGCGGTGGGTCTCGAGCCGAAGAGCGACCGCTCGGACTCGTACGCCGTCGTCGACCACGACGCCCGCCTCGCACACGTGCGGCTCGACGGCGCACACGCGCACCCGGCGCACGGCCGCGCCGCGTCCGGAGTTCCGCGGGCCCAGGACGCGCGCCGTGAGTGCCGCTCGGCCCTGCAACGTCTCGTAGACGCCCGGTGTCATCCAGCGGGCGAGCTGGGTGACCGGGCGGCGCCCGAGCAGCACCTCCACGACGGCGTGCGCGATGGCGCGCGCGACGTGGGCCGGGTCCGCGGCGGGCTCCGGGCCCCGGTCCTCGTCGACCGCCTCCAGCACGGGGGAGCGGTCGGTCGCGCGCAGCACGGCGATCCGCTCGGTGAGCGTCGGCGGCACCTGCGCCGCCTGGCCGTGGGCGACCGCGGCAGCGCCCGGCGCGCGAGCCGCCAGCAGCCGGACGCGCGGCGTGGGCGCGGGGGCGGTTGGCACGGTGCTCGTCAGGCCGGCGTCGGCGACGGTGAAGCTCGACAGGCTCGAGGCGGTCCCGAGGGTCGGCGGGTCGGTCTCTCTCGCCTCGCTGGGGGTTGGCTCGCCAGCCGCTGCGTCGACGACCGGTGCTGCCACGTGGTCGCCAGGGGCGATGGCCAGGACGGGGACGGCGAACTGGTCCTCGACGAGCGAGCGCGGCCGCTCGACGGTGAGTGCGCTCATCGTCCGCTCCGCTCGGTGCTCGTCGGGACGACCAGGCGCTGCCCGGGGCGGATGCTGTCGGGGTCGTCGCCGATGACGTCGGCGTTGGCGGCGTACCAGGCGGGCCACGCCGCGGCGATCTCCTCGACGCCTGCCGCAGCACCGCCTCTGCCGAGGTGAGCCTCGGCGATGCTCCACAGCGAGTCCCCGGCGTGCACGACGACTGTCGCTCCCACGGCCGTCGCGGTGACGGCCTGCCGCGCATCGGGGCGGATCGCCGCTCCTGGGTCGTCGACCGGAGGCGCGGCCGGCCCGGCAGGCCACGGGATCGGCGACCACCGCCAGCCCGGCGACGCGACGTCCGCGGTCGCGCCGTCAGCGGACGGGCTCGACGGCGTCGCGCTCGGAGCCACGGTCGCCTGGGGAGATCTCGTCGGCGGAGCGGTGGGCGTGGCGTGAGGTACAGCCGCGGGTTCCGACGCGGGCCGTGCGTCGTCGCTGACGACCCATCCGAAGTCGTCGTGCGCGCCCGCGGCGTCGCCGCCGGACCCCGATGCTCCCACCGCGCCGACGGAGGCCGCGGAGCCTGAGTCGACGCGGGCGGCCTCCACGCCGACCCAGCCCAGCTCGGCCGTCGCGCTCGTGCCGGCGGTGCTCCCTGGCGGCGAGGCGTCCCCGGGGGGCGCGACCGCGCCGGCGCCCGAGGCCAGGCCGACGGCGAGCGAGGTCGCGACGCCGACCCCGAGCGCCCGCCGGACGACCGAGGGGGCGTACCGCTGGACGGCACGCTCGCCGGACCGCCAGGTCGCTCCGACGGTCCGTGCAGCGACGCACAGCGCGCCGACGACGCAGGACAGCGCGAGCCAGGACGCCGCGGCGAGCCCGAGCCCCAGGACGGCGGCCTCGACGATGTCGTCGACGCCGAGCAGGGGGGTGGAGGCCGTTGCGACCAGCCGGCCGCACAGCGCGCCGGCGACCGCGATGGCCGCGACGCCACCTGCGAGCAGCCCGCCACCAGCTGCGGACCGAGCCACCCCATCGACGCGTCTGACCATGATGACTCCTCTTGGGTACTGGTGATCTGTTTTGACAACGTTTCGTTGCCTTAGATGTACCCGATCGTCCCTTTCGTGTCCACCCCGAGCGGTGTGCGCTACGGTGCGCAGGCCGCTCGACGTGGACGCGGCACTGACCAAGGAGCGCGCATGCTCGGCAGCACCCGTAGGTCGTCGACCCGTACCCGCACCACGCTGATCGTCGCCCTGTGCGCGGTCGCCCTGCTCCCGCTGGCGGCAGCGCCCGCGCAGGCCACCGTCTCGAGCAAGCACTGCGCGAGCGTCGTCGTCATCGGCGTCCGCGGGTCGTACGAGAAGGCGGGCACCGGTTCGGGTGCCGGTGACCGGACCTATGCGAACGGCGGGTTCGGCACCACGAGCGGCGCGGCGTACTACACGCAGTCGCTCTCGACGGCAGGCGTGCGCACGGCCGCGCTGAAGTACCCGGCGTCGATCTGGCCGAGCCTCCCGATGCCGGGCGGGTACGTCACGAGCATGACGCGTGGGCGCTACGAGCTGCGCGAGGAGCTCGAGGACCTCGCGACCTGCTCCTCGGCGACCCGCGTCGTGCTCGTCGGCTACTCCCAGGGCGCGCACATCATCGGCGACACGCTGTCCAAGGGTCAGCCGATCCAGCTCTCGGCCACGGCGAAGGCGCGCATCAAGGCGGTCGTGCTCTTCGGGGACCCGACCTACCGCGCGGGGGAGTCGTTCAACTCGGTCAAGCGGACGCGGAGCGGGATGTTCCCGCGCGGCGCCGGTCAGCTGGCAGCGTTCGCGTCACGCATCCGGTCGTACTGCTACGCGGGCGACCGGTTCTGCCAGAACGTCGACAACGCCGACGCCATGAAGATCCACACCAGCTACGACAACATCACGCTGGAGAAGGCCGCCGCGACGTTCATCCGCAGCAAGCTCTGAACCCGCCCCGTCGCTCTGCCGCGGCCCCTACGGTGTGGGCATGCGGTGGGAGGCGTTGTTCGCGGACATGGAGGCGCAGCTCGAGGCGGCCGAGCGTGCTGGCGTGCGCGCGGACGTCGCCGAGCTCGTGCGCGCCGAGCGCGCGACGGTGCACCTCGTCGATCGGCTACGGGCGGCCGTCGGACGTCAGGTCCGGGTCCACGTCCTCGGCGCCGAGGTGATCCAGGGCGAGGTCATCGATGCCACGGAGCAGTGGCTCCTCGTCGGGCAGGAGCGGGAGCGCCGGGTGCTGGTGCCCTCGCGCGCGATCGTCGCCATCGCGGGGCTCGGCGCGCACGCCGCGCCGGAGCCGGGTCGCGTGGAGCGTCGACTCGGGCTCGGGCACGCCCTGCGCGTGCTGGCTCGGGACCGTGCCGCCGTGCTCGTGCGCTCCGGTGACGTCGAGCTGGCTGGCGTGCTGGGCGCCGTCGGCGCCGACCACGTCGAGGTCGTCGCCCGGGACGCCCGGGGGGCTGCCGCTTCGTCCGTGGTGCCGTTCGCGTCCTTGGCGACCATCCGGACGGGCTGAGGGACCGCCGGACGTCGAGCGAGCCCCGAGCGGCTACCTGTCCGCGTCGACCTGCTCGGCCGACGCCGGCCGGGTCCGCTCGTACATCCGCTGGATGTAGCCCTCGAGCTCGCTGGCCTCGATGCGCCAGATCTTCTTGGGGCCGATCTGGATGCCGCGCAGGTCGCCGGAGTGCAGCAGCTGGTAGGTCTGCTGCGCGGAGATGTTGAGGACCTCGCTGACGTCGGCGAGCGTGAGGAACCGCGGGGGCATGGCGGAAGTCTGGCACGGCTCGCCCCTCGATCGGGGTTGTCCACAATCTTCCGTTTCGCCCCGAAAGCGGCCTTCGGTCGGGCAGGATGGGCGCCCCGAGGCCTGATCTCGCGCGAGAGGCCGCCGACCGGACGGAGAGCCGATGGACAGCGCCGTGCTCGATCTGCCCGCACCCGTCGCGGCGCGCTTGCGCCGGCCGGGGTGGCGGGACCCGCGTCTCCTCGTCGGCGTCGCGATGGTGGCCGCGTCGGTGGCGCTGGGGTCCTGGGTCGTGCGGTCGGCGCAGACGACGGTGCCGGTCTACGTCGCCCGCGAGGCCCTCGTGCCGGGCCAGCGGGTCGCTGCCGACGACCTCGTGGTCGCGGACGTGCAGCTCGCGGACGGCGAGCTCGAGCACTACCTGCGGGCCGACGAGCCGCTTCCTGACGACGCTGTCGCGGTGCGGGTCGTCGGGCAGGACGAGCTCGTGCCGGCGACCGCGCTGGGCAGCGCGGCGGACGTGGACGTGCGCGCCGTGGCGATCCCGCTGGAGCGTGCCCCCTCCCGGGACGTGACGGTCGGCGCGCTGGTCGACGTCTGGTTCTCACCCGCGGCGGGCGCGGACGGGGAGCCCGACGAGCCGCGTCAGCTCGCGACCAGCCTGCCGGTGGCGGAGGTGAGCCGGCCCCAGCGCTCGCTCGGCGGATCGGGTGGCAACGCGGTGCACGTCCTGGTGCCGCAGGGCCAGCTGCCGGACGTCCTCGCGGCACTCGCGTCCGACGGCGTGCTCGACGTCGTCCCCGTCCCCGGCACGGGCGGCTGACGTGCCGCTGGGAGTCCTCTGCGCGGTCCGGGGCGTCGCCGAGTCGCTGGTGGTCCAGGCCCTCGACGCCAACCCGCAGCTGCAGGTCACGCGCCGCTGCGCCGACCTCACCGAGCTGCTGGCCGCCGCCGAGGCGGGCCTGGGTCGCGTCGCGGTCGCCTCGGGCGCGCTCGAGCACCTGGACCGGGAGGCCGTCGACGCGCTGCGCGCCGCCGGGGTCCTGCTCGTCGGCCTCGCGAGCGCGGACGCCGCGTGGTCGGCCGAGCGACTGCGCGGTGCGGGTGCTGACGACGTCGTGCCGGAGCCCGACGACGAGGCGGGCGCGGCCGCCGTCGTCTCGGCCGTCCTGCGCGCGCTGGCCGCCACGCCCGCGGTGCGCGAGCCGGCCGCGCCGCCGCCCGCGCCCAGGCCGGGCGCGCGCGGCGACGTCGTCGCGGTCTGGGGTCCGACAGGCGCCCCGGGGCGCACGACCGTCGCGGTCAACGTGGCTGCCGAGCTCGCGGCGACCGGGGCCTCGGTGCTGCTCGCCGACGCCGACACGTACGGCGGCAGCGTCGCCCAGGTCGTCGGGCTGCTCGACGAGGCCCCCGGTCTGGCCGCGGCCGTGCGGCAGGCGGGGCTCGGCCTGCTGGACGTGACGACCCTCGCGCGGCTCGCGCCGGTGCTCTCGCCCCAGCTGCGGATCCTCTCCGGGACGTCGCGCGCGGACCGCTGGCCCGAGCTGTCGTCGTCCGCGCTGGAGACGGTGTGGAGCGTCGCCCGGGACCTGGCGCGCTGGACCGTGGTCGACGTGGGCTTCTGCCTCGAGCAGGACGAGCTGCTCAGCTACGACACCCGCGCGCCCCAGCGCAACGCCGCCACCGTGCGCACGCTCGAGGCCGCCGACGTGGTGGTGATCGTCGGCGGTGGGGACCCCGTCGGCATCCAGCGGCTGGTGCGCGGGCTGACCGAGCTCACCGACCTCGGCCTGGGGGCGACCCGCGTGGTGCTGGTCAACCGTGTGCGGGCGTCCGTCGCCGGTCCCCGCCCCGCCGAGGCCGTCGCGCAGGCGCTGGCCCGCTACGCGGGAGTCGTCGACGCCGTCCTGGTGCCGGAGGACCGCGCGGCGACGGACACCGCCCTGCTCGAGGCGCGCACGCTGCGCGAGGTGGCCCCGGGCTCGCCCGCTCGACGCGCGATCGCCGAGGCCGCGGCGCGCGTGGCGTCGCTGGTCGCCTCCCCGGACCTCGCGACCGTCGTCTCCTGAACCCCGGCCGGTCGACCCCGTCGGGCGCCCCGTCCTGGCCGCGCCTGCCGCCACCCACGCTCGCCGAGGGGCACACTGGCACTCGTGCGCATCTACCTGCCGGCCACCCTCGACGAGCTCGACGCGAGCGAGCTTCCCCCGCGACGCGGGCACGCGGTCACCGCGGCCCTGCGAGCGGCGTTGCCCGACGAGGACGACGAGGGCCTCGAGTTCGCCGCGCAGCTCATGGCCGCCGACGACAGCCTCGACCTGATCCGCGCGTCCGAGGCTGCCCCGCGGCTGCGGCTCGTCGTCTCGGTCGACCTCCCGGACGCTCGCGTGACGACCGTGGAGGACGCCGAGGACGGCGCGCCCAGCCTCGTGGAGATCGTCGGGACGGTTGCCGCTGCCGACATCGCCTGCGTGCACGTGGACGAGCCGGGTGCCGCCGCCGACGTCGGCGCGACGGTGGCGGGGGACGACGAGGCAGGAGAGCGTCTCGACGACGCGGACCTGCTCTGGTACGACGCGAGCGAGCTCGCCGCGATCCCACGCTGACGCGTCTTCGCGCGGATCTCCCCGGTCCTGCGGGTCGCAGGTGCGTGGCCTTCGTCACGAACGGGCCCGGAGGCCGGGGCCGGTTGGACCACGGCGCCTGTCACCAGGTAGTGTTCACGCCCGGTACGACGTCCGGTGCACGATCGCTCCGCCCCCTCGGGGACGGCGCTCTCACCGGGGGTTATACCCCCATGGGGTATGGTGTAATTGGCAGCACGACTGATTCTGGTTCAGTTAGTCTAGGTTCGAGTCCTGGTACCCCAGCGCGAGCACCGCTGATCCGCAGTTCCGAGCCACTCGGAGCATCGGGTAAAGTGTTCACTCGGTAAGCGAGGCCCACGGGTCACGCAGCTGATAGGCCCCCGTTGTGTAGCGGCCTAGCACGCCGCCCTCTCACGGCGGTAGCGCCGGTTCGAATCCGGTCGGGGGTACAGAGCACAGAAGGCCCCTCCTCGCGGAAGCGCGAGGAGGGGCCTTCTGCGTTGGCCGTGGACACCGCGCCGGCCGCCGCCGGCGAGCGACCGTGCGCCGTCAGGCAGCCCGGCGCGAGCGCGCGACCAGGGTGAGTGCGGCCGCGACGCCGAGAAGGCTCGCCCCGGCCGCCACCCAGAAGGCGGCCGAGAACGGGTACGCCGCACCGTGGGTCGCGACGCCCTGCGCCGAGAGCAGCGCGACCACGACGGGGGCGGCGGCCGCGGAGCCGACCGTGCGCACGACGCTGTTCAGGCCGACGGCCGCCCCTGCCTCCGCGGCCGGGGACCACGCCATGACGAGCTGGGCGCAGATCGCGTACCCGATCCCGTTCCCGATGCCGAGGATCGAGAAGGCCACGACGACGGCAACGGTCGACGTCGGCCACAGCGCGAGCCCGGCGGCACCGAGGGCCATCGTCGCGCCGGCGGCCGTGGCTGCGCCGCCCGCGCCGATCCTGGCGACCAGCACGGGTGTCAGGCGGCCGCCGAGGAACACCAGGATCGCGCTCGGGAGCATCGCCAGAGCTGATGCGGTCACGCTCATGCCGTGCCCGTAACCGGTGCTCGTCGGGGCTTGCAGCAGCACCGGCAGCGCGATGTAGCACACGTACGGGACGAACCCGACGGCGATCGTCACGAGGCTGATGAGGACCAGCGGGCCATGGCGGAAGGTCCGCACGTCGACGACCGGGTTCGCGACCCGGAGCTCGACGGCGACCAGGATCGCGAGCAGGAGCAGGCCCGCGGTGCCGGTCGCGATCGTGCGGCTCGAGCCCCAACCCCAGTCGCTGCCCTGCGAGACGGCGAGCAGCACGCCCACGAGACCGCTCGAGAGCAGGGCGATCCCTGCCCAGTCGGTCCGCCGGGCGACGGCAGGCGCCGCGGTACGCGGGACCCAGGCGGCGACCATCGCGCCCGACGCGACGATCAGGGCTGCGCCGAGCACGAAGAGCCAGCGCCAGGACAGGGCGTCGACGACGACGCCTCCGACGACGAGGGCGACGCCGGCGCCGAGGCCGATCATCCCCGCGATCCAGCCGAACGCCGCCGCGCGCCGTGGTCCGTCCAGCATCCCGCGCGCGAGGGCGAGCGCGAGCGGGAAGGTGGCTGTTCCGACGCCCTGCACGACGCGTGCGGCGAGGAGGACCGCGAGGTTCGGGGCGACCGCCGCGACGAGGGTCGCGGCCGCGAAGCCGATCAGCGCCGCGAGCAGCACCCGGCGGTGCCCGAACCGGTCGCCCAGGTTGCCGACCACGGGTGCGAGGATCGCGCCGGCCAGGAGGAACGCCGTGAGGATCCATCCGGTGCCCTGGCTGGTCGCGCCGAGGTCGTGGCCGAGCGTCGGCAGCGCGGGGACGACGAGGGTCTGCATCAGGGCGAAGGAGAAGACCGTGGCGCTGAGCGCGAAGGTGAAGCGCCCGGCACGTGGTGACGCGCGGGGCGGGACCACCTCCGCCCGGCGACCCGCGCCGGGCTCGACCCGCACGGCGTCCTCGTTCGTGGTGATGGCGGGGGACATGGGCGTGCTCGCTCTCTGTGCCAGGGGGGTGTCGAGGCTCTCGTCGACTCACGACGAGATCTGCTATCCAAGCGGAACGGAGGCTCCGTTCCGATTCATCGTAACAGCAGGGCCGCCAGTACATTGGGGCCATGCCCGACGCCACCGACCGCCCCCTGCCCGGCCGGCAGCGCGAGGCGCGGTCGAACGACACCGCAGTTCTCGCCGCGGCGCGCGAGGTCTTCACTGCCCAGGGGCACGACGCGTCGATGGCCGACGTCGCGCGGCACGCGGGCGTGGGTGTCGGCTCGGTCTACCGGCGCTACCCGACGAAGGAGGCCCTCGTCGCGGCGTTGCACCTGCACGCGGTCGGCGAGGCGGCCCGGCTGGTCGGTGAGGTCGCCGACGATGGCGGGGACCGTGTGCCGTCGACGTGGGGGGGCCTGCTGGCGGCCGAGGACGTCGGTGCCGTGGTGACCTTTCTCGGCCGTCAGATCACCGACGCGACGGGGCCGCTGCTGCGTCCCCGGGGCGCCTCCAGCGCGCTTCCTCCGGCCCTCGCGGCCGCCTCCGAGGACCTCCGTGTCGGCCTCGAGCGGCTGATCGCGCAGGACCTCGCGGCGGGTCTCGTCCCGGTGGGCCTCACGGCCGCGGACGTGATGCAGCTCCTCCTGCACCTGCGGCCGGCGCTCCCGTTCCCCCGGGAGCGCGCCGACGCCCTCCACCTGCGCTACCTCGCGCTCCTCGCGCGCGGGCTGCACGAGGACGCCCGTGCGGGCGTCGTGCTGGCCGATGGTCCGCCCTGGGACGAGTGGGTGGGTGCCTGGCGGCACTGACCCGCGCCCCGCAGGCGTCAGTGCTGCCCGGGCGGGCCGTGGTGCGAGGTCGGCAGCAGCGCGACGACGACGTAGCCGATCAGCGCGGCGAGAGCGCCCAGGAAGATGCCTGTGACCAGTGCGTCGCCGAGGCCACCGCCACCCATGAGGGCGGCGGTGGCGCCGATGAGCAGGCCCACGGCACCGCAGACCACGGCCACCCGCCGGCGCAGGCGGCGGCGCGCAGCCGCGGCACCCCGGACGGCCATCAGTCGGCCGTTCGGCGCAGGACCTCGGTCAGCCGGTTGGCCGCCGAGACGACCGCGGCGGCGTGCAGCCGGCCAGGCTGACGGGAGAGGCGCTCGAGCGGCCCGGAGACCGACACGGCGGCCACGACACGCCCGGACGGGCCACGCACCGGCGCGGAGACCGACGCGACGCCGACCTCGCGCTCGGACACGGACTGCGCCCAGCCGCGGCGGCGCACGCCGGACAGGATCGTCGCGGTGAACTTCGAGCCCTGCAGCCCGCGGTGCAGGCGGTCGGGCTCCTCCCACGCGAGCAGCACCTGCGCGGCCGAGCCGGCCTGCATGGTGAGCGTCGCGCCGACCGGGATCGAGTCGCGCAGGCCGATCGGCCGCTCGGCGGCGGCCACGCAGATCCGCTGGTCGCCCTGGCGGCGGTAGAGCTGCGCGCTCTCGCCCGTGTGGTCGCGCACCGCTGCGAGCACGGGACCCGCCGCGGCGAGCAGCCGGTCCTCGCCCGCGGCGGTCGCGAGCTCCGACAGGCGCGGCCCCAGCACGAACCGGCCCTGCATGTCGCGAGCGACCAGGCGGTGGTGCTCGAGCGCAACTGCGAGACGATGGGCCGTCGGGCGAGCAAGATGGGTGGCGGTGACGAGCTGGGCGAGGGTGGCCGGCCCGGCTTCCAGAGCGCTGAGAACGGACGCGGCCTTGTCCAGAACGCCGACTCCGCTAGAGTTGTCCATAGGTCGATATTGCCGTCTCGTAGACTGAGATGCAAGCGACACCCCCCAGCTGGACGAGAGACAGGACCGAGAACATGGCCGGCACGTTGGCAGAGAAGGTCTGGGACGCACACGTCGTGCGCCATGGCGCGGACGGAGCGCCGGACCTCCTCTACATCGACCTGCACCTCGTGCACGAGGTCACGAGCCCGCAGGCATTCGAGGGTCTGCGCCTCGCCGGGCGCCCCGTGCGGCGCCCCGACCTGACGCTCGCCACCGAGGACCACAACACCCCGACGCTCGACATCGACCGGCCCATCGCGGACGAGACGAGCCGGACCCAGATCCAGACGCTGCGCAACAACGCCGCGGAGTTCGGGGTGCGCATCCACTCGCTGGGCGACGCGGACCAGGGCATCGTCCACCAGGTCGGCCCGCAGCTCGGCCTGACGCAGCCGGGCCTCACGGTCGTCTGCGGCGACTCGCACACCTCGACGCACGGCGCGTTCGGCGCGCTCGCGTTCGGCATCGGCACGAGCGAGGTCGAGCACGTGCTCGCCACCCAGACGCTGCCGCTCGCGCCGTTCAAGACGATGGCGATCACGGTCAACGGCCAGCTGCCCGAGGGTGCCACCAGCAAGGACATCATCCTGGCGATCATCGCCAAGATCGGCACCGGCGGTGGCCAGGGCTACGTGCTCGAGTACCGCGGCGAGGCGATCAGCACGCTGTCGATGGAAGCCCGCATGACCATCTGCAACATGTCGATCGAGGCCGGCGCCCGCGCGGGCATGATCGCGCCCGACCAGACCACGTTCGACTACCTCCAGGGCCGCCCGCACGCGCCCGAGGGCGCCGACTGGGACGCGGCCGTCGAGTACTGGAAGACCCTGAAGACCGACGACGACGCGACGTTCGACGTCGAGGTCGTGCTCGAGGCGGAGGACCTGGAGCCCTTCGTCACGTGGGGCACGAACCCCGGCCAGGGCCTGCCGCTGAGCGGCTCGGTGCCCGTGCCCGAGCTCATCGCCGACGAGAACGAGCGCGTCACCGCTGAGCGTGCGATCGAGTACATGGGCCTGGTCCCCGGCCAGCCGCTGCGCGAGATCAAGGTCGACACGGTCTTCATCGGCTCGTGCACGAACGGTCGCATCGAGGACCTGCGCTCGGTCGCCAAGGTCGTCGCCGGCAAGCACAAGGCCGACGACGTGCGCGTCCTGGTCGTCCCCGCCTCGGCGCGCGTCCGCCTGCAGGCCGAGGCGGAGGGGCTCGACAAGATCTTCCTCGACTTCGGTGCCGAGTGGCGCAACGCCGGCTGCTCGATGTGCCTCGGGATGAACCCGGACCAGCTGGCCCCGGGCGAGCGCTCGGCGTCCACGTCGAACCGCAACTTCGAGGGCCGCCAGGGCAAGGGCGGACGGACCCACCTCGTCTCACCCCTGGTCGCCGCCGCGACCGCGATCCGCGGGACGCTCTCGTCGTACTCCGACCTCGCGACGGGTGCCCCTGCGCCCGACGGCAGCCCGCTCAGCGACCTCCAGACGGTCTGACCGGAAGACAAGGAAGAGCCTCATGGAGAAGTTCACCCAGCACACCGGCGTCGGCGTCCCGCTGCGCCGCAGCAACGTCGACACCGACCAGATCATCCCGGCCGTGTACCTCAAGCGGGTCACGCGCACCGGGTTCGAGGACGCGCTGTTCGCCGCCTGGCGCGGCGACCCGGCGTTCGTCCTCAACCAGGAGGCCTACGCGAGCGGCTCGGTGCTCGTGGCCGGCCCCGACTTCGGTACCGGATCCTCGCGTGAGCACGCCGTCTGGGCCCTGAAGGACTACGGGTTCAAGGTCGTCATCTCGACCCGGTTCGCCGACATCTTCCGCGGCAACTCCGGCAAGCAGGGTCTGCTCGCCGCCGTCGCCTCGGCCGAGGACATCGAGCTCATCTGGAAGATCCTCGAGACCCGTCCCGGCACCGAGATCACGGTGGACCTCGAGGCGCGCACGATCACGTGCGACGACGTCGTCGTCCCGTTCCAGGTCGACGACTACACGCGCTGGCGCCTCATCGAGGGCCTGGACGACATCGGCCTGACCCTCGAGCACGCCGACGAGATCACGGCCTTCGAGGCAGAGCGTGAGTCCTGGCGCCCCGCGACGCTGCCGGCCAAGCACCTGCCGCCGGTCGAGATCAAGGCCGCACGTCCCGCGGGCGTGCCGGTGGAGATCGGGCTGCGTCGACCCTGAGCACCGCATCTCACCCGATGGGCCGTCCGCCGCGCGGACGGCCCATCGGTGCGTCCGGGTCGATACGGTGGGCACGATCGCGGTGCGCGACGTGCCGCCGACGAAGGGACGACCATGCCCGGCAAGTCGCAGATCGCCGACCGGATCGCCGCACGGGGATGGAGCCGCCAGGCAGCGGGCACGGCCGTCGACGCCGTCCTCGACGAGATCACCGCGGCGCTCGCCGCGGGCGAGCGCGTGACGCTCACCGGGTTCGGGACGTTCGAGCCCGCGGCCCGTGCTGCCCGGTCGGCACGCAACCCGCGCACGGGTGCGTCGATCGACGTCGCCGCCACCACCGTCGCGCGGTTCCACCCGGGTGCCACGCTGCGGTCCCGCGTCGCGTCGGGCAGCCCGGTCGCGCTCGGCGAGCTCGCGGCAGCCCCGGCGTCACCCGTGCTGGCCGCCGGCTCGGCGAGCAGGACCTCGCACGGGCAGCACGAGGACACCACGGAGACGATCCACCGTGCCAAGGGTGCGGACAAGGTCAAGGTCAAGCCGGCGAGGACGACGGGCAAGGCCGCCGCGAAGGCGAAGGCCGCGGCCGAGAAGGCCGCCAAGGCCGAGGCCGCGAAGCGGAAGGCCGCCGACAAGGCGGCGAAGGTCAAGGCTGCCGAGAAGGCGGCGAAGGCCAAGAGCTCTGCCAAGAAGAAGGCCGCAGCCACGACGAAGGCCAAGTCCGCCAAGGGCAAGAAGAAGTAGCTCCGCGTCTGCGACGTGATGGTGCCCGCGGGTCCGGTCTGTGAAGGTTTCGGGCGGACGACGACTCGCGGGCACGTGCAGGACGAGGCACAGCGAGAGGTAGGCGAGGATGGGGCCCGTGAACGATCTGCTCTACGTCAATGGCGGGACGCCTCTGTCCGGTGAGATCACCGTGCGCGGCGCCAAGAACTTCGTCTCGAAGGCCATGGTGGCCGCGCTGCTGGGGGAGACCCCGAGCGTGCTGCGCAACGTGCCACAGATCCGTGACGTCGCCGTGGTGACCGGCCTGCTCGAGCTGCACGGCGTGAGCGTCGTCGCCGACGCGAAGGCCGGCACGCTGCACCTGGACCCGACGAACGTGGAGTCCGCGCACGTCGCGGACATCGACGCGCACGCCGGGTCGAGCCGCATCCCGATCCTGTTCTGCGGCCCGCTGCTGCACCGTCTCGGCGAGGCGTTCATCCCCGACCTCGGCGGCTGCCGCATCGGCGACCGGCCGATCAACTACCACCTCGACATCCTGCGCCAGTTCGGCGCCGTGGTGGACAAGACCCACAACGGCATCCACATCCGCGCACCGCGCCGCCTGCAGGGCACGAAGATCGCGCTGCCCTACCCGAGCGTCGGCGCCACCGAGCAGCTGCTGCTGACGGCCGTGCGCGCCGAGGGGATCACCGAGCTCGCGGGCGCCGCGATCGAGCCTGAGATCATGGACCTCATCAACGTCCTGCAGAAGATGGGCGCGATCATCTCGGTCGACACCGACCGCGTGATCCGGATCGAGGGCGTCGACCGCCTCGAGGGCTTCCAGCACACGTCCCTGTCCGACCGGATCGAGGCCGCGTCCTGGGCTTCGGCCGCGCTCGCCACGGGCGGCGACATCTACGTGCGCGGGGCGACCCAGCCGGAGATGACGACGTTCCTCAACACGTTCCGCAAGGTCGGCGGCGAGTTCCAGGTCGACGACGACGGCATCCGCTTCTGGCACCCCGGCGGCGACCTGCGCTCGATCCAGCTCGAGACCGACGTGCACCCCGGCTTCATGACGGACTGGCAGCAGCCGCTCGTCGTCGCGCTCACGCAGGCCAAGGGCCTGTCGATCGTGCACGAGACCGTCTACGAGAACCGGTTCGGGTTCACCGACGCGCTCGTCGGGATGGGCGCGACGATCCAGGTCTACAAGGAGTGCCTGGGCGGCCGGCCGTGCCGGTTCGGCCAGCGCAACTTCTACCACTCGGCCGTGATCAGCGGCCCGACGCCCCTGGCGGCGGCGGACATCGAGGTGCCCGACCTGCGTGGCGGCTTCAGCCATCTCATCGCCGCGCTGACCGCGAAGGGCACGTCCGCCGTGCGGGGGATCAGCCTCATCGACCGCGGCTACGAGCACTTCATGGACAAGCTCGACGCGCTCGGCGCCGAGTTCAGCAGGGACTGACGGTGCGGCGGGGACGGGTGGGGAAGGGACTCACGTCCCGACCCAACCGGTAGCATCGGCTCCCGTGCATTCGCCGTCTCGATCCAACCGCGCCTACCGCAACGTCGCGCGCGTCCTGCGCCCCGTCCTGATGGTGGTGACGAAGCGTGACTGGCACGGTGCCGAGCACCTGCCGACCGACGTGGGCTTCATCGTGGCCTCCAACCACATGACCAACGTCGACCCCATCACGTTCGCGCACTACCTGTGGGACAACGGCTTCGCGCCGAAGATCCTCGCCAAGGCCTCGCTGTTCAAGGTGCCCGTCGTCGGCGGGGTGCTGCGGGCCACGGGTCAGATCCCGGTGTACCGCAACACGACCGCGGCCGTGGACTCGCTGGCGGCGGGCGTGGCCGCGATCGATGCGGGCGAGGCGGTGGCCGTGTTCCCCGAGGGCACGCTGACCCGTGAGCCTGACCTGTGGCCGATGGCCGGCAAGACGGGTGTCGCGCGGCTCGCGCTCATGACCCGGGCGCCCGTGATCCCCGTGGCGCAGTGGGGAGCGCAGGACCTGCTGGGCCGCTACTCCAAGTGGCTCAAGCCCGTCCCGCCCAAGAAGATCACCGTCGTCGCCGGCCCGCCGGTCGACCTCGACGACCTGTACGGACGACCGCTCGACAACGCCACGCTGCGTGAGGCGACCGAGCGGGTCATGGACGCCATCACCGCGCTGCTCGAGGGCGTGCGCGGCCAGAAGGCGCCGGCAGTCCGCTACGACATGCGCAAGCCGGTGCCGCCGGGGGACAAGCGCGTCGGCGGCGACCACGCGACGAAGCCCGAGCTGCCGTGACGGTCGACCGCGAGGTCCCTCCCGCGCAGCCGCACGCCCTGCGCGCCGCGGTCCTGGGTGCCGGCAGCTGGGGGACCACGTTCGCCGCCGTGATGGCCGACGCCGGCTGCGAGGTGACGGTCTGGGGGCGCGACGAGAAGGTCTGCCGCCAGATCACCGAGCACCACCGCAACGAGCGGTACGTGCCCGGCGTCGAGCTGCCCGCGGGCATCACCGCGACCACCGACGCGCGCGCGGCCGTCGACGGCGCGGACCTCGTGGTCATCGCGATCCCCTCGCAGAGCGCCCGGGCCACGCTCGAGACCCTGCGCGACGTCATCGGCCCGGACGCCGTGGCCGTCTCGCTCATGAAGGGCGTCGAGCTCGGCACCGACCGGCGTATGAGCCAGGTCGTGGCCGAGTCGCTCGGGATCGGGCACGACCGCATCGCCGTCGTCTCGGGACCGAACCTGGCCAAGGAGATCGCGCACCGCCAGCCGACGGCGACGGTGGTGGCCTCGACGAACGACGAGACGGCGCAGCTCGTCGCGAAGGCCTGCGCCTCGTCGTACTTCCGCCCGTACACGAACCGCGACGTCGTCGGCGTCGAGCTGTGCGGCGCGGTGAAGAACGTCATCGCGCTCGCCGTCGGGATCTCGCAGGGCCGCGGCCTGGGCTACAACACGATGGCCACGGTCATCACGCGTGGCCTCGTCGAGATCACGCGCCTCGGCCTGGCGCTCGGCGCCGACGCCGAGACGTTCCCAGGCCTCGCCGGCATGGGCGACCTCATGGCCACGTGCGCGTCGCCCGACTCGCGCAACCACACGCTCGGCAACCACATCGGCCGCGGCATGACGCTCGAGGAGGCTCTCGCCGCGACCGGCGGGACGGCCGAGGGCGTCAAGTCCAGCCGGTCCGTGCTCGAGCTGGCCGAGTCGCTGGGCGTCGAGATGCCGATCACGCACGCCGTGGTCCGCGTGCTGCACGAGGGCCTGCCCGTCGACGACCTGGCCGCACTGCTGCTGGCCCGCCCGCACAAGGCCGAGGGCGTCTAGCCACACCATCTGGCACCATCGGCGTGGCCCGCGCGTGCGGGGCGGCCGACACGGGGGGCGTGCGCATGGAACGACGACGGTGGTGGGCGGTCGGGGGCGTCGCGGCACTGTGCCTGGCCGCGCCCGTGGCGATCGCCCTCGCGGGGACGGGGGTACCCGAGGCCGCGGCCCCGAGCGCCGGGCAGACGACATCGGCTCCGACGCCGTCCGCGTGCATCGTCGGCGACGTCGTGCTCGGCACCGCCGAGCGGGGTGAGGTCCGGATCGTCGGGACGACGTACGCCGTCACGGAGGAGGGCGACGGGGGGCTCTCCCAGGTCGAGAACACCTGGAACCCGCCGGACCCCTCGCTGGCGGTGAGCGACCTGCCTGAAGGTGTGCCGGAGCGAGCCGTCGTGGCTGCGGTCCGCGAGTCGGCGGACGAGGGGGACTACCTGCGCTCGTTCGACGACCTCGACACCGGCGATGACGACCAGGCCACTGCCACCGGGCCCGGCCGCACGCTGGCCTACAGCTGGGTGACGGCGATGACGACGCCGTTCACGTTCACGTGCGGCGGTGCGTCCGCGTCCGGGTTGCTGCACACGTACGACTTCTCGGGCTCCGGGACCCTGTCCTGCGAGGACGACACCGATCGCGGCAGCACGACCGCGGCGGCCGCTCGCGCGCTGGCCGTCTCGATCGGCGAGGACTGCAGCTTGCCGTCGTAGCTCGCGCCTACAGCTGGTCCAGCGCCGCCGCGAGGTCGGCCCAGAGGTCGTCGACGTCCTCGATCCCGACCGACAGCCGCAGCAAGTCCTCGGGCACCGTGAGCGACTCGGTGGCGAACCGCCGCCGCCGCTCCAGGCTCGACTCGACGCCGCCCAGACTCGTCGCGGGCACCCACAGGCGCAGCGCAGCGATCACGGCGTCCGCGCCGGCGGCGCCGCCCCTCGGGCGCAGCCCGATGATCGAGCCGAACCCGTCCATCAGCCGGGCAGCCCGCTCGTACCCGGGGTCGTCGGGCAGGCTCGGGTGCCGGACGGCCACCACGGCGGGGTGCGCCGAGAGCCGCCGCGCGAGCTCGGCGGCGTTGGCCTGTGCGCGCTCGACGCGCAGCGCCAGCGTCCGCAGCCCGCGCAGCGCGAGCCACACCTCGAACGGCCCGGCGATCGAGCCGTGCAGGGTCCGGTACGCGTGCAGACGAGCGTGCAGCGCGTCGTCGTCGGCCAGGGCCGCACCCAGCACCACGTCGCTGTGCCCCGCGAGGTACTTGGTCACCGAGTGCACGACGACGTCCGCGCCGACCGTCAGGGGGCGCTGGACCAGGGGGGTGGCGAACGTGTTGTCGACCCCGACCAGGGCGCCCGCCGCGTGCGCGGCCTCGACCAGCACGGGCAGGTCGGCGACCTCGAGCATCGGGTTGGTGGGGGACTCGACCCACAGCATCGACGTCCCGGGCAGCGCGGCGAGCACCGCGTCGGTGTCGTCGATGTCGACCAGCACGACCTCGACGCCCTGCCGCTCGGAGAGGTCCGCCGCGTAGCCGAGCGTCACCTGGTAGCAGTGCCGGGGCAGGACGAGCCGGCCGCCGGGCGGGACCAGCGAGAGGGCGGCGGCGATCGCGGCCATCCCCGAGCCGAAGACGAGCGCCGGGTGGCGTGACTGCTCGAGCTCGCCGAGGACCTGCTCGAACGGGTGCCACGTGTCTGCGTCGATGCGCCCGTAGAGCAGCTCGCCAGGGGCCGGGACGCCCTGCGAGACGAACGTGGAGGACAGGACGACCGGAGGGTTGACCGCAGCGCCCTGCGTCCTGGCGGGGCGGCCCGCGGCGACGGTGACGGTGGCGGGTGCGAGGGGTGCGTCGTGGCTCACGAGAGCAGGTTACGCACCCGGTCTCCCGGCTGGCGGGTAGGGTCGGGGCCGATGAACGCGACTCCCGACTCCGAGGTCCGCACCACGCCCGACGAGGACGCCCAGTGGGTGCTCACCGAGCACCGCCCGCGGGTGATGGTCCTGTTCGGGGGCCGCTCGGGCGAGCACGCGATCAGCTGTGCGACTGCCGGCGGCGTGCTCCGCGCGCTCGACCCGCAGCGGTACGACGTGCTGGCCGTCGGCATCACGCCGACCGGCCGCTGGGTGCTGGCCGACCCCGACCCCGAGCGCTGGGCCATCACCGACGGGCAGCTCCCGCAGGTGGAGGACACCGCCTCCCACGTCCTGCTGCCCCAGGCCGTCGACGACCGCGACGTCCAGGTCCTCGAGCCCGGCGAGCTCCCGCGCGCGCTGGGAAACGTCGACGTCGTCTTCCCGCTCCTGCACGGCCCGTTCGGCGAGGACGGCACCCTGCAGGGCATGCTCGAGCTGGCCGACGTGCGCTACGTCGGCGCGGGCGTGCTCGCCTCGGCCGTGGGCATGGACAAGCACATGATGAAGGTCGTGCTGGCGGGCCACGGGCTGCCCGTCGGGCCGTTCGTCGTCCTGGCGCCCGGCGAGTTCGACCGCGACCCGGCCGCCGCGACCGCGCGGGTCGAGCCGCTGGGCCTGCCGCTGTTCGTCAAGCCCGCCCGCGCCGGGTCGAGCCTCGGCATCACCCGGGTCGACGACCTCGACGACCTGCCGGCCGCGGTCGAGGCCGCCGCGCAGCACGACCCGAAGATCGTCGTCGAGTCCGGCATCGTCGGCCGGGAGATCGAGTGCGGCGTGCTCGGCGGCCACGACGGGGACCGCGCCAGGGCGTCGCTGCCCGGCGAGATCATCGTCACCGACGCGCGCCACGACTTCTACGACTTCGAGGCGAAGTACCTCGACGAGGCGGGCGTCGACCTCGTCTGCCCGGCCGACCTGCCCGACGAGATCGTCGCGAAGGTCCAGGACGTCGCCATCCGCTCGTTCGAGGCGGTGGGCTGCGAGGGCCTCGCGCGGGTCGACGTCTTCGTGACGCCCGACGGCGAGGTGGTGGTCAACGAGATCAACACGATGCCCGGCTTCACGCCGTTCTCGATGTACCCGCGGATGTGGCAGGCCTCCGGCCTGGAGTACCCCGAGCTGGTCGACGAGCTCGTCCGGCTCGCGCTGCACCGGCCGACCGGGCTGCGCTGAGCACGGCTACAGGCAGGACCGCTGCTTCTGCGTCTTCGCGACGGCCGGCCCGAGGTCGATGAGCATCGACGTCGAGTGCTCCTTGCGGACCGACGCGGGGACGAACACCTCGACGGCGGGCACGCGGCCGTAGGTCGTGAAGGTCGCGTCGCCCTCGTTCGAGTCGGTGTCGCCCTGGGTCACGACCCAGTCGATCGCGGTGCCGTCAGCCGACTCGACCGTGACGCACCGGTCGGTCGTCGGGCCGAGCGGCTGGACGCCGCAGCGCAGGATGATCGCAGCCTCGGGCTCGCCCCACGCCGTCGTCGCCTGCGCGTTCGTGTCCTTGCGCGCCAGGCCGGACAGCTCGTCGGGCGTCGAGAGCACGACGTCCGCGCACACGGGATCGGTGGCGTCGGGCCCGACCTTCGTGGGGACCGTCGTCGCGCAGCCCGCGAGCAGGACGAGCGTCGTGGCCGCGAGGAGGGCTGCCGGTCGTCTGCGCACCGGTCCACGCTAGCCGCCGCGGACCGCACTCCCGACCGCTGGCGCTGTGATCCCCGCCGCTCCGACGTCGTCTAGCGTGTCCGCGTGAGCAGCAACGGGCAGTCGGCGGTCGGTCCCCTCGTGCGTGACCTGGACGAGGACGCCCTGCTGGCTCGGATCTTCCCGCACCTGCCCCGCGGCGCGGCGACCCTCGTGCCGCCCGGCGACGACGCGGCGGTCGTCGCGGCGCCGGACGGCCGGTTCGTGGTCACCACCGACGTGCTCGTCGAGGACCGCCACTTCCGGCGTCGCTGGTCGGGCGGGTTCGACGTCGGGGTGCGGGCCGCGGTGCAGAACCTCGCGGACGTGGCCGCGATGGGCGCGCGCCCGACGAGCCTCGTCGTGTCGCTCGTCGTGCCCGGCGACCTCCCGGCGCAGTGGGTCGAGGACCTGGCGCGCGGGTTCGGCGCGGCGTGCGCGCCGCTCGACGTGGGCGTCGTCGGCGGCGACCTGTCCGGAGGGCCGGTCGTCGTCGTCGCGGTCACCGCGCACGGCGACCTCGAGGGTCGTGAGCCCGTGCTGCGCGGGGGAGCGCGGGCCGACGACGTCGTCGCCCACGCAGGCGTGCGGGGGTGGTCGGCGGCCGGGTGGGCTCTGCTCGAGGCCGATCGCGCCGACCTCGCCCCCGATCTCGTCGCGGGGTACCTGCGACCGTCGTCGCCGCTGGCGCTCGGGCCAGCCGCGGCACTCGCGGGAGCGACAGCGATGATCGACGTCTCCGACGGGCTCGTGCGCGACGCGGGCCGGATCGGCCGGGCCAGCGCCGTCGTGCTGGACCTCGTCGGGCCGGCCGCCTACGGCGCCGACGTGGCCGCCCTTGCGCCCGCGGCGTCGGCGCTGGGTCGCGACGCGGGCGACTGGGTCATGACGGGGGGAGAGGACCACGGGCTGCTCGCGACGTTCCCGCAGGGCGTCGCGCTGCCCGACGGCTTCCGGGTCGTCGGACGCGTCCGGAGCGGCGTCCCGGGTGTGCTCGTCGAGGGGCGCGCCTGGACCGGCAGCGCCGGCTGGGACCACTTCGGCTGAGCGGGCCCCGCCGGGTCAGTTGCGGCGGTAGCGGACCTCGAGCAGCTCGGCGCCGCCGACGTCCTCGAAGCGCTCGACCCCGTCGGCCTGGAAGCCGTGCCGCCGGTAGAAGTGCCGGGCACGCTCGTTGTCGGCCAGCACCCACAGCGTGATGCGGCTGCGCTCGCCGGCCTCGGCGATGACCGTCCGCATGAGCTCACGGGCGACGCCGTGACCCCACGTGCCGGGGTCGAGGTAGATCGAGTAGATCTCGCGGTCACCGCGCCGGGCGTCCTCGTCGCGGGCCGGGCCGAGCGAGACGAAGCCGACGTGACGCTCCCCGGCGATCGCCACCCAGGTCGTGATGCCGTCCTCCGGACCCTTGGTCAGGTAGGACGTCCACTGCTGGGCACGCGTCTCGGGGTTCAGCGAGGCGAGGTATGCCGCCGGGACGATGTCCGCGTACGCCTCCTGCCACGAGCGGACGTGCACCTGGGCCAGGGGCGTGGCGTCGTCCGGTCGGGCGATGCGGATCGTCACCTCGTCCAGCTGCTCTGTCATGACACTCACCCTGCCACACCCTGCTGGGCATGACGAAGGCCCGCACCGTGAACGGTGCGGGCCCTCGACACGAACTCGATGTGGTCGAGACGTCAGATCGCGCGCTGGACCTTGCCGGCCTTGAGGCACGAGGTGCAGACGTTGAGGCGCTTGGGCGTCCCCGCGACGACGGCACGCACACGCTGGATGTTCGGGTTCCAGCGGCGCTTCGTCTTCCGGTTCGAGTGCGAGACGCTGTGCCCGAAGCTCGGGCCCTTGGTGCAGACGTCGCAGTTGGCAGCCACGAGTTTCTCCTGTGTTCTCGGTCCGGGGCCGAAGCGATCCGGACCCGGTGGTGTGCGGTCACGCCGCGAGAGCGGCGAAGCTTGTACCGGGCGCACGCACGACTGGGGACCGTCTCCGGAGCTCGGATGCGGGCCGTGCAGACGATGTCCGCGCGCCTCGAGGTGCCCGAAGTCCTCCGGGCAACCGGTCAAGACTAGCCCATCGTCGGGCGGCACCCCAAATGTCGGCGGGATGGGGCAGGGTGTGGTCGGACACAGCCGGGAGCCCGGCGCCGGGTTGACGAGCGATCGACGAGGGGACGCAGGCGGACGTGGCGATGGATCGGCTCGACGGGGCGGCGGTGCGCGCCTGGGCGCACGCGGCGCGGACCGGGCTCGAGCGCGCACGCGCGAGCATCGACGCCGTGAACGTGTTCCCGGTGGCCGACTCCGACACGGGGACGAACGTCCTGCTCACGGTCACCGGCGGCGTCGAGGCCGTCGACCGTGTCGAGGCGGGCGCGGGGCCGGACGAGCTGGTCGTCGCGTTCGCGCGCGGGGCGATGCTCGCGGCGCGCGGCAACTCCGGCGTGATCCTCAGCCAGTACCTCGCGGGGCTGGCCCGTTCGTGGGGCGACGCGCCCGGCACGGACGAGGTCGCGGCCGGGCTGGCGAACGCGGCGCGGTCCGCCCGGCAGGCGCTCGCGGACCCCCAGGAGGGGACCGTCCTGACGGTCGCCGACGAGGTCGCGCAGGGAGCGCTCATCGCGGCCGGCGCCCGCGCGGACCTGTCCACCATGCTCGCCGAGGTGCTCGACGACGCCCACCGCGCCCTCGCCACGATCAGCGCCGCCCACCCCGTGCTGCGCCGCGCGCACGTCCTCGACGCCGGCGCGTGCGCGCTGCTCGTCGTGCTCGGCGCGCTGGCCCGCGTCGCCGCGGAGGATGCCGACGCGGTCCCGGACGTCACCTGGCTGCCGACGGCCCGTGCGGCGGGCGACGACGAGGCCGAGGCCAGCGCGGAGGGCGGCGCGTACGAGGTGATGGCCCTGGTGCGCGGCGGGCCGCAGGACCTGGGTGCGGGGCTGCGCTCGTCGCTGGGGACGGTCGGCGACTCGGTGGCGGTGGTCGGCGCCGACGGCTGGTGGCACGTGCACGTCCACACCGACGACCCCGAGGGCGCGATCGCGCTGTGCGAGGTCGGCGTGCGGGAGCAGGTCGTGGTGCGTCTGCTCGAGGGTTCGCACGGGCAGGTGCCCGAGACGAGCGGCCCGGGCCTGGTGGCCTGCACCGCCTCGCCAGCGCTGGCAACGTGGTTCGCGGCGACCGGTGCCGTGACCGTCGTGCGGTGTCCCGAGGCGCCGGTGACGGCCGAGCACGTGACGCGCGCGATCACCGACACGGGTGCGTCCCGCGTGGTGCTGCTCGCCGGTGACGGGCTCGCGCCCGACGAGATCGACGCGCTCGTCCGCGCGCACGGAGAGCGGCTGGTCGTCCTGGACGCGCGGGACGCCCTGCGCGCGTCCGTCGCGGCGCTCGCGTTCGTCGCGGCCGCCGACGACGGCCCGGAGCACGCTGCGAGCGCGGCCCTCGAACGGCTCCAGCCCGCCGAGGCCGACGACGTCGCCGGGCTGGTGAGCCGCGTCGGGGCGCTCGGCTGGCCGGGGGAGAACCTCACGGTGGTGCACCGCGACCCGCTCGACGACGCGGCGCGCGCGAGCATCGAGCAGGCCCGCGGGGGGCTCGAGGTGACGTTCGTCGGCCCGACCGGGCACGGTCCCGCGCTCGCGGCCGGGCTGGACTGACGCCGTGGCGACGCGACGTGACGTCGGGTACGAGGACCGGGTGGGCTCGTCCGGTGCTCTGGACAAGCCGGTCTCGAGCGTGGCCCCGCGCATGGGCAAGGCGTTCGAGGCCCTCGGCATGCGCACCGCGGGCGACGTGCTGCGCTACTACCCGCGCCGCTACGCCGACCCGTCGAACCTGACCGACATCTCCGGGCTCGTGGTCGGGGAGACCGTCTCGATCGTCGCCGAGGTCCGCAGCGCCGTCATCAAGCACGCGCGCAAGGACGGCGCGCCCCGCGTCGAGGCCGAGATCACGGACGGCACCCGCACGCTGCGCGCGACGTTCTTCACGAAGCGGCAGGGCATGGCGCAGCACATGGTCCAGTCGATGCACCGCGGGCGGCGGGGGCTGTTCACCGGCAAGGTCTCGGTGTTCATGGACCAGGCGCAGCTGACGAACCCCAAGCACGACTGGTTCGACGGCGACGACGACGTGGAGCAGCGCGCCCGGGAGGAGGCCGGCTGGCCGACGCCGCTGTACCCGGCCAGCGCGCAGCTCGACTCGACGAAGATCCGCGCCGTCGCGCGACTCGTGGTCGAGCCGCTGCGCGAGGACGAGCTGAGCGACCCCGTGCCCGCGTCGGTGCGCGAGGCCCGCCGGCTCGGGCCGCTGCGACAGGCCCTGTACGACATCCACGTGCCCCGCACGGACGACGACTGGCGGCGCGCGCGCCACCGGCTGCGGTACGAGGAGGCCTTCGTCCTGCAGGCCGAGCTCGCCCGCCGCCGAGCCCGCGCGGCGGCGGAGCCCGCGACCGCGCGCCCCCGGGTCGTCGGCGGTCTGCTGGACGCCTTCGACGCGCGGCTGCCGTTCACGCTCACGGCGGGTCAGCGCGAGGTCGGCGACGAGCTGGCCCGCGAGCTCGCGCTGCCCGTCCCGATGCAGCGGCTGCTGCAGGGCGAGGTCGGCTCGGGCAAGACGGTCGTGGCGCTGCGCGCGATGCTCCAGGTGGTCGACGCCGGCGGGCAGGCGGCACTGCTGGCACCCACCGAGGTGCTCGCCTCCCAGCACGCCCGGTCGCTGCGCGCGCTGCTCGGCGACCTCGCCGAGGGCGGGATGCTCGGCGGCGCCGAGGCCGGCACGCGCGTCGCGCTGCTCACCGGCTCGCTCTCGACCACCGCGCGGCGCGACGCGCTCCTGGACGCCGCGAGCGGCGCCGCCGGCATCGTGGTGGGCACGCACGCGCTGCTGTCCAAGAACGTCCAGTTCGCCGAGCTCGGGCTCGTGGTCGTCGACGAGCAGCACAAGTTCGGCGTCGAGCAGCGCGACACCCTGCGCGCCAAGGCCGCCGCGAGCCCCCACCTGCTGGTCATGACCGCGACCCCGATCCCGCGCACCGTCGCGATGACCGTCTTCGGCGACCTCGAGACCTCGGTGCTGACCGAGGTCCCGGCAGGCCGCAGCGGCGTGAGCACGCACGTGGTGCCCGCGGACAACCGGCCGTGGGTCGCACGCACCTGGAAGCGGGTGCGCGAGGAGGTCGACAAGGGCGGCCGGGCCTACGTGGTCTGCGCGCGGATCGAGGGGGACGACGACGACGGCGCCGACCTGGTGGCCACCGAGCCCGTGACGCTCGGCGACTCCGGCGCCGCGCCCCGCCGACCGCTGCGCGCCGTGGTCGAGGTCGCCGACGAGCTGCGCGGCCTGCCCGACCTCGACGGGGTCGCCGTGGGCATCCTGCACGGCCGGATGAGCCCGGAGGACAAGGAGCGCGCGCTCGCGGACTTCGCGTCCGGTGCGGTGCCGGTGCTCGTCTCGACGACCGTCGTCGAGGTCGGCGTCGACGTCCCCGAGGCCACGGTGATGGTCGTCCTCGACGCGGACCGGTTCGGCGTCTCCCAGCTGCACCAGCTGCGCGGCCGGATCGGTCGTGGCGCCGCCCCCGGGGTGTGCCTGCTGGTCAGCTCCGCCCCACCGGGGACACCCGCGGCCGACCGCGTCAGCACCGTCGCCGGCACGAGCGACGGCTTCGAGCTCGCGAGCTTCGACCTCGAGCAGCGCGGGGAGGGCGACGTCCTCGGGGCCTCCCAGTGGGGCGCGGCCACCTCGCTGCGGCTGCTGCGTGTCGCGCGGGACGGCGACCTCATCGACGACGCACGCGCCGACGCCCGCGCCCTGGTCGAGCAGGACCCCGAGCTCGCTGCCTGGCCGGCGCTGCAGGCGGCGATCGACGCCCGCCTGACCGACAGCCGCGACGAGTTCCTCGACCGCACCTGACCCGTCGAGCCCGCCGACCGGCGTGCCCGAGCACTGGGCTGGCGCGGATACCCTGGCGGGCGTGTCGAAGCCTGCCGTGCGCGCCCAGGACCTGCTCGTCGGTTACGGCGGTGCCCCCGTGTGCGCCCCCGTGACGTTCACGCTCTCGCCGGGCAGGGCGGTGGCACTCGTCGGCGCGAACGGATCGGGCAAGTCGACGGTCCTGCGCGCCGTGATCGGCCTGCTCGAGCCGTCGGGCGGCAAGCTCGCGGTGTTCGGCGAGGAGGTCGACGAGCGCGAGATCTCCTTCCGCACCCAGGTCGCCAGCGTGCTCGACGACGACGCGTACTTCCCGGCCCTGACCGTCTACGAGCACCTGTACCTCACCGCGCGCGGTCACGGCGTCGTCGGCGCGGACGGTGTGGTGACCGAGCTGCTCGAGGAGTTCGGGCTCACGGAGCACTCCCGCTCGCTGCCGGTCGCGCTCTCCTCCGGCCAGCGCCGGCGGCTGCTGCTCGCCGCCGGGTTCGTCCGGCCGCGCTCGCTCCTGGTGCTCGACGAGCCCGAGCAGCGCCTGGACCGCGCGATGCGCGACCGCCTCGCGGCGCGGCTCGTCGCCGAGAAGCGCGCGGGCGGCGCGGTGCTGCTCGCGACGCACGACCCCGACCTGGTGCTGGCCGTCGCGGACCGCGCGGTCCACGTGGCCGACGACGTGACGCGCGTGCTCGCTCCGGCCGAGGCCGCGACGCTCATCAGCAAGGAGAACCCGTGACCGAGCCGGCGGTGCACCCCGGTGGCCTCGGCGAGGTCCCGGCCGCGCGCGACATCCGCCGGTACACCGCGCAGGCTGCCAACGCGCGTGGCGGCGCGAGCCTGGGCTCGCTGCTCGCGAGCGTCTACTACGCGGTCATCACGATCGGCATCGCGATCGGCATGGCGCTCGGCTTCGCGCAGGCGATGCGCGTCGCGCTCCCACCCGAGCCCGACGTGCGGACGCACCTGAGCCTGAGCCTGGCGACGCTCGTCGTGGTCATCATCGTGGCGCTCGCGGGCACGCTCGTCTCGCTCGCGGGACGGCTCGGTCCCGTGGGCGCGGGCGGCGCCGAGGCCGCGTGGTGGCTGCCGCTGCCCGTCGACCGGCGCGGGCTGCTGCGACCGGCCGCGCGCCGGCTGCCGCTGGTCGCCGCGCTGGTCGCCGCGATCCTCGTCGGGCTCCTCGACGCGGGGCTGCTGGCCGACTCCGGGCCGCGGGTCGTGCACGTCGTCATCACCTCGGCGCTCGTGGGTGCGGGCATCGTGCTGCTCGCCGCGCTCGCGCAGTCGCGCGGGGTGAGCCGGTCCGCGACCGCCCTCACGGGGGACCTGATCCTGGGCGCCGCGCCCGTCGCGGCCGTCGTGCTCGCGCTGACCGGCTGGTCGCTGGACGAGGTGCCGACGCTGCCCTGGTACGGCGCGGTCGTCGCCGCGCTGCTGCTGGCCGGCGCGGGCGTGCTCGTCGACCGCCGCCTGCACCGGATCCCGACGCGGTCGCTGCGGGAGAGCGGGTCGGTCGCCACGCAGGCCGTGGGCGCGGCCGTCTCGCTGGACTCGCGCGAGCTCGGGCGCGCGCTCACCGACGGAGCCGCCCGGACCACGCGCCGCCGCATCTCCCGCCTGCGCACCGCGCGCGGGCCGGCGTCCGCGGTCGTCACCGCCGACCTCGTGGTCCTGCGCCGCTCGCTGCGCCACATGGTCCAGCTCGTCGTCGCCGCGCTCGTGCCCGTGCTGGTCAGCACCGTGCCGCAGCTGGCGAGCTCCGCGGGTGTGCTGCTCGCGCTGCTGGTGTCCGGCTACGTGGCCATGAGCGCGACGGGCGAGGGGGCCCGGCGCGCGCAGATGGCACCGATCCTGGACCGCCTCCTGCCGCTCGAGGCCAAGACCGTGCGCCGGCTGCGAACGGTCGTGCCGGCGATCGCGATGCTCGTGTGGTCGGTCGTCGCGTTCGGGGCCGTCGGGCGCTGGACCGGCGACATGGCGTCCTGGATCGTGCTCGGCGTCGCCTCGACGCCCGTGTGGGCGGCGGCCGCGGTGCGTTCGTCGTACCGCCCGGCGCCCGACTGGGCCGGCCCGCTGGTGTCGACGCCCATGGGCGCGCTGCCGACCGGCGTCGGCGCGGTGCTGGCCCGCGGCCCGGACCTCGTCGTGCTCGGCCTGCTGCCCGTGTGGATCGCCGTCCTGCTGCGCGACGTCAACGAGACGATGATCGTGATCCAGGCGGGGCTCGCGGCGATCGCGTTCGGGATCGCCTCGTCGGTCGCGACCGGGACCTTCATGGAGCGCATGATGGCGAGCCAGGAGGAGCTGGAGAAGAAGGCGAAGAAGTGACCCGCATCGTGGCCGGGGCAGCCGGTGGGCGCACGCTGAGCGTGCCGCGCAAGGGGACCCGCCCCACGAGCGAGCGGGTCCGCGAGGCGCTATTCTCCCGCCTCGAGCACCTGGACGTCGTGGACGGCGCCCGCGTGCTCGACCTGTTCGCCGGCTCGGGGGCACTCGGGCTCGAGGCGGCCAGCCGCGGCGCGGTCGCCGTGACGCTCGTCGAGGCGGCCAAGGAGGCGGCCGAGGTCTGCCGTCGCAACGCCGCCGTGCTCGGCCTGCCCGGCGTGGTCGTCGTCGCCGAGCGGGCCGAGAGGTTCGTCGAGCGGCCCGTGGCCGCGGCCTGGGACCTCGTGCTCGTCGACCCGCCCTACGACCTGCCCGAGCCGGATCTCGAGGCCGTGGTCGCCGGGGCCGGCCGCGCGCTCGCGCCGGGCGCCGTGCTGGCGGTCGAGCGGTCGTCGCGCGCACCCGAGCCGGTGTGGCCCGAGGGCGTGACCCGGTTCGACCGCCGGGCCTACGGGGAGACCGTCGTCTGGTTCGCCGAGCCGTCCTGACCGCTGCGGGCCATCAGCGTGAGCGTGGGGCCGTCGCCGAGCGGCCGGCTCGCGAAGGTGCGGTAGCCCAGCCGCTCGTAGAACGGGACGTTGGTGGGGTCGGTCGTGCCCAGCCACGCGTCACCTTCGGGTGCGGCGCCGAGCAGGCGCGCGCCGTGGCCTCGTCCTTGGTGCGGGGGATCGACGGCGAAGTAGTTGAGGTACGCGGCGGTCGTCGAGGGCGCGAGCTCGCGCGTGCCGGCCAGCACCTCGAGGACCTCGGCAGCGCGCGTGGGCCCGACGAGCCCGCGCAGCACGTCCGCGGGGGCCGGCCGGCCCGCGGGAGCCGACGCCGCACCCGCCGGGCGCCAGGCAGCCACGCCGACCACCGCGCTGCCGGCGAGGGCGACGTGCACCACGCCGACGGCCAGGTACTGCTCGATCGACGGTCCCAGCCAGGCCGCCGTGGACCCGGCGCGCGTGGCGTCGTCCGGGAAGACCCACCGGATCAACGGGTTCGCGTCGTAGGCGCGCGCGAGCACCGTGCGGATCGCGGGGACGTCGTCCTGGCAGGCGTCGCGCACCTCGTCGTCCATGGGCCGAGCGTACGAGGCGCACTGGCCTACCCTGGGCCGGTGACCATCGCGGTGTGCCCCGGCTCGTTCGACCCGCTCACGCTCGGCCACGTCGACGTCGTGCGGCGGGCTCGCACCCTCTTCGACGAGGTGATCGTGGGCGTGGCCCGCAACTCCTCGAAGACCGCCCTGCTCGACGTCGCCACGCGCGTCGCGCTGGCCCGGGCGGCGCTGGCCGACGACGAGGGCGTGCGGGTCGAGGTCGTCGACGGGCTGCTCGCCGACTTCGTCCGCGACAGCGGTGCCGACGCGCTGGTCAAGGGCCTGCGGGGCGGCGCCGACTTCGACGCGGAGCTGCCGATGGCCCTGATGAACCGCCACCTGACCGGCGTGGAGACCGTGTTCGTGGTGGCAGACCCCGGCCTGGCGCACATCGCGTCCTCGCTGGTCAAGGACGTGGCCCGCTTCGGTGGGCCGATCGACGACCTCGTGCCGGACGGCGTCGCCGTCGCGGTGCGCGAGGCGCTGGGAGGGAGTGCGCGATGAGCGAACCGACGACGAGGCCCGAGGGCCTGACGGGCGTGCTCGACGCGATCGAGAGCGCGGTGGTCGCCGCGCGGGCGATGCCGATGTCCTCGTCGGTGCTGGTCAACCGCGCGGAGCTGCTGGACCTCGTCCTGCAGGCTCGCGACGTGCTGCCGACGCAGCTGAGCCAGGCCGACGAGGTGCTCGCCGACGCCGACGCCGCACGGACGGCCGCGCAGGCCGAGGCCGACGCCGTGCTCGACGCCGCGCGCCAGGAGGCGGCGCGGCTCGTCGAGTCCGAGGCGGTCGTCGTCGCCGCGCACGAGCGTGCCGCCCAGGTCGTGGCCGACGCGCAGGAGACCGCGGACGGGCTGCGCCGCGACGCGGACGACTACTGCGACCGGCGGCTGGCCGACTTCGAGATCGACCTCGGCAAGGTGCTCGCGCAGGTGCAGGCGGGCCGTGCGAAGCTCGCCGGCCGACTGACCGGCGACTGATCTGCTGAGCACCCGGCTGATTTGGGCGGCGCGCGCGAGTGCCGTACTGTTGTCGGTTGGTCCTGCCGTTCATGGCACGGACCGAGATCAACGAGGGGACCCGGCCGTGCAGCGCCCTGCCCACCTCGATCCCCGCTCGCCGTTCGTGCTCGACACCCATGAGCTCGGCCGACGTCCGGGATCGACGCGGACCGTGCAACGGACGGTCGACGCCCCTGAGGATCTCGGGACGGACGTGATCGGCATCCCCACCGGGACCGACGTCGAGCTGGACCTCCGGCTCGAGGCGGTCATGGAGGGGGTCCTGGTCTCCGGAACCGTTCGCGGTCGGGCGATCGGGGAGTGCGTGCGCTGCTTGGGCGAGGCGGTCGAGGATGTCGACCTCCACCTCACCGAGCTGTACGTCTACCCCGAGCGTGCGAAGGCGGCGGCCGACGACGGGGACGAGGACGAAGACGTGCGCGAGCTGGAGAGCGATCTGATCGATCTCGAGCCCGCGCTGCGGGACGCGGTCGTGCCGGCTCTGCCGTTCCAGCCGTTGTGCCAACCTGACTGCCCGGGTCTGTGCTCCGAGTGCGGAGCCCGCCTGGCGGACGACCCTGACCATTCGCATGAGATCCTTGACCCGCGCTGGTCCGCACTGAGCGGCCTGGCTGGTGTGCAAGACGAGAGAGAAGAGAGCTAGCCGTGGCGGTTCCGAAGCGCAAGATGTCGCGCAGCAACACCCGTGCGCGTCGGTCGCAGTGGAAGACCACTGCCACGACGCTCACGTCGTGCCCGCAGTGCAAGGCCGACAAGAAGCCCCACACGGCGTGCCCGTCGTGCGGTGCCTACAACGGCCGCACGTACGCCGAGGCGCAGCGCACCGAGCTCGCGGTCTGACGACTGCGTCTCCATCCGTGACGCGTGAGCCGGAGACGGCGTGAGCGCCGCGGCAGCTGAACTTCTCGAGAAGCTCGGGGTCCCTCTGGACCCCGAGCTTCTCGTGCTTGCCCTGACCCACCGGTCGTTCGCCCACGAGGCCGGTGGCATCCCCACCAACGAGCGCCTCGAGTTCCTCGGCGACACGGTGCTGGGCCTCGTGGTCACCGAGTCGCTGTTCCGGGCGCACGCCGACGAGCCAGAGGGCGCGCTGGCCAAGATGCGGGCCGCGACGGTCTCCCAGCGCGCGCTGGCGGTGGTCGCGCGCGATCTGGACCTGGGCTCCTACGTGCTGCTCGGCAAGGGAGAGCTCGCGACGGGCGGCACCGAGAAGGACTCGATCCTGTCCGACACGCTCGAGGCGCTGTTCGGCGCGATCTACCTCTCGCACGGCCTCGAGGTCGCGCGCACGGTGGTGGAGCGGCTCGTCGGCCCGTCGCTCGTGGCGGCCGCGGACCTGGGCGCCGGGCTCGACTGGAAGACGTCCCTGCAGGAGCTGTCCGCCGAGCTCGACCTCGGTGCACCGCACTACGAGGTGACCGGCGAGGGCCCCGACCACGCCCGGACCTTCACGGCGCACGCGATGATCGCCGGCGAGCCGCGCGGCAGCGGCGTGGGTCCGGCCAAGAAGGTCGCCGAGCAGCAGGCCGCCGAGGCGGCCTACCTGGCGCTCGAGCCGCTGCGCGCCCGCGCCGGTCGCTCCTGACGCGTGCCCGAGCTGCCCGAGGTCGAGACCGTCCGCGACGGGCTGGCCCGCCACGTGCTGGGGCGCACCGTGCGCGGCGTCGAGGTCCGGCGCGACTACAGCGTCCGCCGGCACGAGGCCGGCCCGCTCGACTTCGCCGGTCGGCTCACGGGCCGCAGGCTCGAGGCCGCCGTGCGACGCGGCAAGTTCTGCTGGCTGCTGCTGGGGGACGACGAGGCCCTGCTGGCCCACCTCGGCATGAGCGGCCAGCTGCTCGTGCGGTCGTCGGCCGAGGAGGGCGCTGACCACCCCCACCTGCGGGTCCGCCTGCTGCTCGACGACGGGGTGCTCGACTTCGTCGACCAGCGCACCTTCGGCCACCTCAGCGTCCAGGAGCTCGTCCCCACGCCCGACGGAGCACCGGGCGGAGCGGGCTCCGACCTGGCCGCCGTGCCCGAGCCCGTGAGCCACATCGCGCGCGACCTGCTCGACCCGTTCCTCGACGAGGCTGCCGTGCTCACCGCGCTGCGCGCCCGCCGCACGGGTCTCAAGCGCGCGATCCTCGACCAGACGCTCGTCTCCGGGGTCGGGAACATCTACGCCGACGAGGGCCTGTGGCGCGCGCAGCTGCACTACGCCCGTGCCACGGACACGATGCGGCGGCCCGACGCGCAGCGGGCACTGTCCGGGGCGCGCGACGTGATGTCCGAGGCGCTCGCGCAGGGTGGCACGAGCTTCGACGCGCTGTACGTCAACGTCAACGGAGCGTCCGGCTACTTCGACCGATCGCTCGCGGTCTACGGCCAGGAGGGCCGGCCGTGCCCGCGCTGCGGCACGCCGGTGCGCCGTGACGAGTTCATGAACCGCTCAGCCTTCACGTGCCCGCGCTGCCAGCCGCGCCCGCGCAACGGCCGCTGGTAGCGCTCAGCGGTCCACGGTGTTCCGCAGCGGGCGACCGGCCAGGTAGGCGGCGAGGTTCTCCGAGAGCAGAGCGCCCGCGCCGATGGGGCGACCGCCGGCGCCGTGCGGGCTGACCAGGATGCGGGGCTCGTCCCAGATCGGCGAGTCCGCGGGCAGGGGCTCGCGCTCGAAGACGTCCAGGGCGGCGCCGGCGAGCGCGCCCGTGCGGACCGCGGCGAGCAGGGCGTCCTGGTCGAGCGTGGCGCCGCGCCCGACGTTGACGACCCACGCGTGGGGCGGCAGGAATGCGAGCACCTCGGCGTCGATGGCGTGGCGCGTGCCGGGCGTGTCGGGCAGCAGCGAGACGAGCAGGTCCGTCGCGGGCAGCACGCCGAGCAGCTCGTCGGGCGTCACCACGTGGTAGCCCCCGCGGACACCCGACGACGTCGCGACGCCGGTCACCGACGCGCCGAGCGCGGTCAGCAGCGGGGCCAGCCGTCCTGCGATGGAGCCGAAGCCCCAGACGACGACGCGCGCGCCTGCCAGGGAACGGAACTCGTCGGCCCGGATCTCCTGGATGCCGCCGAGCTCGGCGACCCAGCGGTGCTCGTCCTGCGCGCGCACGAGCTCGGGGACCCGGCGCGCGCACGCCAGCACGAGCGCGAGCGTGTGCTCGGCGACCGGCCCGTCGTGCAGCCCGCGGCCCGAGGTCACCACCACCTCGGGCGCGAACCCCGCCTCCAGGATGGTGTCCACGCCGGCGGCGAGGCCCGCCACCCAGCGCAGGCGCGGCAGCCGTGTCGCGGCGTCGCGCAGCACGCGGCGGCCGCTGCCCCACACGACGAGCACCTCGGCGTCGGAGTCCGGCACGGGTTCGTCGGGTGCGTAGCGGACCGCCTGCACCCCGGCGGGGAGTGTGACGTGGTCGTGCAGCGTGGTGGGGACGAGGATCGTGGTCACACCTCGATACGATGCCATCGTGCCGATTCCCGCCACCGCAGCGAAGCCTGGTCCCATCAGCGTCATGATCGTGGACGACCACGAGGTCGTGCGTCGCGGCATCGCGGAGGTGGTCGAGCGCGCCGAGGGCATGACCGTCAGCGCCGAGGCCGGCTCCGTCGCCGACGGGGTGCGCCGCGCCGGCCTCGTCCGGCCACAGGTCCTGCTCGTCGACCTGCAGCTGCCCGACGGCACGGGGATCGACCTCATCCGCCAGGTGCACGCGGCGCAGCCCGAGGCCCGCGCGATCGTCCTGACGTCCTTCGACGACGACGAGGCGCTCGCCGCCGCTCTCGACGCGGGCGCGTCGGCCTACCTGCTCAAGTCCGTGCGCGGTGCGGAGATCACCGACGTGATCCGCGCGGTCGCCGCGGGCCGCACCCTGCTGGACGAGCGGACCATCACCCGCCGCAAGGCCGGCCACGAGGACCCGACCGAGAACCTCACGCCCAGCGAGCTGCGTGTGCTCGACCTGATCGGCGAGGGCTTGTCCAACCGCGAGATCGCCGAGCGGCTGGGCGTCGCCGAGAAGACCGTGAAGAACCACATCACGTCGCTGCTCGCCAAGATGGGGCTGCAGCGGCGCACCCAGGTCGCCGCCTGGGTCGCCTCGCGCAAGCACTCCGGCTGGCGGGCCGAGCCGGGCCACTGAGCCCGAGCTGACCCGGTCAGCCCCGCAGGGCGGCCGACGACGGGTCCTGCTGGCGCAACCGGTCCGTGACCTGCTCGACCAGCTCCTCCAGCTCGGGCTCGCCGTCGCCCCACTGCGCGACGATCTCGCGCAGCTGTGAGCGCTCGTTCTCGCGCAGCTCCTCGGCGACTGCGTCGCCGGCCGGGGTCGGCGTCGCCGTCTCGTCGTGCACCTCGATCAGGCCGCGGGACTCGAGCTCGGCCGCGACCGCGCGCACCCGGTCGAGCTCGACGCCCGACCGCTCGGTCATGCGCGCGAACGTCCGGGACCGTTCGCCGCTGACGCGGGAGAGCATCCAGCACTGGCCAGGCGTGAGGTCGATGTCGAGGTCCTTGTTGAGGATCGCGTAGGCCGCGAGCGGGTCCTGGCGGCCGACCTCGCGCCACAGCATGAGGCGCAGCTCCTCGTAGGACGAGCGGCCGGCGGGGGCCGCGAACACCTCGCCCTGCTCGGGGCTGCTCGCGCCCGTGCGCAGAGGCCGCTCGGGGATGAGCCAGGTGAGCAGGAACGCGACCACGCCGATCGGCACGCCGAGCAGGAAGATCGTGTGGATCGAGTCGGCGTAGCCGTCGAGGAACCAGTTGATGACTGCGGAGCCGCACTTGTCGATGTTCGCGGTGGTCTTGGTCAGCACATCGGCAGAGCATCCCCCCACAGCCCCCGCGGGTGGGCTGCTCGCGAGCGTCGAGCCCAGGTGCGAGCTGAACACGGTCCCGAACACCGCGACGCCCACGCAGCTGCCGATCGTGCGGAAGAACGTCGCGCCGCTCGTCCCGGTGCCCAGGTCGCGGTACTCGACCGCGTTCTGCACCGCGAGCACGAGCACCTGCATGACGAGCCCGAGCCCGGCGCCGAGCACGAACATCGCGATGCTGGCCTGCAGCCCGGACGTGTCCCGGCCCATGAGGGACAGCAGGTAGAGGCCCACGGTCATGACCGCTGTGCCGACGATCGGATAGATCCTGTACCGCCCGGTCCGGCTGATGAGCTGGCCGCTGCCGATCGACGTGATGAGCAGACCCAGCATCATCGGCAGCATCTGCAGGCCGGACGCGGTGGGCGACGCCCCGTGCACGCCCTGCAGGTAGAGCGGGAGGTAGGTGATCGAGCCGAACATCGCGAAGCCGACGACGAAGCCGACGATCGAGGTCGTCGCGAACACGCGGTTCTTGAACAGCCGCAGCGGCAGCACCGGCTCCGGGACGCGCGCCTCGACGAAGACGAAGGCGATCGCGGCGAGCACGCCGAGGACCGCGAGACCGATCACCTGCGTGCCGCCCCAGTCCCACGTGCTCCCGCCGAGGCTCGTGATCAGCACGATCGACGTCGCGACCACCGCGAGCAGGGTCACGCCGATGTAGTCGATCTTGGGCGACGTGCGGGCCTTGGTGACCGGGAGCACGGCGCTGACCACGGCGAGGGCGACGACACCGATCGGGAGGTTGATGTAGAACACCCACCTCCAGCCGATGGTGTCGACGAAGAGCCCGCCGAGCAGGGGGCCCGCGACGCTGGAGATGCCGAAGACCGCGCCGAACGCACCTTGGTACCGACCGCGGTCACGGGCGGGGACGACGTCGGCGATGATCGCCTGCGCCAGCACCATGAGCCCGCCGCCGCCGACGCCCTGCACGGCGCGCCAGGCGATGAGCTGGCCCATGTTCTGCGACGTCCCGGCGAGCCCGGAGCCGATGAGGAAGATGACGATGCACGTGATGAACAGGATCTTGCGGCCGTACAGGTCGCCGAGCTTGCCCCACAGCGGAGTCGTGATCGTCGTCGCGAGCATGTAGGCCGTGACGACCCACGAGAGGTGCTCCGCGCCGCCGAGGTCGCTGACGATGGTCGGCAGCGCGGTGGCGACGATGGTCTGGTCCAGGGCGGCCAGGAGCATCGCGAGCATGAGCCCGCCGAAGATGGTCCAGATGGCCCGCTGCGACAGCTGCTTGGCCGCGGGGAACCCCGCGTCGGTGGGTCCGGCTGAGACCTGCTCGGTCATGGGTGCCCCCTCGTCTCGAGTGCATCGTCTTACCGACGGGCGCCCGACGCAACAGATCAGGACAAAGGGGATTGCCAGGTCAGGAGCGTGCCGGTGCCCGTGGGGGCCGCGCCGAGGGTGAACGTCCCGCCGTGCTGGCGGGCCCGCGCGGCGAGGTTGCCGGTGCCCGAGGAGCGGTCGCGCGTGGGAGGCAGCCCGACGCCGTCGTCCTCGACCTCGACGTGGACGACCCCCAGGGGACCGGTGCCACGGACGTCGACCCGCACGGTGACGGAGGCGGCGTGGGCGTGCCGGGCCGCGTTGGCCAGGCCCTCGCGGACCACGGCGACGACGTCGTCGGTCAGGTCCGTACCGGTGCGCTCGTCGACGAGGTCCTCGTCGATCCCGTCGTCTGACAGCCCGTGGCCGTCGAGCGTGAGCACCATCGACGGCGCGAACCCGAGGCCGGTGCGGGCCAGTGACGCCTCGCGGCGCAGCCGCTCGACGAGGCCGGTGGCGGCGTCGGGGTCGCGCAGCGCGTACACGATCTGGCGGATCTGGCGGACCGAGGAGTCGACGTTGTCGAGCGCCTCCTCGACGATCGAGGTGAGCTCGGCGGGGTCGACGCCGCGCGCCGAGCGCCGACGCACCGTCTCGAGCTGCATGCCGGTGGCGAACAGCTGCTGGATCGCCAGGTCGTGCAGGTCGCGCGCGATGCGCTCGCGCTCGTCGAGGAGGGCGGCGATGTCCTGCGCGTGGCGAGCCTCGGCCAGCACGTACGCGAGCGCGGCCTGCGCCGCGAACGACTCCGCGGTGGCCAGGTCGCTCTCGTCGAACGGCGCTGCGCCGATGCGGCGCAGCAGGATGAGGACCCCCACGCCCCGGCCCGAGGTCTGCAGCGGCGCGAACATCGCGGGCCCGAACGCGCGCATGACCTCGAGCTTGACGCTCCGCGACTGCGACAGCGACGGCGTCAGCAGGCCCCGGCCCTCGGTCATCACGGTCCAGGCGCGACCGCCCTCGGGCATCCGTGCGCCGACGAGGCGGGCGGACTCGTGCCCCGCGGCGAGCTCGATGAACAGCTGGCCGCCGACCCCCGGGAGCGCGAGCGCCGCGACGTCCGCCCCCGCGATCTCGCGCGCGGTGGCGGCGATGTGCTCGAGCGCCTCCTCCTCGTCGATGCCCTCGAGCAGCATCGTGGCGATGTCCTGCCCCGCACGCAGCCAGTGCTCGCGACGTGCGGCCTCGGCGTAGAGCTGGGCGTTGGCGACGGCGACGCCCGCCGCGGCGGCGAGGGCGATGACCGTGCGCTCGTCGGCGGCCGTGAAGCCGCCCGCCTTCTCCGACAGGTACAGCTGACCGAACACCTGGTTGCCCACCCGCACGGACGCCCCGAGGAACGAGCCCATCGGCGGGTGCTCGCGCGGGAAGCCGATGAACGCGGGGTGCTCGCGCAGGTCGTCCAGACGCAGGGCCCCCTCGGCGGGGATCTGGCCGAGCACCCCGAACGCGTGCGGGGCGTGGCCCATCATCCGGGCGACCGCGGTCGGGACGCCGGTGTAGACGAACGTCGTCGAGGCGCCCCGGGCGTCCACGACGTTGATCGCCGCGTACCGGGCGCCGGTCAGCTCGGCGCTGACCTGGACGAACCTGTTGAGCACCTCGGGCAGGTCCAGCTCGCTCGCCACCGCGAGGATCGCGTCCAGCAGGTCGTGCAGCGCGTCGCCCGTGAACGGCACGGGCAGCGCGTCGACCTCGGAGAGCACGCCGCCGCGGAACGGTGCGCCCGGTCCCTCGTCGTGCGGACTCACGCGTCCTCCCTGGACTCCTCGGCGAGGTCCTCACGGTAGCGGGCGACTCGCTCTACGAGGTCCGCGTGCGTCCCACGCGCCGCGACGCGTCCGCCGTCGAGGCGGACCACCTCGTCGGCATCGGCCAGCGGGGAGAGGCGGTGGGTGACGACGACGACGCCGCGGTGCCGGTACCGGGTGAGCAGGCTGCGGACGACCGCGTCCGCGGTGGCCGGGTCCAGGTGCTCGGCGGGCTCGTCGACGAGCAGCAGCGGGGCGGGGCTCAGGAGACCACGCGCGAGCAGGAGCCGCCGGCGCTCGCCGCCGGACAGCGTGCGACCGTCGGGCCCCAGCAGCGTCTCGAGGCCGTCCGGCTGCGCCGCGAGCCAGGCGTCGAGGCCGACGTCGGCGAGAGCCTGCGTGGCTTCGTCGGGCGTGACGTCCCCGCGAGCCACGCGCAGGTTCTCCAGCACGCTCGTGCCGAAGACGTGCCCGTCCTCGGCGACGTGCACGACGGCGTCGGCCGGCCGGGCGAGGTCCTCGACGTCGGTGCCGTCGAGCTCGAGCTCGCCGCCGCGGCGGGGCAGCAGGCCGGCGAGCGTGAGCAGGAGGGTGGTCTTGCCCGTGCCGCTCGGGCCGACGACGGCGATCGCGCGGCCGGGGGAGACGTCGAGGTCGAGGTCCCGCACCACGCGCGGCGCACCGGGCCAGCCGCAGTCCAGGTCGCGGGCCGTCAGGTGCGCGCGGCCGGCGGCGCCGGCAGGGCGAGGCGCGGCAGACGGCCCGGCAGCGTCCAGCAGCGCGAGGATCCGTGCGGCCGCGGCGCGCGAGCGCCGCACCTGGACGGCAGCGGCCGGCAGCAGGGAGGTCGCCTCGAACGCGGCGAGCGGCGTGAGGACGACGACGGCGAGACCGACGGCGGACAGCTGCCCCGACACCACGGCCGGCACGCCCGTGAGCAGGGCGGCGAGCACCGCGAGACCGACGGCGACCTGCCCGATGCCGGCGGCCAGCGCCGCAGTGGGTGCGCCTGCGTCGGTGGCGGCGGCGACCTCGCGGTCCGCGGCTCGCAGGGCCTCGAGCTCGGTGGCGGTGCGGCCGGCGACGGCGAGCGGGCCGGCGTCGTCGAGGATGCCGAGCGCGCTCGCGGTCGCCCGTGCCCGGCCGTCGGTGGCGCGCGCCTGGGTGGTCCGGGCACCCGCAGCGGCCAGGGTGGGCGCGACGACGCCCGCCAGCAGGAGGCACCCCGCCAGCGCGAGGCCCGCGGGCAGCCAGATCAGCGACATCGCCGCCACGGTCGCCACGCCCAGGACGGCGGCGACAGCGCCCGGCAGCAGCCCACGGACCACCACGTCGCCGACGGCGTCGACGTCGGCCCCGACGCGCGCCAGCAGGTCACCGCGCCGCACGCCGAGGACGGCCCCGGGCTGCCCGCTCGCCAGGCGGCTGTAGAGCGTGGTCCGCAGGGTCGTCATGCCCCGCAGGGCGACGTCGTGCGAGACGAGTCGCTCGCAGTAGCGCAGCACCCCCCGGCCGATGCCGAACGCACGCACGGCGACCGTCGCGACGCTCAGGGTCAGCACCGGCGGCATCTGGGACGCGCGGGCGATGAGCCACGCGGCCACGGCGGCCAGCGCGACCGCGCAGCCGAGCGCGAGGGTGCCGAGCACGACCGCCTGGACCGCGCGACGCCGGTCGACCTCGAGCAGGGCGACCGCCCGCCGCAGCGTGCCGCGGGGCGGGGGAGTCATCGCAGCGCCTCCGTCCGCACCGGGGCGACCATGACGACCTCGTCGGCCGCGGCGAGCAGGGATGCGCGGTGCGCGACGAGCAGGACCGTGCGGCCGCCGGCACGCAGGGCGCGGACCGTGTCGAGCACGACCCGCTCGCCCGCCGCGTCGAGGTGCGCGGTCGGCTCGTCGAGCACGACGAGCGGCGCGGGGGACAGCAGCGCCCGGGTGAGGGCGACCCGCTGGCGCTGCCCGACGGACAGGTGGCCGACGGCGGTCTGCCAGCCGTCCGGGAGGTCGGCGAGGACCGCGTCGAGTCCGGTCAGCGCGGCGGCCCTCGCGCGCGCGGCGTCGTCGGCCCCGCCCACGACCTCCTGCACCGAGCCCGGCTCGAGCACCGGGCGCTGCGGCAGCCACGCGACCTGCGACCAGTACCCGGCGCGCTCCACGTCGGCCAGAGGGATCGGCCCGGCCGGGGCGACGAGCTCGACGGTCCCCTCGTCGGGCACCAGGAGCCCCAGCACGACCTCGACGGTCGTCGACTTCCCGCCACCGGTCGGCCCGGCCAGGGCGACCACGCGCCCCGGCCGCACGTCGAGGTCGAGACCGTCCGGCGTGCGGCCGGCGGCGGTCGTGACGGTCACGCCACGCAGCCGCACCGTGACGCCCGCGAGGTCGGGCGCCGGCCGGGTGCCGTCGGCGGTCACGGGCGTCTCGAGCACCGCGAACGCCTGCTCGGCGGCCGCGACGCCGTCGCTCGAGGCGTGGAACTGCGCGCCGACCTGGCGCAACGGGTTGAACACCTCGGGCGCCAGCACCAGCACCGCCAGCCCGGTGACCAGGTCGAGGTCGCCCTCGACGAGCCGCAGCCCGATGCCCACGGCCACCAGGGCCACCGACAGCGTGGTGAGCAGCTCGAGCACCATGCCGGACAGGAACGCGATGCGCAGCGTGCCCATCGTGGCGCGTCGGTGCGCGTCCCCGAGGGCCTGCACGCGCGCCGCGGGGCCGCGCTCGCGGCCGAACGCCCGCAGCGTGGGCAGGCCCGCGAGGAGGTCGAGCGTCTGCGCCCCGAGCCGCCGCATGGTGGCCAGCCCCTGCTCGGAGCGACCCTGCGTGAGCCGGCCGACCAGCCACATGAAGATCGGCACGAGCGGCAGCACCGCGACGAGGATCGCGGCCGACACCCAGTCGAGGCCAAGGATCACCAGGAGCGTCGCGGGGGTGACGGTCGCGGCGAGGACCAGCTGCGGCAGGTAGCGGACGAAGTACGGCTCGAGCGCGTCGAGCCCACGGGTCGCCAGCGTGGCCACCCCCGGCCCCTCACCGGTCGCGAGCCACCGCGGTCCGAGCGCCGCGGCGTGCGCGACGACGCCCTCGCGCAGCTCGGCCACGGCCCGGGTCGCCGCGCGGTGCGCGAACCGCTCCTGGGCGGCCGTCGCCAGCGCACGCAGCGCGACCACGACCGCGAGCCACGCGACCAGCGGGCCGATCGCCTCGAGGTCGGCACCGTCGTGCACCGCGCGCCCGAGCGCGTGCGCGAGCAGCAGCGCCTGCGCGACGACGAGCGCGGCCGTGAGGATGCCGAGCGAGGCGGTGAGCGCGACGTAGCCGCGCGCCGCACGCGCGTGGCGCAGCAGCCGGGGGTCGAGGGGCCTCATGCGGCCGGTGCCGTCATCGCTCCTCGTCGGCCGCACCGACGCGCGCGGGGCTGCGGTCGAACGTCAGCCCGATCGAGTCGGGGATGTGGGCCGTCGAGACACGCTTGCGGAACACCCAGTAGGTCCAGCCCTGGTAGAGCAGCACCACCGGCGTGAGGATCACGGCGACCCAGGTCATCACGGTCAGCGTGTAGTGCGTCGAGGACGCGTTGGTGACGGTGAGCGAGTTGGCCGGGTCGAACGCCGGCATCACGTCGGGGAACAGCGAGCCGAAGATCAGCACGACGGCCGCCACGATGGTCACCGCCGAGGCGATGAACGCGAGACCCTCGCGCCGCGTCCGGGTGGCGAGCACGAGCACGACGAGCGCCACAGCGGCGACCGCGACGGCGGCCCACGTCCAGGCGGCGTCCGAGTAGGCGACCTGCGCCCAGATCGCCCACGCGGCGGCGACCACGAGGGTGACGGGCGCGAGACGCGCGGCGAGCGACGCGGCCCGGTCACGGATGTCACCGGCGGACTTCAGCGCCAGGAACGCGGCGCCGTGCGTGAGGAAGATGAGCGCGGTCGTCGCGCCGCCGAGCAGCGCGAACGGGTTGAGCAGCGCCCAGAACCCGCCGACGTACTGGTGGTCGGCGTCCAGCTCGACGCCGCGCACGATGTTCGCGAACGCCACGCCCCACAGCACGGCGGGCACCCAGGAGCCGACGATCAAGGCCCGGTCCGCCCAGGCGCGCCAGCGGTCGTCGTTGATCTTCCCGCGCCACTCGAACGCCACCACGCGGATGATCAGCGCGAGCAGGATGAGCAGCAGCGGCAGGTAGAAGCCGGAGAACAACGTCGCGTACCACTCGGGGAACGCGGCGAACGTCGCGCCGCCCGCGGTGAGCAGCCACACCTCGTTGCCGTCCCACACCGGGCCGATCGTGTTGATCATGACGCGGCGCTCGCGCTCGCGGTCCTGCTTGTGCGGCAGCCAGCCGAGCAGCATGCCGACGCCGAAGTCGAACCCCTCGAGCACGAGGTACCCCGTCCACAGGACGGCGATGAGGATGAACCAGACGGTGGTCAGCTCCATGGTCGTCTCCTGTCAGTACGCGAAGGACAGCGGGGCGTCGGCGTCGTCGTCGGTGCGCGCCTCCGGACTGGGGTCCTTCTCGGACGGAGCGACCCCTTCGATCGTGTAGCGGTGCATGAGGCGGTACCAGAGCACCGCCAGCACGCCGTAGAGCAGCGTGAACGCGACCAGCGAGATCGCGATGCTCGAGACGCCGGGCACCGTGGACACGCCCCGCGCGGTGATCAGCCACACGCCGTCGACGCCGGACGGGTTCGGGTTGGGCGCGACCACCCACGGCTGGCGGCCCATCTCCGTGAAGACCCAGCCGGCCGACGAGGCGAGGAACGGGGTGGCGATCGCGGCGATGCCGAGCGTCCCGAACCACGTCTTGCCCGTGACCCGGCCCTTGCGGGTGAGCCACAGCGCCGCGACGGCGAGCGCGGCGGAGCCGATGCCGAAGCCGATCATGAGGCGGAAGCCCCAGTAGGTGACCGTGAGGTCGGGCTGGTAGGAGATCGGGTCGCCGTTCTCGTCGGTGTACCCGAACTTCTGCTCGTACTCCGCCTGCAGGTCGTCGACGCCCTGGAGCGTGGCGTTGAAGTCGCCCGTCGCGAGGAACGACAGCATGCCGGGGATCTCGATGACGTGCGTGACGTTGTCGCAGTCGTTGGACAGGTTGCCGATCGCCAGGATCGAGAAGGAGACGTTGGACGACGTCGTGCACAGCGCCTCGGCGGACGCCATCTTCATGGGCTGCTGCTCGAACATCAGCTTGGCCTGCTGGTCGCCGGTGATCGCGACACCCGCGCCGCTGACGATGATGGCGACGAGGCCGACGATCACCGCGGGGCGGTAGACGTCCTTGGCCGTGGCCGCGTCACCGCGGCGGACCAGCCTGACCATCCACCAGGCGGCGATGCCGGCGACGAACGTCCCCGCCGTGAGGAACGCGGCGGAGATCGTGTGGGGGAAGGCTGCGAGCACGGTCGGGTTGGTGAGGACCGCCCCGATGTCGTTCATCTCCGCGCGGCCCGCCTTCTCGTTGAAGATCGCGCCGACCGGGTGCTGCATCCACGAGTTCGCGGCGAGGATGAAGTAGGCGGAGAGGTTGGTCGCGATCGCGACGGCCCAGATGCACGCGAGGTGGATCTTCTTGGGCAGCTTGTCCCAGCCGAAGATCCACAGCCCCAGGAACGTCGACTCGACGAAGAACGCGGCGAGCGCCTCCATCGCGAGCGGTGCCCCGAACACGTCGCCGACGAAGCGTGAGTACTCGCTCCACGCCATGCCGAACTGGAACTCCTGCACGATGCCGGTGGCGACGCCGATCGCGAAGTTGATCAGCAGCAGCTTGCCGAAGAACTTGGTCAGGCGCAGCCAGCGCTCGTTGCCGGTGCGGACCCACGCCGTCTGCATGATCGCGACGAGGGGCGCGAGGCCGATCGTCAGCGGTACGAAGATGAAGTGGTAGACGGTCGTGATGCCGAACTGCCAGCGGGCGAGGTCGAGGGCGTCCACAGGATCTCCGAGCGGGGGAGTGCGAGTCGGTGGTCGTAAGTCCGCGGGGTGCTCGAGCAGCTTCTAGGAGCGGACCTGGGGAAACGCTAGGACGGGGTCCAGTCTGCCCCTGGGACCAAGGTCCCGGGTACTGACACGCTGTCGTCTTCTTCGAGCGGCGATGGCGGGCCCGGACCAGGTGTCTGTGCGATACTGACCGCGGTCCACAAAGCGTCCACACCGCCCCGTGAACCCGTGAGCTCGCCGCATCGACCACGTCGCGTGCGCCAGCCGCCGCCCGGCAGTCCGCCAGGTCCCCGATCGGGGCCGGGATTCCGTCAGGCAGGCGATGGCCCCGGCCAGGTGCAGCAGCCATGACCGACGACTTCCGTCGCCGCGCGCAGCGTGAGCGACGACCGACCCGCTACGGGCCGCCACACGTGTGGACGGCGGTTCGTGGTACCCAGGAGCACCTCGCGTGATGTCCGACAACACTCCCGAGTCCGCAGTCACCACGTCGACCGGGAGTGAGGCAGCGCCGGCCCCGGCGCGTCGCCGCCGCGCCACCCGTAGCGTGGCCGCCCCGGACGCCGTCTCGACGCCCGCGCCCGCCGCCGTGGAGGCCCCCGCTCTCGAGGCTGCCGCCGAGGCGCCAGCCAAGAAGCCCGCGCGCAAGCGCGCCAAGCCCGCGACCGACGTGGCCGAGACGCCCGCCGGCGACGCAGCGACCGAGGCCCCGCGCGCCGCTCGTTCGCGGGTTGGCCGCAAGGCTGCCGCGCCCGTCGAGGCCTCGGTCGTCGAGGCCCCGGTCGTCGAGCCCTCGGTCACCGAGCCCTCGGTCACCGTGGCGGAGACGCCCGCCCCCACGAAGACCCGCAAGCGCGCCACGCGGCCGGCAGCCGCGGCCGACGCCGTCGTGCCGGCAGCCGAGCCTTCCGCCGCAGCGCCCACTGCACCACTCGCCGCCGCACCCACCGTTGCTGCCCCCGCCGAGGCGGCGCCCGTCGCCGCCCCCGAGAGCGCCGCGCCCGCCCGCCGGCGCCGCGCGAGCTCGCGCCCCGCGGCTGCGCCCGGTGCGCCGGTCGAGGCGGCGGCACCCGCTGCCGCAGAGCCCGTCGAGGACGCACCGGCGCTCGACGTGCTCGCGGCGTTCGCCGAGCCGGCGGCAGCCGCGCCGGCGGCAGCCGCGCCGCGGACCTCCCGCTCGGCTCGTGCCCCGCGCAACGCCCCCCGGTCCGCCCCGGCCACCGAGGCCGCGCCGCCCGCCGCGCAGCCGCGCCTGGCGACGACCGCGCTCCTGTTCCAGGCGCCCGACCCCACGGCCTCCCGCCAGCGCCGTCGCCGTGCGACGTCCAGCGCCGGCTCGCCCGAGGCGATCTCCGAGGCCGCACGGATCGAACGCGAGCAGGAGGAGCAGGCCGAGCTCGAGGCCGCCCAGCTGGAGGCCGCTCGGCTGGAGTCGGCCGACGGCGAGACCGAGACCGAGGACGCCCCCGTCGTCGAGGAGCGCCCCGCCGCCTCCGGCAACCGCAGCTCGCGCCGTCGTGGCCGTCGAGGCCGCGGCGGCGAGCCGCCGCGTGCTGCTGACGACGAGCCCGCCGAGGAGACGCCGGCCGAGGACGAGGCAGACGAGACCGACGAGACCCGCGACGTCGAGGGTGCGCCCGCGGCGGAGGTCGAGAGCGAGACCGACGAGAACGACGAGGACGAGGACGACGAGTCCGGCGAGGCAGGCGGCAACGCCCCGCGTCGTCGTCGCCGCCGGGGCGGCCGCGGCCGTCGTCGGCCCGACGCGGGAGAGGCCACCGCGGGCGACGCGACGGCTGACGACGCGGACGGCACGCCCGAGGGCGAGCCTGGCAGCGCCGACCCCGAGAGCACCCCGAACGAGGACGACGACGAGTCCGACGAGGACGGCGAGCCCGGCTCGTCGAGCCGTCGCCGTCGCCGTCGCCGCCGCGGCTCCGCCCGACCGGGCGAGCCCGACGCCGAGCCTCGCCCGGCCCGCACGCGCCCGGTCAGCGACGAGGTCACGGCGCTGCGCGGCTCGACCCGCCTCGAGGCCAAGCGCCAGCGCCGCCGCGAGGGCCGCGACGCCGGTCGTCGCCGCCAGATCATCACCGAGGCCGAGTTCCTGGCCCGCCGTGAGTCGGTCGACCGCTCGATGATCGTCCGCGAGAAGGCCGGTCGCACGCAGATCGCCGTGCTCGAGGACGGCGTGCTCGTCGAGCACTACGTCTCGAACCAGGCGTCGGTCTCGATGGTCGGCAACGTCTACCTCGGCCGCGTGCAGAACGTGCTGCCGAGCATGGAGGCCGCGTTCGTCGACGTCGGCAAGGGCCGCAACGCCGTGCTCTACGCCGGCGAGGTCAACTGGGACGCCGCGAACGTCGAGGGCGGCTCCGCCCGTCGCATCGAGCAGGCGCTCAAGTCCGGCGACTCCGTGCTGGTCCAGGTCACCAAGGACCCGATCGGCCACAAGGGCGCCCGTCTGACGTCGCAGGTCACGCTCGCAGGGCGCTACCTCGTGTACGTGCCCGGCGGCGGCATGACCGGCATCAGCCGCAAGCTGCCCGACATCGAGCGCAACCGCCTGAAGAAGATCCTGCGCGAGGTCGTGCCGGACTCGGCCGGCGTCATCGTGCGCACCGCGGCGGAGGGCGCCTCCGAGGAGGAGCTGCGCGCGGACATCGCGCGCCTGCAGTCGCAGTGGGACGCCATCGAGAAGAAGTCCAAGACCGCGTCCGCCCCGGCCCTGCTCCAGGGCGAGCCGGACATGGCCATCCGCGTGGTCCGCGACATCTTCAACGACGACTTCGGCTCCCTGGTCGTCCAGGGCGACGAGGCGTGGTCGACGATCTCGCAGTACATCGACGAGCTCGCGCCGGACCTGGCGCAGAAGATCTCGAAGTACACGGGCACGGGCGACGTGTTCTCGGCGCACCGGATCGACGAGCAGCTGGCGAAGGGGATGGACCGCAAGGTCTGGCTCCCGTCGGGCGGCTCGCTCGTCATCGACCGCACCGAGGCGATGACCGTCGTCGACGTCAACACCGGCAAGTTCACCGGATCGGGCGGGACGCTCGAGGAGACGGTCACGCGCAACAACCTCGAGGCCGCCGAGGAGATCGTGCGCCAGCTCCGGCTGCGTGACATCGGCGGCATGATCGTCGTCGACTTCATCGACATGGTGCTCGAGTCCAACCGTGACCTCGTGCTGCGGCGCCTGGTCGAGTGCCTGGGACGCGACCGCACCAAGCACCAGGTCGCCGAGGTCACCTCGCTCGGCCTCGTGCAGATGACCCGGAAGCGCGTGGGCCAGGGCCTGGTCGAGGCGTTCTCCGAGACCTGCGAGCACTGCCACGGGCGCGGCTTCATCGTGCACGACGAGCCGATCGAGAAGAACGGCCGGTCCGACGCGGGCGCCGCTCAGCAGGTCCCCGCCGAGCCGTCCGCGGGGGCCGGCGAGCCCAAGCGCGCGCGTCGCAAGCGCGGCGGAGCGGCCGTCAAGGAGCCCGCCGGCGGCGCGCCGCACTCGCCCGTGCCGGTGCTGCCCGAGGCGCGCGAGGCCGTCAAGGCCACGCTCGCCACGATCGCCGCGGCCGCTGCGCACGCGCACGACCACGACCACGACCACGACGTGCCCGTCGGCGACGCGATCGTCGTCGACGACCTCGTCGCCGTCGAGACGTTCGAGGAGCTCGAGGTCGAGGCGGCCGACGAGCCCGTCGAGGCACCGGAGGCCGACGAGGCCCCCGAGGCCGAGGCCGTCGCCGACCGCCCTGTCCTGGACGTGCTGGCCGCCTTCGCGGACCACACGCCGGCGCCGACGAGCGACGCGACCCTCGAGCTCACGCCCGTCGACGCGGTCCTCTTCGAGGTCAGCGAGGGCGGCGAGGCCGATGACGACGCCACCGACGAGCAGGGCGACCAGCCCGACGGCTCGCCGCAGCACTGATCGACCCGGCTCCCGGCGTGGCCTTGGTCACGTCGGGGGTCGGACGGACCTCCGCGCCGCCGTCCAGGTTTGACCCTGGGGTGCTGGGTCCGTACCCTGGACTGTCGGCGCGTCTGGTGCGCGCCGATCACCGTGCCGCCGCAGCGGCGCTCATGCGAACCCCGCACCTCACCGGCTCATGTCGGCGGATCGGGTCGTGCGCGGGCGCCGACGGGGCACCCGCAGACAGCAAGCAGTTCGACGAGCAGAGATGAGCAGCAACGTGGTGTACGCGATCGTGAAGGCTGGCGGCCGCCAGGAGAAGGTCGCCGTCGGCGACATCGTCGTCGTCGACCGCCTCGCCGCCAAGGCGGGCGCCTCGGTCGAGCTGCCGGCGCTGCTGCTGGTCGACGGTGACAAGATCACCACCGACGCCGCGGCCCTGGCCAAGGTGACGGTGACGGCGGAGGTCGTGCGGGACGAGAAGGGTCCCAAGATCGACATCCTCAAGTACAAGAACAAGACCGGTTACCGCGTGCGCAAGGGTCACCGTCAGCAGCTGACCCGGCTCAAGGTCACCGGCATCTCCTGATCTCGCGCCGTCGGCCGGACGGCTATCGGGATACAGCCCCCCATTCTCTGAGCACGAAAGCAGGTTCGTCATGGCACACAAGAAGGGCGCGAGCTCCTCGCGCAACGGCCGCGACTCGAACGCCCAGCGCCTGGGCGTCAAGCGCTTCGGTGGCCAGGTCGTCAAGGCCGGCGAGATCATCGTCCGCCAGCGTGGCACCCACTTCCACCCCGGCGTCAACGTCGGCCGTGGCGGCGACGACACGCTGTTCGCGCTGACCCCCGGTGCCGTGACCTTCGGGACGCGTCGTGGCCGCAAGGTCATCGACATCGTCGCCGTCGAGGCCTGAGCCTCACCCAGTTTTCTCGTACGAAGGGGCGCACCGGTGCGGTGCGCCCCTTCGTCGTGTGACCATCGCAGTAGCCAGACCCCGCCCCACCTGTGACACGAGCGCACTCGTGTGGCTCCCCGGAGCCGCACGCGCCACGCTCGGTCACAAGACGGGCGGGATCGGAACGAAGGAGGACAGCTGTGGCGACATTCGTCGACCGGGTCGTGCTGCACGCGACCGGCGGTGACGGTGGGAACGGCTGTGCGTCCATCCACCGCGAGAAGTTCAAGCCCCTGGCCGGGCCCGACGGCGGCAACGGCGGCAACGGCGGCTCGGTGATCCTCGAGGTCGACCCGCAGGTCACCACGCTGCTCGAGTTCCACCACCTGCCGCACCGCCACGCGCCGAGCGGCACGCAGGGCATGGGCGACCACCGTGCGGGCAGCACGGGTGGCGACCTGGTCCTGGGCGTCCCGGACGGGACGGTCGTGAAGTCCCAGGACGGCGAGGTCCTCGCCGATCTCGTCGGCGTGGGTGCGCAGTTCGTGGTCGCCGAGGGTGGCCGCGGAGGGCTGGGTAACGCCGCGCTGTCCTCGCCGCGCCGCAAGGCACCGGGCTTCGCGCTGCTCGGCGAGCCCGGCAACGCGCTCGACGTCGTGCTCGAGCTGAAGTCGATCGCGGACGTGGCCCTGGTCGGCTACCCGAGCGCCGGCAAGTCGAGCCTCGTCGCGTCGATCTCGGCCGCGCGGCCGAAGATCGCCGACTACCCCTTCACCACCCTGATCCCGAACCTCGGCGTCGTGCAGGCGGGCTCGGCGCGCTACACGGTCGCCGACGTCCCCGGGCTCATCCCGGGTGCGTCCAAGGGCAAGGGCCTCGGCCTGGAGTTCCTGCGCCACATCGAGCGCTGCGCCGTCCTGGTGCACGTGCTCGACTGCGCGACGCTGGAGCCGGACCGCGACCCGATCTCGGACCTGGACATCATCGAGGCGGAGCTCGCGCTGTACGCCGGCGACCTCGGCATCGAGGGTGGCCGCGTGCCGCTGACCGAGCGCCCGCGCATCGTCGCGCTCAACAAGATCGACGTCCCCGAGGCGCGTGAGCTGGCCGAGATGGTCAAGCCCGAGCTGGAGGCGCGCGGCATGCGGGTCTTCGAGATCTCGACGGCCTCCCACGAGGGCCTGCGCGCGCTGACGTTCGGCCTCGCCGAGCTCGTCGAGAAGGCGCGTCGCGAGGCACCCGTGCCCGAGGCGACCCGCGTCGTCCTGCGACCGAAGGCCGTCGACGACGCGGGCTTCACGGTCACGCGCCGCGAGAGCGGTGGCGCGGTCTGGTACTCGCTGCGCGGCGAGAAGCCCGAGCGCTGGGTGCGGCAGACCGAGTTCTCGAACGACGAGGCCGTCGGCTACCTCGCCGACCGTCTCGCGCGGCTCGGCGTCGAGGAGCGGCTCTTCGCCGCGGGCGCCGTCGCGGGTGACGAGGTCCGGATCGGTCCGGACCACAACTCGGTCGTCTTCGACTGGGAGCCCACCCTGCTCACCGGTTCGGAGCTGCTCGGCGGCCCGCGCGGCACCGACCAGCGGATCGAGGAGCGGAGCCGTCCGACGCGTGGCGAGAAGCGCGTCGAGTACAAGGACCGCATGGACGCCAAGGCGCTCGCCCGCGAGGAGCTGTGGACCGAGCGCAAGCAGGGCCACTGGGCGGACCCGGCCGACGAGGCCTGAGGTCGCCCGGCCTGTCCGGTCCATGAATGGACGCACGGCTCGGCGGCGGCACGCGGCACAATGCCCACGTGACCGCCGCCGCACTGCTCGACCGCCAGCAGCTCCCGGCGGCTGCGCGGGTCGTGGTCAAGGTGGGTTCGAGCTCGCTCACCAGCCCTGACGGTCGGTTGGACCCGGAGCGTCTGCGCGCCCTCGTCGAGGTCCTCGCGGCCCGGCGGGAGGCCGGCGGGCAGGTGGTCCTCGTCTCCTCGGGTGCCATCGCCGCCGCCATCGGCCCGCTGGGACTGGCCGCCCGCCCGCGTGACCTCGCGACGCAGCAGGCGGCGGCGTCCGTCGGCCAGGGGCTGCTCGTCGCGCACTACACGCGCGCCTTCGCCGACCACGGACTGCGAGTCGGGCAGGTGCTGCTGACCGCCGACGACACCGTGCGGCGCGGCCACTACCGCAACGCGCACCGCGCGCTCACCCGCCTGCTCGACCTGGGCGTGGTGCCGGTCATCAACGAGAACGACGCGGTCGCGACCGACGAGATCCGGTTCGGCGACAACGACCGGCTGGCGGCGCTGGTCTCCCACCTCGTGCACGCCGACGCGCTCGTCCTGCTCACCGACGTCGACGCGCTCTACACCGGCCCGCCCTCGCGGCCCGGGTCGCGCCGCATCGGTCGCGTCGACGGCGCCGCGGACCTCGACGGCATCGACGTCGCGTCGCGGGGGAGCGCCGTGGGCACCGGCGGCATGATCACCAAGCTCGAGTCGGTCGCGATCGCCACGCAGTCGGGCATCCCCGTGGTCCTCACGTCCGCTGCCCAGGCCGCCTCGGCGCTCGCCGGCGAGGACGTCGGCACGTGGTTCGCCGCGACCGGCCGCCGCACGTCCATCCGCCTGCTCTGGCTCGCGCACGCCGCCAAGGCGCACGGTCGGCTCGTCCTCGACGAGGGGGCGGTGCGGGCCGTCGTCGACCGCCGGACCTCGCTCCTGCCCGCCGGGGTCACCGGGTTCGAGGGCGAGTTCGAGGCCGGGGACCCGGTCGAGCTCGTCGGCCCCGACGCGGTCGTCGTCGGTCGCGGCCTGGTGGCCTACGGGTCCGACGAGGTGCCGCGGCTGCTCGGCCGCTCGACGTCCGACCTGAGAGTCGAGCTCGGTGCGGGCTACGACCGCGCCCTCGTGCACCGCGACGACCTGGTCCTGGCGCGCCGCCGACGCTAGTTCGAGTGTGCGTCTGCCTGTTCGTGCCGAGCTCGAGGGTGACGGCGCCTGCTGGCCTGCTCCGGTGCTGCGAAGCCTCCGCTTGACTCGTGTTTAGATGATCTTCAATATAGAAGCATGTCAATGCAACGCGACCTCGTGATCGTCGGTTCCGGCCCCGCCGGCTACACCGCGGCCATCTACGCAGCACGTGCCGGGCTCGCCCCGCTGATCGTCGCCGGCTCGGTGACCGCGGGCGGCGCCTTGATGAACACGACCGAGGTCGAGAACTTCCCGGGCTTCCCCGACGGCATCCAGGGCCCCGAGCTCATGGAGAACCTGCAGAAGCAGGCCGAGCGCTTCGGTGCCGAGGTGCTGTGGGACGACGCGACGTCGCTCGAGCTCGACGGCCCGGTCAAGAAGATCGTCGTCTCCGGTGGAGAGACCTACCTGGCCCGGTCGGTGATCTTGTCGACCGGCTCCGCGTACCGCGAGCTCGGCCTGGACGACGAGAAGCGTCTGTCCGGTCGCGGCGTGTCCTGGTGCGCGACCTGCGACGGGTTCTTCTTCAAGGACCAGGAGATCATCGTCGTCGGCGGCGGTGACTCCGCGGTCGAGGAGGCCACGTTCCTGACCCGGTTCGGCAAGCGCGTCACGATGGTCCACCGCCGCGACCAGCTGCGCGCCTCGAAGATCATGGCCGACCGAGCCGCGAACGACCCGAAGATCGAGTTCGCCTGGAACTCCGAGATCGTCGCCATCGCCGGCGACGCCAAGGTCACGGGCGTGACGCTGCGCGACACCGTGACGGGCGAGACCCGCGAGCACCCCGCCACGGGCGTGTTCGTCGCGATCGGCCACGTGCCGCGCTCCGAGCTGCTCGTCGGGCAGATCGAGCTCGACGACGCCGGCTACGTCAAGGTCGTGGGCCGCACCACCGCGACCAACCTGCCCGGCGTGTTCGCGTGCGGCGACCTCGTCGACCACACCTACCGCCAGGCCATCACCGCCGCCGGCTCCGGCTGCTCCGCCGCCCTGGACGCCCAGCACTTCCTCGCCGCGCTCGACGATCGGTCCGAGGTCGCACCGTGACCGCCGCAGCCATCGCGCCGTCCGCACCGGCGGTCAGTCCGGGCCGACTCTCGACGCTGGACCGCTGGCTGCCCGCGTGGATCGGGCTGGCGATGGTTGCAGGGTTGCTGCTCGGACGGTTCGTGCCGGGCGTGGGCGACGCACTCGAGGCGGTGCAGGTCGGCGGGATCTCGGTGCCGATCGCGCTCGGTCTGCTCGTGATGATGTACCCGGTTCTGGCCAAGGTGCGCTACGACCGCGTCGGGGCCGTCACCGGCGACAAGCGCTTGCTGGTGTCCTCCCTCGTGCTCAACTGGGTGGTTGGTCCGGCGCTGATGTTCGCGCTCGCCTGGTTGATGCTCCCCGACCTGCCCGAGTACCGCACCGGCCTGATCATCGTCGGGCTCGCGCGGTGCATCGCGATGGTCGTCATCTGGAACGACCTCGCGTGCGGAGACCGGGAGGCGGCCGCGGTCCTGGTCGCGCTGAACTCGATGTTCCAGGTCGTGGCGTTCTCCCTGCTGGGCTACTTCTACCTCACGGTCCTGCCAGGCTGGCTCGGTCTGGACTCCCAGGGCCTGGACGTCTCGATGGGGCAGATCGCGCTGAACGTGCTGGTCTTCCTCGGAATCCCGCTGGTCGCCGGGTTCGCCTCGCGATGGATCGGCGAACGGCGCCGCGGGCGCGACTGGTACGAGTCGAGCTTCGTCCCGCGGATCGGGCCCTGGGCGCTGTACGGGCTGCTGTTCACCATCGTGCTGCTGTTCGCTCTGCAGGGCGACGCCGTCACGAGCAACCCGCTGGACGTCGTGCGCATCGCCGCACCCTTGCTGGCCTACTTCGCCATCATGTGGGGCACCGGCATGGCCACCGGCCGCGTCCTGGACCTCGGCTACGCCCGGTCGACGACGCTGGCGTTCACGGCCGCCGGCAACAACTTCGAGCTCGCGATCGCCGTCGCGATCGGCACCTTCGGCGCGGCGTCCGGTGAGGCGCTCGCCGGCGTCGTCGGGCCCCTGATCGAGGTCCCCGTGCTCGTCGGCCTCGTCTACGTCTCGCTCTGGCTCGCGCGCCGATGGCCGCAGCCGCAGATGCCCGCAACGCTGGGAGGCGACCGTCATGACCGTTGACACGTCCTGCGACTCGTTGGAGTCCATCACTGACAGGGCCATGGGTGCGCCGGCCGCCGACCAGGTCGCCCGAGCTCTCAAGGCGCTGGCTGACCCGCTGCGTCTGCGGGCGTTGTCGCTGATCGCCGCGTCACCGACCCACGAGGCGTGCGTGTGCGACATCAGCGAGCTCACGAACGTCTCCCAGCCGACCGTCTCCCACCACCTCAAGGTCCTCAAGGACGTCGGGCTCGTGACCTCCCAGCGGCGTGGCACGTGGGTCTACTACCGGATCAGTCCGGACCACACGGGTGCGATCCGCTCGCTGCTCGAGTCGTTCGCCCCTGCGACCGTCGACCATGGCGAGCCCGGGCTCTCAGGAGTCGAGGACGGGATCGCGGATCTCGACCACATGCTCGACCGAATCACCACCGACCTCACCGACCGGTTCCCGGCCATCGATCCCACGCGCATCCGCGACGTCGTGCGCGACTCCTCCACCGCCCTCGCGCGCACAGCGGGACTGCGCGCGCACCTCGTGGTCCTGGCCGAGAAGTTCGCGCGCCAGCGGCTCGAGGACCTCAACCGCATCGACGGCGTGGCCAGCGTCCCGCACGTCCTGTTCGTCTGCGTCGCCAACGCCGGCCGCTCCCAGCTCGCCGCTGCCCTGCTCAACCACTACGCCGGCGACGCGATTGCCGTCCGCTCCGCTGGCTCGGCCCCGTCCGAGAGCGTCCATGCCCTCGTGCAGCCCGCCCTCGCCGCCCTCGGCGCGACGGACGATGCCTTCCCGAAGCCGCTGACCGACGACGCGGTCCGCGCGGCGGACGTCGTGATCACCATGGGCTGCGGCGACGTGTGCCCGACCTACCCCGGCATCCGCTACGAGGACTGGGCGGTCGGCGACCCGGCCCTGGCCTCACCCGAAGGCGTCGCGGCTATCCGTGCCGACATCGACGCCCGCGTGCGAGACCTGCTCGCCGACCTCGCACCCCACCTGCAACTGCCCGCCTGAACCCCTCTGCAACTGCCAAGGAGAACCATGAGCACCAAGCCCAGCGTCCTGTTCGTCTGCGTCCACAACGCCGGCCGCTCCCAGATGGCCGCCGGCTTCCTGACCGCGCTGACCGGCGGTGCCGTCGAGGTCCGCTCGGCCGGATCGATGCCCGCCGACCAGGTCAACGTCGTCGCCGTCGAGGCGATGGCCGAGGTCGGCATCGACATCCGGGCCGAGCAGCCCAAGGTGCTGACCACCGAGGCTGTGCAGGCCTCCGACGTGGTCGTGACGATGGGATGCGGGGACGCCTGCCCCTACTTCCCGGGCAAGCGGTACGAGGACTGGGTGCTCGAGGACCCCGCCGGGCAGGGCATCGAGTCGGTCCGGCCCATCCGCGACGAGATCCGCGGGCGCATCCTCGCGCTGCTCTCCGAGCTCGGCGTCGAGCCCGTCTCGGTCTGACGGGTCGACGGACGCACCCTGGTCGGGTGCGTCCGCCGAGGCCGCGTCAGTGTGCGGCCAAGGGCTTGCGCGCCCGGACGATGGCGCCGTGCATGCCCTCGGCGACCTCGTGAGTGAACGTCACCTCGGCATCGGCGAAGCCTGCGGCGGCGAGCCCCTGGACGTACTCGGACCGCGACAGCGCGCCGGCGATGCACCCGACGTACGAGCCCCGCTCCGCCCGGTCCCGCTCGCTGAGGTGGTCTTCGGCGACGACGTCCGAGATCCCGATGCGGCCTCCGGGAACCAGCACGCGGAAGGCCTCGGCCAGGACGGCAGGCTTGTCGGTCGACAGGTTGACCACGCAGTTGGAGATGACCACGTCGACCACGGCGTCGTCGAGCGGCAGGTCCTCGATCGTGCCCCGGAGGAACTCGACGTTCGTCGCGCCGGCCTTGGTGGCGTTGGCGCGCGCCAGCTCCAGCATCTCGTCGGTCATGTCGACGCCGTAGGCGAACCCGTCAGGCCCCACCCGCCGGGCGGAGAGCAGCACGTCGATGCCGCCACCCGAGCCGAGGTCGAGCACCCGCTCGCCCGCTCGCAGGTCGGCGACCGCGAGCGGGTTGCCGCAGCCCAGCGACGCGGCGAGGGCCTCGGCGGGGATGCTCACGGCGTCCTGCGCGCTGTAGAGGGAGGCGCCGAACTTCTCGTCGACGACGATCTGCTCCGGATCGCACGACGCGCCGCTGCAGCAACCCTGGTCGCCGCCCTGGACGGCGGCCAGCGCGTACCGCTGACGCACCTGCTCGCGCACCTCGTTCATGTCATCCGCCTTCCCGCTCATCCATCGATAGCTGTCGATGCCCAATCTGGGCGATCCATCGATCGATGTCAATATCGACAGCCGTGGATGTCTGGGGCAGAATCGGACGATGCCACTCGACATGCTGCCGGTGACGACCGCGACCGACGGCGCGTGCTGCGGACCGCAGACCCGCGCGCCGCTCACGGAGCGAGCGGCCGTCGACCTGGCTCGGACGATGAAGGCGCTCGCTGACCCTGCTCGGCTGCGCCTCCTCTCGCTCATCGCCGCGCACGAAGGTGCGGAGGCCTGCGTCTGCGACCTCGTTGACCCGGTCGGGCTGAGCCAGCCCACGGTGTCGCACCATCTCAAGGTGCTCGTCGACGCGGGGCTCGTCACGCGGGACAAGCGCGGGGTGTGGGCGTACTACGCGCTCGTCCCCGGGGCGTTGGCGGCCGTGACGCACGAGCTCGGCACCCACCTGGCCCCAGGCTCGCGCTGACCGGCGCGGGCGCGGGGTCTCTCTCCACGGGACGGGCCGGACAACCCGTCGGCGACCGGACTACCCTGGCCGGATGACCACGTCGCTCGACGCCCCCGACCTCACGACGACCACCCCCGGCACGCCGGCCCCGGTGGACGTCGCGGCGGAGGTCGAGGCGGTCGCGACCCGCGCCAAGCGGGCGTCGCGCCGACTGGCGACCGCCAACCGGGCCACCAAGGACGCCGCGCTGCACGCGCTCGCGGACGCGCTGGTCGCCGCGACCGACCGGATCGTCGCCGCGAACGCCGAGGACCTGGCGCGCGGCCGCGAGTCGGGGATGGCCGCGGGCCTGCTCGACCGCCTCGCGCTGGACCCGCAGCGCATCGTCGCGATCGCCGACGCGCTGCGCGAGCTCGCCGCGCTGCCGGACCCCGTCGGCGAGGTCGTGCGCGGCTCGACGCTGCCCAACGGCCTGCGGCTGCGCCAGGTGCGCGTGCCGATGGGCGTCGTCGGGATGATCTACGAGGCGCGCCCGAACGTGACCGTCGACGCCGCCGGGCTGGCGCTCAAGAGCGGCAACGCCGTGATCCTGCGCGGCGGCTCGGCGGCGGCGTCGAGCAACGCCGTGATCGTCGAGGTGCTCGCCGCAGCGCTCGAGTCCCGGGACCTGCCCGGCGCGCTCGTGCAGTCGATCGACGCCTGGGGGCGCGAGGGCGCAGTGGCGCTCATGCGGGCCCGCGGGCTCGTCGACGTGCTGGTGCCGCGCGGGGGAGCCGACCTCATCCGGACCGTCGTGCGCGAGTCGACCGTGCCCGTCATCGAGACCGGCGTCGGCAACGTGCACGTCTACGTCGACGAGAGCGCCGACCTCGCCGTCGCGCTGCCGATCCTGCTGAACGCCAAGACCCAGCGCGTCGGGGTGTGCAACGCGGCCGAGACGCTGCTGGTGCACCAGGGCGTGGCCGACGAGTTCCTGCCGATCGCGATCGCGATGCTCGCCGACGAGGGCGTGACGATCCACGGCGACGCCGAGACCCTCGCGCTCGCGCCCGAGGAGGCCGACGTCGTGCCCGCCACCGACGAGGACTGGGCCACCGAGTACCTGTCCCTCGACCTCGCCGTCCGCGTCGTGGAGGACCTCGACGAGGCGCTCGAGCACATCCGCACGTGGAGCTCGGGCCACACCGAGGCGATCATCACGCGCGACCTCGCAGCCTCGGAGCGGTTCGTCGCCGAGGTCGACTCGGCGGCCGTCATGGTCAACGCCTCGACGCGCTTCACCGACGGCGGGCAGCTCGGCCTGGGCGCCGAGATCGGCATCTCGACGCAGAAGCTGCACGCCCGCGGCCCGATGGGCCTGGCCGAGCTCACGACCACCAAGTGGATCGTGCACGGCGACGGGCACGTCAGGCCCTGATCGCTCAGACCCCCGTGCGACACTGGTCGCCAGCCCAACCACCCCTGGAGGAAGTCACGTGCACGCTGCCCTGATCTCCGCTGCCGAGCAGGCCGCTGAGCACACGACCGAGCTGCCGTTCCCGCCCGTCGTCTTCGGGCTCGGGGCCTTCGGTGGGCTCATCGCGATGCTGCTCATCACCTACGCCTTCCGTAGCGTGGGCACGCGCCACTGAGCGCCGCGGGCCCTGGGGAGATGACGACGCGACGACCCCGGCTGGGGGTGATGGGCGGCACGTTCGACCCCATCCACCACGGCCACCTCGTCGCCGCGTCGGAGGCTGCCGCGACGTTCGACCTCGACGAGGTCGTGTTCGTCCCGACCGGCCGGCCCACCTTCAAGCTCGACCAGCAGGTCACCCTGCCGGAGCACCGCTACCTGATGTCCGTGGTCGCGACCGCGTCGAACCCCCGGTTCACCGTGAGCCGCGTGGACATCGACCGTGAGGGTGTGACGTTCACCGTCGACACCCTGCGGGACCTCAAGGACACGCGGCCGGACGCCGAGTTGTTCTTCATCACGGGTGCGGACGCCATCGAGCAGATCCTGACGTGGAAGGATGCGGAGGAGCTGTTCTCGATGGCGCAGTTCGTGGCGGTCACCCGCCCCGGGCACACGCTGACGGTCGACGGCCTCCCGCGGGACCGAGTGCACGTGCTCGAGATCCCCGCACTGGCCATCTCCTCGACCGACGTCCGCGCGCGTGCCCAGGCAGGGAAGCCCGTCTGGTACCTCGTCCCTGACGGGGTCGTCCAGTACATCGCCAAGCACAGGTTGTATCGAGGTCTGTCATGAGTGAACCCGGAGAGCGGCGGCGTCGCCGTGACCTCCACCGCAGCGCCGAGACCGGCGCTGTCGAGTCGACCCCGCCTGCCCCCGCGCAGCCGGCGCCGGCAGGTCCCACGACGCCCGCAGCACCACCCGCCACCGGCTCGACGCCCGCCGCGCCCGGTTCCCGCCGCGCGCGCCGCGTCTCCGAGCCGATCCCCGCGCAGCCGTCGGGCTGGCCGACGAGCGCCGCGGCGCCCGCGCAGCCTGCCTCAGCTCCCGCACGGCCCTCGGCTGCACCCGCGCAACCTTCGGCTGCACCCGCGCGGCCGACGAACGGCGCGCCGCAGACGTCCTGGCCCGCGGCCCCCCCGCAGCCGGCGAGCGCGAGGCCCGCCGCGTCGGCGCCCCGCCCGCAGACGTCGCCCTCGGCGCACCCGCGCACCTCTGCCCCGCAGATGTCCGCTCCCCAGCCCGCGTCGCCCCAGTCCGCGGCACCTGCTCCCACGCGGCTCCCGGCCGCCAGCACGCCGCCGCGCACCGCGTGGGGGACGGCCTCGGAGGTCCGGGCACCCGGTGGCCCCTCGGCCACCCCGAACGCCGCGCCGCGCAGTGCCGTCGCGGACTCCACGGCGACCTCCCGTCCGTCGAGCTCTGGCCCCCGGCCGGCCGCAGGGGACGCGCCGACGTACGGCGGCGACGCCGCGCGCTCGCGCCGATCGAGCCGCGACACCGTGCTGGACCCCACTGCGAGCCCGCGACCTGTCACGCAGGGCACGCCGTCGTGGTCCGCCCCGACCCCGCGCACGGCGCCGGCCGCCCCCTCGGCGTTCCAGCAGCCGGCCGCCGCACCTGTCCCGGAGCAGCGCGCGCCCTGGGCGCCTCGCACGCCGGAGGCCGCTCAGCCGCCGGTCCAGCGCCCGGCCGCTCCGGCCGCTCCGGCCGCGTGGACCCCCACGGCCCAGCCCGCGCGGCCCGCCGAGCCCGCGCCTGTGCGCCCGACCCCGTCGCCCGGGGTCGGCTGGTCCGCTCAGCCTGATCACGCGCCGGTCACGCCAGCCGCGCCGGCCGGTCCGGCCGCCGCGGGCGCTTCCGACGAGATCGCGCCCGCGTGGGCGCCCGTCGCCGTCGGCCTGCCCGCCGCCGAGTCCGCCGCGGCCCCGCACGTCGACGAGCTCGACGACGAGGACGAGGCCGAGCGCAAGCCGCGGCACCCGTACACCTGGCTGCACCTGATCGTGCTCGCCCTGGTCGCCTTCGTCCTGGGCTTCCTCATCATGCTGCTCGTCGTGAACGGCCGTCCTGACGGCAGCGCCTCGGGCGCGACGACGGGCGGCGTGCACCTCGCGTCGTCCTCGGGCGCCGTCACACCCTCGTCTGTCTGATCCCCTGATCCAAGGAGTCCCGTGCCTGCCACCGAACGCGCCGTCGAGCTTGCCATCGCGGCAGCCCGCGCAGCTTCCGACATCAAGGCCGAGGAGATCATCGCCCTCGACGTGAGCGAGCAGCTCGTCCTCACGGACGTCTTCCTCATCGCGTCCGGCACCAACGAGCGGCAGGTCGGCGCCATCGTCGACGCCGTCGAGGAGTCCCTGCACAAGCTCGGTGCCAAGCCGGTGCGCCGCGAGGGCAAGTCGGCCGGCCGCTGGGTGCTCGTCGACTTCGGCGACGTCGTCGTCCACGTGCAGCACTCCGAGGACCGCGTCTACTACGCGCTCGAGCGCCTCTGGAAGGACTGCCCGGTCATCGAGCTGCCCGAGGACGCGAGGGGCACCGAGCCGAGCGACGTGGCGTGACGGCCGGCCGGCTGCTGCTCTGGCGGCACGGACGCACCGCCTACAACGCCGAGGCCCGCCTCCAGGGCCAGGTCGACATCCCGCTCGACGACATCGGGCGCTGGCAGGCTCGCACGGCGGCTGCCCGCATGCTCGAGCGGCACGAGCCGACGCACATCGTCGCCTCCGACCTGGTCCGGGCCGACGAGACCGCGCGCTTCCTGGCGCGCGCCGCCGGCCTCGAGGTCGTCCCCGAGGTCCGCGTGCGCGAGCGCGCGTTCGGCGACTGGGAGGGCCTGACGGGCGACGAGATCCACGCGAGCTGGCCCGAGGACTTCGCGCTGTGGCGTGCCGGGGGAGAGCCGTCGCGCGTCGGCGCCGAGACCCGTGCCCAGGTCGCCGCCCGCACGTCCGAGGCCATCAACGAGCGCGCCGCCGCGCTGGACCGCGGCGACACCCTCGTCGTCGTCTCGCACGGCGCGGCCATCAGTTCCGCGGTCGGCGAGCTGCTGGGGATGGCGCCCGAGTGGCGTGGCTTCGTCGGCATGCTCAACGCCCACTGGGCCGAGCTCATCTCCTCGACCGTCGACGGCCGGGCCTCCTGGCGCATGACGGGCTACAACCTCGGCCCGACGGACGCCTCGTCGGACTGGAACGCCGGACCCGACACCGTGCACGGCTCCGAGGCCGACGCGCAGACCCGCGACCCGGACTGAGCCAGCGCGGGCGTACGCTCCGAACCGTGCCCACCGCCGGGGTCGACCCCGCCAAGCTCGACCCTGCCTCCGCGGGGTGGCTCGGCTGCCTCGAGGACTCGGCGGTCGATCACGAGGGGTGCCTGGCTCGCCTGCACGAGCTCATGACCCGGGTGGCTCGGCGCGAGATGGGCCGGCGCGCGCACCAGATCGCGGTCTCGGGCCGCGAGCTCGACGACCTCGCCGTGCAGTCCGCGGGCGACGCGATGCTCGCTGTGCTGGCCAAGCTGGACCAGTTCCGCGGCGAGTCCCGGTTCACGACGTGGGTCTACAAGTTCGTCATGCTCGAGGTGTCCGCGAAGGTGGCTCGCCACCAGTGGCAGCACCACGCGCCCGGGCGGACCGAGGTGGACTGGGAGGTGCTGCCGGACCGGATGGGGCTGGGCCCGGAGGAGCACGCCGTGCAGCGCGAGCTCGTCTCCGAGGTCGCGCGGGCCGTCGACGAGGACCTCACCGACTACCAGCGCCGCGTGTTCGTCGCCGTGCTCATCGACGGCGTGCCGCTCGAGGCCGTGGCCGTAGGGCTGGGCGTCAGCCGCAACACCGTCTACAAGGCCCTGTTCGACGCGCGGCGCAAGGTGCGCGCGGCCCTCGTCGAGCACGGGCAGCTTGGCCAGGGGGAGGGGAGGCCGGCATGAGCGACTGGACGCGCGTCGAGCACTTCCTGCACACCGACCCCGCCGACGTCGGGTGCGACGAGGCCATGGCCGTGCTGGAGGTGTACGCCGAGCTCACCCACGCGGACCCGCGGTCCGCCCGTGCCCGCTACCCCGGCATCGCGGTCCACCTCTCGCAGTGCGGTCCCTGCGCCGAGGACCTCGCCGGGATCCTGCGCGCGCTCGTGGCCGACGCCGCCGACGAGAGCTGATCGGGGCGACGAGGTAAGAACCGCTTCCCGCGTGACGCAGATGAGATGTCCAACCTCTCCGACGAGAAAAGGCATCTCATGAAGCGCATGACCCGGTGGGGCGCGATCGTCGCCCTGTCCTCCGCATCGGTCCTGGCCGCCGTCCCCGCGCTCGCGAACGAACCAGCGCGGCACGCACCGACGCCCTCGGTGGTCTACGTCCCGACCAACGACCCGGGCGGCAACGCGGTCCGCGTCTACGACCGCGCCGACGACGGCTCGCTCCACGCGGCCGGCTCCTACCCCACCCACGGATCGGGCGGCGCTCTCGACGGCGCGGTCGTCGACCGGCTGGCATCCCAGGGCTCGACCGTGCTCGACCGCGGTGCGGGCCTGCTCTACGTCGTCAACGCGGGAAGCGACAGCCTGAGCGTGTTCGCCGTCGACGGTGACCGGCTGCGGCTGCGCGACGTGGTGCCGACCCGCGGCGAGTTCCCGGTGAGCGTCGCCGTGCACGACGCGCGCGTCTACGTGCTCAACGCGCGCGACGGCGGATCGGTCCAGGGCTTCGCGCGCATCGGCTCCCACCTCGTCGCCGTGCCGTCCTGGCACCGCGATCTCGGGCTGGACCCGACCGTCGCGCCCGAGTTCACGCACACGCCGGGTCAGGTCGCGTTCGGGCCCGACGGCCGGACCCTGCTCGTCACGACGAAGGCCGCGGCGAACAGCATCGACGTGTTCACCTTCGGGCCGTTCGGGCGGCCGTCGCACGCGCCGACGGTGACGTCGCTGCCAGGCGCGGTGCCGTTCGCGATCGAGCTCGACGCCCGCGACCACGTGGTCGTCGCGGAGGCGAGCGGCAACGTCGCGACCTTCGCGCTGGGCGCGCACGGCACCCTGGCGGCCATCGACGTGCAGCCGACCGCTCAGGCGGCGACCTGCTGGATCGTGGCGTCCGGCGACCAGTTGTGGGCCTCGAACGCGGGCAGCGCCACCCTGAGCGGCTTCGACGTCGCACGCTCCGGCACGCTCACGGCGACCGGCCGCACCGCCACCAACCCGGGCACGGTCGACGCGACCGTGAGCAGCGACGGCCGCTGGCTCGACGTGCAGACCGGCGCCCTGGGGACCGTCGACACGTTCCGCATCGGCGCGGGTGGTGCGCTGACCCCCGTGGGTACGGTCACCGTGCCCGGCACGATCGGTGGCGAAGGCCTGGCCTCCTCCTGACCGCCACCCCCGGGACCGGGCTCCGGCCCGGTCCCGAGGGCGGGCGGTGCCCGATTGGCTTTCCGGGCGCGGATCGTCTTAAACTCTCCGAGCGCCCGCAAGGGTGTGGTGGTCCGCTCCGGTGGACCGCGGGGCTGTGGCGCAGCTGGTAGCGCACCTGCATGGCATGCAGGGGGTCAGGGGTTCGAATCCCCTCAGCTCCACCATTTTCGCAGGTCAGAGGCCACGTCGGGATCCTGAACACAGGAGCTGGACGTGGCCACTAGCCATTTAATAGCCAGAATTGATCCCGGCATCGAGTCCGCAGGGTTGAGTCTCGGACCGCCTCGTCGCGTCTTGGACGTCCGCCGCACACCTGCTGGCATGGACACCACCGTGAGGTCGGCCACAGAGCCGTCGATGACCCTGCCCGAGCTCGCCGCGTTTTTGTCGGTGAGCGGTCAGTCCTATGGGCTCCCCACTGCGCCACGCGAGGCGGGCGGTGCAGACCTGCGATGGAGCGGCGCGTTGCGCGAGGGAGGCGGCATCGATGTGATGCAGATCACATTGTGATCCCACGACCGGCGCGCAGCGTCCGGTCTAGCGTCGCAGGTAGCCCAGGCAACCGAAAGGGGACTGGGTTGTAGTGATCTCAGCACTCACTTCGTTCGAGGGGGAAGCATGGCGCGCGGGTCGAATTCTCGTGTTGTCTCAGTACTGGCCGCCGTCGCTTTGTCTGTCACCGATGCCTTCGCGGCTGCGGTACCCGCAGACGCAGCCATGAATTCCAAGTGTGGGCTGTACCCGGGTACGCCATACCGCTCCGGCGGTCACACCTACTACTCATCGATCACAACGTGCGGGAACTCCGCCTATGCGGCCTACGCAAAGGCGCAGCTTCGTCGGGTCAGCACCGTCGTCGCGTCCGCCCCTGCGGCCAGCAGCGGCGGAACGACGACACTCACGTCTTCGTCCTCGACGACGTCCTGCACCGCAGGCAACTACCGCACGTACGGCTGGGGCAACGACACCTTTACCGGCGCAGAAGAGGGTTACGGCGCATACGCGTCGATCTCGTGCTGAGCGCGAAGTCGAACGCCGGTCACCTTCCTGCGGCCGGAGCGGCGATCCTGGCGCTCATCGTGACGCTCCTGTTGGGGGCCTGCGGACCGACGGATCGAGACCCTACGCCATCGTTGTCATACGGGTCGGGACCGATTACTGAGGCGCAGTACGTGGGAATCGTTCGCGCGGTCAGGCAGTGCATGGTGGACAAGGGGTATGACGTCAACGAGGTTAAGAAGCGGCCCGATGGCGTCACGTTCGGGTTTACGTTCAGCGGCGGGGCTGGCACGCAAGTCGATGCGAGTGGCAAGACCGTCAGCGGGCCAGACGATCAGGCAGCTTGCGAGCAGCAGTACGGGCTCATGGAGGCCGAACTGGCGATTCAAGACCAGAACGCGGCGACGGGAGCCGAACGTGAGGCGACCTTTGCTGATTTCGCAGCGTGCCTCGATACGGCTGGGGTGCACGCCTTGAGCTCGGCGGACACGGTGAGCCAGGTGCAGGACAAAATCGCGCGCGCAGTGAATGACGGCGGCGACGGTGATGCGGCTGGTGCATGCTGGACGCAGTACAAGGCGCAGCTCTTCGGTTCAGCAGGCTGATGCGGCACATCCGTGCGGGCTATGGGGCCCTGCTCGTAGTCCTGGTCGTCGGTGCAGTGCTGGCAGTGTGGCTGCTGACCCGCGGAGCAGGAGATGCGTTGGCGACGCTCGACCCGCCGCCTGTACCCGTCTCGGCTCCGGTGAGTTCGGGGAGCCTCGACTATGCGGCCGACGCGACAATCTCGGCAGAGGTCGCTCCCGGGCCGGCCGTGCTGGCGTCCGCGCTGTCGGGGACAGTCACGAAGATCGCAGCACGGGCCGGCGAGCCCGTTCATACTGGGGAGCCGATCTACTCGGTCGATGGAGTTCCGGTGGTCGGGTACAGCGACGGTGCAGTGCTCTACCGACCGCTCGAGCTCGGCGCCACTGGTCCCGATGTGAAGACCGCGCAACGGCTCCTCGCGAGTTTGCTCGGCCAGTCGCTCGACGACGACGGCACGTTTGACGCTGAGACGCGCGACGCTGTCCGTGCATACGAAAAGCGCATCGGACACTCACCGTCGGGCGTGCTGAATCCCGCGTGGTTCACCAGGCTCCCGAAGGACCCGTTCCTCGTCGAGAACGTGAACGCTCAGCTGGGGGCTTCCGCCCCGAGCACTGGAGAAGCCATCCTGACCGGCGCCGCGACGGCCACCGGCTTCAGTCTGACGACGGAGTCACGTGGACCAGCCGGCGCGTACGAGTTCGTCAGCCACGGGCAGACGGTAGCCGTCGAACGCGATGCCACGGGCTGGACCTTTGACGACTCCGATGAGGCTGCCGCTCTCGTCCTCACCGGTGATGTCACGGGCACGACCGCGAACCTCGGCGGGCGGGTACGGCTCGCCAACCCAGTCGAGGGTCAAGCGGTGCCGGGCGCTGCGATCGTGACTGACGCAGCGGGCGCGACCTGCGTCGTGCTCGCTGCCGACCGCAAACCGCGTCTGGTCGAGGTCGTGGGAGCAGGCGCCGACGGAACGGCTCGCATCGGCACAACCCTCGATGAGGGAGACCAAGTACTACTCAATCCGTTGATGATCGTGGGCGACGTGACGTGTCCCTCGCGCTGACGGACGTCAGCCTGACGTATCCCGGCACTGCCCGGGCGGTGCTGACCAACCTCAACCTCTTCGTCCCGACCGGGACATCGCTCGCACTGATGGGACCATCGGGCACCGGAAAGTCCACTGCGCTCGCCATCGCTGGACTGCTCCTGGCACCGACATCAGGTGAGGTCACGATCGACGGCCAGACGCGCACCGTCCGTGACGCGCCGACGATGCTGCGCGGCGAGATCGCCTGGGTGCTGCAATCGGTCAACCTGCTTCCGCGGCGCACGGCCCTGGACAACGTGTTACTGCCAGCCCTCGCTGCCGGGGGGTCGCGCGACGATCTGCACGACGACGCCGTCGAGGTGCTCCTGCGGGTCGGGATCGAGAGCCCCGATCAGGTCGCGCGCACCCTGTCCGGTGGCCAGGCGCAACGAGTGGGGGTAGCGCGTGCGCTCATGTCCCGCCCCGCCGTGATCATCGCCGACGAGCCGACCGCCAATCTCGATATCGCCACCGGCCGCGGCGTGGCCCGTGCCTTGCTTCAGGCCGCGACTGAAACGACCGTGCTGCTCGCAACACACGACGAGCACGTCGCGGAGATGGCCGACGCGATCTTGCGGCTCGAGCCTGAGGTGAGCGGCGATGTGGCGCCTTCGTGAACTGTGCACCGAAGCCCGACGCAACCTCGGGCCGGTGCACCTCGTCCTGGGACTGGTCGGGAGCATCGTCGCAGGAGCGCTCATCGCGCTCCTGCTCGTGCAAGGTAGCCACGCCATCAACCAGGAATCCGCCCGGCGCGCCGCTGGCTCACTCGTGTGGACCGCGACCGCGACTGACCTCGCAACTCCGCTCGACGGCACGACGTGCACCCGCCTGGCCGTGCTCGACGGTGTGGCCGCCGCCGGCGGCCAGTCCTCGACCGGACTACCCGAGCTGAGCGCATTTCCTGGCGGCCAGCCCTTGCCTCTGACCGGGTTGACCCCAGGCGCCGCCCAGGTATTCGCACCGCGCGCACCGTGGGCGGCGACGACCGTCGGTGCCGACTTGGCGGCGCTGAACGAAGTCGGCGACGGTTCGTGGTTGATCGACCAGGAGGGCGCGCGAGCGCAGCAGGTCACCGCCGTCATCTCGCAGGCGCCAATCGGGGCGCTGACGTCCAGCGTCGTGGTTCCGATCGCCCCGGATGCGCCGCTCGATGCGTGTTGGATTCGCATGAACCCCGCCGCAGTCGCCTACGGCCACGACATCCTCGCCACCGCGTACCCCGACGGCGTCGCGGCCGTCGCCCCGTTCGTGCGGCAGCAAGCAGGTGACGTTCCACCCGCGCAGGTCTGGAAACGCACCGTGGACCAACAACCCTGGCTGCTCGCCGCTGCTGCCGTCGCCGCCGCCGCAGCACTCGCTCTGTGGGCACGACGCACCGACCTGGCCGTCTACCGCACGTTCGGCACTCCACGCTCAGCAGTCGTCATGTTGGTGGTCATCGAGAACACGTTGGCCTTGGCCCCCGCGCCCGCAGCCGGCACACTGCTCGGCGTACTCGCGCACGCGATGGTGACCGGCAGCGGTGCACTGCCAGCGCTTGTCGTCACGGCTGTCGCTCAAGCTGTCGCCGCCACGCTGACTGCCCTGCTGATTGGGGTTGGGCTCACGATCGCTGCTACGCGAGGCAACGTGACCGACATCCTTCGAGATCGCTAGGCGGGCCCGCGTCCGCGAGCCCGTTCGGAGCGAGCTGCGATGGCCAGAAAGTGGCCATTAATGCGTCGCGAGGCAGGTCTCGGCGGCTCGAGAACCATCCAGGTTGAGCGATACGATCGGTAGCGAGAACGGCGCTGATCTCGGCGTTTACTCGAGACTTGTGAAGCACGCACGAGGCGGGTCCAGGTTGCTCGACACGGGCAACAAGGGGTGCGTGATTCAGGGGGTCAGGGGTTCGAATCCCCTCAGCTCCACCGAAGTAGCAGGCCAGAGGCCGTTCTCCTGAGGAGAGACGGCCTCTTTGCTTGCGTTCGGAAAGCCGCGGCGCCGGCCCGGACCTGATGTGCCGACCCCGCATCGCGCGGTGGCTCACGGCATACGTCGGCGGCGCAGGAACGCCAGTGCGGCTCCGGCCGCGACCAGGACCGCGGCAACCAGGCCGGGCCCGATGACGTCCGCACCGGTCAGAGCGATCGGCGCGGGTGGCTCGCCGGTGCCCTCGCCGGGCGCGGCCGTCGGTGCCGTCGAGTCGCTGGGCGCCGGTGTCGGGTCGTCAGGGGTGGGGGACGGCGTCGGGGTCGGCGCCGGCGCACCGACCGCCTCCCAGAGGCCTTGGGCGTCGTTGTCGGTCGCGGACTCCGTGGTGTCGGTCCTGATCGTGGGGACGGTGAGCGGGCTCCGCCGCTCGATGATCGCGTCGACCACGCCGTCGCCGTCGAGATCGGTGTCGGGTGCGGGCGCGACGTAGGCGACGTCGCGCATCGTCGACCGGCCGGGCGGGGGAGTGACGAGACGCACCGTGAGGGTCAGCGCGCCGCCGTCGGCGTCGACGGCGAGGTCTGCTGTGGCCGTAGCCGTGGCTCCGCTGACCGTGTAGCCGTCACCCGTCATTGAGACGAGCTCCACCCCGGCGGGCAGGAGCTGGGTGATCGTCCAGCCGGCCGGCGCGACACGGGGTCCGTCGTTGTGCGGCGTGAGGACCCAGGTCACGAGGTCGCCAGCGCGGAACGGCGCGCCGGTGCTGGAATCGAGGGTCTCGACGAGGGACAGGTCGATGCAGCTCATCGGGTAGAGCACGGGGGCATCGGTGAGCTCGTACACCCCTGCGCCGCCGCCGTCGTAGTACGAGGCGCCGTCGAGGAAGCCGGTCGCTCGGCACCGTGACCCCCAGTCGTTGGGGTCGTCGTGGTCCCGGGCGTCGACGGCGATCGGACCGTCGACGGGCAGCGCGCGCGCGACGTTCGTGGCCGTGTCCGTTCCGACGACGGCGTTGCCGAACGTGCGCACTGCGGTCGAGCCCGCAGGGAAGGTGTTGCCGGTGACGAGGACGTCGTCGCGCAGGGTCCGGCGCGTCGCCGCCTCGGCGTCAGGGTCGGCGGTGCCGACCTGGAGCCAGGTACCCGTGCCGGAGAACACGTTCCGGGCCACATGCACGTTCGACGAGGAGTACGAGCCGGCCAGGGCGCCGTCCTCCCACAGCGGCGCGACGGTGATGGCAGCGTCGTCGGCGGTGCCGACCTGGTCGACCGCGTTGTCGGCGACCAGCAGGTCGTGTGCAGGGCCGGCGACGACGAAGTCGGGCTGGCCGCTGACGGTGTTCCCGGTGATGCGCGTTCCGGTGGTGCCCTGCAGCACGCTGATCCCGTGGTCGTTGTCCGTCATGACGTCGTCGTGCACCGCGATGTCGTGACTGATGCCGTCCTCGGGCTTCGTCACGATGAACAGCCCGACGGCCGAGTTGCCCGTGAACGTGGTCGCGCTCACGTCGAGGTTCGCGACGCTGCGCCCGTACAGCCCGTACTCCACGAGGTTCTCGACCGTCGCGTTGGTCACCGTGGACCCGTCGGTGCCCGAGTAGAAGAAGCCGTACGAGCCGCCGTCGATCGAGGCACGGTTCACGTCGACGTCAAGGGAGCCGTAGGCGCGCAGGATCGATGCTCCCGTGACGGAGGTCGGCCCCTCGTGGCCCGTGATGACGAGGTCCTGCGCCTGCACGTCCTGCGACTCGTGGACGACGAGGCCGGTCCCGGTCAGGTCCGCAGTGAGGCGCGAGACGGTCGCGTTCTCCACGTCGTACAGAGAGACGCCGTGCGACGCGCTCGGTGCTCCGTCGACGTGGACGTCGGAGATCGAGATGTCGACGCGGTTCGATGCCGGATCGATCGTCGACTGCGAGGCGATCCCGTAGAGGAAGCCCGAGGCGGTCACGTCCGAGATCGTCACGCGCCCGGCGTTGACGATGTTGATCCCCGTGCCCCCGCTCCACGTCCCGCTGTCGAGCACGGCGTCGGTGACGAGCGCGTCCTTCGTCGAGCCGAGCGTGATGCCACCGAAGGCGGTGATCGTCGGTGAGGTGATCGTCGGTCCAGCGCCGGTGTTCGCGGCGCTGGTCGTGATGCCGTACATCGCGCCCGAGATCGTGGGGCTCTCGATCACCACGCCCGTGGCCAGCAGCGTGAGGATGCCAGTGGTCTGCACCGCTCCCGTCAGCGTGATCGTGGCATCGGTGACCTCGGCGCCGCTCGTCGAACCGAGGGCGATGCCCTCGCGGCCGCTGCCGTCGACGACCGCGTCCGTGATCGTCGCGCCGGCGCCGGCATTCGTCGGCGATGTGCCGATGCCGCGGGCGAAACCATGCACGGTGACGGCCTCGACGACGGCGCCCGTCGAGCTCGCCAGGTCGATCCCCGTTCCCGCGCCCGCAGGCCCGCTGACGTCGACGCCGTCGACCGTGGGGCCGGTGGCGGAGCCAAGAGCAATTCCGGCGGTGACCGCAGCGATCGAGCCGCCGCGCACGGTGATACCGGCCGCCGCCGAGGCCGCGGTGACGACGACGCCAGAGGCGACACCCGCGATCGTGGGATCGGTCACGGTCGCAGCGCCAGTCGTGAGGTTGACGCCGTACGACGACGCCTGACCCGCGCCGTCCACGTCGAGCCCGTCGATGACGACGCCCGTGACGCCTGCTCCGAGCTGGACGCCGATAGGTCGCAGCACAGGGGTCGGGTTGCGGATGGTCACGTCGGTCAGGACCGCGTTCGCCGCCGTGACGGTGATCACGGCGCCGGTGTTGGCGGCGGCGATGGTGACGTCGTCGTCCAGCGCCAGGCCGCCGCCGCTGACCGTGACCCGGGTGTAGAGCATCGACGCGGCGCTGCTGTCGAGCGTCACCGCCCGCGGCACCGTGAGGGCACCCGTGAACGCGTAGTCGTTCGGGTCGAAGGAGACCGTGGCCCCGGCAGGCGCTGCGTTCAGAGCGGCTTGAAGGGTGAGGAGAGCCGCGTCGGCCGGCCGATCGCTCGGCGCTCCGACCCAGGCCATCTTGACGGTGTTCGCATTCGCAACGATGCCCGGGGAGGCCGGGGGCGGCATCTCGACGACGCTGTCGTCCGGGACCGGAGTCGCCTGCTCCAGGCCGCCGGGAGTCGTCGGGTCCGCGGGCGGTGGCGGGTCGCCGGTGTCGACCGTGTCCGGCGGCGAGGCCGCCATGGCCGGAGCGACCGCTGCAGGCGTCAGAAGTGCGGCGGCGACGAGCGCGACCGCAGCCGCGCACGCCGTCGCGCGGCGCCGCTCCCTCCACGTGCCCGCAACCCGCATCGCGCCCCCGGTCGTCGGTCCTGCGCCGTCGCAGAGTCGTGCCCTGGTCCCAGATGGCCCCAAAGCGGGCAGTTCGTCAAGGCACTCTGCCTGGTGAACGAGATGCCCGGTCCGGGACGTGAGGCCCGGACGTCCGCGCCGCGGAGGTCAGCTGCCGCTGGGTCAGCCCTCGGGTGCGGCACGCCGAACGCCATCCCCGGGTCGGTGCGGGCCGACCTGCACCACGACGAGCTGGGGGACGGCGATGGCGCGAGTCGCCGCACAGGTGGACAGCAGGGGCGGCGACCCCGCCTCCTCGAGCGTGACGTCGAGCGACCCGTCGGGAGTGGCGAGCTCCACGAACCAGGTCCGGCCGCTTCGCTCCTCACGCAGCGGGGCGTAGGAGGTGATGCGGTTGTCGCCGAACCGGGACCGGGCAGCGTGCTGAGCGGCCTGGACCGCGTGGGAGAACGAGCTGCGCCCTCTCAGGAGGTGCGGGAGCACCTCGCCGCGTCCGTGGGCGGTCGCGACATCCAGCGCGTCGGCGTCGTCGACCCGGCCGTAGTACAGCCCGTGCGGCAGCACGACCATGGTGCCGGCGAACCGGTCGCCGCCGAGGTGCGAGCACTCCCACGTCTCGTCGGGGTAGTGCTCCGCGAGGCGGGCGGCCACGGGGCGGCCGCGCACCGCGCAGCACTGGTCGTGGCGCGCATGGGTGCAGACGGCGAAGACCGGTCGCTCCGAGGGCGTCCCTGCGGAGCCGTCGAGCGGCACGTCGAGCAGGTCCCGGGGGTCGTCGACCTCGCCCCACACGATCGCCTCCTGCCCGGCCCGGGAGTCGACGAAGGCCCAGCGGGTCGAGGTCTGCCGCGGGCGACGCCCGACGCGGCGGATCGCGAGGGGGCGGGTGCCCGCGCCCTCGATGCGGCGCACGAGCGCGCGCCCGAGCTCGACGTCGGCCGGCGGGTCGAGGAAGGCGTGCCGCCCCCACCCGCCCGAGCTCTCCACCAGGAACCAGGTGTCGCCGTGCGACCCGGTCCCGGCCAGCGGGTCGGCGCGCTCCCGCGACCGGTCGCTGCAGGGTGCCCAGAGCGGCGCTTCGGCACTCACCCCGCCGTCACCACGTACCCCTCGCGCAGGAGGCGTCGAGCCACGACCACGGCGCTCGCGGCGTCGAGCCCGGGCAGGTCGCCGACGGCCACCGGCTCGCCGGTGAGCAGGTGGCGCAGTGCCGGCCCCGCCTCGGCAGGGAACACCAGTGCTCGCCCGCGGGCCCTCAGGCGCACCGTGTCGTCAGCGTCCTCGACCGATGCGCCGAGCGCCTCCCGCAGCCGCACGCGGTGGGTCGTCGTGAGGAGGGCCGCCGCCGCGAGGGTCTGCACGGGGCCGACCGGTTCGGGCCGGGTCTGCTGCTCGAACCGCGAGCCGAGCCCCTTGGCGACCAGCTCGGCCGCCCGGTCGGATCGCTGCGCGAGGGCGTTGGCAAGGTCCGCCAGCACGGAATCGACGATCGGGCGCAGCTCCTCCGGGTCCGAGACGTCGACGCCGAGCGGGAGGGAGGAGCGCAGGGCAGGGGTGTCGCCGACGAGACCGAGCAGGGCGTCGACGACGTCGGCACGTGTGTACGCCGACATCCCGACGGTGAGGTGCACCGAGGTGTCGCCCAGGGCCTCGGCGGAGTGGATCCAGCCTCGCGGCAGGTAGAGCGCGTCGCCCGCGGTCAGGACCGCGTCGATCACGGGCTCGCCCTGTGCCGCGCGGGCGACGTCGTCCGCATGCGCCGACCACGGCTGGTCCGCGAGGGGGTCGACGTGCACGGGGGAGTGGATCCTCCAGTGCTTCTCGCCGGCGACCTGCAGGACGAACACGTCGTGCGTGTCGTAGTGCGCGTCGAAGCCGCGCGACGACGGCGGCGTCACGTACGCGTTGACCTGGGCGGGGTGCCCGATCTCGGCGACGAGCCGCCTGGTGAAGTCGATCAGGGGAGGCCACAGGCGGTGCAGGCCCTGGAGCACGATCGTGGCGCCGGCGCCGAACTCGGCCAGGACCTTCTCGCTCGAGAGCTGGTCGCCGACCTCGGCGCCGTAACCAGCCGGGCCCGTGAACCGACCTGCCGGCAGGACGGAGCCCTCCTTGGCCATGCGCACGAACGGCGTGCGGACACCCCGGCGGGCGACGAGCTCGTCGACGGCCTCCACGGAGAACAGGTCCGTGAACCCGCCGTCGCCCAGGGTGCCGGCCCGGGAGAGCAACGGCGCCGTGCCCCAGTGGTCACGTGCGAAGGTCTCCGGCGACGTGCCGAGGCACCGGCCGAGGGCGGACCCCCGGCCGGTGCTCGAACCAGCCATCACGCCGAGCCGTCGGCGCCGCCGTCGTGGCCGCTGGGGTTGGCGCCGCCGTCGGCCGTGCCTTCGCCCGCCGAGCCGTCCGCGCCGCCGTCGTGGCCGCTGGGGTTGGCGCCGCCGTCGGCCGTGCCTTCGCCCGCCGAGCCGTCCGCGCCGCCGTCGTGCCCGCTCGGGTTGGCGCCGCCGTCGGCCGTGCCCTCACCCGCCGCGGGCGCCTCGGTGCTGATGTCGTCGTCGTTGATGCCCATCGTCGTCCCTTCGTCTTGCGTGACGCGACTGCGCCGCTGCTCGACCATGTCGCTCCGCGAGCGTATCGAGCAGCCGCACATCGCGCCGTTCGGCGTGCGCTCCCTGCGCGGGCTGCACGCCGCGCCCCCGACGGCTGGGCGGCACCCGGTCGTCAGGCGTGCTGGTCGAGCGACTCGGCGGCGGCCAGCAGCTGATCCTGCGCGCGTCGGAGCGCGCGGTCCGCGGCCGCGACGTCCTTCTCGTCGGCGCGCAGCGTCTGCTGGCTCGTCGCGAGCGCCTTGTCGGCAGCGGTCGCTGCCTTGCCCGCCGCCGTCAACCGGCGCCGCACCTCGGCGAGCTCCTCGACGAGGTCCTCCTCCGACGCGTGCGCCCGCTCGGCGGCCTCCTCGGCCCGCGCGGTCTGCGCGGCGCTCTCGTCGCGCACCCCCGCAGCAGCCTCCGTGCGCTGCAGCGCCTCCTGCACCGCCCGGTCGGCCTGCTCCCACGCAGCGCGGGCCTCGTCACGCACGCGCCGCTCCCGCTCCTCGCGTCGGGCCCGGCGGTGCTCCTCCGGGCTCGGGCCGGACGCCAGGCCGGGCGTCCGTCCGGTCGCCTTCGGTGCTCGCTCGGCGTCGCCGACGAGCCGCAACCTGCCGCCGGCCCGGGCCGTCGGGGTCGGTGCCGGCGTGTCCGCTCGTCGCGACGACGGCGTGGAGGCCGACTGCTCGGAAGCGTCGGTCCCACCGAACCCGACGTGCTCGCGGGGACCGGTGAGTCGGCCGGAGACGACCTCGCGGGCGGTCTCGGGGTCGGCAAGGGCAGCGGCGAGCGTCGTCTCCAGCTCGTGCACCGCGCTCTCGCCCACGGCGGCACCCTCCGCCTGCGCGAGGGTCCGCGCCCGCGCGACCATGGACCGGACGAGCTGGCGCCGCTGGGACGAGAGCTGTCGCAGAGCCGGTCCGTCCAGCGACCGCTCGGCCTCGCGCAGCCCCGCGCCCAGCGCCACGATCTGCTCTGCCACGTCGGGCTGGTCACGCACCAGGAGGTTGGCGAGCCACGCCGAGACCGTCGGCTTGCGCAGCTCACCGATGGCGGTGGCGAGCCCGCGGTCCTTGGCGGACCGGGCGGCCTTCACCGCGGCGGTGCGACGGGCGACGAACTCCGACAGCGGGCCGGAGTAGAGGTCGTCGACGACGTCCTCGAGCTGGCTCACCGGTCGGTCCGCATCGTGACGCGCGCTACGCCACCTGAGCAGCGCGACGATCCGTGACGCGGCCGCGGATGAAGATGAGCAGCACGTACCCGGCGAGGATCACGAGGACGGTGAAGCCGGCCGCGCCGGTCAGCATCGAGTTCGCGGCCGCACCCGTCTTGACCTCGTCGATGGCGCCCGTCGCGAGGATGGTCGTGGGGTCGGTCAGCCCGTGCAGGAGCATCGCGCCGACCAGGAAGCCCGTGGTGCGCAGCGTGAGGTACATGAGGACGCCGAACGCGATCGTGTAGACGACCGTGCCGCCCACGGTCTGGCCCGACTGCCCGCCGATCAGGTTCGACAGGTGGGAGAGTCCGAAGAAGAGCGAGGTCACCGCTGCGACCACCCACTCGCGGTGACCGCCGTCGCGGACCATCTTGACGCCGATGCCCCGGTAGGCGAGCTCCTCGACGAAGCCGATCAGGAGCCCGGTCACCATGATCGCGACGACGATCTCGGTCGTGTGCGCCCCCCACTCGATGCCCAGCACCCGCAGGACGATCGGGATCAGCACGATGACGGGGCCGAGCCACATCCACCACGACCGGTAGACGCGCTGCCGCCCGAACACCTCGCTGCCCCACCCCATGTACGCCGTGAACGCGATCAGGACGATCGCGCCCACGATGAGTGCGAACGTGACCTGGAAGAACACGGACCCGACGCTGCTGAGCAGGTCGTCGTCGACGTAGTGGCCCCCGACCTTCCCGGCGACCACGCTCGCGAGCTCGTAGATCACCAGGTACACGACCAGGACGAGGAGCCAGCGCCAGATGCCGCCCCTGGCCAGGAACCCGCGCAGACCGCCGCGATCTTCGTCGTGAGCCTGGTCCGCTGCCATGGTGCCCCCTCGGTCGGATGACGATGGGAGGACGCTATCGGGCCTGGTCAGCGCCGACAACAGGGCGCACGTGCGTCGACGGTCAGGCCGTGGGCACGAGCGATCTGACCTCGTCGCGGGCCGCCGCATCCGCCAGGCCGTCGAAATGGTCCAGCGCTGCGCGCCACGGCGCAGCGAGCGTGACGTCGACGAAGGCGTCGGGATCGCGCCCCTCGTCGAGCCACGCGGCCAGGGCCGGTGCGCAGCGCCCGCAGGCAGTACGTGCGAGGGAGTCCCCGTCGCTCTGCGGCCCGGCCTCACGGCGGACCCACGTGCTCGGACCGCCGCAGCGCGGGCAGAACTTCGTGCTCGGCGTCGAGTCGTTCGTGCGGCATGTCGTCGGACGTCGTCGAAGGGTGATCACGTGCTCGACGCTACGGGCGGTCCGGACCCGCGAGGACGGACCAACGGCCCACGGCGCGCGTGGCCCGGCTCCTGGAGCGGGTCGGCCTGCGGCGCGCGCGGAGCCGGCGCGACCGCGTGCCGCGCGGGGCGACCGCGCGTACGTTGCCGTGATGACCAGCCGATTGATGGCCGTCGCCTTCGAGGCCGCCGACCCCGCCCGCGTCGGCACCTTCTGGGCCGCGCTGCTCGGCCGGCCGGAGGTCGACGACGGACGCGGCGTGCTGGTTCCGGGGACCGAGACCCAGCTCGGCCTGCGGTTCGTCCCGAGCAGCTCGGCGAAGGTGGACCAGAACCCCCTCCACCTGCACCTGACGAGCACGAGCGAGGCTGACCAGCAGGACGTCGTCGGCCGCGCGCTGGGTCTCGGCGCGAGGCACCTCGACGTCGGTCAGCTCCCGGGGGAGCGGCACGTCGTGCTGGCAGATCCCGAGGGCAACGAGCTGTGCGTGATCGAACCGGGCACGTCGTTCCTGGCCGGGACCGGGTTCCTCGGCGAGGTCACCTGCGAGGGCACGCGTGCGGACGGCCTGTTCTGGTCCGCGGCGCTGGGCTGGCCGCTGGTGTGGGACCAGGACCAGGAGACGGCGGTGCAGTCGCCGGAGGGCGGCACGAAGATCTCGTGGGGAGGGGAGCCGCCCGGGGAGCGGCACCCCGGTGGGCGGCAGTGGTTCGAGCTCGCGGTGGTCGCGGGCGGCCTGGCCGACGAGGTCGCGCGGCTCGTCGGCCTCGGTGCGGCGCGAGCGGCGCTCGACGACCGCGTCGTCGAGCTCACGGACCCCGACGGGAACGTGTTCAGCCTCCGCCCTGCCCGCTGAGCCGGCCGCGCCGTACTGCCGCCGCAGTACGCACAGGTGTCTGCGCAGGGAGGACGACCCGCGCGCCCCCGCGGCGAAGAGTGGTGCTCGACGGGCCGACCGGTCCGAGGCAGAGCACAGCGGAGGAGCACGACGATGAACGGCACGCAGGGTCCGGAGCCCCGGTCGGCGCACAGCAGGCCGATCCAGGTGAGCTACGCACCCCAGTCTGGTCCGGCGCCGATGGCGGGGAGCGGAAGGGGCCGCCGTGTCGCGTTCGGTATCACCGCGACCGTCGCGGCCGCAGCGATGATCGGCGTCGGAGCCGTGAGCTGGGCGCATCGGTCGCCCGCTGCAGCCGCGCAGGTCGAGGTCTCGTCGACCAGCACGACCGGCTCGCACCACCCGGTGAGCACGCCGCCCGCGGGCACAGCTCCCGTGACCCTCGTCGCGCACCGTGTCCCCGCCGCGCCCGCGGTCCCGGCAGCCAAGGTCAACTGCAACGTCAAGAAGTGCATCGCCCTGACGTTCGACGACGGCCCCGGGCCGTACACGCACAAGCTGCTCGGCGAGCTGGCGGCGGCCAAGGTCGAGGCGACGTTCTTCCTCATCGGCGGCAACGTCGGCCACTACCCGAGCCTGGTGCGGGCCGAGGTCGCCGGCGGCCACGCGGTCGGCAACCACAGCTGGTCGCACCCGCAGCTCACGCTGCTGTCCTCGAGCGCGGTCGCCCGTGAGGTGGCGCGCACGCAGACCGCGATCCACCACGCGGCCGGCATCACGCCGACGCTCATGCGCCCGCCGTACGGCGCCGTCAACCCGCGGGTCCTCGGCGTGCTGGGCCAGCACCACCTGTCGGCCGTGCTGTGGAACGTCGACACCGAGGACTGGAAGAACCGCAGCGTCAGCATCACGACCCAGCGCGCGCTCGCGGGCGCCCGGCCGGGCGCGATCATCCTCATGCACGACATCCACCCGACGACCGTCCAGGCGGTGCCCGGGATCATCAAGGCGCTCAAGGCGCGCGGCTACACGCTCGTGACGGTCCCGCAGCTGCTGGGCCACCCGGTCGCCGGTCACAAGTACTTCAACCGGTGACCTGCTCGCACCGCGAGGATCCCCCGGCGCGCAGCCCCGGGGGATCGTCGCGTGCTCGGTATCGTGCGCGCATGGTCCGACGTGCCCTGGATGCGTGGCGAGCGCGCCCGACGATGCTGCGCGACGGGGTGCTCGCCGCGGTGCTGCTCGCGCTCGTCCTCGTCGACGGCCGGAACGACGACCGGCCCGCCGGGGTCCTCGTGGTCATCGTCGTCGGCATCGCCGCACTGGTGTGGCGCCGCACGCTCCCGCTGCTCGCGCTCGGGGTCACCGGCTCGGCGCTGTGCCTCGCGACGGTCCTCGGCGGCGCGGCCTCGGGCGGGCTCGCCGCTTCCCTGATCGGCGTGTACTCCGCGATCGCCTGGGGCCGACGGTTCGCCGGGACGATGGCCGCGCTCGTCGAGATCGTCGCGGTCGCGGTCGTGGTCGCGGTGCAGACGGGAGACTGGGCCGACGGGGACGTGCTGGGCGTCTCGGCGCTCCTGGCCATCGCGGTGGCGGCAGGCTTCGCCGTCGAGTCCCGTCGGTCGGCGATCCGCGAGGCCAGCGACCGCGCCGAGCGCGCCGAGCAGACCCGCGAGCTCGAGGCGGCGCGGCGCGTCGCCGAGGAGCGGCTTCGGATCGCGCGCGAGCTGCACGACGTGCTCGGCCACCACGTCGCCGTGATCGGCGTGCAGGCCGGGGTCGCCGAGATGCTGCTGGCTACGGACACCGACGCGGCCAGGACGGCACTCGTGCACGTCCAGGACGCGGCCGAGTCCGTGCTGAGCGAGCTCGGCGCGCTCGTGGAGGTGCTCCGGGAGACCGACGACGACCTGCGCGCCGCGCCCGCCCAGGGGATGTCGGTCCTCGACCGGCTGCTCGACGACGTGCGCTCGACGGGTCTCGCGCTGGACGTCCACGTGTCCGGGGAGGAGCAGCCCCTGGCACCCGTCGTCGACCTCACCGCGTTCCGCGTCATCCAGGAGGCGCTGACGAACGCGCACAAGCACGGCTCCGGGCGCGCGCAGCTCCTGCTCGCCTGGACCTCTCCGAGCCTGACCATCGAGATCACCAACCCGCTGGCTGCCACGCCGCAGGTGGGCCGGCCCGACGGCGGGCACGGGCTGGTGGGGATGCGTGAGCGCGTCGCCTCGGTCGGGGGAGCGGTCCTGGCAGCCTCGGACGGCACCGTCTACCGTGTCAGCGTGGTGCTGCCGACCCTTCCTCCACCTGCCACCCCCGCCGTGATCGGAGCCCCGTGACGATCCGCGTCCTCGTCGTCGACGACCAGGAGCTCATCCGAGCGGGGTTCGCCGCCCTCGTGGGCGCCGCGCCGGACATGGAGGTCGTCGGCGAGGCCGACGACGGCGCGGCCGCGATCGAGATCGCGCGCCGGGAGCGCCCCGACGTCGTGCTCATCGACATCCGCATGCCGGGCATGGACGGCATCGCCGCCACCGAGGTCATCGCCGCCGACCCGGACCTCGCGGACGTCAAGGTCATCGTCCTGACCACCTTCGAGATGGACGAGTACGTGGTGGCCGCGCTGCGCGCCGGGGCGAGCGGGTTCCTCGGCAAGGGCGTGCGGCCCGCGGCGCTGCTCGACGGCATCCGGACGGTCGCCGGCGGCGACTCGCTCCTGTCACCCAAGGCCACGCGCAGCCTCATCGCGCAGGTGCTCGACCAGCATGCCGCCCCGGTCGTGGACGGCGAGGCCTTCGCGCACCTGACGCCGCGCGAGCGGGAGATCGTCGAGCTCGTCGCGCGGGGCCTGAGCAACGACGAGATCGCCGCGCAGCTGTACCTGTCGCCGTTGACGGCCAAGACGCACGTCAACCGCTCGATGATGAAGCTCGGGGCGCGCGACCGCGCCCAGCTGGTGGTCTTCGCCTACCAGTCCGGCCTGGCGAAGGGCTGACCCGCTGATCGCTGCGCGTACTGCGTGCGCAGTACGCGCAGGTCACCGCATCCGGACGACGACGAGCAGCACCCCGTAGGACGAGCCTGGGTCTTGTCAGCACAACGACCCAGGAGCCTGATCATCATGATCGAGGTACAGAGCCTCACCAAGAAGTACGGCAAGACCGCCGCCGTCGACGACATCTCGTTCGCCGTCCGGCCCGGCGTGATCACCGGCTTCCTCGGCCCGAACGGTGCCGGGAAGTCCACGACGATGCGCGCGATCATGGGCCTCGACCGGCCCACCGCCGGCCGCGTCCTCATCAACGGGCACGCCTACGGCGACCTGCGCGCCCCGATCGGCACCATCGGCGCCCTGCTCGACGCGAAGTCGGTCGACAAGGGGCGCAGCGCCCGCAACCACCTACGCGCCCTCGGGGCGACGGTGGGCATCGGCACCAAGCGCGTCGACGAGGTCCTCGCGACCGTCGGCCTCACCGCCGTGGCGCACCGCGCGGCCGGGGACTTCTCGCTCGGCATGGGGCAGCGCCTCGGCATCGCGGCAGCCCTCCTTGCGGACCCCGCGATCGTCATGCTCGACGAGCCGGTCAACGGCCTGGACCCGGACGGGATCCTGTGGATCCGCACCCTCCTGCGTCGCCTTGCCGACGAGGGCCGCACGGTGTTCCTCAGCTCGCACCTGATGAGCGAGATGGAGCTCACCGCCGACCACCTCGTCGTCATCGGGAAGGGCCGCATCATCGCCGACATGCCGATGGCCCAGCTGCTCGGTGGCTCCGGCCGCGCGCACGTCCGCGTGACCACCCCTGACGCGGCCCGGCTCCAGTGGATCCTGGCCACGCCGGGTGTCTCGCTCACGCGGTGCGGCGCGCACACGCTCGAGGTCACCGGCCTCGAGGCTGCCGCCATCGGCGACCTCGCCCTGCGGAACGGGGTGGTGCTCCACGAGCTGCACTCCGTGTCCGTCTCGCTCGAAGAGGCCTACATGGCCCTCACCCACTCCGCGGTCACCCACCACGGAACCACCGGGCCGGACTCGGCCCTGCTCGCAGAAGGTGCACGCTCATGACCGCCCTCTCGGCCCCCGCGCCGACGTTCAGCTCAGCCCGCATCCGCGTCACGACGGGACGGGTCGTCCGATCCGAGTGGATCAAGCTGCGCACCCTGCGCTCCACCTGGGTCACCCTCGGCGCCGCCGTCGCCGTCCTCGCGGCGTTCGGCATCATCGCGGCCACCAGCACCACGGCGGGAACGACCGCCCCGGAGGCGTTCAGCGTCACCGTGGGCGGGACAGGGCTCGCCGTGATGTTCGTCGGCGCGCTGGGCGCGCTCGTCGGCGCACGGGAGTACGGCTCGGGCATGATCCGGACGACGGCGGCCGCCGTTCCGCGGCGCTCACGGATCGTGGTCGGCAAGGGGGTCGCCCTCACAGCGCTCCTCGCGCCCGCCGCGGCGATCGGCGTGCTTCTCCCCGCCGGCGTCGGATCGGCGGTCCAGCGATCGCACGGTGTGCCGACCCTCGCGCTCACCGACCCGCTCGCCCTGCGCGCGATGCTCGGCGTCGTCGTCTACCTCGTCGGCATCGCCCTGATCGGCATGGCCGTCGGCATGATCCTGCGCAGCGTCGCCGGCTCGGTCGCCACCGTCATCGGCCTCGTGCTCGTCCTGCCGCCGATCCTCGCTGCCCTGCTTCCCGCGGCGTGGAGCACGGTGCTCGACGCCCTGCCCGCCTCGGCCGGCGAGGCCTTCGCGACCATCACGGGCGACGCGGCGATGTCTCCGTCCGCGGGGCTCGGGGCATTCCTCGCCTGGGTCGTGCTCGCCCTCGGTGCCGCGGTCGCCGTGCTCAACCGCCGCGACGTCTGAACCTCCCTCCCTCACACAGAACGAAGGCACGCACCACCATGTCCAGATCACGCACTCTCGGAGCCGTCCTCACCGCCGTCCTCGGCACCGCGCTGCTCGTCGGCGCGGGTGCCTCGGCGGAGGCGGCATCCACGCCCGATGACGCGGCCGGCCTCACCATCGACGGCATCCAGCTCCCGCAGGGGGCCGTGCTGCGGGACGCCGTCGCCGTCGAGGTCACGTACACCTACCGCGGTGAGACGCGGACCACGACCCTGACGATCGACCCGGGCTCGTCGCTCGCGGGGTCGTCGTTCCTGGCCTGGTCCTCGCTGCCCGGCGTCCCGATCGACTCGTGCATCACCCAGATCGAGGTGCAGGGTCCGGTGCGGGTACCGACCGAGCGGCTGCCGGTCTGCGGGATCGACCTGGTGGACCAGCCGCTGCCGACCGTCGCGCCCGAGCCTCCTGCGACCGTCACGCCCGTGCCGCTCCCGACCGAGCAGCCTGCGACGGTCGTCGTGCCGCCGAAGACCGCGTCGCCGGACCCGCGCCCCACCGCGGTCCCCACGACGTCGACCAAGGTCACCGCGGTCCCGACCACGCCGGCCAAGCCGACCGCGGTCCCGACGACGCCGGCCAAGCCGACCGCGGTCCCGACGACGACCCCGACGCCCGCTGTCGCGCGGACGTCGACCCCCGTCCCGACCACGGCGACCACGCCCGCCCCGACGAAGGCGGTCACGCCCGGCGACCGGGCCGAGCCTCCGACGGCCCAGCAGGCGACGCCCGACCCGGTCGCGGCGCAGCAGACCCGGGTCCTCGCCCATACCGGGGCGAACCTCGGCGCCATGGCGCTGGTCGCCGCGGTGCTCCTCGCCCTCGGCGGGCTGCTCGCCGGGCCGGTCCGCATGGCCGCGGTGCGCCACGACAGGTGATCGGCTACACCGACACCACCCCGGTCGCGATGAGGACGACGCCCAGGCAGGCGAGCGCCCACAGGACGACGCAGGCGACGAGCTCGGCGGGCGTGAACACACGCTCGCCGTGCTCGCGCCGTGCCCGCCGGTAGAGGAACACCCCGGGCGCGTAGATGATGCAGCCGAGCAGGACGTACTCCACGCCGGCCGCGTAGACCAGGAACAGGGAGTAGACGACGGCGAGCGAGGCGACCACCAGCTCCCGGCGTCGTCGATCGCCGTCCACCTCGTACGTCTGACCGGTGACCGCGAGCTTCACGGCGAACGCCGCGGCCAGCAGGTAGGGCAGCAGCGTGAGCGCGGTGTCGAGGGTCAGCAGGAAGTCGAGGGCGTCGTCGACGACGAGCACGACCAGCAGGAACGCCTGCACGGAGATGTTCGTCGCGATCAGGGCGGCGACCGGCGTGCCGTCACGGTTCGCGCGGGCCAGCACGCGGGGCATCAGCTCGGTGCGGGCCGGCATGTAGAGGACCTCGGCGTTGAGCAGGGTCCAGGCCAGGTAGGCGCCGAGCACGGAGACGATGACGCCGAGGTCGATGAGCGTCGAGCCCCACCCGCCGACCACGGACTCGAGCACGGCGCCCATCGACGGCTCGGCTGCGGCGGCGAGGTCGCGCTGGGGGAGCACGCCGTAGGAGACGAGCGTGACGGACGCGAACAGCGCCAGGGTGCTCCCCAGCCCGAGCAGGGTCGCGCGCCCGATGTCCTCGCGCCGACGGGCCATGCGCGAGTAGACGCTCGCCCCCTCGATGCCGAGGAAGACGAACGTCGTGACGAGCATCGTGTCCGTGACCTGCTCGAAAAGGCTCGAGCCCGTGGCGTCGCCGAGGAGGTTCTGGCCGAAGGTGTCGGCGTCGAACGCGACGGCCACGATGATGATGAACATGCCGATCGGCACGATCTTCGCGACGGTCACGATGCGGTTGATGACGGCGGCCTCGCGCACCCCGCGGACGATGAGCACGTGGAACAGCCACACCCCGGCCGACGCGAGGAGGACGGCGAGCACCGAGTCGCCCTTGCCCAGCCCGGGGACGAACGCGCCGATGCTGGCCATCGCGAAGGTCATGAAGAAGACGTTCCCGACGACGTTGCTCGCCCAGTACCCCCACGCGGCGTTGAAGCCCGCGTAGTTGCCGAACCCGGCCTGTGCGTAGGCGTAGATGCCGTTGTCGAGGTCCGGGCGGCGCAGCGCGAGCGACTGGAACACGAACGCGAGCATGAGCATGCCCAGGCCGGCGATGGTCCACGCGATGAGCGCTCCCAGCACCCCGGTCGCGCCGCCGAACTGCGCGGGGAGCGTGAAGATGCCGCCGCCGACCATCGAGCCGACGACCATGGCCGCCAGCGTCAGGACGGAGACCTTCTGCACCGCCGGGTGCGCGGTCGTCGAGGTGGTCGTCACGAGCCGGTGGGCTTGACCAGCGGGAACAGGATCGTGTCGCGGATGCTCAGGCCGGTCAGGTTCATGACCAGCCGGTCCATGCCGAGCCCCATGCCGCCGGTCGGTGGCATGCCGTACTCGAGCGCCTCGAGGAAGTCCTCGTCGACCTGCATCGCCTCGGCGTCGCCCGCGGACGCGAGCAGCGACTGCGCGACGAGGCGCTGGCGCTGGTCGACGGGGTCGACGAGCTCGGAGTAGGCGGTGCCCTGCTCGGCGCCGAAGATCACCAGGTCCCACTTCTCCGCGAGCCGCGGGTCGCCGCGGTGCGGGCGGGTCAGCGGGGCGTTCTCCTTGGGGAAGTCGGTGTAGAACACCGGCGTCGTCGTCTGGCCTTCGCACAGCTCGCCGTAGATCTCCTCGAGCACGGGACCCCAGGTGGGCTCGCGGTCGAGCTCGAGGCCGATGCGCTCCGCGTGGCGCAGCAGCACCGGGAGCGGCGTGTCGGCGGTGACCTCCTCGCCCAGCGCCTCGGAGACCGCCTGGCAGATCGTCTTGACCGGCCACGGGCCGGACAGGTCGTACTCGACGACCTTGCCGTCCGCTCCCGCTCGTCGGGCGACCGGGGAGCCGTAGATGCTGGTCGCCGCCTCCTGGATGAGCTCCTGGGTGAGCACCCGCATGGTGTCGTAGTCGCCGAAGGTCTCGTAGACCTCGAGCGAGGTGAACTCGGGGTTGTGCTTGAAGTCGGCGCCCTCGTTGCGGAACTGGCGGCCGATCTCGAAGACCTTCTCCATGCCGCCCACGAGCAGGCGCTTGAGGTGCAGCTCGGTCGCGATGCGCAGGTAGAGGTCCATGTCGTACGCGTTGATGTGCGTCTCGAACGGGCGGGCGTTGGCGCCGCCGTGGATCGTCTGCAGGACCGGGGTCTCGACCTCCGTGAACCCGCGCGCCTGGAGCGAGTCGCGCACGCTGCGCACGATCGTCGCGCGCTGGTAGGCGATCGTGCGGGCGTCCGGTCGGACGATGAGGTCGACGTACCGCTTCCGCACCCGCGCGTCGGGATCGACCATGCCCTTGTGCTTGTCCGGGAGCGGCCGCAACGACTTGCTGGCCAGGACGACGGACGAGGCCAGGACCGACAGCTCGCCCTTGCGGGTCGTGATCACCTCACCCGTGACGCCGACGTGGTCGCCGATGTCGACGGAGTGCTCCCAGAACGTCAGCTGCTCGGCCGGCAGCGACTGGGCGTCGACCATCACCTGCAGGTCGCCGCTGCCGTCGCGGATCGTGGCGAACCCGAGGCCGCCCATGTCGCGCTTGAGCACGACGCGGCCGGCGACGGAGACCGTGCTGCCGGTGCGGGTGTCGGGCGCGAGGTCGCCCGCTGCGGTGCGGACCTCGTCGACCGTGTGGGTTCGGGGCACGGACGCGGGGTAGGGGTCGACGCCCTGCGCGCGGATCCGGTCGAGCTTGGCCCGCCGCACCCGCATCTGCTCGGGGAGGTGCGCGGTCGACAGCGCCTCGGCGACCGGGTCCGGGGCCGGCGGGATGAGCGCGAGAACCGCCGACGCGTGGTCGGTGCTGCCCGAGTCCAGGGCGTCGCTGACCTCGCCCGCGCGGCGGAACGACGCGAGCGTCGGCGTCTTCAGGAACCCCTCCGCGCTTCCGGCGGCGACGCCCACCCGCGGCAGGTCCGAGGTGTACTCGTAGCCCATGTAGCGGGGCTGCCACTCCGGCGCGTACTTCATGTTGGAGCGGTAGAGCGACTCGAGCTGCCAGTTCTTGCTCGCGGCGAGCAGCCCCTGGCGCCAGAGCCGCGCGATCGGCCCGGCGCCGACCTCCGCACCGCGCTCGAAGGCCTCCCGGAACATCGCGAAGTTCAACGACACGGGCCCGACCCCGAAGGTCGCGCTGTGTGCAGCGAGCCCCGCGACCATGAGCTCGACGAGGCCGTTGTCCGCGGTGGGATCACGGCGCATGAGGTCGAGGGAGAGGCCGGCCCGGCCCCACGGCACGAAGCTGAGGAAGCCCCGTAGGTCACCCTCGCCGTCGCGCGCCTCCACCAGCACGCACTGCCCGTCGAGCGGGTCGCCCAACCGGCCGAGGGCCATCGAGAACCCTCGCTCCTCGCCGCCGTCGCCCCGCCACCTCGCTGCCGCGGCGTCGAGCGCGTCGAAGTCGTCGCGGGTGAGGTTCGCGTGCCGGACGACCGTCGTCGTGTACCCCCGGCGCTGCAGGCTCGACACCGAGCGGCGTACCGCCTTCATGCCGGGCCCCCGCAGCGAGAACGTGCCCATGTCGACCACGGCCTCGTCGCCGATGTCGAGCATGCGCAGCCCGGCGTCCGCGTACGCGAGCGCCCCCTCGTGCCCCGCGCCCATCACCGCGAGCGACAGGCCACGGGCATGGGCGTCCCGGCGCCACCGGTCGATCGCGTCGGGCCAGCGTGCCGGATCGCCCAGGGGGTTGCCGCTGGCGAGGCTGACGGAGCCGATCACCCGATGGGAGACGCCGGCGCGCGCCGTCTCCGCGGCTGCGGTGTCCCACACGACGACCTTGTCCCGCCGCGTCGCGAAGTACCCCAGGGAGTCGTGGTCGCCGAAGTCCCGGAGCATCGCACGCACCTGGGCCTCGTCGGCGACGGCCATCGTCCGGGTGCCACGAGGCGCGCGGAACAGGAGCGTCGCGGCGATGACGATGACGATGGCCCCGACCACCCCCGTGAGCAGACTGATCCACCACGGCGCGGAGCCCGAGCTCTCCAGCCCGACGCGGCCGATGTCGGTGAGCATGCCTCCGAACACGTAGAGCCACGCGTCGCCGTAGGTGTCCGCGCTGCCGAAGGCCATGACGAGCGCCGCGCCGCCGAAGAGAGTGACGATGCCACCCAGCGCGAACACGGCGACCGCCGCGCGAAAGCTCCCCGGCACGCCTCGCGCGACGAACTGCCGACGTGCACGGATCGCGATCACCAGCACCAGCAGGTTCACCACGATGCCGATGACGGCGAGTGCGACGTGCTCGCCGTTCACGATCAACGTGGCTCGTCCGAGCTGCGGGATGACCAGCCACCAGACCACCAGGACCCACCACGCGGCCCGCAGCCGGCGGCGCAGGGCGACGGCGACGACCAGCAGGAGCGTGACGTACACCAGGCTCGGGACGACGGGGATGGTCAGGAGCGACACGGCGTCCTGAGGGCTCTCGAAGTACGCGCGCCACGCGGGCACGACCGTGACGACCGCGGTGAAGGCCGCGAAGAGGAACATCGCGCCGGCGAACCGGTCGGGCCACCGGTCGTCGCCGGCGCGGTGGATCGAGAGCTCTCGCTCGGGCTGTGCCTCACTCATCGCGTCATCGTCCGATCGTGCGCTGGGGCGGGGGAGGTCTCGGGTGCGGACGGGGGCTCGGCGCGGGCCGAGAACAGCCCGAGGCAGAAGATCCACGCGGCGATGAACGCGATGTGGATCCGCTGGCTGGCGCCCACGGCCCAGTCGGGGTCGGGGTAGCGGTGGTAGTAGCCGAACGCGAGGCTCGAGACGAGGCCGCCCAGGACGAGGACGACCCATCCCACGCGCCGCAGCCACGCCGGCCCCACGCGCCACGTGACGACGATGACGGCGAAGACGCCGAGGAACAGGGCGGTGTCGCTGGCGACCGACGCGTACCCGTGCACGTCGCGCTGCAGCACCTGGTGCGGCGCGTCGCACGGCACGCCCGGGCCGCACGGCTCGGGGACGATCGCGGCCAGCGCGGCGCCGATCGCGAACAGCACGGTCGACCAGGTGAACACCTCGCGCCACGCGCCCCGGGGGAGCAGGGCTCGGGCCCAGACCACCAGGACGACGACGAGGACCGCGCACACCACGTCGGTGACGCGCAGCAGCATGGCGTTCGGCTCGCCCGGGGACTCGAGCTCGCTGACGATCTCGCCCATGCCCTCGAACCCACGCAGGACCCAGTCGATCAGGAAGTTGCAGTAGAGCAGGGCGGCCACGATGCCGACGACGAGCGGGAGGGGGTGCAGCCTCGGCTGGCTACCTGTGCTCATCGGCCCCCCGGAGGCTCGGTGCTTCGGCTGGTGGTCCACGCCACCGCGTCGTCAGTCTGTCGCATCACGCCGCTCGTCGCACCGCTCCGCTACCGTCACCCTGTGCTCCTCGGCCTGGTCACCGCCGTCGCGGCAGCGCTCTGCTACGGCGTGGGCTCGGTGCTCCAGGCGGTGGCGGCGCGCGGGACGGCGTCCGCCGAGGGCCTCGACCCACGCCTGCTCATCCGCCTGCTGCGGTCGTGGCGCTACGTCCTCGGGGTCGGGCTCGACGGTGTCGGCTTCGTGCTCTCGCTCGTCGCGGTGCAGTCGCTCCCGCTGTTCGTCGTGCAGTCCGTCGTCGCCTCCTTCCTGGCCGTCACCGCCGTGCTGGGGGCGATCTTCCTCAAGATGCCGCTGACCCGGTCCGACCGCGTCGCGCTAACCGTGGTGGTCGTCGGGCTGGTGCTCGTCGGCTCGTCGGCCGCCGAGGAGTCGGGTGCTCCGGCCAGCACGACCGGGGCGTGGATCTTGCTCGCTGTGACGGTCGTGCTGGCACTCGCGGCCGTCCCCGCCGCCCGGGTGCCCGGCGCCCGTGGGGCCGCCGTGCTGGGCGCGATCGCGGGACTCGCCTTCGGCGCGACGTCCGTGGCCGCGCGGATGCTCCCGGTCGAGCTGACGCCGTCGGCCGTCCTGCACGATGCCGGGACGCTGCTGACCAGCCCGGCGACGTACGCCCTGGCGATCGCGGGCGTCCTGGCGCTGCTGACCTACTCCACGGCGCTGCAGCGGGGGAGCGTCACCCAGGCGACCGCGCCCCTCGTGGTGGGCGAGACGGTCGCTCCGGCGATCGTGGGAGTCCTCGTGCTGGGGGACCACACCCGACCGGGGTGGGCAGGCGTGGCGATCGCCGGGTTCGTGCTCGCCGTGGGCGGTGCGGTCGCGCTGGCGCGGCACGGCGAGATCCAGGCCTGACGGGCCGGACCACGGCGGCCGGTCACCGCCCCGGCGATGGGTAGCGTGGACGCCATGACGACCTCCGAGACCGCTCCGCGGCCCCGCCGCCGCCTCCTCCCGCTCGTCGCCGTCCTCATCACGATCGTCCTCGTCCTCGGGGCGGTCGCCGCGGCCATCGCCTCGGTCAGCTCCGACGACGATCCCGATGCCGGGGAGACGCCCACGCCGACCGCCTCGCCGAGCGCCACGGCCGGACCCGCGTCCGTCGTGGCCGTGCCGGCACCCATCGACGCAGGCTCGGTCGCCGGCGTCGTCGCCGCGCAGAGCTCGACCGCGGACGACGAGGACCAGCGCGCGTTCTCGACGTTGACGCTCGCGGGCGACACGTCGCTGCGCACCGCGACCGACGCCATCGTGTCGGCGGGCGTCGCCGAGTACGAGCCGCGCCGGTCGCCCGGATCCGCGAACGAGCTGAACATCGGCTTCGACGCCGTCCTGGCCGCCGGACCGTACCTCGGCGTGCAGGCGACCACGTTCCTCTACACGGGCGGAGCGCACGGCCAGAGCCGTTCGCAGGCGCTCTACACGGATGTCACCGCGGACCGCACGTGGCCCAGCGCCGACCTCGTCGGCGATCCGCAGCAGCTCGCCGAGTGGGCCGGGGTCGCCCTCGGGCAGGCCGACCTGTCCGAGACCGCTCCCGAGCCGGCGGAGGTCACGCACGACGTCCGCTTCGGGTCGGACGGGTCGCTCGTCACCGTCATGGACCCGGGCGAGCCCGTGGCGTCCGCGGCGGGAGCGGTCGCCGTGCGGATCGAGCCGGCGCAGGCCGCGACCCTGCTCACCGCGCAGGGGTCGGCGATCCGTGCCGCGGCGATGGCGGGGCAGCCGTTCGCCGGGAGCACTGCCATCCCGACGGCCACCGCAAGGGCCACCGCAACGGCCACCGTTACCAGCGCCCCGACGCGGGCACCCGCGACCGGCGATGTCGACTGCAGCAAGCTCAAGTGCATCGCCGTGACGTACGACGACGGCCCGGGCCCGTACACGGACAAGCTGCTCGACGAGCTCAAGGCGGCTGGCGCCCACGCCACGTTCTTCCAGATCGGCAAGCAGACGGCGTCCTACCCGAAGGTCGCCGCACGCGAGCTCGCCGAGGGTCACGCGATCGGGAACCACACGTGGACGCACCCCGACCTGCGTCGGCTCACGCCGGACCAGGTCAACTCGGAGCTCGACAGGACCGCCGCTGCCATCAAGAAGGCGACCGGGTTCGAGCCGGTGCTCGTCCGCCCGCCGTACGGCGCCACCAACGACACCGTGCAGGGCGTGCTCAAGGGTCGCGGCGAGTCCGCGATCCTCTGGGACGTCGACACCGAGGACTGGAAGAACCGCGATGCGGCCATCACGACGCAGCGGGCTCTGGCAGGCGCGCACCGCGGCGCCATCATCCTCATGCACGACATCCACCCGTCGACCGTGAAGGCCGCACCGGGCATCTACCGCGCGCTCCAGGCCAAGGGCTACACGTTGGTCACGATCCCGCAGCTGCTCGGCGACGCGCTCAAGCCGGGCGGCAAGTACTTCAGCGAGTGACGCCTCGGCGCCGCGGGGTCCACCCTCGCGGCGCCGAGCGCGTCACGTCGCCTGGACGGCCTCGAGCGGGGACATCCGGGTCGAGCGGCGTGCCGGCAGCAGGGCCGCGACGAAGCCCAGGACCACGCCCGCCACGAGGATGACCACGATCTCGATGAACGGCGCATGGGGTGTGATCGCCACGTTCGTGAGCCGGTTGATCGACACCGTGACGCAGAGGCTGACGATCACGCCCGCGACCAGGCCCGTGAGGGTCCCGAGCAGCGAGATCAGCACCGCCTCGAGCCGGATCATCCGCTTGACCCGGTCGTCGGTCGTCCCGATGATGCGCAGCAGCCCGAGCTCGCGGCGGCGCTCGAGGATCGACAGCGACATCGTGTTGATGATCCCGATGAGCGCCACGAGGACGCTCATGAGGAGCAGCCCGGTCACGGCGTTGATGATGAAGTCGAACACCGTCGACAGGGTCTGACCGAGCTGGTTCCCCGGTGTGACCGTGATGTCGGGCCGCAGGTCGGCGAGGGTCTGGATCGCCTCCTTGGTCTCCGTCTGGGCGCCGTCCGCGGTGTCGACGAACGCTGCCGTCGGTGCGACGTCCCCCTCGATCGACGTGAAGGTGGCCTGGTCGACCAGGTTCCCGATGACGCCCGAGTCGAGCGACAACCCGATGACGGCGACGACCCGCAGGTCCGTCGAGGTGCCCGCGTCGTTCGTCACCGTGACGGTCGACCCGACCCGGTGCGGGGTCTTGTCGTCCTCCGGCACGGCGATCGTGCCCGGTCCGAGCTTGTCCAGGCTGCCGGAGGAGACCTGGATGTTGGCGACCTGGCGCAGGGCCGCGATGTCGCCCGTGGAGAGCGCGCCCGGGGTGGAGTCGACGGAGACCGCCTGGCGCTGGAACGGCACGACCTGCTCCACGTCCTTGACCGCGCTCAGCTTGTCGACGAAGGCGGCGTCGACCGTGCCGCCGTCGGAGATCACGAGGTAGTCCGCGCTCTGGAGAGTGGCGAGCTGGCCCACCGCGAAGTCCTTGACGGTGGTGCCGACCACGGCGACGAGGGTCACCAGGAACACGCCGATCACCAGGGCGTTCGCCGTGGCGGCCGTGCGCTTCGGGTTGCGCACCGAGTTGTCGACGGCGAGCCGTCCCTCGATGCCGAAGCGGGACAGCAGCGGGCGGGCCAGGCGTGCGCCGATCGAGGCGATGTGCGGGCCGCCGATGAGCACGGCAGCGACGAACAGCACGACGCCGAGGCCGATGAGGCCGGCGTTGGTGCCCAGCAGCATCGCCGCCAGGCCGAGCAGGCCGAGGACCGCGGCCGTGACCCCGCGTCGGACCGGCAGCTTGACGCTCTCGACCGCGGCCGACCGCATGGCCTCGATCGGCTCGGTCCTCGCGGCGCGGCGGGCGGGGATCATCACGGAGAGCACCGTGATGATCGTGCCCAGGAAGATCCCGCTGATCACGTTGCTCGGGGTCAGCACCAGGCCGCTGCCGGGCAGCGAGACGCCGAACAGCGTGAGTGCGCCGATGAGGACGAACGTCAGCCCCAGCCCCGCGACGACGCCGAGGATCGAGCCGACGAGCCCGATGACGAGCCCCTCGTACCGCAGCGAGCGCTTGAGCTGCTTGCCCGTCGCGCCGATCGCTGCCAGCACCGCGAGCTCGCGCAGCCGCTGCGCGACGATCACCGTGAACGTGTTGTAGATGACGAAGCCGCCGACGAGCAGCGCCAGGATCGCGAACGCCTGCAGCGCCTGCTTGAGCACCTGTCCGAACGAGCCGACCGACTCACGCTTCTCGGCGCGGAACTCGTCGCCCGACAGCGCTGTGAAACCCGTCGGAGCGATCTTCGCCGCGGCCGTGCGGAGCGCGTCTGGGTCCGCGCCGCGCAGGTAGTACTCCTGGTAGACCCGGTGACCGTTGCTCAGCCAGTCGAACGCCGCGGCCTCCGGGACCGAGACGGTCCCGCCGTCGTCGAGCGCGTCGCTCTTGGCGAAGTGCGTGATGCCGACGATCGTCGCGGGCTGGTTGCCCGCCAGGGTCAGGACGGTGACCTGGTCACCGGTCTTGAGCTTCTGGCGGTCGGCCAGGCCCCGGTCGACCGCGATCTCGCCGGTCTTGGCGGGGGCCCGGCCCGACGAGATCTGCAGCGGGTTGAGCTGGTCGTCCGTGATCCACAGCCGGCCCGCGGCGTCGGTGGCGTACGGCTTGCCCTGCGCGTCGACGAAGCCGGTCGCGCCGACGAGGCTGCCCGCGGATCCCTCGACACCTGGGAGGGCTGTGAGAGCGTCGGCCTGCTTCCCGGAGATCGTCGCCGGGACGGCCGTCGAGCTGGCGGACTCCTCGGCGACGACCGCGACGTCGACGTTGCCGTACTGGCGGTTGACGTCGCCCTCGAGGCTGTCGATGACGCGGTCGGAGACGAACCCGGTCGCGGCGTAGAACGCGACGCCGGTGATGATCGCGATCAGCGTGGCGGTGTAGCGGCTCCGGTTGTGGCGGACGCTGCTGATGATCAGCCGGAACATCGGCGTCAGCCCTCGAAGCGCTTCATGCGGTCGAGCACGCGGTCGGTGGTCGGTGCGTCCATCTCGTCGACGATCTGCCCGTCGGCGAGGAACAGCACACGGTCGGCGTAGGACGCGGCGTGCGGGTCGTGGGTGACCATGACGATCGTCTGCCCGGTCGTGTCGACCGCACGGCGCATGAACGACAGGATCTCGGTCCCGGTCCGGGAGTCCAGGGCGCCGGTGGGTTCGTCGGCGAAGATGATCTCGGGCTTCGGCACCAGGGCGCGGGCGACCGCGACGCGCTGCTGCTGGCCACCGGAGAGCTGGCTCGGCAGGTTCTTCAGCCGGTCCTGCATGCCGACCGTCTGCACGACCTCGTCGAACCAGGCTCGATCGACCTTGGTCCCCGCCAGGGACAGCGGGAGCAGGATGTTCTCCTCCGCGGACAGCGAGGGGATCAGGTTGTACTGCTGGAAGATGAACCCGAGCCGGTCACGCCGCAGGAGCGTCAGGTCCGTCTTCGAGAGCCCGTCGATCGCCGTCGTGCCGATGAACACGTGCCCCGACGTGAGACGGTCCAGGCCGGCGACGCACTGCATGAGCGTGCTCTTGCCCGACCCGGACGGGCCCATGATGGCGGTGAAGCCGTGCCGCGGGAAGTCCACCGTGACGCCGGCGAGCGCGTGCACCGAGGCCTCACCGGTGCCGTAGGTCTTCATCGCGTCGACGGCGCGGGCCGCCGGGATCTTCTCGGTGCGGACGTCGAGGTCTGTCACAGTTCCACCGGCCTTCTGCGGGAGGGGCTGGACGGTGGAGGACGACGACCCGGCCCCCGACGTCCCGATGCGGACACCGTATCGGGTGGCTCGCCGGACTTCACCCGCAGCCTGCAGCGCTCATCTGCGGTTCTGCAGCCAGACGTCCGTGAGGAGGTCGGGTGTCAGGACCCACGGCTAGGGTGTTCGCGGCTGTCCAGACCACCGCACGAGGAGCCCGCCATGGCCGAGATCATCCTGTTCCACCACGCCCAGGGCCTGACCGAGGGCATCACCGAGTTCGCCGACTCGCTGCGCGCGGCCGGCCACGACGTGACCGTGCCCGACATGTACGAGGGCCACACGTTCGACACCCTCGAGGACGGCCTCGAGTACGCCGACCGGGTCGGCTTCGGCACCGTCATCAAGCGCGGCCAGGACGCGGTCGAGGACGCCCCGGGCGAGGTCGTCTACGTCGGCTTCTCGCTGGGCGTCATGCCGGCGCAGGCGCTCGCGCAGACCCGGGCCGGCGCGCTCGGCGCGGTGTTCTTCCACTCGTGCGTGCCGCCCACGGAGTTCGCCGACGAGTGGCCCGCCGGCGTCCCCGTGCAGGTGCACGCGATGGAGGAGGACGAGCTGTTCGTCGAGGAGGGGGACCTCGACGCGGCGCGCGAGCTCGTGAAGGTGGCCGGCGCGGAGCTGTTCCTCTACGACGGCGAGGACCACCTGTTCGCGGACAGCAGCCTCGAGGAGTACGACGAGGAGGCCGCGACGCTCGCGCTCGAGCGTGTCCTCGCGTTCCTCGCCGCGGTCGACGCGCGCTAGCCGGACTTCATCCGTCAGACCCCAGCGCGGGCCGACCGCACCGGACTACCATCCGGCAAATGGGGGCAAAGCTGACCGCAGGCGTACTCGGGGGCACGCTGGTCGTGCTCGTCGTGAGCGCCGCCGCGTCGGTGCAGGTGCTGGGGCAGCAGTCTGTCGGCACGGGCGACGCCGCGGCCGGCAGGTACGCGGCCGCGCGCAGCGCCGACGTCGCGCGCTGGCTCGACCCGCCCGACGACGAGAAGTACTCGGCCAAGCAGCTCGTGGCGGCGCTGCTGGCCGCCAAGGCGACCAAGGGATCGGCGGTCATCACCCTGCCCGTGCCCGACGAGGCCACCGGTACGCTCACCGCCGCCCCGATCGCGTGGCGGGGAAGCACCACGAGCACGAGCGGGGCGCGGGTGACGGTCCGCATCGACGCGGATCTCTCGATCCGCGCCGGCCGGGTCGTCGGCGCCACGCGGCAGGTCGACAGCGCGGCGGCGCGCTGCTTCGTCTACACCGTGCAGGCGGGCGCCGTGACGCACGTGCGCGACGTGCGCTGCCCGCCGGCGAAGCAGGCGATGAAGCCCCCGGAGCCTGCGGCGCTGCCGACGGCCTGAGTGCCGATCCGTCAGGCGGCGCGCAGCTCGTGCAGGGCGTCGAGCAGGACGCGGTTGAACGCGACGGGGGCGTGGGAGTTCACGTCGTGCCCGGCGCCGGGCACGACGGTCAGCCGCGAGCCCGGTGCGGCGAGCAGGTAGCGCCGCTCGTCGAGACGCAGGGGGTCGCGGCTGCCGTTGACCAGCCAGACGGGCAGTCGCAGCCGGCGCAGGTCGGCGAGCGGGGAGTACCCGGCGAGCGCGGCCAGCATGTCGGTCACCACGTGCCAGGTGCCGCCGCCCGCACGGGCGAGGCCCGCGACGACGCCCGAGGCGCGGCGGTAGGCGCCGAGCGGCTTGCCCTTGATCTCGGTCGAGCAGCCGGCGAGCACCACGCCCGCGAGCTTCGACTGGTTCGCGTGCGCGTACGCCAGGCTCGTGTAGCCGCCGAGCGACAGGCCGACGAGCAGCGGCGGGACCGCGAACGACGCCACGGCGTCGTCGATGGCCGCGAGGGCGCCGCTCATGCTGAACCGCTCGGCGGACCGCACGCCGTGGCCGGGCAGGTCGAGGGCCAGCGTGGGGTGCCCCGAGCGCTGCAGTGCGGCGACCTGGTCGGCCCAGATGGCCGACGAGGTGCGCGTGCCGTGCACGAGCACGATCGGTCGGAGCGAGATGGGATCTCCTGGGTGAGGTCCGGCTGGCGGTCCCGCCACGTTAGCCCGGCAACCTGGGAACAGCCTGGGGCCGCGCGTGGTTGTCGCCCACGTCGATGGTCCAGACGGAGGAGATCACCATGAACGTGCTGCTCACGGGTTCGACCGGCTACGTCGGCTCGGCGGTGCTCGAGGCGCTCGTCGCGCACGGGCACGACGTCCTGGCGCTGACCCGCAGCGACGCGTCCGCGGAGCAGGCGCGCGCGGGTGGCGCGACGGCGGTCGTCGGGGACCTGGGCGACACCGCCTGGCTCACGGCGCGCCTGGGCGAGGTCGACGCGGCGATCCACCTCGCCGCGGCCGACGACGGCACCTCCGCGCAGCTCGACGACGGCGTGATCGACGCGGTGGTCGCCGCCTTCTCCGGGACCGGCAAGCCGTACCTGCACACGAGCGGCATCTGGATCTGGGGCTCCGGCGCGGACCTCACGGAGGACAGCCCGCTGGACCCGCCAGCGATCGTCGCCTGGCGCGCGGCGCGTGAGGAGCGCCTGATGTCCTCCGGCGTGCGCGCCACGGTGGTCGCGCCCGCGATCGTCTACGGCCGCAAGGGCGGCATCCCGGCGGGCGTCGTCGCGGCCGGCCCGCGTGACGGGGACGGCGCGCTGCTGCTCGTCGGCGACGGGACCCAGCACTGGACGACCGTGCACGTCGACGACCTCGCGGAGCTGTACGTCCTCGCCCTCGAGCGGGGCCCGGCGGGGGAGCGGCTCATCGCGGCGAGCGGCCAGAACCCGACCGCGCGCGAGGTCGCCGAGGCGGCCGCCGGCGTGGTGGTCGCCGAGAGCGTCGACGCGACGCGCGCGCGGCTCGGTGAGGGGTTCGCCGACGCGCTGCTGCTCGACCAGCAGGCCTCGGGAGCGAAGGCCCGCGCGCTGGGCTGGCGTCCGAGCCGTCCGTCGCTGCTCGACGAGCTCGCCGGGGCCTGAGCCCGGGGGAGGTCGACGAGACGCGCGTCACACCGCCCAACGCCTGGACCTCTGGACGCACCCGGGCGCTTGTGGCCTACTTTGACCCCGTGACAGCACCGCTCCCGCCGCGCGACGTCCCCCGACTCCTCGCCAGCCACGAGATCCCCGAGCCCCTGCGCAACGACGTCCGCGTGCTGGGCGAGTTCCTGGGCCGCGTGCTGGCCGAGGCAGGCGGAGACGACCTGCTCGCCGACGTCGAGGCCCTGCGCGAGCTCGCGATCCACGCGCACACGGACCCGACGAGCGACGCGCTCGCCCGGGCGGAGGAGCTCGTCGCGGGCTTCACGCTCGAGCGGGCCGAGCAGGTCGCGCGCGCGTTCACCTGCTACTTCCACCTCGCGAACACCGCCGAGGAGTACCACCGCATCCGCGTGCTGCGTGACCGCGAGGCCAGCCTCGAGCCGCACAGCCTGGCGCCGGACGACTCGCTGCCCGCCGCGGTGCTCAAGGTCCGCGAGGAGCTCGGTGACGACGTCGCGCGCCAGCGCCTGCAGGACCTCGAGTTCCGCCCGGTCCTGACGGCTCACCCGACCGAGGCGCGCCGCCGTGCGGTGTCCCGCTCGATCCGCCGCATCGCGGAGCTGGTCGCCGAGCGCGACGCCCGCAACATCGGGGGGATGTCGCTCGTCGAGAACGAGCGCCGGCTGCTGTCCGAGATCGAGACGCTGTGGCGCACCGCGCCCCTGCGCCAGGCCAAGCCGACCGTCCTCGACGAGGTCCGCACCGTCCTGGCGGTCTTCGAGTCGACGCTGGCCGACGGCTTCCCGGCGGTCTACCGGCGCCTGGACGACTGGATCCTCGGCGAGGCCGCCGGCACCCAGGCTCCCGTCGTCCGCCCGTTCGCCCGCCTGGGTTCGTGGATCGGCGGCGACCGCGACGGCAACCCCAACGTCACCGCCGAGATCACGCGGGCGTCCGCGCTGCTGCTGTCCGAGCAGGTGCTCACCGCGCTCGAGGCCTCGGCCCGTCGTGCGGCCGAGGGGCTCACGCTCGACAGCGACGGCACCCCCGCCTCGGCCGAGCTCGCCACGCTCTGGCAGCGCCAGCGCGCGCTGTCCGACGAGATCACCGCCCGGATCGCCGCAGACGCCCCCAACGAGCCGCACCGCCGCGTCATCCTGGTGGTCGCCGAGCGGATCGCCGCGACGCGGCGCCGGGACGCGGACCTCGCCTACGCCGGTCCCGAGGCGCTCGAGGCCGACCTGCTGGTCGTGCAGCGCTCGCTCGACGCGGCGGGCGCCAAGCGCTCGGCGTACGGCGACCTGCAGCGACTGCTGTGGCAGGTCACGTCGTTCGGCTTCCACCTGGCCGAGCTCGAGCTGCGCCAGCACTCGCAGGTGCACGAGGCCGCGCTGGCCGACCTGGCCAAGAACGGCGTCGACGGCACGCTCGAGCCCCGCACCGTCGAGGTGCTCGACACCTTCCGCGCCCTCGGTCACGTGCAGCGCCGGTTCGGGCCGCTCGCCGCGCGGCGCTACATCGTCTCGTTCACGCAGAAGCCCGAGCACCTCGCCGCCGTGTACGAGCTGGCCGACTACGCGTTCGCTGGCTCGGACGACGCGCCCGTGATCGACGCGATCCCGCTCTTCGAGACCTTCGCGGACCTCGAGGCCGCCGTCGACATCCTCGAGAAGTCGCTCGAGTTCGAGCCGGTCCAGCGCCGGCTGGCCGCCAACGGCCGCAAGGTCGAGGTCATGCTCGGCTACTCCGACTCGTCCAAGGACGTCGGCCCGGTCTCCGCGACGCTCGCGCTCGACGCCGCGCAGGCCCGCATCACGGACTGGGCGCGCCGGCACGACATCGAGCTGACGCTCTTCCACGGCCGCGGCGGCGCGCTCGGCCGCGGCGGCGGCCCCGCCAACCGCGCCGTGCTGGCCCAGCCCCCGGGCTCGGTCGACGGCCGGTTCAAGCTCACCGAGCAGGGCGAGGTCATCTTCGCGCGCTACGGCGACCCGGTCATCGCCGCCCGTCACATCGAGCAGGTCATGGCGGCGACGCTGCTGGCCGGCACGCCGTCGGTGGAGAAGCGCAACGCGGCCGCGACCGAGCGGTTCGCCGAGCTCGCGACCCGCCTCGACGAGTCGTCGCGCACCCGCTTCCACGCGCTGGTCCGCGCCGAGGGCTTCCCGCAGTGGTTCGCCGAGGTCACGCCGCTCGAGGAGGTGGGCCTGCTGCCCATCGGCTCGCGCCCGGCGCGCCGCGGCCTGTCGGTCTCCTCGCTCGACGACCTGCGCGCGATCCCCTGGGTGTTCTCGTGGTCGCAGGCGCGCATCAACCTGGCCGGCTGGTACGGCCTGGGCACCGCGCTCGAGGAGGTCGACGACCTCACCGAGCTGCGTGAGGCCTACGCCCGCTGGCCGCTGTTCGCCACGATGATCGACAACGTCGAGATGTCGCTGGCCAAGACCGACGAGCGCATCGCCGCCCGCTACCTCGCGCTCGGCGACCGTGACGACCTCGCGGCGCAGGTGCTCGAGGAGATGGCGCTGACCCGCCACTGGGTGCTCGCGATCACGGACTCGGACGCGGTGCTGTCCCGCAAGCGCATCCTGGGCCGCGCGGTCCAGCTGCGCAGCCCCTACGTCGACGCGCTGTCGCTGCTTCAGCTGCGCGCGCTGCGTGGGCTGCGCACGGGCGAGGCCCCCGAGCAGGCCGACGACCTGCGCCGCCTGCTGCTGCTCACCGTCAACGGCGTCGCCGCGGGCGTCCAGAACACGGGCTGACCCTCACGACGCGAGCGAGCGGAACGCCGGCAGCGGCGTCCCGCTCGCGAGCGCGTCCAGGACGAGCCGCTCGTGCGGCACGACCGGCTCGGGGAGCGCGTCGAGCGCGAACCAGGCCATCCGCGCCGCGCGGTCCGGCTCGCGCAGGTCCGGCTCGCCGGTCCAGCGGGTGACCTCGAAGAACACGTCGAGCCGCTGCTCGACCGCCGGGCCGCCGCGCGCGAAGCGGTGCAGCGCGGTCAGCGGCACGAGGTCGCCGGGCTCGATCGTGACGCCGCCCTCCTCGAGCGCCTCGCGCACTGCGGCCTCGTGCACGGACTCGCCCGCGTCCACGTGGCCGGCCAGCACCGCCCAGTGCCCGTCGCGGTAGCCGGTGCCCTGCCGCAGCTGCATCAGCACCTGGTCTCCTCGGCGCAGCACCACGTAGGCGGCGGCGACGAGCAGGGTGCGCTCGGCCAGGTGGTCGTCGGCGGCGTACGTCATGCGACCAGTCTGCGTCAGGTGCCCGTGGGCCCGAACCGCTCGGTGCGGATGAGGTCGGCGTCGTGGCCGAGGTCGACGAGCGCGTCGGCGACCGCCTCGACGAAGGCGGTCGGGCCGCACACGAACACGCGCGGCGACTCGTCGGGCGGGACGCAGGCCGCGGCCAGCAGCTCCGACGAGACGCGCCCCACCGGCCCGGCCCACGCGGGCGGCCCGGACCGCGTCCACACGCGGGTGACCTCGACGCCCGGGCCGAGTCCGTCGAGCTCGTCGGCGTACAGCGCATCGGCCGGGCTGCGGACGGAGACGAGCAGGCGCATGGGCGCCGACGAGCCCCTCTCCACGTGCGTCCGCGCCATCGACATCAGGGGGACGAGCCCCGACCCGCCCGCGACGAGCTGCACCGGACGGGCGTCGGTCGGGTGCCACACGAACCAGTTCCCGATCGGCCCGCGCAGCTCGAGCAGGTCTCCGACCTGCAGGTCCTCGGTCAGGTAGGGGGAGACCTCGCCGTCGTCGACCACCTGCACCGTCAGTGCGACGCGCTCCGATGCCGGTCCCGGTGCACCCATCGATGCGGGGGACGCGAGCGAGTAGGAGCGCTGCGCGGAGTAGCCGTCCTCCGCGGTGAGCCGCACGTCGACGTGCTGGCCGGCCATCGCGCCACGCCAGCCGGGCACGTCCAGCTCGAGCGTCATCGCCGTCGCCGTCTCGCGCACGCGCGCCACGAGCGTCGCGACTCGCCACGGCACGGAGTAGGGGACGTCGTCGGGGACGAGGTCCGCGACCTCGTCGGGAGCGTCAGTCACCCCAGTACCGCTGTTCCTTCCACGGGTCGCCGTAGGCGTGGTACCCGAGCTTCTCCCAGAACCCGTAGGTGTCGCTGGGGCCGAGGTCGATGCTGCGCACCCACTTCGCGGACTTCCAGAAGTACAGGTGGGGGATGAGCAGGCGGGCGGGGCCGCCGTGCTCGGGGCGCAGGGGCGCGCCGTCGTAGCCGTACGCGATCCAGGCCTTGCCGCCGCGCAGGTCGGCGAGCGGCACGTTGGTCGTGTACCCGCCGTCGCAGTGCGCGAGCGCGAACTGCTCCTCGGGCGCGATCTCGACCGCTTCGAGGAGCGTGTCCAGGGAGACGCCCCGCCAGGAGGAGTCGAGCTTGGTCCACTTCGTCACGCAGTGGATGTCCTTGACGATGTCGTCGGCCGGCAGAGCCCGCAGCTCGGCCCACGTCCAGGACGCGCGCGTCGTGCCGCTCCCGGTGATCGAGAACGTCCAGGTGCCGAGGTCGGCGCGTGGCGTCGGCCCCGCCGAGAGGACGGGGAAGCCGCCCTCCAGGTACTGGCCGGGCGGGAGCCGCGGGTCGGAGGCGCGCTTCCCGCGAAAGCCTCGCGAGACGATGGCCATCAGCGTTCCTGCAGGTGAGGCATGAGATCTCCCCGGGGCTGGGCGGTGTCCCCATGATGACCGCCCGCGCGCCGGAGCGCTAGACCCTGAGCTTCCACAACACCCCTTGTGGAATAACAAGAGGTGTTGCACAATGGTTGTTGTGAATAGAGACGACGTCTTCACGACGACCGATCCCGAGGCCCTGCGGGCGCTGGCCCACCCCGTCCGCATCGAGCTGCTCGACCTCCTCGACGCCGAGGGCGAGCTCACCGCGTCCCGCGCCGCCGAGCTCACCGGCCAGACGGTCGGCAACTGCTCCTTCCACCTGAGGACGCTCGCGCGCTACGGCTACATCGAGCGCGGCGAGCGGCAGGGGACCGCGTGGCCGTGGCGGTCGGTCAGCCGGAACCGCGAGCTGCGGGCCGACGAGTCCGACCCCGACTCCGTGCGGGCGGTGGGCGCGCTGGCGGCGATGACCCTCCGGCGCGAGGCCGAGAGCATGGCGGCCGAGCTCGCCGCGGCGACGAGCGTGGCGCAGGGCTGGGCCGAGGCGGTGGTCGTGAACCGGTCGACCTTCTGGGCCACGCGCGAGGAGATGGCGGACCTCGTCCGTCGCGTGCGAGAGCTCACCGACCCGTTCACCGGGCGCGGGGACGACCCGTCGGCGCGGCCCGCGGGCGCGGTGCGTGGCCGACTCCTCGGCGTCGTGCTCCCCGACCTCGACGTGGTTCCCGGGGTCGAGCGGTGAGTGCCGTGGAGGCGCCCGGCCGCCCGCTCGCGAGGCCTGCGTTCCGCCGCCTCACCGCCGCATGGGTCTGCACGAACGTCGGTGACAGCGCGCTGTACCTGATGATGGCCGTCTGGGCGAAGCAGCTCACCGGCTCGGACGCGCAGGCCGCGCTCGTGTTCGCGGTGCTCGGCCTGCCGGCGCTGCTCGCGCCCGTGCTGGGCCACCTCGTCGACCAGGTGTCCCGCCGCGCGGCGCTCGTCGTGGTCAACGTCGTGACGGCCGTGGTCCTGCTCGCGCTGCTCACGGTGCACAGCGCCGAGCAGGTGTGGGTCATCTACGTCGTGACCTTCCTCTACGGCTGCGCGGGGTACGCCACGGGCGCGGCGCAGTCCGGGCTGCTGCGCGACCTGCTGCCGGACGACGAGCTCGCGTCGGCCAACGGGCTGTTCACGACGATCGACCAGGCGCTGCGGCTGCTCAGCCCGCTGCTCGGGACGGCGCTGTTCGTGGCCTTCGGGCCGGGTGCCGTCGTGGCGCTCACCTCGACGACCTTCGTCGCGACCGCCGTCATCCTGCTGACCGTGCGCGTCGCGGAGACGCCGCCGAACCGCGAGGAGGGGCCCGGCTACTGGGACCAGCTCGTGGCGGGGGTGCGGTTCATCGCCCGCGAGCCGGAGCTGGCCCGGCTGACGCTCGTGCTCGCGGTGGGCTTCGGCATCACCGGACTGACCAACGTCGCGATCTTCCCGATCCTCGACCAGGCGCTCGGGCTCGGGGCCGAGGCGCTCGGCGTCGTCGTGCCCGTGCAGGGAGTGGGCGCGGTGCTCGGCGGGCTCGTCGCGGCCCGGGTGGTGCGGCGGCTGGGGGAGCGTGGTGCCGTCGTGGCCGGCCTGCTGATGCTGGCGATCGCGATGACCGGGGCGCTCGTGCTCACGTTCGTGGCGCCCGTGCCCGAGCCGTGGGGGCTCGTCGCGGTCGGGCTCGGCCTCGCGGTCGGCGGCGTGGGCATCCCGTGGGTCGTCGTCGGGGCCTCGACCTACCGGATCAAGGTGACGCCGCCCGAGCTGCAGGGGCGGACGTCGGCGGCGATGAACGTGTCGTTCAACCTCCCGCAGACCGTCGTCACGATGCTCGGTGCCGCCGCACTGGCGGTGGTCGACTACCGCGTGCTCATCGCCGTCTCGGTCGTCGTGCTGCTGGGGGCGGCAGCACTCGGCCGGGCACCCCTGAGGAGTGCCCGGCCGGTGTGAGACGTCAGGCGCGCGACGACTGCTGCGGGGCAGCGGCGCCGCGGCCCCGGCCGCCGCGGCGGCGACGGCGCGCGGGGTCGCCGGTCGGGCGCTGCTGGCCGGACTGGCCCTGACCCGCGTGGCTGGGCGCCGAGCCGACGCTCGGCTGGCCCGTCGTGGTCGAGTACATCGTGGTCGAGCGAGGCTGGGCCGAGCGGGCCTGGCCCTGGCCCTGGCCGCGACCCGAGCGCTGGCCGTTCGAGGCCGACCGCGGGCGCGAGGCCTGCTGCGGCTGGGTCTGCACCGGCGCGGGGCGCACGTGCGGGGCGACCTCGCCGACGAGGCGCGTGAGCGTCGCGTCGCCGGGCGTGACGTGCTGGGGCTGCGCGGTGATCTTCGCGGCCCGCGTCAGCGCGCGGACGTCACCGCGCTGCTCGGGCAGGACGAGGGTGACCACGTCGCCGCCCGACCCGGCGCGAGCCGTGCGGCCCGAGCGGTGCAGGTAGGCCTTGTGCTCGGCCGGCGGGTCCACGTGGATGACGAGCTCGACGTCGTCGATGTGGATGCCGCGCGCGGCGATGTCCGTCGCGACGAGCACCTTGACAGCGCCGGAGGAGAACGCCTCGAGGTTGCGCTCGCGCGCACCCTGGCCGAGGTTGCCGTGCAGGTCCACCGCGGGGATGCCGTCGGCGGTCAGCTGCTTGGCCAGCTTCTTGGCGTGGTGCTTGGTGCGCATGAACAGCACGCGGCGGCCGGTGCCGGAGGCGAGCTGCTGCACGACTGCCTTCTTGGTGTCGGCGTCGCGCACCTCGAGCACGTGGTGCGTCATGGTGCTGACCGGCGAGGCGGCGCTGTCGACGGAGTGCTCGACGGGGGAGCGCAGGTAGCGCTTGATGATGACGTCGACGCCGTTGTCCAGCGTCGCGGAGAACAGCAGGCGCTGGCCGTTGGTCGGCGTGCGGTCGAGCAGGCGCTTGACGACCGGCAGGAAGCCGAGGTCGGCCATGTGGTCGGCCTCGTCGAGCACGGTGATCTGCACGTCGTCGAGCGAGATGAGGCGCTGCTTCATCAGGTCCTCGAGGCGACCGGGGCACGCGATGACGATGTCGACGCCGGCGTTCAGGGCCGAGACCTGGCGGGACTGCGCGACGCCGCCGAAGATCGTCGTCGTGGTCAGGCCGAGCTCCTTGGCGAGCGGCGCGACGGTGGCGTCGATCTGCGAGGCGAGCTCGCGGGTCGGGGCCAGGACCAGCGCGCGGGGGCGGCGGGGGGCCGTCTTGGCGCGGGCCGCGGCGGTGCGCACGACGAGGGGGAGGGCGAACGCGAGCGTCTTGCCGGAGCCGGTGCGGCCGCGGCCGAGCACGTCGGTGCCGGCCAGCGAGTCGGGCAGGGTCGCGGTCTGGATGGGGAAGGGGGCGGTGATGCCCTGGTCCGTCAGGGAACGGACAAGAGCAGCGGGCACGCCGAGGTCAGCGAAAGTCGTCACAGGAAAGGGCCTCTCAGGGCTGGGTCGGGATCGCCGCGTAAGCAACCGAGTCGAACGTGCGGGCTCGGGCGATCTCCACGACGCGGGGCGCACGCAGACAGCGGCGCTCCCGGAGGCCCCACCTTCTCACACTCGGCCGCGCGAACCGGCACGCCGTGACGAACGACACGGGTCAGCTCTCGCTGGCCACCGACCCCACGACCTCACGCAGGACGTCCGTGTCGGGCTCGGTCCAGCCCTCGGGGGGCGCGATCGCCGCCCAGCCGTCGGCGTACTCCTGGTGGTAGTTGTGCCCGTGCCCGGCTGGCACCGACGCGGCGACGAACAGGTCGATCGTCGAGCGCCAGAACGTCACGACGGGCAGCCAGGTGGTCGAGTCGAGCACGTCGGTGCCGCGCGGCTCGGCGAGCCAGTCGGGCCGGTGCAGGATCAGGTCCGGCGACCACCACGTCACGCCGTCGGAGGCGTGCTGGTCGAAGACGACGCGTGGCTGCTGCCAGCTGGTGCCGAGCTGCCAGAGCTGGCGGTCGTCGCCCTCGCCCGGGCGGTTGGCCCATCGCGCGGTCGCGCCGCCGTCGACGACGGGCGTGATCTCGGGGGAGCCGGCGTCGCGGTGCGCCGTCAGGTCGCCCCACAGCGGCGTGAACCCCGGGGTGCCCATCCACAGCGCACCGTCGGTGCGGGCGGTCACGTCCTGCAGGCTCGAGAACGCGCCCTGCGAGCCGAACGAGCCCAACGAGATGCCGGCGACCTCGAGCAGCGGCCGGTCGTCCTCCGGCAGCTGCGACCAGCGCGCGTAGATCGCCTCGAACAGCGCCTTGCCGGCGGCGGGCGGCGTCGAGCGCGCGCCCAGGAAGCTGACCCAGCTCGGCAGGTAGGAGTACTGCATCGAGGCGATCGCGGTGTCGCCGCCCCAGAGCAGCTCGAGCGAGTCGGCCATCGACGGGTCCACCCAGCCGGTGCCGGTCGCGGTGACCACGGCGAGCACCGAGCGGTCCCACGCATGGGTGCGGTCGAGCTCGGCGACGACGACCTGCGCGATCGCGTCGAGGTCGTCGCCGGACTGCAGGCCCGCGTAGACGCGGATCGGGTCCATGACGGGCTTCGTCGCGCCCGTGCGGGCAGCGACGGCCTCGAGCTGTGCCTCGGGCCGGCCGCCGGCGACGAACGTGCGCCCCTGCTTGCCGAGCTCGTCCCACGCCGCGAGCGACGCGTCCGACCCGCTGCGCAGCGGGTCGGTCGGCTGGACGACGCCCTCGGCGGTCGTGTCGTCGACGCTCCCGTAGATCGAGTTGAGCGCGGCCATCCCGCCCTGCACGATCGTGCCGTTCACCAGGAGGACCACGGCGAGCGCCACGACGGCGACGGCCGTGAGCCGGGCGACGACGGGCGGGATCCAGCGGCCGACGAGCCGCCCGACGAGATGAGTGAGACGACGCAGCGCGCGGCCGAGGCCGACGAGCCCGATGGCGATCAGCAGGGCGAGCACGAGGATCGTGATCGAGTGCGCCGACGAGGGGTGCTCCATGCCGAACAGGTCCCGCAGGTCGTCCTGCCACGTGGTGCTCACGACGAGAGCGACGGGGACCGTGACGATCGTCGCGGCCAGCAGGAGGCGCCAGCCCCAGTGCACGACCCGCGCCGGCCACCGCACGCCCGCGAGCCGGAGCACCCAGGCGAGCAGGACGCCGAGGCCGTAGCCGATGGCCGCGCAGATGCCGGCCGCCAGACCCTGGAACAGCGGGCTGCGGGGGATCAGCGCCGGGCCGAGCGCAGTCGCGAAGAACGCGAGCGCGCCCGCGAGGCCGAACGCGGAGTAGCGGCCTGCCCAGCGGCCCAGGCGCGCGAGGGTGCGGCGCCACCAGGAGGGGCGGGGGGCTGCGTCGCTCATGAACGGCTCCTGCTGGGCTGTCTGCGCTGGTCACGGCGAACCTAGCGGGTCGGCCGGGGGGTCCAGACCGCCGTCCGGCCCGTGGCGCGCGGGGGCTGCGCGGGGGACGATCGTGCTCCCGTCCCGAGCCAGCGAGGAATCCATGTCGAGCTCCGTGATCGCGTACGCCCGTTCCCTCGTCAAGGTGTACGGCGAGGGGCCGACGGCCGTGCGCGCGCTCGACGGGGTCGACGTGGACCTCGTGCGGGGCGAGCTGACCGCGATCATGGGCGCGTCGGGCTCCGGCAAGTCGACGCTCATGCACTGCCTGGCCGGGCTCGACAAGCCGACGTCGGGGTCGGTCGTCGTGGACGGCGAGCCGGTCAGCAAGATGTCCGAGCGGCGGCTGACGAAGCTGCGGCGCACGCGCGTGGGGTTCGTGTTCCAGGCCTACAACCTGGTGCCGACGCTCACGGCGCTGGAGAACATCACGCTCCCGCTGGACATCGCGCGTCGGCCGGTGGACCCCGAGCACCTCGACCTCGTCGTGCGCACCCTCGGGCTGACGGACCGGCTGGGGCACCGGCCCACCGAGCTCTCGGGCGGGCAGCAGCAGCGGGTGGCGTGCGCGCGGGCGCTGGTCGCGCGGCCCGCGGTGGTGTTCGCCGACGAGCCGACCGGGAACCTCGACTCGACGTCGGCCGCGGAGGTGCTCGGGTTCCTGCGCCGCAGCGTCGACGACCTCGGCCAGTCGGTCGTCATGGTCACGCACGACGCGACGTCTGCCGGGTACGCGCACCGGGTGCTGTTCCTCGCCGACGGGCGGGTCGTCGACGAGCTGCGCGACCCGACCCGGGCGGCCGTGCTCGAGACCCTGGGCGCGCTGACCGGCCCGCCGCGGGACGCGGCCTGATGGGTCGGGTCGCGCTGCGCGGGATCCGCGCGCACCTCGTCCGGTTCTTCCTGTCCGTGCTCGCGGTGGCGCTCGGGGTCGCCTTCGTCGCGGGCACGTTCGCACTGCGCACGATGCTGGGCTCGACGTTCACGGACATCGTCGCGACGACGACGCTGGGCGACGCCTACGTCCGCGGGGCGGACGAGGCCGGTGCGTCGACCAGCGGGTTCGGCGGCGTGAGCCGCAACCGCGTCCCGCTCGACCTGGTCCCGACGATCGAGGCGGTCGACGGCGTCGAGCGCGCGCTGCCGGACCTGCAGGGCCCCGCGGTCCTCGTCGGGGCCGACGGGACGGCCGTGCAGAGCACGCAGGCGCCCAGCTTCGCGTTCGGCTACGACGCGCGGGACCCCGCGCTGCACCTGGTGGCCGGGGTGGCGCCGAGCGGGCCGGACGAGGTCGCGCTCGAGACCGCCACGCTGGCCTCGTCGGGGCTGGCGATCGGGGACACGACCCGGGTGGTGCTGGCGGGAGACATCCGCGAGGTGCGGGTCGTCGGCGAGGTCGGGCTCGGCTCGGCGTTGGCCGGTGCGACCGTCGTGTTCGTCGACACGGCGACCGCGGAGGCGCTGTTCGCGCCGGACGGGTCGGTCGCGTCGATCGGGGTCTACGCGGTCGACGGGCTCGCGCAGGAGTCGCTCGTGGCCCGGCTGGAGCCCGTGGTCGGGTCCGACGCGCAGGTGGTCACCGGCGAGCAGCTGCGCGACGAGACGACCGCGTCGATCGAGCAGGTGCTGGGCTTCATCACGACGTTCCTGCTGGTGTTCGCCGGCATCTCGCTGTTCGTGGGCGCGTTCATCATCGCCAACACGTTCTCGATGTGGGTGCGCCAGCGCACGCGCGAGCTCGCACTGCTGCGGGCCGTGGGCGCCTCGCCGCTGCAGGTGTTCGCCTCGATCGTGCTGCAGGCGGTGGTCGTCGGGCTCGTGGGGGCGGGGGTCGGCGTGCTCGCCGGGCTCGGGCTCGTCGTCGTGCTGCGGCGCGTCCTGGCCGGGCTGGGGATGCAGCTGACCGGTCAGATCCCGCTCGACGGCTTCACCGTGCTCGTGTCCGTGCTGATCGGGACGCTGGTCAGCGTCGCGGCGGCCGCGGTCCCCGCGCGTCGTGCGGCGCTCGTCCCGCCCGTGGAGGCGCTCCGCGACGAGGTGACGGTGCCGGAGCGCTCGCTGCGGAGGCGTGCCGTCGTCGGGCTCGTGCTCCTCGTCGCCGGGACCGGGGCCGTCGCGTGGGCGATGGCGCGGCCCGGGGACGATGCTGCGGGTGCGCGGCTCGGGTACGGGGCCGGCGCCGTGGTGCTGGGCGTGCTCGCGGTCTCACCCGTGCTGGCCCGCGCGGTGCTGCGCGTGCTCGGTGCGGCACTGCTGCCGCTGCGGCCCGTCGGGCGGCTCGCGCGGGGGAACGTCACGCGCAACCCGCGGCGGACGGCGAACACCGCGGGTGCGCTGATGATCGGGATGGCGCTGGTGGGGGCATCGGCCGTGATCGCGGCGACCGCGCAGGCCTCGACCAGCGCGATCGTGTCGAAGGAGGCGACCGCGGACTTCGTGCTGCGGGCGCCGGCGTCGTCCTCGGTGCCCGAGCAGGCGCTCGACGACGTGCGGGCGCTGCCCGACGTGCGCGCGGCCGACTCGTTCGCGAGCGCGGCGCTGCGCGTCGACGGCTCGTCGACCGCGGTCTCGGGCATCGACCCCGCCGCCGTGGGGCGCAGCATCGTGGTCGAGGACGTCGCCGGGTCGCTGGGCTCGGCGCTCGCGGCCGGCGAGATCGCCGTGCAGCGGACCGCGGCCGACGACCGGGGATGGGCACTCGGCGACCGGGTCGAGCTGACGGGCGAGAGCGGGACGCGGACCGCGCAGATCGGGGCGGTCATCGACTCGCCGGCGTTCGGCGTGCCCGTCGTCGTGCCGGCCGACCTGCTGTCCACGCTCGTGCCCGCCGCGCAGCAGGTCGTCTCGACGGTGTTCGTCACCGTGCTCCCGGGCGCCTCGCTCGACGACGTGCGCGCGGAGCTGACCGCCACCGTGCGGCCGTACGTCGTGGTGACGGTCATGGACCCCGACGAGTTCGTGTCCGAGCTCGCCGACCAGGTGGACCAGGTGCTCGTGATCCTCTACGCGCTGCTCGGGCTCTCGGTGGTGATCGCGGTGCTCGGGATCGTCAACACGCTCGCGCTGTCCGTGATCGAGCGGACGCGGGAGATCGGGCTGCTGCGCGCCGTGGGGCTCGGGCGGCTGCAGCTCGCCTCGGTGATTACGGCCGAGTCGGTGCTCACGGCGGTGTTCGGGACGGTCGTCGGGCTCGGTGTGGGCGTCGCGCTGGCGTCCACCTTGCCGACCGTGTTCGGGGACGTGGGGCTCCGCGAGCTCGCCGTGCCGTGGTCCTCGCTGCTGGCGATGCTCGCGCTCGCGGTCGTCGTCGGGGTGCTCGCGGCCGTCGGCCCGGGCGTGCGCGCGGCGCGGCTCGCCGTGCTGGCGGCCGTGAGCACGGACTGACGCCTACGCTCGGCGTGTGAGCGACACCGGGTACGGCGACTTCGAGTTCGAGCGGCGCTTCTGGGTCCGTGACCTGCCGACGGACGTGCTGGACGGCGCGCCCACCCTGATCGTGCAGAGCTACTACCTGGCCGACGCGGGCTTCGCGATCCGGCTGCGCGCGCAGACCTCCGGCGGGACGGCCGTGCTGGACCCCACGCTCGAGCCGCTCGTGGTGCTGGACACGTTCGAGGACCGGTTCGACTTCTGCGCGATCACGCTCAAGGGGCCGATGAACGCCGGCACGCGGTACGAGGCCGAGCGCGAGGTGGACGTGGCCGTGGGGCTGGAGATGATCCGGCGCGGCGGGTCGCGGATCGTCAAGACGCGGCACTCGTCGTGGCTCGGGTCGGACGGCTGGGTCATCGACACGTTCGGCGGGGCCAACGCGCCGCTCGTCGTCGCGGAGGTCGAGCGCGGGGGACCGGTCACCGACCTGGCGATCCCGGCGTTCTGCGTGACCGAGGTGACCGACGACCCGCGGTTCTCCAACGACGCGCTGTCGAGGACGCCGTACGGGCCGTGGGCGGCCGACTTCGAGGCGGAGCTCGCCGCGCGGGGGCCGCGCTTCCTGCGGGGGCTCGGGACGAACGAGCTGGAGCAGCCCCGGGAACAAAGTTGATGCTTCAACTATTGTTCGGGTAGACCCCCGACGAAGGAGCACGACCGTGTCGACCGCACCCACCCCCGGACAGGGCGCCGCCCAGCAGCTCGCGAGCCCGCACCCGCACGACAGCATCGCGGCCGGCACGGCCATGGACGCCGTCACGCTGCTGGTGGGCGACCTCGACCGGCAGCTGCGGTTCTACCGGGACGGGTTGGCGCTGTCGGTCGTCGAGCAGCCGGCGGACCGGTTCGCGACCGGGCCGGCGACCGTGGTGCTCGGACGAGGGACGACGCCGCTCGTCGTGCTGAAGCACACGCCCGACCTGCCGCCCGCCGCGCGCGGGTCGGCCGGGCTCTTCCACACGGCGATCCTGTTCGACGACGAGGCCGGGCTGGCCGCGACGCTGGCGTCGCTCGCGCAGCGCGAGCCGGGCTCGTTCACCGGATCGGCCGACCACCTCGTCTCGCTGGCCTTCTACTTCACGGATCCCGAGGGCAACGGCGTCGAGCTGTACTGGGACCGGAGCCGCTCGCTGTGGAACCACGGCGAGGACGGGACCGTGGTGATGGACTCGCTGCGGCTCGACCCGAACGCGTTCCTGGGCGAGCACCTGACGGACGCGCTCCTGGCTTCGCCCGGGACCGGGGAGGCGGTCGTCGGGCACGTGCACCTGTCGGTGGGCGACGTGCCGTCCGCGCGGGCCTTCTACGTCGACGCGCTCGGCTTCGACGTGACCGCGCAGTGGCACGGTGCGCTGTTCGTCTCCGCCGGTGGGTACCACCACCACCTGGCCATGAACACGTGGAGCTCGGCCGGAGCGGGACCGCGGGCCTCGGCGCTCGGGCTGGGCGAGGTGCGGATCGCCGTGCCGACCGCCGACGACCTGGGCGCGCTCGGTGCGCGGGTCGCCGCGGCCGGGGTCGCGGTGGCCGACGACGGGGCGTCGCTGACGTTCGCCGACCCGTGGCGCAACCTGATCCGGGTCTCCGCGGAGGTCTGACCTCCCCGTTTTCGGATCGGCCACGTGACCCACATACAGTGGGCGGCCGACTCGACGGAGGGGGACTGCGTGTCGTTCGACCGATCGCGCCTGGTGCGGGGTGCGGCCGCTGGGGTCGTGGTGCTGGGGCTGCTCGTGGCATGCACGGAGGGGACGACGCCGAGTGCGTCGCCCTCGTCGTCGGCGCCCTCCTCTGCTCCGGCGACCCCGTCGCCCGTCGCCTCGGCTCCTGCCGACCCGCCTCCTGCTGGTTCCGAGGTCGCGGCGCCTGCTGCTGCGGCGACCGTCGTCGACGCCGGACCCGCGGTCGCGGCGCTCGAGGCCTCACGCGCGGTGTTCGTGTCAGCGCCCGCGGTGGTCGTGGCCGACGCGGGCGACCCGGACGGGCAGCTGACCGCGGCGTCGATCGCGGTCGCCGTCGGTGCGCCGGTGCTGCTGGTCGGCGACGGGGTCTCCGACGCCGCCCTCGCCGCCGAGGTCCGTCGGCTCGGAGCCACGCGCGTGGTGGCCGTGGGAGACGTGCCCGACGTGGGCGGGGTCTCGCTCGAGGCCGTCGCGCCCGGGGCGTCCGCCGCGGATCTCGAGGCCGTGACCGGGGTGACGTTCGGGGACGCGCGGCGGGTGAAGAAGGGTGACGGTGCCGCTGCCTCCGCGGTGGTGGCGCTCGACGGGGAGCGGCCGGTCGTGCTCGTCGGGCCGACGGCTCACGCACCGAGGCCGACGTCGACGCCGAGTGCGACGCCGACGGGTTCGCCGACGGCCGGGATGTCGGGCCCGTCGTCGGGCGACTCCGCTGCCTCGTCTGGCGCGGCTGCCTCGTCGGCCGCACCTGGCCCGACCACGACACCCGCGCCCACCGTGCTCCCGACGGCGCCGGCCGGCCTCGTGGCGCTCGTCGGCGCCGGTCCGACGCCTGTGGCCGCGCTGGCCACGCTGCGAGCCGCCGGCGTGCCGGTCGTGACGATCCCTGGCGGCGACCCGCGCGCGACCTCCGCGACGGTCAAGGCCGTCGCGACCGCGACGCCGGACTCGGTCATCGCGCTGGGCACGGGCTTCGGCTCGCCCTCGACCCTGGCCGCCCGCGTCGCCACCGCCCGGACGGGCGTGCTCGTCCCGGGCGGCGGGCAGCTCGTGTTCCCCGAGGGCGACGGCGTGCGCGGCAAGCGGTACGTCGCGCTCTACGGGACCCCGGGGAGCAAGGCGCTGGGCGTGCTGGGCGAGCAGTCCGTGGCCAAGACGGTCGCGCGGGCGACCAGGACCGCCAAGCCGTACCGCGCGCTGACGAAGGACACGGTGGTCCCGATGGTGGAGATCATCGCGACGATCGCGTCGGCTTCGGCCGGCGACGACAAGGACTACTCGCGCGAGCGGTCGGTCGCCGAGCTGCGCCCGCTCGTCGAGGCCGCGCACCGCAAGGGCCTCGCCGTCGTGCTCGACCTCCAGCCGGGGCGTACCGACTTCCTCACGCAGGCCAAGCGGTACGAGGACCTGCTGGCGATGCCGAACGTCGGGCTCGCGCTCGACCCCGAGTGGCGCCTGAAGAAGAACCAGAAGCACCTGCGCCAGATCGGGTCCGTGAAGGTCGCGGAGGTCAACCGCGTCGGCGACTGGCTCGCCGAGTTCACGGCCGAGCGGCACCTGCCGCAGAAGATGTTCGTGCTGCACCAGTTCTCGCTGTCGATGATCAAGGACCGCTCGAAGCTCGACGTGTCGCACGACGAGCTGGCGGTGCTCATCCACGTGGACGGGCAGGGCTCGCAGCCGGCGAAGCGGGGGACGTGGAAGGCGCTGCGCGCCGGGGCGCCCGACGTGCACTGGGGGTGGAAGAACTTCTACGACGAGGACCACCCGATGCTGTCGCCGAAGAAGACGTACAAGATCACGCCGAAGCCGGACCTCGTGACGTACCAGTAGTCCTGTGGACGAACCGCACGTCGTGTCGGGCCCCGATAGTACATTTGTTCGATAGCGGACAAGTTGAACGGGGTGGTGGCGGTGGTGGTGGCGTATGCGGAGGCGGTGCTCGAGCCCGCCGTCGGCGGGCTCCGCTATCCGCGGTTCCCCGTCGCGGCCGTGGATCCGCGTGACATCCTCGAGCTCGTCGAGTCGACGCCGGTCGCGGACCTCGCCGGACCAGACCTCATCGCCGTGATCGCCGCGTGGGACCAGGTCCAGGCCATCGGGGCGGCGCGCCAGGCGGAGGCCGCGCGCGAGATCGCGGCGCGGGGAGGCCTGGCGGCGTCGTACGCGGACGACGAGATCGCCAGCGCCCTCGCGTGCACGCGGCAGGCTGCCCAGGCGATGGTGCTGCGTGCGGAGGCGCTCGGCCGCGAGCCCGCCCTGAACGACGGCCTGCTCAACGGGATGCTCGACGTCCGCAAGGTCGACGCGATCCTCGCCGAGGTGGCGACGCTCGCGGACGGTCCGGCACGGGATGCCGTCGTGCGCGACGCCGCCGAGCGCGGCGGGAGCCTGACCGCGCCGCAGCTGAAGCGGCACGTGCGCCAGGCGGTCGTCCTCGCGGACCCGGAGACCGCCGCGAAGCGTGAGGTCGCTGCGCACGAGGAGCGACGCGTCGAGGTGCAGTGGATGCCCGACTCGATGGTCTGGGTGAGCGCGTACCTCGCTGCGGCGGACGGCATCACGGTGAAGACCGTGCTCGATGCCCTCGCCGACAGTCGGGTACCCGGCGAGACACGCACGGCCGACCAGCTGCGTGCCGACGCACTCGTGGACCTGTTCGGGGACGTGCTCGATCGCGGCGAACTGCCGTCCGGGCGGCCGTTGCCGCAGCGCAAGGGCCGCCGGACGTCGGTCGAGGTCACGGTCGGGGCGGGGACGCTGATGGGTCTCGACGAGAACCCCGGCTACCTGGCCGGCTACGGGCCGATCCCGGCGCCGGTAGCACGCAAGCTCGCGCAGGACGCGACCTGGTCGCGGCTGCTGCACGACGCGGTGACCGGGGCGATCCTGGAGCGGTCACCGGTCCGGTACCGGCCGGGGGTCGACCTCACCGGCCTGGTGACCTCGCGGGACCGGACCTGTCGGTTCCCCGGGTGCCGTCGGCCCGCGATGCGGTGCGAGCTCGACCACCGGGTGCCGTTCGACCCGAGCCGGCCGGCCGAGGAGCAGACGACGGCCTCGAACCTCGACTGCCTGTGCAAGCACCACCACCAGGCGAAGACCGACGGGGCGTGGACGCCGCGCCGGGATCCCGTCAGTGGCGTGATGACGTGGACGAGCGCGCTCGGGATCACGTACTCCCGAGCGCCGGACTCAGTGATCGTGCTGCCGTCGGCTCGGGGGCATCGGCCTCCGCCGGTGCCGGACGTCCCTGAGGACATCGGGCCACCGCCGTTCTAGCGGTCCCCGGGATGACTGGGTGCCTGGGTGCCTGGGTGCCTGGGTGCCTGGGGTGCCTGGGGTGCCTGGGTGCCTGGGTGCCTGGGGTGCCTGGGTGCCTCGGATGACTGGGTGCCTGCGTGCCCGGCGTGGATGTGTGGCCAGGGTGCCGGGGGCACCCGACACCTCACCAGGCGGCGGGCATCGTCAAGGTCACGTCGGGGTCGGTGGCGAGCCTCGCGTGGGTCTCGACGTCGAAGCGATCGCGGCCGTAGCGGAGCTTGGCGCGCTCGAGCCCTTCGGCAGGGAAGCCGGCCGCGAGGGCGACCCGGCACGAGGCGGGGTTGTTGACGCGGTGGCCGAGCTCGAGCCGGAACAGACCCAGCTCGGCGAACGCCAGGCGGGCCACGGTCGCGACGGCGCGGCCGGCCAGGCCCTGACCGCGCGCGCTGGTCGCGAGCCAGTACGAGACCCATGCCGTGTCGTGGGTGTGCTCGATGCCGCTCAGGCCCACGTTGCCGACCGCGTGGCCGTCCACGGTGATCGCGAACGCCAGGTTCGTGGGTCGTAGGGCGTCGACGGCGACGAGGTGGCGCCGGCTCGCCTCGGGCTCCAAGAGGTCGGCGCCGCCGACCTGGACGGCGAGGTCGGGGGTGGTCGATGCCGCAGCGGCCAGGTCGGCGGCGTCGTCGGGGCGCCAGGGACGCAGGAGCAGTTCCACGGCTCGATGCTCGCACGGAGCGCCTCGGCCTCGTCCGTGCGACGGTCAGGGCCAGCGGGTTCCGCGCGAGCCGCTTAGGCTCGTCGGGTGACCTTTCCTGTGCGCATCGGTGTCCAGATCCAGCCCCAGCACGCCGACTACGGCCAGATCCGTGACGCGGTCCGCCGCGCCGAGGACGCCGGCGTCGACGTCATCTTCAACTGGGACCACTTCTTCCCGCTCAGCGGCGATCCCGACGGCAAGCACTACGAGTGCTGGACCATGCTCGGCGCCTGGGCCGAGCAGACGGAGCGCGTCGAGATCGGCGCCCTCGTCACCTGCAACTCCTACCGGAACCCCGAGCTCCTGGCGGACATGGCCCGCACGGTCGACCACATCAGCGGTGGCCGGCTGATCCTCGGCATCGGCGCCGGCTGGTTCGAGAAGGACTACGACCAGTTCGGCTACGAGTTCGGCACCGCCGGCTCGCGCATCGCGGACCTCGCCGACGCGCTGCCCCGCATCAAGGCGCGCTGGGCCGCGTCGAACCCGCTGCCGACGCGAGAGATCCCGATCCTCATCGGCGGCGGTGGCGAGCGCAAGACGCTGCGCGTCGTGGCCGAGCACGCCGACCAATGGCACTCCTTCGGCGACGTCGAGACCCTCGCCCGCAAGAGCGCGATCCTCGACGAGCACGGGGCGGCGGTCGGCCGCGAGACGGCCACGCTCGTCGAGCGCTCCGTCGGGGTCGGCAGCGCACCCGAGGAGGTCGCCGACGCGCTCGTGGCGGCCGGGGCGACCCTGTTCACGATCGGCACCTCCGGGCCGGACTACGACCTGGAGCTCGTCAAGAAGTGGGTCGCCTGGCGCGACGCGCAGGGCTGAGCGTGCGGCTTGTCGCCCGGGCCGGCAACGGCTCGGGCGGCACTCGCACGACCGAGTGCACCTGAGGCGGCTCACCGTTCGCGTCGCAGGGTGCCGCCGGCCGCACCGGCCTCGCTCGCGCCCGCAACGCGCCTGGAGCGCGCCGCCGGCAAGCACCCCGACCGGAGTGCTCGTCCGTCCCGCGTGCCAGGCCCGCGTTCGGGACGGGGCAGCGCGCGGACCTAAGGTAGGAGCGTATGAGCAGCCTGACCAGCCCCGGGACGACGCGCACGCGTCGGCGCTGGTGGCCTCGGATCCTGCTGGGGGCCGTGGCGGTGGTCGCGAGCCTCGTCTTCGGCGTGACGACGGCGTCCGTCGAGGGCAGCTTCGGCCCGCACGAGGCCCGCTACGACGTCACGACCGACGAGACCCTCACGGTCGACCTGGGCCCGCTCGGCACGCTGCGGATCGACTCCCCGCTGCCGCTCGCGCTCGGTGCCCGCATCACCGTCCAGGAGATCCCCGCCTCGTTCGACCAGCTCGACCAGGCGACGACCCTCAAGGCGCTCACGGGTGACCTCAACGACTACGCGCAGTTCTTCTCGGCACCCGAGGCGACGGTCCGGGACGTCGCGCGGGCGCTCGTGGTCGACGCGGTGCTGCGCACCCTGGTGGCGCTCCTCGTGCTCATCGCGGGCTGGTTCACGATCGCCGCGCTCGTCGGCGCCGCGCGTCGGGACGAGCTGGCGGAGCGCGTCCGGCCCCACGAGCGCCACCTGCTGGTCGGGAGTGCGATCGCGGCGGTCGTCGTGCTCGCCGCCTCGTCGGGCATCGAGACCGCACGACGAGACGCCGAGGACGCCCCGGCCGAGGCCGTCTTCGCGGGGACCCCGCTGGAGGGGGCCCGGGTCACGGGCCGGCTCGGCGGCGTCATCGACACCTACGGCAGCAACGTGATGGACGCCTACCGGTCGAACGAGGCGTTCTACGCCCGCGCCGACCGCGCGCTGTCGACCCAGTGGGACATCACGTCGGACGCGATCGCGACCCAGCAGTCGCTCCTGGGCGGCGGCCAGGGCGACCACAGCTACGTCCGCGCACCCGCCCCGGACCTGGTGACGCTCGTCGTCGTGTCCGACCTGCACTGCAACGTCGGCATGGCGCCACTGATCACTACGCTCGTCGAACGGTCGGGAGCGAGCCTCGTCCTCGACGCCGGCGACACGACGATCAACGGCACGAGCGTCGAGCAGTACTGCGTCTCGACGTTCGCCCGCGCGATCCCCGACGGCGTCGACCTCGTGACCTCGCCGGGCAACCACGACTCCGCAGAGACGTCGGCGATGTACGACCGCGCCGGCGCGCAGGTCCTGGGCGGCGAGGTCGTCGAGGTCGACGGCATCCGCATCCTCGGCGACCGCGACCCCAACGAGACCCGCCTCGGCCAGGGCACCTCGGCCGGCGTGCGGACCGCGGAGGAGGAGGGTGCCGACCTCGCCGCGACGGCGTGCGACGACGAGGACGGCGTCGACCTGCTCCTGATCCACACCCCCTGGGTCGGGGACGCGACCCTCGACGGCGGGTGCGCCCCCGCGCAGGTCTCCGGGCACCTGCACCGCCGCACCGGCCCCGAGCAGATCGGCGAGGGCATCCGGTACGGCAGCTCGAGCTCGGCGGGTGCGACCCTCAACGAGCCGACCGTCGGCCCCCTCAAGGGCACGGCTGAGATGACGGTCCTGCACTGGGACCCCAGCACGCGCCGCGTCGTGGACTACCAGGTCGTGCAGGTGACCCCCGACGCGACCGCCCGCGTGCTGTGGCCGCAGGCCTGGCCGACGATCGTCGTCCCGCCGACGATCACCGGCACCCAGCCCGGTGCTCCTTCACCCGTGTGATCTGCCGGATCTGGGTCTACGGTGGGGAAGCGCACATTCCGGACAGCGACGTCGGGTGGGCCGAGCAAGGGGGAGGTAGGGCGTGGTCGAGTCGGGACGAGCGACGCACGCCTCGCGTGCGCTCCGACGTTCCGCGCTCCCGGTCGTCGCCGCCCTCGTCTGGGCGTCCCTGACAGCCGCCCCCGCGCACGCCGCAGCCGACGACGACACCCTCGACCCGGGCGAGTCCCTGCAGGCGACGCAGTCCCTCGTCTCGGCCGACGGCAGCCAGGTCGCCGTCGTGGAGAAGGAGGGCGTGCTCTCGCTGTACGCCGCCGGCGGCGACCTGCGCTGGACCAGCGGACCCGGCGTCCCCGGTTCGCGGCTGGAGGTGCGAGACGACGGCGACGTCGCGCTCGTGGACGAGACCGGCAAGGTCGGCTGGCACACCGGCACCACGGGCGCCGACGGCGCGCGACTCGTGGTCGAGGACGACGGCGATCTCGTCGTCCTGGACGACGAGGACACCGTGGTGTGGTCGGCCGGCACGGCCACGCCGCCCACGCTGCTCAACGCCGGCTCGAAGCTCGAGCCCGGAGCGGCTCTCGCGTCGCAGGACGGCCGGCACACGTTGGTGATGAGCGTGGAGGGCGACCTGCAGCTCCTGGGGCCCGACGCCCGCGTGCGGTGGTCGTCGGGCACGGACGTCCCCGGGGCCTCGCTCGTCCTGCTCGAGGACGGGAACCTCGTCGTGCGCTCCGAGCCCGGCGCGATCCTGTGGAGCACGGCGACGGCCGGGCACGACGACACGACGCTGACGCTCCAGGACGACGGCGACCTCGTCCTGTTCGACGCCGACGGCGCGAAGGTCTGGAGCACCGGCACGGCGCTCGGGCCCACGGGCCTGGCGGCGACGAGGTCGCTCGCGGTCGGCAAGCGGCTGGACTCCCCGGACGGCCGGCTCTCGCTGCGCGTGGACGCCGACGGCCTGCGTCTCGAGCTCGACGGCAACGCCGTCTGGGCCGTGATCCCGGCGGTGCCCGACGAGAAGCTCCAGCTGACCCTGCGCAAGAGCGGCAACCTCGTCCTGCGGGGCACCGACGGCGCCGTCTACTGGTCCTCGGAGACGGCCGGCACCAAGCACGCGGCGCTCGAGCTCGACGCGGGCGGGGTCGTGCTGCGCGCTCCCACGGGCCAGGAGCTGTGGCGCGCCGACGTGCCGCCAGGCCTCTTCGACGCGGCCACCACGGTCACCGACTGCGCCGACGTGACGACCCCGGTGCCCCTCGCCGCGACGGTGCTGACCGAGACGGGGATCCGGGTCCACCCGTGCATGGTCGTCGCGATCGACGCACTGCTCGCCGCGGCGCACGCGGACGGAGTCGACCTGGGTGGCTGGGGCTGGCGCAGCAACGAGCAGCAGCGCGCGCTGCGTGCACGGAACTGCACGCCGTCCGGATGCCGCCCGATGACCGCGACGCCCGGGACCTCCCGGCACGAGCGTGGTCTCGCGATCGACTTCACGGTCGACGGCCGGGTCGTCTCGGCGGGCTCGACGGGCTGGGCCTGGCTGGCGCAGAACGCGCACGCCTACGGGCTGAAGAACCTGCCGGGCGAGCCGTGGCACTGGAGCGTCGACGGCTGGTGACGCCCCACCGCCTACCCTGGGGCGCGTGAGCACACCCGAGCCCGCCCAGCTGTCGGCGGTGAGCCAGGACTACCTCAAGGTGATCTGGTCCGCCACGGAGTGGGAGGACCGTCCGGTCACCACCAAGATGCTCGCCGCGCGCCTCGGCGTCGGCGCGTCCACCGTCTCCGAGACGGTGCGCCGCCTGGCCGACTCCGGCTTCGTCACGCACGAGCCCTACGGAGCGGTCGGCCTCACGGACGCCGGTCGCGGTCTCGCGCTGGCGATGGTGCGCCGGCACAGGCTGGTCGAGACGTTCCTCGTCGAGGTGCTCGGCTACGGCTGGGACGAGGTGCACGACGAGGCCGAGATGCTCGAGCACGCGGTGTCCGACCTGTTCGTCGACCGGATCGCGGCGCGCCTCGGCCACCCGAGCCGCGACCCGCACGGCGACCCGATCCCCGGGCCGGACGGCTCCTTCGACCCGCCCGCGGCCACCTTGCTGTGGGACGCGGAGCCGGGCCGCTGGCACGTCACCCGCATCTCCGACGCGGACCCCGAGCTGCTGCGCTTCGTCGAGTCCGTCGGCCTCGTTCTCGACGCGGCCGTCGAGGTCGTCGTGCGACGCGACGCCGTCGGGGTGGTCTCGTTGCGGGTCGGGGCCGACGAGCGTTCCGTCGAGCTCGGCGAGGTCGCCGCGCGCGCCATCTGGCTGGTGCCGGGCGCGCACCGCTGACGCCGACGCGCGCGTGAACTAGGCTGGGGCGCATCCACCGGAGCTGACGACGACGCTCTCCGATGCCGCATCGAAACGATACGACCCGGAGGTCCCGTGCTCCCGCTGCCCCAGGGCAAGGCCCGCGCCGCGCTGTTCGCGCTCGCGCTCGGCGGGTTCGGCATCGGCACCACCGAGTTCGCGACGATGGGCCTGCTCCCCGAGATCGCGGGGGACTTGGACGTCTCCATCCCCGTCGCGGGCCACGCGATCACCGCCTACGCGCTCGGCGTCGTCGTCGGAGCGCCCACGCTCGCCGCGCTCGGCGCCCGGATGGACCGCCGCCGCCTGCTGCTGTGGCTGATGGTCGCGTTCACCGTCGCGAACGTGGCCTCCGCGTTCGCGCCCTCCGCGCCGACCCTGGTCGTCGCCCGGTTCCTGGCGGGGCTGCCGCACGGCGCGTTCTTCGGCGTCGGTGCGGTCATGGGCACGGCCGTCGTCGGCCAGGCGCGGCGCGGCCACGCGGTCGCCTCGATGATGGCCGGGCTGACTATCGCGTGCGCGGTCGGCGTCCCCCTGACGGCGATCGTCGGGCACGCCGTGGGCTGGCGCTGGGCGTTCGCGGGCGTCGGCGTCATCGGCCTCGCGACCCTCGCCGCCGTGCGCGCCTGGACGCCTCCGCTCGCCCCGCTCGAGGGCGCCACGGTGCGCACGGAGCTCGCCGCGCTGAAGAACCGCCGGCTCTGGATCGCCTTCGCCGGCGGGGCCATCGGGTTCGGCGGCATGTTCGCCGTCTACTCCTACGTCAAGCCGCTGCTCACCGACGTCACCGGCGTGTCGGTGGACCTCGTCCCGGTGGTCCTGGCCCTGTACGGCATCGGCATGACCGTCGGCACGGTGATCGGCGGCCGGCTGGCCGACCGGTCCGTGATGCGCACGGTCATCATCGGGATGGTCTCGACGATCCTCGTGCTCGTCGCGATCGCGCTCGTCGGGCCGTTCCCGCTGCCCGCGGTGGTCGCGCTCGTCCTGCTCGGGGTGAGCTCGCAGATCCTCGGGCTGTCGCTGCAGACCCGGCTCATGGACGTCTCGCCCGCCGCCCCCTCGCTCGGCGCGGCCCTGTGCCACTCGGCCCTCAACCTGGGCAACGCGTCCGGCGCGTTCCTGGGCGGGCTCGTCATCGAGGGCGGCTACGGCTACCTCGCGCCCGCCTGGGTGGGGGCTGCTCTGACCGCACTCGGCCTGCTCGTGTTCCTGACGATCGGCCGGGGCCCGGCGACCGCGACCGTCGCCGCCCCGGAGCGGGAGCGCGTCACCGCAGCTGCGTGAGGCACGGGCCGAGGCACGGGCCGGGACAGGCGTGCCGGTAAACTCGGCGGGTGACTTCGCAGGACACCTCCGCCCCCACCGCCGCAGCGGCCACCGACGACGTCCCGTTCCGCTACACCGCGGCGCTCGCCCAGGACATCGAGCTCCGTTGGCAGGAGGAGTGGGAGAGCCGCGGCACGTTCTTCGCGGCCAACCCCGTCGGCGACCTGACCGACGGCGAGGGCGCGCACGCGGCACCCGGCGCGAGCCCCTACTTCGTCATGGACATGTTCCCGTACCCCTCCGGCGCGGGCCTGCACATCGGCCACCCGCTCGGGTACATCGCCACCGACGTCGTCGCGCGCTTCCGCCGCATGCAGGGCGACAACGTCCTGCACGCCCTCGGGTTCGACGCGTTCGGCCTGCCGGCCGAGCAGTTCGCGGTGCAGACGGGCCAGCACCCGCGCACCACGACCGAGGCGAACATGGACATCATGAAGCGCCAGCTCCGGCGCCTCGGTCTGGGCCACGACTCGCGCCGCTCGTTCGCGACGATCGACCCGGCCTACGTGCGCTGGACGCAGTGGATCTTCCTGCAGATCTTCGGCTCCTGGTACGACGAGGACGCGGTGCGGCCCGACGGCGGACGCGGCGCCGCCCGCCCCATCGCCACGCTCGAGGAGGCGTTCGCGGCCGGGCGCCCCCTGCCCGTCGTCGACGGCGTGCCGGCCGACACCGCCTGGACGGCCCTGTCCGACGTCGAGCGCCGCCGGGTCGTCGACTCGCAGCGCCTGGCCTACGTCTCCGAGACGCCGGTCAACTGGTGCCCCGGGCTGGGCACCGTCCTGGCCAACGAGGAGGTCACCTCCGAGGGGCGCTCCGAGCGCGGCAACTTCCCTGTCTTCCAGCGCAGCCTGCGGCAGTGGAACATGCGGATCACGGCCTACGCCGACCGCCTGACCGACGACCTGGAGCTCATCGACTGGCCCGAGAAGGTCAAGTCGATGCAGCGCCACTGGATCGGCCGCTCGTCGGGTGCCCGCGTGCGGTTCGCGGTCGTCGGCGGCTCGACGGTCGAGGTGTTCACCACCCGACCCGACACGCTCTTCGGTGCGACCTTCATGGTCGTCGCCCCCGAGCACCCGCTGCTCGACGAGGTCCCCACCGAGTGGCCCGACGGCACGCACGGCGCCTGGACGGGTGGCCACGCGAGCCCGGCCGAGGCCGTCGCGGCCTACCGCGCCGAGGCCGCCGCCAAGACCGCCGTCGAGCGGCAGGCGGACGCCGGCCGCAAGACGGGCGTCTTCACCGGCCACCTCGCGGCCAACCCCGTCAACGGCGACCTGCTGCCCGTCTTCACGGCCGACTACGTGCTGATGGGCTACGGCACGGGCGCGATCATGGCCGTGCCGGGCGGCGACGAGCGTGACTTCGCGTTCGCGCAGGCCTACGAGCTGCCCGTGACCTACACGGTCGACGCTCCCGAGGGCACCCCGGAGGGTGCACGCACGGGAGCCGGCGCCGTCATCAACTCCTCGAACGAGTCGATCAGCCTGGACGGGCTGTCCGTGGCCGAGGCGAAGGCGTCGATCATCGCCTGGCTGGGCGAGCGCGGCGTCGGCGAGGAGACCATCACCTACCGCCTGCGCGACTGGCTGTTCAGCCGCCAGCGCTACTGGGGTGAGCCCTTCCCGATCGTGTACGACGAGCACGACCAGCCGATCGCGCTGCCGCAGGACGCGCTGCCGGTCAACCTGCCCGAGGTGCCGGACTACTCGCCGCGCACGTTCGACCCGCAGGACGCGCACTCCTCGCCGGAGCCGCCCCTGGGCCGCAACGACGACTGGGTGAACGTCACGCTGGACCTCGGCGACGGCCCCAAGCAGTACCGCCGCGACACCAACACCATGCCCAACTGGGCCGGCTCGTGCTGGTACTACCTGCGCTACCTGGACCCGACCAGCGACGTCACGCTCGTCGACCCCGTCCTCGAGCAGTACTGGATGGGCCCCGGCCACGGTGCCCAGAAGGAAGGCTCGATCGGCGGCGTCGACCTGTACGTCGGCGGGGTCGAGCACGCGGTGCTGCACCTGCTGTACGCGCGGTTCTGGCACAAGGTGCTGTTCGACCTGGGCCACGTGGCGTCCGGGGAGCCGTTCCACAAGCTGTTCAACCAGGGCTACATCCAGGCGTACGCCTACACCGACGCGCGCGGCGTGCACGTCCCGGCGGCCGAGGTCGTCGAGGACGCGTCGTCGTCGACCGGCTTCAGCTGGAACGGCGAGGCCGTCAACCGCGAGTACGGGAAGATGGGCAAGTCGCTGAAGAACATGGTGACGCCCGACGACATGTACGCGGAGTACGGCGCCGACACGCTGCGCGTCTACGAGATGTCGATGGGTCCGCTCGACCTGTCGCGTCCGTGGGAGACCCGGGCCGTCGTCGGCTCGCAGCGCTTCCTGCAGCGGCTGTGGCGCAACGTCGTCTCCGAGGCCGACGGCTCGCTCCTGGTGACGGACGACGCGCCCGACGAGGCGACGCTGCGGATCCTGCACCACACCATCGACGGCGTCCGCGCCGACATGGAGCACATGCGCGTCAACACGGCGATCGCCAAGCTCATCGTGCTGAACAACCACCTCACGACGCTGACCACGACGCCGCGCGCGGCCGCCGAGGCGCTCGTCCTGATGACCGCGCCGGTCGCCCCGCACGTCGCCGAGGAGCTGTGGTCCCGGCTGGGCCACGACCGCTCGCTCGCGCACGCGGAGTTCCCCGTCGCCGATCCCGCGTACCTCGTCGAGGACACGGTCACGTGCATCCTGCAGGTGCAGGGCAAGGTGCGCGGACGCGTCGAGGTGCCGGCCGGCGTCTCGGAGGACGAGCTGCGCGAGCTCGCGCTGGCCGACGCGGGGGTGCAGCGGGCGCTCGACGGCCGGGGGATCCGCACGATCATCGTGCGGGCGCCCAAGCTCGTCAACGTGGTGCCGGCCTGAGCCGCGACCGCGGGACGGCGCCCGGTCGGGCGTCGGTCGCGATCGTCACCGACTCGACCGCGTCGCTGCCGGAGGGCGCGGCCGAGCGGTGGGGGATCGGCGTCGTGCCGCTCGACGTCGTGATCGACGGGGAGCGGTTCGCCGAGGGCGTCGACCTCTCGTCGGCCGACCTGCTGGTGGCGCTGAACCGCGGGGCGCGCGTCTCGACGTCGCAGCCCTCGCCCGCCGCGTTCGCCGCCGCCTACGAGCGGGCCGCGGCGTCCGGGGCGCACGAGGTCGTGTCCGTGCACCTGTCCGGGGAGCTGTCCGGGACGGTGCAGGCCGCGCGCCTCGCGGCCGCGTCGGCACCCGTGCCGGTGCACGTCGTCGACTCGCGTGCCGTCGGCATGGCCCTCGGCTTCGCCGTGCTCGACGCGGCCCGGCTCGCGGCGGGCCGTCCCGACGCCCCGGCGTCGATCGTCGAGCCCGCCGTGGTCGAGCCGCCCGCGACGCGCTCGTGGTTCCGCCGACGCCCCGTGCCCGCCGAGCTGCCCTCGGGCGAGACCGTCGGCGTGCACGCGCGCGGCGTCGCGGCGGGGGCGGGCGTCTGGTTCCTGGTCGACTCTCTCGAGCACCTGCGCCGCGGCGGCCGGCTCAGCGCGCCCGCTGCCGCGCTGGGCACCGTCCTCGGGCTGCGTCCCCTGCTCACCCTCGCCGACGGCCAGGTCGTCGTCGCGGAGAAGGTCCGCACGCGGCGTGCCGCCCGGGACCGGCTGCAGGCGGTGACCCTGGAGAACGTCGCCGAGCGCGAGTCCGCACGGATCGCGGTGCACCATCTCGGGCAGCCCGAGGTCGCCCAGGAGATGGCCGACCAGCTCAGCGCCTGGTCGGGCGGGCGGCTCGTCGAGGCCGTGACCTGCGAGTCCAGCGCGGTGCTCGCGGCCCACGCCGGGCCCGGCCTGCTGGCCGTGGTGGTCACGGACGCCTGACCGGCGTCGCCGTCCCCGTCGAGGCGTCCACAGCACCTCGTCGTGAGCTGTCGGTCCACAGGCGGACGTCGCCGGTCCGAGGGGCCGGCCGACTCGAACCTACGGTCGAGAGGTGCCCCGCCGTCCGCCTGACCCGTCGATCGCGGGACGGCGGCTCGCCGAGCTCGCGGGCGGGACGGTGCCTGGCCCGGTCGCGCCCGCCGGTCCCGGGACGTCGGGCCTCGGGCCGCCGGACGTCGGGGCGTCGGACGTCCGGCCGCCGGACGTCGGGGCGCCGGACGTCGGGACGCCGGACTCCTGGGTGCCCGATCGACCCGCGGCGCACGTGCTCGCCGAACCCGTCGCTGCGGCCGCTCCCGGGGCGCTCGACGAGATCGGCCACCGGATCGGGGCGCCGAGCGCGCAGCCGGCACGGACCGGGGGTCCTGCGCCCGTCGCGGAGGCAGAGGTGGCCACCGCACGAGCGATGCGGGCGGTGCGCCGCGAGTACGTGGAGCAGCACGGGGACCCGCTGGACCGGGTCGAGCGCGAGACCGGGCGTCGTCGCTGGGCCGTGTCGTGGCGGGCCGCCGGGGCTGCGGCGCTCGCGCTGGCGCTGGTCGGGGGAGCGGTCGCCGTGCGCGCGGCCTCGGTCAGCGCCGGCCCCGCCGTCGTGCTGCCCGTGCCGTCCCCCGAGGGCACGGCGTGCGCAGCCGCGTGCGGCCCGGTCTCGTCCGCGGGGAGCGTCGGTGCGTCGGGCGGTCCGTCGAGCGCGCCGTCGAGCGCCGCGACCGGCTCCGCGGAGGTCGTGGTGCACGTGGTGGGCGCGGTGCACGACCACGGCATCGTGCGGCTGCCCGGCGGCTCGCGCGTGGGCGACGCGGTCGACGCCGCCGGCGGCGCGACGAGGTCGGCCGACCTCGACGGCCTCAACCTCGCCCGGGTGCTGGTCGACGGCGAGCAGATCGTCGTGCCGCGCACAGGTGAGTCGCCCGCGCCGACGGCCGCACCCCCACCGAGCACCGACGGCCAGCCCGGGGTCGCGGGCGGCGGTCTCGTCGACCTCAACACCGCGGACGTCGCCGCACTCGACGCCCTGCCCGGCATCGGCCCGGTCCTGGCGCAGCGGATCGTCGACCACCGCGCCGATCACCCGTTCGCGAGCGTCGACCAGCTCGAGGACGTCCCGGGGATCGGCCCCGCCCTGATGGCGTCGCTCGGCGACCTGGTGCGCGTGTGACGGCGTCGACGCCCCCGGTCTCCGGCGCGCCGCCCGACGACGTGTCGCGCTCCGGTCCGCCCGCCGCGCGGATCGACCTGCGGCTGTTCCCCTCGCTCGGTGCCGCCTGGCTGGCCGCCGTCGTCGTGGTCCGGGCCGAGGCGGGGGTGAGCGCGAGGATCGCGGCCGCCGTGGCCATGGCGCTGATGGGAGTCGGCGGGTCGCTCGTCCACCGCCGGCGTCGGGCCCGATCCCTGCCGGGACCGGGTGACCCGCGACGAGTCGACCGGTTCGCGGGGGCGGCGGTCCTGGCGCTCGTCGTCGCGACCTTCACGATGGCGGCCGGGTCGGGCCAGGTGGCGGCACGCGACTCGGGTCCGTGGGTGCGCCTCGCCGGTGACGAGGTGCGCCTCGAAGGGAGGGTCACGGGCGACGCGATTCGCCTGCCGCCGCCCTGGCCGGGTGCTCCCGAGCAGGCGATGTGGGGGATGACGACGCTCGTCGTCGAGACGACCGGAGCGCTGCCCAGCAGGCAGGTCGCGCGCGCTCCCGTGCGCGTGATCGGACCGGCGGCGGACGTGCCACCGTTCGACGCCGTCGTCCTCCTGCAGGGCCGGCTGCGCCTCGAGCCCCGCGGGGAGCGGGCGGTCGCGACCCTCCTGACCTCGGACGACGTGCTCGTCGTGCGGGCACCGCCACCGTGGCAGCGGACGGCGCAGGGCGTCCGGGCCGCGGAGCATCGCCTGGCCGCGCCGCTGCCGCGCGACGCCCGCGCCCTGCTCCCGGGCGTGACGGTGGGAGACACGAGCGGCGTCGACGAGGACCTGCGCGACGCTCTGCGTGCGTCCGGCCTCACGCACCTCACCGCGGTCTCGGGTGCGCACTTCTCGCTGGTCGCGACGCTGACGGTCGTCGCCGCCGGGCTCCTGCGCATGCCGCGACGGGCGCGGGCGGGGGTCGTCGTCGGTGCGATGGCGGCGATGGTGCTCCTCGTGCACCCGTCGCCCAGCGTGGTGCGGGCCGCCGTGATGGGGCTCGTCGGCGTGTGGGCGATGCTGCTCGGGCGTCCCGCGCGGGCGCCCGCGGCGCTGGCCGCCGCGGTCGTGGTGCTGCTGGTCCTCGACCCGTGGCTGGCCGGTGAGATCGGGTTCGTGCTGTCGGTGCTGGCGACGGCCGGGATCGTGCTGGTCGCCGAGCCGCTGACCGTGCGCTGGTCGACGAGGCTGGGACGGCCGCTCGCGGCGACCCTGGCGGTGCCCGTCGCCGCGCAGGTGGTGTGCGGGCCCGTCGTCGTCGTGCTCACGCCGAGCTTCGCCACGTACGCGATCCCGGCCAACGTCCTCGCGGCGCCCGCGGTGGCTCCGGCCACCGTGCTCGGCCTGGCCGCGGGCGTCGTCGAGCCGTGGTGCGCGCCTCTGGCGACGGTGCTCGCGTGGGTGGCCGGCGCGGCCTGCTGGTGGATCGGGGCGGTCGCGCGAGTCGCTGCCGGTGCTCCGGGAGCCCAGCTGGCGTGGCTCCCGGGCGCGCTCGGCGTCGGGGTGCTCGGCCTGTCGGGCCTGTGCGTCGTCCGCCTCCTGCTGCCGCGTGGCCGGACGTCGGGCGGTGGCAGCGCGGGCACCACCGCCTGAGCCACGGTCGCGGTGCGGCGGTGTCGGCGGCGTCTGGCAGGCTGTGCGCGTGCCTCCCGCCACCCGCCGCCCAGCCGCCCGTTCCGGCCGCGGCGCCGCCACCGAGGGCGTCTCGTGGGAGGAGGTGGCCCTCGCCCCGGTCGTGCTCGTCCGCGGCGCGGAGGGCCTGCTCGCGGACCGGGCCATCGACCGCCTCGTCGCGCTCGCCAAGGCGGCAGACCCCGGCGTCGAGGTCACCCGCTTCGACGCCGACCAGTACACGCCCGGAGCGCTCGGGGTGCTGACCAGCCCGTCGCTGTTCGCCGAGGACAAGGTGCTCGTCGTCGACGGCCTCGAGCGCGGCACCGAGGAGCTGCTCGCCGAGGCCACGGCCTACCTGGCCTCGCCGGCCCCCGGCGTCGTCATGGTGCTGCGGTACGGCTCCGGCCAGCGTGGCAAGAAGCTGCTCGACGCGCTCAAGGCCGCCAAGGTCCCGGTCGTCGCGTGTGACCCCATCACCTCGGACTCGGACAAGACCGCGTTCGTCGGGGCGGAGCTGCGCCGGGCGGGCAGGCGGGCCGACGGCCAGGCCGTGCGCGCTCTCGTCGACGCGGTCGGCAGCGACCTGCGCGAGCTCGCCGCAGCCTGCTCCCAGCTGGTGGCGGACACGAACGGCCTGATCGGCGCCGACGTCGTCGAGCGGTACTACGGCGGCCGGATCGAGGCGACCGGCTTCCGGGTGGCCGACGCTGCCGTGGCGGGCCAGGCGGGGGAGGCCGTCGCACTGCTGCGGCACGCGCTGGCCACAGGCGTCGACCCGGTGCCGATGGTGGCCGCGCTCGCGATGAAGCTGCGGACGCTGGCCAAGGTCGGCGCGGTGCGGAGCAAGGGGCAGGGCGCGCTGCGCGACCTGGGCCTGGCGCCGTGGCAGGTGGACCGCGCGATGAAGGAGCTCCGTCGCTGGACGCCCGAGGGGCTCGCGACGGCCATCAGCGCGGTCGCGCAGGCGGACGCGGAGGTCAAGGGCGAGAGCCGTGACCCGCAGTTCGCGGTCGAGCGCGCCGTGCTCCGGGTCGCCCAGGCCAGCGGCAGCTGAGCCAGCGGATCAGTCGGTCGGCGACGCGGTCGTCGCAGCCCCGAGGGCGTCGCCCTGCAGCAGGTCGAACCCGAGCTGGAGGCACGTCTCGACGAGCCCGGCGTCGCTGACCCGCTCGGCGACCAGCAGCGCACCGTCGCGGCGGGCGAGGTCGACGAGCGCGGATCCGTGCCGGACCAGCTCGCGGCAGTCGATCTTGACGTAGTCGGCGAACGGCAGCATCGCCACCTGGTGGGCCTCGGCGGCGAAGTCGTCCAGCGCGATGTGGTGGCCGGCGTCGCGCAGGCGCCGCAGGCCGGCCAGGACGTCGTCGTCGTCGGGCACGGTCTCCACGACCTCGAGGACGAGGTCGGGATCAGCCGGCGGGAGAGGGAGGTCGTCGACGATGAACGACCGGGTCACGTTGACGAACGCGCGCCCCTCGCGCAGGTACGGGTCGCCGTGCTGGAGGGCGGAGAGGACCGAGGCGGTCGCGCGGTCCTGGTCGCTGACGTGCCACCGGTCGACCCCTACGGCGCTGCCGTCATGAGCGCGGTAGAGCAGCTCATGCGCGAACAGCGATCCGTCGCGCGCCCAGATCGGCTGCCGCGCCACGGGGGGCGGGGTCGAGAGCCGAGGAGGCGTGGCGGGGATGCTCACGATGGATGAGAGGGCGCTGGGCGCGGACTATGACGCGACTTCGCGTCAGCCCGTCACCGGACGCGCACCCGCGCGGTCGAGGATGCCGGCACGCTCCAGCAGGTTCCCTTGGAACAGAGCGAACCCGAGCTCCTGCGCGTGCTGGTGCAGGTCGGGTGTCTCGACGAACTCGGCGACCAGCGTCGCTCCGTAGGACCGGGCCAAGGCCACGACGGGGTGGCCCTCGACGTCGAGGTCACGCACGTCGATCTTCACGAAGTCGGCGTGCGGCAGGATCATCCGCTGGTGCGCGGTGCTGACGAACGACGGCACCGCGATCCGGTACCCGGCGTCCCGCAGCCGCCGCACCCCGGCGACGACCTCGCGGTCGACGTCGACCCAGTAGGGGACCTCGATGACGAGCCGGTCCGGGCGGGCCGGCACCTGCAAGTCCCCGACGAGGTAGGCGCGTGTGCAGCGCACGAACAGCAGCCGCCCGTGGGCGACGCTCTCGAGGTCCGCGCGGCCGAAGGTCGCGTCGAGGACGTGGGCCGTGGCGTGGTCGTGCTGGGTGTCGCTCCACGAGGTGGCCGACGAGGTCTCCCCGCCGGGGGAGCGGAACGAGAGCTGGTAGGCGACCGGGTTGCCCGCGGCGGAGAAGATGCCCTGCCGGGCGACCAGCACGGGCTCGGCCGCCGCGCGTTGCTCCCACTCGCGGCGCAGCGTGTCGGGGATCGCATCCTCGACCGCCGCCGCGAGGCGTGCGTACCGCCCGTCGGCACCGTCCGGCGTCATGTCATCCATCAGACCACACGAAAGGGGGACGCAACCAGGTGACGGCGGGCGATATCGGGTGCTTTGGGCGATTGGTGCGGGAGAACGCTCTCCCGCTCGCGAAAGTTCACCCCGTCCTGCTGGCGTACGACGAAGGCGCCGCCCCCGTGGAGGGGGACGACGCCTTCGCTGCTGCCCGTGGGCGGTCGGCTCAGAGAGCGCCGACCGTCTTCGCGAGCGCCGACTTCTTGTTCGCGGCCTGGTTGGCGTGGATGACGCCCTTCGAGGCTGCCTTGTCGAGCTTCTTCGAGGCGACGACGAGCGCGGCCTGCGCGCCGTCCTTGTCGCCACCGGCGACGGCCTCGCGGACGCGACGGACGTGCGTCTTGAGCTCCGACTTGACGGCCTTGTTCCGCAGGCGCGCCTTCTCGTTCGTCGTGATGCGCTTGATCTGAGACTTGATGTTTGCCACGTGAGGACTCTCTTGTGCGTTCGCCGAAGCGATCTGACAGGTCGTAGAGGGCGCGCGCAGCTCCGGGACTGGGGCGTGGGGACACCCTCGGGGAGGAGCTGGGCGAGTGCCCGCCGACCTGGGCGGACACGCGAAGTGCGATCTTACCAGGACTGACGGGGTGCGCGGCTCTTCGTGCCGCGGATCACGTCGTGCGAGGGATCACAGCCATCGCGTGCACGACCGAGTCGAACAGCGGACGGTCGACGATACAGCCCTCACGCCGGATCCCGTGGGGGTCGAGGCGCAGCACGCGGTCGAGCCGGACCTCGGACGGCCGTCGCTTCGCGTCCCACGGGCCGGTCCCGATGTCCATCCAGTGCCGGCCGCGCCTCGCCTCGCGGGCGGCGTCGCGCGTGTGGTCCTTGCTCGTGAGCATCAGGGCCAGGACGAAGGCGCCGTCGCGCCCGACGACGAGCACGGGGCGGTCCTTGCCCTGCGTCGGGTCCTCCTCGTAGGGCACCCACGTCCAGACGATCTCACCGGGATCCGCCGCGTCGTCGGCGTGCGGGGAGTACTCGAGGTGGACGGTGCCGTGGAAGTCCGGCTGCCCCCGGCGCGCGGGAGCGGTCGTGCGGCCCGGGCGCAGCCGACGGAGCGCGCGGCGCAGCAGCCCGCGCACGTCGCTCGTCGTCATGACCCGACCGTAGCCGGACCTGCACGGTCATGTGACGGGAGTGTTCCGGGGACCGCTCGCTCGTCACGCGCTCGCAACACACCAGGAATAGGGTCCGAGACATGGCAGACCTGTTCGACGACTACCCGCCGGGGCAGGCATGGGACGAGATGCTCGATCCCGAGTCAGGCCCGCGCACCGCGTACACGAAGGTGCACGCCGCGCTCGCCGAGCTGACGGCCGGCGAGCTGCAGGCGCGAGCCGACACGCTGGCGCGCACGTACCTGACGCAGGGTGTGACGTTCGACTTCGCGGGCGAGGAGCGCCCGTTCCCGCTGGACGTCGTGCCGCGGGTGATCGGCCGCGACGACTGGGACCACGTCGCGCCGGGTGTCTCGCAGCGCGTCAAGGCGCTCGAGGCGTTCCTCGCCGACGTCTACGGCCAGCAGCGCGCGGTCGCCGACGGCGTCATCCCGCGCTCGGTCATCGTCTCCTCGACCCACTTCCACCGGGCCGCGCGCGGCATCCAGCCGCCGAACGGCGTCCGGGTGCACGTCTCGGGGATCGACCTCGTGCGTGACGCGCTGGACGGCTGGCGGGTGCTCGAGGACAACGTGCGGGTGCCGTCCGGCGTGTCCTACGTGCTGTCCAACCGGCGCGCGATGACCCAGACTTTCCCCGAGCTGTTCGCGGCGCTGCGCATCCGGCCCGTCTCGGACTACCCGCGCCGCCTGCTCGCGGCGCTGATCGCCGCCGCGCCGTCGGGGGTCGACGACCCGACGGTCGTCGTCCTGACGCCCGGCGTCTTCAACTCGGCCTACTTCGAGCACTCCCTGCTGGCCCGGACGATGGGCGTCGAGCTCGTCGAGGGGCGCGACCTGTTCTGCTCCGGCGGCCGCGTCTACATGCGCACCACGCAGGGCCGGCGCCGGGTCGACGTGATCTACCGCCGGGTGGACGACGAGTTCCTCGACCCGGTGGCGTTCCGCTCCGACTCGCTGCTCGGCAGCCCGGGCCTGATGACGTGCGCGCGCAACGGCACGGTGACCATCGCCAACGCGGTGGGCAACGGCGTCGCCGACGACAAGCTCGTCTACACCTACGTCCCGGACATGATCCGGTACTACCTGGGCGAGGAGCCGATCCTCAAGAACGTCGACACCTGGCGGCTCGAGGACCCGGGCGCGCTCGAGGAGGTGCTCGACCGGCTCGACGAGCTCGTGGTCAAGCCGGTCGACGGCTCGGGCGGCAAGGGCCTGGTCGTCGGCCCCAAGGCCAGCAAGGCCGAGCTCGACGCCCTGCGCCGCCGGTTGCAAGACGACCCGCGCGGCTGGATCGCGCAGCCCGTGGTGCAGCTCTCGACCATCCCGACGCTCATCGACGACCGGATGCGTCCGCGGCACACCGACCTGCGCCCGTTCGCGGTCAACGACGGCGAGGACGTCTGGGTGCTCCCAGGCGGGCTGACGCGTGTCGCGCTGCCCGAGGGCGAGCTCGTCGTGAACTCCTCCCAGGGTGGCGGGTCCAAGGACACGTGGGTGCTCGGCGGGAACCCGGCGTGGCAGGGCAAGCGGCCGGCGATCGACCGGCCGCAGTCCGTGCCCGTGGACAGCGCGGTGCCGATCGACACCAACCCGAACGACATGCGGGCCCAGGTCATGCAGCAGCAGCAGATGGGGGCATAAGTGCTCAGTCGCATCGCGGAGTCCCTGTTCTGGATCGGCCGCTACGTCGAGCGCGCCGACGACACTGCCCGCCTGCTCGACGTGCACGTGCAGATCCTGCTCGAGGACCCGTGGGCGGAGGAGGACCTGGCCTGCCGCTCGCTGCTGTCGGTGATGGACCGTCCGGCGCCGCCGGAGAAGGTCGCCGTGGGGCGCGAGTACGTGCTCGACATGCTCGCGTACGACCGGTTCGCGCCGTCGTCGATCGCGGGCTCGCTCGTCTCGGCCCGGGAGAACGCCCGACGGGCGCGCGAGATCATCTCGACCGAGCTGTGGGAGTGCCTCAACACGACCTGGAACCAGCTGCCCTCGCACATGCGGCCCGCGCGGCCGCACGACTACTTCACGTGGGTGCGGGAGCGCGCGGCGATCGTCGCCGGGATCATGGACTCCGCGACCTCGCGTGACGACACGTTCTCGTTCATGATGCTCGGCCGCTCGATCGAACGCGCGGACATGACCGCCCGTCTCCTGGCGACCCGCGCGCTCGCCGGCTCGGCCGGCCCCGGCTGGACCACCCTGCTGCGCTCGTGCGGCGCGCACGAGGCGTTCCTGCGCACGTACCGCGGCACCGCGTCCGACGAGCGGGCCGCCGGGTTCCTGCTCCTGGACCGGCTCTTCCCCCGCTCGATCGTCTTCGCGCTCAACCAGGCCGAGGCGTCGCTCGCGGCTCTCGAGCCCGTCGTCGACCGCGCCACGGTCGACGACGCGCGCCGGCACATCGGCCACGTCCGCACCAACCTCGAGTACCGCCCGCTCGGCGAGGTCCTCGACAACCTGCCCCAGGAGATGGAGAAGGTGCAGCGAGCCTGCTCGGCAGCATCCGACGCGATCCGCGGCCGCTACTTCCCCTCGGGCGCGGCGACCACCTGGGTCGGTGAGGCGCTGTGAGCCGGCTGCGCGTGACGCACACGTCGACCTTCCGCTACTCCGGCCCGGTGCAGGCGTCCTACAACGAGGCGCGCATGACGCCCCTGTCGCAGGCGGGCCAGACCGTCATCGACACGCGGCTGTCGGTCCAGCCGCAGACGTGGACGCACGACTACCGCGACTACTGGGGCACGGCCGTCACCGCGTTCGAGGTGCTCGCGCCGCACGAGTCCCTGGTCATCACCGCCGAGCACCTGGTCGAGGTCGGCGACCGCCCGCCGGTCCGCTCACCCGCGTCGTGGGCTGCGCTGCGCTCGCCCGAGGTCCGCGACCGGCTGGCCGAGTTCCTCTCGGACACCCCGACGACAGAGGCGCCCGACGAGCTCGTCGCGCTGGCCGCCGCCGCTGCGGACGGCCTCGACCCCGACGCCGCCGCCCTGGCCGTGTGCCTCGCGCTGCGCGACGAGGTCGAGTACATCCCCGGCGTCACGAGCGTGCACACCCCGGCCTCCGAGGCGTGGGCCGCGCGCGCCGGCGTCTGCCAGGACGTCGCCCACCTCGCGGTCGGCGCCCTGCGCTCGCTCGGCATCCCCGCCCGCTACGTCTCGGGCTACCTGCACCCGAACCAGGACAGCGAGGTCGGCGAGACCGTCTCCGGGGAGTCGCACGCGTGGGTCGAGTGGTGGGTGGGGGACTGGGTGCCCTTCGACCCGACCAACCGGATGCCCGCCGGGTCGCACCACGTGGTGCTCGCGCGGGGGCGGTCGTACGACGACGTGCCGCCGCTGCGGGGGATCTACGCGGGGACCGGGACGCAGGAGCTCGCGGTGACGGTGCAGATCACGCGCGAGGGGTGAGACCCAGGTCGGCAACGCGACGCCGGTCGCGCCCGACCGTCACGGCGTGAGTCTGCAGCCCAGCGCCTCGTCGAGCGTCTCGCGATCGCCGATCACCCCGAGGACGGCGTCGTCGGGCCTGGTGCGACCCCACATCAGCAGAGCGAGCGCCGACGCCGGACCTGTGACCTGCGCGGCTGGCTCGCCCGGGCCGCCGAGCAGCCAGGACGCGTCCGTGTCGTCGGCCACGAGCTCGATCGGCGCCGCCAGCGGGTCCATCCGCCCCATCTGCTCCTGGCGCGGCTGCATCACCGTGACGACCTCGTCGACCGTGTCCGCCCACACCGCGGCCGGCACGTCCAGCGGCAGCCCGCCGGCCGTGCGCAGGTCCCACAGGTGCACGAGCGTCTCGTGCGTCTGTCGTCGGCGCCAGAACGCGGCGACGCCGCTGTCGTCGAGCGTCCAGGCCGGAGCCGACGGGTCGAGGTCGGCGAGCGTGGTGCGCAGCTCGCGCGCGCAGGAGGCGTAGAGGTCGGTGAGCACGAACGGCCCGCGCCCCAGGGGAGTCTCCTGGCGGCGGCGGGCCTGGCCGGCGGCCCAGTGGTGGATCCGGGCCAGGTGCACGACGAGGTTGCGCACCCGCCAGCGGCCGCACCAGGGGATGGGAGTCGTCGGGTCGACGAGGTCGATCGACGCGAGGAACTGGTCCTGGAGGTCGCCCAGCACCGCGAGGTGGTCGAGGGCGTCGGTCGGGGCCGTCGTCATGGGACCATGGTGGTGCCGGCCGCCGACACCCGACAGGTGTCTGCCGGTCATCGTCCGTCGAGCGAGCGCCAATCGTGCCCGCCACCCCTTGAAGCCGGGAGCTGTCCGCGCGTGTCCCCGATCCCCAGTGCCGCCGCGTCGTCGCGCATCCAGGTTGCCGCGACCGCTCCGGAGCTGCTGCGCAACTTCTGCATCATCGCGCACATCGACCACGGCAAGTCGACCCTCGCCGACCGCATGCTGCAGAAGACCGGCGTCGTCGACGCGCGTGCCATGCGCGCCCAGTACCTCGACCGCATGGACATCGAGCGCGAGCGCGGCATCACCATCAAGTCGCAGGCCGTGCGCATGCCGTGGGGCGTGGGGGACCAGGCGTTCGCGCTGAACATGATCGACACCCCGGGCCACGTCGACTTCACGTACGAGGTCTCGCGCTCGCTCGCCGCGTGCGAGGGCGCCGTGCTCCTGGTCGACGCCGCGCAGGGCATCGAGGCCCAGACGCTGGCCAACCTGTACCTGGCGCTCGAGAACGACCTGACGATCATCCCGGTCCTCAACAAGATCGACCTGCCGGCCGCTCAGCCCGAGAAGTACGCCGAGGAGCTCGCCAAGCTCATCGGCGGCGAGCCCGAGGACTGCCTGCGGGTCTCGGGCAAGACGGGCGTGGGCGTCGAGGACCTGCTGGACCGCATCGTCGAGCTCGTCCCGCCGCCCACCGGCGATGCGGACGCGCCCGCCCGCGCCATGATCTTCGACTCGGTCTACGACACCTACCGCGGCGTGGTCACCTACGTCCGGGTCGTCGACGGCAACCTGAACCCGCGCGAGAAGATCGTCATGATGTCGACGCGCGCGACCCACGAGCTGCTCGAGATCGGCGTCATCTCACCCGAGCCCGTCCCCTCCAAGGGTCTGGGGGTCGGCGAGGTCGGCTACCTGATCACCGGCGTGAAGGACGTGCGCCAGTCCAAGGTCGGTGACACCGTCACCAACGCGAGCAAGCCCGCCGGCGAGGCGCTCGGCGGGTACTCCGACCCGAAGCCGATGGTCTTCAGCGGCCTGTACCCGATCGACGGCACCGACTACCCGGTGCTGCGCGACGCGCTCGACAAGCTCAAGCTCAACGACGCCGCGCTCAACTACGAGCCCGAGACGTCCGTGGCGCTCGGCTTCGGCTTCCGGGTCGGCTTCCTCGGCCTGCTGCACCTCGAGATCATCCGCGAGCGGCTCGAGCGCGAGTTCGACCTGGACCTCATCTCGACCGCCCCGAACGTCGTCTACGAGGTCACCCTCGAGGACAGGTCGACCGTGACGGTGACCAACCCGAGCGAGTTCCCGAGCGGCAAGATCGGCGAGGTCCACGAGCCGATCGTCAAGGCGACGATCCTGGCGCCGAGCGAGTTCATCGGCGCGATCATGGAGCTCTGCCAGGGCAAGCGTGGCGAGCTGCAGGGCATGGACTACCTGTCCGAGGAGCGCGTCGAGCTGCGCTACGTGCTGCCGATGGCGGAGATCGTCTTCGACTTCTTCGACCTGCTCAAGTCCAAGACGCGCGGCTACGCGAGCCTCGACTACGAGCGCATCGGCGACCAGGTGGCCGACCTCGTCAAGGTCGACATCCTGCTGCAGGGCGAGGCGGTCGACGCGTTCAGCTCGATCGTCCACAAGGACAAGGCGTACGCCTACGGCGTGATGATGACCGGCAAGCTGCGCGAGCTCATCCCGCGCCAGCAGTTCGAGGTGCCGATCCAGGCCGCCGTCGGAGCCCGGGTCATCGCCCGCGAGACCATCCGCGCGATCCGCAAGGACGTCCTGGCCAAGTGCTACGGCGGCGACATCACCCGCAAGCGCAAGCTGCTCGAGAAGCAGAAGGAGGGCAAGAAGCGCATGAAGACCATCGGCCGGGTCGACGTGCCGCAGGAGGCCTTCATCGCCGCGCTCTCCTCCGAGGCCGCCGGCTCCGCGGGCGGGCGGGACGCCAAGGACGCGAAGAAGAAGTGAGCCCGGCCCTCCCCGAGGGGGACGCGGCGCCCGACGACGGCGGGCTGCCGGTCTCCGTCGTCGCGGGAGCCGAGCACCGCGCGTTCGGCGTCTACCTGCACGTGCCGTTCTGCACGGTGCGCTGCGGGTACTGCGACTTCAACACCTACACCGCGAGCGAGCTCGGCGGGGGAGCGAGCCAGTCGTCCTACGCGGACACCGCGCTGCGCGAGATCGCGCTCGGCCGCGACGTCCTCGCGGCCTCCGGCCTGCCGGCACGGGCGGCCTCGACGGTCTTCGTCGGCGGCGGCACGCCCACCGTCCTGCCCGCCGGCGACCTGGTGCGGATGCTCGACGGCGTCCGCGAGGCCTGGGGCCTGGCCGACGACGCCGAGGTGACGACCGAGGCCAACCCCGACTCGGTCACTCCCGAGTCGCTGGCGGCACTCGCGGCCGGCGGCTTCACGCGCGTCTCGTTCGGCATGCAGTCCGCGGTCCCGCACGTGCTGGCCACCCTCGAGCGCACGCACGACCCGCGGCGCATCCCCGACGTCGTCCGGTGGGCCCGCGACGCCGGCCTGGCCGTCTCGCTCGACCTCATCTACGGCACGCCGGGGGAGTCGCTCGACGACTGGCGCGCCTCGCTCGAGGCCGCGCTCGCCACGGGTGTCGACCACGTCTCGGCGTACGCGCTCGTCGTCGAGCAGGGCACCAAGATGGCCGTGCAGGTGCGCCGCGGCGAGCTCGAGCTGCCCGACGGCGACGACCAGGCCGCCAAGTACGAGCTGGCCGACGAGCTGCTCACCGCCGCCGGCCTCGGCTGGTACGAGGTCTCCAACTGGGCGCGCACGCCGGAGACGGCGTGCCGGCACAACCTGGCCTACTGGCGCGGCGACGACTGGTGGGGCGTCGGACCCGGCGCGCACTCGCACGTGGGCGGCGTGCGCTGGTGGAACGTCAAGCACCCGCGCGCGTACGCGGGCCGGCTCGAGCAAGGGCTGAGCCCGGCCGCGGGCCGCGAGGTCGTCGACGCCGAGGCTGCGACGCTCGAGCGGCTGATGCTGCACGTCCGCCTCGCGGAGGGGATGCCGCTCGACGAGGTCCCCGTGGACGCGCGGACCTCGGTGGCGGGGCTCGTCGCGGACGGACTTGTCGACGGGCGTGCCCTGCTGACCGACCAGCGCGTGCTGCTCACGCTGCGTGGGCGGCTGCTCGCGGACCTCGTCGTGCGGACCCTTGCGGGCTTCGACGACTGATCTGCGCCGGGCCCGGCGTCAGCGCACCAGCTCGAGCGAGAACGGGTAGCGGTAGGACCCGCCCTGCGACACCGCGACCGCGGCGACGATCGAGAGCACGAGCCCGATGAGCCCGACGGCCAGCATTCCGACCCAGCCGAGGACGCCGATCACCGGGAACGCGTCGAGGATCTTGAACGCGACCATCCCGATGAGCAGCGTGAGCTGGAAGTTCAGCGCGACGCGTGCCTGCTCGCGCGCACCCGTGCCGCGCTCGCGCTCGACGAGCCAGACGACCAGCGAGACGACCCACCCGATGAAGAAGTACGTGAGGATGCCGCCGAGGTGAGAGAGCATCGACCACGTGCGCGACTGGTCCGCGCTGCGGGCCGGGCCGGTGGGGTACTGCTGGGACATGGGAGCTCCTTGCGTGCGGGGCCGTGCCGGCCCTCGATGCGTGACCGTGGAGGATTCTGGCGCGTCCGCGCCGCTCGCGCGCGGCGAGCTACTTCACGAACCGGATCGTGAGCGGGTAGCGGTACCACTCGTACCGGCTGGAGGCCACGGCCGCGAGGATCGCGAACACGAGAGCGCCGATGCCGGCGGCCGCGAGGATCACGAACCCGACGAGGATGAACACCGTGACGAAGCCGATCACGTAGGCGATCAGGAGCGTGAGCTGGAAGTTGAGCGCCTCCTTGGCCTGGTCCTCGAGGTAGGCGCCGCGGCCCCTGAAGGCGAGCCAGATGATCAGCGGGGGCAGGAAGCCGCCCACGACGAGCGGGAGCACGTGGGCGAGGATCGCCCAGGTCCGCTCCTCGTCGGGGCGCAGCGGCACGGGCGGCGCCGCGCCCCAGGTCTGCTGCTGCGGGGGAGAGGGCGGCTGCGGAGGCAGCTGGGCCGACGGCTGCGGCGGGGTGCGCAACTGCTCGGGCTGCTCGGCCTTGCGCAGGAACTGCGGGTCGGGCTCGGGGCTGGTCATCGTCGGCTCCCTCTCGCGCGTCGGCTGTCGTCGTCGCTGGTCAGCGTATCGGTCGGGGGCAGAGACGAGCGGTGGGTCTCCTTGACACCACCTGCGGGGTTCGGTTCGCTCACACCAGGGCGCGAAGGCCCGCAATCGGGAGGAATGCCGACATGAGCGAGAACCCAGGCGGAACGCCGCCGCGCGACGACGAGCCGGCACCGGACGCCGTGGCCCCGGAGCCCACGGCACCCGACCCCGCAGCACAGCCCGCAGCACCCGAGCCGCCGGCGCCCCCGGTCGCTCCGCCGGCTCCGGCCTACGGTGCACCGTCCGAGCCCCCCGCGGGCTACACGCCCCCGGCCCCGAGCTACGGCCAGCCGGCGGCCGGCGGCTACCCGCCGCCTGCCCAGGGCGGCTACCCACCGCCTGCCCAGGGCGGCTACCCACCGCCTCCGCCGGCCGGTGGCTACGGGCAGGCACCCGGCGGCTACCCCGCGTCCCCGCCGCCCCCGGGCGGGTACTCCGCGGTGCCGCCGTCGCCGATCGGGGCGGCCATCAGCTACGGCTGGAACGCCTTCACGCGGGGCGGCGGCATCTTCGTCGCCGCGACCCTGGTCTGGCTCATCATCACGACCGTGGTCTTCACCATCGTGGTGCTTGCCTTCGGCGGCATCGCGAACGCGGTCGGCACGAACAACAACGGCAGGGTGGGCTTCGGGCTGTCGTTCACCTTCATCCTGATCATCGGGATCTTCTCCCTGGTCTTCTACCTCGTCGAGGCCGCCTTCGTGCGGGCCTCGCTCAAGGTGACCTACGGGCAGCGTCTCGAGTTCGGCGACTTCTTCAAGTTCGACAACGCGACGAACGTGCTGATCACGGCGCTGCTGATCGCGGGGATCAACCTCGTGCTCGGCCTCGTCACGTGGATCCCGCTGATCGGCCAGATCATCGGCCTCGCGGCGAACCTGGCGCTGCTGTTCACGCTCTGGTTCGTGGTGGACAAGAACCTATCGCCGATCGACGCGATCAAGGCGAGCGTCGAGCTCGTGCGTGCCAACCTGGCGACGACGATCCTGTTCTACCTGCTCGCCGCGGTGATCCTGTTCGTCGGCTTCCTGCTGTGCGGCCTCGGGGCGCTCGTCGCGATCCCGGTGGTCCTGGTGGCGACGTCGTACCTGTATCGCAACCTGCTCGGCGAGCCGATCGCGCCGGTCGCCTGAGCGCGTGGATGGCGGAGAGTTGCGCCCGCCCAGCGGGCGCAACCCTTCACCATCGGCTCACGGCGCGGTGACGAAGTCGATGAGCTCCTCGACGCGGCCCAGCAGGGTCGGCTCGAGGTCGGCGTAGCTGCGCACCGAGCGCAGGATCCGCTGCCAGGCGCGCGCGACGTCGGCCTGCTCCGCGGCGGGCCAGCCGAGCTCGCGCAGGATGCCGTGCTTCCACTCGGTGCCGCGCTCGATCGTCGGCCACGCCTGCAGGCCGATGCGCTCGGGCCGGACGGCCTGCCACACGTCCACGTACGGGTGGCCGAGCACGAGCACGGAGCCCGCGGGCGCGGACCGGGTGGCCTCGGCGGCGATCCGGCTCTCCTTGGAGCCGGCCACGAGGTGGTCGACGAGCACACCGACGCGGCGCCCGGGCCCGGGACCGAAGTCGCGCAGCGCGTCGGTGAGGTTGTCGACGCCGTCCAGCAGCTCGACGACGACGCCCTCGAGGCGCAGGTCGTCGCCCCACACCTTCTCGACGAGCTCGGCGTCGTGCTTGCCCTCGACCCAGATCCGGCTCGCGCGGGCCACCCGAGCGCGTGCGTCGTGCACGGCCACCGAGCCCGACGCGGTGCGGGTGGGGGCCGCCGGGGCGGCCTGCCGGACCGGAGCCGTGAGGAGCACGGGCTCGCCGTCGACCCAGAACCCGGGCCCGAGCGGGAAGGTGCGGGTGCGGCCGCGGCGGTCCTCGAGGACGACGACGTGCTGGCCGCCCGACTTCTCGACGCGCGTCACGGCACCGACCCAGCCGGTGGTGACCTCCTCGACCACCAGTCCGCGCTCGGCGGGCTGGGGGCGGGACGTCCGCGCGGGTCGGTGGTGGGTCGCGGAGCCTGTCGCCAGGACGTCGGAGCCGTAGCGGTCGTCGTTCACGCCCGACACCTTAGGTCGCCCACCGTGGGCCTGAGCCGGTAGGTGTCGGCGTGGCGGCGTACGCTTGGCACTCGCAGGCCGAGAGTGCTACCGGTCTGGCACGGACGCCCGGCGGTCAGGCCGGAGGACTCGACGAGGGAGGTGCACCGTGAGCGACGACCGCCGCCTGGACGTGCTGCGCGCCATCGTCGAGGACTACGTGGCGACGAGGGAGCCGGTCGGCTCGCGCGCGCTCGTCGAGCGCCACACGCTCGGTGTCTCGCCGGCCACGATCCGCAACGACATGGCCGCCCTCGAGGAGGCCGGCTACATCGCGCAGCCCCACACGTCGGCCGGGCGCGTGCCGACCGACAAGGGCTACCGGGTGTTCGTCGACCGGCTCTCGACGGTCAAGCCGCTGTCGGCGCCCGAGCGCCGCGCGATCGGCTCGTTCCTCGAGGACGCCGTGGACCTGGACGACGTCGTCGACCGCTCGGTGCGCCTCATCGCGCAGCTGACGCAGCAGGTCGCGGTGGTGCAGTACCCGTCGCTGCGGCGCTCGGCGCTGCGGCACATCGAGCTCGTCCCGGTCGGGACGCGGCACCTGCTCGTCGTGCTCATCACCGACACCGGCCGCGTCGAGCAGCGCACGCTCGAGACGGACGCCGACCTCGACGAGCTGCTCGTCGCGCGGCTGCGGGTCCAGCTCAACGTGTGCGTCGCCGGTCGGCGGCTGTCCGAGCTGAGCGGCGCGCTGGAGACGCTCACCGCGGCGTTCGAGCCCGCGCACGCCTCGCTCGTCGCCTCGGTCGTCTCGATCATCGAGGAGACCCTCGCGCAGGAGTCCGAGGAGCGCGTGGTGCTCGCGGGCACCGCCAACCTCGCCCGCGTGGGTGGCGCGGACTTCGTCGGGACGCTCGGGCCCGTGCTCGAGGCGCTCGAGGAGCAGGTCGTGCTCATGCGGCTGCTCTCGGAGATGGCCGAGGACGAGGCCACGGTATCGGTCCGGATCGGCCGCGAGACCCAGCACGCCGGCCTGCTCGAGACGAGCTTCGTGACCACCGGCTACGGCGACGAGCACGGGGCGATCGCTCGCGTCGGCTCGATCGGCCCCACCCGTATGGACTACCCCGGGACGATGGCCGCCGTGCGCGCCGTCGCCCGCTACCTGACCCGCATCCTGGCCGGCTCCTGAGGGGCCCGGACGTGACCACGAGAAGAGAGCTGTGACCGACTACTACGAGATCCTCGGTGTGCCGCGCGACGCGAGCCCGGAGCAGATCAAGAAGGCGTACCGCAAGCTCGCCCGCGAGCACCACCCGGACGTCGCCGGCGAGGACCCGGGCGCCGAGGAGAGGTTCAAGGACGTCTCGCGCGCCTACGACGTCCTCGGCAACCCCGACAAGCGCCGTTCCTACGACCTGGGCGGCGACGGCTCGTCCGGCGGGGGAGCGGGTGCCGGGTTCGGCTTCCAGGACATCTTCGAGACGTTCTTCGGCGCCGCCGGAGCCCAGGCGCAGCGGGGCCCCATCCCGCGCGCCCGCCGCGGCCAGGACGCCCTGGTCCGGCTCGACCTCGAGCTGTCCGACGTCACGTTCGGCGTGCACCGCGAGGTGCCCGTCGACACCGCGGTCGTCTGTCCCACCTGCTCCGGCACCTGCTGCCGCCCCGGCACGTCGCCGCGCACCTGCGAGGTCTGCCACGGCCGCGGCACGGTGCAGCGCGTGGCCCGCTCGTTCCTCGGCCAGGTGATGACCACCCAGCCCTGCGCAGCGTGCCACGGGTTCGGCACCGTGATCCCCGAGCCCTGCACGGACTGCTCCGGCGAGGGTCGCGTGCGCTCGCGCCGCACCCTGTCGGTCGACGTCCCCGCGGGCGTCGACACCGGGACGCGGATCAAGCTCACGGGCCAGGGCGAGGTCGGCCCCGCCGGCGGCCCGGCCGGCGACGTCTACCTCGAGGTGCGCGAGCGCAAGCACGAGACGTTCGTGCGGCGCGGCGACGACCTGCACGCCACGCTCGAGGTGCCGATGACGGCGGCCGCTCTCGGCACCGTCCTCTCGCTCGACACCCTCGACGGCGAGCAGGAGGTGGACCTGCGCCCCGGCACCCAGCCGGACCAGGTCGTCACCCTCAAGGGGCTCGGCGTCGGGCACCTGCACGTCGGCGGCCGCGGTGACCTGCACGTGCACGTCGAGGTCGCCGTCCCCACGGCCCTGGACGACGAGCAGGCAGAGCTGCTGCGCCGCCTGGCGACGCTGCGCGGCGAGGAGCGTCCCGACGCCCGCCTCGCGTCGAGCCACTCGGGCGTGTTCGGCAAGCTGCGCGACAAGCTCTCGGGGCGTTGAGCGCGCCGGTCTTCCTGGGCGACGAGCACCGCGTCCGGGCCGCGAACGTCGGTGACACCGTGCTGCTCGACGGCGCGGAGGGCCGGCACGCCGGGGTCGTGCAGCGCAAGGCGGTGGGGGAGCGGGTCGACGTCGTCGACGGCGCAGGGGTGCGGCTCGTCGGCCGCATCGCGTCGGTCGTCCCCGACGGCGTGCTCGTCGAGGTCGTCGAGCGCGTCGACGAGCCGGCTCCCGCCGTGCCGCTCGTCCTCGTGCAGGCGCTGGCCAAGGGCGACCGCGACGAGCTCGCGATCGAGGCGGCCACCGAGGTCGGCGCCGACGGCGTCGTGCCCTGGCAGGCCGACCGCTCGATCGTGGTCTGGCGCGGCGACCGTGCCGCCAAGAGCCGCGCCCGCTGGCTCGGCACCGTGCGGACCGCCGCCAAGCAGTCGCGACGCGCGTGGGTGCCCGAGGTGGGCGTCGCGGTCGACAGCAAGGCTCTGGCCGTCCGGGTCGCCGCGGCGGTGGCCGCGGGGGGCGGCGCCCTCGTGCTGCACGAGGAGGCGTCCGTGCCGATCGCCGAGGCCGCGCTGCCCGTCAGCGGCGAGCTCCTGGTCGTCGTCGGCCCCGAGGGCGGCATCGGTGACGACGAGCTGCGCCGGCTGACCGACGCGGGAGCCCGCGCCGTGCGTCTCGGGCCTCACGTGCTGCGGACCTCCACCGCCGGGCCGGTCGCGCTCGCGCTGCTCGCGCAACGTTCGGGCCGCTGGGGCTGAGCACGGATATCGAGCGGCCTGCTGTCGGACGCGCTCGATAGACTGGGCAGCACGGCGTCCTCCCCACGACGAAACCACCACAAGCAAGGAGCGCAGCGGCACCTGCCGAGCTCATGGCCGAGTCCACCCCCGCACCCCGCACCGTCGGCGCGCCCGCCCGCGTCGAGCACCGCATATCCGTCCCGGCGGACGTCTCGATGGTCGAGCTCCTCGGCCTGCGCGACGAGGTGCTGCGCTCGATCGAGGACGGCTTCACCGGGGTCGACATCCACGTCCGCGGCAACGAGGTCCGCCTCGCGGGCCCCGCGGGCGACGTCGCGCTCGTCGCACGGCTCGTGGACGAGCTCGTCGAGATGGCCGGCGCGGGCACCCCGCTGACGCCGGACGTCGTGCGCCGCACGGTCGCGATGCTGACCGCCGGGTCGCACGCGAAGCCCGCCGACATCCTCTCGTTCAACATCCTGTCGAGCCGCGGCAAGACCATCCGTCCCAAGACGTCGGGGCAGAAGGACTACGTCGACGCGATCGACCGGCACACCGTCACGTTCGGCATCGGCCCCGCCGGCACCGGCAAGACGTACCTCGCGATGGCCAAGGCCGTGCAGGCGCTGCAGGAGCGGCGCGTGCACCGCATCGTGCTGACGCGGCCCGCGGTCGAGGCGGGCGAGCGGCTCGGCTTCCTGCCCGGCTCGCTGTCGGACAAGATCGACCCGTACCTGCGGCCGCTGTACGACGCGCTGCACGACATGGTCGACCCCGAGACGATCCCGCGGCTCATGGAGGCCGGCACGATCGAGGTCGCGCCGCTCGCCTACATGCGCGGTCGCACCCTCAACGACTCCTTCATCATCCTCGACGAGGCGCAGAACACGTCCGTCGAGCAGATGAAGATGTTCCTCACGCGGCTCGGCTTCGGCTCGACCGTGGTCGTCACCGGCGACGTGACCCAGGTGGACCTGCCGTCGGGCCAGCCGTCGGGGCTGCGCGTCGTCGAGGACATCCTCGGCGGCATCGACGACGTCGCGTTCTGCCGGCTGGAGTCCTCCGACGTGGTCCGGCACCGCCTCGTGAGTCAGATCATCGACGCGTACGCGCGCTGGGACAGGAGCTGAAGCCCCGATGAGCATCGAGGTCAACAACGAGTCGGGCTTCGCGGTCGACGAGGCCGAGTTCGCCGCCCTGGCGCGCTACGTGCTCGACGAGATGCACCTGCACCCGCAGACCGACCTGTCGATCATGCTGGTCGGCACGGACGTGATGACGGACCTGCACGTCAAGTGGATGGACGAGCCCGGCCCCACGGACGTGCTCTCGTTCCCGATGGACGAGCTGCGCCCCGGCCGCGACGGCGACACCACGCCCGCCGGCCTGCTCGGCGACGTCGTGCTGTGCCCGGAGGTCGCCGCGGGCCAGGCTGTCGCCGCGGGCCACTCGACCGTCGAGGAGCTGCTGCTCCTGACGACGCACGGCATCCTGCACCTGCTCGGCTACGACCACGCGGAGCCGGAGGAGGAGAAGGAGATGTTCGCCCTCCAGCGCCGCCTCCTGCTGACGTTCCTCGCGAGCAGGTGACAGCCCGCGCATGACCGACGTCCCCGTCGCCCTCCTCGTCCTGGTCGCTCTGCTCGGCATCCTCGCGGCCGCCGCACTGTCCGCCGGTGAGGTCGCCGTCCTCCGGGTCTCGCGTGCCGCCGTCACCGAGCTCGTCGCCGAGCGGCACCCCTCGTCCGACCGGGTCCGCCGCCTCGTCGAGCACCCTGCCCACGTCGCCGCGGCGGCGGCCTTCGTCCGCCTCCTCGCGGAGATGGTCGCCACGGTCGGGATCACGCTCGTGGTCGCGTCCGGGTCCCTGCCGTGGTGGGCCGTCGCCCTGGTGTCCGTCGCCGCGTGCGCGCTGGTCGCGTACCTGCTGGTCCGCGTCAGCCCGCGCACGATCGGTCGGCGTCACCCGCTGTCCACGCTCGTGCTGCTCTCGGGGCCGCTCCTCGCGGTCACCGCGGTCGCCGGCACGATCGCCCGCGGCGCACCGAGCGCGCGCGGCAGCATCGACGACGACGAGGACGAGCTGCGTGACATGGTGCAGCGCGTCAGCGAGTCCGAGGCGATCGAGGACGACGAGCGCGAGATGTTCCGCTCGGTGCTCGGCCTCGGCGACACCCTCACCCGCGAGGTCATGGTCCCGCGCACGGACATGGTCACGGCCCACGCCGACTCGCCCGTGCACAAGGCGCTCGCGCTGCTGCTGCGCTCCGGGTTCTCCCGCGTGCCCGTGACCGGCGACGACGTCGACGACCTGCGCGGCGTGCTGTACCTCAAGGACGTCGTCCGCCGCCTGCCGATCGCCCCGGGCCAGCGCGACGAGTCCGACGACGTGCTCGACGCGCCCGCGTCCTCGCTCGTGCGGCCCGCGATCTTCGTGCCGGAGTCCAAGCCGGTCGACGACCTGCTGCGCGAGCTGCAGGCCGGCGCCTCGCACATCGCGATGGTCGTCGACGAGTACGGCGGCATCGCCGGCCTGGTCACCATCGAGGACGCCCTCGAGGAGATCGTCGGCGAGCTCACCGACGAGCACGACCCCAGCGCGCAGGCGGTCGAGGAGGTCGCGCCCGGCACCTACCGGGTGCCCGCGCGGCTGGGCCGCGACGAGCTCGGGGAGCTGTTCGGGCTCGAGGTCGACGACGAGGACGTGGACAGCGCCGGCGGACTGCTGGCCAAGGCACTGGGTAAGGTTCCTCTGCCCGGGTCCGCCGGCGACATCCACGGCCTGCACCTGGTCGCGGACCGTGTCGAGGGGCGCCGACGACGGCTCGCGACCGTCCTCGTCAGCGAGGTCGAGCGCCACGACGACGACGAACCCGCCGGACGTGAGACGAAGGACAAGCAGGACACGAAGGACTCGCACCACGCGCACGACGACACGAACCACGGAGCCACCCCATGACCTTCCGCTCGGGATTCGCCTGCTTCGTCGGCCGGCCCAACGCGGGCAAGTCGACGCTGACGAACGCGCTCGTCGGGCAGAAGGTCGCGATCACGTCCGACCGGCCCCAGACGACGCGTCACACCATCCGCGGCATCGTGCACCGCGAGGACGCCCAGATGGTGCTCGTCGACACGCCGGGGCTGCACCGGCCCCGCACGCTGCTCGGCGAGCGGCTCAACGCGCTCGTCAAGGACACGCTCACCGAGGTCGACGTCGTCGGGTTCTGCCTGCCGGCCGACCAGAAGGTCGGGCCCGGGGACCGCTTCATCGCCGAGCAGCTCGTCCAGCTCGCAGGGGACGGTCGCGGCACCCCGGTCGTCGCGGTCGTGACCAAGTCCGACCTGGTGCCCAAGGGGCGCCTCGCGGAGCACCTGCTCGCCGTGTCGCGGCTGGGGGAGTGGGCCGACATCGTCCCCGTCTCCGCCGTCGGCGGCTACCAGGTCGACACGCTGTCCGACGTGCTGATCGGCCACCTCCCGGAGGGCCCGCCGCTGTACGCGGACGGCGAGCTCACGGACGAGCCGGAGATCGTCATGGTCGCCGAGCTCGTGCGCGAGGCCGCGCTCGAGGGCGTGCACGACGAGCTGCCGCACTCCTTGGCGGTCGTCGTCGACGAGATCGTCCCGCGCGAGCGGCTCGGTGACGCTCCCGCCATGCTCGACGTGCGCGTCAACCTCTTCGTGGAGCGCGACAGCCAGAAGGCGATCATCATCGGCAAGGGCGGGACGCGCCTGCGCGACGTCGGCAGCCAGGCCCGCCGCGGCATCGAGGCGCTGCTCGGCACCAAGGTCTACCTCGACCTGCACGTGAAGGTGGCGAAGGACTGGCAGCGCGACCCCAAGCAGCTCGGACGGCTCGGGTTCTGAGGTGCTGCAGCAGGACCGGGAGGACGTGACCTCCGACGCGGGTCGGGGGCGCTCCGGCGCGCGCGCGTTCGTCGAGCGACGTCTCACCGGGCCGTACCGGCTGGTCGCGAGCACGGCCCTGGGCGTCATCGCGCTGGCGGTCCTCGGGGCCGTGATGGGCCCGCAGTGGGACCCGATCCCGCTCACCGACCCGTTGGTCGTCGAGAACCCCTCCACCGCGATCACCCACGCCCCGCCCCTGCAGACCTACCCCGTCGAGATCGAGCGCGTCACCGTCCAGCTCGACGGGACCACGGTGCAGGCCAAGATCAGCGTGCCGGTCGGCGCGCCCGAGCCGATGCCGGGGGTCGTGTTCGTGCACGGCGCCGGGACCGGGTCCTCGGAGACCGCGTTCAGCGAGCAGACCGCCGCGATGGCCGCGTCCGGGATCGTCACGATGGTGCCGGACAAGCGGCTCGACACCTACTCCGCCCGGCACCGTGACTACGTCGCGATGGCGGCCGACTACGAGAAGTCGGTCGACGTGCTGCGCAAGCACGCGGGCGTCGACCCGACGCGGGTCGGCGTGTACGCCGAGAGCGAGGGTGCGTGGATCGCGCCCGTGATGGCGGCGACCGACGAGGACCTCGCGTTCGTCGTGCTCGCCTCCGCGCCCGTGGTGCCGCCGCGCGAGCAGGCCGCCTTCGCGGCCGACAACTACCTGCGCAACACCAACGTCCCCCACGGGGTGTTCCGCGCGATCCCGCGCGCGGTGGGGATGGCGCTGCCGGGCGGCGGGTTCGAGTACGCCGACTTCGACGTGACCCCGTGGCAGCGGCAGATGACCCAGCCGGTCCTCATGGTCTACGGCACGGGCGACTCGTCGATGCCGATCGTGCAGGGCGCGGAGCAGGTGCTGCGCGACACGGCCATCGCCGGTGACGGCGACGTGACCGTGCGGTACTATGCGGGTGCGAACCACGGCATGAAGATCGACGACGTCATGCCGACGACCTTCCTCGACGACCTGTCCGGCTGGGTGCTCGGGCTGCCCGCGACGGCCGACGCCGCGCCGCACATCGCCGGGGACCAGCCCACCCAGGAGTTCCTCGCCGCACCCGTGCCCGAGCCGAGCTGGCTGCGCAACGGGGACGTGGTCATCGCCACCGTGCTCGTCGCGGGCGCGCTGCTGGTCCTGCCGCTCGTGCTCGTGCCCACCGCCCGGGTCATCGAGGTCGCACGCCGCCGGCGCGGCGCGTCCGAGGTCGCGGTCCACCGGTTCCCGCGCGGGGTCGCGGTGCGCATGGTGGTGTGCGCGCTCGGCGCGGTGCTGACGGTGGCCGCCCTCGTCTGGTACCTCGTGGCGATCGCGAAGCTGGCCCTCGACTACGCCCACAACGACTGGGTGGTCAAGGGCGGTTGGGTCGCCGTGCGGCTGCTCGGCATCGCGGCGGTCGCCGCCGGCGTCCTGCTGCTGCAGCGTGAGCGGGAGGCCCTCGCGGCCACGGGCCGGTCGGCGCAGGGCGTGCTCCGGGCGGCCGCTTTCTGGTGCGTGGTGGTCGGCTCGTCCGTGCTGCTCGTCGTGCTGGCCTACTGGGGCGTCTTCCAGCTGGGCATCTGATCGGGCGGGCCTGACATCCGACGCGCGCGTCCGATCTGCCGCCAGATGTGCCGATCTGGCCTCAGGTGAGGCACGATGTGCGCCGATGCAATCGTCAGGGTCCGACGCCCGGCGACCGACACGAGGGGGTGGCCATGCGCACGTCGTGGGGATCCGCGACCGATCGCGGGCTCGTGCGTGAGGTCAACGAGGACGCGCTGCTGGCGTATCCGCCCGTCTTCCTCGTCGCCGACGGGATGGGCGGGCACGACGCGGGGGACCTCGCGAGCCGGATCGCGGTCGAGGAGTTCGCGCAGCTCGCGGGCCAGCCGTCCGCGACGGCCGACGACGTGCACGCGTGCTTCTCGCGCACCGCGAGCCGGATCCGTGGCGAGTTCACGGGCGGCCGCCAGGGCGGCACGACCGTCGCCGGCGTGGCCGTGACCGTGCACGAGGGCGGCGCCTACTGGCTCGTGTTCAACGTCGGCGACTCGCGCGTCTACCGCTGGGCCGACGAGCGGCTCGAGCAGGTCAGCGTCGACCACTCGGTGGTCCAGGAGCTCATCGACATGGGCCGGATCGACGTGGCCGACGCCGCGTCGCACCCCGAGCGCCACGTGCTCACGCGCGCGCTCGGCACGAGCGGCGAGCCCGAGCCCGACTACTGGCTGCTGCCCTCCGGCCCGCACGACCGCCTCCTGATCTGCACGGACGGCCTGACGCGCGAGCTCGGCCCGGCCGAGCTCGCCGCGGTGCTCGCCTCCGTCCCGGACGCGCAGGAGGCCGCCGCGACCCTCGTCGGCAGGGCGCTCGAGCACGGCGCGCGCGACAACGTCAGCGCGGTCGTGGTCGACGTCGCCACCGCGGCCGGTCAGCTCGACGACGTCCACATCACCGTCCCGCGGATGGGCGCCGAGCTCGGCGTGCACCAGTGGGACGAGATGCTGCACGGGGCCACGGTGCCCCGGTTCCGACCCTCTTCCGCATCCGAGGAGCTGCCGCGATGAGCGTGCCCGCCTACCGTCCCGGCGACTGGACCGCCGTCGCCTGCCCCGGCTTCGTCGCGCTGCTGGACCCGAGCGTGCCCGCGGAGACCGTCCGGTCCGTGTGGGAGCGCGGCGCCGACGGTGTGCTCGGCGCCCTCGCGGTGCTCGCGCGGCAGGGGTTCGAGGGGCTGCCCGGCTTCGCGCTGGTGGCCGTGCGGGGTCAGCGCGTGCACGTCGTGCAGCGCGGGGACGTCGAGGTCGTCGTGTCGTCGGCCGTGGGGTCCCGGACGCTGACCGCCGACGGGGTCACCACCTGGACCGAGCAGGTGCTCGAGCCGGCGACCGCGGTCGAGCTGCGGGTCGCCGGGTCGTCGGCCGACGAGAGCGCGTGGCCGCTCGGCGACGGGGCCGCCGCCGCGTCCGCCGTGCAGGTCTCGCTCGTGCCGGCCGAGGCCGCCGAGGGCACCGCGGCGATCCCCGCGGTGGCTGCGGAGCTGGTTGCCGAGCCTGTTGCCGAGCCTGTTGCAACGGAGCCCGTCGCTGCGGAGTCGGTCGCTGCGGAGCCGGTCGCTGTGGCGCCTGTTGCTGCGGAGCAGGAGCCGGTCGCCGCGGAGCCCGAGCCGGAAGCGCCCGAGCCAGTCGCCGCCGTTGAGCCCGAGCCCGAGCCCGAGCCCGAGCCCGAGCTAGAGCCCGAGCCCGATGACGCCCCGGCCCTCGTCCCGCTCGAGTCCGAGCCGACGCCGGTCGTCCCGGCCCCGGCACCCGTCCCGACCCAGCAGTCGGCTCCCGCACCCGAGCCGACCCCGGCACCGGTCGCCACACCGGCGTTCGCGGCCACCGAGCCCGGCACCGGCCCGTCCACGTCGCCGACCGCGCTGCCGGCGCTCGTCTCGGTCGGTGCGTCGTCGGTCGACGACCACGACGGCCTGACCATCCTGTCGACCGACCTCGCCGCGATCCGCGAGCGGCTGCCCTCCTGGGCCGCCGACTGGACGGGCGGCGAGGCCGTCCCCGGCCCGTTCGAGGCGCCGAAGCAGGACGGCCCCGTCCCGCAGCTCGTGCTCTCGACGGGGCTCGTCGTGCCGCTCGACCGCTCGGTGCTCCTCGGCCGCGCGCCCCAGGTGGCGCGCGTGACCAACAGCGAGCTGCCGCACCTGGTCACGGTCCCGAGCCCGCAGCAGGACATCTCGCGCACGCACGCGGAGGTCCGCGTCGAGAACGGGCAGGTGCTCGTCACCGACCTCGCCTCGACGAACGGGGTGCACGTGACCAAGCAGGGCGAGGGCGCGCGCCGCCTGCACCCGGGCGAGGCGACCGTGGTCGAGGCCGGCCACGTCGTCGACCTCGGCGACGGCGTGACGTTCACGGTGGAGCGCGGGTCGTGACCGCACGCCGGGAGCCTTCGGCACCGCCGACGCTTCCCGGCTACCGGTACGTGCGGTTGCTGGGGCTGGGAGGGTTCGCGGACGTCTTCCTGTACCGCCAGGACCTGCCCGTCCGGGACGTCGCCGTCAAGGTGCTGCTCGCGGGCAGCCTGGACGACGACGTGCGCACGCGGTTCCAGACCGAGGCCAACCTCATGGCCCAGCTCTCGCACCACCCGTCGATCGTCACGATCCACCAGGCCGCGATCGCGGCCGACGGTCGGCCGTACCTCGTCATGGAGTACTGCTCGCGGCCGGGCCTGTCGCAGCGCTACCGCACCGAGCACGTCTCGGTGCACGAGGCGCTGCGCATCGGCATCCGGCTCGCCTCGGCGGTCGAGGCCGCGCACCGCGTCGGCATCCTGCACCGCGACATCAAGCCCGCGAACGTGCTGACCACCGACTTCGGGTGGCCTGCGCTGACGGACTTCGGCATCGCCGCGACGGTCGGGCAGGGCGCCGGCGCGACGGTCGGCATGTCGATCCCGTGGTCCCCGCCCGAGCTGCTCGCCGAGCACCCCACGGGCGACGAGCGCTCGGACGTCTACTCGCTCGCGGCCACGATCTACTCGCTCCTGGCCGGGCGGACGCCGTTCGAGGTGCCGGGCGGGAACAACAGCGCGCAGGACCTCGTGACGCGCATCGAGCGCACGCCGCTGCCGCAGCTGGGCCGCCAGGACGTGCCGCCCGCGCTGTTCGCGGTGCTCGAGCGCGCGATGGCCAAGCACCCGTCGCGCCGCTACGCCAGCGCGCAGGCGGTCGCCCGCGCGCTGCAGCAGGTCGAGGCCGACCTCGGGCTGCCCGTCACGCCGCTCGACCTGCCGGACATGCCGCGCGAGCCCGACGACGAGCGGCAGCCCGCCCAGAGCGACGACGCGACCCGGTTGCGGCCGGTCGTCGAGGTCGCGCCCTCCGTGCCGACCTGGTCCGCGGTCCCGCCGCCGCCCGACGCGCCCGAGCAGCCGGTCACCGAGCTGCTGGTCGACGAGGTCGAGGACGAGCCGGCCCCGGGACGCGGCCGCGCCGTCACCGCGATCGTCTCGGGCCTCGTCGTGCTCGCCGCCGTCGTCGCCATCGCGGCCGCCACGATGAACGGCGGGTCCGACCCGAACCCGACCAGCAGCCCCGAGTTCTCGCAGCCGCCGGACTCGGTGGCGGGGCGCGAGGTGCCGTCGCCGACCGGCCTGTCGGGGACGCGCCAGGCCGACGACACCGTCGTGTTCACCTGGACCAACCCGGAGCCCGCCGACGGCGACCGCTACACGTGGGGCGTGCTGACGGCGACGGGGGAGCCCGAGCTCGCGATCGTCACCGAGCCGACCGTCGTCGTGCCCTCCACGGGCGGCGGCGAGGTCTGCGTCGAGGTGTCGCTCGTCCGCGCCGACGGGCGCGCCTCCGAGACCCCGACCCAGGGGTGCGTGCCGTGAGGTGGCCCCGCCTGCGCCAGCGCGCGACGACCGCCGCGGCAGTCGTCACCGTGCCCGTGCTCGTCGCGGTCCTGGCGCTCGTCAACCAGGGCTTCCCGCTCGCGAAGGTCGACCTGAACGACGGCAGCGTGTGGGTCACGGCCACGAGCCAGCTCAAGCTCGGCCGGTACAACGTGCCCGTCGAGGAGCTGAACGCGGGGCTGGTGACCGACGGCAGCACGTTCGACGTCCTGCAGGACGGCGGGGACGTGGTCCTCACCCAGCCCGACGGGTTCGCCGTGGTCGACCCGGCGACGGTCACGCTCGGCAGCCAGGTGGCCGCGCCGGGCGCGGACAAGAGCGTCTCGATGGCGGCCGGCGTGCTGTCGGTCGTCGGCGTCGACGGCGGCCTCTACGTGCGCACGCTCGGGTCGCTCGAGGGGCTGCGGGTCGGGACCGACGCGCCCGACGTGGCTCTCGGCGAGGGCGGCAAGGCCGTGGTCGCACCCGACGGGACCGTCGTGGCCGTCGACGGGACCGGCGAGGCGACCCGCGTGGCGCCCGGCCAGGCGCCGGCAGACGCGGGCTCGGTCGGCGAGGGGTCGTTCGACGCGCTCACGGCCGTCGGTGACGAGCCCGTCGTGCTCCGCGGCTCGACGGTCCACACGCTGCACGGCTCGGTCGAGCTCGCGGGTTCCGACCTGGTGCTCCAGCAGCCGGGGCCGTCGTCGTCGCGCGTGCTGGTCTCGAGCTCGGACACGCTCTACGAGGTGCCTCTGGACGGCGGCAAGGTCGTCGAGCACCCCACGACGGGCAGCGGCAAGCCCGCCGCTCCCGTCCAGGTCGGCTCCTGCGCGCACGCCGCGTGGGCCACCGCGACCGGCTCCTACCTGCAGCTCTGCGACGGCAAGGACGCCGTCGTCAAGGACCTGCAGGACACGTCGGCGCAGGACGTGCTCGTCTTCCGGGTCAACCGCTCGATGGTCGTCCTCAACGACACGCTGCGGGGCCGGCTGTGGATGCCGCTGCAGGACACCGACCTGCGCACGCCCAACTGGGACGACATCGAGACCCCCGACGACCCCGAGGACCAGAAGGACGACTCGGACAGCACCGAGACGATCCAGGACCTGGTCACGGAGTGCTCGACGGAGTCGGCCCCGCCGGCTGCCGCGGACGACGAGTTCGGCGTGCGCCCCGGCCGGGCCACGATCCTGCCGGTGATCGACAACGACTCCTCGCCCGACTGCGGCGTGCTGGTCGTCTCCGAGGTCGACGACCTGCCCTCCTCGTTCGGCCACGTGAGCACCGTGTACGACGGCCGGGCGCTGCAGGTGGACGTCGCGCCGACGGCCACCGGGACCGCGCAGTTCCGGTACACCATCACCGACGGCCGCGGCACGAGCGCGCCGTCGACCGCCACCGTGACGCTGACGGCTCGGCCCGACGATCTCAACGACGAGCCCGAGCAGATCCGGACCGGGTCGATGAAGGTCGAGCAGGGTGGGCAGGCGACCTACCAGGCGCTGGCCGACTTCCAGGACCCCGACGGGGACGACCTGCTGCTGGTCGGCGCGAGCGTCGACGACGCGGTGGGCTCGGTCAGCACGCGCCAGGACGGGTCGCTGACCTTCACCGCGGGGGGCGACAAGCTCGGACGGGCGCGCGTGACGCTGCAGGTCTCGGACGGCACGCACACGATCAAGGGGACGCTCGACGTCGACGTGCGTCCCGCGGGCTCGGTGCCGCCCCAGATCGACCCGGTGCACGCCGTGGCCTACCGCAACCAGGTCGTCACCGTGAAGCCGCTCGACGCCGTGCGGTCCAGCTCGACCGAGCCGGTCCGGCTCGCCTCGGTCCAGGACGTCCCGGGCGCGACCCTGACGCCGGACCTGCCGGGCGGGACGTTCACGTTCTCCGCGGGACGCGTCGGGACGTACTACGTGCCGTTCACCGTGACCGCCGCACCCCAGCAGGCGACCGGCCTCGCGCGCATCGACGTCAAGGAGTGGCCGGCCGACGCCCCGCCGCCCGTGGCGGTCCGCGACCGCGCGTTCCTGCCGGCCGGTGGCGAGGTCACGATCGACCCGCTGAGCAACGACTCCGACCCCTCGGGCAGCGTCCTGGTGCTCCAGGACGTGGACGTGCCCGACGGCTCGTCGATCAGCGCCGCGGTCCTCGACCACCGTCTGGTCCAGATCCGCTCCGAGCAGACGCTGGACGCTCCCGAGGTGCTCACCTACACGGTCTCGAACGGCGCGGCCTCCGCCACCGGGCAGATCGTCGTGCAGCCCGTGCCGGCGTCCGCGACCAACCAGAGCCCGGTGGTCCAGAACGTCGAGGTCACCGTCCGGACCGGCGGCATCGTCACGATCCCGGTCCTCGACACGGCGTACGACCCCGACGGGGACCCGCTCTCGCTCGTGCCCGAGCTCGTCGAGGCCCTCGGTGCGGGCCAGGGCCTGATGTTCGTCTCGGGCGACGTGCTGCGCTACCAGGCGCCGAGCACGCCCATCACCGCCCGGGCGACGTTCGAGGTCACCGACGGCACGAGCACCCCGACGGCCGCGACCGTGACCGTGAAGGTGCACGCGTCCGACGCGGAGAGCAAGAAGCCGCCGCGTCCGAAGGACGTCACGGCGCGCGTGTTCGCCGGCCAGAAGATCCGCATCCCGATCCCGCTCGTCGGCATCGACGAGGACGGCGACGGCGTGACGCTGCTCGGCAGCGCCACCGCGCCGAAGCTGGGCAACGTCACCGACAAGGGCGCGGACTGGATCGAGTACACGGCGAACGACGAGGGCGTGGGCACCGACGAGTTCACCTACGCGGTCGAGGACTGGGTGGGCCAGCGGGCGACGGCGACCATCCGCGTCGGCATCAGCCCGCGCCCCACCAACGCCGCCACGGTCGTCGCGCGCGACGACGAGGTGACGATCCGCCCGGGCCAGACGATCGAGGTCCGGGTGCTCGCGAACGACATCGACTCCAGCGGCGGCGAGCTCAGCATCGACCCGGAGCTCGACGTGCCCGCGGGGATCGACGCGAAGGTCCTGGGTCGCCGCATCGTCGTGGTGGCCCCGGCCAAGAACCAGACGATCCAGGTCGAGTACCGGGCGACCAACGCGGCCGGCGGACGGGACACGGCCGTCCTGACCGTCAACGTGGACGACAAGGCCGAGGTGCTGCGCCCGATCGCCCGCGACGTCGTCGTGCCCCCGGCCGAGACGTTCGGCCTGGCGGAGGTGTCGGTCGACGTGCTCGCGGTGGCGCAGAACCCGAGCGGTCCGCTCGACGACCTCGCCGTCTCGGTGCCCTCGACGGTGGCGGACGTCGCGCGTGTGGACCCGTCCGGGAACGTCATCGTGACGCTCGTCGACCACGCCCAGACCGTGCCGTTCCTCCTGACCAACACCACGGCGCCCGGCGGGAAGGTCGCCTCGTACGCCTTCATCACCGTCCCCGCGCTGGGAGACTTCCCGCCGACCCTGCGCCCGAACGCCCCTGCCCTGCGCGTCGCTTCGGGCGAGCCGTTGGAGATCGCGCTGGACGAGTACGTCAAGGTCGCTCCCGGGCGCGAGCCGAGCGTCGCGGACCTGAACGGCATCACCGCCTCCAACTCGAACGGCGCGTCGCTCGTCGGCCAGGACGACGGCCATGTCGAGTTCACGTCGGCGAAGGGGTTCGCCGGGAACGCCTCGATCACGATCCCGGTGACCGACGCCACCAGCACGTCCGACACGCGCGCGCGCACGGCCTTCCTCACGCTGCCGATCACCGTGTACGCGTTGGAGGACCACCCGCCGACGTTCACGCCCTCCGTCCTCGAGGTCGCGCCCGGAGAGGCGCCGATCAAGGTCGACCTGCAGTCGTTCACCACGGGTCCGGAGGGAGCGACGGGTGCCGCGAACCGGTACTCCTACTCGCTCGCGTCCGCCGTCCCGCCGGGCTTCACCGCGACGCTCGAGGGCACGATGCTCTCGGTCTCGGCCGCGGAGTCGACCGCCAAGGGCCGCACGGGCCAGCTCGCCCTGAAGGTCGGCTACGGCCGCACCGGTGTCCTGGACACGACGATCGACCTGCGCGTGATCGCGAGCACGCGTTCCACCGCCCGCGTGGTCGACCGCTCGGTGCCCGACGGCGCCGAGGGGCAGCAGGTCACGCTCAACGTGCTCGACGACGCCTTCAACCCCTTCCCGGACTCACCCCTGAAGGTCGTCGACGCGGTCGTCGAGACGCCCGACTCCGGGACCGCCGGACGGACGGCCTCGACCGTGAGCGTGCGCCCGAACGAGGGCTTCATCGGCTCGATGGTGGTCCGCTTCCGCGTGCGGGACGTCACGGGCGACCCCGACCGTGACGCCGAGGGCCGGATCACGGTCACCGTGCGCGGCAAGCCCGCGACGCCGACCGCGCCGCGCGTCGGCGAGGTCCGCGACCGCACGGTCGTGCTGTCCTGGCGTGCGCCCGACAGCCGCGGTACGCCGATCACCGGCTACCGGTTGACGGCTCAACCCGGCAACCTGCAGAAGTCGTGCGCGAGCACGACCTGCACGTTCGACGGGCTGACGAACGACACCGAGTACACGTTCACGGTCGCCGCGCAGAACGAGGTCGGCTGGTCCGACCCGAGCCCGGCCTCGCAGCCCGCGCGCCCCGACGCCGTCCCGGACGCGCCCGGGACTCCGACGGTGGAGTTCGGCGACGGGCGGCTCGACGTCTCCTGGAACGTGCCCGACTCGCAGGGGTCTCCCGTCACGTCGTACACCGTCGAGCTCACGGGCGGGACGACCACGACGGTCACCGAGGTCTCGACGCGACACACGTTCACCGGCCTGAGCAACGGCACCAGCTACACGGTCCGCGTGCGCGCCCACAACGACGCGCCCGACCCGAGCGGCTGGAGCCCCTCGGCGAGCGAGACACCGGCCGGCGTCCCCGAGGCGCCAGAGGTCAAGGCGGACCCGACGGACACCAAGGCGGGGCGCATCCTCGAGGTGACCTGGAGCGAGCCGAAGTCCAACGGCGACCGCATCGGGTCCTACGAGGTCACGGTCGACGGCCCCGGTGGGACGACGGCGACGGTCTCTGCCGGCACGCGCTCCTACACGTTCAACGACGCGGAGACGGGCAAGCCGTACACGGTCTCGGTCCGCGCGAAGAACAAGGCCGGTTGGGGCTCGAGGGGCAGCGTGACGGCCTCGACGTTCGGCCTGCCCGGCACGCCGGGCGGCGTCGCGGCGTCGGCGCCCGTGGGCGACGGGTCGATCACCGTGTCGTGGAACCCGGCGACCGACAACGGCTCGCCGATCACGGCCTACGAGATCAAGCTGCCCGACGGATCGCCGCAGTCCGTGGGCGGGTCGCGCACGTCGGCGACGTTCACCGGCCTGACGGGTGGGACCGACTACACGTACCAGGTGCGCTCGGTGAACGCCGCGGGCTCGAGCGAGTGGAGTGCCGCCGTGACCGCCACGGCCACCACGCCGCCCGGCACCCCGTCGGGGCTGACGATGACGGTCTCCGACCGCGGGAACTTCAATCGCCCCACGGCGCTGGACATCTCGTGGAACGCGGCGTCGAGCGGTGGCGGACGCGGCCTGCAGTACACGTACGTCCTCAGCGCGGGCGGCAACCGCACGACGGGTGAGGTCACGACGGAGCAGACGTCCGTGACGGGCATCCGGATCGACAACTGGATCGGGCTCGGCGGCACCGACGTCACGCTGCGCGTGTGGGCGTCGACGACGAACACCGGGTCCGGCGACAAGGCGAGCCAGACGCAGACGTTCACGTGGGGCGAGCCGCCGGGTGCGGTCTCCGGACTGTCGCTGTCGCCGGACGACACCGTCGCACCGACGAGGCTGAGCGCGGCGTGGACCGCGGGCCCGAGCGGCGGAGCGAGCGTGTCGTTCAGGGTCTGCTGGACCGTGGACGGCGTCGACCAGAAGAAGTGCGACGACGTCGACGACACCACGGCGAGCCGCACCGTCGGCGACCTGGGCGACCCCGCTCCCGGCGCCGTCGTCAAGGTCGTGGTGACGCCCCACAGCTCGAAGGGTGACGGACCGTCGTCCGCCGCCGAGTTCACGATGCCCGCAGCCGCTGGTGGCGGCTGACCCATGAGCCACCCGACCCCGTCCGCACCGCCAAGGAGAGACACCCAGATGACACCCGAGCAGAGCGCCTGGTTCGCCGAGACGTTCGACGCCCTCGTGTCCAACGTCGGCCTGGCCCTCCTGGGCAAGGAGCAGACGATCCGGCTCACGCTCACGGCGATGGTGGCCGAGGGGCACGTGCTGCTCGAGGACGCCCCCGGCACCGGCAAGACGAGCCTCGCCAAGGCGATCTCGGCGACGGTCCAGGGCACGCACAACCGGATCCAGTTCACGCCGGACCTGCTGCCCTCGGACGTCACGGGCGTGACGATCTACGACCAGGGCACGCAGCGGTTCGAGTTCCACCCGGGCCCGATCTTCGCGTCGGTGGTGCTGGCCGACGAGATCAACCGGGCCTCGCCCAAGACGCAGGCCGCGCTGCTGGAGGTCATGGAGGAGGGCAACGTCACCGTCGACGGGATCACGCACCCCGTCGGCCGCCCGTTCATGGTGATCGCCACCCAGAACCCGATCGAGCAGGCCGGCACGTACCGGCTGCCCGAGGCGCAGCTCGACCGCTTCCTGCTCAAGACGTCCCTGGGCTACCCGGACCGCGCCTCGGCGATCGAGATCCTCGCGGGTGCGAAGGACCGCACGTCGGTCCTGACCGCGCGCATCACGACGCAGGCGGTCGGCACCATGGCCGACCTGGCGACGACGGTCCACATCGAGGAGGCGGTCGTCGACTACATCGCCCGCCTCCTGGAGGGCACGCGCGAGGACGGCCGCACGGCGCTCGGCGCGAGCGTGCGCGGCGGGCTGGCACTCGTCCGCTGCGCCAAGGTCTGGGCCGCCTCGCAGGGACGCGAGTTCGTCCTGCCCGACGACATCAAGCAGCTGGCCCAGCCCGTCCTGGCGCACCGCATCATCCTCGACTCCGAGGCGGAGTTCGCCGGCGTGACGCAGGCCGAGGTCGTGGCCCGCGTGCTCGAGGTGACGCCGCCTCCGACGGTCCGGGCGGCCTGAGCGTGCGCGTCTCACCGCTGGGATGGGGGGTCGCCCTCGTCGCGGCCGCCGCTCTCGTGGTGGGTCGCTGGCTGGGCTGGCTCGAGCTCGCGGCGCTGGGGGCGGGCCTCGTCGCCGTCCTCGTCGTGGCGCTGCTCATGACGATCGGGCGTGCCCGCTACGACGTCGAGCTCGACATGGCCGACCGCCGGGTGCGGATCGGCGAGCGCGCCGTGGGGCGGGTCGAGGTCACCAACCGCGCGCGGCGGCGGTCGCTGCCCTCGCGCATCGAGCTGCCTGTCGGCACCAACGTCGCCGAGCTGGGCGTGCCCGGCCTGGCGCCCGGTGGGACGCACGACGAGCTGTTCGCCATCCCGACCGAGAAGCGCGCGGTCGTCGTCGTCGGGCCCGTGCGCTCCGTGCGCGGCGACCCGCTGGGGCTCGTGCGCCGCAGCGTCCTGTGGACGCGGCCGGTCGACCTCTACGTCCACCCGCGCGTCGTGCCGCTGGCCGGCGCGAGCGCGGGACTGCTGCGCGACCTCGAGGGTCAGTCGACCCGCGAGATCACCGACGCCGACCTCTCGTTCCACGCGCTGCGGGACTACGTCGCGGGTGACGACCGGCGCTACATCCACTGGCGCACGACCGCCCGCCGCGGTGTGCTGATGGTCAAGCAGTTCGAGGACACCCGCCGCACGCAGACCGTCATCGCGCTGGCCACCGACCCCGCCGACTACGCGCACGAGGACGAGCTCGAGCTCGCGGTGTCGACGGTCGCGTCGATCGGCGCGCAGGTGATCCGCGAGGAGCGCGGGCTGGCCGTCCTGGCCGGTCCCGGTTCGCTGCGGGTCGACACGCCCCCGCGGCTGCTCGACGACTGCTCGGCCATCTCGACGTCGTCGACCGGCGCCGGGGCGACGATCCTGGGCCGCCGCGTCACGCGCGAGACCCCCGACGTCACGGTCGCGATCCTCGTCACGGGTTCGGTGCCGACCGAGGCCGACCTCCGGGTCGCCGCGCGGTACGTCCCGTTCGGCACGCGCACCCTCGTCGTCCGCTGCGTGCGCGACGGCGAGCTCGCGGTGCGCAGCCAGGGTGCGCTCACGCTGTCCACCCTCGGCGACCTCGACGAGCTGCCCCGCCTGCTGCGACGGGCGCTGGCATGAGGCGCGCCCCGGTCCGCACGGCGGCACGCACCGCCGTCGACACGGCGTGCCTGCTCGGCGCCCTCGCCCTCGCGCTGTGGCCGCTGCTCGCCGTCTACGGCGGCACGACCGCACTGCCGGCCGTCGTAGGCGGCCTCCTGCTCGGTGGTGGGCTCGCGGTCCTTGCCGCCGTGCGCGGGTGGTCGGCGCTGTCCGTCGTCGCCTCGCTCGTCGTCGTGTACGCGCTGGCCGGGGGAGCGCTGGCCGCGCCGACGACGACCGTCGCCGGCGTCGTCCCGACGCTCGACACGTTCGAGACCCTGGCCCGCGGCGTCGGCTCGTCGTGGCAGGAGATGCTCACGCTGCAGCCTCCGGTCGGCGACAGCGGCGGCCTGCTCGTCGCCCCGTACCTGCTCGCGCTCGTCGGTTCCGCCGCCGCACTCGGGCTCGCCCTGCGGGTGCGCAACGCGGCCGCCGCTGCGTCGGCGGCCGTCGTCCCCGTGCTGGTCGCGAGCGTCGTCGCACTGCTCGGCACACGCGCTCCGAGCATCCCGCCGCTGGCCACGGGCGTGGTGCTGCTCCTGGTCCTGCTGCCGTGGGCGTCCTGGCGTGCCGGGCTGCTGCGCGCGCGCCGCGTCGTCTCGCTCGCGGTGCTCACGGCCGTGGCCGCCGGGGCGGCGATCGCCGGCGCTCCCGCCGTGGTCGGCGAGACACCCCGGCTCGTCGTGCGCGACGAGATCGTCCCGCCGTTCGACCCGCGTGCGTACCCGAGCCCGCTCGCCGCCTTCCGTGACTTCGTCAAGCGGCAGAAGGACGCCACCCTCTTCACCGTCGCCGGACTGCCGGCCGGTGCGCGGGTGCGCCTGGCCACCCTGGACCGCTACGACGGCGTCGTCTGGAACGTCGCGGGCGACGGCACGGCCGAGAGCTCGGGGGAGTTCCGGCGCGTGGGCGACGAGATCCCCACGAACGTGCGCGGCACGGCCGCCCACGTCGACGTCGACATCGATGCCCTGTCCGGCGTGTGGCTGCCGACGGTCGGCGAGGCGACGTCGATCGACATCAGCGACGACGCGGCCGCCGACGGTCTGCGCTTCAACGAGGCGACGGGCGCGGCCGTGCTCACCGGCGCGCTGCACCCGGGCCTGCGGTACTCGATGGACGTCGTCGTGCCGCCCGTCCCGTCGGTGCGCGAGATCGGCGGTGCGCACGAGCAGGACGTGTCCCAGCCGCCGGCGACGGGGGTGCCCGACGTCGTCGGTGTCACCGCCGCCGACGTGGCGCGCGACGCAGGAACGGCGGCGCAGGTGGCGCAGACGCTCTCGCAGTGGCTCTCGGAGGAGGGCTACTTCAGCGACGGCCTCGTCGACGCCGGTCAGGCGCCGTCGCTGTCCGGGCACGGCGCGAGCCGGATGGTCGCCCTGCTCGACGGCGACCTCATGGTCGGGGACGGCGAGCAGTACGCCTCGGCGATGGCTCTCATGGCGCGCGCGATGGGCCTCCCGTCGCGCGTCGTCCTCGGGTTCGTCCCGCCTGCCGACGCCGACGGCACCCCGGTCGACGCCGACGCTCCCGTCGCCGTGACCGGCAAGGACATCCAGGCGTGGGTGGAGATCGCCTTCGCGGGCCACGGCTGGGTGCCGTTCGACGCCACGCCGCCCCGCGAGCAGACGCCGCAGGAGAACGAGAAGCCGAACCCGTCCGAGCCGCAGCCGCAGGTGGTGCAGCCGCCCCCGCCCGCGCCAGACGCGGTCAAGCCGCCCGACGACGACACCGAGCAGCCCCAGCCGGAGTCGCCGCCCGCCACCGACACGTCGGTGCCGCTGTGGCGCACCATCGCGCTGGTCGGCGGGGCCGTCGCCGTGCCGCTGCTGCTGCTCGCGCTGCCGTTCCTCGTCGTCGGGGCGATCAAGGCCCGCCGACGCCGCCGACGCCGTCGCACGCGCGACGCGGCCCAGCGCGTCGCCGGCGGGTGGGACGAGGTGCTCGACGCCGCCGTCGACCTGCGCCAGCCGGTCGTCCCGCACGCGACCCGCACCGAGTCGGCGCGGACGCTGACCGACTCGCTCGCAGGCTCGGGGGCGAAGCCCGTCGCCGCCGGGACCGTCGCCCAGCTCGCCCGCACCGCCGACCGCGCGGTGTTCTCCGCGCACCGACCGACCGCAGCCGAGGCCGCCGCCTACTGGGCGGACGTCGACACGGCCGTCCGTGAGATGCGCCGCGGCGCGACCCGCCGCCGCCGCCTGCGGGCGCGCCTCTCGCTCGTCTCGCTGCGCGGCCGGCACCGCCCGTCGCGCCGAGGAAGGACCTCATGACCGCGCTCGCCCAGGCCCCCGCCACCGTCGCCTCGCTGGGACGGCGGCTCGCGGGCTTCCTGCTCGACGGGGTCGTCGCGGGCCTCGCCGCCGTGCCGCTCCTGGTCGGCACCGCGGCCGACGGCGGCACGGTGCTCGTCGTGCTCGGCTCGTTGCTCGTCGTCGCCGTCGTCGTGCTGCAGTGGGTGTGGCACGGGCGGCTCGGGTGGACGCTCGGCCGCCTCGTGCTCGGCATGCGCACCGCGGACGTCGAGACCCTGCAGCCGATCGGCATGGCGCGCGTGCTGCTGCGCGGCCTCGTGGTCGCGGCCGGCGCGCTGGCGTTCGGCGTGGGCCAGCTCGTCGTGCTCGCGTCGCCCGCGTTCGACCGCACCGGCCGCAACCGCGGCTGGCATGACCGCGCAGCACGCGACGAGGTGGTCGACATCCGGCGCGACGCCCCCGCTGCTCCGGCCTGGCGCGACGACGCGACCGACGTCCGCGTCCCGCCCCGCGCCGCCGCCGTGCGGGCGGCGCGCTCGGTCGAGGCACCCGTCCCGCCGTGGCTCTCTCCGCTGGACGGCACCGAGGCGCCCACCGTGACGGGCAGCCAGCCGCTCCTGCTCGCGCCGCTTGCACCGCGTGAGCACGGGCCCGACGTCGACACGCGGACCATCCCGGTGGTCCGCACGACGATGCTCGGCGAGCGCCCGGTCGCCCAGCACGTCGGCGCGCCTCCGCCCGCGCCCCCGGCCGCCCCCGTCCGGGCGCCCGCTCTCGCTCTCGCCGAGCCGCTCGCCGAGCCGCCCGCCGAGGTCCAGCCGACCGTGGTCGAGCCGCTCGTGGTGACACCCGTCGGCCTCGACCCCGAGGTCGAGATGACCCGCCGGTCCGTGCCGCGCCCCGAGCCGGTGGCGGTCCCCGAGCCTGCGACCACGGCCGAGCTCGCGCTGAGCGACGGCCGCCGCGTCGTCGTCGAGGGCGTCGCTCTGGTCGGACGCAACCCGGCCGCCGCGATCGACGTCCAGATCGTGCGCGTCATCGACCCGGGCCGCTCCGTGTCCAAGACGCACCTGCAGGTCGCCGTCACGCCGACCGGCGTCTGGGTCGCGGACCGCGGGTCGACGAACGGGACGGTCGTGACCCTGCCCGACGGCGCGCAGGTGGTCTGCCCGGTCGACCAGCCGATCCGGCTGCGCCCCGGCGCGACCGTCGCGTTCGGCGACTACTCGTTCGTCGTCGTGCGAGGACCCGCAGCCCGGTCCTGACGCGGCGGGCGTACGGTGCACGGGTGGGACCGCACGGCCGCGACCGCCCGCTGCAGATGGTCCTGCTCGACGACGACGAGCAGGACGATGGCTCGCGCGCGGCCGACGACGCCCCGAGGCTGTGGGCGTGGGCCCGCCGTCGGCCCCTGGTCGCGGTGATCGGGGGCTGCTCCGCCCTCGTCCTGGTCGCTGCGTTCGTCGTCGTCGCCCCGCGGCTGACCGCCGGACGCGAGCGGACCGCGGTGCTCTCGGCCGCCTCCTTCGAGGGGGCCGTCCACTCGCTCGCGCACCCGCTGGAGGAGCGCTGGAGCGTTGCGGCCGACAGCTCGGTCGTGCCCGTCCTCGTCGGGGACACGCTCGTCGTCGCCACGGACGACCCGGCGCACCACCTGGCCGGCATCGACGTGGTGACCGGCGAGCGACTGTGGGACCGGGGTCCGTTCGGGTCGGCCGGCTCGCCGGTGCAGGACTGCGTCGCGCTCGGCGGGAGCGTGGCGTGCGTCGCGGGCCGTCCCGGGCGAGGCAGCGACCCGCCCTCGAGCGTGGTGCTGCTCGACGCGACCGCGGGCCGGGTGCTGGCGGCCCACGACGTGCCGGGCCGGTGGGGCGAGATCGCCGCCGTCGGCCGTGACGTGGTGCTGGCCGGGTGGGTGCCCGACGGCCTCGGCGTGGTCCGGGTGGACCCCAGGACCGGCGCGGTGCGCTGGGCGGCGCCGCCGTCGGACCGCGCCCACCCCCGCGACACCGGGAACATCACCCTCGCGGCATCGGGGGACGTCGTCGTCGCGTCGTCGTTCCCGTCCCAGCTGGCGCTGCACGCCACCGACGGGACCGCCCTGCCGCTGGACGACGCCGACGACGTGGTCCGCCTGCGCACCGACGGCACCTACGTCCGCACGCGCTACCTGTCGAACGCCGGCTCGATCGCGGCCGCCTCGCGCGTGACCGACGGCACGGGGCAGGTCGTGCTGACCACGCAGGGGGAGGCGCTCGAGCCCTCGGTCGACGACCCGGCCTCGCCGCGGACCCTGACCGTCGAGGAGGTCGACGGCGCGGTGGCGGTGCGGGCGTACCTCGGCCGGTCGACCGAGGCGTCGTGGCTGGCCACCGAGCCGGCAGGATCCGTCGTGCTCGACGCCGGGGGCCGGGTGCTGCTGGAGCGCGAGGAGTCCCTCGTCGGCCTGGACGCCGCGACGGGGCGGCGCGTGTGGCAGCGGCCGGTCGCCGTGGAGCCGCGCGGGGTCTTCTCCGACGGGTCGCGCGTGGCGGTGCCCGTGCGGATGCCGGACGGGAGCCGGGGGATCGCGGCGTTCCGGCTCGACGACGGCGACCAGGTCTGGCGGGTCACGCTGCCCGACGACACGCGCCGGGTGGTGCGGCTCGGCGCCCAGCTCTACGTCCTGGCCGACGACAGGGTCGTCGCGCTGCGCTGACGCCCGCGCGTCTCGCCGTGCGAGCCGACTTGCTTCTCGCGCCGGGACCGGGAGTAGGGTGGCGCGCATGCTCGGGTACACCCTCCTTCTTCGCTGCCGCGGCGAGGCCTACTAGGCCGGATCCTCGCCGCGGTGTTCCGTGTGCCGGCTGGCCACCCGCAGACACGCAGCGAAGGATTGACCCCATGAGCTACCTCGAGACGAGCCCCCAGCAGCCGTCGCCGATGCCGATCCACAAGTACCGCCCGTTCCACGAGCAGATCCGCGTCGACCTGCCCGACCGCCGGTGGCCGGACACGCGCATCGAGAAGGCCCCGCGCTGGTGCGCCGTGGACCTGCGCGACGGCAACCAGGCGCTGATCGAGCCGATGAACCCCGCCCGCAAGCTCGAGATGTTCGAGCTGCTCGTCGGCATGGGCTTCAAGGAGATCGAGGTCGGCTTCCCCGCGGCGTCCCAGACGGACTTCGACTTCGTCCGGATGCTGATCGAGGAGGGGCGCATCCCCGACGACGTCGTCATCCAGGTGCTGACCCAGGCGCGCGAGCACCTGATCGAGCGCACGTACGAGGCGATCGCCGGCGCCAAGCAGGCCATCGTGCACCTGTACAACTCGACGTCCACGCTGCAGCGCGAGGTCGTGTTCCGCTCGGACGAGGACGGGATCGTCGACATCGCCGTCTCGGGCGCCCGGTTCTGCAAGAAGTTCGAGGAGCTGGTCCCAGACACCGAGGTCTTCTACGAGTACAGCCCGGAGTCGTACACCGGCACCGAGCTCGAGTTCGCGCTGCGGATCTGCAACGCGGTGCTCGACGAGCTGGCGCCGACGCCCGACCGCAAGGTCATCATCAACCTGCCCGCGACGGTCGAGATGGCCACGCCGAACGTCTACGCCGACTCGATCGAGTGGATGAGCCGCAACCTGCGCTACCGCGAGTCGGTCGTGCTGTCGCTGCACCCGCACAACGACCGCGGCACCGCGGTGGCTGCCGCGGAGCTGGGCTACCAGGCCGGTGCGGACCGCATCGAGGGCTGCCTGTTCGGCAACGGCGAGCGCACCGGCAACGTGTGCCTGGTGACGCTGGGCATGAACCTGTTCAGCCAGGGGATCGACCCCGAGCTCGACTTCTCCGACATGGACCACATCCGCCGGACCGTCGAGCGGTGCAACCAGCTGCCCGTCGCCGAGCGGCACCCCTACGGCGGCGACCTGGTCTTCACCGCGTTCTCCGGCTCGCACCAGGACGCGATCAAGAAGGGCCTGGACGCGCTGGAGAAGTCCGCCGAGCGCGTGGGCAAGACGGTCGACGACATCGTCTGGGCCGTGCCGTACCTGCCGATCGACCCGAAGGACGTGGGCCGGTCGTACGAGGCGATCATCCGCGTGAACTCCCAGTCCGGGAAGGGCGGCATCAGCTACCTGATGAAGTCCGAGAAGGACCTGGACCTGCCGCGTCGCCTGCAGATCGAGTTCTCCCAGGTGGTGCAGCGGCACACCGACGAGCACGGCACGGAGGTCACGGCCGACGAGCTGTGGCGGATCTTCGTCGACGAGTACCTGCCCGTCGAGGTCGGCAAGGTGACCACGCCGGTGCAGGACTTCGGTGACCTCGTGCCGTGGGGCCGGTTCTCGCTGAGCGGGACGCGAGCGACGAGCGTGCAGGACGGCGCGGACACGCTCGTCGTGGACCTCGTCGACCGCGGCGACTCGCGCACGATCGAGGGCTCGGGCAACGGCCCGGTCGCCGCGTTCGTCACGGCGCTCAAGGGCATCGGCGTCGACATCGCGGTGCTCGACTACGCCGAGCACGCGCTCTCGTCGGGCGGCGACGCCACCGCGGCCGCCTACGTCGAGTGCGCGATCGGCGACCAGATCCTGTGGGGCGTCGGCATCGACCCGTCGATCACGACCGCCTCGCTCAAGGCCATCACCTCGGCCGTCAACCGCTACCAGCGCTGACGACCTCCCGCTTCCGGCACCCGGGCACCACGGCCGCCCGGTGCCGGGCGTGCGGAGCGTCGTCGGCGACCCCGACGACGCCGCGCACGGATGCTCCCGCGCCGCCGACACCCGATCTCCACGCAGAGCACACCCCCGCTCGATGCGTGTTGCCGCGGAGGTGTCGGTGGTGCGGGGGACAATGACCGCGTGAGCCTCTACCGCGACGAGGCGATCGTGCTGCGCACCCATAAGCTGGGTGAGGCGGACCGCATCGTCACCCTCCTGACCCGCACGCACGGCAAGGTGCGCGCGGTCGGCAAGGGCGTGCGGCGGACCTCGTCGCGCTTCGGCTCGCGGCTCGAGCCGTTCATGCACGTGGACCTGCAGCTGTCCACGGGGCGCAACCTCGACATCGTCACGCAGGCCGAGACCCTCGGCGCGTACGGCCGCTCGGTGTGCGAGGACTACACGCTCTACACCGCGGGCACCGTGATGCTCGAGACCGCGGACCGGCTGGTCGAGGCCGAGCGCGAGCCCGCCGTGCAGCAGTACTGGCTGCTCGTGGGTGCCGTCCGTGCGCTGTCCACGCGGGAGCACGCGGTCGGCCTGATCCTCGACTCCTACCTGCTGCGCGCGCTGGCGATCGCTGGCTGGGCGCCGTCCTTCACGGACTGCGCCCGCTGCGGCGAGCCCGGCCCCCACCACGCGTTCGCGATCGCGTCCGGCGGAGCCGTCTGCTCGCGCTGCCGCCCGCCGGGTGCCGCGTCGCCGGCCCCGGAGACGTTCGCCCTGCTCGCCTCGCTGCTGTCGGGGGACTGGTCGGTGGCCGACGCGAGCGCCGAGCGGCACCGCGGCGAGGGCAACGGTCTGGTCGCCGCGTACAGCCAGTTCCACCTCGAGCGGCAGCTGCGGTCGCTGCCGATGGTCGAGCGCGTTTGACCCTCCGCCGGTAGCCGGGGGCGGCAGAATGGCGGTCGTGCCTCACGACGTCGTCGCCCCCTACCCGCACCCCTCGGGCGCTCGCCCCCCGGCCATCCCGAAGCAGTTCGTGCCCAAGCACGTCGCGGTCGTCATGGACGGCAACGGCCGATGGGCCAACGCGCGCGGCCTGCCCCGCGTCGAGGGGCACCGGGCGGGTGAGGCGTCGCTGCTCGACGTCGTCGCCGGCGCCATCGAGGTCGGCGTCGAGTACGTCTCCGCGTACGCCTTCTCCACCGAGAACTGGTCGCGCTCGCCCGAGGAGGTCCGCTTCCTCATGGGATTCAACCGTGACGTGCTGCGCCGCCGCCGCGACCTCATGGACTCGTGGGGCGTGCGGGTGCGCTGGGCGGGGCGGCGGCCGCGGCTGTGGCGCTCGGTCATCAATGAGCTCGAGACGGCGGAGGAGCGGACCCGGGGGAACTCGACCTGCACGCTGACGATGTGCGTCAACTACGGCGGCCGCGCCGAGATCGCCGACGCCGCGCAGGCGCTCGCGCGCGACGTCGCCGCGGGCAAGGTCAAGCCGGACCGGATCACCGAGAAGGTGTTCGCGCGCTACCTCGACGAGCCCGACCTGCCGGACGTCGACCTGTTCCTGCGCTCGTCGGGCGAGCAGCGGACGTCGAACTTCATGATCTGGCAGGCCGCGTACGCGGAGATGGTGTTCCTCGACGAGCCGTGGCCCGACGTCGACCGGCGCCACCTGTGGCGCGCGGTCGAGGAGTACGCGCGCCGCGACCGGCGGTACGGCGGGGCGGTCGACCAGCCGTCATGACGGGGATGCTCGGGCCGGTGGACCTGCTGGTGATCGCCGTGTGCGTGCTGGTGGCCGTCCGGTTGCGTGCGGCGGGGCGGTTGAGCAGGCGTGCGGCCATCGGGTTGGGCGCGCTCGTGCTCGTGACCGTCGTCGACCTGGTGATCCTGTGGGGCGGCCCCTGGCAGCTGGGCACGTGCGCCGGGCTGGACGTGCTGACGGGGACGGACGCCTCACTCCAGGCCTTCGCCATCGACGAGAGCGCGTGCCTGGACACCGCGGACATCCAACCCGCCCTGGCGCTGGGGCTCGAGCTGGCTGCGCTCGCGGCGGTCGTCGTCGCGCTCGTCCTCTCGGGCCGGCGGTCCGCTCGCCGGCGGACGAGCGACCACGCATGAGGTGGTCCTGGGCCGCGGACGGGCGAGCATCGTGATGGCGTACGTGCTGTTCGTCGATGTCGCGGTGCTCGGCATCATCGCTCTGACGTTCCTGACCCGCGCCGTGGACCGAGCCGGCTTCGGCGTGCCGGGCTGGACGCTCCTCGGGCTGGGAGCGGCGACGGCGCTGAGCATCGCACTCCTCGTGACGGAGCCGTGGTTCCGCGGGCACTGCGGACGGAGCGTGCTGACGCTCCTGACGACGTCGTTCGACATGGGCCCCGAGGGGCTGCCGGCCGGTTGTCGAGCGGCTCAGGGGCAGGCGGAGGTCGCCGTCCTCGTGGAGGCGGTCGCGGTCGTGGCGGCGCTCGTGGTGCTCGTGGCGCGGCCACGACGCGTTGTCAGTGCCCGTCGGTAGCGTGCCGGCATGACGATCTCACTGGGGATGATCACGTTCGACACGACCGACGCACCCACGCTCGCGGGATGGTGGGCGCGGCAGACCGGCGGGTCGGTGCACGCGGACCACGGCGACGAGTTCGTGCTCGTTCGCCCGTCGTCGGGCACCGGACCGATCCTGGCGTTCCAGCAGATCGCCGACCCGACGGCAGGCAAGAACCGCATCCACCTGGACGTCTCGGCCCCGGACCGGGAGGCGGAGGTCGACCGGCTTCTGGGCGACGGCGCGACGCTCGTCGCGCGGCACGAGGTGGGCGGCTTCCCGTGGGTCGTGCTCGCGGACCCGGACGGGAACCAGTTCTGCGTGGCTCAGGCGTCCGACGAGGGCTGAGCCGGCGTCAGTCCTCGTCGGAGGGTGCGACGTGCCGGCCGTGGTCGGCCTCGGGGCGCGTGGCGGGCGGGAGCGCCTGCATCTCGGCGGCACGGCGCAGCAGGCGTCGGCGCATCCACCAGGCGAGAAGCACTCCGAGCAGGAGCACGACGAGGATCAGCGCGACCGGCGACTTGGCGAACAGCCGGATCGCGCCCCAGACCGCACCGAGCCCGACCGTCGACCAGATGATGGCCCACGCGATCGAGCCCGGGACGGACGCGATGGTGAACTTGGTGTACTTCATCTTGATCAGCCCGGCGGACGCGAACACGGCGGTCTGCACGCCGAACGTCAGGTAGGCGAGCGACACGGCGGGGGCGCCCCACCGCCGCACCAGGTCGAGCCCGCGCTGCGCGGCGCGCGAGTTCGTCCACGCCTCGAGGTGCTCGATCATCGAGCGCCACCAGGCAAAGCCCTTGTCGGTCTCGTGCACGGTCTTCGCGCCGCGGATCACGCCACGGCCGGCCCAGTAGGTGGCGTGCGAGCGGGCCATCGCGACGACGAACAGGGCGCAGACGGCAACGATCAGCGACACCGAGCCGAGGCCGAAGGCGTCTAGGGGGTCGTCGTCCACGCCGCGATCCTAGAGGGCCACCGGTGACGCGCCCGGCGCGGACCGGCCCGGCGGCGCGCCGGTCCGGCCGGTAGCCTGGGCGGGCTCATCCCGCGGCACCCGGTCGCGGTCATCCGCCCGCCGCACCCAGCAGCGGGCCAACCCCTGGAGTGAACACTCGTGGCTGCACCGTCCCGTCTGGATTCCGTCGTCTCCCTCGCGAAGCGCCGTGGCTTCGTTTTCCCGAGCGGTGAGATCTACGGAGGGACGCGGTCCGCATGGGACTACGGCCCCCTGGGTGTCGAGCTCAAGGAGAACATCAAGCGTCAGTGGTGGCGCACGATGGTGACCAGCCGCGAGGACATCGTCGGCCTCGACTCCGCGGTGATCCTGCCGCGCCAGACCTGGGTCGCCTCCGGTCACGTCGGCGTCTTCACCGACCCGCTCACCGAGTGCCTGAGCTGCCACAAGCGGTTCCGCGAGGACCACATGCTCGAGGAGTTCGAGGAGAAGAAGGGCCGCGCTCCGGAGAACGGCCTGGCGGACATCGCGTGCCCCAACTGCGGCACCCGGGGTCAGTGGACCGAGCCGCGCGACTTCAACATGATGCTCAAGACCTACCTCGGCCCGGTCGAGGACGAGTCCGGCCTGCACTACCTGCGGCCCGAGACCGCGCAGGGCATCTTCGTGAACTTCAAGAACGTCTACACCACCGCGCGCATGCGCCCGCCGTTCGGCATCGGCCAGATCGGCAAGTCGTTCCGCAACGAGATCACCCCCGGAAACTTCATCTTCCGCACGCGCGAGTTCGAGCAGATGGAGATGGAGTTCTTCGTCGAGCCCGGCACCGACGAGCAGTGGCACCAGACCTGGATCGACCTGCGCACCGACTGGTACACGGACCTGGGCATCGCGCGCGACAACCTGCGCCACTACGAGCACCCGGCCGAGAAGCTCTCGCACTACTCCAAGCGGACCGTCGACATCGAGTACCGCTTCGGCTTCCAGGGCAGCGAGTGGGGCGAGCTCGAGGGCATCGCCAACCGCACGGACTTCGACCTCAAGACGCACTCCGAGCACTCGGGCCAGGACCTGTCGTTCTTCGACCAGGCCAAGAACGAGCGCTACGTGCCCTACGTCATCGAACCCGCCGCCGGCCTGACGCGCTCGCTCATGGCGTTCCTCGTCGAGTCCTACACGGAGGACGAGGCGCCCAACACGAAGGGCGGCGTCGACACGCGCGTCGTGCTCAAGCTCGACCCGCGCCTCGCGCCGGTCAAGGCCGCCGTGCTGCCGCTGTCCCGCAACGAGTCGCTCTCGCCCAAGGCCCGCGACCTCGCGGCTGAGCTGCGCCGGAACTGGAACGTCGACTTCGACGACGCCGGCGCCATCGGCCGTCGCTACCGCCGCCAGGACGAGATCGGCACGCCGTTCTGCATCACCGTCGACTTCGACACGCTCGACGACCAGGCCGTCACGATCCGCCACCGCGACGACATGACGCAGGAGCGGGTCTCGCTCGACCAGGTCACGAGCTACCTCGCCGCACGTCTGATCGGCTGCTGACCCCGACGCGCGTGGTGCCCCCCTGCGGCACCACGCGCGTCGTTCAGCCCATCGCCGCCCGGACGGCGTCGAACATGCCGGCCGTCAGGCTCGTCGTCTCGCACTCGGACTCGCTGACCTGGCCGCAGCCTGCCGCCGTGAGGGAGCCGTCCTCGGCCACGAAGACGACTCCCGTCGTCCCGGTCGCCGCTGCCGATCCTGGCTGGGCCAGGTACGCGTACGCGGAGCGGCCGTCCGTGCCGGGAACGGAGACGGTCGGCAGCTCGACGGCCCTCTGGTCGGCATCCATCCAGAGGTAGGTCTTCGTCGTCCCGGCCGGCACGGACCCGAAGGTGGCGGTGTCGTCGCTCTGGTCGAGCGTCGTCGCGGAGTAGTCGTCCTGCGCGCTCGAGAAGTCGACCTGGTACGGCTGGTTGGTCAGCGACTGCGCGCCGCGGTACAGCTCGGGCGCGGCCGTGAGGTCGTACATCCTCAGGTCGATCCACACTCGCCCGCCTGTCGAGTCCTCGCCGAGGTCGAGGCGTGTGCCCTCGCTCAGGGTCGTCGCCGCGGTGACGCCAGCCGAGACCTGGCGCGCCGACGTCACGCCCGAGGGCGGCTGGACCCCCGGGCCAAGGACGACCGAGCTCACGTCCCCGCCGAGTGCCTCGACCGCGGACGCCAGCATGCCGCCACCGTCGTCCTGCGCCGCGAGGCACGGGGCCGGCAGATCGCTGCACGCACCGAGCGGGTCGAACACCGCGCCCGACGCGGCGTCGACGAACAGCACACGCACGTCCTCACCGGGGATCACCGCGTTGCGCACCAGTCCGGCGTCCAGCTGCGCCGCGTACACCCGGGCGCCCGTGCCTGTCGGGTCGACGAACGTGGGCACCTCGACGGCGTTCGTGCGGTCGTCGGCAGCGCCGATCCCGCGCGGGAGATACAGGAGCACACGTGCGCCGGGCATCCACGTGGGCACCACGCCCGCGACCATCCGCACGTCGTCGTTCTCCGCCCAGGTCATCGATCCCGGGTACGTCCGCCCGATGGGGAACCGGTCGGCGGAGTCGCCGTCGGCCCAGATCACGACCGTCCCGGAGGTGTCCTCGGGGTCCAGGCTCAGCTCGAGCCCGTGGTCGGCGGTCACGCCGGCCGTGCTCGCGACCGTCGCGACGTCCGCGGACGACGCAGCCCGGATCAGCAACGTGCCGGCATCTCCTTCCTCACGGCCGAAGGTGAGCCCCGTGTCCCAGCCGCCACCGGCCGGGTCCGCGCCTGTCGCCGCCGTGATCCCGAGCCCTCGCGCGACGTCGACGACGGCCGCCGGCTGGCTCACCGACGGCGACGGGCCCGCAGGCTCGGTCCGGTCGAGCGCGAGCCCGTTGGCGTGCAGCGCCAGGCCGACGACGAGCGCCGCAGCCGCCCCGGAGATCGCGGTCAGGCTCGCTACCTGCGTGCGCCGCCGCTGGCGGCCCGCGCGGCGGACGGTCGCGACGTCGAGCGTCATCACGGGCAGCAGCTCGTCGATGCGGGCCCGGAGGTCGTCCTGGTCGGTGCGGCTCATCGCGCGTCTCCTTCACGATCGTCGGTCAGCGCCTCGCGGAGGGTCGCAAGCCCGCGCGACGACGTGGACTTGACGGTGCCGACGCTCACCCCGAGGACGGCCGCGACCTCTGCCTCGGGCAGGTCGACGAGATGTCGCAGCACGACGATGCGCCGTTGTCGTGGCGACAGGAGCGCGAGGGCACGCACGAGCTGGTCCCGGTCCTCGGTACGCGCGTGGTCGTCACTCACGGACGCCCCGACGCGAACGGTGCCCGCCGTGTCGGGCATCTCGTCGGGTGACGTCAGGACCTCGCGCCGCCGCCGGCGCCAGGTGTCGACCCGGAGGTTGACCAGGATGCGGCGGGCGTACGCGAGCGGGTCGCGGCGGGCCCGTGGCCACGCGGCGTACGTACGCACGAGCGCCTGCTGGGTCAGCTCCTCGGCGCGGTGGCCGTCCCCGCACAGCAACCACGCCGTCCGGAGCAGCGCCGGGCCGTGGGTGGTCATGAACGCGGTGAACTCGGCGTCGACCGAGTCACGCGCCGGGCTCGACGCGGAGCTCGACCGGCGCCGCACGCCGAGCACGTCGACGACCTCCGCGTGCGGGACGTGGACGGCGGGTCCGGGGTCATCGGCCGGGGTGCTGGCAGCGGTCGACATGGTGCTCACACCGTAGAGAACGCAGGACCCGCCCCGGAGGTTGAGTCAGGATGCCGATCACTTCTGACGCACGTCACGCCGGGCGCGCCCCTTGAGCGCCCGGCGTGACGTGTGCTCGGGGCGTCAGCCGCCCGGGAAGGTGATGGCGTCCAGCTGTGCCTGCGCCTTCTGGATGTCGTCCTCGGCAGCCTGCCGTTCCGCCTCGGTATCGGCGGCGGCCAGCCTGTCCTTGGCGGCGCGCGCGGCCTTTTCCGCATCGGACTGGCGCTGGAGGATGACGCGGAACTCTTCCTCGCCGGCGGCGGTGAAGGTGTGCAGGTAGTCCTCGAGGCCGGGGACCTCGTCGGCGCTGGTGCAGCGCAGGTGCGCAGGGCATGGCGCCTCGACGATCTGGCCGTCGTGCCCGACGAACGCCAGTCCCGAGCTGTCCGGCACCGCACCGGTGGTCGTGAAGGCCGTCACGAGCCGGCCGTTCCCGGCGTCGAACGTCGGCACCTCCTGCCACTGCGTTCCCGTGTCGTCAACGGTCCAGTAGACGACGCGCGGGAGCTCGAGATCCGCCGGCACGAGCGCCACGTCGAGCCGGTGCGTCGCGTCGGGCTCAGCGACGGCCCAGGCCGCCGTGTCGGCCGACGTGCCCGTGCTGCCACCCCAGGACCACACGGGCATGTCCTGCCCGAGATCGATCGGCTCGCCGAACTTGTCGGCGTAGGTGACCAGCAGCCCCGCGGTCCCGTCGGCTCGCGGGCCTCCCGTGAGCAGCACGACCGACGCGCCGTCGGGACCGGCGAGCGCGAGGTCGTGCTCCGCGGTGATCCCGGGGATCGCCGCGCTGATGCTGTGTGCTGGGGGTGCTGCCGGTCCCGGCAGGTTCACGGCCTGGATGCCGCCCGACATCGTCGCGAGGTCGCCCTCTCCGAGCGTCTGGGCGACCTGCGCGGTGGACGGTGGCTGCGTGGAGCGCCAGGCAGGCGCGGCATGGTCCCGCATGCCGGAGACGTTCACGGCGACCGTGGCCGCAGCAGCCACCGCGGCCACCGACGCGACGACCCGCGCGGCGGTGCGGCGGTGCGCATGCCGGTGCGCGGCACCGAGCACGGCGACCGGGTCGAGCACCATGGGCGGGCGGGTGCGCGCGGCGAGCGCGGCCAGGGTGGGATCGGGATCGAGCTCGGGGGCGATGGTCATGGGACCACTCCGTTCGGGTCGGTCTCGGCGAGGGTCTCGCGCAGGCGCTGCAGGCCGCGCGACGCGGTGGACTTCACGGTGCCCAGGCTCACGCCGAGCTCGGCGGCGACCTCCGCCTCGGGCAGCCCGACGAGGTGGCGCAGGACGACGACGCGTCGCTGGCGGGGACTCAGCAACGCCAGGGCGCGGACCAGCTGGTCACGGTCATCGGTCGGGCCGTGCGCGTCGGCGATGCCGCGCTCGGGCAGCTCGGAGGTGAGCACCTCGCGCCGCCGGCGCCGCCAGGTGTCGACGCGCAGGTTCACGAGCGTGCGGCGGGTGTACGCGAGGCGGTCCGTGGCGACGCGGTCCCACGACGAGTAGGTCCGCACGAGCGCCTGCTGGACGAGCTCCTCCGCGCGGTGCGCGTCGCCCGTCAGGAGCCAGGCGGTGTGCAGGAGGTGGCCCTGGTGCGCAGCCATGAACGCGGTGAACTGCTCGTCGCGCACGGCCCGGGAGGTCCGGGTCCCGCCCGAGACGACGACGTCGACGGTCTCGGGCGTGCTCGCCTCTGCCGGCGCGTCCGGTGGGTGGGGATCGGCGTGCGCGACGCTGCGCACGAGCGGGATCGGCATGGTGGTCACACCGTAGAAGACGCACGACCTCGGCCGAAGGTTGAGTCATGACATCCGTCATGTGCGACTCGTGACGCACGGCGGGGGAGCGGCGCTCGGCAGCGCGCCAGGATCGAGTCATGACCACAGAGCTGCTCGACACCCCGACCACGGGGACCCTCGCGCTCGACCTGCGCGGGCTGCGCAAGTCCTTCGGCACCGTGCGTGCCGTCGACGGCCTGGACCTGGCCGTCCGTCCCGGTGAGGTCGTCGCGTTCCTCGGCCCGAACGGCGCCGGCAAGACGACGACCATCGACATGCTGCTCGGCCTGGCCGAGCCCGACGAGGGCACCGTCCAGGTGCTCGGCCTCGAGCCGTCCGCGGCGATCGCCGCCGGCCGCGTGTCCGCCGTCATGCAGAGCGGCGGCCTGCTCAAGGACCTGACCGTCGCCGAGACGATCGAGCTGACCGCCTCGTTCTTCCGCGGCACGCGCTCGCCGCGGGAGGTCATGGAGCGCGCCGGGATCGCCGAGATCGCGGACCGCCGGGTCGGCAAGTGCTCGGGCGGCCAGCAGCAGCGGCTGCGGTTCGCGCTCGCGCTGCTGCCGGACCCGGACGTCATCGTGCTCGACGAGCCGACGACCGGCATGGACGTCGAGGGCCGCCGCGACTTCTGGAACGCGCTGCGCGCCGACGCCGCCCGCGGCCGCACCATCATCTTCGCCACGCACTACCTGGAGGAGGCGGACGCGTACGCGGACCGCATCGTCCTGGTCAGCCACGGCCGCATCGTGGCCGACGGCTCCGCCGCGCAGGTCAAGAGCCTGACCGCGGGACGCACGGTCTCCGCGTCGTTCGAGGGCGCGCTCGACGAGGCCGCGCTGCGAGCGCTGCCGGGCGTGCAGGACGTCGAGGTGCGGCGCGAGCGCGTGATCATCCGCACCACGGACTCCGACGCCGTCGCCCGCCACCTGCTGACCGCCACGGACGCGACCGACCTGGAGATCGCCGCGCGCGGCCTCGAGGACGCGTTCCTGGCCCTGACCACCGACCACGCCGCCACCCACGAGTCCATCGGGAGCATCGCATGACCGCCGTCGCCGTCCCCGTCACCGGGCCCCGTCGCGGGCTCAACGCCACGTTCCTGACGATCGAGCTGCGCCGCCTGCTGCGCAACCGGCGCGGGATCATCTTCACGCTCGTCATGCCGCCGGTGTTCTTCCTGCTCTTCGGCACGGTGAGCAGCTACAAGACCGAGTCCGTCGGCCACGCGAACGTGACCGCCTGGATCATGATCTCGATGGCCCTGTACGGCGCCATCCTGGCCACGACGAGCGGCGGGGCGAGCGTCTCGGTCGAGCGGGCGCAGGGCTGGACGCGCCAGCTGCGGCTCACGCCGCTGAGTCCCACGACGTACGTCGTGACGAAGGTCGCGGTGGCCATGGTGATGGGGCTCGGCGCGGTCGTCGTGACGGCCGCGGTCGGCATGGCCTCGGGCGCGACCGGTGACACGTCGCGCATCGTCGCGTCGCTCGCCCTCGCGTGGGTCGGGTCCTCGGTGTTCGCCGCGTTCGGCCTGTTCATGGGGTACCTGCTGCCGTCCGAGAACGTCATGCAGATCCTCGGTCCGGTGCTCGCACTGCTGTCCTTCGCCGGCGGCCTGTTCATGCCGCTCGGTGACGGTGTCTTCGCGACGATCGCGCAGTTCGTGCCGACGTACGGCCTGGCCGAGATCGTGCGCGGACCGATCACCGACGAGGGGGTCTCGATGTGGGCGGTCGTCAACGTCGTGGCCTGGGGGATCGTGTTCGTCGTCGGCGCGGCCTGGCGGTTCCGCCGCGACACGGCCCGGGTGTGACCAGCACGCGCGACGCGCGACCCGGCGGCCCGAGCGGCGCCGGGTCGCGCGACTGCGCGGACGATAGCGTGGGCGCCGTGACGACGTCCTGGCGCGGGCGGCTGCGGGACAACTGGCCGCAGGGCGACACCGCCCTGTACGTGACCCGGCCCGGGCGCGAGGACCTGCCCCCCGGGCGCGCACGCCGCACGATGCGCGTGATCGGCCCCGTGATGGGGATCGTCTGGGCGGTCTTCCTCCTGCAGCCGTGGCAGTCCGCGTGGGACAGCTCGCCGGGCTGGGAGCGGGTCGTCTCGCTCGTCGCGATCGCCGGCCTGGCGATCTCGTTCGCGTGGGTGGTCCTCACCCACGCGGGTCCGCACGGCCAGACGATGGAGCCGCGCCGCGCCGCGCTCTTCCTGCTGGGCCAGACGGGGCTCGTCGCGCTCGCGTGCCTCGCGGCCGACCAGGACGGGCTCGTCGGCCTCGTGTTCGTCTGCGTCTCCGGGATCTTCCTGCTGCGCGACCCGCGCGCGCTCGGCCTCGCGCTGTGGTCGGCCGTGCTCATCGTCGTCGTGCCGCGACTGGTCCCCGGGTGGGACACGATCGACGACCTGGTGATCTCCGTGATCCTGGCGTCCGTCGCGGTGTTCGGGTTCACGCAGCTCGTGATGCGCAACCGTCAGCTGCAGCTCGCGCGCGACGAGGTCGCGGTGCTCGCCGTCGAGCGCGAGCGCGAGCGCATCGCGCGCGACATGCACGACGTGCTCGGCCACTCCCTGACCGTCATCTCGGTCAAGGCGGAGCTGGCCGCGAAGCTGTTCGACGTCGACCCCGCGCGCTCGCGGACCGAGATGCTCGAGGTGCAGAACCTGGCGCGCACCGCGCTCGCGGACGTGCGCGGCATGGTGACCGCGACCCGCGCCGTGACCCTGTCCGGGGAGCTCGCGGGCGCCCGGCAGGCCTTCGACTCGGCGGCGATCGAGGCCGTCGTCCCGGGCACGATCGACGAGGTGCCCGAGGAGCTGCGCGTGCTGTTCGCGTGGGCGATCCGCGAGGGCACCACCAACGTCCTGCGGCACTCCGCCGCGTCCCACGTGCAGATCACCATGACGGCCAACACGCTCACGGTCGACGACGACGGCACCGGCCCGGCCGCCGACGAGCGCGGCAACGGACTGCACGGCCTCGTCGAGCGGGCGCGGGCGGCCGGCGCGCGCGTCGAGGTGTCCACGAGCCCGCTGGGCGGGTTCCGCCTGCTGGTCACCACCACCCGAGAGGTCGCCCCGTGATCCGCCTGCTCCTGGCCGACGACCAGGCGCTGGTCCGCGGCGCCCTGGCCGCCCTGCTCGACCTCGAGGCGGACCTCGAGGTCGTCACCCAGGTGGGCCGCGGCGACGAGGTGCTGGCCGCCGCCCGCGATCACGCGGTCGACGTGGCGCTCCTCGACGTGGAGATGCCCGGCCTCGACGGGATCACGGTGGCCGCCGAGCTGCACCGGCGGCTGCCGACGTGCCGCTCGCTGATCGTCACGACGTTCGGTCGCCCGGGCTACCTGCGGCGCGCGCTGGACGCCGGCGCGAGCGGCTTCGTCGTGAAGGACACCCCGGCCGAGGAGCTCGCCGACGCGGTCCGGCGCGTGCACCGCGGGCTGCGCGTGGTGGACCCCGACCTGGCCGTGGAGTCGCTCACGGTGGGCTCGTCGCCGCTGACCGAGCGGGAACGCGACGTGCTGGTCGCCGCGGCGCGCGGTGGCACGGTCGCGGACATCGCGGGCGCGACCTTCCTGTCCGAGGGGACGGTGCGCAACTACCTGTCCGCGGCGATGGGCAAGACCGGCGCCCGCACCCGCGCGGAGGCTGCCCGCATCGCCCAGGACAACGGCTGGCTGTAGCGGTGGCGGGTCCTCGCCCGACGCGCTCGGCTGGGCGTGTCGGGCGAGCTAGCGCCCGACGTTGCGGTTCCCGCGGCCGACGATGACGAGGACCACGCCGATGACGGCGAGGATCAGCCCGACGTAGACGAGGAACTGACCGAGCCCGGCCAGGCCGAGCACGAGCAGGACGAGGCCGGCGATGATGAGGACGAGCCAGAGGGCCACGGGGAGTTCCTTCCGTCGGAGCAGTCCCGCCACGATCCCAGCGTTCACGGCCTCCCGCACGGCGAGCGGCGCCGGGGTGGGACACTGGGTGCCATGACCACGACCACTGCGAGCACGGGCACGTCCGTGCTCCCGCCGCTGCGGATCGGGCCCCTGACCATCGACACCCCCGTGGTCCTCGCGCCCATGGCCGGGGTCACCAACGCCGCGTTCCGCCGCCTGTGCCGCGAGTCCGGCGCCGGGCTGTACGTCGCGGAGATGGTGACCAGCCGCGCCCTGGTGGAGCGTGGCGAGGAGTCGATGCGGATCATCTCGCACGAGCCCGACGAGCGTCCCCGCAGCGTGCAGGTCTACGGCGTCGACCCGGCCACGGTCGCGGCGGCGGTCCGGCTCATCGCGAGCGAGGACCGCGCGGACCACGTCGACCTCAACTTCGGCTGCCCCGTCCCCAAGGTCACCCGCCGCGGCGGGGGAGCCGTGCTGCCCTGGAAGCGGGACCTGTTCCGCTCGATCGTCTCGTCGGCCGTCGACGCCGCCGCGCCCTACGGGGTGCCGGTGACGGTCAAGATGCGCAAGGGCATCGACGAGGACCACCTCACCTACCTCGAGGCCGGCCTCGTCGCGCAGGAGGTGGGCGTCGCCGCCGTCGCCCTGCACGCCCGGACCGCGGCGGACTACTACTCCGGCACGGCCGACTGGGAGTCGATCGCGCGTCTCAAGGAGACCGTCACCGACATCCCGGTGCTGGGCAACGGCGACATCTGGTCCGCCGAAGACGCGGTCGAGATGGTCAGGCAGACCGGTTGCGACGGCGTCGTCGTCGGCCGCGGCTGCCAGGGCCGCCCGTGGCTGTTCGCCGACCTCGCCGCCGCGTTCGCGGGGTCCGACGAGCGCATCAGGCCCGGCCTGGGCTACGTTGCGACCGTCGTCCGCCGGCACGCCGAGCTCATGGTCGAGCACTTCGGCGAGGAGTCCAAGGCGCTGCGCGAGATGCGCAAGCACATGGCCTGGTACTTCAAGGGCTACGTCGTCGGCGGGGAGACGCGCGCCGCGCTCGGCCTGGTCTCGACGATGGCCGAGCTCGACGACCGGCTCGCCGGTCTCGACCTGGACCAGCCCTACCCGGGCGAGGCCGCCGAGGGGCAGCGCGGTCGCGCCGGATCGCCGAAGCGGCCGATCCTCCCGTACGGCTGGCTCGACTCGCGCGAGCTGTCCGAGGACTTCGCGCGCGACCTGCACGAGGCCGAGCTCAGCGTCTCGGGAGGCTAGACCCGCCGCACGACGACGGAACGGGCCAGCTCGTCGGCGGCCCGTGCCGTCGCACCGGGCGCCCCGAGGTCGCTCGTCGTGACCGCCAGAGCACCGGTCGCCGAGGCGCGCGCCAGGGCGGCGCCGGTACCCAGCCCGGCGAGCGTCGCGCTGAGCAGCCCCGCGAAGAACGCGTCACCGGCGCCGTTGGTGTCGACGACGCGCTCGACGGGGGCCGCGCTGACCGACCACCACCCTTCGGCGTCGAGCGCGACCGCCCCGCGTGCGCCGTCCGTGCACACCGCGAGCCGGCAGCCGGCCTCCACGCGCGAGCGCAGGTAGGCGCGCGGGTCGGCCAGCCGGTCGGCGCTGACCAGCAGGACGTCAGCCGCGTCGGCGAACGGGCGGGCGTACTCGCCGGTGCCGTCGTCGTCGTGCACGTCGCACCAGACAGGTATGCCGCCCGAGCGTGCCGCGGCGAGCAGGGGGAGCGAGGAGTCGGCGAGGTCCAGGACGGCCACGGTCGCGGTGTCGAGCGCGGCGAGGACCTCGGGCGGTGTGCCCCCGGACGCGGGCAGCTCGAGGTAGATCGAGACCCGTGAGCCGTCGTCGGCCATGAGGTTGACGTGCCGCTCGGTGCGGCCGTCACGCGCCGGTCCGGCCAGCAGGGTGATGCGGTCGTGGGCCAGGGCGGCGCGGACCCGGTCCGCCGGCTCGTCCGCCCCGAGCAAGGTGGACAGCGTCACGTCGACACCCAGTGCGGCCAGCGTCACCGCCTTGCCCGCAGACGTCCCGCCCAGCCCGTCGTGGTGGCCGTCGGCGAACAGCGTCTGGGACACCGGGGAAGGCAGGGACGGGAGGCGGACGAGCGTGTTCCACGCCGCCGCGCCGTTGACCAGGACACTCACCATGGCGTCAACCTAGCGGCGCCGCGGTGCGATCATGTCCGCGTGGATCAGCCCTTCCGGCCGCGGGCGACGACGCTCGCCGCTCTCGTCGTCCTTGCCGCCCTCACCTTCCTCAGCCTCTGGTCCGTGTGGCCGCCGGCGCCGAAGGGGGAGGACGCGCCCGCGGACCAGTTCAGCGCAGCGCGCGCGTACGACCACGTCGAGACCATCGGGCAGCAGGTGCACCCCGCGGGCAGCCCCGCCGCCGGGACGGTCCGCCAGTACATCGTCGACACGCTGACGGGCCTCGGCCTGAGCCCCGAGGTGCACGAGGGAGTCGGCGCGACGGGCGCGCTCGGCTCCACCTACGGGCTGGCGCACGTGAGCAACGTGGTCGCGGTGATCCCGGGCACGGACTCGACCGGGCGGGTCTTCATGGTCGCCCACTACGACTCCGTGCAGGTGTCCTACGGCGCGAACGACGACGGTGCCGGGACGTCCACGCTGCTCGAGACGGCCCGCGCGCTGACGCAGGGCACGCCTCTGCGCAACGACATCGTGCTCGTGTTCACGGATGCCGAGGAGGCGTGCCTGTGCGGCGCCGAGTCGTTCGTGCACGACGACCCGCTGGCCACCGACGGTGGCGTGGTGCTCAACTTCGAGGCGCGCGGCGCCTCGGGCCCGGCGATCATGTTCGAGACGTCGCGCGGCAACGCCGCCCTGGTTGACGAGTACGCGCACGTCCCGTACCCCGTCGGCAGCAGCATGGCCGTCGAGGTCTACCGGATCCTGCCGAACGACACCGACTTCACCCCGTTCCGCGAGCAGGACCGCTTCACGGGTCTGAACAGCGCGTACATCGACGGCTCCGCGGTCTACCACTCACCGGAGGACCGGCCCGAGTACATGGACAAGGCGAGCCTGCAGCACCACGGCTCGAACGCGCTCGCGCTCGCGCGCACCATCGGCAACGGCGACGTGGCCGAGCTCGCGCAGCCCTCGTCGGGCGACGCGACCTATTTCCCCGCGCCCGGCACGCTCGTGCGCTACCCCGGCTGGCTCGTGTGGCCGTTCGCGATCGCCGCGGTGCTGGCCGTCGCGGCGTTCGGCGCGGTCGCGGTGCGGCGGGGCCTGGTCGCCCGACGACGGCTCGTCGCGGCGCTGCTGCTCGGCGTGGTGCCCATCGTCGCGGTGGCGGTCCTGGCCCAGCTCATGTGGCTCGCGCTCGTCGCAATCCGGCCCGGGTACGGCGAGATGATCGACCCGTGGCGGCCCTGGTGGTTCCGCGCCGGGCTGGTGCTGCTCGTCGCGACCGTGCTGCTCACCTGGTACGCCGCGCTGCGGAACCGGGTCGGTGCCACCGCGCTCGCGGTCGGCGCCCTCGCGTGGCTCGCGCTGCTCGGCGTCGCGCTCGCCGCTCTCACGCCCGGCGGGTCCTACCTCGCCGCCCTGCCGGCCCTCGCGGGTGGCGTGGCGGGCGTCGTCGCGGTCCTCGTCCGCAGCGAGACCGGCGGGCTCGTCGCGCACACGGTTGCCGGCGCGGTCGCGGTCGTCGTGCTCGCGCCGATCGTGCTGCTGTTCATGCCCGCGCTCGGGCTGGCGACGGGCGCCGCACCCGCGCTGTTCGCGGTGCTGCTCGGGATGGTGCTGCTCCCGGTCCTGGACGGTGCGCTGCCGCGTGGGCGAGGGCGCGCGCTGCCGGCCGTCGTGGCGGCAGCCGCGACGGTCGTCTGCCTCGGCGTCGGCCTCGTCGTCGACCAGTTCGACGCCCGTCACCCGCTGCCCACGCAGCTGATGTACGCGCTCGACGCGGACACCGGCAAGGCCTGGTGGGCCAGCCAGGAGGTGAGGCCGAGCGCGTGGACCAGCCAGTTCGTCTCCGGCTCCGAGGACCTGTCTGCGACGTTCCCGATGCTGTCCGACGGCGAGGCGACCGGTCCCGCGCAGGCCGCGGACCTGCCCGCGCCCGTGGTGGGCGACGTCGTCCGCACCGGCAGCACCGTGAGCTTCACGGTCACGCCGCAGCGCGCCGTGCGGCTCGTCGGCCTGACGGCTTCCGGCGTGCGGACCGCGGTGGTCGAGGGCCGCGACGTCCTCGTCACCGACGGGACGTTCGACGTCGTCTTCAACGCCCCGCCGGCGGACGGGGTCCACGTGACGCTCACCCTGACCACGGCGGACCCGGTCCAGCTGCGCGTGACCGACGGCAGCGACGGGCTGGCGGACCTGCCCGGCTTCCGGGCACGTCCGACGGGCGTCGGGATCGAGGGGTCGCACACCTCCGAGCTGGTGCTCGTCGGGACCACCGTGACGCTCTGACAGCGATCTGTCAGTCGCCGGTGGTTGGATCTCGACCATCGGCTCGTACCTCCAGGAGAAGACATGTCTCTCGTTCGCGTGCACAACTTCACGGTCTCGCTCGACGGCTTCGGCACCGGCGAGGGCCAGAGCCTCGACGCCCCGTTCGGGCATGCCGGCCATCGGCTGATGTCCTGGGCGTTCACGACCCGCACGTTCCGCGGGATGGGCATGCACGGCGAGGGGGAGGGGTCGTTCGGCGTCGACGAGTCGTTCGCCAGCCAGTGGGCCACCGGCATCGGCGTCGAGATCATGGGCCGCAACAAGTTCGGCCCGCAGCGCGGCCCGTGGGCGGACGAGGAGTGGAAGGGCTGGTGGGGTGACGACCCGGTGTTCCACACGCCCGTCGTCGTGCTGACCCACCACCCGCGGCCGGTGCTCGAGATGGAGGGTGGGACGACGTTCCACTTCGTCGACGCCGACCCCGTGACGGCGCTCGCGCAGGCCCGCGAGCTGGCCGGCGACCTCGACGTCCGGATCGGGGGCGGCGTCGCGACGGTGCGCCAGTTCCTCGAGGCCGACCTGATCGACCACCTGCACGTCGTGGTCGCGCCGATCGTGCTGGGCCGGGGCGAGCGGCTGTGGGACGGGCTCGAGGGACTGGAGGAACGCTTCGAGATCGAGGCGACGCCGTCGCCGTCCGGGGTCGTGCACCTGATCCTGACGCGCCGGCCGCGCTAGTTCGCGGCCCGGCGTGCACGCTGCTGCAACGCCGCAGCCCGCCGACGGGTGGCGATCCGACGTGTCGGGCCGCCGGTGACGGTCAGGCGCGGCGGGCCCAGACCGTCGTGTCGCCCGGCAGCGTGGCCGTGCCAGGCCCGTCGGGCAGGTCGCCCGACGCCGCCAGCACGGTCAGTCCGGTCGGCAGCTCGACCGCATCGGTGCCGAGGTTCGCCACGACGAGCACGTCGCGGTTCTCGAACGCGATGACCTCGTCGCCGAACGTGTGGTCCCAGGTCAGGCCGCCGGTGCCGAGGTGCTCGGCCCGGCGCAGCGCGAGCGCACCACGGTAGGTCTCGTACGTCGAGCCCTCGACGCCGCGCTGTGCGTCCAGCGCGTAGGAGGCCCATGACGGGGGCTGGGGCAGCCAGGTCACACCCGTCGGGGAGAAGCCGAAGCCGGCCTCGTCGGCCGCCCAGGGGAGCGGGACGCGGCATCCGTCGCGGCCCCGCTCGGCGCCGCCGGTGCGGAAGAAGGCCGGGTCCTGGCGCAGCTCGTCGGGCAGGGCCGTGTGGTCCGGCAGGCCCAGCTCCTCGCCCTGGTACAGGTACGCCGAGCCCGGCAGGCCGAGCATGAGCAGGGTCGCGGCGCGTGCGCGGCGCAGGCCGAGCTCCTCGTCGGGCTGCTCGTCGCCGTGGCCGATGCCGTTGGGGCGCGAGCCGGCCTCCGCCAGGCCGAGCCGCGAGGCGTGCCGCACGACGTCGTGGTTGGACAGCACCCAGGTCGTGGGCGCGCCGACCGAGTCGGCCGTGACGTACGAGGCCTCGATGACCGAGCGCAGCGCGGGCGCGTCCCACAGGGTCGCGAGGAACGCGAAGTTGAAGGCCTGCTGCATCTCGTCGGGCCGCACGTAGCGGGCCAGGCGCGACAGCGGCTCGACCCACGCCTCGGCGACCAGCGCGCGGTCGCCCGCGTACTGCGACAGCACCCGGTTCCACGCGCGGTAGATCTCGTGGACGCCGTCCTGGTCGAACATCGGGCCCTGATTGCCCGAGCCCGAGACGGTGTCCTCGGCGGCCGGGGCGTCGTCGGAGCCCTCGATCATCGAGACGTGCCCGTCCCAGTCGGGCAGGCCCGGCTCCTTGACCATCCCGTGCGCGACGTCGATGCGGAAGCCGTCGACCCCGCGGTCGAGCCAGAACCGCAGCACGTCCTCGAACTCCGAGCGGACCTCGGGGTGCTCCCAGTTGAGGTCCGGCTGGCGCGAGTCGAACAGGTGCAGGTACCACTGACCGTCGGCGACGCGCGTCCAGGCGGGACCGCCGAAGATCGACTGCCAGTTGTTGGGCGGCAGCTCGCCGTGCTCGCCCTGGCCCTCGCGGAACAGGTACCGCTCGCGCTCGGCCGATCCCGGGCCTGCGGCCATCGCGGCCTCGAACCACACGTGCTCGTCGGACGTGTGGTTCGGCACGAGGTCGACGATCACGCGCAGGCCCAGGTCGTGGGCGCGCAGCAGGAGGGCGTCGAAGTCGTCCAACGTGCCGAACAGCGGGTCGACGGCGCGGTAGTCGGCCACGTCGTAGCCCGCGTCGGCCTGCGGCGAGCGGTAGAACGGCGAGAGCCAGACGGCGTCGACCCCCAGCTCGGCGAGGTGGGGCAGCCGGGACGTGATGCCCGGCAGGTCGCCGATGCCGTCGCCGGAGCCGTCCGCGAACGAGCGCGGGTAGACCTGGTAGATGACGGCGTGCCGCCACCACTCGCCGTCCGTGGCAGACGGGGCGTGGACGACGGCGGGCCGGGTGTCGAGCGAGGTCACGGGGGCGTGCGCCTTTCGGGTATGACGAGATGAGGGTGGTGGTGCGGGAGGGCGCGAGGCGTCAGGGAGCGACGGGCGCAGCGGCGGCGTGGGCCGCCAGGTCGGCGACGTGGGGCGCCGCCCCGGTCGACGCGCGCACGATGAGCTCGGGGTGGAACTTGAGCTCGATGCGCGACGCCGGCGTGCCGGTGATCTCCGCGACGAGCGCGGACACCGCCGCGTGCCCCATGGCGAGGACCGGCTGGCGCACGGTCGTCAGGGGCGGGTCGGTGAACGCGATCAGCGGCGAGTCGTCGAAGCCGACGACCGAGAGGTCCTCGGGCACGGACAGCCCACGCGAGCGGGCCGCGCGGATCGCGCCGAGAGCCATGAGGTCGGAGCCGCAGATGATCGCGGTGTGTCCGGTCTCGATCAGCTCGAGCGCCGCGGCCTGCCCGCCCTCCACCGTGAACAGTGTCGAGACGACGTGCCCGGTCGGGTCGGTGATGCCGAGGTGGCGCTCGAGGTTCGCCGTGAACTCGGCACGCTTGCGCGCGGCCGGCACGAACCGGTCGGGTCCGATGGCCAGCCCGATGGACCGGTGGCCCAGCGAGACGAGGTGCCGGAACGCGAGGTCCAGGGCCGCGACGTCGTCGGTCGACACGCTCGGCGCGTCGACCCCCTCGGCGAAGCCGTTGACCAGGACGACGGGCATCCCGCTCGACCGCAGCCGGTGGTAGCGGTCCTTCGAGGCCGACGAGTCGGCGTGCAGGCCGGAGACGAACACGATCCCGGCGACGCCGTGCTCGAGGAGCATGTCGACGTACTGGTCCTCGGTGGTGCCACCGGGGGACTGCGTGCACAGCAGCGGCGTGTAACCGCGCTCGGTGAGCATCGACTCGATGACCTGCGCGAACGCGGGGAAGACGGGGTTCGACAGCTCCGGGACGACGAGGCCGACGAGGCCCGCCGACCGCGTGCGCAGCTTCTCGGGCCGCTCGTAGCCGAGGACGTCGAGCGCGGCGAGGACCGCCTGGCGCGCCTGGGTCGACACCCCGTGCTTGCCGTTGAGCACGCGCGACACCGTGGCAGTGCTGACGCCGGCCTGTTCAGCCAGGTCTGTCAGTCGAGTGCGCACGGGTGGCAGCGTAGGGGACACGGGACCTCCTCGTCCTGGGCCGTTCGGGGTGCAAGCAGAAGCCGGCGACGAACCCCGTGAAACCGTTGCCTGAAAGTTACCGTAACGACTTGCAGCGGAGGTTGCAACGACGTTAGCGTCTCCCCATCAGGCCAGTGTCGGTGGTGATGCCGCCGAGCGTTGGCACACCCACTGAAACACTCACTGAACCCAGGAGATCGAAGATGCGACGGAGCATCCCTGTCGTGGCGGCGGCCCTCGGCCTTGCCCTGACCATGAGCGCGTGCTCGAGCGGCGGCTCAAACGAGGGCGCGGCGACGCCGACGGGGGCAGCCCCGAGCAGCGCCGCGGCCACGACGCCGACCGACGGCGGGTCGCTGACCATCTGGGTCGACGAGACCCGCAAGACGGCGGTCCAGGACGCGGCGACGGCCTTCGAGAAGGAGACCGGCGCCAAGGTGACGCTGGTCCAGAAGAACTTCGAGGACATCAAGGCTGACTTCATCGCCCAGGTCCCGACCGGCAAGGGGCCGGACATCACGGTGGGCGCCCACGACTGGCTGGGTGAGCTCACCCAGAACGGTGTGGTCGCACCCGTCGAGCTCGGCGACAAGACCGCGGACTTCCAGCCCGTCTCGATCCAGGCGTTCACCCAGGACGGCCAGGTCTACGGCGTGCCCTACGCGATCGAGAACATCGCCCTGATCCGCAACACCAAGCTGGCGTCGAAGGCTCCCAAGACCTGGGACGACACGATCACGGCGGGTAAGAAGGCGAAGACGAAGTTCCCCTTCCTCATCCAGACCAGCGACCAGGGCGACCCGTACACGTACTACCCCTTCCAGACGTCGTTCGGCGCCCCGGTGTTCGAGCAGAACGACGACGGCTCCTACAAGCCGGAGCTCGCCATGGGCGGGGACGAGGGCATCGCCTTCGCCAAGTGGCTGGCCAAGGAGGGCGAGAAGGGCACCAAGGTGCTCGACACCGCCATCACCTACGACAACGCGACGGCGGCGTTCGCCAAGGGTGAGTCGCCGTTCATCGTCGGCGGCCCCTGGATGCTGGACACCTTCAAGGACATGGATCTGTCGATCGACCCGCTCCCCTCGGCCGGGGGCAAGCCGGCGCAGCCCTTCGTCGGCGTCCAGGGCTTCTACGTGAGCGCCCAGAGCAAGAACGCCCTGCTGGCGAACGACTTCCTGATCAACTACATGGCCACCGACGACGCCCAGACCGCGCTCTACAAGGCGGGCAACCGCCCGCCGGCTCTCATCAGCGCTGCCGAGAAGGCGTCGTCCGACCCGATCACCGCCGGTTTCGCCGCCGTCGGCAAGGACGCGGTCCCCATGCCCTCGATCCCGCAGATGGGTTCCGTGTGGCAGTTCTGGGGCGTGACGGAGGCCGGCATCATCTCCGGCAAGCTCGACCCGACGGACGGCTGGAACAAGATGATCAAGGACATCACCAAGGCCATCGGCTCCTGATCTCCTGACCGTCAAGACGTGACGCGGCGCCGGGCTCCCGGCGCCGCGTCGCGCAGTCACAACCGACCGGAGGCGACGATGCCGACAGTGAAGTCCCCGCGTGCTGCGCAGGGCGCCCCCCCGCGTGCCACCGATCCCGAGCCTCCCGTGCGATCGGACGACTCGCACGCCCGCAACGTGCGGCCTGGCTTCCTGGTGAAGCTGGTCCTCATCGGCATCATCGACGCGGTGGGCGTGTACTGCGTCCTCGCGGCATGGAACGCACAGGCCTACTGGATTCTCGCCGCGATGCTGGTGCTCCTCGTCGCGGCCAACTGGGTGTACTTCACGCGCAGGGCGCTCGCCCTCAAGTACATCCTGCCGGGGCTGGCATTCCTGCTCGTCTTCCAGATCTTCGTCGTCTTCTACACGGGGTTCGTGGCCTTCACCAACTACGGCGACGGGCACAACGGAACCAAGCAGCAGGCAGTCGACGCCCTCCTCGTCCAGGACGAGAAGCGGGTGGACGGATCGCCGGCGTACCCCCTGACGGTCGTCGAGCAGGGCGCCACGCTCGGCTTCGCCGTGATCGACCCGGACGGAGCGGCGCTCGTGGGGTCCGCGGACGAGCCGCTCGCACCCGACTCCTCCGCGACTGTCGAGTCGAACCGCATCACCGCCGTCGACGGGTGGACCGTCCTCAGCCGCCAGGAGATCCTCGCTCAGCAGCAGGCCATCACCGCGCTGCGCGTCCCCATCTCCGACGATGCCGCCGACGGGTCGATCCGCACCCAGGACGCCCGCGTCGGCTACGTCTTCAAGTCGGTCCTCACCTACGACCCGGACGCCGGGACCATGACCGACGCCGAGACGGGTCTCGTCTACAGCCCCAACTCCCACGGGCAGTTCCAGGCTCCTGATGGGAGCGTCCTGCCGGTCGGGTGGCGTGTCTCCGTCGGCTTCGAGAACTTCACGACAGCGTTCTCCGACGCGCGTTACGCGAAGCCCTTCGTGCAGATCCTCGTCTGGACGTTCGCGTTCGCGATCCTGTCGGTGGTGACGACCTTCCTGCTGGGCCTGTTCCTCGCGATGACGTTCAACGACGCGCGGATGCGAGGGCGCAAGGTCTACCGGATGCTCATGATCCTGCCGTATGCGATCCCCGGCTTCGTGGCGGCTCTGCTGTGGTCGGGGATGCTCAACCGCCGGTTCGGGCTGATCAACAACCTGTTCTTCGGCGGCGCCGAGATCCCGTGGCTGACGGACCCGTGGCTCGCGAAGTTCTCGGTCCTCTTCGTGAACCTCTGGCTTGGCTTCCCGTACATGTTCCTCATCTGCACGGGCGCGCTGCAGTCGCTGCCGGGCGACGTCATGGAAGCGGCCAAGATCGACGGCGCCGGCAGGTGGCGCACCTGGCGGTCGGTGATCATGCCCCTGCTGCTCGTGTCGACGGCACCCCTGCTGATCTCGTCGTTCGCATTCAACTTCAACAACTTCACGCTCATCTACATGCTGACGGGCGGAGGTCCGCAGTTCGCCGACGCGTCGGTGCCGCTGGGACACACCGACATCTTGATCTCGATGGTGTACTCCATCTCCGGGATCGACGGCGGCGCACCCAAGAACTACGGGCTCGCGAGCGCGCTGTCCATCGTCATCTTCGTCATCGTCGGCGGCATCTCCGCGATCGCCTTCCGGCAGACCCGCAAGCTCGAGGAGATCAACTGATGTCCACGACAGCACCTGCCCGTGCGAGCAGCGCCCGCCCGCGGCGCGGCTCGATGTCCTTCGGCCGGTGGTTCAGCGAGCTGGGCTGGCGGCACGTCGTCGGCGTCCTCGCGATCGTCTTCGCGGCGTTCCCGCTCGTCTACCTCGTGGCGGCCTCGTTGCACGAGAAGGGGTCGTTGACCGACCTGTTCGGCCCGGTCAGCACCGCCAACTACTCGGCGCTGTCCTCGACGATGTTCTGGACGTGGATGGGCAACAGCGTCGTCATCGCCGTCGCCACGTCGATCGGGACCGTCCTGATGGGTGCGGCCGCGGCCTACGCCTTCTCGCGGTACCGGTTCAGCGGGCGACGCGTCGGCCTGACCTCGCTGCTCATCATCCAGATGTTCCCCCAGATGCTGGCGTTCGTGGCGATCTTCCTGCTGCTCATCAGCCTCGGCGACGTGATCCCCGCGCTCGGGCTCAACAGCAAGGTGGCGTTGATCTGCGTGTACCTGGGGGGCGCGCTCGGCGTGAACACCTTCCTCATGTACGGGTTCTTCAACACCGTCCCGCGTGAGCTGGACGAGGCAGCGAAGATCGACGGCGCTACCCACGCGCAGATCTACTGGACGATCATCCTGCGCCTCGTCGCCCCCGTGCTGGCGGTCGTCGGGCTGCTCTCGTTCATCTCGACCTTCGGCGAGTTCATCATCGCGCGCTCGGTCCTCCAGTCCGAGGACAACTGGACGCTCGCGGTCGGCCTCTACGGCTGGGTGTCCTCGTTGCTCGAGGCCAACTGGGGCCTGTTCGCCGCAGGCGCGGTCATCGCGACCCTCCCGGTCCTCGCGCTGTTCCTCTACCTGCAGAAGTACATCGTGGGCGGCCTCACTGCCGGAGCCGTCAAGGGATGAGCACGCTCGACCCGCACCACGACGGCTCCGAGCTGTACGTCCCGCGCGCCACGCCGCGGCTCGGCGACGTCGTCCCCGTCCGGCTGCGCGTACCCGCCGACAACCCCGAGACGGCCGTGTGGCTGCGTGCGGTCCGCGACGGCGAGCCCCGGCTGTCGCCGGCCCGGCTCGAGCGGTCCGACGAGCACGAGCGGTGGTACGTCGCCGACCTGCCGGTGCACAACCCGGTGGCGTCCTACCGGTTCCTGCTCGACGAGCCGGGCGGCTACCGCTGGGTCAACGGGCGCGGGGTGTTCGACCGCGACGTGCCCGACGCGGCCGACTTCCGGATCACCGTGCACGAGCCGGCCCCCGCCTGGATGGACGACGCGGTCGTCTACCAGGTGTTCCCGGACCGGTTCGCGCGGTCGGGCGACGACCACGGGCCGATCCCGGACTGGGCGCTGCCGGCCGACTGGACCGACGAGCCCATCGCGTCGGGCCCCGGAGTTGCGCAGCAGCTCTACGGCGGCGACCTCCGGGGCGTCGAGCAGCACCTGGACCACCTCGAGCGGCTCGGTGTCGACACGCTGTACCTGACGCCGATCTTCCCCGGGCGCTCCAACCACCGGTACGACGCGAGCACGTTCGACTCGGTGGACCCGCTGCTGGGCGGCGACGAGGCGCTCGCGTCCCTGTCCACCGCGGTCCACGCCCGCGGGCTGCGGCTCATGGGTGACTTCACCACCAACCACACGGGTGCGGGTCACGAGTGGTTCGCGCGCGCCCAGGCGGACCCGTCCAGCGAGGAGGCCGGGTTCTACTACTGGACCCCCGGTGAACCGGGCTACGTGGGGTGGCTCGAGCACTCGTCGCTGCCCAAGCTCAACTACAACGCGCCGCACCTCGCCGAGCGCATGGTCCGCGGTCCCTCGTCCGTGATCGGGCGCTGGCTCGTGCCGCCGTTCAGCCTCGACGGCTGGCGCATCGACGTCGCCAACATGACCGGGCGGTACGCGGCCGACGACTTCACGCACGACATCGCGCGCGAGATCCGGTCGACCATGCGCGACCTGAACCCGTCCGCGGTGCTCGTCAGCGAGCACTTCCACGACGCCGCGGCCGACCTGGCCGTGGGCGGCTGGCACGTGAACATGAACTACTCGGCGTTCACGCGCCCCGCCTGGACGTGGCTGGCCGCTCCCGGCACGTCCGCCTCGTTCATGGGGATGCCCGTGCCCGTCCCGCGGCACGGCGGAGCGTCGATGGTGGGGACGATGCGCGACTTCGACGCGACCGTGCCGTGGGCCGTGACGCGCCACCAGTGGAACATGCTCGCCTCGCACGACACCGCCCGGCTGCGGACCGTCGTCGGGTCCGCCGCGATGCAGGAGGTGGCGGCTGCGCTCCTCTTCACGTACCCGGGCACGCCCGTGCTGTTCGCGGGCGACGAGGGCGGGGCGACCGGCGTCAACGGCGAGCACGCACGCGTGCCGATGCCGTGGGACGCGATCGCCGACGGCGGGGGACCGGGGTGGGACGGCTCCACGTTCACGACCTACCACGAGCTGATCGCCCTGCGGCGCTCGTCGCGCGCGCTGCGGGACGGCGGGCTGCGGTGGGTCGTCGTCGAGGACGACGCGGTGGCGTTCCTGCGGGAGACGGCCGACGAGCGCGTGCTGGTGCTGCTGGCCCGCGCGCCGTGGGCCGGCGCATCGCTCCCGGCCTGGCTCGCGACCTCCGAGCCGGTCAACCTCTACGGCGGTGCGGAGCTCGGCGCGGACCTCTCGCTGCCCGGATCCGGCCCGACGGCGCAGGTCTGGCGGCTGGCCTGACGGCCGACGTCGGGGCGCGTCGTTAGGCTGGGCGACGTGACCGCGCTCGACGAGACCCTCGACCTGGACGGCTACGTCGACGCCGACCGCGAGCGGTGGGTCACCGAAGGGTCGAAGTCGCGCGCGCGCACCGCGTTCGAGCGCGACCGGGCCCGCCTCGTGCACTCCTCGGCGCTGCGCCGGCTGGGCGCCAAGACGCAGGTGCTCGGGCCCTCGTCGGACGACTTCGTGCGCACGCGGCTGACGCACACGCTCGAGGTCGCGCAGGTGGGCCGCGAGATCGGCAAGGCGCTGGGTTGTGACCCGGACGTCGTCGACACCGCGTGCCTCGCGCACGACCTCGGCCACCCGCCCTTCGGCCACAACGGCGAGCGTGCGCTGGCCGAGCTGGCGCGGGGGATCGGCGGCTTCGAGGGCAACGCGCAGACGCTGCGCCTGCTGACCCGCCTCGAGCCCAAGGTCGTCGCACCCGACGGCACCGCGGTGGGGCTCAACCTCACGCGCGCCTCGCTCGACGCGTCGGTCAAGTACCCGTGGCGGCACCTGCAGGGACCGGTCAGCGCCGCGAGCGGTCGGCCGACGCACAAGTTCGGCGTCTACGAGGACGACCTGCCGGTGTTCGAGTGGCTGCGCCAGGACGCGCCCGCGGGCCGCAAGTGCCTCGAGGCGCAGGTCATGGACCTGGCCGACGACATCTCCTACTCGGTCCACGACGTCGAGGACGCCGTCGTCGGCGCGCGCCTGGACCTCGAGGTCCTCTCCCAGCCCGACGAGCGCGACCGCGTGGTCGAGGCCGTGAGCACCTGGTACGGCGACGCGGTCAGCGACGCCGAGCTGCGCGACGCGATGGACCGGCTGGTCCGCGCCCGGTTGTGGCGCCCCGGGTTCGACGGGTCCCGCGGCGCGCTGGCGATGCTCAAGGACGCGACGAGCCAGCTCATCGGCCGGTTCGCGAAGGCCTCGCAGCTCGCGACGCGCGAGCGCTACGGTCCCGGCCCTCTCACGCGGTACGCGGCGGAGCTCGTCGTCCCGCACGAGACCCTCGCCGAGATCCTCGTGCTCAAGGGGCTCGCGGTCGCCTACGTCATGGCGCCACGCGAGCTCGAGCCGCTCTACCACCGTCAGCGCGAGATGCTCACCGACCTCGTGCGCGTGCTCTCGGACCGCGCACCGCTCGCCCTCGAGCCGCCCTTCGCGGCCGACTGGCAGGCGGCCGCGAACGACGCGGCGCGGCTGCGCGTCGTCGTCGACCAGGTGGCCTCGCTCACGGACGTCTCCGCGGCCGAGCTGCACGCCCGCCTGGTCCACCCCCCGCGCCACTGACCCCGTTCGCGCGCCTGCCCCGCTCGTGATTGCAGGGATGGTTGAACGACACGCCGCGGGAAGTGCGGCGTGTCGTTCAACCACGGAGGCAACGACGAGCGCAGCGGGGCGCGTGGAAGCGCGGGGGGAGCCCGGCGGACGGGTGGCCGGCCACAGGCGGGGACCGAGCGTGGGCGTATCCGGCCTAGACTTCGGGCCGTGGCGGGACGCATCCGACGGGAGGACGTGGAAGCGGTCCGCGAGCGCGCGCGCATCGAGGAGATCGTCGGAGCCCACGTCACCCTGAAGCCCGCGGGCGTCGGGTCGCTGAAGGGCCTGTGCCCCTTCCACGACGAGCGTTCGCCCTCCTTCCACGTGCGCCCCCAGGTCGGCCGCTACCACTGCTTCGGGTGCGGCGAGGGCGGCGACGTCATCTCGTTCGTGCAGCAGGTCGACGGGCTGGGATTCACCGAGGCGGTCGAGTACCTGGCCTCGCGCGTCGGGATCCAGCTGCGCTACGAGGAGGGCGGCGCGCCGAGGCCGGGCGACGAGCCCGGCAAGCGCCGCCGCCTCATCGAGGCGCACGCGGTCGCCGAGACCTACTTCCGCGAGCAGCTCGCCTCGCCCGGTGCCGCCGCCGGCCGCACGTTCCTCGCCGAGCGTGGCTTCGACCGGTCCGCGGCCGAGCACTTCGGCGTCGGGTTCGCCCCCCAGGGCTGGGACTCGCTGCTGCGCCACCTGCGCGGGCGCGGGTTCACCGAGGCCGAGCTCACCGCGTCGGGCCTGGTGAGCCAGGGGCAGCGCGGCATCTACGACCGGTTCCGCGGCCGCCTGGTCTGGCCGATCCGCGAGGTCACGGGGGAGACGGTCGGCTTCGGCGCGCGCCGCCTCTTCGAGGAGGACCAGGGCCCCAAGTACCTCAACACCCCCGAGACGCCGCTCTACCGCAAGTCCCACGTGCTCTACGGCCTCGACCTGGCCAAGCGCGACATGCAGCGCGACAAGCGCGTCGTCGTCGTCGAGGGCTACACCGACGTCATGGCGATGCAGCTGTCCGGCATCGGCTCCGCGGTCGCCACGTGCGGCACGGCGTTCGGCCCGGACCACGCGCGCATCGTGCGCCGGCTGGTGGGGGACAGCGGCGGCAGCGGCGGCGTGCAGCTCGCGTCCGGCACGTCGGTCGGTGGCGAGATCATCTTCACGTTCGACGGGGACGCCGCGGGTCAGAAGGCCGCGCTGCGCGCGTTCGGCGAGGACCAGAGCTTCTCCGCGCAGACGTTCGTCGCGGTCGAGCCCTCCGGCATGGACCCGTGCGAGCTGCGTCAGGCCAAGGGTCCGGACGCCGTGCGCGCGCTCGTCGCCGGGCGCCAGCCGCTGTACGAGTTCGTCATCCGCTCCACGCTCGCCACCTACGACCTGGCGACCGCCGAGGGCCGGGTCGGCGCGTTGCGCGCCGCCGCGCCCGTGGTGGCGGGCATCCGCGACGCGGCCCTGCGGCCCGAGTACACGCGGCTGCTCGCGGGCTGGCTCGGCATCGAGGACCAGGACAGCGTGCGTCGCGCGGTCGCGGCCGCGTCGCGCGCACCGGGTCGGCCCGACGAGCGCGGCGGCCAGAGCCGCCAGCAGGGTCGCGCCGACGATCGCCGCGGGCAGGACCGCCCGCACGGGAGGCCCGACGAGCGGCGCCCCCAGGGGAGGTCCGACGACGGCCGCCCGACGAACGACGGGCAGCCCGAGCGGCCCGTGCGCCTGCCCGTCCCCGACCGCCGCGACCCGGTCGGCCAGACCGAGCGCACCGCGCTCGAGGTGGTCCTGCAGGCACCGCACCTGGTCCCGGCCGAGTTCGACGAGCTCGCCGCGGACGCGTTCTCCGCGCCCGCCTACCGCGCGGTGCACGAGGCGATCCGCGCCGCGGGCGGCCTCGCGGTCGCGCAGCCGTTGAGCGCCGCGGGCGACGCGACGGCGTGGGTCGGCGCCGTCATCGAGGAGGCGGCCGCCGCCGTCGCACCGCTGGTCACCGAGCTGGCGGTCGCACCGCTGCCCGAGGACCGCCCGGCGGCGCTGGCGGACTACGTGCGCGGCGTCGTGCTCCGGCTCGTGGAGCTCGGCTTCACGCGGCACATCGCCGAGCTGCGCGGTGCGCTGCAGCGGATGGACGCCACCGCCGACCCCGCGGCGTACTCGGCCGCCTTCGCGGAGCTCGTCGCGGTCGAGGGGCGTCGCCGGATGCTGCGCGAGAGCGCGTGAACGGGCGGCACGACCCTGGTATCTGAGGGCGGTCCGCGTCATCCTTCCGGGTGACAGGGCCCGCACCGGGGCCGACCTGCGGGGTCAGGGGTGCGCGATGGTCGCGCAGACACCACCACCGATCGAGACGTCCACCACGGCGGCCAAGCCGCCCCCGGGGGTCGCGACCGCCCGCTCGATGGCGCGCACCGCCGCCCGGCCCACCGCCGCGCGGCCGTCGAAGCCGCGGCAGTCGCGGACGACGACCCCGGGCGCGACCCGCCTCCCGACGCCGGCCGTGGTCGACGTGCGGGACCAGGACCGTCAGCCCGACGACGCCGAACCCGCCCGCTGGTGGAAGCACGGCGAGCACGTGGGGCCCTGGCAGGTCGAGGTCCGTCACCGCGTCGAGGACATCAGCGCCCAGGTCTCGCTCCTCCAGCCCCGACCCCGCTCCGCGGTCGAGCGCCATCTCGCGACCGCCCGGCACGCGTCGATGGCACCGTTCCCGCGCTGGCAGTGGTGGAACGGCACGAGCATCGAGACCGCGTGGAACGCCACGCACCTGGCCCAGGCGACTCTCCCGCTCGTCGTCGGGCGCGACGCCCTGCCGCGCCAGCTCGTGGACGCGCGTCGTCGGACGATCATGCGGCTGACCAAGGGCGACCCGCTGCGCCTGGCCGTCGAGGAGCCCGAGCTCGGCGAGCGGGTCGCGGCGCACACCGCGACCGCGGAGGACCGTCAGGCGATCGCCGCCGCGCTGCAGGCGTCGCTCGAGCTGGCCGACGACGAGCACCGCAACCTGCGCGACTGGCGCAACCGGCTCCTGCGCGTGGCGATGCTCGCGGCGCTCGCCCTGGCGCTGACGATCGTCGCGGCTGCGCTGCGACCGGAGTACCTGCCGCTGTGCGGCCCGGCCGGCGGGGGCGCCACGCTCTGCCCGGGTGGGGGAGCGACCGCGACGTCACGCGACGCCGGGGTGGTGGCGTTCCTCGGTGCGCTGGGCGGAGCCCTCGCGGCGATCATCGCGATGCGCCGCGCCAGCCCCGGATCGTCGCCCTACCGGATCACCCCGGCGCTCAGCCTGGTCCGTGTTCCGCTGGGCGGCCTCACGGCCGTCGTCGGCGTCATGCTCGTCCAGAGCGGCGAGGTGCCGGGTGTCTCGCTGACGAGCGCCTCGCAGGTCGCGGTCTTCGCGCTGCTGTTCGGGTTCTCCCAGGAGCTCGTCACACGCCTGCTCGAGAGCCGGGCGCGGGTCGTGCAGGACGCGACCAAGGGCCGGTCGTCGTCCGCCGACCGGCAGGACGTCTCTCCGAGGGCGGCGTGAGTGCGGGCGTCAGCGCAGCTGGGTCGGGCCGTCGCTCGTCGGCGGCTGCTCGTCGACCGAAGCCGTGACCGTCATCGACCGCAGGACGAGCGAGCCGCCGTACGACGAGAGGAACGCGGTGTCGGTCGCGTCGCGGCCAGTGGCGATGCGCAGCAGGGTGCCGACGGGTGCGAGGCGCGTCGCGTCGACGACCTGCCACTGCCCGTCGACGAACGCCTCGGCGACCGCGTGGAAGTCCATCGGCTTGAGCCCGGGCGCGTAGACCGAGGCCAGGCGTGCGGGGACGTCGCACGCACGCACCAGCGCGACCACGAGGTGGGCGAAGTCGCGGCACACGCCGCGTCGCTTGAGCAGGGTGTCGGTCGCGCCGTCGGTGGGCAGGCTCGCACCGGCGAAGTACGTGACGTGGCCGTGCACCCAGTCCGCGACGGCATCGAGCAGCTCGCGGCCCTCGAGGCCGACGAACTGGTCGCGCGCGAAGGAGAGCAGACGGTCCGAGTCGGCGTAGCGGCTGGGCCGGCGGAACTCGATGAGGTCGAGGTCCTCGATGGCCGCCGGGTCCGCCTGGCCGTGCACGGTCGCGTGGTAGTCGACGACGACGCGACCCGCCGGCGCGAGCACGCGGTGCACGCGCCCGCCGTGCCCGGTCTTGACCTCGAGGACGTCGAGGATGCCGTCCTCGTGGCGGACGGTCAGGACCTCGGAGAGGTCGTACGAGCCGTCGGCGACCGCCACGGCAAGGTGCATCTCGAGTGGGGTGCGCACGTCGAGGGACAGATGAGAGCTCACGGTGCGCAACACGGCCGCGGGGTTCCTTCCCCGGCCGTCGGCGGCCGGACCATCAAGAGGGGCAGCGCAAGTGTGAGGCTCGATGACCCGTTCGTCCAGCGCGACCTCTCGGCCCCCTTCGCGTGCCCAAGATCACCGAGGAGATACCCGATTCCGGGCGGGAAAAGACCGGTGCCTGGGCTGTGCAGGTGTCACAATCGATGAATGCCCCTGATCTCCCGGACGCCGAGCCTGGCTCGCGCGCGCCGGCAGGTCACCCGCATCCAGGCGCCGCGCACGTGACGGCGGCCCCCGGCACGGTCGAGAAGCAGCAACCGCGCGTGACGAACCGCGCGCGCAGCGCTCTCCTGGCGCGGGAGGCGACCATCATGGTCGCCGTCTACGTCGTCTACTCGATGATCCGCAACCACGCGCCCAACCGGGTCGGGGCGGCCAACGCCCACTCGCGGGACATCCTCAACGTCGAGAAGGCCCTCGGCCTCGACATCGAGCACGGCATCAACCACTTCTTCGCGCAGCACACGGCAGCGATCACGGTCGCCAACTACATGTACGCGACGTTGTTCCTGCCGTCGGCGATCTTCGTCCTCGCGTGGCTGTGGCGGCGCTCGTCGGCGCAGTACGTGGTGCACCGCTCCGTGCTCGTCGTCATGACGATGTTCGCGCTGGTCAGCTACTGGATCTTCCCGGCCGCGCCGCCTCGCCTGCTGCCGGGCGGCGGCTACATCGACACCGTCGTCGCCTTCGAGACGTGGGGCCGCAGCGCCGCCGACTCGGGGCACGGCGTCTCCAACGAGTACGCCGCCATGCCCTCCATGCACTTCGGCTGGGCGCTGTGGTGCGGGCTCGCGGTCTTCACGGTCAGCAAGGTCCGCTGGCAGAAGGTCCTCGCGATCGCCTTCCCGTCGGTGACCCTCGTCGTCATCATCGCGACCGGCAACCACTTCCTGTTCGACGCCATCGCCGGCGCCGCCGTGTACTGCGTCTCCTACGCGGTCGTCCGGGTGGTGCGTCGCCTCTCGGTACGGGAACCGGTAGAAGAGCTCCCGGTCGCCGCGTAGGTCGTCCGGCGAAACCCGCCCGCGCGGGCGGCCGTCGGCGCTACGGTCGCGAGATGACCGCACCTGATCCCGTCGTCGCGCCCACACCCGTGGACCGCCCGCGTCCCGCGCCGCGCCCGGCGGTGTCACCGTTCCGCAGCTCGGCGGGCCTGCTGGCGTTCGGGTTCGCGGGTGTCTTCTTCGGCCCGGTCGTCTCCGGCATCTCGTCGGTCGCGGTGCTGGACGCCGCGTTCGACGTCGCGGGGGCCCTCGCCGTGATCGCCGGGGGCGTGATGCTCGCGGTGGGGATCTACCGCCTGGCGGACCACGTCGACGCGTGGGCGTTCGCCCGGCGCCGCTGACCGACGGCGGCGGACCCGACGCGCTCCCTCCCTCGCTCCCCAGGGACGCGGGGGCTCCGGTGGTGGCCATCTGGCCTCGTTCCTACACTCGATCGGGTGAGCAGCGTGCTCACGCGAACGAGCGGCTGCGCTCGCGCGCGGCCGTGGTGACAGGTTCGAGGAGGAACCATGTCCACGACGACGACGTCGCGCCCACGTACCCGCCGGCACCGCCCACTGCGGAGAGCAGGAGGCGCCGCGTTCGCCGCGGCGCTCGCGCTGGGCGTCGTGGTGGCGCCGAGCGAAGCCACCTCCAGGGGCCACGAGCGGCAACCCGCGCTCTCGACCCGGTCCGTGCCGATCATCTCGGTGCACGGCCTGAAGTTCCGTGACCTCGACCGCAACGGCAGGCTGACCCCCTACGAGGACTGGCGGCTGTCGCCGTCGGCGAGGGCGCGAGACCTGCTCGGTCGCATGACGCTGGAGCAGAAGGCGGGCCTCATGGTGCACGGCACCCTGCCCGCCTCAGGCAGCGGCTACGACCCCGCGGGGACGACGACGCTCGTCGCCGACCGCAGCATCACGACGATGATCACGCGGCTGGCCGCCGATCCTGCCGCGATGGCCACCGCCAGCAACAGCGTGCAGGCGATCGCCGAGAACCAGCCGCTGGGGATCCCCGTCGTCATCTCGAGCGACCCCCGCAACGGCTTCTCCGTCACCGGCGGCCAGACCGTCGCGCGCGTCGGCACCACCGCCATGCCGGACGCCATCGGGCAGGGCGCGATCGGTGACGCCGCGACCATCCGCGAGCTGGGCGACATCGTGCGCGCCGAGTACCGCGCGGTCGGCATCACCGAGGCGCTCTCGCCGCAGGCCGACATCGCCACCGAGCCGCGCTGGACCCGCATCAACGGCACGTTCGGCTCGGACTCGGCGACCGTGAAGAAGCTCGTCAAGGCGTACGTCGCCGGGCTGCAGGAAGGCACGCACGGGCTGACCTCCGACAGCGTCGCCACCGTGACCAAGCACTGGGTCGGCTACGGCGCGCAGGAGAACGGCTTCGACAGCCACTACTACTACGGCCGGTACGCGACATTCCCGGGCAACAACTTCGCCGAGCACATCGTGCCGTTCACCGGCGCGTTCGCCGCGGACACCGCCGGCGTCATGCCGACGTACTCGATCCTCAAGGACCTCGTCTACCGGGGCACGGCGCTCCCGCAGGTGGGCGCGGGCTTCAGCTCGTTCCTACTGCAGGACCTCCTGCGCGGCCGGTACGGCTTCGACGGCGTCATCGTCTCGGACTGGGGCATCACGGGGGACTGCCCGACCGCGTGCCAGGAGAACCGGCCGCCCGCGTTCTTCGTCGGCCCGTGGGGCGTGGGCATGCCCTGGGGCGTGGAGGACAAGACCGTCCTGCAGCGCTTCGCCCTGACGATCAACGCCGGCGTCGACCAGGTCGGCGGCTCCGACGAGCCGAGCTACGTGGTCCAGGCGGTGGCCGACGGCCTCGTCACGCGAGCCCGGGTCGACGCCGCCGCGCGCCGCGTGCTCGTGCAGAAGTTCGAGCTCGGCCTCTTCGAGAGCCCGTTCGTGAGCCCGACGAAGGCCGCGTCGATCGCAGGCAACGCGGCGTTCGCCAGGGTCGGTGACGCCGCCCAGGCCGCGTCGCTCACGCTGCTCAGCAACGCCGGGGACCTGCTCCCGGCCGCACCGGCCGACCACGCGAACGTCTACCTCTCGGGCGTGAGCCCGGACGCCGCGACGGCCGCCGGCTACACCGTCGTCACCGACCTCGCAGACGCCGACCTGGCTGTCGTGCGCCTCAGCGACCCGCGCGGCGGCCCGGACCTCACGGACCTGGACTTCGCGGGCACCGAGCCGGACTACACCGCCTTCCAGGCGGCCGTGGACTCCGGCGTCCCGACCGTGGCGGTGCCGAAGCTCGACCGTCCGCTCGTGCTCGGCAACGTCGTCGACCGGGCCGGCGCGGTGCTGGCCAACTACGGGGTCTCCGACGAGGTCCTCCTCCAGACGATCGCCGGCGAGCGTCGCCCGGGTGGCTCGCTGCCGTTCGAGCTGCCGTCCTCGATGGCGGCCGTCGAGGCTCAGCTGGCCGACGTGGCCGACGACTCGGTCGACCCGCTCTTCCCGGCGGGGTTCGGTCTCGAGTACGCGGCTCCGACGATCGACCAGCTGCGGGGGACGCTCGCGGACCTGCGAGCAGCCGGTGACGTGAGCCGCTCGGCGGCCCGCGCGCTCGATGCCCGACTCGCCTCCGTCGAGCGGTCGCTGGACCGGGGCCGCGAGCAGCAGGCGGTCCGTGGTCTGGAGCAGTTCGTCCGGACGGTGGAGACGTGGTCCGGCGGACGGCACGTCTCGGTCGCGGCGGGGGACCGCCTGGTCGGCGACGCCCAGACGCTGATCGCGTCCCTGCGCTGAGGACCGCATGAGAAAGGGCCTCTGACCGGCGTTTCCGCGGGTCAGAGGCCCTTCGTGTGCTCCCCCGACTGGACTCGAACCAGTAACCCTTCGATTAACAGTCGAATGCTCTGCCAATTGAGCTACGGGGGATCGCAGCGGGGAAAACTCTAGCAGCCTGAGAGGGGTGCCTCGGACGCGACGTGCGTCACCGGGGCAGGCCGGCCGCGTCGCGGACCGCGTCCTCGGCAGCGTCGACCAGCGCGGCGACCGCGGGGTCGGCGAGGTCGACGTCGGTGTCGGCCAGCACCTGGCTGAACAGCTCGCCGTCCTCGTCGCGGCGCAGCGCGACCCGCGCCCGTCGGCCGTCCGGGAGCGCGACGCTCGTGGTGTGCACGACGGACTGCTGGACCCGCTCGCGGAACGTCTGGCTGAAGGTCACCGAGGCGCGGTCCTCCGCGAACGTCAGGCGGGTCGTCGCCCCCCAGACCCAGCGGATGCTGAGCGTGCGCGTCGCGGCGTCGAGGGTGCCGTTGTCCACGTCGGCCCACGGCGTGCGAGTCACGTCGTCGGGCGACACGACGTGCAGCGCGAGGCGCGAGGCGACGGCGCGGCGACCGTCGGCCAGATCGACCGTCACGAGGGCGCGGTCCCCGCTCCGCAGCTCGAGGCGGGCGCGATCGGAGGCCGTCAGACGACGGTTGCGGGGCGAGACGGGCACGGCCCCACGGTACCCGCGCTCGCTCGGCGGACGTGCTCCGGTCGCGGAGCGGCGCGACCCCTGCCACGATCGGCGCCGACACCCGACGACGAAGGGCACGGATCGATGACGGCTGGGACGACGAGCGGCACGGCGCAGCGCGGCTGGGAGCTGACGGCACGGCTGGGCTACGTGATCAACGGCGTGCTGCACATCCTGATCGGCGTGATCGCCCTCCAGATCGCCTTCGGCGGGGAGAAGACGAACGCGGACCAGTCCGGCGCGCTCAGCACGATCTCCGAGACGCCGTTCGGCGGGTTCATCCTGTGGGCCTCCGTGGTCGCGTTCGTCGCGCTGGGGCTGTGGCAGCTCGCGGTCGCGTTCCGCAAGCAGCCGTCGAGCCAGGGCTCGGGCACGAAGGACCGCCTCGAGGCCGGCCTGCGCGCCGTCATCTACCTCGCGCTGGCAGTCACCGTCTTCTCGTTCGCCAGCGGGAGCGGCAAGTCGAGCTCCAAGCAGACGACCGACGCGACCGAGTCGCTCATGTCCGCACCGGGTGGCCGCTTCCTCGTCGGGCTGCTGGGTGCGGCCGTCGTCGTCGGGGGCGTCATCTACGCGCTCAAGGGCCTGCGCAAGAAGTTCCTCGAGGACCTGCACTCGCTGCCGTCCGGCACCGCGGGCGTGACCGCGCGGCGCCTCGGCGTCTTCGGCTACACGGCGAAGGGTGTGGCGCTGGCCATCGTCGGCGGCCTGTTCGTCCTCGCGGCCGTCAAGGCCGACCCGGACAAGGCCAAGGGCCTGGACGGTGCGCTGCACACGCTGCGCGACCAGCCGGCCGGCGTGTGGCTGCTCGCGATCGTCGGCGTCGGCTTCATCGCCTACGGCATCTACTCGTTCGCGCGCTCGAAGTACGGCAAGCTCTGAGCGATCAGCTCGCGGGGACCACGCTCCCGTCGAGGACAGAGCCGGACACGTCCCCGTCGGTGAAGATGATGACGCAGGCCGAGGTGTCAGGGCTGTCGAGCCTCAGCGGGATCGCGTCCGCCCGGTACGCGGGGATCTCGGGCACGTCGGCGGCGTGGTCCGCGACCTGGCGGCGGCACTCCTCCCTAGCCGCGTCCGAGCCGAGCTCTCCGGTGTACGTGCCCACGACCTCCAGGACGTGAGGCACGGAGCAGTCGACCGTCGATGCTCCGCCTCCGGTGCCGGCGACCGAGGCCGCGCACGTCCCCGGGGCGAACGGTCCCGCGGCGGGAACGCTCTCGACGACGGTCCCGACCGAGACGTCGTCCGTCCCGGTGCTCAGTCCGGCGACGAGCAGGATGGCCAACGGGACCTCGACCACCAGCCTCACGGCTCCGATGACGATGGCGGCGACAGCCAGCCCGTCGCCGCGCGTCCCGTCCCGGCGGATCTGACGACGGGCGACGATGCCGATGATGAGGCCGGCGAGGCCCGAGAAGAAGGCGACGACGAGGGCGGCGATCGCCAGCCCGCTCATCGGGGGCTGCGCGGGCGCCTTTCGGTCGGCGAGGCCGATCGGCGCACCGAGCCCGGGACCGAGCGTCGGGTCGCTGGGTGCGGTCATCGTGTCCCCCTGAGCTGACGACGGTCTGGCTCGACCACTCTGGCACGGACCTGCTGCCGGCGGAGGGGCTTCGCGGATCCGATCGTCGGGCACGGCACCGAGTGTTCACCCGCCGTCCGTTGACCGCCGTGCCCCCGCCGCGGATGCTCGGCCCATGCCGATCGAGGACGAGGACAAGGCGATCGCCGAGGTGGTCGACCGCGTGACGGAGAAGTTCCCCGACGTCGAGCCCGCGGTGGTCCGCGAGACCGTCGACGCCAAGCTGGACGGGTTCGACGGGGCCGTCGTGCGGGACTTCGTCCCGGTGCTCGTCGAGCACGAGGCCGCCGACGAGCTCCGCGGGGTCGAGGCCGACGACGCCTGACGCCGGCCGGGGGAGTACCCCGACCGGCGCCGACGTCAGTCGCCCTTGACGTTCACGATCTGGCGCAGCGTGTGCCGGACCTCGACGAGGTCCGCCGCGTCCGCCATCACCTGGTCGATGTCCTTGTACGCGGCCGGGATCTCGTCGATGAACGCGTCGGTGTCCCGGTACTCGATGCCGGCCATCGCCTCGCGCAGCTGCTCGCGGGTGAACATCCGACGCGCCGCCGACCGCGAGTGGCTGCGCCCGGCACCGTGCGGCGAGGAGTCGAGCGAGAGCTTGTCGCCCTTGCCGACCACCACGTACGACGCCGTCCCCATCGATCCGGGGATCAGCCCGGGCCGGCCGCGATCAGCCTGGATCGCACCCTTGCGGGACACCCACACCTTCTTCTTGAAGTGGGTCTCCTGCTCGGTGAAGTTGTGGTGGCAGTTGATCCGCTCCTGCTCGTCGACCGCGACGCCCATGTGGGCGGTGACGGCGTCCACGACGCGGTCCATCATCTCCTCGCGGTTGAGCAGCGCGAAGTCCTGGGCCCACCGCAGCTCGCGCACGTAGGTCCAGAACTCGTCGGTGCCCTCGACGAGGTAGGCGAGGTCCGGGTCGGGCAGCGCGATCCACCACCGCTTGCACAGCTCGGCCGCGACGGCGATGTGGTGCTGGGCGATCTTGTTGCCCACGCCCCGCGAGCCCGAGTGCAGGAACAGCCACACCGCGCCGGCCTCGTCGACGGTCACCTCGATGAAGTGGTTCCCGGAGCCGAGCGTGCCGAGCTGCAGCCGCCAGTTCGCCGCGTAGGACGCGGGCTCGAAGCGCGCCCACTCGGCCTTCGCCTCGAGCTCGGCGACCCGCGCCGCTGCCGACTCGGTGAGCGTCTCGTTGTAGACGCCCGCCGAGAGCGGGACGGCCGCCTCGATGGCCTCACGCAGGGTGGTGAGCGAGCCCGCGGCGCGGAACTCGTCCTCGGTCCACTGCGTGCGCACGGCGATCATCCCGCAGCCGATGTCCACGCCGACGGCCGCGGGGATGATCGCGCCGAGGGTGGGGATGACGGAGCCGACCGTCGCGCCCTTGCCCAGGTGGGCGTCGGGCATGAGGGCCAGGTGCGGGTAGATGAACGGCATGGTGGCCGTCGCGACCGCCTGGTCACGGGTGCTGGGCTCGAGGATGGTGGCCCAGCTGATGAGGTTCTTGCTGAGGTGCGTGCGGGTCATGGTGGGGGATCCTGACAGCGCAGGCGGTGGCCGACCGACGGATTTTCGGTTTCGGGCCCGCGCCGGTCCGGGCGTCGCTACAGTCGCCGCATGGCGAACCCCTTGGTCCCGACGGCCCTCGACGTGGTCTTCATGATCCTCTGGCTCGTGGTGCCGGTCGGGATCGTGATCGGGGTCGCTCTTCTGGTCCGCCGAAGGAGCGCTCGCCGGACGACGTCGCCGGAGGGTGACGCGCTGACCCGGCTCTGACCTGCGACGACGCTCGGTGGGGCAGGTGGGGCTTGAACCCACGACCCACGGATTATGAGTCCGCTGCTCTGACCGGCTGAGCTACTGCCCCGATGAGTGGCCAGGTTACGGCAATGTGGCTCTGACCTGGGAGGCGATCCCGAGGTAGTCGCCGCGGGCAGCGGACCGCGTCCGATCCGCCCGATACCTGTCGGTTCGATTTCACCCGTTTGCGAGCGAATCGGACGCGCACGCTTGTTGCACAAGTGTCCAGTTTCGGGCATAGTTCCCTCTTGTCAGCGACAAAGGGCAAACCCGCCGCAAGGTGGGGACGCAAAGCCACGGGGCCTACACGGTCAGCCGAGCTACCGAACGACAGGAGATCCATCATGGCGATCAACACCACCGAGGCCCCCCTCTCGCAGGGTGCACTTCTCACGCCCGGCGAGGTTGCCGTGCTCTTCCGCGTCGACCCGAAGACGGTCACGCGCTGGGCCCAGGCCGGCAAGCTCTCGGCCGTCCGCACCCTCGGCGGCCACCGCCGTTTCCACGAGGCCGAGGTGCGTCAGCTCCTCACCGGCGTCCCGCAGCAGCGCGCGGGGGAGTGACCTCACAGCTTTCCCTCGAAGGGCCGGTGACGCAGTCGTCACCGGCCCTTCGTGCGTTCGGTACCAGGTGAGGCGACCCGTCATGGGAGGATCGGGACATGGCCATGCGTGAGATCAGGACCGTCGGTGACCCCGTCCTGCGTACCCCTTGCGACCCGATCACGACGATCGACGCGCGCGTGCGCTCCCTCGTCGAGGACCTGCTCGAGACCGTCGACCACGACGGCCGCGCCGGGCTTGCCGCCAACCAGATCGGCGTCGGCCTGCGCGCCTTCTCGTGGAACATCGACGACGAGATCGGCTACGTGCTCAACCCGGTGATCGTCGACGTCTCCGAGGAGGAGTACCAGGACGGCGACGAGGGCTGCCTCTCGGTCCCCGGCCTCTGGTACCCGACGCGTCGAGCCTGGTACGCCCGGGTCGTCGGCACGGACCTGGACGGCAAGGAGGTGGTCGTCGAGGGGACCGAGCTCATGGCCCGGTGCCTCCAGCACGAGGTCGACCACCTCGACGGGATGCTCTACCTGGACCGCCTCGACCGGTCGGTGCGCAAGAAGGCGATGCGCGCGATCCGCGAGCAGCTCTGAGCGCTACGGGCGTGTCACTGGTCCTGGCGGCATTCGTCGGGCACACTGTCACCAGCACGCCGCGAGACCGTGCGAACTCCCGCAGTCGGGACGAGGTCGTTGGGGAAGACGAACCTCGAGCCGATACAGGAGGACGCCATGGCAGGTCCGATGACCCGCGGTGTACTTTTCGTGCACTCTGCGCCCCGAGCGCTGTGCCCCCACATCGAGTGGGCGGCGGGCAACGTCGTGGGCGGACGCGTCGCGTTCGACTGGACCGAGCAGCCCGCCGGGCCGTCGTTCTTCCGCGCCGAGCACTCCTGGCAGGGCGAGCCCGGCACCGGCGCGCGCCTCGCGTCCGCGCTGCGCGGGTGGGCCCACCTGCGCTACGAGGTCACCGAGGAGGCCAGCCGCGGCGTCGACGGCTCGCGCTGGAGCCACACCCCGGAGCTGGGCATCTTCCACGCCGCGACCGACGTGCACGGCAACGTCGTCGTCCCCGAGGACCGCATCCGCGCGGCCCTGGAGCACGCCGGCGACCCCGTGCGCCTGCGCACCGAGCTCGACCTCGCGCTCGGGCAGGCCTGGGACGACGAGCTGGAGCCGTTCCGCTACGCCGGCGCCGGCGCGCCCGTGCGGTGGCTGCACCGGGTCGGCTGAGACCCGCACGCACCTCGTCGGCGGAGGGGCCGACGACAGACGAGAGCCCCGCAACCCGGACGTGCCGGGGGCGGGGCTCTCGCCTGCGCGCGACGTCAGGCCGAGGTGACCACCAGGGCCACGTTGTGGCCGCCGAAGCCGAACGAGTTGTTGATCGCCGCGATGTCGCCGTCGGGCAGCGCGCGCGGCTTGTCGCGGACCAGGTCGAGAACCAGCTCGGGGTCCGGGCTGTCCACGTTGATCGTCGGGGGCGCCTGGCGGTCGTGCAGGGCCAGGACCGTGAAGATCGTCTCGAGCGCACCGGCGCCGCCCAGCAGGTGGCCCGTCATCGACTTGGTTGCCGACAGCGCGACGTGGTCGGAGTCCTCGCCGAGCACGCCCCGCACGGAGCGGGCCTCGATGAGGTCGCCGACGACGGTCGACGTCGCGTGCGCGTTGACGTGGACGACGTCGGTCGCCGCGACCCCGGACTCGGCCAGTGCGGCGTTCATCGCCCGGATCTGGCCGTCGCCCGAGGGCTCGGGGGAGGTGATGTGGTAGCCGTCGGCCGAGAGGCCGACGCCGGCGATGCGGCCGTAGACGCGGGCCCCGCGGGCGGCGGCGTGCGCGGCGCTCTCGAGGACGACGACGCCGGCGCCCTCGCCGATGACGAAGCCGTCGCGCTCGGTGTCGTAGGGGCGCGAGGCGGCCGTCGGGTCGTCGTTGCGCAGCGAGAGCGTGCGCGAGGCGGCGAACGCGGCGATGGGCATCGGGTGGATCGTGGCCTCGGTGCCACCGGCGATGACGACGTCGGCGCGGCCGGTGCGGATCATCTCGACGCCGTAGCCGATGGCCTCGGCGCCCGAGGCGCACGCGGAGACGAGCGCGTGCGCGCCGGCCTTGGCGCCGAACTCCAGCGAGACGTACGCGCTGGGGGAGTTCGGCATGAGCATGGGCACGGTCATGGGCAGGATGCGGCGGGCGCCCTTCTCCCGCAGCGTGTCCCAGCCGTCGAGCGTGGTCCAGATGCCGCCGATGCCAGACGACACCACGGCGCCGAGCCGCTCGCCGTCGACCTCGGGGGAGCCCGCGTCGGCCCACGCCTCGCGCGCGGCGATGATCGCGTACTGCGCGGACGGGTCCATGCGCTTCATCTCGGGGCGCGGCAGGACCTCCTCCGGCTTGACCTTGATGGTCGCGGCGAAGGTCACGGGCAGCCCGTACTTCTCCACCCAGTCGTTCTCGAAGGGGCGTGCCCCGGACTCGCCGGCGAGGGCCGCGGCCCAGGTGGTGGGTGCGTCACCGCCGAGCGGCGTGGTGGCGCCCAGTCCTGTGACGACGACGTCGATCGGGTGGCTCATCGGTGCTCCTGGTCGGCGGGGGGAGATGCTGGGCACGTCCCCGGGTGGTGGTCCCGGGGACGTGCCCGGTGCGGCAGCGTCAGGCCTTCGACGCGCCGGCGATGAACGAGACGGCGTCGCCGACCGTGACGAGGTTCTTGACCTCGTCGTCGGGGATGCGCACGTCGAACTTCTCCTCGGCGAGGGTGACGATCGTCATCATCGACAGCGAGTCGATGTCCAGGTCGTCCGTGAACGACTTCTCGGGCAGGACGGAGTCCGTCGGCAGGCCGGTCTCCTCGCTGACGATCTCGGCCAGGCCGGCCAGGATCTCCTGCTCGCTGTGCGCCATGGGGGTCTCTCCTCGGTAGGGGTGTGATGCGGGGATGTGTCGGACGAACGGTACAGCGCCCGTGCAGGGGTGCTACGGGAGGACGACGACCTGGGCGGCGTAGACCAGCCCCGCGCCGAAGCCGATCTGCAGCGCGAGCGCGCCGCTGGACACCTGGCCCTCGCGCAGGAGGCGCTCGGTGGCCAGGGGGATGGAGGCGGCCGACGTGTTGCCGGTGTCGACGATGTCGCGCGCGACCACGACGGAGTCGGGCAGCTTGAGCGTCTTGACCATCTGGTCGATGATCCGGTTGTTGGCCTGGTGCGGGATGAACGCCTCGATCTGGTCCGCGGTCACGCCAGCGGCGTCGAGCGCCTTCTGGGCGACCGGGGCCATCTGCCAGACGGCCCACTTGAAGACCGACTGGCCCTCCTGGCGCAGCGTCGGCCAGCCGGCGCCCTCGTCGCGCGTGGCCAGCCAGGAGTGCGTCTGGCGGATGGCCTGGGCCTGCGAGCCGTCCGAGCCCCAGATGGTCGGGCCGATGCCGGGTGTGTCGGAGGGGCCGATGACGACCGCTCCGGCGCCGTCGCCCAGCAGGAAGGAGATGGAGCGGTCGGCCGGGTCGACGAACTCGCTCATCTTCTCCGCGCCGATGACCAGCACGTTGCGGGCGTTGCCGGACCGGACCAGCGCGTCGGCCTGCCCGATGCCGTAGCAGTAGCCGGCGCACGCGGCCGAGATGTCGAACGCGGCGGCCGGGGTGGCGCCGATGCGGTCCGCGATGATCGCGGCGCCCGCGGGCGTCTGGTGGAAGTAGGTGACCGTCGAGAGGATCACGGCGTCGATGTCCGCACCGGTCAGGCCCGCGTTCTCGATGGCCTCGCGCGCTGCGGCCTCGGCCAGGTCCAGCACCGAGGTCTCGGCACCGGCCCGACGGCGGGTGACGATCCCGGTGCGCTGGCGGATCCACTCGTCCGAGGAGTCGATCGGCCCGACGAGGTCGTCGTTCGGGACGACGTTCTCGCCGCGGACCCCGCCCAGCCCGAGGATCCGGGTGTGCGCGGGGCCGGTGGCCTGGGTCAGGGTGGGACGCGTCACGACGACTGCTCCTGGGGGCTCGCGAGGGTGGACGTGCCGGCGTGCCGGCGCACGAGGTCGCGCGCGGCATCCAGGTCGGCGGGGGTCTTGACGGCGACCGTCTCGACCCCGGGCAGCGTACGCCGGGCCAGTCCGGTGAGCACACCGCCGGGGGCCACCTCGAGCAGGCCCGTGACGCCGAGCTCGAGCAGCTGTGCCTGGCACAGGTCCCAGCGCACGGGGTTGGCGACCTGCGCGACGATGAGGTCGAGCGCCTGGTCACCGCCCGCGACGACCGAGCCGTCGCGGTTGGTCAGGAGGGCGAGCGCGGGCACCTGCGGCGTCAGGCCCGCGGCGGCGTCGCGCAGCTCGGAGACGGCCGGGGCCATGTGCTCGGTGTGGAACGCGCCCGCGACCTGCAGCGGGACGACGCGGGTGCGCGCCGGGGGAGCGGCGGCGAACGCCGCGATGGCCTCGAGGGTGCCGGCGGCGACGACCTGGCCGCCCCCGTTGACGTTGGCGGGCACGAGCCCGTGCTGCTCGAGCGCGGCCAGCACCTCGTCGGGGTCGCCACCGAGGACGGCGGCCATGCCCGTCGGCGTGACGGCGGCGGCCCGTGCCATGGCGGCACCGCGGACCGCGACGAGCGCGAGAGCCTCGTCGTCGGTCAGGAGACCGGCGACCGCCGCGGCGGCGAGCTCGCCGACGGAGTGGCCCGCGGCGACGTCGACCTGGCCGGCGACCGCTGCGCCCAGCGGGGCGTCGGCGTCCAGCTCCAGCACGGCGCGCAGGCTCGCGAGCGCCGACGCGACGAGCAGCGGCTGGGCCACCGCGGTGTCCCGGATGGTCTCGGCGTCCGACGTGGTGCCGTGGGCGACCAGGTCGAGGCCGGTGACCTCCGACGCGCGGCCGAGCGAGGCCGCGAAGGCGGGCAGCTCCAGCCAGGGAGCGAGCATGCCGGGGGACTGGGCACCCTGGCCGGGGCAGGCGACGACGAGCACCTGACAACTGTGCCTGCCCGCTCGCGGCCGACCCGGTCACGGCACGCACCAACCTTGTCGGGCGCCCTTGTGCGTGTCCTACAAAGCGCTCGGCGCGCTCGCGTCCAGCCTGCCCACCGCGAGAGCGGTCTGCAGGACGTAGGACTCGCGGGCGTCCAGCGGGTCCCACCCGGTCACGTCCGCCACCCGCTTGAGGCGGTAGCGCACGGTGTTGGGGTGCACGTAGAGCGTGCGCGCTGCGGCCTCGAGCGAGCGCCCGGTGCCGAGGTAGGCGGACAGCGTCTCGAGCAGGGAGCCCTGGCTCGCGGCCAGCGGCGTGAACGCCTGGGCGATGAGCGTGCGGCGGGCGGCGGTGTCCCCGACGAGGACGCGCTCGGGGAGCAGGTCGTCGGCCATCACCGGCCGCGGCGCCTGCTCCCACGCGGCGGCAGCGGCCAGCCCGGAGAGCGCGGCCCGCGCCGAGCGCGCGCTGTCGGACAGGTCCTGCACCTCGGGCCCGAGCACGACCGGGCCCGGGCCGAACCGGGGCAGCAGCGAGACCGCCGCGGCCCGCAGGTCGCCCACGCCGCCGAGGAACACGACGAGGCGGTCGCCCTGGATCCCGACGAGCGCGTCGTCGGCCGCCCGGCGGGTGGCCCGGCGCAGGTCCGAGGCGCGGACCTCGTCGAGCGTGGAGGCCGTGGTCCCGACCATGACCAGCGTCGACCCCCGCCCGCTCCAACCGAGCGCGGCGACGCGCGAGCGCATCGCGTCGTCGACGTCGCCGCGCACGAGCGCGTCGACGACGAGCGCCTCGAGGCGGGCGTCCCACGCGCCGCGGACCTCGGCCGCGCGGGCGTAGACCTCGGCGGCGGAGAATGCGACCTCGCGCGAGTAGCGCAGCACGGCCTCGCGCAGCTCGCGCTCCTCGCCGGGCGCGGCGAGGCGGTCGGAGTGCGTCTCGACGACGTCCACGACGACGCGGACCAGCTGGAGCGTGTGCTGCAGGGAGATCGACCGGGTCAGCTCGGGCGGCGCGGCGCCGAAGATGTCGCCGACACCGTGCGGCGGGCGGGTCGGGTCCGCGTACCAGGTGACGAACGCCGTGATGCCCGCCTGCGCGACCAGGCCGACCCAGGAGCGGTCCTCGGCCGGCAGCGTGCGGTACCAGTCGAGATCCTCGTCGAGGCGGCGCATCGCGGCCGCCGCGAGCAGTCCCGCGCCGTCGCGCACCCGGCGCTGGGTCTCCGGGCCGCCGTGCGCGGGGACCACCGGGCGGCGCGCCGTCACCGACCGCTGCCTGCCTGCTGTGCCTCCGGTGCCTCCGGCGGTCGCCGCGGACGGCGTGGTGGAAGAGCTGGGCATGGGGCGAGCATAGGGGCGAGGTTGTGGGAAGTCGACAAACTGTGATCCGTGGCGCTCCCGGTCGCCGGGTGCCTTCGGCGACCAGCGGCTAGGGTCGCTGCATGGCTCTACTGCCCCGGTTGCGACAGCTCATGCGCCGTCCCACGTCTGCGTCGACCGTTGGCGCGCGTCGGCCGACGAGCGCTGCCCGACGTGGCGACACGCTCCACGAGGACGCGCTGCGCTCCATGCTCAGCGACGACCCCAACAACGAGCGGGCGTTCGCGGCCCTGGCGGAGATCGTGCGGCGACGCGCTGCCGACTCCAGCCACGACGACGATCCCCTGACGGCCGAGGGCGTCGACGAGAGCGAGCGCGAGCGCGCGGCGGACCTGGCCGTGTGGGCGCTCGGCGAGGAGCTCGCGGGCAACCCCCGCGCGTGGTTCCCCCTCATCGAGGTGGCCCGGCTCTCCGTGCGGGACGACCACGAGGGCACGTTGCGACGCCTGCGCACCGCTGCGGAGCGCGACCCCTCGGGCCGCGCCCTCGTCGAGGCGCTCGCCCTGCTGCGCGAGGCCGGCGCGCCGGTCGACGCCCTCGGGCTCGGCGTCGGCCACTGGCACCCCAAGGACCACGACCCCGAGGTCGCCCGGCAGCTCGTCCTGGCCTCGATCGAGGCCGGTCGCCCGCTCGAGGCCAAGCAGCACATCGCCGCGCTCGACCACTACACGGACCAGAAGGCGGTCCAAGCGCTGCGTGACGAGCTCGTGCGCGAGGTGGCCCACGCGGAGCAGACGATCCCGGGCACCTGACGGGGCCCTCGACCGGGCGCCTGATCGGGCGCGCCGCACCCGGAAACGACGAAGGGCGCCTCCCGCGACGGGAGGCGCCCTTCGTGCTGTCAGCAGGCGATCAGCTCTCGCCGCCCGCGTTGCCGGACGTGCCGGCGGTGACGTCGTGCAGGCGGTACCGCTCGATGGCCTGTGCGGGCACCTCGGGGGCGACCGCACCGGAGCGGGCGAGCTGCTGCAGCACGCGCACCACGGTCGACGGGCCGTCGATCTTGAAGTGACGGCGCGCGGCGGCGCGGGTGTCGGAGAAGCCGAACCCGTCGGCACCGAGCGTCGCGTACGTGCCGGGGATCCACGCGCGCACCTGGTCGGCGACCAGGTGGTCGTAGTCCGTCGTCGCGACGAACGGGCCCTCGGCACCGGCGAGCTTGGTCGTCAGGTACGCCTCGCGCGGCTCCTCGCCCGGGTGCAGGTAGGCCTGCCTGTCGGCAGCCAGGCCGTCGCGACGCAGCTCGTTCCAGCTCGTCACGGACCAGACCGCGGCGCGCACGCCCCAGTCGTCGGCCAGCAGCTGCTGGGCCTCGAGCGCCCACGGCACCGCGACACCCGACGCGAGGATCTGGGCGCGCGGCCCGTCGCCCTCGGCCGGTGCGACGAGGTGGATGCCGCGCAGGATGCCCTCGACGTCAACGCCCTCCGGCTCGGCCGGCTGGACGATCGGCTCGTTGTAGACGGTCAGGTAGTAGATGACGTCGCGGTCACGGTCGTGACCCTCGCCGTACATCCGCTCGATGCCGTCGCGGACGATGTGGCGCAGCTCGTAGCCGTACGCCGCGTCGTAGTGCACGACGTGCGACATCGTGCCGGCGAGCAGCGGGGAGTGGCCGTCGGCGTGCTGCAGGCCCTCGCCCGTCAGCGTGGTGCGGCCGGCGGTGGCACCGATGAGGAACCCGCGCGCCATCTGGTCCCCGGCGGCCCAGAACTGGTCGCCGGTGCGCTGGAACCCGAACATCGAGTAGTAGAAGTAGAACGGGATCAGCGGCTCGCCGTGCGTCGCGTAGGACGTGCCGACGGCCTGGAACGCCGACGCCGACCCGGCCTCGTTGATGCCGGTGTGCATGATCTGCCCCGACTCGGACTCCTTGTAGCTCAGCATGAGCTCGCGGTCCACGGCGAGGTAGTTCTGCCCGAGCGTGTTGAAGATCTTCGCGCTCGGGAAGATCGAGTCCAGGCCGAACGTGCGCGCCTCGTCGGGGATGATCGGGACCAGGCGGTGGCCGAAGTCCTTGTCCTTGACGAGGTCCTTGAACAGGCGCACGAGCGCCATCGTCGTGGCGACCTCCTGGTGCCCCGAGCCCTTGGCCAGTCCCTCGTACACCTTGTCGCCCGGGAGGGTCAGCGCGGTGTGCGTGGTGCGGCGCTCGGGCACGAACCCGCCGAGCTGGCGGCGGCGCTCCAGCATGTACTGGATGGCCTCGTCCTCGGGGCCCGGGTGGAAGTACGGCGGGACGTACGGGTTCTCGTCGATCTGCTCGTCCGTGATCGGGATGTGCAGCGAGTCGCGCAGCGTCTTGAGGTCGTCGCTCTTGAGCTTCTTCATCTGGTGCGTGGCGTTGCGCCCGGCGAAGCCGGAGCCCAGGCCGTAGCCCTTGATGGTGTGGGCCAGGATGACGGTCGGCTGGCCCGTGTGCTCGCGCGCGGACTTGTAGGCCGCGTAGATCTTGCGGTAGTCGTGGCCGCCGCGCTTGAGGGCCCAGATCTCGTCGTCGGTCATCTTCTCGACGAGCTGCTTGGTGCGCGGGTCGCGCCCGAAGAAGTGCTCGCGGATGAACGCGCCGTTCTCGGCCCGGTAGGTCTGGAAGTCACCGTCGGGCGTGCTGTTCATCAGGTTGACCAGCGAGCGGTCCTTGTCGGCGTTGAGCAGGGTGTCCCACTCGCGGCCCCAGATCACCTTGATGACGTTCCAGCCCGCGCCACGGAACTGCGCCTCGAGCTCCTGGATGATCTTGCCGTTGCCGCGGACCGGGCCGTCGAGGCGCTGCAGGTTGCAGTTCACGACGAAGGTCAGGTTGTCCAGACCCTGCTGGCCGGCCAGCTGCAGCATGCCGCGCGACTCGGGCTCGTCCATCTCGCCGTCGCCGAGGAAGGCCCACACGTCCTGCTGGCTCGTGTCCTTGATGCCGCGCAGGTGCAGGTAGCGGTTGGTCCACGCCTGGTAGATCGCGCTCGACGGGCCGAGACCCATCGAGACGGTCGGGAACTCCCACAGGTCCGGCGCGAGGCGCGGGTGCGGGTAGGACGGCAGGCCGCCACCCGGGTGCGAGAGCTCCTGGCGGAAGCCGTCGAGCTGGTGCTCGGACAGGCGACCCTCGAGGAACGCGCGGGCGTACACGCCGGGGGAGGCGTGGCCCTGGAAGTAGACCTGGTCGCCGCCGCCGGGGTGGTCCTTGCCGCGGAAGAAGTGGTTGAGCCCCACCTCGGTCAGCGTCGCGACCGACGCGTAGGACGAGATGTGCCCGCCGACCCCGATGCCGGGGCGCTGCGCGCGCGTGACCATGACGGCCGCGTTCCAGCGGTTCCACGAGCGGTAGCGCCGCTCGATGACCTCGTCGCCGGGGAAGTACGGCTCGTTGTGCACCGCGATGGTGTTGACGTACGGCGTGTTGAGCGACGCCGGGATGGCGACGTTCCGCTCACGCGCGTGGCGGAGCATGCTCATGAGCACGTAGCGCGCCCGCGGGCCGCCCTTGTCGTCGATGAGCCCGTCGAGCGACTCGACCCACTCGCCCGTCTCTTCGGGATCGATGTCCGGTACCTGGCTGAGCAGGCCGCCGATGAGCGGTCCTGTCTCGTCGATCGAAGCCACCAGTGCTCCTCGCCTCTCGTCCGCGCGCGAGCCCTTGTCGGCGTCGGCGCACATCGTCGGCCCGGCCGGGCGGGCGTGGCGCGTGGTTGCGCCTGCTCACCGAGCGGGGTAGTCGACCCATTCTCGGACCCCGCGGGCCCGAAAGTCACTTTGGGTACCGGATACGGACCGTGACGTGCGTGACACCCGTTCGCGGGACGGACACCTGCGCCCACTTGCCAGGGCCCCGCGGGATGCGGTGGGCTACGGTGTGCGGACATCAGGAGGCGGCCGTCCACTACATACCGGTCGTCGTGACGAAGGGATCGGTCGGGACGTGGCAGACAGTGCGGACGGCGTCGCCTCGCAGGCGGCAGGCCGTCTGGAGCTCACCGCTGGACAGGTGATCCAGGAGTTCGGGTACGACGACGACGTCGACGACGACCTGCGCGCGGCGGTCGAGGCCATCACCACCACCGAGCTGGTCGACGAGGACTACGACGACGTCACCGACGGCGCGATCATCTGGTTCCGCGAGGACGACGGCGACCTGACCGACTACCTCGTCGACGCGCTCACGGTGCTCGACGACAACGGGCCGATCTGGGTCTTCACGCCGAAGTCCGGGCGCGGCGGGCACGTCTCGCACAGCGACATCGAGGAGGCCGCGACCACGTCGGGCCTGCACGCGATGACGACGTTCTCGATCGCCGCCGACTGGTCCGCGACGCGCCTGGCGACCCGCGGGCGCGGCAAGTGAGCGTCCTGTGAGTCCCGAGGTCGGCGACGTCGCCCCCGACTTCTCCCTGACCGACACGCACGGCACGCCCGTCACGCTGGCTGGTCTGCGCGGCGGTCCGGTCGCGATCGTGTTCGTGCCGTTCGCGTTCTCGGGCACCTGCACGGGCGAGCTGTGCGAGCTGCGCGACAACATCGCCGCGTTCGAGGACGCCGGCGTGCACCTGCTGGTCATCTCCTGCGACCCCTCGCACGCGCTGCGCGCGTGGGCCGAGCACGAGAACTACGCGTTCGACCTCCTCTCCGACTTCTGGCCGCACGGTGAGACGTCGAAGGCCTACGGGGTCTTCGACGAGGACCGCGGCTACGCCCGGCGCGGCTCGTTCCTGATCGATGCCGAGGGCGTCGTGGTGTGGTCCGTGGTGAGCGAGTCGGGCGCGGCCCGACCGCTGTCCGCCTACAAGGAGGCGTTGGCGACGCTCGTCGCCTGACGCCGCCGGTAGGCTGTGCGCCCGTCGTCGGCCCGCTTTCCTGGCCGACGAGGGGCCTGTAGCTCAGCTGGTCAGAGCGCCGCGCTTACACCGCGGAGGTCGCCGGTTCGAAACCGGCCGGGCCCACCCTGAGCACGCGACGACGCGAGCCCCTGCCGATCCGGAGTCGCCGTGAACGCCCACGTCAGCCGCCTGACGGTCTACCCCGTCAAGTCGTTCGCCGGCCACGTCGTCGACGCGGTCGACGTCGGCATCGCCGGCCCCGCGGGCGACCGTCGCTGGATGGTGGTCGACGAGGCCGGCACGACGCTGACGGCGCGCAAGTTCCCGCGCATGCTCTCGGCCACTGCCGAGCCGCTGCCCGACGGCGTGCGGCTCGGGTCCACCGACCTGGGGCCGCTCGACGTGGCCACGCCGGTCGGCGGCCGCACGCTCGAGGTCACGATGTCGCGGATCCCCACGGTCACGGACGCGGGCGACGACGCGGCCGGCTGGGTGTCGGAGCTCGTCGGGCGCACGGCGCGGCTGGCGTGGCTCGACGAACCCGCGCGCCGCGGGATGTCCGACAAGCACGGCGGCACGCTCGCCGACCCGCTCGCGCTGACCGACACCGGCCCGATCCACCTGTTCACGGCGGGGTCGCTGCGGCAGATGGACGCGTGGGCGGCGCAGGCGCACGACGAGGCCGTCGCGACCGCCCTGGCGCAGGGCAACCCGGCGCCCGCGGCGTTCCAGCCCCTGGACGTCCGGCGGTTCCGACCGAACGTCGTCGTCGAGGGCGACCTCGAGCCGTTCGTCGAGGACGGCTGGCACCGGATCACGCTCGGCGACGTCGAGCTGCGGTTCGCGGACCACTGCGGGCGCTGCGTCATGACGACGGTCGACCCGGACACGTACGCGAAGGGCCGCGAGCCGCTGCGCTCCCTGGCCCGGCACCGCCGCTGGGACGGCGAGGTCTGGTTCGGCATCCAGGCCGTCCCGGTCCGCCCGGGCCGCCTCGCGGTCGGCGACCCGGTCGCCGCCACCACCCGCGCTGAGTAGCGCCGGGCCACCGCAGCCTGTCCTGGTCCCGGCCCGGTCCGGCCGGGTCCGCCCGAGGGTTCCCTGTCGGTGTGCGGATGGGTGTGCGACACGCAGCACCGTGCGCGGCGTGTCGCACACCCATCCGCACACCCACGGGTTCACACCGGCGATCGGGCGCCCGCGGCCGGTAGCGTGCGGAGCGTGAGTACTCCGCGCCTGGCCGACGTCGTGCACGTGCTCGAGCGGCGGTACCCGCCCGCCACCGCGGAGTCGTGGGACGCCGTGGGGCTGGTGGTGGGTGACCCGGCCGACGAGGTCCGCAAGGTGCTGTTCGCGGTGGATCCCGTCGCGGCGGTGGTCGACGAGGCGCTCGCGTGGGGCGCGGACCTCGTCGTGACGCACCACCCCCTGCTGCTGCGCGGGGTGACCTCGGTGGGGGCGGACACGTTCAAGGGCGCGCTCGTCCACCGGCTGATCCGGGGCGGGGTCGGGCTGTACGCGGCGCACACCAACGCGGACGCAGCCGTCGGCGGCGTGGCTGACGCGTTGGCCCTGGCCATCGGGCTCGTCGACACGACTCCGCTGGTCGCGGCCGACGAGGGCGGCGAGACCGGGATCGGGCGCGTCGGGGTCCTGCGCGAGCCGGTGTCGCTGCGTGACTTCGCCGCCCGGGTCGCAGCGGCGGTCCCCGCGACCGCCCAGGGCGTGCGCTTCGCGGGTGACCCGGACGGGATCGTCGGGCGCGTCGCGGTCGTCGGCGGCTCGGGCGACTCGCTGTTCGACGCCGTGCGGGCCGCCGGGGTGGACGCCTACGTCACGGCGGACCTGCGCCACCACCCCGCCTCCGAGCTGCGCGAGCGCGCCGAGTTCGAGGCCGGCGCCGGGCCGAGCACCCCATACCTCGTCGACCTGGCCCACTTCGCCTCGGAGTGGCCGTGGCTGGAGCACGCTGCCCGGGACCTCGAGGCAGACCTGGCGGCGCTGGGCACTACGGTAGAGACCCGCGTCAGCACCTTGCGCACCGACCCCTGGACGGGGCGAGCCACCCCGCCGGAAGGATCCTCGTGACCACTGCCCCCGCTGCCGACCAGCGACGTCTGCTCGACGTCCAGGCCCTCGACACGCGCCTCGACCAGCTCGCGCACAAGCGCCGCACGCTGCCCGAGCTCGCGCGCCTCGCGGAGCTGGACTCGCAGCTGGACGACCTGCACACGGCGCTCGTCACCTCCCAGACCGCGGTCAGCGACCTGCGGCGCGAGGTGACCAAGGCGGAGGCCGACGTCGAGCAGGTGCGGTCGCGCGCCGCACGGGACCAGGCGCGCCTCGACTCCGGCCAGGGCAGCCCCAAGGACCTGCAGGCCATCCAGCACGAGCTCGAGACCCTCGCCCGCCGGCAGGGCGACCTCGAGGAGGTCGAGCTCGAGGTCATGGAGCGCCTCGAGGCGCACGAGACGGCGCTCGCCGAGGTCACGGTCGCGCACGACGCGCTCGTCGCCCGCAAGGCCGAGGTCGTCGCCGAGCGTGACGCCGCGTTCGCCGAGATCGACGCGGAGATCGCGACCGTCGGCGGCGAGCGCGCCGGCCAGGCGGACGGGCTCGACGCGGCACTGGTCACCCTGTACGAGCGGCTGCGCGGCCAGCTCGGCGGATCGGGCGCCGCGGCGCTGCGCGGACGGCGCTGCGAGGGCTGCCGCCTCGAGCTGAACCCGCTGGACCTGGACGTCATCAAGAAGAAGTCCGATGACACCGTCGTGCGCTGCGAGGAGTGCGGGCGGATCCTGGTCCGCCTTCCCGAGGGCGCCTGACGCCGCTCCGCTAGCGCGGTCGCCCGCGGGCGGCCAGGGTGGACCCATGAGCGATCCCGGCACCGGCCGCGCCCCGAAGCCCTCGGGCGCGGGCGTGCGGTTCGACTCCGAGCTGCCCGTCACGGTCGTCCTGGTCCGCCACGGGCAGACCACGATGACCGTCGCGGGCGGCTACTCCGGCTCCGGCGAGCCCGGCCCGCCGCTCGACGAGCACGGCCTCGCCCAGGCCCGCGCCGCGGCGGCGCTCGTCGACCGCGTCGGCCGCGACCTGTGGGGCGACATCGCCTACCCGAGCGAGGTCATCGCCTCGCCGATGGTCCGCACCCAGATGACGGGCGCGATCATCGCCGAGCGCCTGGGCCTCGAGGTGCGCACGGATGCGACCTTCCAGGAGGCCGACTTCGGCGAGTGGCAGGGGCTGACCGCCGGGCAGATCGAGGAGCGCTGGCCCGGCCGGCTGGAGCCGTGGCACACGCACGGTGACGTCGAGCCGCCGGGCGGCGAGTCGATCGCCCAGGTGGGGGACCGGCTGCGGCGCGGGCTCGACGAGCTGATCGAGGGCGGCACCGACCGGACCGTGGTCGTCGTGAGCCACGCCGTGGCGATCCGAGCGGCGCTCGGCGTCGCGATGGGCGCGCAGCCCTCCTCGTGGAGCCAGCTCCGCGTCGCGCCCGCCTCGGTCAGCATCATCCGGCTCTTCGCGGACAAGCGGCACGAGATCGCCGTCGTCGGCGTCCCCAGCGAGGGCTGGGGCAGCTAGACCAGCACGAGCGCGGCGACGGCCGCGACGACCACGAGCGGCGCGAGCAGCAGGCCCTGCACGACGATCGTCCGCGCGGGGACCGGCAGCATCACCTGACGGCAGCGGTGCCACCACAGCACGGTGGCGAGCGAGCCCCAGGGCGTGATGAGCGGGCCCGCGCCCGTGCCGATGAGCAGCGCCGCCACGCGGAGGGGCTCGGTCCCGGCGGTCGGCTCGAGCGCGAGGTAGGCCGGCAGGTTGTTGACCGCGTTCGACGCGAGCGCGCCCACGCCGGCCAGGCGCAGCAGGTCGCCGAACCCGTCCCCGCTGCCCGCCGCACGCGACAGCCACTCGCCGAGCCCGTGCGCGTGCGCGGTCGCCACGACCGCGAACAGGGCGGCGACGACCAGCAGCGTGCGCCACGGGACCAGGTCCTTCGCGGGAACGGGCAGCGCGCGGGTGCGCAGCACGGTGAGGGCGGTCAGGGCGGCCGCCGCCACGATCGCGGTCGGCGCGGGCGGTGCGCCGACGACGAAGGCCACGGCCATGGCGCCGACGACGACCGCCGTCACGACGAGCAGCCGCTGGTCCCGCACGGTGCGCGGCGGCGGCTGGTCGTACGTCCCGGCGAGCGCCGACCGGTCCCGCAGCGCCAGCACCCCGACCGTGACGACGATGGCGGCCAGCGCCGGTGCCCACATCAGCCCCAGGTAGCTCACATGCTGCGCGCGCAGCGTGTGGTCGGCGAGCAGGTTCGTCAGGTTGGACACCGGCAGCAGCAGCGAGGCTGTGTTCGCCAGCGCCAGCACGGCCAGCGCCCACGGCAGCGGGTTGCTGCGGGTCTGCCGGGCCAGGGCGATCACGACGGGCGTGAGCAGCACCGCCGTGGTGTCGAGCGAGAGCACCGCGGTGCTCAGCGTCGCGAGCACGACGACGAGCAGCCACAGCACCGCGCGTCGGCCGCCACCCACGCGCGCTGCCAGGCGCGCCGCCGCGTCGAAGAGCCCGGCGCCCGCGCACATCTCCGCGGTGATGGTCAGGGCCGCCACGAACAGCAGGATCGGCACGGTGCGCGAGGCCAGCTCGCGCGCGTCGTCGGCCGGGAGCCAGCCCGTGAGGACGACGACGAGGGTCACGACGACGCCGACGGCCCACCAGGGCACCTTCCGGCGCGGCGGGCTCATGCCACGACGAGGGACAGGACCCGCGCGCCGCGGCCCTTGCGGGGTGCGAGCTCGACCGCGAGCAGCTCGTCGCCCACGAGCTCGGCTGCCACGCGCGCGAGGTGCTCGGCGTCGGCCGGCACGCGGCCGCGGCGGGTCAGGAGGTGCCGGGTCAGGACGCCGCGCGTGTGCTTGGCGTGGTGGGAGACGACCGAGCGCACGCCGTCCAGCTCGCGCTCGACCCGGACCGTGACCCAGTCCGCGCTGCGCGGTGGCGTCCACGCGGCGAGGTAGGCGGCCGAGCGGCAGTCGACGACGAGCTGCCCGTCGGCCTGCGGGTCGAGCACCTCTGCCAGCGGCCCGCGCCACGCGGCCGCCAACGGGCCGATGCCCGGCAGGTCCGTGCCCATCGACAGTCGGTAGGCGGGCACGACGTCCTCGGGCGTCACGACCCCCCACAGCCCGGAGATGATCCGCACGTGCTCGGCCGCGCGCGCGCGGCCCGTCGGCGTCAGGCGGTCCAGGCCGGCCGCGCCGTACAGGACACCGGTGTAGACGTGCCGCGCCGGGCCTGCCGTGCCCTGGTGCAGGACGGTGTTGCGCGCCACCTCGTCGGCCAGCGACGCACCCACCCCGAGCAGCTCCAGTGCGTCGGGCCGCCCGCTGACCTCCGCGAGGGCGTCGACCACCTTGCGGCGCACGGGCGCGAGGGCCGGGAAGGACAGGGCGTCGACGTCGACCGGACGGCCGCGGCGGGGGGAGGTCTTGGCCTCCGACGGGGGCAGCATGACGAGCACGCCCCGACTGTAGGCTGCCGCGCGTCGCCGCTCGACCCGGGGGAGTGCTCATGGCGCAGGTGAAGATCTACGGCCGTCGCGACGTCTGGGCGCCCCGGCGTCCCGCGCTGTCGGACGCCATCCACGCCGCGCTGGTCGGGGCGTGGGGGCTGCCCGAGGAGAAGCGGTTCCAGCGGTTCCTGCTGCTCGACGCGGAGGACCTCGTCGCGCCGCGCTCGGAGCAGTACCTCGTGGTCGAGATCGTCTGCTTCACCGGGAGGTCGCCCCAGGCTCGTCGGGCGCTCCTGGCCGCCCTGTACGCCAACACGGCGGCCCTGGGGCTCGACGCGGACGACCTGGAGGTCGTCATCCTCGAGAGCCCGCCGCAGAACTGGGGGATCCGCGGCATGGCCGGCGACGAGCTGACGCTGGGCTACCGCGTCGACGTGTGATCGCGCTGCTGGACCACCTCGACGTCCTCGTCGTCCTCGATCGGGTCGTCGGCCAGCAGGCCGCGCTCCCGACCGACGCGCACCGCGGAGTCGCGGTCGTTCACCTCGAGCTTGCGGTAGATCGACCGGCACTGCGTCTTGACCGTGTTGCGGCTGACGAACAGCGACATCGCGATCTGGTTGAGGGTGACGGGCAGGGCGAGGTGGGCGAGGATCACACGCTCTCGCCGCGAGAGGTAGCTCGAAGTGTCCATGACCGTCGTTCGGAGCGGTCACCCCACCGGATGGGAGCAGATAGGCTCGTTCACGCGGATGAGTCAGTCAGGCGGCCGCGTCGAGCCCTCGGGCTCGCCGAGGAACGTCCGGGCTCCGTAGGGCAGGGTGGTGGGTAACACCCACCCGGGGTGACCCGCGGGACAGTGCCACAGAGAACAGACCGCCCCTCCGGCTCGCTGGAGGGGTAAGGGTGAAACGGTGGTGTAAGAGACCACCAGCGTGCCGGGCGACCGGTGCGGCTAGGTAAACCCCACCCGGAGCAAGGCCAGACAGGGAGCGTTCGAGGGCTGCCCGCCCGAGCTCCCGGGTAGGCCGCTGGAGGCGTGCGGCAACGTACGTCGTAGATGGATGGCCGTCACCCGCGCGGGGGCAACCTCGCGCGGGGACAGAACCCGGCGTATCGACTGACTCATCCGCCTCACTCACCCGTCCGCCCGCCGACGGCGGGTCGCACGCGGTAAGCCGTCGCGCCGTCCGGCCCGCCCTCGCTAGCGTTGCAAGCATGATGACGCCCCCCGACGAGCTGCTCGTGGCCGGTGACCCGGCGGTGGCGCTGAACGCGTTCGCCCCCGACGACTGGACCCTCGAGCAGGCGCTGTCACTCGTCGAGGACGTGCCGCGCTGGACCTTCCATCCCGCGGACCTCAGCAGGCCGACGCGCGCCACCGGGTCGCCCGCAGCATCGACCGAGCCCGCGACGGACTGTCGACGCGCTACGTCATCCGGACCGGGGGAGCGCCCGTCGGGACGATCGGGCTGGCCCACCTGGACGGCACCTCGCCCGACGTGTTCTACGCGCTGCTGCCCGCCGGCCGGGGCGCCGGCATCGCGACACGGTCCGTCGTCGCGCTCGCGGACTGGGCGCTGAGCCACGGTGCCGAGTCGGTCCGGGTGCGGACGATGGTCGGCAACGGGGCGAGCGAGGCCGTCGCCCGCCGCGCCGGCTTCACGTTCACCGAGGAGCTGGTGGACGAGTTCGACGGCGCGCGCCTCCGCGCCTGGACGCGCCTCGCTTGACGCCTCCGGATGGCCGGCGGGACGAAGGTCCAGGTGAGCAACCGCACCGGAGGGCCAGGGTGGGGACCGTGATCATGGTCCAGGGAGTCGGCGCGCGCGGGACGATCCGCACGGACCGGCTGCTCCTGCGCCGGTTCACCGCCGCGGACGGGGACGCCCTGCACGCGTACCTGTCCCGGCCCGAGGCGGTGCGGTTCGAGCCGTACGGGACGCAGACGCGCGCGCAGTGCCACGAGCTCGCCCTCGAGCGGGCGGGAGACGCGTCGTTCTGGGCCGTGTGCCTGCGGTCCGACGAGCGCCTCGTCGGGAACCTGTACCTGCGGCACGACGACCCGCAGGCGTGGCGCTCGTACACGTTGGGGTACGTCTTCGACCCTGCCCACTGGGGCTCGGGTTATGCCACGGAGGCCGCGGCGGCACTGCTCGACGTCTGCTTCCGCGCCTGGGGTGCCCACCGCGTCAGCGCGCGGTGCGACCCCCGCAACACCCGGTCGTGGGCGCTGCTCGAGCGGCTCGGGATGCGGCGCGAGGGCCACCTGCGCCAGGTCGCCGCGTTCTCCACGGACGCGGACGGGCAGCACTGCTGGCACGATGCCTACGTGTACGCGGCGGTGGAGAGCGAGTGGTCGGGCGACGAGCAGCGGTGCACGCCGTACGCCGGCTGGACGCACTCCGTGCCCCGCTGATGGAGCTCGTCGTCACGCCCGCGACCCGCGCCGACGTCTCCGCGGCCGCCGCCGTCCTCGCCGAGGCGTTCAAGGACGATGCCGCGACCCTGGCGATCACGGGCCTCGGCCGTCCGACCGTCACGCAGCTGGCAGCACTGTTCCGGCCGCTGATCCGCAGCGGACCGCTCCGGCACGGCCACGTCGATCTCGCCCGACGAGCGAGCGACGGGCTGCTCGTCGGCGTCGCCCTCTGGGAGCCGCCCGGCCGCGCCTCGCCGCTGGCTCACCTCGCGCACGAGGCCACGGAGCTTCCCGCGTTCCTCCGTGCGCTCGGCGTGCGGGGGATGGTCCGCGCCGCCCGCAACCAGGCGCGCCTGGCGGCACACCGGCCGACCGAGCGGCACTGGTACCTGGCGATGATCGGTGCGGCCGACGAGGCCCGCGGGGCCGGCGTCGGCTCCGCGCTGCTCGCCTCGCGCCTAGCCGTCGTCGACCGCGAGCAGATGCCCGCGTACCTGGAGTCGTCGAGCGAGCAGAACCGGCGGCTGTACGTGCGGCACGGCTTCGCGACGACGTCGATCATCACCTCGGTCGAGGGCGCTAGGCCCGCAGCGATGTGGCGGCCCGCTCGCTAGTCTCCGTCGGCCTTCACCTGGGCGGGGGTGCGCAGCAGAAGGCAGAACTCGTTGCCCTCCGGGTCGGCGAGCACGTGCCACAGCACCTCGGGCCCCTGCCCGACGTCGATGGGCGTCGCGCCGAGCGCGAGCAGGCGGGCGAGCTCCGTGGCCTGGTCGGAGCCGTCGGGCGGACGCAGGTCCGGGTGCAGGCGGTTCTTCACCGACTTCGCGTCCGGCACCTTGAGGAACAGCCACTCCGCGGACCGGTCGGCCGCGCGGATGCCCACCTCGTCGTCGTCCGGGTCCTCCTCCCAGGCGCGCTCCCAGCCGAGCACCTCCGCCCACCAGCCGGCCAGGGCGTTGGGGTCCGTGCAGTCGATCGACAGGTGCGAGACGACGAGGCCCATCGGGTCTCCTTCGGGGGACGGCGGCGGAGCAGGTCACGCCATGGTGGCACCGGACCCTCGTGCTCGCCCGGCGCTCCGGCGCAGGAGTGGGCGCCGGTCGTCGGAAGCCGACATGCTAGGAGCGACCGCGCAGGTCCAGGCCACGAAAGCGCAGGAGGCCCCCATGCCCGACGCCGACGACACCCGCACCGACGAGCAGCACGCGCCGGAGCCGGAGGTCGCTGACGAGCCGGAGGCAGGGCTGCCCGAGCCGGACGTCGAGGCACCCGAACCGGCGCCCGTCCTCGAGGCCCACGCCCTCGGCCTGCACCTGCGGACCGGCTGGGTCTTCCGCCACGTCACCGTAACGGCGTACCCGGCCGAGGCGATCGAGATCGTCGGCAGCGGGGGCACCGGCCGGTCGATGCTCCTCCTCGCGCTCGTCGGTCGCGCCCGGCACACCGTGGGCGAGCTGGCCGTCCTGGGCCACCCGGTCCCGACGGGCCGGACCGGATCCCGGGCCGCCCGCGCGGTCCGACGCCGGACCGCCGTCGCGCAGGTCGGTCCGCCGATCGAGCTCGAGGGTCAGCAGCGCGTGCGCGAGGCGAACGCCGAGCGTCGCCGGTGGGACCACGTGCACCGCCGCGAGGAGGTCCGCACCCTCACGTACGACGAGGCCGCGGACCTCGTCGGGCTCACCGTGGGACCGGACGAGAGGATCGAGGAGCTCGCGACCGTCGACCGCACCCTGCTGGCCGTCGCACTGGCGCTGACCGCCCCGCACGAGGTGCTCGTCGTCGACGACGTCGACCTCGGCCTGAGCCAGGACGAGCACCGCCGCGTCGCCGACGCGCTGACCGAGGTCGCCGCGACGGGCGTCGTCGTGGTGTCGGCCGCGAGCCGCCCCAGCGGTGCGGAGCGGGCGCGCGTGCTCGAGATGCCGATCCACGAAGCGGTCCATGCGGCCGCCGAGGCCCGGGAGGCCCGATGAACGTCCTCGCCCTGACGGTGGCCGAGCTGCGCCGCTACCGCCGCCCGCTCGAGCGGCTGGCGATCGGCTTCCTCGTCCTGGTCCCGACGTTGTACGGCGGCCTGTACCTGTGGTCCAACTGGGACCCCTACGGCAAGGTCGACACGATCAAGGTCGCGGTCGTCAACGACGACGTGCCGGTGACGACCGACGACGGCGAGAAGGTGACGGCCGGCGACCAGATGGTCGACGAGCTCGAGAAGGAACCGGTCGTCGACTGGACCCCGACCGACGCGGCGGAAGCAGCCGACGGGCTCGCGGCCGGTCGGTACCTCATGGTCATCACCATCCCGTCCGACTTCTCGGCCAACCTCGCCTCGGTCGAGGGTGGGTCGCCGCAGGCCGCGCGCGTGGTGCTGGCCCGCGACGGAGCGAACGGGTTCATCGTGTCGGTAGCGTCGCGCGGAGCGGCGCTCGAGCTCCAGGAGCGGATCAACCAGGCCGCGCTCGCGGCCTACCTGCGGGTCGCGTTCGGGGACCTGGACGAGCTGAAGAGCGGGATCAAGGATGCCGCGAGCGGTGCGAAGGACCTCGCGGACGGCGCGGCCGACGCGCACGACGGCGCGACGAAGCTCGAGTCCGGGCTCGCGACGGCGGTCACGGGCACGACGAAGCTCCGCGACGGGGCGGAGAAGGTCGCGGACGGCAACGAGCAGATCGCGGCTGTCGTCGACCCCGTGACCGACGACCTGCTGCCCTTGCTGCCGGACGCCGTCGACGCGGCGGGTGACGTGTCCGCCGCGGTCAGCGACCTCACGGACGCCGTCGCGACGGGCGCAAGCAGCATCAGCGCCCAGACGAAGGCCACCGTGGCGGCGCTGGACGCCCTGGCGGCCGCCCATCCGGACCTGGCGGACGACCCCACGTTCACGACCGCCCACGATGCCGCCGAGGCCGCGGAGGCGCGCGCCGACGACGTCACCGCCGCGACCAAGGACGTGGCCGCGGCAGCGAAGGACGCCCAGAGCACCGCCGACGCGATCGGCGCGAAGGCGCCGGCGATCGAGAAGAAGATCACCGGAGCGCGTGACGACATCGACGCGCTGGCCACGGGCTCGCGCCAGGTCGCCGACGGCCTGACCGACCTGGTGCCCGCCCTCGGCGACGCCCAGGACGGCGCCGCCCAGCTCGCGGACGGCACGCAGAAGCTCGACGACGGCGCGACCAAGCTCGCGGACGCGCTGGCCAGCGCCGCGGGCAAGGTCCCGCACATCGACGACCCCGACGCCACGGCGGACGCGATCTCGTCGCCGTCGCTCGTCGAGGAGAAGGGCGTGAACCTGGCTCCCACCTACGGCGCCGGGCTCGCGCCGTTCTTCTTCGGCATCGCGCTGTGCGTGTTCGGCGTCGTCGCGTTCACGGTGCTGCGGCCGATCAACCCGCGTGGGCTGACGTCCCGGGCGTCGTCGGTGACGGTCGCGCTGGCGGGCTTCCTCCCGGTGGCCGTCGTCGGGATCGTCGGCGGTTGGGTGCTCACGGGGGTCATCGTGCTGACGCTCGGGCTCGACCCGGTCTCGTGGCCCGGCCTGCTCGGGCTGGTGACGCTCGGGTCGCTGGCGTTCACCGCGATCGCGCACGCGCTGCGCACGGCGTGGGGCGTCGTGGGCTCGTCGATCGCCCTCGTCCTGCTCATGCTGCAGCTGACCAGCTGTGCGGGGATCTACCCGGTGCAGACCCTGCCCGGGTTCTTCCAGGCGCTGCACCCGGTGCTGCCCATGACGTACGTGGTCGACGGGCTCCGCATCGCCATGACCGGCGGCCCGTCAGACCGGCTCGGCCTCGACCTGCTCGTCGTGGCCGGGTTCCTCGCGCTGGCCGTCGTGCTGGGCGTGCTCGTCGTGCGGTGGCGCCGGCGGTGGCACGTCGGGGAGCTCAAGCCGGTGCTGGGGGAGTGAGGGGGCGCCGCGGCGCCCCCTCGGCCCTCAGTCGTCCTCGGCTGCGAGGGCTGCCGCGCCGACGATGCCCGCCGCGTTGAAAAGCTTGGCCGGCACGATCTTGGTGCGCAGGTCGAGCAGCGGCAGGAAGTTCTTGTGGTGCTTGCTCACGCCGCCGCCGACCACGATGAGATCGGGCCAGAACAGGTTCTCGACGACCGTGAAGTAGCGCTGCAGACGCTGCGCCCACTGCTCCCAGTCGAGGCCCTCGCGGTCGCGCACCGACTCGGCAGCGCGCGACTCGGCGTCGTGCCCGTCGATCTCGAGGTGCCCGAGCTCGGTGTTGGGGACCAGGTGCCCGTCGACGACGAGCGCCGAGCCGATGCCGGTGCCGAGGGTCACGATGAGCACGACGCCCTTGACGTCGGCCGCGGCACCGTAGGCGACCTCGGCGAACCCGGCGGCGTCGGCGTCGTTCACGGCCACGACGCGGCGGCCGGTCGCGTCGCTGAACAGCTTCTGCGCGTCGGTCCCGATCCACGAGGAGTCGACGTTCGCCGCGGACTGCGCGACGCCGTGCAGCATCACGGCCGGGAACGTCACGCCGATCGGCACGTGCTTGTCGAGGTCGAACGAGTCGACGATCTCCGCGACCGTCTTCGCCACGGCGTCGGGCGTGGCGGGCTGGGGGGTCGGGATCCGCAGGCGGTCCTTCGCGAACTCCCCCTTGTCGAGGTCGACGGGGGCGCCCTTGATGCCGCTGCCCCCGATGTCGATCCCGAAGGCGATGTCGTGCTTGGTGGAGTGCTTGTGGTGGCTCATGGCAGTGTCAGGATCTCCGCTCCGTCATCGGTGACCAGCAGGGTGTGCTCGAACTGCGCACTGCGACGACCGTCGGCCGTCAGGACCGTCCAGTCGTCGTCCCACATGATCCAATCAGGTGTTCCCAGGTTGAGCATGGGTTCGATGGTGAAGACCATGCCGGGCTCGATGACCGTCTCGTAGAGCGGAGCGGCGTCGTAGTGCGGGACGACGAGACCCGTGTGGAACGCCGGGCCGACGCCGTGGCCGGTGTAGTCGCGGACCACGCCGTACCCGAACCGGGTCGCGTACTTCTCGATGACCCGGCCGATGACGTTGATCTCGCGCCCCGGCTTGACCGCCTTGATGGCACGGTCCAGCGACTCGCGGGTGCGCTCCACGAGCAGGCGCGACTCCTCGTCGACGTCCCCGGCCAGGAACGTGGCGTTGTTGTCTCCGTGCACGCCGCCGATGAACGCGGTGATGTCGATGTTGACGATGTCGCCGTCCTCGACGACGGTCGAGTCCGGGATGCCGTGGCAGATGACCTCGTTGACCGACGTGCACAGCGACTTCGCGAACCCGCGGTAGCCGAGCGTGGAGGGGTAGGCGCCGTGGTCGACGAGGAAGTCGTGGCCGATCGCGTCGAGCTCGTCGGTCGTGATCCCCGGGGCGACGTGCCTGCCGACCTCCTCGAGCGCCTGCGCGGCGATGCGTGCCGCGACGCGGATCGCGGCGACCGACTCGTCGTCGAACACGTCCGGTCCGCGCCACGGCGCCGGTCCCGGCTTGCCGACGTACTCCGGCCGCGCGATGTTGGACGGGACGGCACGACGAGGGCTGAGCGTGCCCGGGACGAGGGCGTTGCGGCTGTGCACGGGCGACATGCCTGGCAGTCTACGAGCAGGTCCGGGGCTCGACCCGGGATGTGAGAGGAGCACGACGATGGCCGGCGATTTCTGGTTCAACACCGAGACCCACGAGGTCGAGGAGGGTCGCAGCAGCGACTGGAGCAAGCTCATGGGTCCGTACGCGAGCCGCGACGAGGCGACGCACGCGCTCGACAAGGCCAAGGCGCGCGCGAAGGCGTGGGAGGCCGAGGAGGACTGACGTCATGTGAGGATGGTCCGCCGCTGGGCACCACCCCCGCCCGGCGCGAGACGCCCCGGAGGACCACCCATGACCTCAGCACCGACGGTCGACGCCGCCAAGCACTCGATCCTCGAGGACGCCCTCGGCATCCTCACCGGCACGTTCGTGCTCTCGCTCGGCCTGTTCCTGCTGCGGTCGGTCGACGCCGTGACCGGCGGCACGGCGGGCCTGTCGCTGCTGCTCGTGCACGTGGTCGACGTGCCCTTCGGGGTGCTGTTCGCGCTGGTCAACCTGCCGTTCCTGCTGCTGGCGATCCACCAGCGAGGCTGGGACTTCACGCTGCGCACCGCGCTGTGCATCGGCCTGGTCTCGGCGATGAGCGGGATGCACTCGGCGTTGTTCGGCGTCATCGACATCCCGACCGCGTACGGCGTGCTCGCGGGCAACGTGCTGGCCGGCGTCGGCCTGCTCATCCTGTTCCGGCACCGGTCCAGCGTCGGCGGGTTCAACATCGTCGCGCTGATCCTGCAGGACCGGGCCGGGTGGCGGGCTGGCTACGTGCAGATGGTGCTCGACACCGTCGTCGTGCTCGCGGCCTTCACGGTCGTCGACCCCGGCACCGTGCTGCTCTCCGCGGCGGGGGCGTTCCTGCTCAATCTCATCCTCGCGCTCAACCACCGGCCCGGCCGGTACCTCGGGTACTAGCGGCGCTCGAGCGTCGCGACGACCGGGCGGTGGTCGCTCCCACCCGTGGCCGGCAGGACGTCGAAGTCCAGGACCCGCCACGTGCGGCCGTCGACGAGCACGTGGTCGATCGGTGTCGCGAGCCAGGTCGGGGCTGACGCCGGCCACGTGCCGCTCGTCGACCGGCCCACGGCGTCCGCCGCGTCGACGCACGGTCCGAGGTGCTGCATCGCCGGGTGGTCGAGGGTCGCGTTGAAGTCGCCGGCGACGATGGCGCCGGGTCGTGACGCGCACGCGTCGGCCGCCGCGCGCGTCTCGGTCCGCCAGGTGGGCATGGAGCCGACCGAGCTCGGCGAGACCGGGTGGACGGCGACGAGCGTCGGGCCGTCACCCGTCACCGACAGCGCGCCGTGCCGCATGGGCAGGATCTCGGCGTCGCTGTACCGGCCGACCGCGGGGGAGACCAGGAGCGCGACGCCGTCCACGAAGGGGTCGACGCTGGGCGCGGTGCGGACCTGCATGGCGATCCCCTCGTCGGCGAGGAGCGCGGCGGTCGCGGTCGCGGTCGCCGCGGAGGTCTCGGGCAGCACCACGACGTCGGCACCCTCCTGTCGCACGAGCGCGGCGAGCGTCCGCGGCTGGGCACGGCCGAGGGTGTTGAACGACAGGACGACGACCGACTCCTCGCCCCTCGCCTCGGGCTCGGCCGCGGTCGACCGGGCGACGAGCACGCCGACCTGCGCGACTCCGCTGAGCACCAGCACGACGAGCAGCGGGACCGCGGCCGTCCGTGCGGGCCGCGGGAGCAGCAGGCTCAGCGCGACGACAACCAGCGCCGCGGCGCCGCTCGCGACGGCGATGCCCGCCCGGAACGCGACGAGCTGGGCGATGCCGAGCATGCCGGCTCCCAGGGGCACCGCCAGGACGACGGCGACGACCGCGGCGAGGCCGGCCAGCGCCCAGCCCGCTCGTCTCACGCGTCGAAGCTGTGCGCCGCGTCGGGGAAGGTTCCGCCCTTGACCTCGTCGGCGTACGCCGTGGCGGCGGCCTTGAGGGCCTCGCCGACCTCGCCGAACCGCTTGGCGAACTTCGGCGACCAGTCACCCATGCCGGCCATGTCGACCCAGACGAGCACCTGCCCGTCGCAGGCCGAGCCCGCGCCGATGCCGATCGTCGGGATCGCCAGGATCTCGGTCACCCGCTCCGCCACAGGGGCGGGGACCATCTCGAGCACGACCGCCACGGCGCCCGCCTCGGCGATCGCGATCGCGTCCTCGCTGAGCTGCTCGGCGGCCTCGTCGCCCCGGCCCTGCACGCGCGGGCCGCCCAGGAGGTTCTCCGACTGCGGTGTGTAGCCCAGGTGCCCGACGACGGGGATCCCGGCCTCGGTCAGCGCGCGGACCTGCGCGGCGACGCGCCGGCCGCCCTCGAACTTCACCGCCGAGACGCCGGTCTCCTTCATGATCCGCACGGCCGTGGCGAGAGCCTGCTCCGGGCCCGACTCGTAGGAGCCGAACGGCAGGTCGGCGACGACGAACGCGCGCTGGGCGGCACCGGCGACGGCGCGTGCGGCCACGACGATCTCGTCGACCGTGACCGGCAGGGTGGTCCGGTAGCCGTGCATCGTGTTCCCGATCGAGTCGCCGACGAGCAGCATGTCGATCCCGGCGGCGTCGAAGATGCTCGCCGTGACGGCGTCGTACGCGGTGAGCATCGTCAGGCGCTCGCCGCGCTGCTTGGCCTCGCGCAGGTGGTGGACGCGGACGCGCTTGGGGGTCATGGGGTGGCTCCTCGGTTGTGCGGTTCCGTCACGGCTCGCGCCAGCGGCTCGTGACGGGAAGTCGGCGGTCGCGGCCGAAGGCGAGTGCCGTCACCTTGGGTCCGAGCGGGTACTGGCGGCGCTTCCACTCGGCGCGGTCGACGAGCTGGAGCACGCGGTCGACGACGGCCGGGTCGAACCCGCGGGCCAGCAGCTCGGTGCGGCCCTCGGCGTGCTCGACGTAGGCGTCGAGGACCTCGTCGAGCAGGTCGTAGGGCGGCAGCGAGTCCTGGTCCACCTGGCCGGGGCGCAGCTCGGCGCTCGGCGGCTTGGTGATCGACGACTCGGGGATGGGCGGCAGCTCGCCCTGGTCGACCGCGTGGTTGTTGCGCCAGCGGGCCAGCGCCCACACGCGGGACTTGTCGACGTCCTTGAGCGGCGCGAAGCCGCCGATGCTGCCGGCGTCGTAGATCGTGGCGTACCCGGTCGCGAGCTCCGACTTGTTGCCCGGCGCGATGACGAGATGACCCTCGCGGTTCGAGATCGCCATGAGGATCACGCCGCGGACGCGCGCCTGCAGGTTCTCGGCCGTGACGCCGTGGATCTCCATCTGCTGCTCGAACGCGTCGACCATCGGCTTGATCGCCTGCACGCGGTAGTCGGCGCCGATCCGCTTGGCCAGGTCCTCGGCGTCGTCCTTGCTGTGTCCCGACGAGTGCTGCGAGGGCATCGAGACGCCGACGACGTTCGCGCCGCCGATCGCGTCCGCGGCGATCGCGGCGGTCAGCGCGGAGTCGATCCCACCGCTGAGGCCCAGGGTCACCGACCGGAAGCCGTTCTTGCGCACGTACCCGGCCAGGCCGGTGACGATCGCGCGGTAGATCTCCTCGTCAGGGTCCAGCGGCGGGACCTGCGGTCCCTGCTCACCCAGCTCCCAGACGAGCAGGTGCTCGACGAACTGCGGTGCCGTGGCGAGCAGCGTGCCGTCCGTCCCCGCGACGAACGAGCCGCCGTCGAACACCAGGTCGTCCTGGCCGCCGACGAGGTTGACGTAGACGACCGGCGCGTCGACCTGCTGGGCCCGACGCTTGGCGAGGTCGGTCCGGACGTGTCCCTTGCCCTCCTCGAACGGGGAGCCGTTGAGCACGACGAGCGCGTCCACGTCACGCACCTGCGTCACCGGCCCGCCGTCCTGCCAGATGTCCTCGCAGATCACGACGCCGAACCTCGCGCCGGCCACGTCGATGACGAGCGGGTCCTCGCCCGCGGCGAAGATGCGGAACTCGTCGAACACGCCGTAGTTGGGCAGGTGGTGCTTGTTGTACCGGGCCTCGACGACCCCGTGCCGGATCAGCACGGCCTGGTTCGTCGGGCGGGTCCCGGCGGCGGTCTCGCGCTCGCCGACCGTCCCGACGAGCACCGCGAGCTCCCCGAGCCCCTCGTCGGCCAGGGCCTTCGCCGTGGCCTGCAGCGCCGCCTCGGCACCGCGGCGGAAGCTCGCGCGCAGGGCGAGGTCCTCGATGGGGTAGCCGGTGATCGTCATCTCGGGGAACACCACGAGGTCGGCGCCGGCGTCCGCGGCCTTGCGTGCCCACGCCCGCACGGCGGTGGCATTCGCCTCGACGTCCCCGACGCACGTGTCGATCTGAGCGAGCGCAATCCGCGGCCGAACCATCCCCCGACCCTATCCACCCACCCACCCCCGAGCGCGCCCCCACCCTGTGACCCCGCCCACCGCCGCCCACCGCCCCGCGCTCGCAACCGCGCCGCGCCTCAGCTGCACCGCGCGCCCGACCCGCCCGCCCCCCGCTCCGCACGACCGGTTGAGTCCGTGATTGCACGACACGCCGCGGAAGACCCGGCGTGTCGTGCAACCACGGACTCAGCGCAAGTGCGGCACGCGGGGCTCCATGTGGATCGGCGGGCGGTTTGCCGGCGAGCGTGAGGCGTGGAGGGCCTCGATGCGGCGCAGGGTGCGCAGCGGTTGCCGCGCGATCTCCGCCGGCGTCAACGAGATGCGGAGCACACCTGCCTCGGCGAGCGCGCTGTCGGCGCGCACGGTCCTGTCCCAGTCGGCCCCGGCGGCATGGTGCATGTGCGAGTGGACCTGGATCGCTATGCCGACATCGTCGAGCCACAGGTCCGGGGAGGGCAGCAGCGTTCCGTCCGTCGTCCAGAGCACCGGGTTGGGCCATGGCTCAGGAAGCGTCGAGCTAGTCGTGATCAGCTCGATCAGGTCGTGCTCAGGTGCGGACCAGGCTCCCGTCGAGGCGGCCGCCACTGCTCGGCGGAGCGTGGCGGAGCCACGTGTCGGTCCGGCGTTGAGCTCGTCGACGAAGGCGTCCAGCTTCGCCTTCCGGCGCTGGACCGCCTCGACGACCAGCGCGGTCGCGTAGCGCTCGTCTCTTCGCGCACGGCACGCATCGGCCACCGCTCTGACGACCGGTGCCACGAGCACGATGCCGCCACCGTGGATCGGCCGCACCGGTCGATCCGTTCGGCGGGTGCGGACGAAGCCAGTCACGCGCTGTGCCCTGCTCCAGGCGACCAGCACGTCGACGTACTGGTCGGGCTCCGCGTACCGAAGGCCGTGCCAGTGGGCCGCCGCGCCGCCGGTGATCACGGCGTCATCGCCTACGTGGAGCTGCGCGGCGACGAGCTTCTGGGCGGCGTCGAGCGCGCCCCGGCCGAGCAGCACGACGCCCGGGAGGACGAGGCGCCACGACGTCGCCAGGCGTCGGCGGAGGACATCCGGGGACACCCCGGCGTCGACCAGCTGCGTGCGTGTGACGAGCTGGCGCTGCCGCTGCGCGGCGGCATGGACGTCCGCCGGAAGCTCAAGTCGCGTCATAGCACGAGGCTGTCCCCGCCGACGTCCTCGTGGGAGTGAAGCGCCGCCGGTTGTGGACGACCCGGCTGCCCGCACGACCTGTGGACGCCTCGCGACGACTCGCGGCCGGCTGCCGGCCGACAGCTGCATCACTGGCTGAACGCCTGGTTGCACGACACGCCGGGCATTCCGCAGCGTGTCGTGCAACCACGGGTGCAGGGCTTCGTGAGGGCGGCGTCAACCGGCGGAGGGCGGTGGCGGTACCAAGCGAGGGCCGCGCCAGCGAGAAGAGGAGGGTGCACCGAGCCGGAGCGCCGGTTGTGCGGAGAGCGCTCGGAGGTTCGTGGTGGACGCGCGGCGGACAACTGCTCTGGACAGGGCGGATGTCAGGCAGGATGTACGTCATGGACAGGCAGCAGGAGTTCGTGCTCCGCACGGTCGAGGAGCGGGACATCCGCTTCATCCGTCTCTGGTTCACCGACGTGCTCGGGATCCTCAAGTCGGTGGCGGTCGCGCCCGCCGAGCTCGAGGCCGCGTTCGCCGAGGGGATCGGGTTCGACGGCAGCTCGATCGAGGGCCTGACCCGGGTCTACGAGGCGGACATGATCGCCAAGCCGGACCCCACCACGTTCCAGGTGCTGCCCTGGCGCGGCGAGCGGCACGGCACGGCGCGCATGTTCTGCGACCTGCTCACGCCCGACGGCGAGCCGAGCCTGGCGGACTCCCGCAACGTGCTCAAGCGTGCGCTGAGCCGCGCGAGCGACAAGGGGTTCACGTTCTACACGCACCCCGAGGTCGAGTTCTACCTGTTCGACGCCCCGGCCGACCCGAACGTGCCCCTGGTCCCCGTGGACCAGGGCGGCTACTTCGACCACGTGCCGCGCGGCACCGCGCACGACTTCCGGCGCGCCGCGATCACCATGCTCGAGTCGATGGGGATCTCGGTGGAGTTCTCCCACCACGAGGCCGGTCCGGGCCAGAACGAGATCGACCTGCGCTACGCAGACGCGCTGACCACGGCCGACAACATCATGACCTTCCGCACCGTGGTCAAGGAGGTCGCCCTCGAGCAGGGCGTCTTCGCGAGCTTCATGCCGAAGCCGCTGTCCGACCAGCCCGGCTCCGGCATGCACACGCACCTGTCGCTGTTCGAGGGTGACCGCAACGCGTTCCACGAGCCCGGCGCGCCGCTGGAGCTGTCGAAGGTCGCGCGCTCGTTCATCGCGGGCCTGCTCGTGCACGCCGCGGAGATCACCGCCGTCACCAACCAGTTCGTGAACTCCTACAAGCGGCTGTGGGGCGGCGCCGAGGCGCCGAGCTACATCTGCTGGGGCCACAACAACCGCTCCGCGCTCGTCCGCGTGCCGATGTACAAGCCCGGCAAGGGCAACTCGAGCCGGATCGAGTACCGCGCGGTCGACTCCGCGACGAACCCGTACCTCGCGTTCGCGGTGATGCTCGCGGCCGGCCTCAAGGGCATCGAGGAGGGCTACGAGCTCCCCGACGGTGCCGAGGACGACGTGTGGGAACTCACGGATGCCGAGCGCCGCGCGCTCGGCATCGAGCCGCTGCCGCAGTCGCTGGACGCCGCGATCTCCGTCATGGAGCGCTCCGAGCTGGTCGCCGAGACGCTCGGCGAGCACGTCTTCGACTTCTTCCTGCGCAACAAGCGCCGGGAGTGGGAGGAGTACCGCTCGCAGGTCACGCCGTTCGAGCTGAAGCGGTTCCTGCCGGTCCTGTGATGCGGGCACGGCGGCGGCGCCCGACGAGGGACGCGGAGTGAGCGAGCCCCGCGGCGGGACCCTGGCGGGGCGGCTCTCGCGCGTCGGCGTCGAGGACGTCCCGCGCGGCGAACGGCTGATCGCCGACGACGCTCTGGTGGCCGTGCTGCCCGAGGTCGCGGACGTGCTCGTCGGGCCGCTCGCGGACGTCGGCGACCCGGACGCCGCCCTGCTGACCCTCGCGAAGCTGGCGGGCGTCGTGCGCGACGACGCGGCGCTCGGCCCTCTGCTGCGCGACGTGCTGCGCGAGGACGGGCACGCGCGCCACCGGCTGCTGGCTGTCGTCGGCGCGTCCGTGGCGCTCGGGGACACGCTCGTCGCGCACCCGAGCAACCTGCGCGTGCTCGTCGACGACGAGCCGGGGGTCGGCGTCCCGGTCGAGCAGGTCCGGGCCGAGCTGCTCGCGGCTGTGGGGGCCGACGCCGACGCGGACGTGCCGGTGGCCACCCTCGTCGGGAATCCCGGCGTCGACGCGATGCGCCGTGCCTACCGCACCCGGCTGCTGCGCATCGCGGCCGCCGACCTCACCGCCAGCGACCCGCTCAGCCGCCTGCCGGGCGTCGCGGCCGCGCTGGCCGACCTCGCCGCCGCCGCGCTCGAGGCGTCGCTCGCCCTCGCGCGGGCGGGGCTCGACGACCACGGCCGGGACGTGCGCCTCAGCGTCATCGGCATGGGCAAGTGCGGCGGCCGGGAGCTCAACTACGTCTCGGACGTCGACGTCATCTACGTCGCCGAGCCCGTCGACGGCGCCGACGAGGCCGCCGCCCTGGCCGCGGGCGCGAAGCTGGCCGCGGGCCTGGCGCGGGCGTGCTCGACGACGTCGGGGGAGCCCGCGCTGTGGCCCGTGGACGCGGCGCTGCGCCCCGAGGGCAAGGACGGGCCGCTGGTCCGCACGCTCGCGAGCCACCGCGCCTACTACGAGCGCTGGGCCAAGACGTGGGAGTTCCAGGCGCTGCTCAAGGCCAGGCCGCTGGCGGGGGACCGGGCGCTCGGCGCCGAGTACGTCGCGATGACCCAGCCGTTCGTCTGGGCCGCGGTCCAGCGGGAGAACTTCGTCGAGGACTCGCAGGCGATGCGCCGCCGCGTGGAGTCGCACGTGCCCGCGGCGGAGGCCGACCGGCAGCTCAAGCTGGGCGTCGGTGGCCTGCGCGACGTCGAGTTCACCGTCCAGCTGCTGCAGCTCGTGCACGGACGGGCCGACGAGGACATCCGCAGCCCCAGCACGCTGACCGCCCTGGCGGCGCTCGCGAAGGCCGGTTACGTCGGTCGCGACGACGCCGCCCGCCTCGCCGTCTGCTACCGGTTCCTGCGCCTGCTCGAGCACCGGATCCAGCTGTACCGCCTGCGCCGCACGCACCTCATGCCGGCCGCCGAGGCCGACCTGCGCCGCCTGGCGCGCTCCGTCGGCATGCGCGCCGAGGGAGCGGACGGGCTGACCGAGCGCTGGCGCTCGATCAAGCGCGAGGTCCGCAGCCTGCACGAGGAGCTGTTCTACCGCCCACTGCTGCCCGCCACCGCTCAGCTCTCGACCGAGGAGGCGAGCCTGGCGCCCGAGGCCGCCCGCGCGCGCCTCGCGGCCATCGGCTACCTCGACCCGACCGGCGCGCTGCGGCACATCGCGGCGCTGACCGGGGGTCTCTCGCGCCGCGCGGCCATCCAGCGCCAGCTGCTGCCCGTGATGCTCGGCTGGTTCGCGGACGGGCCGGACCCGGACGGCGGTCTGCTCGCGTTCCGACGGCTCTCGGAGTCGCTCGGCACCACGCACTGGTACCTCAAGCTCTTGCGCGACTCGGCCGCGGCCGCCCAGCGCCTCGCGCGCGTGCTGTCGACCAGCCGCTACGTCGCCGACGCGCTGATGCGCTCGCCCGAGTCGGTCGGCTGGCTGGCCGAGGACGAGGAGCTCGAGCCGCGCACCTACGAGCGCATGTGGGCGGAGGCGGACGCGATCCTCACGCGCGCCGACGACCCTGTCGTGGCGACCGGACTCCTGCGCGGGCTGCGCCGCCGCGAGCTCGCGCGCACGGCAGCGGCCGACGTGCTCGGCGTCGTCACGGGCACCCGCGCCGCGGCGAGCCTGACGCGGGCGGCCGACGCGGTGCTCGTCGGCGCGCTGCGCATCGCCGCCTGGGAGGCCCGGGCCGAGCGCGGGCTCGACGAGACGCCGACCCGCCTGCTCGTCGTGGCGATGGGCCGGCTCGGGGGCGGCGAGATGGGGTACTCGTCGGACGCCGACGTCCTGTTCGTGCACGACCCGCGCCCCGGCGCGGATCCCGTGCAGGCGCAGGAGTTCGCGCTGTCGGTGGCCACGCGGATCCGCCAGCTGCTCGGGGCGGTGGGCCCGGAGCCGGCGCTCGTCGTCGACGCCGACCTGCGCCCCGAGGGCCGCAACGGGCCGCTCGTGCGCTCCTTCGACGCGTACGCCGAGTACTACGACCGCTGGTCGGCGCCCTGGGAGAGCCAGGCACTGCTGCGGGCACGACCGGTGGCCGGCGACGAGGCGCTGGGTCACCGCTTCGTCGAGCTGATCCAGCCGCTGCGCTACCCGCCGGGCGGGCTCGACGCGTCCGTCGAGCGCGAGGTCCGGCGCATCAAGGCTCGCGTCGAGGCCGAGCGGCTGCCACGCGGCGTCGACCCGACCCGGCACCTCAAGCTGGGCCGCGGCGGGATCTCGGACGTCGAGTGGACCGCCCAGCTCCTGCAGCTCCAGCACGCCGCCGCCGTCCCCGGCCTGCGGACCACCTCGACCACCGAGGCGCTGGCCGCCGCGCAGGGTGCGGGTCTCCTCGCCGCGGACGACCGTCGCGCGCTCGTCGACGCCTGGAAGTTCGCGTCGCGGCTGCGCGATGCCAACGTGCTGTGGACCGGCCGGGCCGACGGCGCCCAGGTCGACGTCCTGCCGCACGACAGGCAGGCGCTCGCCGGGCTCGCCCGCGTCGTCGGCTACCCGGCGGGCTCGGGCGGTGAGCTCGAGCAGGACTACCTGCGCACGGCCCGCCGGGCCCGTGCGGTGGTGGAGCGCGTCTTCTACGGCTGAGGCTCGTCGGGGACGTCGTCGGGCAGGTCGTTCCAGCCCCGGTTCCGCTTGAGCGCGGCGACGTCCTCCTGCAGCAGGGGCGAGTCGACCAGGTCGTGGCGACGGATGTAGGTGTGGGAGACCGCCTGGATCGTGGCGAGCACCGGCAGCGCGAGGAACGCGCCCATGGCCCCGAACAGCGCACCGAAGCCGATCACGCCCAGGAAGGAGACCGCCGGGTTGAGCTCGAGCGACTGCGCGGACACCTTGGGCGAGAAGATCAGGTTCTCGACCTGCTGGTACGCGATGATGAACAGCAGCACGACGACGCCCTTGGCGGGCGAGATGGTCAGCGCGACGGCCACCGGCAGGGCGCCACCGATGTAGGTGCCGATCGTCGGGATGAACTGCGAGACGATGCCCGTGAACGCCGCGAGCGGCAGCGCGTACGGGACGTGCACGATCGTCAGGAAGACGAACGTGAACGCTGTCGAGAGCCCGGCGAGCACGAGACGCGACGTGATGAAGTCGGCGACCTTGGCCTGCGAGACCTCCCACAGGCGCAGCACCTCGACCTGCCGGTTCGGCGCGAACAGGCGCAGCACAGCGGCCCGGAACTTCGGTCCCTGGCTCGCCATGTAGTAGACGACGAGCAGGACGGCGCTGGCGGTGAAGAGCCCGCTGACGACGGACGCACCCGCGCCGACGAGGCCGGGCGCGAGGTCGCGCCAGTGGGCGCCGATGTTCGCGACGGCCTCGTCGGCCGCGGGGATCTGGACGTCGAACGACGAGTCGAGCCAGGTCGCGAGGTCCGTGTAGTAGTCGGGCAGCGAGGCGATGAGCTGGACGAGCTGGTCGATGAACAGCCCGCCGAACAGGACGAGGATCACCGCGCCGCCGATCAGGGCGCTCGCCATCACGATGCCCGTGGCCCGCGTCCGCCGGATGCCGTGCCGCACGAGCCACTTGATCGAGGGCTCCATGGCCAGCGCGATGAACCAGGCGATGACGACGATCGTGATGACGTTGGTCAGCAGGCCGAGCGAGCGCCAGACCCAGATGCCGACGATCACCGTGACGAGCCCCATGAGCAGCGCCCGCCACAGCCACGGCGGCGGCCGGTGCGCTTCCGGCGTCTCGAACGGGTCGAACTGCGGCTCGGCCATGGCGGTCCCTCGGTCAGCGTGCGTCGTCTGACGGGCAACCTATCGGCCCGTCGCAGTCGCTCGCGGCGAGCACGCCGAACACAACTGCGGCAAATGGTGTTGCTCGACGTCCCGGCCTGCCAGGATCGAGGTGTTCGCGCAGGTCATCAGACGCAGGAGGCAGCCGTGGCACCGCCGAGAGAGCGCAAGCCGAGAGTGGAGCCGGGCGACACTGCACCGGTCGAGAAGGTCCCCGCGGTCCCCGACGACGATGCGCCGGTCGACGAGCCCGGAGCGGTCGACGACCCCGGGCCGGTCGACGAGCCCGGGCCGGTCGACGAGCCGGTCGACCGCGTCACGGTCGAGGACACCGTCGACGACCTCACCGACGGCCACCCGACCGAGGCGGACACGATCGTCCTGGACGTGCCCGTCGAAGCCGAGCCGGTCTCGACGCAGACCGTCCCCGTCGAGGCTGTGGGCCTCGCCGGCGCGTCCGTCGCCGACGAGGACATCACAGCGAGGCTCGCGCGGCTCGAGGCCGAGAACGCGGCGTTGCGCAGCAAGCTCGCCACGCCTGTCGCGACGGCGCCCGCCGCGCGGGTCCCGCACCAGCGCGTGCGGATGTGGGCTGCCGTCGCGCTCATCGCCATCGGCGCGCTCCTGGCGCCCTTGGGGCTCGTCGCGCACTGGGCGCAGCGGACCCTGACGGACACCGATCGCTACCTCGAGACCGTGGCACCACTGGCCGACGACCCGCAGGTGCAGCAGGCGATCATCAACCGCACGGTCACCGCCGTGATGAGCAACATCGACGTCTCGAACGTGACCACCGAGCTGCAGGACTTCCTGGTCCAGCAGGGTGCTCCCGACCGGTTGACCGCCCAGATCCCGCTGCTCGACGCACCGCTCACGAGCGGTGTGCAGACGCTGGTCACGCGCGTCGTGACCAGATTCGTCGAGTCGGACGCGTTCAGCTCCTTGTGGACCCAGGTCAACCGCACGGCGCAGACGCAGATCGTCGCGGTGCTCAACGGCGACCCGAACACGGTCGTCCAGCTCGACGACGACGGGTACCTGAGCCTGCAGCTCGGGCCGATCATCGACATCGTCAAGACCCAGCTCGTCGACGCAGGCCTCGGCATCGCCTCCGTGATCCCTGATCTCAACCCGACCGTGCCCGTCGCGCAGGCGGACAGCCTCACGCAGCTGCGGACGGCCTACAACGTCCTCGACACGCTCGGCGACTGGCTGCCGTGGATCGCCCTGCTCTTCCTCGCGGCCGGCGTCCTCGTCTCGACGCGCCGGATGCGGATGACGGTGATCGCGGCCCTGTCCCTCGTCGGCGGGATGGCTCTGCTCGCGATCGGCCTGGCCATCGGCAAGGAGTCCATCCTCGGCGCTCTGCCCGCCACCGCGTCGGGCGGTGCCGTGACGGTCATCTTCGAGTCGGTCGTGCACTTCATGAAGGTCGCGTTGCGGATGGTGGCGGTCATCGGCCTCGTCGTCGCCTTCTTCGCCTTCATCGCCGGGGGCTCAGCCGCGGCGCTCGCGACCCGACGCTCGGCGGGCAGCGGGTTCGAGACGGTCAAGTCCTGGGGTCGTGGCAAGGGTGTCGACACGGGGGGCTTCGGCGTCTGGCTCGGCTCGCAGCGCGTGCTGATCCGGTGGGTGCTGATCGCGATCGGTGTTCTCGTCATCATCGCGGCGGACACCCCGACCGCCGGCCTGGTCATCTGGACGACGGTCGGCGTCGTGGTGCTCATCGGCATCGTCGAGCTGCTGAGCGCCTCGCCCGCAGTCGTCGCCGAGACCACGGAGCCCGAGGTCCGCGCGGTCTGAGCCTCCTGGCACGAACGGCGCCCACCCCGCGGGGTCGGCGCCGTTCGTGCGCTGCTGGGGGAGGGCGTCAGGCCAGCGCGCGCTGCTTGAGCGTCTCGAACTCCGACTGGCTGATCGCGCCCGCGTCGAGCAGTGCCTTGGCCGAGGCGATCTGCGCGGCGGGTGCCGGCACGCCGGGGGCAGTCGGGACGTACGCGTCGTCGCGCGCGCCCGGACGCGAGGAACCGTTCCGCCGTTCCGCCATCGCGCTGCCGCGCATGATCACGTAGGCGAGCGCGCCGAGGAACGGGAAGACCAGCAGGACGACGATCCACGCCGCCTTCCCCCATCCGCCCGTGTCCGAGTCACGGAACAGGTCGATGAGGATGTTGACGAGCAGCATGAGGTAGGCGAAGAACAGGAACGTCCACAGCAGCAGCCAGAAGTAGTCCGAGAAAACCATGTCGCGACTCCGCTCGTCGAAGGTGCCGTGGTGTGTCCGTACGGCACGCCCAGTAGACCACCGCGGCCCGGTCGATGGTCTCGACTCACCGTGATCGCGGGCCAGACGCACAGCACCCCCGCCGCCACGAGGGCGTCAGGGGTGCCGTCACTGCGAGTCACCGGCCCCCGGGAGCAGCCGGGGGCCGGGACGTGTCACACGTCGTAGTAGAGCTCGAACTCGTGCGGGTGCGGCCGCAGACGGATCGGGTCCACCTCGGCGTTGCGCTTGTAGTCGATCCACGTCGCGATCAGGTCGGGCGTGAAGACGTTGCCCGCCGTGAGGAAGTCGTGGTCGGCCTCGAGGGAGTCGAGCACCTCGCCGAGCGACCCCGGCACCTGCTGGATGAGGGCGTGCTCCTCGGGGGGCAGCTCGTACAGGTCCTTGTCGACCGGCTCGGGCGGCTCGATGCGGTTCTGGATGCCGTCGATGCCGGCCATCAGCATGGCCGCGAACGCCAGGTACGGGTTCGCCGACGGGTCCGGCACGCGGAACTCGATGCGCTTGGCCTTCGGGTTCGAACCGGTGACCGGGATGCGGATGCACGCGGAGCGGTTGCGGGCCGAGTAGACCAGGTTGACGGGGGCCTCGTAGCCGGGGACGAGGCGGTGGTAGGAGTTCACCGTCGGGTTGGTGAACGCCAGCAGCGAGGGCGCGTGCTTGAGCAGGCCGCCGATGTACCAGCGCGCGACGTCGGACAGACCGCCGTAGCCCTTCTCGTCGAAGAACAGCGGCTCGCCGTCCTTCCACAGGGACTGGTGCACGTGCATGCCCGAGCCGTTGTCGCCGAACAGCGGCTTCGGCATGAAGGTCGCCGACTTGCCGTTGTTGTGCGCCACGTTCTTCACGACGTACTTGAAGAGCATGACCTTGTCACCGGAGATCGACAGCTTGTCGAAGCGGTAGTTGATCTCCTGCTGGCCGGCGGTGCCGACCTCGTGGTGGGCGCGCTCGACGCCGAGGCCCAGCGCGTCCAGCTGCAGCGAGATCTGGTCGCGGATGTCGGCGAAGCCGTCCACCGGCGGAACCGGGAAGTAGCCACCCTTGTAGGGGATCTTGTGGCCGAGGTTGCCACCCTCCTCCTCGCGGCCCGAGTTCCAGGCGGCCTCGAAGGAGTCGATCTTGTAGAACGACTCGTTCTGCGCGGTCTTGAAGCGCACGTCGTCGAAGATGTAGAACTCCGCCTCGGGGGCGAAGAAGGCGGTGTCGGCGATGCCGGTCGACGCCAGGTACGCCTCGGCCTTCGCGGCGACCTGTCGCGGGTCGCGGCTGTAGGGCTCGTCGGTGTACGGGTCGACGATGTGCATGTTGATGTTCAGCGTCTTCTCGACCCGGAACGGGTCGACGTACGCGGACGTGACGTCGGGCAGGAGCTTCATGTCCGACTCGTGGATCGCCTGGAAGCCGCGGATCGACGAGCCGTCGAACATCTGGCCCTCGGTGAAGAACGCGGCGTCCAGCGTGGGGGCCGGGACGTTGAAGTGCTGCATCGTGCCGGGCAGGTCACAGAACCGGACGTCGACGAACTTGACGTCCTCGCTCTTGATGAACGCCAGGACTTCCTCTGGCTTGCTGAACATCCGCTGCTCCTCGGTTGGGTCGTACCCGTGGGGTCGGGCAAGGTGAGGCTACGAGTGGGCCGTTTCTTTGCCGTGTACCGAATGTTTCGACGGCGTTACGACGGCGAGCCCGGTGTGACGATTGCTGACCCTAGACCCTGCGCCGGGGTGCCCGACGAGGCGTCCGCGGACCGTCGGACGCCCGGCCGGGGAGCAGCCCGACGAGGCGCCCGACGGCCGGACTCACAGGATGAAGAGCATCTCCTGGTACGTCGGCAGCGGCCACAGCTCGTCGGCCACGAGCTCCTCCAGCGCGTCCGCGGCCGCCCTGACCTCGGTCATCGCGGGCAGCAGCGCGTCCCGGGCGTGCTCGGCCTCGGCCAGCGCCGAGTGCCCCACGTCGGCCTTCACCGCGGCTCGGAGCGTCGCCAGACCGGCCCGCAGCGCCGTGATGGGCGCCGTGACCTCGTCGAGCGGCGCCGTGTCCGCCTCGACGCCGGCGGCCTTCAGCGCGCCGATGTTGAGGGCGATCTCCGTCTGGTGCTTGACCGCCGCCGGCAGGATCGCCGTGGTGCCGATCTCGAGCGCGAGGCGCGCCTCCACCCCGATGGTCAGGGCGTACTGCTCGAGGCCGATCTCGTAGCGGCTGTGCATCTCGCGGTGGTTGAACACGCCGTACTTCTCGAACAGCTCCATCGCCGAGTCGGTGATGAGCTCCGGCAGCGCGTCGAGCGTGGTCCTGAGGTTCGCCAGCCCGCGCTGCTCCGCCTCGATCGGCCACTCCGCGGAGTACCCGTCCCCGTTGAACACGACGTCGCCGTGGTCCGTGATGATCTCGGTGAGCAGGTTCTGCACCGCGGTGTCGAACTCCGTGCCGGCGGCGATCGCGGCCTCGAGCTCGGTGGCGGCGTAGTCGAGCGAGTCGGCCATGATCGTGTTGATCGTGGTCATCGGTCCCGCGACCGTCTGCATGGAACCCGGCGCCCGGAACTCGAACCGGTTCCCGGTGAAGGCGAACGGGCTCGTGCGGTTGCGGTCGCCCGGGTCGGTCGGCAGCACGGGCAGCGTGTCGACGCCGATGTGCATGACGCCCTTGCCCTTGGACGAGCTGGCTGCACCCTTGGCGATCTGCTCGAACACGTCGGCCAGCTGGTCGCCGAGGAAGATGGAGATGATCGCCGGGGGCGCCTCGTTCGCGCCGAGGCGGTGGTCGTTCGTCGCCGAGGCGACCGACGCGCGCAGCAGGCCCGCGTAGGTGTGGACCGCGCGGATGACCGCGGCGCAGAAGACGAGGAACTGCGCGTTGTCGTGCGGGGTGTCGCCGGGCACGAGCAGCGAGCCGAGCTCGGCGTTGCCGAGCGAGAAGTTCACGTGCTTGCCGGAGCCGTTGACGCCCGCGAACGGCTTCTCGTGGAACAGGCACTCCATGCCGTGCTTCTTGGCCACGGTCTTGAACGTGGTCATGAGCAGCTGCTGGTGGTCGGCCGCGAGGTTGCCGCGCTCGAACATCGGCGCGATCTCGAACTGCCCGGGCGCGACCTCGTTGTGCCGGGTCTTGGCGGGGATGCCGAGCTTGAACAGCTCCCGCTCGGTGTCCATCATGAAGCCGAGCACGCGGTCCGGGATGGCCCCGAAGTAGTGGTCGTCGAACTCCTGGCCCTTGGGCGGCTTGGTGCCGAACAGGGTGCGGCCCGCGTTGAGCAGGTCCGGGCGGGACAGGAAGAAGTGCCGGTCGACGAGGAAGTACTCCTGCTCGGGACCGCAGAACGCGACGACCTTCTGGTCCTCGTGCCCGAAGAGGGCCAGGATGCGCGCGGCGTGCTCGCCCATCGCCTGCTGCGAGCGCAGCAGCGGCGTCTTGTGGTCGAGGGCCTCGCCGGTCATCGAGACGAACACCGTCGGGATGCACAGCGTGTTGCCGTTCGGGTTCTCGAGGATGTACGCGGGGCTCGTGACGTCCCAGCCGGTGTAGCCGCGCGCCTCGAACGTGTTCCGCAGACCGCCGTTGGGGAAGCTGGAGGCGTCCGGCTCGCCCTGCACGAGGGTCTTGCCGGCGAACTCGGCCAGCGACGTCCCATCGCCGACCGGCTCGAAGAAGCTGTCGTGCTTCTCGGCCGTCAGCCCGGTCAGCGGGTAGAAGACGTGCGCGTAGTGCGTCGCGCCCTTCTCGAGCGCCCAGTCCTTCATCGCCGACGCGACGGCGTCGGCGACGGCCGGGTCCAGCGTGGCGCCGTGCTCGATCGTGGCGGTGACGGACTTGTAGACCGACTTCGGCAGCCGCTTCTGCATGACCGCCTTGCTGAACACGTTCTGGCCGAAGATCTCACCGGGTGCCTCGGCGCCGTTGAAGCTGACGGCGGGAGGGACGTAGGCCTCGACGTTCCAGATGGCTTCGCGACGGACGGCGTTTCCGCTCATGGAGTACCCCTCAGGTACGACTCGTCACTCCGGTGTGCTCAGCGGAGTCGGTCAGGGTCAACCTAGGGAGGCGCTGTGGCGACGGTGTTTCCGGGGCATTGCCCTCTCGCTCGTCCTCGCGGTGCGCCTAGGCTTGCGGGGTGGCAGATCGGCGTGACCTCAGCTCCTGGCTCGACGGCGGCTCCTCGGAGCCGGACCCGTCGCGCGGCCCCGACGAGGCGCGCGGCGTCCGGCTCGGGCTCCCGGCCGACGGCCCGGGGTCGATGGCACCGCTCGGTCGCCGGTTCGCGGCGCTGGCGATCGACTGGGTCGCCTGCCTGCTGATCTCGGGGTGGTTCTTCGTCTCGAGCCCCGACGCGTTCATCCTGTCGCGCGGCAACGGCCTGGCGACGCTCGGCATCTTCGCCCTGGAGAACGTCCTGCTCGTCGGCTCGATCGGGCACACCCTCGGACACCGGCTGCTGGGGCTGCGCGTCCGCCGCGTCATCCCGACCGCGCCGACCAAGGACCAGCCGCTGCTCGCCGTCGGCGCCCCGGGCTTCCTGGCCGCGCTCGGGCGGACCGTGCTGCTCTGCCTCGTCATCCCCGCCGCCGTGTGGGACGGGGACGGTCGTGGCCTGCACGACCGCTTCGCGGGGACGGCGATCGTCCGCCGCTGAGCGGTCCGCCGCCGACCGGGCGTCAGCGCCCGCGCATGCCCTTGCGGTCCGGGCGCGCGCGCAGCGGGTCGACGCCCTTCGGCACGGGCATCCGCACGCCGCCGAGGGCGGTGAGGCGCTTGCTGACCTCGGCGACCTCCTGCTTGGTCAGCTTCGGCTTGAGGCGCTGGACGGCGCGGGGCAGGCTGCGCAGCGCGACCTGACCCTCCTCGTTGCCGCTCTGGATGATCGTGACGGGCGCGCCGGAGATGACGCGGGCGGTGCGCTTGCGCTCGGCCTCGAGCAGACGGCCCACGCGGTTGGCCGGGCCCTCGCTGACGAGAACGACGCCCGCGCGGCCGAGACCGCGGAAGACCATGTCCTGCGTGCGGGGGTCGACGGCGACGGGCTCCTCGCCGAACGTCCAGCCGCGGCGGATGGTGCCGAGCGCGGCCCGCGAGGCGCCGGGCTGGCCCTCGATGTTCGCGTACGCGGAGCTCTCCGCGCGGCGGGCGAGCAGGAACATCGCACCGAGCACCGCGAACGGGATGCTCAGCAGCGTCATGTAGATCGTGTGGTGGATGAGCAGGCCGACGAGCACGCCGAGCGCGATGATGCCGACGAACGTGCCGAGCACGATCCAGGTGACCGCAGGGTCGTTCTTGCGGGTCATCTGGTACGCCTGCCAGATCTGGGTGTACCAGCGAGGCTTCTTCACCTTCGCGGGCGTGGATCCGGCGGGCGCAGCAGAGGCGGATGAGTCACGGGCCATGGGTCGGGAGTCTACCGAGCGCGGGGGGCCTCGGCGGACGCGTCCGCTCAGGGCTGACTGCCGGCTGACTCAGCGAGCGAGCAGGCTCGCAGCCTCCTGGCGTGCGGTCGTCGGCTCGCCGAGGTGCGCGAGCGACTCCGGGATCGGCAGGCCGCGGCGGCGCATCGCCTGGCCCCACAGCCGACCGGCGCGGTACGACGAGCGCACCAGCGGGCCGCTCATCACGCCGAGGAACCCGAGCCGGGTGGCCTCGTCGGACAGTGCGACGAACTCCTCGGGCCGCACCCAGCGGTCCACCGGGTGGTGACGCAGCGACGGGCGCAGGTACTGCGTGATCGTGATGAGGTCGCAGCCTGCCTCGTGCAACTGCTCGAGCGCCTCGACGATCTCCTCGGTGGTCTCGCCCATGCCGAGGATGAGGTTCGACTTGGTGACCAGGCCGGCCTCGCGGGCACGGGTGATGACCGAGAGCGAGCGGTCGTAGCGGAAGCCGGGGCGGATCTGCTTGAAGATGCGCGGCACGGTCTCGAGGTTGTGCGCCAGCACCTCGGGCCGCGAGGAGTAGACCTCGTCGAGCAGCTCGGGGACGGCGTTGAAGTCGGGGATCAGCAGCTCGACGCCCGTGCCGGGGTTGATGGCGTGGATCTGGCGCACGGTCTCGGCGTAGAGCCACGCGCCGCCGTCGGCCAGGTCGTCGCGCGCGACGCCCGTGACGGTCGAGTACTTCAGACCCATCGCCTGGACGGAGGCGGCCACGCGGCGCGGCTCGTCGGCGTCGAAGTCCGCGGGCTTGCCCGTGTCGATCTGGCAGAAGTCGCAGCGCCGGGTGCACTGGTCGCCACCGATGAGGAACGTGGCCTCGCGGTCCTCCCAGCACTCGAAGATGTTGGGGCAGCCGGCCTCCTCGCACACCGTGTTCAGGCTCTCGCGCTTCACGAGGCTCTTGAGCTCGGTGTACTCGGGGCCCATCGTGGCGCGGGTGCGGATCCACTCGGGCTTCTTCTCGATGGGCGTGGCGGAGTTGCGGGCCTCGACGCGGAGCATCCGGCGCCCCTCGGGTGCGGTGGTCACCTCGTCACCCTAACCGCCGCCGCGGGAATTGCCGCTGCGGTGCGCGTCACACCGACCGGGACCTGAGTCCCGGGTGCTGGAGACTTCGCGGGACGAAGGTGGCAGCAGGGGGAAGACCACCGGAGGAGCCCGACATGCATGTGCTCGTGAGTGTGGCGTCGCGTCACGGCGCGACCGCAGAGATCGGCGAGGCGATCGCGCTCGAGCTGGCGCGGGCGGGCCACTTCGTCGACGTCATCCCGCCCGAGGAGGTCGACCGCGTCGCGTCGTTCGACGCGGTCGTGCTCGGGTCCGCGGTGTACGTGGGGCGGCTCGCCGTCTCCTTGCGTGCGCTCGTCCAGCGACAGGCCGGCGAGCTGCGCGAGCGGCCCGTGTGGCTGTTCTGGTCGGGCCCGGTCGGCGACCCGCCGATGCCGGTCACGCCGCCCGACGACGTCGCCACGATCGCCGGGGCCGTCGCCGCGCGCGAGGCGCGGTGCTTCGTGGGGAGCCTGGATCGCTCGGCCCTGGGCCTGAACGAGCGAGCCCTCGTGGCGCTCACCGACGCCGAGGACGGCGACTTCCGTGACTTCGACGACGTGCGCGCCTGGGCGAGCACCGTCGCGGAAGGGCTGGCCGCCTGACGGCTCACGAACGCGTGACGGTCCCGGGTACGGCGACGAGGGCGGTTCCGGGCCCGTCACGCTCAGCGGTCGGTCGCGTCGTCACGAGGCGACGGCCGGCGCGAAGGACGCGAGCACCGGGCGCAGCGTCGCGTCCAGGTGCCCGCGGACCAGCGGGGTGATCTCGGCGATCGTCACTCGTCGGCCGGTCTCGACCGACAGCGACGTCACGTCGGCGTCGGCGATCCCGCACGGCACGATCCGCGAGAACGCGGACAGGTCGGGCTCGCAGTTGAGCGCGAAGCCGTGCATCGTGACGCCGCGGCTCACGCGCACACCGATCGCGGCCACCTTGCGCTCGCGCCGCGGCACGCCGTCGACGACGTCCGCCGCGAACCACACGCCGCTGCGACCCTCCACCCGGATGGCCGACAGCCCCAGGTCGGCGCACGTGCGGATCAGCGCCTCCTCGAGGGCGCGGACGTAGCGCACGACGTCGATCGGCTGGGCCAGCCGCACGATCGGGTACCCGACGAGCTGGCCCGGGCCGTGCCAGGTGATCCGGCCGCCGCGGTCCACGTCGACCACCGGGGTCCCGTCGACGGGGCGGTCCCACGACGCCGTGCGACGACCCGCGGTGTAGACGTCCTCGTGCTCGCACAGCAGGACCGTGTCGGGCGCCTCGCCCGCGACGACGGCAGCGTGCACGTCCCGCTGCATCTGCCAGGTGGGCTCGTAGGGAAGGAGGCGTGTGCCGAGGTCCAGCTCGTCGAACCGCATGCTCGTCAGGCTAGCTCGCCTGGAAGCGCGCGTGGGTGCGAGCGGATCACCCCGACGTCGACCAGGATGTAGCCATGCCTTCCACACGCCGTTCCGTGATCCTCCGCGCCCTGGCGCTGCTCCTCGTCCTGGTGGCCTGGCTCGCTGTCGGGTCGGTCGGCGGGATGGCGCAGGGCAAGCTGTCCCAGGTCCAGACGAACGACGCGGGCGCGTTCCTGCCCTCGTCGGCGGAGTCGACCCGCGCCGCCGAGGCGAGCCGCGCGTTCGTCGAGTCCCCGACGCTGCCCGCGCTCATCGTGCTCGCGCCCGCGGACGGCTCGGACGTGACGGAGGCGCAGACCGCCGCGGTGACGCAGTTCGCGCAGTCGGTGCCCGACCGCGCGGTCCCCGGCGGCGGCACCTGGTCGGACTACCTGGTCGGCGAGGTGGCGGTCGTGCCGTCCGAGGACGGGCAGGCGCTGCTGGTCGCGTACTCGTTGGACGCGGAGGGCGCCGAGGAGCTGCTGCCCGACGAGGAGTCGGTGACCGAGGCGTTCGTCGCCGACCTGCGCGCAGGCCTGGCCGACGACCTCGGTGCCACGGCGGACACCGCCGGCGAGCTGGGTCTGCACGCGTGGGTCACCGGCCCGGCCGGGTTCGTCGCCGACCTGGTGACCGCGTTCGGCGGCATCGACGGCGTGCTCCTGCTCGTCGCGCTCGGCGCCGTCTTCCTCATCCTCGTGCTCGTCTACCGCTCGCCGCTGCTGCCCGTCGCGGTGCTGCTCACGGCCGTGTTCGCGCTCTCGCTGGCGGGCCTCGTGGTCTACCACCTCGCCGACGCCGGGACGATCAAGCTCAACGGCCAGGCGCAGGGCATCCTGTCGATCCTCGTGGTCGGCGCGTCGGTCGACTACGCGCTCCTGCTCGTCTCGCGCTACCGCGAGGAGCTGCGCGAGGTGGAGGACCCGTTCGCGGCGATGAAGCGCGCGTGGCGCGCCTGCCTCGAGCCGATCGCGGCCAGCGCCGGCACCGTCATCGCGGGCGTCCTGTGCCTGCTGCTGTCGGACCTCGGCTCGAACCGCAGCCTCGGACCGGTCGCGGCGATCGGCATCGCCTCGGCCCTGCTGGGCGCCCTCACGCTGCTGCCCGCGCTGCTGCTCGTGGCGGGCAAGCGCTCGCGCGTCTTCTTCTGGCCCAGGACGCCGCGGCCGGTCGAGGGCGCGACGCACCCCGACCCCGCCGAGGGCACGGGCGTGTGGGCCCGCCTGGCTCGCTTCGTCGGCGCGCACGCGCGCGTGGTCTGGATCGTCACCGCCGTGCTGCTCGCCGTGGGGGCCGCGTTCGTCCCGACGCTCAAGGCGTCCGGCACGAGCCAGGCCGACGTCTTCCGCACCGACGTGGACGCCGTGGCGGGCGAGGAGGTCCTCTCGGCCCACTTCCCGGCCGGCTCGGTGCAGCCGGCGATCGTCATCGTCGCGCAGGACCAGGCCGCCGACGTCACCGCGGCCGCCCAGGCCGTCGACGGCGTCGCCTCGGTCGCGCCCTACACCGGCTCGGCGACCGGCGCGCCCGGCGCCCCGGACGCCGAGCCGAAGGTCGTCGACGGCAACGTCCGTCTCGACGTCTCGACCACAGCGGTGTCCGACTCGCAGGAGGCGGTGCGGACCGTCGAGGCGCTGCGGGACGCGGTCCACGAGGTCGCGCCCGACGCCCTCGTCGGCGGGACGGCGGCCGAGTCCCTCGACACCCAGCTCGCGGGAGAGCACGACATCCGCGTCATCGTGCCCGTGGTGCTGCTGGTCATCGGGCTGATCCTCATGCTGCTGCTGCGCTCGGTCGTCGCAGCGCTGCTGCTGCTCGTCGCCAACGTGCTGTCCTTCGCGGCGGCCCTCGGAGTCTCTGCGGTGGTGTTCAACCACGTGCTCGGGTACCCGGGCGCGGACCCGACGGTGCCGCTGTTCGCGTTCGTCTTCCTCGTGGCGCTCGGCGTGGACTACTCGATCTTCCTCATGACGCGCGTGCGCGAGGAGTCGGTCGTCTCCGGGACGCGTCTGGGCGTGGTGCGCGCGCTGGCGGTGACGGGCGGCGTCATCACCTCTGCCGGTGTCGTGCTCGCGACGACGTTCGCGGCGCTCGGGATCATCCCGCTGCTGTTCCTGGCGCAGATCGCGTTCATCGTCGCGTTCGGCGTGCTCCTCGACACGCTCGTCGTGCGCAGCCTGCTGGTGCCCGCGCTGGTGCACGACCTCGATCGCCGGACCTGGTGGCCCAGCGCGCTCGGCCGCGCGCGCTCCTAGAGTGGCTGGCATGCGGATCGGACTGGTCGGGTACGGGGGAGCGGGACGCGGGATCCATGCGCGGCTGGCCCGCGCGGCCGGGCAGCAGGTGACGCACGTGGTCACCGGCCGCCGCGCGGACCAGGTCGAGGAGGACTGGCCGGGTGCGGTCGTCGTGCCGGACGTCGACGCGCTGCTCGGCCACGCCGACGAGCTCGACCTGGTCGTCGTCGCGAGCCCCAGCGGGGACCACGCCGCGCACGCCCTGGCCGCGCTAACGGCCGGCGCGCACGTGCTCGTCGACAAGCCGCTCGCGACGCGGACGGCCGACGCCCAGCGCCTGGTCGACGCCGCCGACGGCCGCCTCACCGTCTTCCAGAACCGCCGGTGGGACCCCGAGCAGCTCGCCCTGCGCGCGCTGCTGGACGCCGGCGACCTGGGACGGGTGCACCGCTTCGAGCGCCGCTGGGAGAGGTACCGGCCCCAGCCGCAGGACCGCTGGAAGGAGAACGACGTCGAGGCTGGCGGGCTGCTGCTCGACCTGGGTGCCCACCTCGTCGACTCCGCGGTGCAGCTGTTCGGCCCCGTCCGGTCGGTGTACGCCGAGCTGCAGGCGCTGACCACCCCCGCGGTCGACGACGTCTTCCTGGCCGTCACCCACGACGACGGCGTGATCAGCCACCTGCAGGCCGGTGGGCTGACCGGTGCGCCGGGCCCGCGCACGCGCGTCCTGGGCGCGGGCGGCGCCTACCTGGTGACGAGCTACGAGGGCGAGCCGACCCCGTTCGCGGTGCTCGACGACGCCTACGAGGAGGGCCGGCGCCCGGGGGAGCCCGAGCACGAGGGCTGGCTCGTGCGCGGCTCCGAGCGCACCCCCGTGCCGCGTCCGAGCGGTGGCCACCACGACATCTACCCCGCGCTCGCGCGGTGGGTCGACGGCGGGCCGCTGCCCGTCGACCCGGCGGACGCGGTGGCGACGGCGCGCGTGCTCGACGCCGCGCGCGTGTCCGCCGACGAGGGGCGCGTCGTCACGCTCTGACCGGGCCTGTGGACAACCACCGACGCGGAGCGCCGTCCGCGGGTTCGATGGGGGTCATGGACCCCTACCTGGTGCCGGAGGACGTCGACCGGGCGTTGGCCGCCCTCGGCCTGGTGGCCGTCGCCCCGGCGGGTCCGGAGGGCGGCGGGTGGCTCGCGGCGTCCCGCGACGACGCCTCGCGGTACGTCGAGCTGCACGTGCTGCCCGCCGTGCTCGACGACGAGCTCGCGCGCCGCCTCGACGTGCTGCGCGCCGTGCGGCACCCCCACCTGAGCCAGCTCCTCGACGCCACCGAGATCGCGCCCGGCCGCGTCGCGCTCCTGGTCGAGCACGTGCCGGGCCTGACCGTCGCGGAGCTCCGCGCCGCGCGCGTGGCGCTCACCGACGGGGAGGGTGTCACGCTCGCGGTGCCGGTGCTGCAGGCGCTGACGGCGCTGCACGACGCGGGGCTCGTGCACGGGCCGGTGACGGCCTCCTCGGTCGTGGTCCGGCCCGACGGCCGTCCGGTCCTGGTCGACCTGCGCGGAGCCGTGCTCGGGACCGGGTCGGTGGACGGCGACGTGCGCCGGTGGCTGTCCACCGTGATCGCCCAGCTCCCTGCGGCCGACGTCGACCGGCTGGTCGTGCCGCCGGGTGGCCGCTCGCTGCGCGAGCTCCTCGAGGACGCGCTGCGAGCCGACGTCGACGTGCCGACGCTGGTCGCCGCGTGCTTCGAGGTCGCAGATCCCGAGGCGCTGCACCTGCCCGACGCGGGCACCCTCGCGGGTGCCGACCTGGCGCGCGCGGCCGGGCGACGCGCGCTGCCGGCGCGGCCGGCGACCCGCGCGCCACGAGGGGCGCGGACCTGGGCGGTCGCGGCGGGCGGTGCGCTCGCCCTCGCTGTCGGCGGCTGGGGGGTGTCGCACCGGACCGCGGGCGCGGTCGAGCGACCCGACCCGGTGGCCGCGGCCGTCGCGCTGAGCCACGCGCGCAGCGAGGTGATCGGCGCGGGGGAGGTCGCGGCGCTCGACGACGTCGAGGTGCCCGGCGGCCCGGCGCACCGTGCCGACGTGGACCTGCTGAGCTCGTTCCAGGGTCGATCGGTCGAGGGGCTGGACATCGCGGTGCGGTCCGCCACTCCGGCGAGCGATCCCGGGCGGGCGGACGCCGCGCGCGTCGAGGTGAGGTCGGCGGTGACGTCGCACGTCGTGGTGGACCCCGACGGCACGCGCACACGGGTGCCGGCGAGCCCCGAGAGCGTCGTGGTCCTCGAGCTGCGCTGGACGGACCAGGGGTGGCGGGTGTGGAAGGTCAGCCCTTCGTGACGACCCAGCGTGCGGCCTCGTCGAGGTCGGGGTGCGCCGGCACGAAACCCGAGGCGGCCAGGGCCTTCGGCACCGCACGGATCGAGCCGAGCACCTCGGAGGAGAAGTCGCCGAGCGCCAGCTTGAGCGCGAACGCGGGGACGGGCACGGCTGCGGGCCGGTGCATCGCGTCGGCGAGCGCACGGACGACCTCGATGTTGCGCCGCGGCTCGGTCACGAGGTTCACGGGGCCGTGGACGTCGGCCGTCAGCAGGTGCTCCATGGCCCGGACCTCGTCGAGCAGGCTGATCCAGGGCCAGAACTGCTGACCGGACCCGAGCCGGCCGCCGAGGCCGAGCCTCAGCACCGGCAGGAGGCGGCCCAGGGCGCCCCCTCCCGGGCCCAGCACGATGCCCGTGCGCAGGTGGGCCACCCGGACGCCCGCGGCCTGCGCGGGGGCGGTCGCGGCCTCCCACTGCTGCACGACGTGCGCGAAGAACGTGGTGCCCAGCGGCTCGCTCTCGTCGAGCACCGCGTCGCCGCGGGACCCGTAGGCGCCGATCCCCGAGGCCTGCAGCCAGATCCGTGGGCCGTTCTCGTTGTCGGCCAGCCGCTCGGCGAGGAGACGGGTGCTGCGCAGGCGCGACGACAGCACGAGGCGCTTGCGCGCCGCAGTCAGCGGGCGCGAGCCTGGGTTCACGCCGGCGAGGTTGATCACCGCGTCGACGCCGTCGAGCGCCCGGGGGTCGAGCTCGCCGGCGTCCGGGTCCCAGGAGATCTCGTCGTGCATGCGTGGGTGCCTGCGCACCAGCGTGAGGACCTCGTGCCCGCTCTCGCGCAGCAGGGGCAGCAGGGCGCTGCCGATGAACCCGCTCGAACCGCCGACGACCACGCGCATGCCGCCACACTACGGTCGCCGGACGCAGGACGCCCCCGGACCGACGAGCGGTTCCGGGGGCGTCTGCGCTGGTGAGCAGGTCAGAGGCCGACCTCGGCCTCGAACGCGCCCTCCTCGAGCCGTGCCTTCAGCGCCGACAGGTAGCGCGACGCGTCGGCGCCGTCCACGAGGCGGTGGTCGTAGGACAGCGACAGGTAGCACATCGAGCGGATCGCGATGACCTCGCCGCCGTCACCGTCGGAGATCACGACGGGGCGCTTGACGATCGCGCCCGTGCCGAGGATCGCCGAGGTGCCGCCGGGCACGATGGGCGTGTCGATGATCGCGCCGCCCGAGCCGGTGTTCGTCACCGTGAAGGTGGCGCCGCTCAGCTCGTCGGGGGTGACCTTGTTGCCGCGCGTGCGGCCTGCGAGGTCGACGATCTTGCGGGAGATGCCGGCGAGGTTGAGGTCGCCCGCGTCGCGGATGACCGGCACGAGCAGGCCGCGCTCGGTGTCGACCGCGATGCCGACGTTCTCCTGGCCGTGGTACGTGATCTGATTGCCCTCGAGCACGCCGTTGATCTTCGGGAAGGCCTTCAGGCCCTCGATCGCGGCGAGCACGAAGAACGGCAGGAACGTGAGGTTGACGCCCTCGCGTGCCGAGAAGTCGCTCTTGGCGCGGGCGCGCAGGCGGGCGATCTTCGTGACGTCCACCTCGATCACGGTGGTCAGCTGCGCCTGCGTGTGCAGGGCGTCGACCATGCGCTCGGCGATGATCTGGCGCAGGCGGCTGGCCTTCTCGGTCGTACCGCGCAGCGGCGAGACCGAGGGGACCGCGGCGGGCTTGGCGGCTGCCGGAGCGGACGCAGCCGGCTTGGCGGCCTCCGCCTTGGCGGCCTCGGCCTTGGCCGCTGCCTCCAGCACGTCCTCCTTGCGGATGCGACCGCCGACGCCCGAGCCGGTCAGGCTCGCGACGTCCACGCCCTTGTCGGCCGCGAGCTTGCGGACGAGCGGGGTGAGGTAGGAGCCCGAGGCTGCCGGTGCGGGCGCCGGGGTGGCGGCGACCGGGGCCGGCGTGGGCGTGGCCGGCACGGGCGCCGGGGCGGCCTTGGCCGACTCCTGCTCCGCGGACGGCTCGGGCGCGGACTGCGGCTCGGGCTTGTCCTCGGCCTTCTCCTCGGCGACGGGCTCGGGCTTCGCCTCGGGCTCGGGCGCCGCGTCGGGCTCCGGCTTCGACTCTGCCTTGGCGGCGGGGGCGGAGCCCGACCCGATGACGGCCAGGACGGCGCCGACCTCGACGGTCTCGTCCTCCTCGACCAGGATCTGCTGCAGCGTGCCGGCGAACGGCGAGGGGATCTCGGTGTCGACCTTGTCGGTGGAGATCTCGAGCAGGGGCTCGTCGACCTCGACCGAGTCGCCGACGGCCTTGAGCCAGCGCGTGACGGTGCCCTCGGTCACGGACTCGCCCAGGGCGGGCAGCGTGACGTTCTCGCCGACGCCCGCGCTGTCGTCCGAGGCGGCGGCCGGGGCGGCCTCCTCGTGCTGCTCGGGCGCCTGCTCGGCGGGAGCGGACTCGGCGGCGGGCTCCTCGGCGGGGGCCTGCTCGGCGGCGGGCTCGTCGGCCGGGGCCTCCTGCGCCTCCGGCTCGGCCGCGGGGGCCTCGTCGGCGGAGCCCGAGCCCTCGCCCGAGCCGATCACGGCCAGGGTGGCGCCGACCTCGACGGTCTCGTCCTCCTGGACCAGGATCTGCTCGAGCACGCCGGCGAACGGCGAGGGGATCTCGGTGTCGACCTTGTCGGTGGAGATCTCGAGCAGGGGCTCGTCGACCTCGACCGTGTCACCCACGTTCTTCAGCCAGCGGGTGACGGTGCCCTCGGTGACGGACTCACCGAGTGCGGGAAGCTGCACGTTGTCGGACATGACCGCGTCGTCTCCTTTGATCCTGGGTCAGTTGTGGGCGTGCAGCGGCTTGCCGGCGAGCGCGAGGTGCGCCTCTCCGAGTGCCTCGTTCTGCGTGGGGTGTGCGTGCACGAGCGAGGCGACGTCCTCGGGGTAGGCCTCCCAGTTCACGATGAGCTGGCCCTCCCCGATGAGCTCGCCGACGCGCGCGCCGATCATGTGGACGCCGACGACGGGGCCGTCCTTCTGCCGCACGAGCTTGATGAAGCCCTGCGTGCCGAGGATCTTCGACTTGCCGTTGCCGCCCAGGTTGTACTCGAGCGTCTCGACGCCGTCCTCGCCGTGGACCTCCTTGGCGCGCGCCTCCGTGAGGCCGACCGAGGCGACCTCGGGCTCGGAGTACGTCACGCGGGGGATGCCGGACTCGACGATCGGCGCCGGGTTGAGGCCCGCGATCTGCTCGGCGACGAAGATGCCCTGCGCGAAGCCGCGGTGGGCGAGCTGCAGGCCGGGGACGATGTCGCCGACGGCCCAGATGTTGCCCACGCCGGTGTGCAGCTTCTCGTCGGTGATGACGAAGCCGCGGTCCAGCGTGACGCCCTGCTCCTCGTAGCCGATGCCGTTCGTGCTCGGGCCACGGCCCACGGCGACGAGCAGCAGGTCGGCGTCGAACGTCTTGCCGTCCTCGAGCGTGACGTGCACGCCGTTGTCGTCCTGCGTCACGCCGGAGAACCGGACGCCGAGGTTGAACTTGATGCCGCGCTTGCGGAACGCGCGCTCGAACGCCTTGGACAGCGCCTCGTCCTCGTTGGGGACCAGGTGGGGGAGCGCCTCGATGATCGTGACGCCCGCGCCGAAGGACTTCCAGACGCTGGCGAACTCGGAGCCGATGACGCCGCCGCCCAGGATGATCGCGGACTGGGGGACCCAGTCGAGCTGCAGCGCCTGGTCGGAGGTGATGACGCGGCCGCCGATGTCCAGGCCGGGCAGCGAGCGGGCGTACGAGCCGGTCGCCAGGATGATGTGCTCACCCGTGTACGTCTGGCCGTTCACCTCGACCGCGTTCTGGCCGACGAGCTTGCCGTAGCCCTCGATCACGGTGATCTTGCGGGACTTGATCAGCCCCTGCAGGCCCTTGTAGAGGCCGCCGATCACGGTGTCCTTGTACTGGTTGACGCCGGCCATGTCGATGCGCTCGAGCGTCGTGTGCACACCGAAGTGCTCACCGTCGCGAGCGTTGTCGGCCAGCTCTGCCGCGTGCAGCAGGGCCTTGGTGGGGATGCAGCCGCTGTGCAGGCAGGTCCCTCCCACCTTGTCGGCCTCGATCAGGGCGACGTTCTTGCCGAGCTGGGCGGCGCGCAGGGCGGCGGCGTAACCGCCGCTGCCCGCTCCCAGGACGATGATGTCGAAAGCGGTGCCGTTGGTGTCGGCCACGTGCAGGCTCCTCGTGCGCAGGCGAACAGACGTGTGGTCTGGAGTTCGCCAACCATCTTGTCATCACAGCCCGCTCGCAACGAACCGGACCGCGCCTCGGGACGTGTGACTCTCGGAACAGTCGTCCCATGACTGGGCCCGGTCAGCCATTTCCCCGCCCAGGCCCGGGTCGTGCAGCTAATCTCGGTGCGCATGGGCCTGTTCTCCCGCCGCCGCTCCGCGCCGGCCGCCGACCCCGCCGTGAGCGACAAGGCGGCGCGCGACGCGACCCTCGCGCACCTGACCGACTTCGTCCGCACCCGGGTGGGGGTCGAGGCCTACATCGAGCCGGTCACGAACGTCACCCAGACGACGGTGATGCTCGTCGCGACCGACGGCGAGTGGACCCGCCGCCGGGTGCCGGACGGCCGCACCGCGGCCCAGCTCGCCGAGAAGCTCGGCATCCCTGCGTACGACGTCCAGCGCACGGGCTACCCCCAGCGCGTCCGGGACTACAACGCCCGCCAGAAGATCGAGCGCCGCCGCAAGATCGTCTGACCGCCCCTGCAACCACCAGCGCCGCCCGCGGCACGTGCGACGGCGGTGATGCGAGGCGGTGCGCGCGTGGGTGTGCGACACGCGGCACAGCGCGCGGCGTGGCGCACACCCACGCGCACTCACCGGGGTGGTTGCAGGGATGGTTGAACGACACGCCACGCGCAACCGCCCCCGCGCACGGCGTGTCCTGCAACCAACCCTGCAACCAACCCTGAAGCCATCGGCGGCTGAGCAGGGGCGGTGAGCGCGGTGGGAGAGCGAACGAGCCCCCGTCCCCGGCGGTCAGCCGGGGAAGAGGGCTCGTGGCGGTGGGCGCTGGAGTCAGCGGCCGGCGCGGGCCTCGATGAAGCCGAGCAGGGTGCGCACACCGACGCCCGTGCCGCCCACGGGGGTGTACCCGTGCGCGGACTTCTCGTTGAAGGACGGCCCGGCGATGTCCAGGTGCGCCCAGGGGGTCGAGCCGACGAACTCGCGCAGGAACACGCCCGCGGTGAGCATCCCGCCGAAGCGGTCGCCGATGTTCGCCAGGTCGGCGACCTTCGACTTCAGGCCGCCGAGCAGCTCGGCGGGCAGCGGCATCGGCCAGAACTGCTCGCCGGTGGCACCCGCCGCGTCGACGATCTCCGCGCGCACGTCGTCGGACCCCATGACCGCCGAGACGCGGTAGCCGAGCGCCACCATCTGCGCGCCGGTGAGCGTCGCGATGTCGAGGACGACGTCGGGCTTCTCCTCGACGGCCGCGACGAGGCCGTCGGCCATGACCAGGCGGCCCTCGGCGTCGGTGTTGAGCACCTCGACCGTCTTGCCGCCGCGGATCGTGATGACGTCCGACGGGCGCTGTGCGGTGCCCGACGGCATGTTCTCGGCGAGGCAGAGCCAGCCGGTCACCGCGACCGGCAGCTCGAGGCGCGCGGCGGCGACGACGGTGTGCAGCACGGCGGCGGCACCGGCCATGTCGGACTTCATCGCCTCCATGCCGGCGGCGGGCTTGATGCTGATGCCACCCGAGTCGAAGGTGATGCCCTTGCCGACGAGCGCGATCGAGGCCGTCGGCCGCGAGGGGGAGTAGGAGACCTTGACGAGCCGCGGGCCGCGCACCGAGCCCTGGCCGACGCCCACCAGGCCGCCGTAGCCGCCCGAGACGAGGGCCTTCTCGTCGAGCACGGAGACCTTGACGCCCTTGGCGTCCTTGGCTGCTGCCTTCGCCAGGTCGGCGAAGGCGGCGGGGTACAGGTCGTTCGGGGCGGCGTTGACCAGGTCGCGCGTCGCGTGCACGGCGGTGGCGACGACCTCGGCGCGGGCGACGGCCTCCTTGGCGCCGCGGTCACGCACGCGGTCGGTGACCAGCTCGAACGTGGTCACGGCGGCCGGGGCGTCGCGGTAGCGCGTGAAGGAGTACGCACCGAGCAGTGCGCCCTCCGCGACGGCACCCACCTCGGCGGCGTCGGACGCCGGCAGGGCCAGGGCGACGGACGACGAGCCGGCGAGCTCGCGCGTCGCGGCACCGGCGGCACGCCGCAGCACCTCGGCGTCGACGGCGGCGACCGGTCCGACGCCGGTGACGACCAGGACGGCGGCCGACAGGCCGAGCCCGGGCACGCGGCGGACCTCGTCGGCCGCGCCCGTGATGCCCAGCGCCCTCGCGTCGCGGCTGATCAGGGTGGCGAGCTCAGCGGGGAGCCAGTCGGCGGCCAGGGGGACCACGGTGTCGCCGGACTGGGCGACCGCGACCACCACGGCGTCGACGGACAGGCGGGCAGGGTTCTTCGACGTCAGCGAGATCACGCCTCGATGGTAGTCCGGACGTCCCGGTGCCCTGTGCGTCGCCGGTAGGTTGGGGCCTCGTGATCGTGCCCGTCGCGCTGCTGGTCGGCGTCCTGTGCCTCGCGCTCGCCGGTTGGGCGACGTGGTTCGTCGTCGTCGACCGCGCGGTGATCCTGCGCCAGCTGTGGGGCGGGGCCGTGATCGAGGCCGCGCTCGTGGTCCAGGCGGTCGTCGCCGGCGTCGTCCTGGTCGTCGGCGACCACGACGTGGATGCCGCGCTGTTCTGGGGCTACGTCATCACGCAGCTCATCGTCCTGCCCATCGCCGCGGCGTGGGCGTTCGCCGAGCGGACCCGCTGGAGCTCGGTCGTGCTGCTCGTCGCGGCACTGACCGTCGGCTTCCTCGAGTACCGGCTCTGGCAGATCTGGGAGAACTCGTGACCACCACCCCGACCGGCGCCACCCGCCCCACCGGCAGCGGCCCCGGCCGCCTGCTCGTCGCGATCTACGGGATCCTGGCGCTCGCCGCGACGGCCCGCGGGATCTACCAGGTGACCACCAAGCTCTCCGAGGCGCCGCTGGCGTACCTGCTCTCGCTGCTCGCCGGCCTGGTCTACTGCGTGGCCACGTACGCGCTGGCGACGAACCGACGCTCGATCGCGTGGCCCGCCGTGCTGGTCGAGCTCGTGGGCGTCCTGACGGTCGGCACGTTGTCGCTGGTCGACGTGGGGGAGTTCCCCGACGAGACCGTCTGGTCCGGCTTCGGCGCCGGCTACGGGTACATCCCGCTCGTGCTGCCGTTCCTCGGCATCTGGTGGCTGTGGTCCACGGGCCGTGCGCACGCGGACGCGAAGGCGGTTGCCGGGCCCCCGCCCGTAGGGTGAATCCGTGTACCGCCTCCTGTTCGACCTCGTCTTCCGCCGCATGGACCCCGAGCGCGCCCACGAGGTCGCGTTCGGCCTGATCCGCGGCGTCGGCCGGACGCCGGTGCTGCGCGACGTCATCGCCGGCACGCTGGCGCCCCCTGCCTCGGGCGGCGTCCGCGTGCTGGGCCGCGGCTTCCCCTCGCGGTTCGGCGTCGCCGCCGGCTTCGACAAGGACGCCCGCGGGGTCGAGGGACTGACGATGCTCGGGTTCGGCTTCGTCGAGGTCGGCACCGTCACGGCGCACGGCCAGCCAGGGAACGAGCAGCCCCGCCTCTGGCGGGTGCTCGACCAGCGCGCCCTGCGCAACCGGATGGGCTTCAACAACGAGGGTTCGGCCGTCGTCGCCGAGCGCCTGCGCCACCTGCGCTCGACGAAGCGCGGGCGGCGGCTCGTCATCGGCGTCAACATCGGCAAGACGAAGGTCACGCCGGCGGAGCAGGCGCCCGACGACTACGCGACGAGTGCCGCGCGCCTGGCTCCCTACGCCGACTACCTCGTCGTCAACGTCTCCTCGCCCAACACGCCGGGCCTGCGCGACCTGCAGTCGGTCGAGGCCCTGCGCCCGATCCTGCAGGCGACGCGCGTCGCGGCCGACGAGGCCACCACGGTCGCCGGTCGTCGCCCGGTGCCCCTGCTCGTGAAGATCGCCCCGGACCTGTCCGACGAGGACGTGGACGCCGTCGCCGAGCTCGCGGCCGAGCTCGGGCTCGAGGGTGTCGTCGCCGTCAACACGACGATCGCGCACGACCTGGGCCCCGGCGGCGTGTCGGGCCCCCCGGTGCTGGCTCGTGGCCTCGACGTCGTCGCGCGGCTGCGCAACCGGCTCGGTCCGGACGTGGTGATCATCGGCGTGGGCGGCGTGAGCTCGCCGGCCGACGCGCTCGAGTACCTGGCCGTCGGCGCCACGCTCGTGCAGGGCTACACCGGCTTCATCTACCGCGGTCCGCTGTGGGCCGCGCGCATCGGCCGCGCGCTGGCGAAGGCCGAGGTGGCGTGATGGTGCTGCGGCCGCAGTGGGAGTGGGCGCTCGACGGCGGCAAGGAGCCCGCCGTCAGCCCGGTCTTCACCACGCAGTACGACGCCGAGCAGTGGGTCGGCGAGCACTGGCGGGCGCTGGCCGCGCAGGGCGTCACCCGTGCCACCCTGCTGCACCACGGCGAGCCGGTCACGGCGCCGTTGGACCTGCCTCCCGCCGTCTGAGCGCCGCGCGTCAGACGACCATCCTGCTGGGGAACGTGGCGCCCGGGACGACGGCGCCCAGGGACGCCCACGCCTCGGCGAGCCCGTCCACCGCACGCGCGAGCGTCTCGGGCGTCTCGCTGAAGGGGATCCGGACGTTGCGCTCGAAGCTGCCGTCGACCGCGAACGCCGGCCCCGGCGCGATCCGCACGCCGTGCCGCGGGGCCAGCGCGGCCAGCGCCGACGAGACCGGCGCGCCGAGGTCCACCCACAGCGCCAGACCGCCACGGGGAACCGGGACGTCCCACTCCGGCAGCCGCTCGTGCAGCAGGCCGACGAGCAGGTCACGGCGCGTGCGCAGCTCGGCGCGACGACGGTCGAGCGTGCCGTCCTGGGTGGTCAGCAGCTGCAGCACCACGAGCTGCTCGAGCAGCGCGGTGGCGATGTCCATGTAGCCGCGCGTCGTTGCGAGCCGGGCGACGAGGTCGGGGTGCGCGCGGACCCAGCCGACGCGGAGCCCGCCCCAGAACGCCTTGGAGGCCGACCCGATCGACACGACGTGCCCGCTCGCCGAGCCGTCGCCCGCGAACGGTGCGGGCACGGGCCCGTCGAGCGTGAGCTCCGTCAGCACCTCGTCGCCGACGACGAGCGTGCGGTGCCGGCGGGCGAGCGCGCGCACGCGCTCGCGCTCGTCGTCCGACAGGCTCGTGCCCGTCGGGTTCCGGTGGTCGGGGATGAGGTAGACCATGCGCGGCGCGGACTGCCGCAGCGTCGACTCGAGCAGGTCCACGTCGAGCCCGTCCAGCCCCGACGGCACGGGAACCGGCCGGGCGCCGGTCGCACGGACCGCCTCGATCGCGTGCGGGTAGGTCGGGTGCTCGACGACGACGCGGTCGCCCGGCCCGGCGTGCGCGGAGGTGAGCAGGTGGATGGCCTGCTGCGCTCCCGTGGTCACCAGGATCTGGTCGGGGGTCGTGGGCGTGCCGCGTCGCGCGTACCAGGCAGCGATCGCCTCGCGGAGCGCGGGCAGCCCGGTCGAGGCGTAGCCGTTGGACTCCAGGTGCCGGGGCAGGCAGTCGAGCGCGGCGAGGTAGGCGCCGTGCAGGCTGGACGGGGCAGACGGAGCCGCGATCGTCAGGTCGACGAGGTCCTCGGTGGAGCCCAGCGACGCGAAGCGCGCGCTCTGCCCCGGCCCGTCCGGCAGGGTCGTGACGGTGCCCGAGCCGCGGCGGCTGACCACGTAGCCCTCGTCGCGCAGCAGCCCGTAGGTCGCGGTGGTGGTCGTGCGCGAGACGGCGACGGCTTCTGCGAACTCGCGCTCGCTGGGCAGGCGCGTGCTCAGGGGGATCGCGCCGGACAGGACCGCCGCCCGCAGCGCGTCAGCGAGTGCGACGTACTGTGGGCCGGAGCGCTGCCAGGCACCGAGGACGGCGCGCAGTCGGGTCCCGGAGATCCGTCGATCGGTCGGCAGGTCGTGGATCGTCACGATGCCACCATCGCAGAACTGGCTATGGATTGCATAGCCACTATGGAGAGAATTGGACCATGCAGTCTCCTGTGGCCTCCTTCCGCATCCCCGCCCCCGTCGGTCGACGGTCCGTGCAGCTCCTCGTCGGACTCGTGCTCTACGCCGCGTCGATGGCGCTGCTCGTCCACTCCGGCCTGGGCAACATGCCCTGGGACGTGCTCACGCAGGGGATCTCGCGCCGCACGGGTGCCTCGTTCGGCACGATCACTGTCGCCGTCAGCGTGCTGGTCCTCCTGTGCTGGATCCCGCTGCGGCAGCGCCCCGGCGTCGGCACGGTGGCGAACGTGCTGGTCATCGGCGTGCTCGTCGACCCGTTCCTCGCGGCCCTCGACCAGCTGCCCGATCCTCTCCCTATGGCCGCGCGCGTAGCCATGGCCGTGAGCGGCATCGTGCTCAACGCGCTGGCCACCGGTCTCTACGTCGGAGCGCAGCTGGGCCCGGGCCCGCGCGACGGCCTCATGACGGGACTCGTCGGGCGCACGGGCTGGCCGGTCGCGCCGGTCCGGACGTCGATCGAGGTGGTCGTCGTGGCCGCGGGGTGGGCCCTGGGCGGCACGGTCGGCTTCGCGACGCTGGCGTACGCGCTGCTGGTCGGGCCGCTGGTGCACGTCTTCCTGCCGCGGCTGACGGTGCGGGTTCGTCAGTCCGAGCCGGTCGCCCTCGTCGCCGCGACGTAGAGCAGCTCCGCGGCGGCGCGGATCTGCTCGATCTCCTCGCGCTCCAGGCCCAGGCCGTCGACCATCGACGCCGGGATCCCCACCGCCTGCGCGCGCATCGCGCGACCCTCCTCGGTGAGGGCGATGAGCAACGCCCGCTCGTCGTGCGGGTCGCGCTCGCGCCGGACCAGGCCCATCGCCTCGAGCCGCTTGACCAGCGGCGAGGTCGTGGCCGCCTCGAGGTGCAGGAGCGCGGCGACGTCCTTGAGGCCGAGCGGGCCGTACTGCCACAGCGCGAGCATCGCGAGGTACTGCGGGTGCGTGAGGCCGAGCGGCTCGAGCAGCGGGCGGTAGAAGGCCACGAGGCTGCGCGCTGCCGCGGACACCGTCAGGCAGACCTGCGCCTCGACGGCGAGGGGATCGGCGGGCTGGTTCACGTCATCAGGTTAGCGTGCATATAGTGAGGGCACGAACTACTGAGGAGACGACGATGCCCAAGCGCGGCCTGACGGACTTCCTGCTGACCTACATGGGTCCGGCCCAGGTGGGCAACGTGCGCTCCCGCCGTCGGCCGACGACGTCCGACCAGCGCGAGCGCGAGGCCGAGCTCGTCGCGGGCTTCGAGCGGGTCGTCGGCCCCGACGGCCGCGAGTTCCTGGTGGAGCGCACCGACGGGGCCGACTGACGCCTCAGAGGCGCGGCGAGCTCTTCTCGGTCTCGCGCGGGTCGGTCACGACCGAGTCGCCGAGCACCGAGTCGATCCGGGCCAGCAGCTCTGCCGGGATGGTGACGCCGGACGCCTTGACGTTCTCGGCGACCTGCTCGGGCCGCGAGGCGCCGATGATCGCCGAGGCGACGTTCGGGTTCTGCAGGACCCAGGCGACGGCGAGCTGGGCCATCGACAGGCCGAGCTCGTCGGCGATCGGCCGCAGGTCCTGCACGCGGCGCAGCGTCTCCTCCTGCGACAGGAAGCGGCTGATCATCTGCGCGCCACCCTTGTCGTCCGTGCCGCGCGAGCCCTCGGGTGCCGGCTGGCCGGGCAGGTACTTGCCCGTGAGCACGCCCTGGGCCACGGGGGACCAGACGACCTGCGACAGGCCGAGCTCCTCGGAGGTCGGGACCACCTCGGCCTCGATGACGCGCCAGAGCATCGAGTACTGCGGCTGGCTCGAGACCAGGCGGAAGCCGAGCTGGGTCGCGAGCTCCTGGCCCGCGCGGATCTGGTCCGCGGTCCACTCGGAGACGCCGATGTAGAGCGCCTTGCCCTGGCGGACGACGTCGGCGAACGCCTGGATCGTCTCCTCGAGAGGCGTGACGTGGTCGTAGCGGTGGGCCTGGTAAAGGTCGACGTAGTCGGTCTGCAGCCGCTCGAGCGAGCCGTCGATGGACTCGAGGATGTGCTTGCGGGACAGGCCGGAGTCGTTCGCGCCCTTGGGGCCGGTGGGCCAGAAGACCTTCGTGAAGATCTCGAGGCTCTGGCGGCGCTCGCCCTTGAGGGCCTCGCCCAGGACCGACTCGGCCTTGGTGTTCGCGTAGACGTCGGCGGTGTCGAACGTGGTGATCCCCGCGTCGAGCGCGGCGCGCACGCACGCGGTGGCCTGCTCGTTCTCGACCTGCGAGCCGTGCGTGAGCCAGTTGCCGTAGGTGATCTCGGTGACCTTGAGGCCGGAGCGGCCCAGGTTTCGGTAGTTGACCATGCAACGACCCTACGTCCGGTCGGACGGCGCGCGCGCCCCGACCGGCTGCGTCACTCGGGCTTGGTGCCCCGCTTGACCTGGGCCTTGGGCAGACGCGTCGGACGCAGCTGGAACGAGCGCATCAGGGAGTACATGACCAGGCCGCGGCCGAGCTTGTCCTCGCCGAACTTGGCGCGCAGGCGCTTGCGCAGGCCGCGCCACATAATGAAGCCGTCGACGATCGCGAAGATCACGTAGACGTACAGGATCATGACGGCGAGCGCGGCCAGGCTGGGCGCCGACTTCGCGAGGCTGATCTGCAGGACCAGGAAGACGGCGGCGATGGGCAGGAAGAACTCGCCCAGGTTCCAGCGGCCGTCGACGTAGTCGCGGATGTACCTGCGGACGGGGCCGCGGTGGTTCGGCGGCATCGCGCGCTCGTCGCCGGTCTGCATGGCGGCGTACTCGCGGTTGCGGGCCTCGCGCGACGCGCTCTTGTTCGCCTTGCCGGCCGTCTTGCGGTCGGTTGGCACCAGCGGGCGCTTGTTCGCGGCCTCGGCGACCTTGCGCTTGGGCGTGGGACGGCCCTTGCCCGACACCTCGGTCGGGTTCGACTCGTCGCCCGTCGAGGGGGTCGAGAGAGCGGTCACGGGGTCCTTGTCACGTCCGAACACCCCGCCAGGGTAGTCGAGTACCGTGACGAAGCGTGACCACCGACGACTCCCGCACCGCCGAGCTCCGTACCCGCACCTCCGCCGCGTTCCCCGCGCTGCGCGCCGACCTCGAGGACCTCGTCCGGATCCCCAGCGTCTCGAACGCCGAGTTCGACCAGGCGCACGTCGCTGCCAGCGCGCAGGCGGTGGCCGACCTGCTGCGCGGAGCCGGCATCGACGACGTGCAGATCACCCGCGTCGGCACGGGCAGGCCGGCGGTCATCGCGCGGCGCCCCGCACCGGCCGGCGCGCCGACCGTCCTGCTCTACGCCCACCACGACGTCCAGCCCCCGGGCGACGACGCCCACTGGCACACGCCCCCGTTCGAGCCCACCGAGCGCGACGGGCGCCTGTACGGACGCGGTGCGGCCGACGACAAGGCGGGCGTGATCGCCCACGTCGGCGCCCTCCGGGTGCTCGCCCAGGACCTCGCGGTCGGCGTGACCGTCTTCGTCGAGGGCGAGGAGGAGATCGGCTCGCCCACGTTCGTCGAGTTCTTGCACGCGCACCGCGAGGAGCTCGAGGCCGACGTCATCGTCGTCGCCGACTCCGCCAACTGGGCCGTCGGCACGCCCGCCCTGACCACGTCGCTGCGGGGGCTCGTCGACTGCGAGGTCGAGGTCGCCGTGCTCGACCACGCGGTCCACTCCGGGATGTTCGGCGGCGCGGTCCTCGACGCGCCCACGCTCCTGGCGCGGCTGATCACCACGCTGCACGACGACGCGGGGGACGTGGCCGTCGCGGGACTGGTGCACGCGCCCGACCCGACCGTCGACTACGACGAGGCGGCGTTCCGCGCCGACGCCGGTGTGCTCGACGGGGTGCGGCTCGCGGGTACCGGCCCGCTCACGGCGCGGCTGTGGACGCGCCCCGCGATCGGCGTCATCGGGTTCGACGCGCCGCGGGTGGCGAGCGCCTCCAACACGATCACCCCGCGCGCCACCGCCAAGCTCTCGGTGCGCCTCGCGCCCGGGCAGGACCCGGCTGCGGCGATGGACGCCCTGCGCGCCCACCTGCTTGAGCACGCGCCGTTCGGGGCTCAGGTCACCGTCCGCGACGGGGAGGCCGGCAAGCCGTTCCTCGCGCCCGCCGACTCGCCCGCGATGCAGACGGCACGCTGGGCGTTCGCGCAGTCGTGGGGGACCGAGCCGGTCGACATCGGCATCGGCGGGTCGATCCCGTTCATCGCCGACCTGCTCGACGTCTACCCGTCGGCCTCGATCCTCGTCACCGGGGTCGAGGACCCGGACAGCCGCGCGCACGGGGCCGACGAGTCGGTGCACCTCGCCGAGCTGGAGAAGGTCGTGCTGGCCGAGGCCCTCCTGCTCGAGCGGCTCGCGGGCAGCTAGCGCGCGGCGACATCCACGGCCCGCGCCCAGGCGGCCACGTCGTCGGGCAGCGCGGGGCTCTCCGCAGTTCCGCCCGTGATCAGCGCGACGACGTCCGGCGCGGCGACCCGCTCGCCGCCGCGCCCCAGGAAGCGGCCCGCGACGACGCCCCGCGCGACGTGCTCGCCGTTGCGGGAGAAGGACTGCTCGAGGTAGACCACGCGCGCGTCCCAGCCCAGGACGGTCGTCGTGAGCTCGAAGCGCTGGCCGAGCGTGAGGGACCGGCGGTACTTGATGGTCTGCGCGGCGACGACGGGGTACCAGTGCTTCTCGTTGAGCGCCGTGAACGAGCCGAGGTCCGCGAGGAAGTTGCTACGTCCCACGTCCATGCACTGCAGGTACACGCCGTTGTTCACGTGCCGGTAGAGGTCCAGGTCGGTCGGCCAGACGCGCATGCGCGTCACCGACGGGTCGAGCAGGCCCTGGCCGGGCACGGCCTTGCGAGGGCGGTAGGTGGCGAGCGCCAGCTGCAGGGTACGGGTCACGAGGCGATGTTACTCACGGGTACGTTCGAGGTCGACGAAGTGCTCGACCACCGGGAACGGCTCGTAGAAGTGGTGCAGGAGCGCACGCCAGCGCTCGTAGGCCGGCGACCCGCGGAAGCCGTCGGTGTGCGCCTCGACCGAGTCCCAGCCGACCAGCAGCAGGTAGGCGTCCGCCCGCTCGAGGCAGCGGCTCACGCGAGCGCCGCGGCAGCCGGGCACCGCCTCGATGATCGGCAGCGCGTCGGCCATGGCGGCCTCGAACTCGGCGGACATGCCGGCACGTACGGGGAGCAGCGCGTGCTCCAGGACGGGCGCGTCCAGCATCAGATCGGGGGAGCCGGGTCGTACTGGATCTCGCGGCGCACGGCGCGGGCGACGTCGACCGAGTCGAGCCGCGCGACGAGGTGCAGCGCCATGTCGATGCCGGCCGAGACGCCCGCCGAGGTCACGACGTCGCCGTCGTCGACGTAGCGCGACTCGTCGTCGGCCAGGACGCTCGGGTCGAACGCGACGAGCTCGTCGAACGCGCTCCAGTGCGTGGTCGCCGTGCGGCCGGACAGCAGACCGGCGGCCGCGTAGACGAGGGCGCCCGTGCAGACGCTGGTCATGAGCGGGGTCTGCTCGCGCATCTCCCGCACCCAGGCGAGGTGCTCGGGGTCCGCCGCCAGGGCGCGGGTGCCGTGGCCGCCCGGGTACACGAGCACGTGCAGCGGGCCGACCTCGGGCGCGGCCAGGTCGGGGACGAGGCACAGCCCCTTCGCGCAGCGGATGCCCCCGCCGTCCCAGGAGAAGGTCACGACCTCCGGGTGCAGGGGGGAGATCTTGCTCCACGCCGCCAGGACCTCGTAGGGGCCGACGACGTCGAGCTCCTCGGCGCCGTCGAACACGAAGATGCCGACGCGCAGCGCGTTCCCGGTGCTCATGAGCGGCTCATCAGTACCCGGGCAGGGCGAGCATCTGGTCCAGCGCGACGCGGGCCCAGTGCGCGTCGTCGGCGTCCACCACGATCCTGTTGACCGTCCGCCCGGCGACCAGCGACTCCATGGCCCACACCAGGTGCGGCAGGTCGATGCGGTTCATGGTCGAGCAGAAGCACACCGTGGAGTCGAGGTAGTGCACCTGCTTGTCCGGGTGCGCGGCGGCGAGGCGGCGCACGAGGTTGAGCTCGGTGCCGATCGCCCAGACCGAGCCGGCGGGGGCGGCGTCGAGCGCCTTGATGATGTACTCCGTCGAGCCGACCATGTCGGCCGCCTCGACCACCTCGTTCTTGCACTCCGGGTGCACCAGGACGGTGACGCCCGGGGCGGCGGCGCGGATGTCGGTGACGTTGCGCTCCGAGAAGCGGCCGTGCACCGAGCAGTGCCCGCGCCACAGGATCATCCGCGCGGCCTCGAGCTCCTCGGTCGTCAGCCCTCCGTTCGGCTTGCGCGGGTCGAAGACCACGCAGTCCTCGAGGGAGAGACCGAGCTCGCGGACCGCGGTGTTGCGGCCGAGGTGCTGGTCGGGCATGAACAGGACCTTGCCCGTGCCGTCCACCCCGCCTACCTGGTCGAACGCCCAACGCAGCGCGACGTGCGCGTTCGAGGACGTGCAGATCGTGCCGCCGTGCCGGCCGGTGAACGCCTTGATCGCGGCGGTCGAGTTCATGTACGTGACGGGCACGGTCCGCTCGGCCACGCCCGCGTCCACGAGCACGTCCCACGCGTCCTCGACCTGGTCGATCGCGGCCATGTCGGCCATCGAGCAGCCGGCCGCCAGGTCCGGGAGGATCACCTGCTGCGTGTCGGACGTGAGGATGTCCGCGGACTCCGCCATGAAGTGCACGCCGCAGAAGATGACGAACTCGGCGTCGGGCCGGGCAGCCGCCTCGCGCGCGAGCTTGAACGAGTCGCCCGTGACGTCGGCGAAGTCGATGACCTCGTCGCGCTGGTAGTGGTGGCCGAGGATGAACGCCCGGTCGCCCAGTGCGGCTCGCGCCGCGCGGGCGCGCTCGACCAGGTCGGGGTCGCTCGGGGACGGCAGGTCGCCGACGCACTCGACGCCACGTTCGGAGGCCAGGTCGACGCCGCGGCCCAGCAGCAGCAGGGCCGACGGGGCGGGCTCGGGGAAGCCGACGGGGGAGGGAGCGGAGGTCGCGATGCTCACGGCGCGATCTTCCCACACGGTGACCCCCGCGCCATGGGCCTCGGTCGAGGGTGGCGCATGTCACGATCTCCGGCGTGGACGTGCTCATCGCTCCGGACTCCTTCGGCACCGCTCTGACGGCCCGCGAGGCCGCCGACCGCATCGCCGCGGGGTGGCGGCGGGCCGCGCCGCACGACGAGGTGACCGTGTGCCCGCTGTCCGACGGGGGACCCGGCTTCGTCGAGACGCTGCACGCCTCGCTCGGCGGGTCGCTCGTGGCCGCGACGGTGGCCGGTCCGCTGGGCACCCCGGTGCCTGCCGCGATCCTGCTCGTCGGCGACACGGCCTACGTCGAGACAGCGCACGCGCTGGGCCTGTCGCTCGTGCCCCCCGACCGTCGCGATCCCACGCTCACCTCGACGCGTGGCGTCGGCGAGCTGATCGCGTCGGCGATCGGGGCCGGTGCCCGACGGGTCGTCGTCGGCCTGGGAGGGTCGTCGACGAACGACGCGGGCGCTGGCGCGCTCGTCGGGCTGGGCCTGGACCTACCGGCCCTCGCCGCGGGCGGTGGGGCGCTCGCCCAGGTCACGGCGGCGGACCTCGTCGGGCTGCGTGACCTGCGGGAGCGGCTGCGGGGCGTCGAGCTCGTCGTCGCGACGGACGTCGACGTCCCCCTGCTCGGGCTGCAGGGTGCGTCGGCCGGGTTCGCACCGCAGAAGGGTGCGACACCCGAGCAGGCGCAGGACCTCGAGCGCGCGCTCGCGACGTTCGCGCACGCCGCGATCGACGCGCTCGGCGACGCCCTGCGCCCCGACCTGCTCGCCGGCCCCGGCGGGGGCGCCGGGCGGCGGCTGCTCACGGCTCCCGGTGCCGGCGCTGCGGGCGGGCTCGGGTTCGGGCTCTCGCTGCTCGGCGGGCGCCTGGTGCCGGGCGCGACGCTCGTGGCGGACGCGGTCGGGCTCGACGACCGGCTCGCGGCGACGGACGTCGTCGTGACCGGTGAGGGGCGGTTCGACTGGCAGTCGCTGCACGGCAAGGTGACGACCGGTGTCGCCGCCCGGGCGCTCGCGCACGCGGTGCCGGCCGTCGTCCTGGCCGGAGAGGTGCTCGTCGGTCGCCGCGAGCTCTCGGCCGCGGGGGTGACCGCTGCCTACGCGGTCGCGGAGGGTCCCGACGAGGTGGAGGTCGCCCTCGCCGACGCCGGAGGGTCGCTCGAGCGGCGTGCGGAACGGGTCGCTCGCACCTGGTCGCGCTGACGCGCACCGGCGTGGTGTGGCGGACGTCATGCGGCGATCCGGCCCCGGAGACGTACGCTGGATCGGAACGAACGGCCGGGAACAACCGCGCGAGCACGGGTGTTGCCGACCAAGAACGGGTCGGCGGTCGCTGCATCGCGGGACCCGGGCCCGAGCACCGCCCGCCAGCACCCAGGAGATACCCATGAGCGAGACCACCGAGACTGCGACGCACGGCGTCCTGCTCACCGACTTCGCCGCGGACAAGGTGCGCAGCCTCCTCGAGCAGGAGGGCCGCGACGACCTTCGTCTCCGCGTCGCCGTGCAGCCCGGTGGCTGCTCGGGCCTGATCTACCAGCTGTACTTCGACGAGCGCTACCTCGACGGCGACGTCACCAAGGACTACGACGGCGTCGAGGTCATCGTCGACCGCATGAGCGTCCCGTACCTCGAGGGCGCGACGATCGACTTCGCCGACACGATCGAGAAGCAGGGGTTCACGATCGACAACCCGAACGCCGGCAGCGCCTGCGCGTGCGGCGGCTCGTTCAGCTGACTTCCAGCACCCGCGAAGGCCCGGCCACCGTCACGGTGACCGGGCCTTCGTCGTGTCAGCCGACCTCGACCGTGAGTGCGTACTCCCCGTCGGTCTCCGTGCTCTCGACCATGACGTGACCGCGCATCCGTGCCCACGCGGGCACGTCGTGCACGGCCGCCGGGTCGGTGGCCAGGACGGTGATGCGCGTCCCGGGGGCGGCGTCGCGAGCGGCGCGCGCGATCCGGATGACCGGCGCGGGGCAGCGCAGCCCGCGCGCGTCGACGACGGTCACAGGCCCTCCACCCCGAGCGCGGACCGGACACGGGCGACCAGGCGCGGCAGCGCGTCGCAGAACGCGTCGACGTCCTGCTCGGTCGTCCCGGGTGGGAGGGCGAGGCGCACGTTGCCGTGCGTGAGCACGCCCATCGCGGCGAGCACGTGGCTCGGCTCGAGCGCGCTCGACGTGCAGGCCGACCCCGAGCCGACCGCGAAGCCCTCGGCGTCGAGCGCCGTGACGAGCGCCTCGCCGTCGACGTACAGGCAGGAGAACGTCACGACGTGGGGGAGGCGGCGGTGTGGGTCGCCGACGACCTCGACGTCGGGCACCTCGGCCGCGACCCGCTCGCGGACGCGGTCGACGAGCGCGTGCAGCCGCTGCGCCTCGGCAGCACGCCGCTGCTCGGCGACCTGGAGCGCGACGGCCGCCGCGAGGGCGGCGGGCACGCTCACACCGCCGGGGAACCAGCGGTCGTCGTCCTCGGGCCCGTCGGGGGAGCGGCGCACGCCGCGCCGGGTGGCCAGGACGCCGATGCCCGCGGGGCCGCCCCAGTCGCCCGCGTCCGCGGCCAGGACGTCCCAGGTCGACGAGGGCTCGACGTGCCCGAGGCTCGCGCCCGCGTCGACGAGCAGCGGGACGCCTGCCACGCGGGCGGCGGCGTGGACCTCGTCGAGCGGCTGGAGCGTGCCGACCTCGCCGTTCGCGTGCTGCAGCGCGGCGAGCGCGACACCGGGCACGGCCAGGGCGGCGGCGAAGGCCGCCGGGTCGACGCGTCCGGCGGCGTCGACGGGGACGACCGCGCGCGCGTCGCCCGCGACGAACGCGGCGGCGTTGAGGACCGCGGCGCGCTCGACGGCGCTCACGACCACGGCCGCACCGACCCGTCGTCGGCCGCGGGCCACCGAGCGCACCGCGGTGTGCAGTGCGGCCACGTGCGACGGAGCGAGGTCGATCTCCTCGGTGCGCGCACCCACGACGGCGGCGATCGCCTCACGCGCGCCGTCGAGCAGCATCCGGGCCCGGCGCCCCTCGGAGAACAGGCGGCGCGGGTCCGCCCACCCCTGGTCGAGAGCCTCGAGGAAGGCGGCCCGTGCCTCGGGCAGCAACGGCGCTCGGCCACCGGCGTCGAGGATCACGCGCCCCGCCGGGCCCGGAGGCGTAGTGGCGTCCGTCACATCGGCACTCACACGGGCGTCGTCGGCAGGGGAGCTCACGGAGGAACGCTAGCCCGCAGGGCCGCATGAGCACGCGCGAGTGCCCGGTGCCGCGCTGCGCCACGCCTGGGCGGACCGGTGTGACGGTGCTGACACGGTGTCGCGAAGTCGTGTCCTCGGGGCGAAACCGGCTGGTCGGCGCGCTAGGCTGCACAGGTCGAGGACGAAGGTCCCGGGTGACGGCTGCCTGCCTTGGGTGGCGCGCCAACGGGACGCGAGTGAGAGGTCCCCAGTGCACCCGGACACCCCCCGCCGGAAGCGGCGCACGGCCCTGAAAATGGCCGGCCTCGCAGCCGTCGTCGCGGTCGCCCTCAGCGGATGTTCCGCCGAGGTGCAGCGCGGCTGGCTGCCCGGCAACTCCGACAACGAGATCACGGACCAGACGGGTCGCATCGTCAACCTGTGGGTCGGCTCGTGGATCGCCGCGCTCATCGTCGGCCTCATCACGTGGGGCCTGATGCTCTGGTGCGTCGCCGTCTACCGCAAGCGCAAGGACGACAACGTCCTGCCCGTGCAGCTGCGCTACCACGTGCCGCTCGAGTTCATGTACGTGGTGCTGCCGATCGTCATGGTCGGCGTGCTCTTCTACTACACGAACCGCGACGTGACGGCGATCCAGGACACCTCGACGCCCGCCAAGAACCACGTCGAGGTCATCGGCAAGCAGTGGAGCTGGGACTTCAACTACCTCGACGACGACGCCTACGAGACCGGCCAGCACGCGCAGGACGTCGGCTCCGCCGGCACCGGCGTGCTCAAGGACCAGGTCACGCTCTGGCTCCCCGTGAACGAGAGCACGCGGTTCACGCTCGAGTCGCGCGACGTCATCCACTCGTTCTGGATCCCGTCCTTCCTCTACAAGATGGACATGATCCCGGGCAAGACGAACTCGTTCCAGCTGACGCCCAAGGTGATCGGCAACTACGAGGGCAAGTGCGCCGAGCTCTGCGGCGAGTACCACTCGTCGATGCTGTTCAACGTCAACGTCGTGTCCCGTGAGGACTACGACAAGCACATCGCGGACCTCAAGGCCAAGGGTCAGGAGGGTTCCCTCGGGCTCGAGTACAGCCGCCTGCAGGACCTCGAGAGCGCCACGCAGGAAGGCAACGACTGATGGCGTACGCCGTTGAGACGATCCCCGGGCTGGCGCCCTCGCGCCAGACGCTCGGCCGCACCGTCATCAAGTGGATCACCTCCACCGACCACAAGACGATCGGGTACATGTACCTGATCACGTCCTTCGTGTGGTTCGCGGTGGGCGGCATCCTCGCGCTGCTGATCCGCGCCGAGCTCTTCACGCCGGGCATGGACGTGTTCCAGTCCAAGGAGCAGTACAACCAGGCGTTCACGATGCACGGCACGATCATGCTGCTGCTCTTCGCGACGCCCCTGTTCGCCGGCTTCGCGAACGTGATCATGCCGCTGCAGATCGGCGCGCCCGACGTGGCGTTCCCCCGGCTGAACATGTTCGCGTACTGGCTGTTCTTCTTCGGCGGCCTCATCGCCGCCGCCGGCTTCCTCACGCCGCAGGGCGCCGCGTCGTTCGGCTGGTTCGCCTACGCCCCGCTGTCGAACACCGTCTACTCGCCCGGGCTCGGCGGTGACCTGTGGGTCTTCGGCCTCGCGCTCGCCGGCTTCGGCACGATCCTCGGTGCGGTCAACTTCATCACCACCGTGGTCACCATGCGCGCGCCCGGCATGACGATGTTCCGCATGCCGATCTTCACCTGGAACATCCTGGTGACGTCGCTGCTGGTGCTCATGGCGTTCCCGCCGCTGGCCGCCGCGCTGTTCGCGCTGGGTGCCGACCGCCGCCTCGGCGCGCAGGTCTTCAACCCCGAGAACGGGGGCGCCATCCTCTGGCAGCACCTGTTCTGGTTCTTCGGGCACCCCGAGGTCTACATCATCGCGTTGCCGTTCTTCGGCATCATCACCGAGATCCTGCCGGTCTTCAGCCGCAAGCCGATCTTCGGCTACAAGGGCCTCGTCTACGCGACGATCGCGATCGCGGCCCTGTCCGTCACGGTGTGGGCCCACCACATGTACGTCACGGGCTCGGTGCTGCTGCCGTTCTTCGCCTTCATGACGATGCTTATCGCGGTGCCGACCGGTGTGAAGTTCTTCAACTGGATCGGCACGATGTGGCGAGGGAAGCTCACGTTCGAGACCCCGATGCTGTGGACGATCGGCTTCCTGATCACGTTCCTCTTCGGTGGCCTGACGGGCATCATCCTGTCCAGCCCGGCGCTCGACTTCCAGCTCTCCGACTCCTACTTCGTGGTGGCGCACTTCCACTACGTCGTCTTCGGCACCGTCGTGTTCGCGATGTTCGCGGGGTTCTACTTCTGGTGGCCCAAGATGACCGGCCGGATGCTCGACGAGCGGCTCGGCAAGTGGCACTTCTGGCTGCTGTTCATCGGCTTCCACACGACGTTCCTCATCCAGCACTGGCTCGGCGTCATCGGCTTCCCGCGCCGCTACGCGGACTACTCGCCGGACGAGGGCTTCACCTGGATGAACCAGCTGTCCACGGTGGGTGCCTTCATCCTCGCGGCCTCGACGCTGCCGTTCCTCTGGAACGTCTACACCACGTGGCGCAACGCCCCGCTCGTGCAGGTCGACGACCCGTGGGGCTACGGCGCCTCGCTCGAGTGGGCGACGAGCTGCCCGCCGCCGCGGCACAACTTCACCTCGCTGCCTCGCATCCGCTCGGAGCGCCCCGCGTTCGACCTGCACCACCCCGAGGTCGCCGCGATGGACTTCGTCGAGCCGGAACCCTCCAAGGGCCCGCTGGACTGGGAGGCGGACCGGCGCGGCGAGACCGAGCTGGCGCAGGACCGCGTGGCCAACGGGACCGACGAGTCGGAGCAGTCGACGACGACGATCATCGAGGACCGCCCGGCCGACCGTCGTGACGAGGGGGGCGAGAAGTGAAGCTCGAGACCAAGCTCTTCCTCTACGGGGTCCTGTTCTTCATCCCCGTCGGTCTGATCTACGGCGTGTGGAGCGACGGCGAGGCCGTGGGCATGCTCGGCATCCCGCTCGTGGGCGGCATGGTCGGCATGATCGGCGCGTACTTCGCGCTCCTGTCGCGCCGCATCGACCCGCGCCCCGAGGACGACGAGCACGGCGAGATCGAGCAGGGCGCCGGCGACCAGGGCGTCTACTCGCCGTGGAGCTGGTGGCCGCTCGCCATCGGCGTGGCCGCCGCCATCACGTTCCTCGGCTTCGCCGTGGGCTTCTGGCTCTCGGGCATCGGAGTGGTGCTCGGGCTCATCGCGCTCGTCGGCTGGGTGTTCGAGTACTCCCGCGGGCAGCACGCGCACTGATCGCACGTTCCACGAAGGCCCCGACCGCACGACGGTGGGGGCCTTCGTCGTCTCACGACGGGGGCATGAGCTCACGCCTCCACGCGTGCACCTCGTCGGACGTGGCCCGGACCAGCGTGCCGCCCGTGAAGCGGCGGTCGTGGGTCACCTCGACGAGCTCGGGCGGCGGGACGAAGGCCGCAGCTTCCTCGTCGGAGCCGAACTCCACCTCGGCGAGGACGAGGCCGTCGAGGTGGCCGGTGAAGACGTCGTAGCCGAGCGGCGGGACGCTCAGCCGGGTCTTGCTGAGCGTCGCGCCCGGGAGGGACGACAGCGCAGCGTGCTCGGCCTCGGACAGGTAGAACGTCGTGAGGGTTCCTCAGGGTGTGCCCGGCACCTTCTGGGTGAGCTTGCGCTCCGCCGTGCTGCCGTCGCGGCCCGGCACCATCAGCCGGAGCCGGATCCGCGTCCCGTCGACGTACACGTCGTGGATCGTCCGCCGCACGACGACGTCCTCCGGCGGGGGAGGACCGGGCGCCAGGAACCGTCGCTCGCGCTCCACGTGCTCGAAGCGGGACCTCATCGTCGTGCCTCCCGGGTACGCCGAGGGCCGGCCCCCGAGCGGGGAGCCGGCCCTCGGGCTCGTGCGGTGGTGTCAGAGCGACGGGACGATGAGCCCGGCCGTCTGGGTGCGCGCGCGGTCGAAGCGGGCGGCAGCGTCGGCCCAGGAGACGATGTTCCACCACGCCTTGACGTAGTCGGCCTTGACGTTGACGTAGTCGAGGTAGAAGGCATGCTCCCACATGTCCAGCAGGACGATCGGCACGAGGCCGAGCGCGATGTTGCTCTGCTGGTCGTAGAGCTGCACGATGACGAGCTTCGAGCCGATCGAGTCCCAGGCGAGGATCGACCAGCCGGAGCCCTGGATGCCCAGCGCGTTGGCGGCGAAGTGCTTCTGGAACGCCTCGAACGAGCCGAAGTTCTCGTCGATGGCGGCGGCCAGCTCACCCTCGGGCCTGTCGCCGCCCTCGGGGGAGAGGTTGGCCCAGAAGGCCGAGTGGTTCACGTGGCCACCGAGGTTGAACGCGAGGTTCTTCTCGTGCAGGTTGACCGCGGCGAAGTCGTCCTTCTCGCGGGCCTCGGCGAGCTTCTCCAGCGCCGTGTTCGCACCCGTGACGTAGGCCGCGTGGTGCTTGTCGTGGTGCAGCTCCATGATGCGGCCGGAGATGTGCGGCTCGAGGGCTGCGTAGTCGTAGGCCAGATCCGGAAGCGTGTAGTCAGCCATGCGTGAGTACCTCTCCTGCGGTCGGTGCGGGCCGTACTGAATCCGGGCCCACGGTGTATTCGACGGGACATCGACGAACGAGAACGGGCGACCCGCCGCTACGGCGAGCCGCCCGACTCATCCAACTCTTGCTCAGACCTGGGGATTCCGCCCGTCGGCCGTCGTCTCACTCTCTGGTTCGACCAGGTGGGTCCCGCCGCCGACCTGGGCCGGCTCGTGGGAGTCCGCCGCGATCTCGTCGTGCTCGCCGTGCGAGTGCGCCGCGGCCAGCTCGGCCGGGGTCACGGGCTCGACGCGGTCCTCGTAGAAGACCTGCGAGAGGCGCTGGCGCACGCGGTCGAGCTGGTAGCCCTTGCGTCGCACGCCACGCGCGTCCTCGGCCGGCTCGATCTCGAGCGGGCGGATGTTGTCGTGCTGCACCCGCAGCCAGCGCTCGTGAGCGTCCAGCGGCTTGTGCACCTCGATGTACTCACCGCTCGCGAACCGCACGATGCGGCCGGTCTCGTGGCCGTGCAGGACCAGCTCGCGGTCCTTGCGCTGCAGCCCGAGGCAGATGCGCTTGGTGATGAGGAACGCCAGCCACGGGCCGACGAAGATCAGCACGCGGAACACCCACGTGATGTCGTTGATCGACAGGTGGAAGTGCGTCGCGATGAGGTCGTTCGACCCGGCCAGGACCAGGATGAAGAACGCCACGAGGATCGAGACGCCGAACGACGTCCGGAACGGCCGGTTGCGCGGGCGGTCGAGGACGTGGTGCTCGCGCTTGTCGCCGGTGACGGCTGCCTCGACGAACGGGTAGATCGCGAGCAGCGTGAACAGGATGCCCGGTACGATCATCGCCGGGACGATCACGTTCATGCTGACGGTGTAGCCGCCCCAGGTGACGAACTCGGCGCCACCGGGCATGAGCCGCAGCGAGCCTTCGAGGAACAGCATGTACCAGTCCGGCTGGGCTCCCGCGGACACCGGTGACGGGTCGTAGGGGCCGTAGTTCCAGACCGGGTTGATCGACATGGTCGCCGCCATGAGCGCGATCACGCCGAACACGGTGAAGAAGTAGCCACCGGCCTTGGCGACGTAGATCGGGAACAGCGGGAAGCCGACGACGTTCGTGTCCTTGCGGCCCGAGCCCGGGTACTGCGTGTGCTTGTGCAGCACGACGAACAGCAGGTGCAGGCCGATGAGCGCGAGGATCAACGCCGGCACCAGCAGCACGTGCACGGTGAACAGGCGGGGGATCAGGTCCTGGCCCGGGAACTCGCCGCCGAAGACGAAGTACGAGGCGTAGGAGCCGATGATCGGGACGGCCTTGATGACGCCGTCCGTGATGCGCAGGCCGTTGCCGGACAGGACGTCGTCCGGGAGCGAGTAGCCCGAGAAGCCGGCGAGCAGGCCCAGGATCAGCAGCGTGAAGCCGACGACCCAGTTGAGCTCGCGGGGCTTGCGGAACGCGCCCGTGAAGAACACGCGCATCATGTGCGTCACGATCGACGCCATGAAGATCAGGGCCGCCCAGTGGTGGATCTGACGCATCAGCAGCCCGCCGCGGACCTCGAACGACAGGCGCAGCGTCGAGGAGAAGGCCTCGGACATCTGCACGCCGTTGAGGGAGTCCCAGGGGCCGTTGTAGTGCGTCTCGGCCATGCTCGGCACGAAGAACATCGTCAGGAAGACACCCGAGATGAGGATCGTGACGAAGCTGAACAGCGCGATCTCACCGAGCAGGAACGACCAGTGGTCGGGGAAGATCTTGCGCGCGAACGTCTTGACCGCGACGCCGAGTCCGGTGCGCTGGTCGAGGTAGTCCGCCGTGCCGGCGGCGGCACGACCCAAAGGGGTGGGGGTCGAGGTGGTGGTGCTCACTTCTCACGCTCCCAGAAGCTCGGGCCGACCGGCTCATGGAAATCACTCTGTGCGATGAGGTAGCCCTCGTCGTCGACCGTGATCGGCAGCTGGGGCAGTGGACGCTTGGCGGGACCGAAGACGACCTTGGCCCCGTCGGAGACGTCGAACGTGGACTGGTGGCACGGGCAGAGCAGGTGGTGCGTCTGCTGCTCGTACAGGGCCACCGGGCAGCCGACGTGGGTGCAGATCTTCGAGAACGCGACGATGCCATCGTACGACCAGCCCTCGCCCTGCTCCGACTTGATGTCGCGGGGGTCGAGCCGGACCAGCAGGACGACGGCCTTGGCCTTCTCGTCGAGCGGGTGCTGGGCCTCCTCGAGGTCCTCCGGGATGACGTGGAAGACCGAGCCGATGGTGACGTCGGACGCCTTGATGGGGCGACCGGAGGGGTCGCGGGCCAGCTTGGTGCCCTTCTTCCACATCGTGTGCTTGAGCTTGCCGACGTTCCAGTCCTCGCCGATGTTGCCGATGAGCGGCAGGGCGATGGTGAGGGGGAACAGCGCGACCGCCGTGACGACCGCGCCCTGGAGCGCGCCGCGCCGGCTGATGCCCGAGTCGTCGGCACCGTCCTTGAGCGCGTTGACCGCGGCCTCGCGCGTCTCCGCGTCGCTGGCCTGCAGGTGGCGCTCCTCGGACTTCTCGTGGTCGTTCATCAGGGCCTTGGCCCAGTGGATGGCGCCCGTCCCGATACCGAGGAGCGCGAACGCGAGGGCGCCGCCCAGTGCGAGGTTGGACGTGCGCATCGACTCGGCGCTGTCGCCGGGCGGGAGCGCGAAGTAGGCGATGACGAAGCCGATCGTGCCCAGGACCGAGATGCCGAACAGGACGAGGACCTGGCGCTCGGCCTTCTTGTTCGCCTTGGGGTCCAGGTCGCCCAGCCGAGGCTTGTGCTCGGGGTGACCCGGGTCCTCGAAGCGGCCCAGGGACGTGTGACCGTCGCGGACCTCGAGGTCGTGGGGGGTGTTGTCGTGCGTGCTCACGAGGACTTCGCTCCGATCCAGACTGCGGCACCGATGAGCAGGCCCATGCCGACGACCCAGGCCCACAGGCCCTCGCTGACGGGGCCGAGCGAGCCGAGGTCGAGGCCGCCCGGGGTGGCCTCACCCTGCTGGTCGATGAACGCGATGATGTCGCGCTTCTCCACGGAGTCGAGGTTCGTGTCGCCGAAGACGGGCATGGACTGCGGGCCCGTCAGCATCGCCTCGTAGAGGTGCGTCGGGCTGGTCTCCCACAGGTTCGGGGCGAACTTCCCGCGCGAGAGGGCACCGCCGGCGCCGACCGCGTTGTGGCACATGGCGCAGTTGGTGCGGAACAGGGCCATGCCGTTGGCGGCGTCACCCTGGGCCGGGTCGACCTGGTCGGCGGTGGGGATGGCCGGACCGGCGCCCAGGCTTGCGACGTAGGCCGCCAGCTGGGTGATCTGCTCGTCGTCGAACTGGACGGGCTTGACCTGCGCCTGCGGGCCGTTCATCTGCATCGGCATGCGGCCGGTGCCGACCTGGAAGTCCACTGCGGCGGCGCCGACACCGATGAGCGACGGCGCGCTCTGGGTCCCGGCGGCCGACGGGCCGTGGCACGTCGCGCAGTTGGCCTGGAACAGCTTCTCGCCGGCCTTCACGTCGTCGGTGCTGACTGCGGCCGGAGCGGCGTCAGCGGACGTGGGGGCCAGGACGGCGTACAGGCCGCCGGTGAGCAGCAGCGCCAGCAGGAGCAGGACGATCGGCGCTCGCCGATCGTGCCTGCGGGCTGCGAGTGCCTTCACGGATCGATCCTCGTCTCGCACATGGGGGGTGGGGGGCGGTGGTCGGTGCGCGACTTCGCGCGACGACGGGCTACTTGAGCAGGTAGATGATCGCGAACAGCGCGATCCAGACGACGTCCACGAAGTGCCAGTAGTACGACGTGACGATCGCCGTCGTGGCCTCGTGGTGGCCGAAGCGCTTGGCCGAGAACGAGCGGCCGAGCAGGAACATGAAGGCGATGAGTCCGCCGATGACGTGCAGGCCGTGGAAGCCGGTCGTCAGGTAGAAGACCGAGCCGTACGGGCTCGACGAGATGGTCAGGCCCTCGTGCACCAGCGCGGCGTACTCGAACACCTGGCCGCCGATGAAGAAGGCGCCCATGACGTAGGTGAGGGTCATCCACTCGTTCATGCCCCAGCGGTTGACCTGGAGCAGCGAGCCGGAGCGCACGGGCTGGAACCGCTCCGCCGCCCACACGCCCATCTGGCACGTGACGGAGGACAGGACCAGCACCGTGGTGTTGATCGCCGCGAACGTCACGTTGAGCTTGGCGGTCTGCTCCGCCCACTCGTCCGGCACCGCGGCACGGAGCGTGAAGTACATGGCGAAGAGGCCAGCGAAGAACATGAGCTCGCTGGCGAGCCACACGATGGTTCCCACCGACACCGGATTGGGTCGGTTGACACTCACGTGGGGGGCGGTGCGAGGGGCAGCCGTTGCGGTCGACACGTTCGCCATTATGGCTGATCTCGGGCCCGCGTGGGCCGTTGGACCCAGGCCGTGGCGCGCGGTAAATGTCACACCGTCAGGATCTGGGCTCCACCGGGCCCGATTTTTCGCGCGAGGACGCGCTCGCGCGGCCCTTCGAGACCGGTTCCGAGGAGCCGACACGCCGGGCCCACCAGCCTGTCCGTGCTATGGCTCGCCGGGCGGTGCGACAACGCGCGCGCGGGTCGTGCCAAGATGCGTTCGGACGCACGTCGACGACGAGTGAGGACGACCCATGAGCACGGCGCACGCCAGCGAGCAGGCCACCGGTCCGCGGATCCTGCTGTACAGCGACGACGTGGACGCGCGCGCCCAGGTGCGCCTCGCCGTCGGCCGTCGGCTGCGGCACGACGCCCCGGAGATCGAGTGGCTCGAGGTCGCCACCGCGCCGGCCGTCATCGCCTCCACGGAGAGCGGCGGCCTCGACCTGCTCATCCTCGACGGCGAGGCCGACAAGGTCGGCGGCATGGGCCTGGCGCGCCAGCTCAAGGACGAGGTCTACGACTGCCCGCCCACCCTCGTGCTGACCGGCCGCCCGCAGGACGCGTGGCTCGCGTCCTGGTCGAACGCGGACGCCGTGGTCAGCCGCCCGCTCGACCCGATCGAGCTGCAGGCCGCCGTCGCCGCCGTCCTCGAGACGCGGGCCGTCGCCGGATGACCGACGCACCCACCTGGCCGGACCTGCTCACGTCGCTGGTCGCGCGCCAGGACCTCACCACGTCCCAGGCCTCGTGGGCCATGGACGAGATCATGAGCGGCGAGGCCTCGCCCATCCGGATCGCCGGCTTCCTCGTCGCCCTGCGCGCCAAGGGCGAGACGGTCGAGGAGCTCACCGGCCTGGCCGACACGATGCTCTCCCACGCCAAGCGGATCTCCGTGCCGGGTCGCACGCTCGACATCGTCGGCACCGGCGGGGACAGGGCGCACACGGTGAACATCTCGACGATGTCCGCCCTGGTGATCGCCGGCGCGGGCATCCACGTCGTCAAGCACGGCAACCGCGCGGCGTCCTCGTCGTCGGGCAGCGCCGACGTGCTCGAGGAGCTCGGCATCCGGCTGGACCACACGCCCGAGCGGGTCGCGCAGATCGCGACCGAGGCGGGCATCACGTTTTGCTTCGCGCAGGTGTTCCACCCCTCGTTCCGGCACACGGCAGCGGCCCGCGCCGGGCTCGGCATCGCCACGGCGTTCAACTTCCTCGGCCCGCTGACCAACCCCGCCCAGCCGGACTCGGCCGCGATCGGTGTGGCCGACGCGCGCATGGCTCCGCTCGTCGCCGGCGTGCTGGCGGGCCGGGGCAAGAGCGCTGTCGTGTTCCGCGGGGAGGACGGCCTCGACGAGATCGCCGCCACCGGTCCGACCCGGCTCTGGGAGGTCCGCGACGGTGCGGTCACCGAGAGCGTCGTCGACTGGTCCGAGCTCGGCGTCGCTCCGGTGACGCTGGCCGAGCTGCGCGGAGCGGACGCGGCCTACAACGCCGACGTCGCACGCCGCCTGCTCGCCGGCGAGCCCGGTGCCGTGCGCGAGACCGTCGTGCTCAACGTCGCGGCGGCGCTCATCGCGGACGGCACCCTGCCCGGCACGGCAGAGGGCTCCCTGGTGGAGCGCCTGCTGGCCGGCGCCGAGCACGCGCGCACCGCGCTCGACTCCGGTGCGGCCTCCGCCGCGCTTGCGCGCTGGCAGGCCGCCAGCGCCTGATGGTGGGCGGGGAGGTCGCGGTGTCGTGGACCCGGCGGGTCGTGGTCGCTGCGACGATCCCTGCATCCATCGCGCGTGCGCTGCTGCCGTGAGGCTGCCGGGCTCAGACCTGGGCGTTCGCCAGCTCCTCGCGTGCGTCGGCGGACGCACGGGCGAGCTCCTCACCTGCATCGAGCACGAGGTGGGCGCTCGCGGACCACGTGCCATGGCGAGTGGACCGGCTCGGATCGTCGTTCTGCAGGGTGGCCAAGAGGACGACGTGGCTGCCCGTGTGGTGCGCGAGCAGCGTGAGATCTCCGTCGAGAGACGTCCACGCCATTCCTCCCGACCAGCCGCGCCAGTTCGCGGCGAGGTCGGCGAGATAGTCGACGAGGTCACCGAAACCGTCGTCGGCGTAGTGCGGGCCGACGCGACGCCGGGCGCTCAAGCCATGCGAGCGAATCGTGGCGACAAGCTCGCCGTCACGCGTGGCGAGGTCGAGGTGCGCGGCGCTCGATCCGATCTGCACGACTTCAGCGCTTCCCCGGCGTACGCGGTGCCGCGTCTCAGTCCTCGAGCCCCAGGGCGAACGCCTGCTCCAGGTCGTGCTGGGAGTAGGTGCGGAACGCGATGTACGTCTGGGTGCGCTGGACGCCCTCGATCTTGCTCACCTTGTCGGCGATGACGTCGGCCAGGCCGTCGTGCTCGCGCACGCGCACCATGGCGATCAGGTCGACCTCGCCGGTCACGGAGTAGACCTCGCTCACGCCCGGGATGTCCGCGATGGCCGCGGCGACCTCGGGGATCCGGGCGGCGTCGGTGTCGATGAGCACGATCGCAGTCAGCATGTCGCCATCATGCCGTGCGACCGACCGCCGTGCCGCTCACCGGCGCGGGAAGGGTCGACAGCGGTCGAGGCGGAGCGCCCACGAGCAGGCGGGCGTGCGAGGCGACGGCCGCGGCCGGGTCGACGTCGGACAGTGCGGAGCGCACCGGGTAGGCCAGCGTGCCCACCACCTCGACGAGCCGGACCCCCGGTCGGTCGAGCCAGTCCGCGATGAGGTCGGTCTCCTCGGGGTGCGCCGCCGTCGCCGGGGCGACCGGCGCCGGCACGTGCTCGGCGGTCGCGCGAAGCGTCTCGATGACCGGGCGCGGGTCGGTGCGCCGGTCGACCCGGGCGGTCGCGGCGAGCCGCCCGTGCCGCACGAGCACGAGCTCCCACCCGCCGTCGAGCGTGCGTCCCGCGGCGACGAGCTCGGGGCAGCGGGCCAGCGGGTCCATCCGCTGGGCGCGCGCGGCGCCCCGCAGGTAGGCACCGAGACGGTCCCGCACCGTGCCGGCCTCCTCGTACCGCTGCTGGTCGACGAGCGCCTCGAGCCGGGCTGCGTGAGCGGCGACCACGGGCGCTGGGTCGGCGAGCATCGCGGCGCGCACGCGCGCCACCACGTCGGCGTAGTCGGGCACCGACTGCCCACCGATGCAGGGCGCGCCGCACCGGCCCATGTCGGCGAGCACGCACGCCGACGAGCCCGCGGGCGCGACGAGCGGGAGCCGGCGCGTGCACTGCCGGATCTCGAAGGCCTCGTGCAGCGCCTCGACGGCCAGGGTCGCGCTGCGCGACGTGCCGAACGGCCCCAGGTAGGCGGCGCCCTCCTCGTCGCGGACCTCGCGCACGACCGAGAGCCGCGGGAACGGCTCGGAGGTCAGGCGCACCCAGGGCATCCGCTCGGGGTTGCGCGAGCGGCGGTTGTAGCGCGGCGCGTGCTCGGCGATCAGCCGCAACTCTCGCACGCGTGCCTCGAGCGGGGTCGCGCACGGCACGGGGTCGACGCGCTCGGCGATCCGCACCATCTCGAGGATCCGGCCGCGCTTCTCCGCCGACGTGAAGTAGGACCGTACGCGGCGGCGCAGCGACGTCGTCGAGGTCCCGACGTACAGCACCTCGTCGCCCGGGCCGCGGAACAGGTAGACGCCGGGGGAGTCGGGCAGGTGGTCGGCCAGCGTGCGCTTGCGGCGCACCTCGCCGGGCACGGGGTCGGTCGCCGTGGCGAGGTCCTCGAGGTGCGTGATCCCCAGCGGCGCCATCCGCGACAGCAGCGCGTGCAGGACGTCGACCGTGGCGCGCGCGTCGGACAGCGCGCGGTGGTTGGGCGTGACGCTCGCGCCGAACAGTGCCGCGAGCGACGAGAGCTTGTGGTTCGGGGCCTCGTCCCGCGTCACGACCCGCCGGGCCAGGCGCACGGTGTCGACGACCCTGTTGCCGGGCCACGGGTGTCCCGTGCGCGCCGCGGCGGCCTTGAGGAAGCCGATGTCGAACGGCGCGTTGTGCGCGACGAGCACGGCGTCCCGCGAGAACTCGAGGAACGCCGGCAGCACCTCCTCGATGCGCGGGGCGCCGACGAGCATCGTCGTCGTGATGCCTGTGAGCACCTGGATGAACGGCGGCACGGGCCCGCCGGGGTCGACCAGCGTCTGGAACTCCCCGAGAACCTCGCCGCCGCGCACCTTCACCGCGCCGATCTCGGTGATCGCGCAGTCGGCCGGCGTGCCGCCCGTGGTCTCGAGGTCGACGACGACGAACGTCACGTCGGACAGCGGGGTCCCCACCTCGTCCAGGCTCGGCTGCACCGGGGTGCCCGACACGTCGACGGACGCGTCCGCCCACACGGGGCGCAGGCGGCGGACGGTCGACATGGCAGGGACGCTACCCACGACCGCCGACACGACCTGCAGGCGCGCTGGGGGCGCCCCTAGGGTGGGCGGATGAGCGCAGCCCACGACGGTCGGGACGTCCCCGACGTCCTGCGTGCAGCCCTCGTGCAGGCGGCCTCCGAGGTGCTCGGCCGGATGGAGCCGGTCGAGGTGCCCACGTCCTTGCGCGCGGTCGCGAAGTTCACGCCCCGCAAGCGCGCGGCAACGGGCGCCGCGCCGCTGTGGTCCGCCCTGCACGACGAGCCGTTCCGTGCGCGGGTCGCGCGCGAGTGGGCCACGGGGCGGGCGGCGGCAGGCGACGAGGAGCCGACCTCGCTCGTGGTCGCGGTGGGCGCATGGCTGCGGGGGACAGACGAGTGGCGGGGCCTGGTGGTCGACGAGCAGCCGCCCGCCCCGCCGGTCGACGAGCGCCTGGAACGCACGCGCGAGGAGCTGGCCCGCGCCCAGGCCCGTGCCGACGCGGCGGTCGCGGACGCCCGGGCCGCCCGCGACGAGCTCGCCGGCAGCCAGCGCGAGATGCGCCGCCTGCGCTCGGACGCCGACCGGGCGCGCAGCGAGGGCCGCAGGGCCGCCGACGAGGCGCGCGCCGCACTGGAGGCGGCACGGGCCGACCGGGAGGTGGCGCGCGCCGAGCGCGACCGGGCGGCCGAGGACCGCGGCGAGGCGGAGGCCGTGCGCACCGCCGCGCGCGCCGAGTCGCGGGTCGCGCGCAAGCTCGCCGACGCACGCGTCCGGCTCCTGCTCGACACCGTCGTCGACGCCGCCAGCGGGCTGCGCGCCGAGCTCGCCCTCGCGCCCGTGGCCGACCTGCCGGCCGACCTCGTCGCCCCCGAGCCCGAGCGCGTCGCGGGGCAGCGGGGCGGGTCGCGCGGCCGGTCGCTGGACGACCCGGCGCTGCTCGACGAGGTCCTGCGCCAGCCGTGGGCGCATCTCGTCGTCGACGGCTACAACGTCTCGAAGACCGGCTTCGGCACCCTGGCCCTCGACGAGCAGCGGCGGCGGCTCGTCGACGGGCTCGCGGTGGTCGCCGCGCGCACCGGCGCCGAGGTCACCTGCTGCTTCGACGGCCAGGAGGGGTCGATGCCCTCCGGCGGCCTCGCTCGCGGCGTCCGGGTGCGGTTCTCGGTCGGTGAGATCGCCGACGACCTCATCCGGCGGCTCGTGCGCGCCGAGCCCGCAGGTCGCGTCGTCGTGGTCGTGACGAGCGACCAGGCCGTGGCGCGGGACGTCGAGGCGACGGGTGCGTGGGTGGTGCCCGCGGCGACGCTGGTCGCCCGGCTCAACCGCGTGTAGACCCGCGGGGGAGGTCGTGTCGGAGGGCGCCGTTAGCGTCCGGCGCATGATCATCGACTGCGAGAGCTGCACCGCACGCCCCGTCGCGTGCGGTGACTGCGTGGTGACCTTCCTGACGATCGGCAGCCCCCGCGCTGCGGTCGGCGCCTCGGACGGGGTCGACCTCGACGTGGCCGAGCAGCACGCGATCGGCGTGCTGGCGGCGTCGGGGCTCGTGCCCCCGCTGCGGATGGACCCCGCCGTGTGACGGGGCCCGTCCGCAGGGGACGTCAGTCCTCGCGCTTGCCCGCGTAGAGCGCGTCGACCTCGGCGGAGAAGTCCTTGAGCACGAGCGAGCGCTTCACGCTGAGCTTCGGCGTGAGGTAGCCGTTCGCGATGGTCAGGTCCGTGTCGAGGATCGCGTACTTCCGGATCGACTCGGCCCGCGAGACGGCCTTGTTGGCTCGCTCGACCGCCTTGTCGATCGACGCGAGCACGTCGGGGTCGGCAGCCGCCTCGGCCATGGACAGCGCCGGCTTGCTGTGCGCCGCGAGCCAGCCGGGCACGCCCTCGGGGTCGAGCGTCACGAGCGCGGCGATGAACGGCTGCGCGTCGCCGACGACGACGACCTGGCTGATCAGCGGGTGGCCGCGCAGCCGGTCCTCGAGGACTGCGGGCGCGACGTTCTTGCCGCCCGCGGTGACGATGATCTCCTTCTTGCGGCCGGTGATCGACAGGTAGCCCTCGTCGTCGATCGCGCCGAGGTCGCCCGTGCGGAACCAGCCGTCCGTGAGTGACTCGTCGGTGGCCGCCTCGTTGGAGTGGTAGCCCCGGAAGACCTGGATGCCCTTGACCTCGATCTCGCCGTCGGCGGCGATGCGCACCGACGAGCCGGGCAGCGGGAGGCCGACCGAGCCGATCTTGGTCCTGCCCGGGCGGTTCACGGTGGCGGGCGCGGTCGTCTCGGTCAGGCCGTAGCCCTCCAGCACGTTGAGCCCGAGACCCCGGTAGAAGTGCCCGAGGCGCTCGCCGAGCGGCGCGCCGCCCGAGATCGCCCAGCGGGCCTGGCCCCCGAGAGCGGCCCGCAGGCGCTTGAGCACGAGCACGTCCGCGACCTTGTGCTGCAGGCGCAGCCACGGGCTCGGGCCGCGCGGGGTGTCGAGCGCGCGGGAGTAGACGATCGAGGTCTTGGCGGCGCGCTGGAAGATCGCGCCCTTGCCGCCCGCCACGGCCTTCTGCTCGGCCGAGTTGTAGACCTTCTCGAACACGCGCGGGACGGCGAGGATGAACGTCGGCTTGAAGGACGCGAGGTCGTCGATCAGCGTGCGCGTGTCGGGGGTGTGGCCCAGCACCGCGCCGGCGGGCATGACGAGCACGTGGATGAACCGGGCGAACACGTGCGCCAGGGGCATGAACAGCAGCGTCCGGGCGCCGGGCTCCGAGACGACCTCGTGCAGGTCGGCGACCGCGTTGACCGTGAGCTCGTAGAAGTTGCCGTGCGTGAGCTCGACACCCTTCGGCCGTCCGGTCGTGCCCGACGTGTAGATGACGGTGGCGGTGTCGGCGAGCGAGGCCAGGGCGCGGCGACGCGCGATCTCGTCGTCGCCGACGTCCACACCTGCCGCGACGAGCTCGTCGATCGCGCCGCCGTCGAGGACGAGCACCTCGCGCAGGTTCGGGGCGTCCGGGCGGACCTCGTCGACCGTCGCGGCGTGCTCCGTGCTCTCGACGACCAGGAGGGACACGTCCGCGTCGGTGAGGATCCAGGCGACCTGCTCGGCCGACGACGTCTCGTACAGCGGGACGGGGACGGCGCCGGCGGCCCACGCGGCCCAGTCGAGCAGCGACCACTCGTACCGCGTCCGGGACATGATGCCGACGCGGTCGCCGGGCTCCACGCCGCGGGCGACGAGGCCCTTCGCGACGGCGACGACCTCGGCGTCGAGCTCGCGTCCGGTGAGCGGGATCCACGGTCCGTCGGCCTGGGTCTTGTGCTCGACGACGGGGGAGTCCGGGTCGGACTGCACGCGGGCGGCGAACAAGGCGTTGAGGTTGCTCGACGGATCGACCTCGATGAGCAGGGGCGTGCTGAACTCGTCCATGCTGGCTCCAGTGGCAGGTGGCGAAGTGTGCGACGAGGATACGGGACGTTACCGAGGAGTACGCCAGCGCCCGTCCGGGTGTCATGGCCCCTGCCCGGACCAAGGTCGTCCCCCGCACCCTTGCGGGACCGCTAGCGTTGGCACCCGTGCCGCAGCGGATGCGGCGCCCCCAGTGACGATCGCGTAGGAGTACTCACACATGCACGCCATCGGTGTGGACATCGGCGGGACCAAGATCGCGGCCGGCGTCGTGGACGACGAGGGCAAGATCCTGGCCCAGACGCGACGCGAGACGGAGCCCGACGACGCCGCGAGCATCGACCGCGCGATCGCCGACGTCTACGCCGAGCTGAGCGCCGAGCACGAGATCTCGGCGATCGGCCTCGCCGCCGCCGGGTTCGTCGCCGCGGACCGCTCGGGCGTCCTGTTCGCCCCGAACATCGCGTGGCGCGACTACCCCCTGCGCGACAACGTCGCCGCGCTCATCGACGACAAGGTGACGATCGTCGTCGAGAACGACGCGAACGCCGCGGGGTGGGCCGAGTTCCGGTTCGGCGCGGCGCAGGACGTCGACGACATGCTCACGCTCACGGTCGGCACCGGCCTCGGCGGCGCGATCGTCACCAACGGCGAGCTGCTGCGCGGTGCGTGGGGCGTGGCGTCCGAGATCGGCCACATGCGCGTCGTGCCCGGTGGGCACTACTGCGGCTGCGGCCACGAGGGCTGCTGGGAGCAGTACACGTCGGGCAGCGCGCTCGTGCGGGACGCCCAGGCCGCCGCCATCACGCAGCCCGACCGCGCCGCGCGCATCCTCGAGCTCGCCGGCGGCACGCCGGAGAAGATCGCCGGTCCGCACGTGACGAAGGCCGCGGTCGAGGGCGACCCGCTCGCCGTCGAGCTGCTGGCCGAGCTCGGCCGCTGGCTCGGCGAGGGCGCCGCGTCCGCGACGGCGCTGCTCGACCCCGCGCTCATCGTCGTCGGCGGTGGCGTGGCCGCCGCGGGTGACCTGCTGCTCGTCCCGGCGCGCAAGGCGTTCAGCGAGCAGCTGTCCGGCCGCGGGCACCGCCCCGAGGCGACCTTCGTGGTCGCCGCGATGGGCAACGACGCCGGCATGGTCGGCGCTGCGGACCTGGCGCGGCTCTGACGTCAGACCACGGCGCCCGTGTCGTCGTCGCCCGGGTCGCGACGGCCCGGCATGCGCCAGACGAGCACGGCCACGCCGAGCACGAACACCGCGCACGCCGCCTGCACGAGCGCGGCCGGTGCGCCGCGCCACGTGACGAGCACGACGAGCAGGAACACGGGCATGCCCGCCGCGGCCAGCCACGCCATCGTCAGCAGCGGGTCGCCGCCCATCACGGGTCCGGGGTCGGGCGGCACGAAGCCGTCGGCCTCGTCGACCTGCGCCTCGGCCTCGTCGTACTGGTCGGTGCCGTCCCAGTCGCGGGCGGCCGCGGGCGCCTCGTCGGCGGGCCGCACGACGTGCGCGGTGCCCACCCAGGGCGCGACGGGGAAGTCGAGCGCGGCCCTGTCCGGCGCGTCGCCGCTGTCGATCTCGCCGAGCTGGGCCACGATGGCGGCCCACTGCTCGTCGTCGACCGGTTCGTCGTCGGCGGGTGTGGACGCGCTGTCGCGCGAGCCGTCGTCCTCGGGTTCGGGGACGTCTGCGTCAGGACCGAGGGTCGGCTCGTCCGGGTCGTCGGGGCGAGGAGCCATGAGAGCACTCTAGAGTCGGACGGTGCGGTCGAGGTGTCCGGCCCGCGTCGCGGCATGCTGCCGAGCAGGCCGGCTGGAGAGGTGAGCACGTGTTCTACTGGTTGATGAAGCGGGTCTTCGTGGGTCCGCTCCTGCACCTGGTCTACCGACCGTGGATCCGTGGTGCCCAGAACATCCCCGCCGAGGGCGCGGCGATCCTCGCGAGCAACCACCTCGCCGTCATCGACTCCTTCTTCCTGCCGCTGATGCTCGACCGCGAGCTGGTGTTCATCGGCAAGCAGGAGTACTTCACCGGCCAGGGCCTCAAGGGCCGCCTCCAGGCCGGGTTCTTCCGCGGCGTCGGGACCATCCCGGTCGACCGTGGGGGCGGCAAGGCCAGCGAGGCCGCACTGCGCACCGGCCTGCGGCGTCTGGAGGAGGGTGGCCTGTTCGGGATCTACCCCGAGGGCACCCGCAGCCCCGACGGCCGCCTCTACCGCGGCAAGACCGGCATCGCGCGGCTCGCGATCGAGTCGGGAGCGCCCGTCGTGCCCGTCGCCATGGTGGACACGAACGTCGCGCAGCCGCTCGGCCGCACGATCCCGAAGGTCATGCGGATCGGGATGGTCGTCGGCGAGCCCCTCGACTTCAGCCGGTACCAGGGCATGGAGAACGACCGGTTCATCCTGCGGTCGGTCACCGACGAGATCATGTACGCGATCATGAGCCTGTCCGGCCAGGAGTACGTGGACGTCTACGCCGCGACCCAGAAGGCGCGCATCGCGACCGGCCACCCGGCCGTGACGGGCGACGCTCCCGACCAGCTCCCGGCCGCGCCGGGCGGGCGCCCCGTGCCGGACGTCCAGGTTCCGGTCCCCCCGCAGGACGAGGACGCCGCGTCAGTAGGATGACCGCGTCGCACCCGCGCTGATCGGACCTCGGTCCCGGTCCGGGCACGGGCCGCCGTCATACGTTCGAACCCCTGCGCGAGCAGGTCCAACAGTGCAGTTCTACGAGAGGTGTGTCTCATGTCGGTTCGTCGCGTCGCTCTCCTGACCGCGGGTGGCTTCGCTCCGTGCCTGTCGTCCGCCGTCGGTGGCCTCATCGAGCGCTACACCGAGATCGCCCCGGACGTCGAGATCATCGCGTACGAGCACGGCTACTACGGCCTCCTGCGCGGCGACAAGATCGTCATCGACGACGAGGTCCGCGCGCACGCCGGCATCCTGCACCGCTTCGGCGGCTCGCCCATCGGCAACTCGCGCGTCAAGCTCACCAACGCCAAGGACTGCGTCAAGCGTGGCCTGGTCGCCGAGGGTGAGGACCCCCTGAAGGTCGCCGCCGAGCGTCTCAAGGCCGACGGCGTCGACGTGCTGCACACCATCGGTGGCGACGACACGAACACGACCGCCGCCGACCTGGCCGCCTACCTGCACGAGAACGGCTACGACCTGACCGTCGTCGGCCTGCCCAAGACGATCGACAACGACGTGATCCCGATCCGTCAGTCGCTCGGCGCCTGGACCGCCGCCGAGGAGGCCGCAGGCTTCGCCGCGAACATCATCGGCGAGCACCGCTCGGGCCCGCGCATGCTCATCGTCCACGAGGTCATGGGTCGGCACTGCGGGTGGCTGACCGCCGCCGCGGCCGTCGAGTACCGCAAGTGGCTCGACCAGCAGGAGTGGGTCCCGGGGATCGGCCTGACGCGCGAGCGCTGGGACATCCACGCGGTCTTCGTGCCCGAGCTCGCGCTCGACATCGACGCCGAGGCCGAGCGGCTCAAGGGCATCATGGACAGCCAGGGCAACGTCAACATCTTCCTGTCCGAGGGCGCCGGCATGCACGAGATCGTCGAGCAGCTCGAGGCCGCGGGCACGCCCGTGGAGCGCGACCCGTTCGGCCACGTCAAGCTCGACACCGTCAACCCCGGCCAGTGGTTCGCCAAGCAGTTCGGCGAGAAGCTCGGCGCCGAGAAGACCATGGTGCAGAAGTCCGGCTACTACTCGCGCGCTGCGGCGGCGAACGCCGAGGACCTGCGCCTCATCAAGTCGATGACCGACCTCGCGGTCGAGTGCGCCCTGCGCGGCGAGTCCGGTGTGATCGGGCACGACGAGGAGCAGGACGACGTGCTGCGCGCGATCGAGTTCCCCCGCATCGCGGGCGGCAAGGCGTTCGACGTCTCGCAGCCGTGGTTCGGCTCGCTGCTGTCCGACATCGGCCAGGATCTCGTCCCGGCGAGCCACTCATGAGCGTCGCGCCGGACCCGGCCGTCGTCGAGGGCCTCGACGCCTGGCGGTCGATGTCGGCCGTCCAGCAGCCGCAGTGGCCCGACGCCGCCGCCCTCGAGACGGTGACGTCGCGCCTGTCGACCCTGCCTCCGCTGGTGTTCGCCGGCGAGGCCGACCACCTGCGTGCCCAGCTGGCCGCGGCCGGCCGCGGCGAGGCGTTCCTGCTGCAGGGCGGTGACTGCGCCGAGACCTTCGGCGAGGCCACGGCGGACAACATCCGGAACAAGATCAAGACGATCCTGCAGATGGCGGTCGTGCTCACGTACGGCGCGAGCCTGCCGGTCATCAAGATGGGCCGGATGGCGGGCCAGTACGCCAAGCCCCGCAGCTCGGACTCCGAGACGCGCGACGGGGTGACGTTGCCCGCGTTCCGCGGCGACATCATCAACGGCTACGAGTTCACGCCCGAGGCCCGCACGCCGGACCCGCAGCGGCTGCTCGAGGCGTACCACACGTCCGCCTCGACGCTGAACCTCATCAGGGCGTTCACGACGGGCGGCTTCGCGTCGCTGCTGCGCGTGCACGAGTGGAACCGCGGCTTCATGGCCAACCCGGCCTACTCGCGCTACGAGGAGATCGCGGCGGAGATCGACCGGGCGATCCGCTTCATGGCGGCGTGCGGTGCCGACTTCGACGCGCTGCGCTCCGTGGACTTCTTCTCGAGCCACGAGGGTCTGCTGCTCGACTACGAGCGCCCGCTGACGCGGATCGACTCGCGCACGGGACTGCCGTACGACTGCTCGGGCCACTTCGTGTGGATCGGGGAGCGCACGCGGCAGCTCGACGGCGCGCACGTCGACTACTTCTCGCGCGTGCAGAACCCGCTGGGCATCAAGCTGGGCCCGACGACGACGGGCGACGACGCGCTCGCGCTGATCGACAAGCTGAACCCGCAGGGCGAGGCCGGCCGCATCACCTTCATCACGCGCATGGGTGCCGGCAAGGTCCGCGACCTGCTGCCGGCACTCGTGGAGAAGGTCACGGCCGACGGCCGCCCCGTCACCTGGGTCTGCGACCCGATGCACGGCAACGGCATCACGTCCGCGTCGGGCTACAAGACGCGCCGGTTCTCCGACGTGATGGACGAGGTGGCCGGCTTCTTCGAGGTGCACCGCGCGCTCGGCACCGTGCCCGGCGGCCTGCACATCGAGCTCACGGGCGACGACGTCACCGAGGTGCTCGGCGGCTCCGAGGAGATCGACGACGAAGGCCTCGCGCGTCGCTACGAGACGCTCGTGGACCCGCGCCTGAACCACCAGCAGTCGCTCGAGCTGGCCTTCCAGGTCGTCGAGCTGCTCCGCTCCGCGTGACCGACGGCCTCTGACCGGCGCGGGAAGCGCTGGTCAGAGGCCCGCACCGTCAGACGACGGTCAGGACGATGGTGCTGCCCCACGGGGCCGTGCTGCCGGCGTCGACGCTCTGGTCGACGACCTGGCCGATGAAGCCGCCCCACGACTTCTTCTCGGTGACCACGAACCCGAGGTCCGTGAGCTTCTTCTGGGCGTCGTCGAAGCCCATCCGCTCGACGTCGGGGACCTCGACGGGCTCGGGGCCCTTGGACACCACGAGCTTGACGGTCTCGCCCTCGAGCACGCTGTCACCCGACTTCGGGCTCTGGCTGATGACCACGCCCTCGGGGACGGTGTGGCTGTACTCCTTGGTCGTCTTGACCTTGAGCCCGGCCTCCTTGAACGTCTGCTTGGCGACGTCGAGGCTCGCGCCGACGACGTTCGTCACCGTGACCGGGCGCGGCCCCTGGGACAGCGTCAGCGTGACGTCGGTGCCCCAGGTCGTGCGCGTGCCGGGGTCGGCGGGACTGCCGTCGGGCAGCGTCGCCGCGAGCACCTCGCCGATCGCAGCCTTGAGGTCGTACTGCTTGGGGGCGTACTTCACGCCGAGCCCGGCCTCCTCGAGCGTCGTGGCAGCCTCGGCCTGCATCGCACCCACCACGCCCGAGGGCACGTTCACGTACCGCGGGCCCTCCGACACGGTCAGCTCGACCGTCGAGCCCTTGCGGACGGACTCGCCCGCCACCGGGACGGTCGAGACGACGTCGCCCACGGGGACCTCGTCGTCGTACGCCTTCGTCGAGGACGCCTCGAGCCCGTCGGCGACCAGCGCCTGCTGGGCGGCGGCGGCGGTCTTCCCCGCGACCGTCGGCACGTCCGTCCAGGCACCGGGCCCGGCGGCCGCGTACCACCACAGGCCGCCCGTGACGACGGCGACGAGGACGAGCAGGACGGCGACCCAGCGCAGCAGGCGCCGTCGGCGGCGCGGGGGAGCGGGGGCGGACTGGGTCGCCAGCGCACCCGCGAGCCCGATCGGCAGCGCGACGGTCGAGCCGGGGCTGTCGGTCACCAGTCGGGTGGTCGCGTCCGCGTCGTCGGGCTCGTCGCTCGGGGCGGCCTCGACCGCGCCGGTCCCCAGATCGGTCTCGGCGGGATCGGTCGCGGCGGGCAGGACGATCGAGGGCGCGACGTCGGCGCGACGGTCGAGCGTCTCCTCGTCGAGCGCGGCCCGGGTGCGCCGCAGCAGCTCGCCCGCCGCGCCCGCGTCCGTGGGCCGGTCCTCGGGGTCGCGCGCGGCGAGCGCCCGCACGAGGTCGTCGATCTCGATGGGCAGCCAGGGCACCTGGTCGGACGGCGCGGGGATGTCGGAGTTGACGTGCTGGAACGCGACCTGGATCGGGGTCTCGCCCGTGAAGGGCTGGTGGCCGGTCAGCATCTCGAAGATCAGGACGCCGCACGCGTACACGTCGGTCCGCGCGTCGCTCGCGCCCCGGACCACGAGCTCGGGTGCGAGGTAGGCGACGGTCCCGAGGACGGTGCCGGTGGTGGTGGCCGTCACCTCGGTGACGGCGCGGGCCAGCCCGAAGTCGGCGAGCTTGACGCGGTCGTCGCTCGCCAGCAGCACGTTCTCCGGCTTGACGTCGCGGTGCACGAGGCCCGCTCGGTGCGCTGCGGCGAGGGCGTCGAGCACGGCGGCGGCGACGTCGAGCGTCTCGCCGACGGTCAGGGCACCGCGCTCGCCGAGCCGGCGGCGCAGGTTGACGCCGTCGACGTACTCCATGGTCAGGTAGCTGGTCTCGCCGTCGACGCCCTGGTCGTAGACCCCGACGAGCCCGGGGTGCGTCAGGCGGGCGGCGGTCCGCGCCTCGCGGCGGAACCGGGCGACGAAGTCGGCCCCCGAGGACCCCTCGGCCAGGTGCGGGTGCATGACCTTGAGGGCCACGTCCCGGTCGAGCCGGCGGTCGACGGCCAGGTACACCGTGGCCATGCCGCCGCGCGCGATCCGGGAGACGACCTCGTACCGGCCGTCGACCAGGCGGCCGACGAGCGGATCGGTGATGGTTGCTCCCACGCGCGAGAGTCTACGGGCGCGGTCGGCGCGGTCGTCGGAGGCGCACGCGGCCAGTCAAGGGTCAGCCGAAGCGCGTCATGAGCGTCTGGACGTTCGCGACGTAGCGTCGCGTGTCCGCGAACATGCCGTACTTCTTCACCGAGGTCGCGCCCTGGTAGTAGCCCGCGATGGCGCGCGGCAGGTCGGGAGAGGTGCGCACGAGCGAGCGCAGGATCGCGACGCCGGCGGTGACGTTGTCGTCCGGGTCGAGCAGGTTCAGATGGCGCCCGACGAGGTCGGAGGCCCACTGGCCCGATGACGGGATGACCTGCATCGTGCCGATCGCGTTGGCGGGGGAGACCGAGGTGTGGTCGAAGCCCGACTCCTGGAAGGCGATCGCCTGCGCGAGCGCGGGGTCGAGGCCCATCGCGCGTGCCGTGCGGGCGACCGTGCGCTGCATCTCGGCCCTCGACGGGACGCCGACGCGCTCGAGGGTCGCCTTGTTGGTGTTGGCGGCGCCGACGACGGCCTCGGAGTAGGTCCGGCCCAGGAAGCTGCTCGGGACCTTCGTGCTCGGCGTCGACGCCTTGGTGGTGGTCGTCGCCGCTCCGGGGACCTCGAGCACCTGGCCGATGCGGATCAGTGCGCGCGAGTCGAGCCCGTTCGCCTTCGCGATCGCCGAGATGGTCGTGCCGTGCCGGTGGGCGATGCCGCTCACCGTGTCGCCGGAGCGGACCGTGTACGTCGCGGTCCTCGCCGTGGTGTGCGCGGTGGCCGTCTTCGTCGTCGTCGACGAGCCGCCGGAGATGGTGAGCACCTGACCGATGCGGATCAGCGCGCGCGAGTCGAGGTGGTTCTTGGCGACCACCTTCGCGACGGTGGTGCCGTACCGGTGGGCGATCGCGCTGACGGTCTCGCCGGCGCGCACGGTGTGCGTGACCTTCGGCTTCGTGCTCGAGGCCGTGGCCGTGCGGGTCGAGCCGCTCGGGATCGTCAGGACCTGGCCCGCGTGGATGCGGGAGGCGTCCGCCAGGGAGTTCGCGCGGGCGATCGACGTGACCGTGGTGCCGGTGCGCGCGGCGATGTGGCTGACCGTGTCCCCCGACCGCACCGTGTAGCGCTCGTCGGCGTGCGCGCCCGTGCCCGATGCGGTCACGGCGATGGCCGCGAGGGCGATCGCGCCGGTGCTCGTCGTGACGAGTCGGCGGGCATCGGGACGGCTGGCGGTGGGCTGCGTCATGTCGAATCCCCTGGTGCACGAGTGAAGAAAAGTGACTGGTGTTACTGAAGTGACAGAACGTGAACGTATCCCACCCGTGCAACGGTGAAAACCCCACGCCCGAATTGCACGGCCTCGCGCGCGGGTGATTCCCCCGGTTGCGTAGGCTGGCGCCGTGACTGACACCCCCGTGCCCGACGCCCTCGTCGCCGAGTGGCTCACCGTCCCTGATGTCGCCGAGCGGCTCGATCTCGACGCCGGAAAGGTGCGACGCATCGTGCAGGAGGGGCGCCTCGTCGGGATTCGTCGGGGAGAGCCGAAGGTCTTCTCCATCCCCGCGGCATTTCTCGTGCCGGGTCACCTCGCCAATCCCTCGGCGCCCTCGCGGGCGGAGGGACTGCCCGAGTGGACCGTCCTCGCGTCGCTGCAGGGCACGCTGACGCTGCTGCGGGACGCCGGCTTCTCCGACGAGGAGGCGCTCGTCTGGCTGTTCGCGCCGATCGACGCGTTGCGCGGCTCGCCGATCGACGCGCTGCGCGCGGGCGGCAAGACCGAGGTGCGTCGGTTGGCTCAGGCCGAGCTGTAGCGGCTCGCGCCACTCAGGCCGTGCGGTCGGTGGCCGCGTGGGCCAGGGCGCGCACCATGCCGGCGGCCGGCTCGGCCCAGCCGCGGGCGTCGATCGCGGCGAACCCGGCGGTGCACAGCTCGTCGATGAGCCCCTCGACGCCCTCGACCGCGCCCGACGCGGCGATCGCCGCTGCGAGCGCCGCGATCTGCTCGTCGGACGCGTCCCGGTCGCCGAGAGTCGCTCGCACGAGGTCGAGCGTGACCTGGTCCCCGGCGCCGCGCGCGTGCGCCACCGTGCGGGCCACGAGCACGGTGCGCTTGCCCTCGCGCAGGTCGTCGCCCGCGGGCTTGCCCGTTGCGGCGGGGTCGCCGAACACGCCGAGCAGGTCGTCGCGCAGCTGGAAGGCCTCGCCCAGGGGGAGGCCCAGCTCGCGGCACGCGGCCAGCGCGTCGTCGTCCGCGTCGGCCAGTGCCGCGCCCAGCACGATCGGGTGCTCGACGCTGTAGCGCGCCGACTTCGCGCGGATGACCTCGCGGGCACGGCGCTCGTCCGCGTCGGTGTCGGTGCCCCACGGCAGCGACTGGGCGAGCACGTCGAGGTACTGCCCGACGGTGACCTCGGTGCGCATGAGGTCGAACACCTCGCGTGCCCGGGCCGCGCGCACGGCGGGAGCCTGCGCGACGGCGTCCGCGAACTCCTGCTCGCTGGCCACGAGGGCGAGGTCCCCCAGCAGGATCGCCGCGGACAGCCCGAACTGCTCCGCGTCGCCCTCGAGGCCCTCGCGCCGGTGCCGGTCGGCGAACGCCCGGTGCGCCGCGGGGTGCCCCCGGCGGGTGTCCGAGTCGTCCATCACGTCGTCGTGGAACAGGGCGGCAGCCTGGAACAGCTCCAGCGCGGCGCCGACCCGCAGCACCGCGACCTCGTCGGGCGTCCCCGGCGCGCCACCGTGCGCCCGCCACGACCAGTAGCAGAACGCCGCACGCAGCCGCTTGCCGCCGGAGAGCATCTCGGTGACCGCGCCGACGAGCGGCGCGGAGCCGTCCCCGACCGAGGCCAGCACGGCAGCGAGCCGGCCGACGTGCGAGGTCACGTGGGCGTCCACCCGCGCTCGCACGTCCTCGACGTCGGTCAGGGTGCGGGGGTCCAGGCTCACGCCCGGCAGCCTAGGTGACGTCAGGGTCGACGCGACCGGAGAGGGTCAGCGTGCGCTGGTCGTCGAGGTCGAGGATCCCCAGGATGATGCGCTCGTCGCCGTCGTCGCGCGTGAACGAGGCCTGCGCCGCGAGGTCCGGCTCCTTCTCGGCGGGCTCCGTCTCCGTGAAGCCCGCCGCGAGCAGGGGCTTGCGGACGGCCGCGAGCAGGGCGTTGGTCGACTGCGACGTGCGCAGGTTGAGGCTGACGTCGACGAGGTCGGAGCCCGGCACCGGTACCGCGGACGAGACGAGCACGGTGGCTCCCTCGGGCAGGGGGAGCAGCGCCACGGGGAACTCGGGCGCGAGGGTCCCGACCGCGGACCCCGTGGGCTGGTCCTGCGGCAGCAGCGACTCGGCCGCGCTGGGAGCAGGGTCGACGACGGCCGAAGACGACTGCGTGGGCTCCAGCTGCGCGGGCTGGCTCGTGGTGCAGCCGCCCGCCGTCAGGACGCAGGTCACGGCGCAGCCGAGCGCGACGAGGAGAGGTCGGGGGCGCAGCACCGGGCCAGGGTAGCCGGGTCCGTCGAGCCGACCACAGCCCACGAGCAGGCCGGCTCCGTGCACAGATCCGACGCCGTGCCCCCGCGCCGTCCCGCGCTGCGGTGGGCTGGCGCACATGGAGACCGACATCGAGACCATCCGCGTCAGCGAGCCGCGCGAGGTGCTCGCCTACATCCCGCACCGCCTGGGATTCCGGCCGCGCGACAGTGCCGTGCTGATCAGCCTGCGTCCGCCGCGCGGAGCCGTCGGCCTGATCATGCGGGTCGACCTGCCGGACCTGCTGGACCCCGAGGCAGGACCCCAGCTGGCGCGGTCGGCCATCACCACGCTCGACACCGACGGTGCGCGGCGTGTGATGTGCGTCCTCTACACCGACGGTCCGGACCCGCGCCGTCGCCCGTCGCCGCTGCACGTGGCGGCCCGTCACGTGCAGGACGCGGCGGCCGGCCCGTTCGGGCCTGTGGACGTCCTGGTCGTGACCCCGGACGGCTACCTGGAGCTCGGGTGCGACGACGACGCGTGCTGCCCGGCGGGTGGCCGCCCGTTGCGCGAGCTCGAGTCGACGCTGGTGGGTGCCCACATGGTGCTCGCCGGCTCGGCCGTCGCCGGCTCACGGGAGGACCTCGTGCCCGTCGAGCGTGCGCCGGACCAGGCGCGGCGGTCGGTGTCGAGGGTGCGCCGGCGGTGGGAGGCGCGCTGCCTGGAGGCGTGGGCCGCCGGGCCGGACGCGGTGGGCGACTGGCGCGCGGCGTCCGTCGCCGCGTGGCGGGCAGCCGTCGCGTCCGTGGAGAGCACGCCCGCCGGCAGAGCCGCCCCGTGGGGCCGTCTGGAGGCGGGGCTCGCCGACCGGAGGGTGCGCGACGCGGTGCTGGTCTCGCTCGTGCCCGGCACGGGTGACCTCGCGGAGCGCTGCGTCCGCGGCATCGGCCCGGACCCGGCCGACGACGCGGCGATGGGCGCCGCGCTACGCCGGATCATGGATGCCGACGAGGGGATCGCGCCCCCGCTGGCGCGGTGTCGCACGCACGAGCAGACGCTGCAGGCGGTCGTCGCGCACGGCCGCACCGGGCACCAGGCACCCGCCTGGACGTTGCTCGCCGTCCTGTCGTGGTGGCGCGGCGACGGGGCGCGCACCCAGATCCTGCTCGACCGCGCGCTCGCGGACGACCCCGACTACCGGCTCGCGCGGATGCTCGTCGACCTGCTCGCCGCGGCCGTCGGGCCGGGGTGGACGCGTCGCCGGGCCGCGTGAGCGCCGGCGTCGGGCCGCGTGAGCGCCGGCGTCGGCGCTGCTCCCCGGCCTGTCACGGCCACGTGGACCGGCGCCCGGGGTCGTCCCGCGCGCCGCGCTCCGGTAGCGTCACGCCCGCACGGTCGCATCCCGCGCCGCCCCCTGGGTCGGTGCCGGTCGGCCGGGTCGACCGGCCGCACGGCCGGGTGCGGCGTGGGCAGTGGACGGGAGTGCGTCATGGCAATCGTGGTCGGGTACCTCGCCACCCCGGAGGGCCGGGCAGCCCTCGACGCGGCCGTGGTCGAGGCCAAGCAGCGTGGCAAGCGGGTCGTGGTCGTGGTCAGCTCACGACCCGACGAGCCCGCGGACCAGCGCGCCGAGGTCGAGGCCGAGCTCGCGCGGGTCGACGCTGCGCTCGCGGCCGACGGCACCGCGCACGAGATCAGGCTCCTGGACGGCGGGGACGTCGCCGACGACCTCATCACCACGGCCGAGGACGTGAGCGCCGAGCTGGTCGTGATCGGGCTGCGCCGCCGCAGCCCGGTGGGCAAGCTGATCCTCGGCGTCAACGCCCAGCGCGTCCTCTTCGACGCCCCGTGCCCGGTCCTGACCGTCAAGCCCGCGGGCTGACCTCGTCGGCCGTCCGGCCACGCCGCACCGGATCCGCGCACGGGGAATCTTCGGGCTCCCCGGGACGTTGGAGCCGATAACCCCAGATCTCCCGTGCCTGTGGTGTGCCCGTTGGGCCGCCGACCGGGAAATGGCTCGGTACAATATGAGTCTCACCCCGTGACCCCCTCCGGGGAGTTGCGCTGCCGAAAGGTCGTTCGTGTCGTCCCAGACCCCGCATCCCGCACTTCCGCGTGAGTTCGAGCACCCTGCGCTCCAGGACCTCATCGTGCGTGGCAGGACCCACGGCTCCGTCGCCGCCGCCGAGCTGCGTACCGCCTGCGAGGTGGCCGACGTGCAGGACGCCAAGCGCCTGCGCGCCGTCGTCCGCGGTCTTGCGACCGCCGGCATCACCGTGAGCGAGCCGGTGCCGGCCCGCGCGGTCGCCGCGACGAGCGCGAAGGCCCGTCCTGCCGCGAAGGCCACGGTCGCCGACGGCGAGACCGAGAAGCCGGTCCGCCGCCGCGCCGCCCCCAAGACTGCCGCTGCGGCGGATGGTGAGGCGACCGTCCCCGCCGCCCGCGCGCCCCGTGCCGCAGCTGCCAAGACGGCTGCCAAGCCTGCCGCGAAGACCACCGCCAAGGCCGGCAAGGCAGCGCCCAAGAGCGGCGACGCCGACGAGCCCGCCGCCGACGCCCTCGAAGAGGTCGAGATCGAGGACGTCGAGGCCGACGCGACCGAGACGGTCGTCGTCGCCGAGGGCGAGGAGACGGAGGACGGCGAGAAGAAGCCGGCCGCCGAGGAGGAGTCCGAGGACAAGGGCTTCGTCTACTCCGACGCGGACGACGACGACGCCCCGGCGCAGCAGGTCATCACCGCCGGTGCCACGGCCGACCCGGTCAAGGACTACCTCAAGCAGATCGGCAAGGTCGCCCTGCTGAACGCCGAGCAGGAGGTCGAGCTCGCCAAGCGCATCGAGGCCGGTCTGTTCGCCGAGGAGCGTCTGGGCGCCGGTCTCACGATGGAGCCGAAGGCCAAGCGCGAGCTCGAGTGGATCGCGCAGGACGGCCGCCGCGCCAAGAACCACCTGCTCGAGGCCAACCTGCGCCTCGTCGTCTCCCTGGCCAAGCGGTACACCGGCCGCGGGATGCTCTTCCTGGACCTGATCCAGGAGGGCAACCTCGGTCTGATCCGCGCGGTCGAGAAGTTCGACTACACCAAGGGCTACAAGTTCTCGACGTACGCCACGTGGTGGATCCGCCAGGCGATCACCCGCGCCATGGCCGACCAGGCCCGCACCATCCGCATCCCGGTGCACATGGTCGAGGTCATCAACAAGCTCGCGCGCGTCCAGCGGCAGATGCTCCAGGACCTGGGCCGCGAGCCCACGCCCGAGGAGCTCGCCAAGGAGCTCGACATGACGCCCGAGAAGGTCGTCGAGGTCCAGAAGTACGGCCGCGAGCCCATCTCGCTGCACACGCCCCTGGGCGAGGACGGTGACAGCGAGTTCGGTGACCTCATCGAGGACTCCGAGGCCGTCGTCCCGGCCGACGCGGTCAGCTTCACGCTCCTGCAGGAGCAGCTGCACCAGGTGCTCGACACGCTCTCCGAGCGGGAGGCTGGCGTCGTCTCGATGCGGTTCGGCCTCACCGACGGCCAGCCCAAGACGCTCGACGAGATCGGCAAGGTCTACGGGGTCACGCGTGAGCGGATCCGGCAGATCGAGTCGAAGACGATGAGCAAGCTGCGCCACCCCTCGCGGTCGCAGGTCCTGCGCGACTACCTGGACTGATCGATCCCGTACGTCACGGGCCCCTCGCCTACACGGCGAGGGGCCCGTTCGTCGTTCCGAGGACCTACTGGGTGATGTGCCACAGGATGAGGTGGTGCGCCTGGTGCGCCTTGTCCTCACCGCGGAAGTCGGCCTCGTGCACGGTTCCCCCGGTGTCGATGGCGAGGCTGCTCGAGGAGACGAACTTCCCCACGAACGACTTGTTGCTCACCACCGAGATCGACCGGACGTGCCGGTAGGGGACCGACGTGAGCGCGACGCGCTTGCCGACGAAGCTCTTGTCCTGCAGGATCACGCGCTTCGTGGTGAGCCCGACGAAGCCGGTGCCGGCGCCGATGCAGTCGTAGACCGCGAGCACCTCCTCGCCGTCGAGGAGCCCGTCCTGGACGAGCTCGAGCTGCTCGCGACGGTCGAAGACAGGTTCAGCCATGGGGGTCCTCCGCTGGTGGGGTGTCGACGTCGGACATTCGACCACACGCAGCATCCCAGCATGCAAAGAAATGCTTGCAAAGAACTCTTTGCACGGGTACGGTCCTCGTCATGGCATCCGATGACGAGCAGCGCGGCGAGCGACCTGGCGAGCGACCCGACGCGATCGTCGACGTCACGCGGCTCAAGGCGTTGGCCCACCCCCTGCGCATCCGGCTCTTCGACGCGCTGAGTGCGGGCCCGGCGACCGCGAGCGGGCTCGGGCAGCTGCTGGGGGAGTCGTCGGGGGCCACGAGCTACCACCTGCGCCAGCTCGCGACCCACGGGTTCGTCGAGGAGGTCGTCGGGCGAGGAACGGCGCGCGAGCGCTGGTGGCAGATCCCGCAGAACCGGCAGGTGCTCAGCGGCCAGGACCTGCGCGCGCCCGCCGCGCGCGAGTCGCTCCAGCTGTTCGCCGACGAGTGGCTCCGGCTGCGCTTCGAGGCTGCTGCGGACTTCCGTGCCCGGGCAGCCGCCGGCCTCGAGCCGGACTGGGAGGGACGCGTCGCGGAGGTCACCGACCTCGCGATCCTCACGCCGGACGAGCTCTCCCAGATGACCGCCGAGCTCATGGGCGTGCTCGAGGCGTGGGCCGGCCGGACGACGGGCCGGGAGGACGAGCGCCCCGCGGGGGCCCGAGTGGTGGAGCTCCAGCTGCGCGCCTTCCCGCGGCGCGAGGCGGCGGGCGACGGCAGTGCGGCACGCGGGTCGCGCGCCGGTCACGACGACGAGGAGAACCGGTCATGACCACCACCACGGACGTGCGTCTGCCGGGCTCGTTCCACCGGCTCTGGTCCGCGAGCCTGGCCAGCAACCTCGCCGACGGCGTCGGCATGGTCGTCATGCCGCTGCTCGCGATGCGGATCAGCGACGACCCGTTCGTCGTCTCGGTCATCAGCGCGCTGGCGTTCCTGCCGTGGCTCGTGCTCGGTGTGATCTCCGGCGCCGTCGTCGACCGGAGCGACCGCCGACGCGTGATGGGCCTGGGGGCGCTCGCCCGGGCGGGCGCCTACGTCGCGCTGGCGGTCATCGCCGGCACGGTGGGCATCCCGCTGTGGCTGCTGTTCGCGACCGTGCTGGTCGCGGCCTGCATCGAGACGCTCGCGGACGGGGCGGCCCAGGCGATGGTCCCGACGCTCGTCCCGACGGCCCGGCTCGACACGGCCAACTCGCGCTTCCAGGCGGGCGAGCTCGTCATGCAGGGCATGGTGGCGCTCCCGCTCGGAGCGGCGCTGTTCTCGGTCGCCGTCCCGCTCCCGCTCGCGGTCGGCGCGGTCGCCTACGCCGCGGCCGCCGTGCTCGTGCTGACCCTGCCGCGCGCCGCCGGGCGCCCGACGCCCGAGCCGAAGGCGCCGGTCGTCGACGGTCCGCGCGAGAGCATCTGGGCGGCCACGGGGGCGGGCCTGCGGTACACGTTCGGCCACCGGGACCTGCGTGGTCTGGTCCTCGTCACGGCGTGCATCGCGCTGACCATGCAGTTCGCGCAGGGTGCGCTGATGTTCTACCTGGTGCGCGGCGTCGGCGTGCCGGAGGCCGCGCTCGGCCTGCTCACGGCCGGCATGGCCCTCGGCGGGGTCGGCGGCGCGATCGGGTCGCCCGCGCTCGCCCGTCGCTTCGGCCGACGGGTCGCCATGATCACGGCCACGGCCGTCGCGGGCGCTGCGTTCGTCGTGCTCGCCCTCGTGCCGTCCGGGACGGCGGGCATCGTGGTCGCCGCGCTCACGATGGCCGTCGGGGCGCTGGCCGGCACGGCGTGGAACGTGCAGTCGTCGACGGTGCGGCAGATGATCGTCCCGGGCGCGATGCTCGGCCGCGTCAACGGCGCCACCCGGACGTTGGTCTGGGGGCTCGCGCCGTGCGGCGCGCTGCTGGGCGGGCTCGTGTCGCGCATCGACCTGCGGCTCCCGCTGCTCGTGGGAGGCGGGCTCGCGCTGGTCGCCGCCGTGCTCGCCGTGCCGCACCTGAAGTTCGTCGACCACATCCCGGCGCGGGAGAGCGTGCTCGCGGACGAGGAGGTCCTCACGCCGGCCTGACCGACCACGACGAGGGGCCCGGACCGTTCCCGGTCCGGGCCCCTCGTGTCGGTTCTGGCGACCGCGTCAGACGTTCGCGGCACCCGCGCCGGCGCCGTGCTCGGCGAGCAGGCGGTCGGTCTCGTCCTGGACGTGGGTGGCGAGCTCGGCGAACTTGGGTGCGTGCTCCCGCGCGTGGTGCGCGCAGAACAGCAGCTCTCCGACGGGCAGGACGACGCGAACGTACGCCTGCGCGTTGCAGCGGTCGCAGCGGTCGGCTGCGGTCAGCGGTTCAGTCATGGTCCCTGTCACATCCCCATACAACCATCCCGTCCCCGTTTCCATGTCACCGGGAGGGGGTGGTTCGCTGACCGCGTACTGAACTGACACATGATCGTGACGAGACCGGCATCCGCGGCCGACCGGCAGGCGTGTTCCCGGGCGTCGTGGGTGTGCGCGACTACGATCAGCGCGTGACGACGACCTCCTCGCAGTCGGGCTACACCGCTCGCCATCTCTCCGTCCTCGAAGGCCTCGAGGCGGTGCGCAAGCGCCCGGGCATGTACATCGGGACCACCGACAGCCGCGGCCTCATGCACTGCATGTGGGAGATCATCGACAACTCGGTCGACGAGGCCCTCGCGGGCGAGGGCGACCGCATCGACATCGTGCTGCACGCCGACTCGTCGGTCGAGGTCCGCGACAACGGCCGCGGCATCCCGGTCGACATCGAGCCGAAGACCGGTCTGACCGGCGTCGAGGTCGTGTTCACCAAGCTGCACGCGGGCGGCAAGTTCGGCGGTGGCTCGTACGGCGCGTCGGGCGGCCTGCACGGCGTCGGCGCCTCGGTCGTCAACGCGCTGTCCTCGCGGCTCGACGTCGAGGTCGACCGCGGCGGCAGGACGCACCGGATGACGTTCCACCGCGGCGAGCCCGGCGTGTTCGACGACCGTGCCGAGCGCAGCCCCGAGTCCCCGTTCGAGCCGTTCGTCTCCGGCTCCGAGCTGGCCGTGGTCGGCAAGGTGGCGCGTGCGAAGACCGGGACGCGTGTGCGCTACTGGGCCGACCGGCAGATCTTCCCCAAGACGGCCGTCTTCTCCTACGACGAGCTCGTCACGCGCGCCCGGCAGACCAGCTTCCTGGTCCCCGGCCTGACGCTGACGGTCCGCGACGAGCGCGGGATCGCGGGCACGCCCGGCGAGAACGGCCCGCACGAGGAGACGTTCTTCCACTCGGGTGGCGTCGTCGACTTCGTCGAGCACCTCGCGCCCGACGCCGCGGTGACCGACACGTGGAGCCTGACCGGCACCGGCTCGTTCACGGAGACGGTCCCGGTGCTCGACGAGCGTGGCCACATGACCCCGCAGGAGGTCGCCCGCACGTGCGAGGTCGACGTGGCGCTGCGCTGGGGCACGGGCTACGACACCGAGATGCGCAGCTTCGTCAACATCATCTCGACCCCCAAGGGCGGCACGCACCAGGCCGGCTTCGAGGCCGGGCTCATCAAGGTGCTGCGCAAGCAGGTCGAGCTCAACGCACGCCGGCTGAAGATCACGGCGAAGGACGCGCAGACCGAGCGGATCGAGAAGGAGGACATCCTCGCGGGCCTGACCGCGGTCGTGACCGTCCGGCTGGCCGAGCCCCAGTTCGAGGGGCAGACCAAGGAGGTCCTCGGCACGGGCCCGGTGCGTGCGATCGTCAGCCGCGTCGTCGACACCCAGCTCGCCGCGATCTTCGCCTCGCCCAAGCGTGACCACAAGGCGCAGTCCAGCCTGCTGCTCGACAAGATCGTCGGCGAGATGCGCGCGCGGCTGTCCGCGCGCAAGCAGAAGGAGATCTCGCGCCGCAAGAACGCGCTCGAGACGTCCGCCCTGCCCGCCAAGCTCGCGGACTGCCGGATCGACGACGTGGCGCGCAGCGAGCTGTTCATCGTCGAGGGCGACAGCGCGCTCGGCACCGCCAAGCTCGCGCGCAGCTCGGACTTCCAGGCCCTGCTGCCCATCCGCGGCAAGATCCTCAACGTCCAGAAGGCCTCGGTCACGGACATGCTCCGCAACGCCGAGTGCGCGGCGATCATCCAGGTCGTCGGCGCGGGTTCGGGCCGGACGTTCGACCTCGAGGCAGCCCGCTACGGGAAGATCGTCCTCATGACCGACGCCGACGTCGACGGCGCGCACATCCGCACCCTCCTGCTCACCCTCCTGTTCCGCTACATGCGCCCGCTGGTCGAGGCCGGCCGGGTCTATGCCGCCGTGCCCCCGCTGCACCGCATCGAGGTGATCGGCGGCGGCGGGCGCAAGAACGAGTACGTCTACACGTACTCGGAGGCCGAGCTGGCCGCGACGCTGAAGAAGCTCGACCGCTCCGGCAAGCGCTACAAGGAGGACATCCAGCGCTACAAGGGCCTGGGTGAGATGGACGCCGACCAGCTCGCGGAGACGACCATGGACCCGCGTCACCGCACGCTGCGGCGCGTCACGGTCGAGGGAGCGGCACGCGCCGACGAGATCTTCGAGCTGCTCATGGGTTCGGACGTCGCACCCCGCAAGGACTTCATCGTGGCCGGTGCCGAGGGCCTCGACCGCAGCCGCATCGACGCCTGAGCACGCCAAACAGGTTGCCCGCGCCGCGCCCCTCAGCCAGGGTTGCGGCGTGAGCACCAACCTTCGCCCCCTGGCCGAACGCGTCGACGCACCGACCGTCGCGCCGATCCCGCAGGGCACGGACCTGACGTGGCGCGCGCTGACGACCGGCGACGTGGCGGCGCTCGCACGCCTGGTCGACGCGGTCGAGACCGCCGACGCCGCGCCCTACCGGTCGGCGCCCGAGGAGCTGACGGAGCACCTCGAGGACCCGGCGCTGGACCTGACCCTCGACACGCTCGGCGGCTGGGACGACGACGGCGTCCTGCGCGCGTGGGCGTTCGTCGACCAGCCGGCGGGGGACACCACCGTGGTGCGGGCGTTCCTGTCCGGCGGCGTGGACCCGCTGTGGCGCGGAAGGGGGATCGGGCGCCAGGTGCTGGCGTGGTCGATGGCCCGGGGCCGCCAGCGCATCGTCGCGACGGGCAAGGAGGTGCCGGCCCGGCTCGGCGTGTTCGTCGATGACACCGCCGCGGGGACGATCGCGCTGCTGACGGCCGGCGGCCTGACGCCGATCCGCTACTACTCCGAGATGCGCCGCTCGCTCGAGGGGGACCTCCCGGTGACCACGCCGGCCGACGGCATCACGGTGCTGCCGTGGTCGACCGACGTCGACGAGCGCGCCCGCCTCGCGCACAACGAGGCGTTCGCGGACCACTGGGGCAGCGAGCCGCAGACTCCCGAGCAGTGGTCCAAGGGCCGTGCGATGTTCGCGCCGACGTGGAGCTTCGTCGCGGTCGACGAGGCCTCCGGCGAGGTCGCGGGCTACCTCGTGTCGGGCAGGTACGAGCAGGACTGGCCGATCGCCGGGTACTCCTCGGGCTACACCGAGCTGCTGGGCGTGCGGCGTGCGTGGCGCGGGCGAGGGGTCGCGAGCGACCTGCTGCTCGCCGCCATGCTCGCCTACCGTGCGGACGGCATCCAGTACGCCGAGCTGGGCGTCGACACCGAGAACCCCTCGGGCGCGCACGGCCTGTACGCGCGGCTCGGGTACGAGGTCTTCCACGGCACGACGCTGCGCACGATCGAGCTCTGAGCCGCCCGAGGGGGCGCTAGCATCACCCTCGCCGGTCGACGAGGACCGCGCTCGCTTCGCCGGACGACGACGTCCGGCGCCTGGAGGTCACGGTGATCCGACGCTCGCGCCCTGCCGCTCACGGGTGGGCGGCCGCCTACGCGCTGGCCGCTGTGGTGCACCTCGGCGCCCTGCTGACCGGCGCCGAGGCCCTCGCCGACGCGAGCCAGTGGGTGCTCATGCCCCTCCTCGCGGCGGCGCTCGTCACCGCGACGCGCTGGCCGCGCGGTCACCTCGTGCGCTGGGGGCTCGCCGCGCTGGCGGCGTCGTGGCTCGGGGACTCGCTCCCGTCGCTGCTGCGCGGTGACGCGGCCTTCCTCGCCATGATCGGCTGCTTCCTGCTCGCCCAGGTCGCTTACGTCGTCGCCTTCGCGCCCGACGCCCGCCGGTCGGTCCTGCACCGGCGCCCTGCGCTGCTGGTGCCGTACGGGTTCGTGCTCGTCGGTCTCGTCGCCGCCTGCGCGCCGCACGCCGGCTCGCTGCTCGTGCCCGTCGCGATCTACGGCGGCGTGCTGACGGCGATGGCCGTCCTCGCGACCGGGGTCGGTCCGCTGGTCGCCGTCGGCGGGGCGGTCTTCCTCGTCTCGGACGGTCTCATCGCGCTCGGCCGGTTCGTGCCGGCCTGGGACCCGTCCGGCCAGGACTTCTGGGTCATGCTCACGTACGTCGCGGCGCAGGCCCTGATCGTCGTCGGGATCGCCGCCCGCAACCGTGCGGTCCGGCGTGCCCCGGCCGCGGAGGCGAGGCAGGCGCTGCCCGCCTGATCAGCCGACGGCGTGCACGGGTGCCGGGAGCGGCACTCCGGACATGTCGCGGCGCTGGTCGACGGGCGGCAGGTCGACCGCCTGGCCCGCCGAGCCGGTCGCCCACGCCGGACCGATCCCGACCCACGCCAGGATGAGCGCGTCCTCGCCCTTGAGCAGGCGGTGCGCACGCACGCCGCCCGTGGCCCGTCCCTTGCCGGGGTAGACCTCGAACGGGGAGACCTTGGCGGTGCCGGACTGCGTGCCGGGCAGGGCCGACGACGAGCCCGCGACGGTCACGACGACGGCCTCGTCCGCGCGTCCGGCCGGGACCGCGCCGAAGGCGACGACACGGTGACCGGCGGCGAGCTTGATGCCGGCCATGCCGCCCGCGGCGCGGCCCTGGGGGCGCACGGCCGACGCGGCGAAGTGCAGGAGCGACGTGTCCGAGCTGACCAGGACGAGCTCGTCCTCGTCGACCACGGGTGCGGCGCCGACGACCTCGTCGCCGGGCTTGAGCGCGACGACCTCCCAGGCGTCCCGGTTGCCCGGCACATCACCGGGGCTGACCCGCTTGACCACGCCCTGCGCGGTGGCGAGCGCGAGCGTCGGGGCGTCGACGGCCAGCGACGCGAGCGCGACGACCCGCTCGCCGGGCTCGAGGGCGACCACCTCGCGCACGGGGACCCCGCCGGACAGCGACGGGGTGCCGTCGGTCGGCGGCAGGCTCGGCAGGTCGAGCACGGAGACCCGCACCATCCGGCCGCGGGACGTGACGGCGCCGATCTCGGCACGCACGGTCGTCAGCACGCCGCCGCCGAGCACGTCGTGCTTGCTGCGGCGCGACTCGGCGGTGCGCACGACGGGCTCCTCGGAGGAGGTCCGTGCCAGGAGACCCGTGCCGGACAGCAGCGCCCACGTCGGGGTGTCCGCGATCTCCAGCGGCGTCGCGGCCGAGCGACCGACGGCGGGTGCTCCCGTGACGGCACCGCCCCCGGCGGAGTCCAGCAGGATCGTGCGGCGGGGCGTGCCGTAGGTCGCGGCGACGTCGGCCATCTCGTCGGACACGAGCGTGCGCAGGCGCGCGTCGTCGCCGAGGATCTCGCGCAGCTCGGCGATCTCCGTGGCGAGCAGCTCCTGCTCCTTCTCGAGCTCGATGCGGGAGAACTTGGTCAGGCGCCGCAGCCGCAGCTCGAGGATGTACTCCGCCTGGGCCTCGGACAGGTCGAACACGCTGCGCAGGCGGGCGCGCGCCGTCTCCGCGTCGTCGGACGCCCGGATGACCTGGATGACCTCGTCGATGTCGACGATCGCGATGAGGAGGCCCTCGACCAGGTGCAGACGCTCGAGCCGCTTGGCGAGCCGGTGCTCCGAGCGGCGGCGCACGACCACGAGCCGGTGCTCGACCCACACGACGAGCAGCTCACGCAGGCCCAGCGTGCGCGGCTGACCCTCGACGAGCGCGACGTTGTTGATCGAGAACGAGTCCTCGAGCGGGGTGTAGCGGTAGAGCTGCTCGAGGACGGCGTCCGGGTTGAACCCGGTCTTGACCTCGATGACCAGCCGCAGGCCGTGCGCACGGTCCGTGAGGTCGACCGCGTCCGAGATGCCGGAGAGCTTCTTGGACTGCACGCCCTCCTTGATCTTCTCGATGACCTTCTCCGGGCCCACCGCGTAGGGGAGCTCGGTGATGACGATGCCCTTGCGCTTGGGCGTGACGTTCTCGATCCGGGCGGTCGCGCGGGTGCGGAACGCGCCGCGGCCCGTGCGGTAGGCGTCGCGGATGCCGTCGAGGCCGACGATCTTGCCGCCGCCGGGCAGGTCCGGGCCTGGCACGAAGCGCATGAGCTCCTCGAGCGTCGCCGCGGGGTGCTGCACGAGGTGCCGGGCGGCCGCGATGACCTCGACGAGGTTGTGCGGCGCCATGTTCGTCGCCATGCCGACCGCGATGCCGGCCGCGCCGTTGACCAGCAGGTTCGGGATCGCCGCCGGCAAGACCTCGGGCTGCGTGAGCTTGTTGTCGTAGTTCGGGACGAAGTCGACGACGTCCTCGTCGAGCCCGATGGTCATCGCCATCGCCGCCGGAGCCATGCGCGCCTCGGTGTAGCGGGGGGCGGCGGGGCCGTCGTCGAGCGAGCCGAAGTTGCCGTGGCCGTCGATCAGCGGCAGGCGCAGCGAGAACGGCTGGGCGAGGCGGACCATCGCGTCGTAGATCGCCGTGTCGCCGTGCGGGTGGAGCTTGCCCATGACGTCGCCGACCACGCGCGCGGACTTCACGTACGGGCGGTCCGGGCGCAGACCCATGTCGGACATCTGGAACAGGATGCGACGCTGCACGGGCTTGAGGCCGTCGCGTGCGTCCGGCAGGGCCCGCGAGTAGATGACCGAGTAGGCGTACTCGAGGAACGAGCCCTCCATCTCGGTCGCGACGTCGATGTCGACGATCCGCTCGACGAGGTCGTCGGGCGGCAGGTCGGGGGTCGCGGGGCGACGCGCCATGGGGGAGTGCTCCTCGGGGGCCGGGCTGCGGTGCGCGGACCATTGTCGCCCGTCGCGCGCCGCAGCGACGTCGCGGCACGCGGAGGCCGCCCGTCGTAGTCCCGCGCACTAGCCTGGCCTGCATGGCAGACGTCACCGACGACGCACGGCAGGCGGCCTACCCGGCAGCCTGGGAGGCCGACGTCGTGCTGCAGGACGGCACGACGACGCACGTCCGGCCCCTGCGGCCCAGCGACGCCGACGCGCTGCAGGCCTTCCACGTCGGCCAGTCGGAGCGCTCGACCTACCTGCGGTTCTTCGCCCCCCTCGAGCGGCTCTCCGACCGCGACCTGACCCGCCTCGTCACCGTCGACCACGACGCGCGGGTCGCGCTGGTCGCCGTCGCGGCCGGCATCGACGGCACCGAGCAGATCATCGGCGTGGCCCGGTACGACCGGATCGAGGACGACGAGGCGGAGGTCGCGTTCAACATCGCGGACGCGCACCAGGGCCGCGGGCTCGGCTCGGTGCTGCTCGAGCACCTGGCCGCCGCGGCGCGCGAACGCGGCGTGCGCCGGTTCGTCGCCGAGGTGCTGCCGCAGAACGGCCGCATGATCTCGGTCTTCAAGGACGCCGGGTACGCGGTGCGGCAGCGCACCGAGGACGGCATCGTGGCCGTGGGGTTCGACATCGACCCGACCGACCGCTCGCTCGCGGTGATGGCGGACCGGGAGCACCGGGCCGAGGCGCGGTCGGTGCGTGCCTTCCTCGAGGCGCGCTCCGTCATCGTCGTCGGGCCCGGGCCGGCCGCCGCGGGGTCGCCGCGTGCGCGAGCCGCGTCGACGGCACTGGCGAACCTGCGGGCGGGCGACCCCGCGGTCGTCCTGCACGCCGTCGGCGTCGAGGGCCCGGGCGCCGGGGTGCACCTCTACGACGCGCTGGACCTGGTGCCGGGCCCGGTCGAGCTCGCCGTCGTCGCGGTGGACCCGGCGGAGGCCGCCGGCGTCGTCCGCGCGCTGGCGCGGCTCGATGTGCGCGCCGTGGTGCTGCTCTCGGCCGGCTACGCCGAGCTCGGACCCGAGGGGCTCGACCGGCAGCGGGCCCTGCTGCGGGTCGCCCACGCGGCCGGCATGCGGGTGGTCGGGCCCGCGTCGTACGGGGTGCTGGTCGCCTCGGGAGACGGCTGGCTCAACGCGTCGCTGGCCGAGACGCCGCCGACGATCGGCCGCGTGGGCCTGTTCTGCCAGTCCGCCCCGATGGCCGTCTCGCTGCTCGCGGCCGTCCGGCGACGCGGCCTCGGGCTGGCCGAGTTCGTCTCCTCGGGTCACCGCGCCGACGTCTCGGGCAACGACGTCATGCAGTTCTGGGCCGACGACGACGGCACCGACGTCGTCGGGCTGTACCTGGAGTCGATCGGCAACCCGCGCAAGTTCTCCCGCGTGGCCCGCCGGCTCTCGCTCTCGAAGCCGGTGGTCGTCGTGACCAGTGGACGCTCGGGGCAGGTGGTCCCGCCGGGCCACGCCGTCCGGCCGACCCACGCGAGCCCGCGCGCTCTCGACGAGGTCCTGCGGCAGGCGGAGGTGATCCGCGTCGACAACACCCACCAGCTGCTCGACGTGGTCGAGGTGTTCGCCCACCAGCCCGTCCCGGCGGGCCGGCGGGTGGCGATCCTGGCGAGCTCGGCGTCCGTGGCGGCGCTGGTCGCCGAGGCTGCCGCGGCCGCGGGCCTCGTGGTCCCCGGGGCCGTGACGATCCTGCCCGCGGGTGCGACCGCCGCCGCGGTCGGCGCCCAGGTCGACGCGCTCTACGACGACCCCGACTGCGACGTGGTGCTCGTCGTGCTCATCCCGACGATCGGGCTCCCGGACCCCGAGCTGGTCCGCGTGGTCGCACGGGCCGCAGCGCGGACCGGGCGCACGACCGTGGCGTGCGTGCACGGGCTGCACGGCATCACGGCCGAGCTCACGGCCGACGACGAGCAGGGGCGCCCGCGGACCGTCCCCGCGTACAGCGCGCCCGAGGACGCCGCCCTCGCGCTGGGCCGCGCGGCGCGGTACGCGGTCCGGCGCCGGCGTGACCGCGGACGCACCCTGCACCTCGAGGGCACCGACACCCAGGCCGCCCGCCGGCTCGTCGCGGACTGGCTCGCCACCTCGGCCGAGGGGGTGATCGCGCTCGACGCCGAGCAGACCGCCGCCGTCCTCGCCACCGTGGGCGTGGCGGTCCTGCCGTCCTTCGAGGTGCACGACGCGGACGAGGCCGTCGAGGTCGCCCGCCGGATCGGGTGGCCGGTGGCCCTCAAGACGACGGTTCCCGCGCTGCGCCACCGCGCGGACCTCGGCGGCGTGCGGCTCGACATCGACGACGAGGCGGGCCTCAGGTCCGACGTGGCCCACGTGCTGTCGCTCGCCGAGTCCCAGCGGGCCGACCCGGCGCGCGCGCCGCTGGAGGTGCAGGCGATGGGCCCACGCGGCTCGGCGTGCGTGATCCGGACCGCCGAGGACCCGCTGTTCGGCCCGATCGTCAGCTTCGGGCTGGCGGGTGACGCGTCCGACCTGCTGGGGGACGTCAGCTACGGCGTGCCCCCGCTGACCGACGTCGACGTCGCGGAGCTCGTGCGCTCGCCGCGCGCGGCGCCGCGGCTGTTCGGCTACCGCGGGCTGCCCGCGCTCGACGTCGCCGCCCTCGAGGACGTCGTCGCGCGCGTGGCCGTGCTGTGCGACGACCTGCCCGAGCTGCGCTCGCTCGAGCTCAACCCCGTCGTCGTCGCGGAGAGCGGGGTCGTCGTGCTCGGCGCGCGCGCCAGCATCGCCCCCGCGGACCGCGCCGACGGGACCCGTCGCCTGCAACGGGTGTGAGCCCGCGCGACGGGTGACGGCGAGGTGGTGGAAGGATGGGGGTGTGCCCGCCGCTTCCACCGCCCTGCGTCAGGACCTGCACCGAGCCGGTTACTACCCGGAGCTCGTCGCGGACGTCCTGGACGTCGCGCTCGCCGACGAACCCGTGGTCGCCCACCTGGTGCACCCGGAGACCACGTTCGACGCCACCGAGGTCCGACGTCACGTGACCGTCCTGGTGCTGACCCCCACCCGCCTCGTCTGCGCCCACGTCGACGACCACCCCGCCGACCTCGAGCACCCCTCGGCCAGCGCGTCGGCGACCACGGAGTCGGTGCCGCTGGGCGAGCTGCGCTCGGTCGCCCTCACGCACGTCGTGCCCGAGCCTGCCAAGCACAAGGCGGGTCAGCCGGCGCTCGAGCTGACGCTCGCGATCGGTTGGGGCGCGGTCTCCCGCGTCGACCTCGAGCCCGCGACGTGCGGCGACCCGTCGTGCGACGCCGACCACGGCTTCACCGGCTCCCTGACGCCCGACGACGTCGTCGTGCGGGTCAGCGCCGCGGCCGAGGGGATCGACTCCGTGCGGGCCGCGACCGCGTTCGCCCGGGTGCTGTCGGCGGCGAGCGCCGGGTCACGATGACGGACGTCGGGCTCTCGGGCCTCGTCACGGGCCCGATCGCCGACCGGGCCGAGGCCGCCGGGTTCGTGCTCCCCGGTGGTGGGCGGCAGTGCCTGGGCACCGTGCTGCCGGCGGCCGCGGACGCGCTGGGTGCCGACCTCGGCGTCGACCTCGGAGGGGCCGGCTCGCGCGCCGCGATCGGGCTGCCCGAGGCCGAGCGGGTGTGCGTGGTGCTCGTCGACGGCGTCGGCTACACCAACCTCGTCGAGCGCGCGGGCCACGCGCCGTTCCTGCGGCCGCGGCTCGCCGGCTCCGAGCCGCTGACCAGCACGTTCCCGTCCACGACGGCCACCGCGATGGGCACGTTCGGCGTCGCGGTCCCCCCAGGCGGGACGGGGATGCTCGGCTACACCGTGCGGGTCCCCGGCTCCGGGCAGCTCGGCAACCTCGTGTCGTGGACGGACATGCCGCCGGCCCAGACGTGGCAGCGCCGGCCCTCGGTGTTCGAGCGGCTCGTCGGCGCGGGCGTCGCCGTGACCAGCATCGGCCCCGCGCGGTTCGAGGGATCCGGTCTGACGCAGGCTGCCCTGCGCGGTGCCGCGTACCGCTCCGGCGAGTCGCTCGCGGCCCGCGTCGACGCGACCGTCGCCGCGCTGCGCGCTCCGGGGCTGGCCTACCTGTACTGGGGCGACGTCGACAAGGCCGGCCACCACCACGGCTGGGGCTCGTGGCAGTGGGGCGACGCGCTCGCCGAGCTGGACTTCGAGCTCGGTCGCCTCGCGCGGTCCGTGCCGCGCGGGACCGTCATCCTGGTCACCGCCGACCACGGGATGGTGGACGTCGACCTGACGGCTCGGTGGGACGTCGCCGAGACGTCCGCGCTCGCCGCCGAAGTCGCGCTCGTGGCGGGCGAGCCCCGCGCGCTGCACCTGCACCTCGCCGACGGCGCCGACGCCGGTGACGTCCGCGCGCGGTGGGCCGACGTCCTGGGTGAGCACGCCTTGGTCGCGACGCGTGCCGAGGCCGTCGCGCAGGGGCTGTTCGGCGCGGTGGACGACTGGGTCGCGCCGGTGATCGGTGACGTGGTGGTCGCGATGACCGGCCGTGCCACGGTGGTCGACTCCCGAACGCAGACCCCCGCCTCGCTCGACCTCGTCGGCGTGCACGGCTCGCTGACCCCGCACGAGATGCTCGTCCCCGCGATCGTCATCGCCTGACCCCGCTCCCGGACCGCCACAGCGAAAGGGCCGTGACCCATGGCCGAGCTCGTCTTCTTCTCCGGCACGATGGACTGCGGCAAGTCCACGCTCGCGTTGCAGATGCACCACAACCACGCCGCACGCGGGCGCGACGGCGTGCTGTTCACCCGCCAGGACCGCGCGGGCACCGCGACGATCTCCTCGCGCCTGGGGCTCGTGCGGCAGGCCTGCGAGGTCGACGACGCGACGGACTTCTGGGCCGAGGTCATCACGCGTCGCACGCAGGGCAGGCCCGTCGACTACGTCATCGGCGACGAGGCGCAGTTCTACACCGCGGCGCAGGTCGAGCAGCTCGCCCGGGCCGTCGACGAGCTCGGGGTCGACGTGTTCGCGTTCGGGATCTCCACCGACTTCCGCGCGCAGCTGTTCCCGGGCTCCGCGCGGCTCGTGGAGCTCGCCGACCGCGTCGAGGTCCTCCAGGTCCGCGCGCTGTGCTGGTGCGGCGCACGCGCGACGCACAACGCGCGCACGGTCGCGGGCGTGATGGTGGTCGAGGGCGCCCAGGTGGTCGTCGGCGACGTCGAGGCCGGCGCCGACGAGGTCGGCTACGAGGTCCTGTGCCGCCGGCACCACATGCGCCGGATGACCGCCGCCACCGCACGCGCGGCCTCGCCGACCCCCCAGACCCTCACGCTCTCCGTGCAGGCCTGAGCGGTCCGCCTACTCCGGGCGGGCCCCGAACACGATCTCGTCCCAGCTCGGCACCTTGGCGCGGCCCCGGCGCGCCCTCGGTCGCTCGGAGTCGTCGCCGACGGCGGCGGCGGGTGCCTCGGGCACGGGCTCGGGCTCGGGTGCTGGCGGCAGCGCCGAGATGATCGTCGGACGCACCGGCGTCGGCAGGACCACGGCCTCGCCGTCGTCGTCCGCGTCCGCCGGGTGAGCGCCCGGGACGGACGCGTCCAGGTGCGAGAAGTCGAACGCGTGCTGCGGGCCGAAGCCCTCGAACTCCTCGGCGTCGCCCTCGTCGTCGACGTCCACGGCCTGGCGCACGCCGCGTCGGGTGCGCAGGTCGTCGAGCAGCTCGGCCGTCTCCTCCTGCGGGTCCGCGGGCGTCTCCGCCTGCTCCTCGACGACGGGGACCGCGGCGGTCGCGTCGACCGTCGTCTGGAAGTCGAAGACGACGTCGCGCACCGCGGCCAGGTGGCGCCGCGCGACGGGCTCGTCGGGCAGCTCGGTCTCCGACAGCCAGCGCGCCTCGTCCTCGTCGGCCGTCACGGAGCGAGCGCTCGTGTCGAAGGTCCAGCGCGCCTCGTGGTCGACGTCGCCGACCGTGAAACGAGCGAGGACGACCCACGGGCCGGACGCGCCGCGCGCGGCGTCCCAGGCCAGCGAGCCGACGTCCACGCCGCGCACGGCCAGGCGGTCGGTCACGAGGTCGCCCAGCGTCGGTGCGCCGGAGTCACGCCCGATGCGCGTGCCGCGGGCCTGCTCGGCGATGTACTCGCGCTCGGCGAGCACGGGCCCCTCGTAGCGGCGCACGTGCTCGACGGTCAGCCCGGACTGCTCGGCGACCTCCTGCGTGGTGGCGCCGGCGCGGATGCGGGACTGGATCTCGCGGGGGCTCAGGTTGCCGGCGCCCTCGGCCCGCAGCTGCTCCAGCTGGGGGCGGTCACGGCGTACGGCCGCGCGCAGCGTCTCGTCGATGCGGACGCGGAAGCGTCCGCCGTCGGGTCGTGCCAGGACGAGATGTTCCCCGTCCTCGTGCAGACCGACCAGCTCGAGCTCTTCCATCCGACCTCCCAGTACCTCGGTGCGAGCCTGCCATCCCGTCCGCCCGAAGCGGCGGACCCGTCCCGGTGTGCCGCGCGGCGATCGGTCCCGCCTCCGGCCACGCGGGGGCTGAGATGATGCGGCGGTGATCGCCGACCTGCCCATGGAGCCCGTCCTCGAGGTGATCGGGGTCTTCGTCGGCGCGCTGTCCGGGGCGTTGGCCGGGGTGCGCAAGCAGTTCGACGTGTTCGGCATCCTCGCGCTCGGCTGGGCGGCCGGGCTCGGCGGCGGTCTGCTGCGCGACGTCCTGATCGGGGCCGTGCCTCCCGTGGGCATCTCCGACTGGCGGCTGGTCGTGACGGCGCTCGTCGGCGGCCTGGTGATGTACTTCTTCCACCCGCGCCTCGAGCGTGCGCGGCGGTCGATCGTGCTGCTCGACGCCGGCGCGCTGGCGCTGTTCACGGTCGTGGGCGCGATCAAGGGCCTCGAGCACGGCACCACGCTGATCGCGGCGATCTTCGTCGGCGTCCTGACGGGCGTCGGCGGGGGAGTGCTGCGCGACCTGCTGACCGGCGAGGTCCCCGTGGTCCTGCACCACCGCCAGCTCTACGCGATCCCCGCGCTGCTCGGCGCGAGCGCGATCGCCGTGCTGTGGAAGCTCGACCTGGCGACCACCGGCACCACGGTCGCGGTCGTCGTCGGCATCTTCGCGCTGCGCGTGGTGGCACTGCGGTTCCAGGTCGAGGCGCCCGGTCCGTGGCCCGGGCTGCGGCGGGGGCGCGGCTGACGACAGGATGGGCGCATGCGACCCACTGATGACGACGCCCTCCTCGACGAGCTGATCGAGGTCGCGCGGACGATCGCCGTGGAGTCCGGCGCGCTGATCCGCGCGGGCCGCCCGGCCGAGGTGGAGGTGGCCGGCACCAAGTCCACGGCGCAGGACATCGTCACCGCGATGGACCTGGCCGTCGAGGCGCACCTGCGTGCGCGCCTGGGCGAGCTGCGTCCGGACGACGCGGTGCTCGGCGAGGAGGGCGGATCGACGGGCGGCACGTCGGGCGTCACGTGGGTCGTCGACCCGATCGACGGCACGGTCAACTACCTGTACGGGCTGCCGTCGTACTCGGTGTCGGTCGCGGCCGTCGTCGGGCCGCCCGACCCGTCCACCTGGACGGTCCTGGCCGGGTGCGTGCACGCGCCCGTCGACGGGCGGACGTTCGTCGCCGGTCGCGGCCGCGGAGCCACCCTCGACGGCGAGCCGATCCGGGTCCGCGAGGCGCCGTCGCTGCTGGACAGCCTCGTCGGCACCGGGTTCGGGTACCGCGAGGAGCGACGCCGTTCGCAGGGCCGCGTGGTGGCCGCGGTGTTGCCCCGGGTACGTGACATCCGTCGCATCGGATCGGCCGCTCTCGACCTGTGCGCGGTGGCCTCCGGAAGCCTTGATCTGTATTACGAGAGGGGCTTGTCACCCTGGGACCTCGCGGCCGGTGAGCTCATCGCCAGAGAGGCAGGTGCGCAGGTCAGCGGCCTGCGGGGCCTGCGCCCGGGCACGGAGATGACCGTCGCGGGGCACCCTGTCCTGCAGGCGGAGCTGGCGGCGCTGCTCGCCGCGAACGATGCCGATACCGACTTCTGAAAGCCACCTGAGAAACAGGTCGCACGTCCATGTTCGCGCCGACGCCAGATGTGGTGCACAATCCCTCCGCACGTGGGAACAAAACGCGTGCCCGGCGCATTGAGCACGCGTACCGCACAGCCCACGCAGAAGACGGAGTGTGACGCCACACATGGCTACCGACTACGACGCCCCGCGCAAGACCGAGGAGGACCTCAGCGAGGACTCGCTGCAGGAGCTCCAGGCCCGGCGCTCCGACAAGAACTCGGGCGTGGTGGACGAGGACGAGACCGAAGCCGCCGAAGGGTTCGAGCTTCCGGGCGCGGACCTGTCCGGCGAGGAGCTGTCGGTCCGCGTCCTCCCGCGCCAGGCAGACGAGTTCACGTGCTCGCACTGCTTCCTGGTGCACCACCGCAGCCAGCTCGCGTTCGAGAAGGACGGCCAGCCCGTCTGCTCGGAGTGCGCTGCCTGACGCTCGAGAACGAACCGCTTCGGCCGACGTCCCAGATCCTGGGCGCCGGCCGTCGTGCTGTCCGGGGCGGGTCAGCCGCGAGTCAGCCGCGAGTCAGCCGCGCAGCGCGGCGGCGAGCGCGTCGGGGTGCCGCGTCGAGACGATCCAGTAGGGGGTCGGGTCGGCCGGGTCGACCAGCTCGACGCGCACGGCCCGGTGGATCCACCCGCGCGTGCACAGGTGGGCGCGGGCGTCGAGGCGCGGGCCCAGCTCGGCGCGCAGCTCGTCCGCGTCCAGCTCCCGCACCTCGCCGAGCAGCGTCAGGGGGATGTGCGCGTCGCCCGCGAGCAGCTCCCCGTCGGTCACCGACACGGTGGTCGTCGTCGCGAGGCCGAGCGCGACGAGCGCCACGGTCGCGACCACGGTGACGACGAGCGCGAGGAGCGCGTCGACCGGCAGCGCCGCCACCCCGAGGCACCCCGCGAGGGCGACGACGCCGAACCAGCCCAGGGGACCGAGCCAGAGCCGCTCGAAGAACACGTGGGTCGCGGGCGCGGTGCCGGGCAGCTTGCTGGACATGGCACAAGTTTCGCATCCGTCGCCGTGCCCCCGTCGCGCCCCGTCGCGCCCCCGGCCGGGGTCGCGGACCGGTAGGGTCTGGCCCCGTGATCGACGACCACCGCACCGAGGTCCTGCTGCTGAGGCTCGACCCCGAGCTCGACGCCCCCGCGTACGCCCACCCGGGCGACGCCGGCGCAGACCTGCTGACCCGGGTGGACGTCGTGATCCCGCCCCAGGGCCGCGTCACGGTCCCGACCGGCGTCGCGATCGCGCTTCCCGACGGATTCGCCGCGTTCGTGCACCCCCGCTCGGGCCTGGCGATGAAGCACGGCCTGACCATCGTCAACGCGCCGGGCACGGTCGACGCGGGCTACCGGGGCGAGATCGCGGTCACCCTGCTGAACACCGACGCCGCGCACGCCATCGAGCTGCGCCGCGGCGACCGCATCGCCCAGCTGGTCGTCCAGCGCGTGGAGCGGGTCCGGTTCGTCGAGGTCGAGACGCTGCCGGGGTCGCACCGGGGCACGGGCGGGTTCGGGTCGTCGGGCGGCTGGGGCCAGGCGGCCGTCACCGGCTAGGTGGGCTTTCCTCGGCGGACTACTGTCGAGGGTGATGACGCGCGCTCGCGCGTCGGTCGAAGGAGAAGCACGTGGCTCTGTTCCGGCGTGGCGCGAAGGACATCGCGCCCGACGACATCACCGAGGCCGAGGTCGACGCCGAGGTCGAGACGCCCGACGAGGACGTCGTCGAGGCCCCTGCGCGCACGCGTGGACCCTGGGACGTCGACGAGGTCGAGGACGAGCACGCTCGCGTCGACCTCGGCGCGCTGCGGGTCCCCGGCATCCCCGGCATGGAGCTGCGGATGGAGATCGACAAGGCCACGGAGGTCGTCTCGGCGGCGAGCGTGTCCATCGAGGGCTCCCAGCTCCAGCTGCAGGCCTACGCGGCGCCCCGCACGGACGGCATCTGGGACGAGATCCGCGAGGAGATCGCCGCGTCCGTCGTGCAGCAGGGCGGCTCCGTCGACGACCTGCCGGGGCCGTTCGGCCGCGAGCTGCTCGCGCGCCTGCCCGTCCGCACCGCGGAGGGCCGCACCGGTCACCGCCCGGCCCGCTTCCTGGGCGTCGACGGGCCGCGCTGGTTCGTCCGCGGCGTCATCACCGGCAAGGCCGCCGTCGAGCCCGCAGCGGCCGCCGTCCTCGAGCAGGTGTTCGGGGGAGTCGTCGTGGTGCGCGGGACCGAGGCGCACGCGCCGCGGGACCTGCTCGGGCTGCGCCTGCCCGGCCCGGCGTCCGCGCCGGCCGAGGACGAGGCTGAGCCCGCGGCGCCGAGCTTCGACCCGCTGGAGCGCGGCCCCGAGATCACGGAGACCCGATGAGCCTGACCGAGCGCCTGCGTCACCTGGCGGCGTCCCAGGCGGAGATCGAGGCCGACGAGGAGCGTGCCGACCAGGTGCGCGCCGTGGGCTGCACGCCCGTCGACCAGCTCCCGGTGCGCTCGCGTGCCCGTGTCTCCGGCGTGATCCGCTCGGTGACCTTCCGCCCGCGGGAGGGCGTCCCGGCGCTCGAGGCCGAGCTCTACGACGGCAGCGGCACGCTCGTGCTCGTCTGGCTCGGTCGGCGCGAGATCGCCGGCGTCGTGCCGGGCCGCCGCCTGAAGGCCGAGGGCCTGGTCTGCCTCGTCGACGGCAAGCGCACGGTGTTCAACCCCGGCTACGAGCTGCGGCCGCGACCCGGTGAGTGAGTCCCCGGCGCCGCAGGGCGCCCCCGAGGGCCCGCTGGACGCGATCGACGACGTCGTCGCGCCCGAGGAGGGTGGGCTGCGCGGGATGCGCGCCCTGACGGCCGAGGAGTTCTCCGCGGCCGACGCGGTCGGCGGCGTGCGTGGCGTCGTCGAGTCGGTCGCACCGGGCCTGCTGTTCGTCGTCGTCTACCTGGCCACGGGCCAGTCCCTGACCCCGGCGCTCGTCGCGGCGGCCGGTGCGGCGGTCCTGGCCGTCATCGTCCGTCTCGTGCAGCGCACGCCGGTCACGCAGGCCTTCTCGGGCCTGCTGGGCGTCGGCATCGGCGTCGTGTGGGCCTGGCGCACGGGCGACGCGTCGGACTACTTCGCCTACGGCCTGTGGGTCAACGGTCTCTACCTCGTCGGGACGCTCGCGAGCATCCTCGTGGGCTGGCCCCTCGTCGGCCTCGTGATGGGCCTGTTCACCAAGGGCGGCCCCCTCAGCGGGGGACCCTGGTCGGCGGCCGTCGCGTGGCGCTCGGACAAGGCCCTGCGCCGGACGTACAGCCTGGCGACGTGGCCGTGGGTCGCGATGTTCGCGGTGCGGCTGGCCGTCCAGGTGCCGCTCTACTACTCCGAGGACATCGGCTGGCTCGGCACGGCGAAGCTGGCCATGGGCCTGCCGCTCACCGCGCTGGCCCTCTGGATCAGCTGGTTGCTGGTGCGCTCGACGCGCTCACGCCAGTCCTGAGCACCGCCTGCAGCGCCGCCTCGTCGGCGTCGCGCCCCGTGACGAACAGCAGCTCGTCACGGCCCTCCAGCGTGTCGTCCGGGCTGGGGGAGAGGGGGCGCGCGTCGCGCACGATGCACGCCAGCACGGTGTCCTGCGGCCACTCGATCTGACCCACGCGCATGCCGGCGAGCGGCGAGCCGTCGGGAAGGGTGAGCTCGAGGATCCCGGCGCGCGACTGGTGGAACGTGAAGATGCGCACGAGGTCGCCGACGGAGACGGCCTCCTCGACCATCGACGTCATGATCCGCGGGGTCGAGACGGCGACGTCCACGCCCCACGCCTCGTCGAACATCCACTCGTTCTTGGGGTTGTTCACGCGCGCGACCGTGCGGGGCACGCCGAACTCGGTCTTGGCGAGCAGCGAGATGACGAGGTTCGCCTTGTCGTCGCCGGTCGCGGCGACCATGACGTCGCACTCGTCGGCCCGGGCCTCGCGCAGCGTGGGCAGCTCGCACGCGTCGGCCAGCAGCCAGTCCGCGTCGGCCACCTGGGCGATCCGCATCGCGCTCGGCTGACGGTCGACGATGGTGACCTCGTGGTCGTGCGCGAGCAGCTCGCGCGCGATCGAGCGGCCGACGGACCCGGCGCCTGCGATGACGACCCTCACTCGGACACCTCCGGTGCGCGCGTCAGCACGCGTTCGACGTGGGCGGAGTCGGAGACCTTGAGCAGCAGGTGCACGGTGTCGTTCTCCTGCAGGACGGTGTCGACGGTCGGCAGGACGCCGTCGCCGTAGCGCGTGACGTAGGCGACGCGCGAGCCGCTGGCCTCCTCGAGGGAGCGCAGCGGGCGACCGACCCACGCCTCGTGCACGTCGAGCTGCACGAGCTGGATCTGCCCGGACGCGTCACGGAACTCGTCGCTCGCCCCCATGGGCAGCAGCCGTCGCAGGACCTGGTGCGCGGTCCACCGCACGGTCGCCACGGTCGGGATGCCGAGGCGCTGGTAGATCTCGGCGCGGTGGGGGTCGTAGATGCGCGCGACGACGTTCTCGATCCCGTAGGTCTCGCGCGCGACGCGCGCGGCCAGGATGTTCGAGTTGTCGCCGTCGGCGACGGCCGCGAAGCCGTACGCGTCGTCGATCCCGGCCTTGGTGAGGGTGTCGCGGTCGAAGCCGAGGCCGGTCACCTTGTTGCCCGCGAAATCGCCGGGCAGGCGCCGGAAGGCGTCGGGGTTCTGGTCGATGACGGCCACCGAGTGGCCGTGTTCCTCGAGGTTGAGCGCCAGCGAGGCACCCACCCGGCCGCAGCCCATGATCACGAAGTGCACGACCCGGACGCTATACCCCCGGGCACCGGTACGTGCAGCAGGCCCGGCGTGCGTACGATCGGCCTCGTGTCGGACCTCTCGGATGCCGCCAAGCGCTTGCTGATCGGACGTCCGGTCCGCAGCGACAACGTCGGCCACACCCTCCTGCCCAAGCGCATCGCGCTTCCGGTGTTCGCCTCGGACGCGCTCTCGTCCGTGGCGTACGCGCCCGACGAGATCCTGCTGACGCTCTCGATGGCCGGGCTGACGGCCCTCGTCATCTCGCCGTGGGTCGGCCTGGCGGTCGCGGTCGTGATGATCACCGTCGTCGCGTCCTACCGGCAGAACGTGCGCGCGTACCCCTCCGGCGGAGGCGACTACGAGGTGGCGACCGTCAACCTCGGCCCGAACGCCGGAGTCACGGTGGCGAGCGCGCTCCTGGTCGACTACGTGCTCACGGTGGCCGTGTCGATCTCGTCGGGCGCCCAGTACGCCTCCACCGCGTTCCCCCCGCTGCGGGGGCACGAGGTGCCGTTCGCGATCGTCCTCGTCGTGCTGATCACGGTCGCGAACCTGCGCGGTGTCAAGGAGTCGGGCAAGGCCTTCGCCATCCCCGTCTACCTGTTCATGCTGGCGATCGGGCTCATCGCGGTCGTCGGAGCCGTCCGCTACCTGACCGGCAACCTCCCGATGGCCGAGAGTGCAGGCCTCGGCCTGACGCCCGAGGCCGCTTACGACCAGGGGCTGACCGGCCTCGCCGGCTTCTTCCTGATCCTGCGCGCGTTCGCCTCGGGCTGCGCGGCGCTGACGGGCGTCGAAGCGATCAGCAACGGCGTGCCCGCGTTCAAGAAGCCCAAGTCGAAGAACGCCGCTACCACGCTCGCGCTGCTGGGTGGCCTCTCGATCATCATGATCCTGTCGATCCTCCTCCTTGCGCGTGCCACCGGTGTGGTGTTCGCCGACGACCCGGCGACGCAGCTCACGCGGGACGGCGTGCCCGTGGGCGACTCCTACGTCCAGCACCCGGTGATCAGCCAGCTCTCGGCAGCGATCTTCCACGGCATCCCGGTGCTCTTCGTGCTCATCGCCGTGGCCACCGGTCTCATCCTCGTGCTCGCCGCGAACACGGCGTTCAACGGCTTCCCGGTGCTCGGCTCGATCCTCGCGCGCGACGGCTACCTGCCGCGCCAGCTCCACACGCGCGGCGACCGCCTCGCGTACTCCAACGGCATCGTCACGCTGGCCGCGGTCGCGATCGTGCTCATCTGGGCGTTCGACGCCCAGGTCACCAAGCTGATCCAGCTGTACATCGTGGGCGTGTTCGTGTCGTTCACGCTGAGCCAGCTCGGCATGGTCCGGCACTGGACGCGGGGCCTGCGCACCGAGCCCGAGCCCGCTCGCCGCTCGCAGATGCTGCGCGCTCGCGTGGTGAACTCGATCGGGTTCGTCATGACCGGGACCGTGCTGATCGTCGTGCTCCTCACCAAGTTCACGCACGGTGCCTGGATCGCGATCCTGGCCATGGCCGTCGTCTTCGTGACCATGCGCGCGATCCACAAGCACTACGCGACCGTCCGCGCCGAGCTCGCCCTCGGCGTCGACTCCGAGTCCGCGCGGGCGCTGCCCAGCCGCGTGCACGCCATCGTGCTCGTCTCGCACCTGCACCGCCCGACGATGCGCGCGCTGTCCTACGCCCGCGCCGGGCGCCCGAGCACGCTCGAGGCCGTGACCGTGGGCGTCGACCCGGACGACGTGACGGCCCTGCGCGAGCAGTGGGACGCCATGGACCTGCCGGTACCGCTGCGCGTGCTCGACTCGCCGTTCCGCGAGATCACCCGCCCGGTGCTCACCTACGTGCGCTCGATCCGCCGGGAGAGCCCGCGGGACCTGGTCGTCGTCTACATCCCCGAGTACGTGGTGGGACACTGGTGGGAGCAGCTGCTGCACAACCAGAGCGCCCTGCGGCTCAAGGGCCGCCTGCTCTTCACGCCCGGCGTCGTCGTCGCGTCGGTGCCGTGGCAGCTCGCTTCCTCCGAGGGCCAGACCGGTCTCGAGGATCCCCTGCGTGGACCGGTGAACCGTGGCTTCTGACATCCTGCCTGACGCTCTCGTCGACCTCGAGGTCGGCCCGATCGCCCATGGTGGGCACTGCGTGGCGCGCTACGACGGCCGCGTGGTCTTCGTCCGGCACACCCTGCCGGGCGAGCGTGTCCGTGCCCGGCTGACCGACGCGGCGCCCGACGCCAAGTTCTGGCGCGCGGACGCGGTCGAGATCGTCTCGGCCTCGCCGGACCGCGTCGAGTCGGTGTGGCCCGAGGCCGGTCCCGGCGGCGTCGGTGGTGGCGAGCTCGCGCACGTCGCGCTGCCCGCTCAACGCGCCTGGAAGGCCGCGGTGCTCGACGAGCAGCTGCGCCGGCTGGCCAGGCTCGAGCGGGACGTGAGCATCCTCGCGGCCCCGGGCGACGACGAGTTCGGCGGCCTGGGCTGGCGCACGCGGATCGACCTGGTCGCGGACGCGTCCGGCCGTGCCGGCATGCGCGGCCCCCGCTCGCACGACGTGCACGCGCTGACCTCGATGCCGCTGGCGTCGCCCACCATCGAGGCTCTCGAGCTGTTCGAGCGCACCTGGCCCGCCGGTGCCCACATCGAGGCCATCGCGCCCGCCAGCGGGGACGAGCCCGTCGTGCTGCTCGACGGCCTGCCGTACGACCTGCGCAAGGGACGCGTCGACAAGCGCCCGAACGCCCGGACCTCGGTGCGCGAACGCGTGGGCGACCGCGTGTTCCGCGTCGCCGCCGCCGGCTTCTGGCAGGTCCACCGTGAGGCGCCGGGCGTGCTGACCGACGCGGTGCTCGCGGGCGTCGGCGACGTCGACGGCGCCGCCGTCCTCGACCTCTACTCGGGTGCCGGCCTGTTCACCGCCCCGCTCGCGGACGCCGTTGGCGAGACCGGTGAGGTCGTGTCCGTCGAGGGCGACGAGCGTGCCGTCAAGGACGCCCGCCGCAACCTGCACGACCGCGGCAACGTCGAGCTGCACGCCGGGGACGTCGGGCGCGTGCTGTCCGGCCGTGACGACGCCGACTCGGATGTCGTGCACGCGGACGTCGTGGTCCTCGACCCGCCGCGCACCGGCGCGGGCCGTTCGGTCGTCGGCGGCATCCTCGAGCTGCGGCCCGAGCGCGTCGTCTACGTCGCGTGCGACCCCGCGGCGCTGGCACGGGACATCGCGCTGTTCGCCGACGGCGGCTACGGCGTCGAGACGCTGCAGGGCTACGACCTGTTCCCGATGACGCACCACCTCGAGACCGTCGCGGTCCTGACGCGCTGACGGGCACCCCGCGGGACGGGGCGCCCGTCAGCCTCGGTCACGCGATCTTCGCCGTGGCGGCCGAGTACCTCGCGGCGGAGACGTAGCCCGACTTGCTGCCGGTGACCCGCACCTTGATCGTCGTGCCCTTGTCGGCGGCGACGAGCTTGTACGACGCCGACTTCGCGCCGGTGATCGCGGTGCTGCCGCGGTACCACTGGTAGGCGAGCGTGACGGGTGCGGGCCCCCACGTGCCGGGCACGGCCTTGAGCGTCGAGCCGACCTTGCGCGTCCCGCTGACGGTCGGCGTCTTGGGGGTCAGCACGCCGCGGATGGCCGCGGTCGCGGCCGACGAGCGGTTGGCGGAGACGTAGCCGGTCTTGCGGCCGGCGACGTGCACGGTGATCGTCTTGCCGCGGTCGCTGGCGGTGAGCGTGTAGGTCGTCGCCGTCGCGCCGGAGATCGCGACGCCCGAGCGGTACCAGCGGTAGTTGAGCGCCACGGGCGCCGGTCCCCACGTCCCGGTGGACAGGGTGAGCTTGCTCCCGACCGCCGTGGTGCCGCTGATGGTCGGGGTGGGGGCCGTGAGGACGCCCAGGACCGCGGTCGTGGCCGCCGACGTGCGCGCCGCGGTGACGTAGCCGGGCTTGCTGCCCGTGACCTTGACGGTGATCGTCGTGGCGCGGTCGGCCGCGGCGAGCGGGTAGGTGCTGGACGTCGCGCCCGCGATCGCGGCACCCGAGCGGTACCACTGGTAGGCCAGCGTCACGGGAGCGGGTCCCCACGCACCGGCCGTGGCGGTCAGGGTCTTGCCGACCGCGAGCGTCCCGGTGATCGTCGGGGTGGCGGCCGTCAGCGGGGCGCCGATGGTCACGGAGGCGGCCGAGCGCAGCGGGTTGTAGCCGGTGCTGTAGGCCTCCAGCCGCGCCTCCACGCGCTTGCCGAGGTCGGCGGTGGTGACCGTGAACGTGGTGTTCCCCGACGACGTGCCGCGGCCGTCAGCCTGCCCGTCGACGTACCAGGTGAGCATCGGGTACTCGACGGACGGGGTCAGGGTGCCCCAGGACGCTGTGAGGGTGTTGCCGGGTGTCGGCGTGCCCGTGATCTTCACCGGGGCCGACAGGGTCGGCGTCGCCTGCCCGATCTCGCCGCCGTAGCCGTACCGGGTCGCGGACTTGTACCCCGAGCGTGTGCCGGTCACCTCGACCGAGACGGAGTCGCCGGCCTCGAGGTCGGTGGTCGGCGTGTACGTGCGTCCGGTCGCGGGCAGGTCGATGCGGGTCCCGTCGCGGTAGGCGTACCAGCGGTAGGTGAGAGCCACGTCAGAGGGAGTCCACTGCCCGGGGTCGACGCTCAGCGTGCCGCCGACCTTCGCCGCGCCGGTCACGAACGGCGTGCCGGGCAGCATGGACTTCCCGCCGGCCGGCAGCTCGACCGTGAGCACCTGGCGACGCGTCTGCTCGGTCACCGTGATCGTCGTCGCGGTGTCCTGCGACGTGGCCTGGTCCCAGCACCGGTCGGCGTACCGCGTGGCGGGTCGCCACGACGGGTCGTCGTACCAGTCGTCGGAGAAGCAGAGGCGGTACTTCTTGCCGACCTGCGTGGTCCACCACATCCGACCGGCCTCGTCGGTCAGGAGCGGGCCCATCTGGGGCGGGTACCAGTCGCCCTGCTCCGGGCGGTACTCGAGCACGCTCCAGCCGATGTTCTGCAGCGGCTTGCCGGCCTCGTCGGTCGCGATGCCGAGGATGCCGGTGGCCGGGTCCAGGACGAAGCTGACGCCCGTCACGTCGGTCGTCGGGACGGTGAACGGGACGTAGCTCGGGACGCTCGCCGTGCCGTTCCAGTGCTCGGGCGTGTACAGGTGCTCCTCGCCCGTCTCGCTGGCGTCGAGGTAGCTCGACCCCGCGGGAACCCCGGACAGCGTGAAGGCTCCGGCGGCGTTCGTGGTCGCCGACAGCACCCGGCCGCCACCGGCGGGGGAGACCTCGACCGTGGCGGCGACGGGCTGGCCCGCCTGGTTCTTGACGGTGCCGGTGATCGTCACGCCCGCGGCCTGCGCGGGCGCGGCGACGAGCGGGACGAGGCCGACGACGAGCGCGGCCGAGACTGCGCCGGCCAGTGCGCGGCGGGTGGTGCGGCGCAGGGGTGCTCGTCGCGTGAGCGTCGCCCCCTGCGTCCGCCCGCTGGTGCGGTTGCGGAACACGCTGTCCTCCGAAGTGTTGGTTGCCTCAGTGCGCCGCCAGGATAGGCGGAGCAGTCGGACATGTCCGGCCAGAACGGGCGCCACGGTGGGTCGCCGGTGGGTCGCCGGTGGGTCGCGCCGTGCAGGTGGGCGTCCTACCGTGGAGACGGACGGGCCGGCGGGCCCGCGACCGGAAGGCACGGGAGGAGATTGCCGTGAGCGACGACACGACGAGCAGCGCGCTGGCCCAGGCGAAGAAGGTGGCGACGCAGGAGCTGTTCAAGAGCGGGACGCCCGAGTACGACCACCGCTCGCACGAGCGGGCGATCGAGGCCGAGCGCAAGGCTCAGGCCGCGTACGACGAGGCCCACGCGAAGGACTGACACGACGGCGTGCCCGACTCGCGTGACGGGCCCGTCGTGATGTATCTTGACGTCAAGATACTTCGATGGAGCCACTAGGGTGGCTGTGCATCGCCCACGGCCCGGGACCCCCATCCCCGGCCGACTCGCCCGATGAAGGAGTCTCGTGAGCACTGTCGACAGCTTCGGATCCAAGGGAACGCTGGAAGTCGGTGACGCCTCCTACGAGGTGTACCGGCTCGCCGCGGTGCCGGGCCTCGAGCGCTTGCCGTTCAGCCTCAAGGTGCTGGCAGAGAACCTGCTGCGCACCGAGGACGGCGCGAACATCACCGCCGACCACATCAACGCCCTCGCCGGCTGGGACCCCGACGCCCAGCCCGACACCGAGATCCAGTTCACGCCGGCGCGCGTGATCATGCAGGACTTCACCGGTGTCCCGTGCGTCGTCGACCTCGCCACCATGCGTGAGGCCGTCGTCGAGCTCGGCGGCGACCCGACCCGCATCAACCCGCTCGCCCCGGCCGAGCTGGTCATCGACCACTCCGTCCAGATCGACGTCGCCGGCCGCGCCGACGCGTTCGAGCGCAACGTCGAGCTCGAGTACCAGCGCAACCGTGAGCGCTACCAGTTCCTGCGCTGGGGCCAGACGGCGTTCGACGACTTCAAGGTCGTCCCGCCGGGCACCGGCATCGTGCACCAGGTCAACATCGAGTACCTCGCCCGCGGCGTCATGGTGCGCGACGGCAAGGCCTACCCCGACACCTGCGTCGGCACCGACTCGCACACCACGATGGTCAACGGCCTGGGCGTGCTGGGCTGGGGTGTCGGCGGCATCGAGGCCGAGGCGGCCATGCTCGGCCAGCCCGTCTCGATGCTCATCCCGCGCGTCGTCGGCTTCAAGCTCACGGGCTCGATCCCCCTCGGGGTCACCGCGACCGACATCGTGCTGACGATCACGCAGAAGCTGCGCCAGCACGGCGTGGTCGGCAAGTTCGTCGAGTTCTACGGCGAGGGCGTCGCGGCGGTGCCGCTGGCCAACCGCGCGACCATCGGCAACATGAGCCCCGAGTTCGGCTCGACGGCCGCGATGTTCCCGATCGACGGCGTCACGCTCGACTACCTGCGCCTGACCGGCCGCTCCGAGGAGCAGCTCGCGCTCGTCGAGGCGTACGCCAAGGAGCAGGGCATGTGGCTCGACCCGACGCTGGACTCGTACGTCGAGCCGGTGTTCTCGGAGTACCTCGAGCTCGACCTGTCCACCGTGGTCCCGTCGATCGCCGGCCCGAAGCGCCCCCAGGACCGCATCGAGCTGTCGCGGGCCAAGGAGCAGTTCCAGCGCGACCTGCCCACGTACGCGCCCGAGGTCACCAACGGCGTCGACGAGGCCGAGCGCGAGTCGTTCCCCGCGTCCGACTCGCCCGCGATCACCTCGTCGGCCACCCGCGTGTTCCCGACGACGGACAGCGAGGGGCGCCAGTTCGACCTGTTCCACGGCGCCGTCGCGATCGCGTCCATCACGAGCTGCACCAACACGTCGAACCCGTCGGTCATGATGGCCGCCGCGCTCGTCGCGAAGAAGGCCGTCGAGAAGGGCCTGCAGGCCAAGCCGTGGGTCAAGACGTCGATGGCGCCGGGCTCGCAGGTCGTGACGAACTACTACGAGAAGGCCGGCATGTGGCCGTACCTCGAGAAGCTCGGCTTCCACCTGGTCGGCTACGGCTGCGCCACGTGCATCGGCAACTCGGGCCCGCTCGACGAGAAGGTCTCGGAGACCGTGCAGGAGCACGACCTCGCCGTGGCCGCCGTGCTGTCGGGCAACCGCAACTTCGAGGGCCGCATCAACCCCGACATCAAGATGAACTACCTGGCGTCGCCGCCGCTGGTCATCGCGTACGCGCTGGCGGGCACCATGGACTTCGACTTCGCGTCCGACCCGCTGGGTCGCGACGAGGCCGGCCAGCCCATCTTCCTGGCGGACATCTGGCCCACGCCGGACGAGGTGCAGGCCGTCATCGACTCGTCGATCGACCGCGCGATGTTCACCAAGGACTACGCGGACGTGTTCACGGGCGACGAGCGCTGGCGCGCGCTGCCCACGCCCGAGGGCGACACGTTCGAGTGGGACCCCGAGTCGACCTACGTGCGCAAGCCCCCGTACTTCGAGGGCATGCAGGCCGAGCCGTCCCCGGTGGTCGACTTCCACGGCGCGCGCGTGCTGGCCAAGCTGGGTGACTCGGTCACGACCGACCACATCAGCCCCGCCGGCTCGATCAAGGCCGACAGCCCGGCCGGCCTATACCTGGCCGAGCACGGCGTGGAGCGTCGTGACTACAACTCCTACGGCTCGCGCCGCGGGAACCACGAGGTCATGATCCGCGGCACGTTCGCGAACATCCGCCTGCGCAACCAGCTGGTGCCGGGCGTCGAGGGCGGGTTCACCACGAACCTGCTCACGGGCGAGCAGTCCTCGATCTACGATGCGTCGCAGGCCTACCAGGCACAGGGCATCCCGCTCGTCGTCCTGGGCGGCAAGGAGTACGGCTCCGGCTCCTCGCGCGACTGGGCAGCCAAGGGCACCAGCCTGCTGGGGGTCAAGGCAGTCATCACCGAGAGCTTCGAGCGGATCCACCGCTCCAACCTCATCGGGATGGGCGTCCTGCCGCTGCAGTTCCCCGACGGCGAGTCGGCCGACACGCTCGGCCTCGACGGCACGGAGACCTTCGACATCACGGGCGTCACCGCGCTCAACGAGGGCACCACGCCCCGCACGCTCGCGGTGAAGGCCACGAAGACGGACGGCTCCGTCGTCGAGTTCGACGCGGTGCTGCGCATCGACACCCCCGGCGAGGCGGACTACTACCGCAACGGCGGCATCCTGCAGTACGTGCTGCGGCAGGTCGCGCAGGGCTGACTCCCCGGTACGCCGACGGGCCCGCACTCCCTCACGGGGTGCGGGCCCGTCGTACGTCCGGGGCGAGGTCGACCACCCAGTCGAGGGCGACCGGCAGCGCCCGCAGCACCGAGACGTGGCCGTCCTGCGGCCGTTCCCACAGCTGCGCGTCGGGCAGGAGCTCGAGCAGGCGCCGGGAGTGCGCCAGCGGGACGACCGCGTCCAGGCCGCCGTGTACGAGCAGCACCGGGCAGTGAACCTGCGCAGGGGCGAAACCCCAGGGGTGCGTGTACGCCACGTCGTCGTCGACCATGCCGTCCGGGCTGGCCTGGCCGGCCGGCCCGGCGTCGTCGCCCAGGGCGCCCCACTCGCCGGCGAGCGCGAGCCAGTCGACGGCGACGAAGCCCGGCGGTGGTCCGTCCGGCTCGGCCACGGCGGCCCGTGCCTCGCGCCCGCGAACGGCTGCGCGGAGCGCGTCGTCGTACGCCATTCCCATCGACCAGTCGAACCCGTCCAGCGGGGCGAGGCCGGCGATGCTCACGACGGCTGTCGTGCGCTCGGGCAGCAGCGCGCCGCAGGCGAGCGCGTGCGGGCCGCCGCCCGACGCGCCGACGCTCACGGCCCGGTCGACGCCGATCGCGTCGAGCACGGCTCGGACGTCGCCGGCCGCCGAGGCGACCGTCCGCCCTGGTCGGGGCGTCGAGCCGCCGTAGGACGGCCGGCCGTAGGAGACGACCCGGAACCCGCGGCGTACGGCCGCGTCGACCACCGGCGCGAGCAGGGCCCCCGACTGTGGTGTGCCGTGGTGCCAGACCACCGTCGGTGCGTCGTGGTCGGCGTCCGAGCAATGGGCGCGCAACCGGCGCCCGTCGGGCAGGTCCAGGTCGAGCGTCGTCGTCACCGACCCAGTCTCGCGGACGTGCTCTCCCGGTCGCGAGGTCGAGTCCGGGGGTGCCTCGGGAGCGCGGCGTGCGTCACTGCGCCCACGGTGGTGCGAGCACCTGGCCGTCATCGTGCATCACGACGGTCATCCCGAGCGACGTCGTGACCCACGCCTGCGCAGGCTGCGAGGTGGTGTTGCTGATCCGGAACCGAGCGCCGGCCGGGACCAGGACGGCGTCGCCGGCGCGAGCGGTGAACCGTTCGGCGTCGATCTCGACGTCGAGCGCACCGACCACGACGTTCAGCACCTCCTCCTGGCTCATGGCGTGCGCCGCTCCCGGTGTGCGCGGCGGGAAGTCGGCGCGCCAGGCGGCCAGGTGCGCCGCGCCGGTCCGGCTGCTCGCGAACGACGTGAAGGTGACTCCGTGGAGCTCGCGGCTCGGAGCGGACGATGGGGTCAGGTGGGGCACGACTTCCTCCAGAAGTAGACAACGGGGTTGACCATATGTCGTCAACATGGTTGCCCACAAGTCGTAGGATCGGCCTATGGACCCTGCTGATGACGTCGCGATGCCCTTCCTGCTGATGTCGGCGTTCCGGGCCCTGGTCGACGCCGTGCACCTCGACCTGGCCGCTGCCGGCTTCCCCGACGTGCGGGCCTCGCACGGCTTTGCGATGCAGGCGATCGGCACGGGCTGCACGAGCGTGCAGCTGGGGGAGCGGCTGGGAGTGAGCAAGCAGGCTGCTGCGAAGACCGCGCGGAGCCTCGAGGAGATGGGTTTCGTCACCCGAACCGCGAGCGGCGCGGATCGGCGTGAGCGCATCCTGGCCCCGACCGAGCGGGGGGAGACGATGCTGCGGCTGTCCGCCCGGGCCTTCCGGCACGAGGTGCGCGCGTGGCGAGCCCGCGCCGGGGACGCGAACGTCGACGCGACGTTGACCACGCTCGGGGTTGCGCCCCGCGGCCGACGGGGCCCGACCGACCTCTCGGACTGGACCTGACCTAGCGGTCGAGGGCCTGCTCGATCCCGTGGCGCCCCACCGCGGCCAGGTGGGGGTACTCCACCGGGTGCATCTGCATGACGACGGACAGGTGCAGCGCCCACGCCTGGGCCCGCTGCCACATCGCGTCGTCCCAGCCGCACCCCTCGTCGACCCGAGCCCGGAAGAGCGCACGGGCCGACGCGTCGAACGTCATCCAGGCGGTGGCCAGGTCGCACGCGGGGTCGCCCGACGTGATGTCGCCGAAGTCGATGACGGCCCGCAGGGCGCCCCCGTGCTCGAGGAGGTTGGCCGGGTGGGGGTCGCCGTGGATCCAGACCGGCGTGCCGGTCCAGCGGGGCGCTGCGGCGAGCTCGTCGAAGCGAGCGGCGATGCGGTCCGCGTCGGGAAGCGCCAGCCGCGCGAGGCGGTCGCGCAGCGGCTCACGGCGCGCCGCGATGTCGTCGCCGCGCACGGGGTTGTCGGGCGCGTCGTCGGGCGCGGGCACGTGCAGCGCGACGAAGAAGTCGGCGAGCTGCGCCGCCCAGGACGAGTGCGCCGAGGCGGGTGTCGCGGCGGCCGGGGTGGCCTCGAACCACGGGACCACGCTCCATGGCCACGGGTAGAGCGCCCCCGGGACGCCGACGCGCACGGGGACGGGCACGTCGACCGGCAGGCGCGGTGCCAGCACGGGGAGCCAGGCCTGCTCGTGCTCGACCAGGTGCGCGGAGACCTCACGCACGGGGAAGCGGAGCATCAGGTGCTCGCCGAGCCGCCACATGGCGTTGTCCCAGCCGGTGCCGACCCAGGCGAGCGGAAGGTCCGCGAGGTCGGGGTGCTGCTCGAGCAGCAGGCGGCGGGCGAGCTCCTCGTCGACCATGACCTCGATCATAGGATGCGGCACTCAGACCTCCGGGGTGACCAGACGGCGGGAGTCCCACGGGACCGCCCAGCCGAGCGCGTCGAACATGCGCGACAGCACGATGGCCGTGAAGCCCCAGACGAGCACGTCGCCGACGACGAACGCCGGGGTGCGGACGGTCGCCCCGGCGCGGGTGTGCGCGACGCTGGCCCGGTTCGCGGGGTCGAGCAGGTCGGCCACCGCGAGCCGGAACACGTCCACCGTCTCGGCGTGGTCGACGGCCGCCACGCGCGACGGCGTCGTCCACCAGGCAGGGACGGGCGTGACCAGGTGGTTGCTCACCGGCACGGGCAGCGGCGCGAGCGTGCCGAGCACCTCGACGCCCGCGGCGTCGAGCCCGACCTCCTCGGTGGCCTCCCGGAGCGCGGCCGCGACGGGCCCGTCGTCGGACGGCTCGAGCCGACCGCCCGGGAACGCGACCTGCCCGGCGTGGTGACCGAGCGTCCCGGCCCGCCGCTGCAGGAGCACGTCGAGGTCGGCCGGGACGGCCGGGTCGCCGGTGGAGGCGGGCAGGGCGTCGAGCCGGCCGAACAGCACCAGGACCGCCGCCGGCCGGGTCGCGGCGCCGAGCGTGATCATCCGCGACGGGTCGAGACGCCAGTCGACGCCTCGCGCGCACAGCGCGACGAGGTCGGCGCGTGCGTCGGTGCTGCTGGTCGGCGCCGGGCTCAACCGCGCGCCCGCACCTGCTCGGCGAAGCCGCTCACCATCGCCCGGGCTGCGGGGGCCAGGTCGGGCAGGTACTTGGCGCCGTCGGCCCGGATGGCCTCGACGTCGTCGTCCGACAGGTCGTCGACCATCTCGGGCGTCGCGAGCCACAGGTCGAGCATCCGGGGCTCGAGCTCGGGGTGGAACTGGACCCCGAGGGCGGAACCTGCGCGGAAGGCCTGGACCGGGGTGGTGGCCGTCGACGCGAGCAGCGTCGCGCCGCCCGGGAGGGTGACGGCGTCGTCGTGCCAGTGCAGCACGGTCGGCCGGTCGCCCAGCACGCCGAGCACGGGGTCGTCGCCGACGACGTCGACCGGGGCGAACCCGATCTCCGTGCCGTGCCGGCGCTGCAGCTCGGAGCCCAGGGCGAGCGCGAGCAGCTGCATGCCGAGGCACACGCCGAGCACGGGCACGTCCGCGGCGACCGCCTCGGCGAGCAGCCGCTTCTCGGCGACCAGTCCCGGGTAGCGGTCATCGTCGGCGTCCATCGCGCCGCCCATGACCACGACACCGGAGATCTCGTCCAGGCCCGGCAGGACCGGGTCCTGCGACGAGACCACCGTGCGCACCCGCACGGGCGCGTCGAGGACCGGGGCGATGAGCCCCGGGCCCTCGTGCGGCGCGTGCGTGAGGACCAGGACGGGCCGCATGCCCGTCACCAGCCGTCGGGCAGCGGGCGGCCCTCTTCGTAGCCCGCCGCGGACTGGATGCCGACAGCGGCACGCTCGTGCAGCTCGTCGATGCTCGTCGCGCCCACGTACGTGGCGGCCGAGCGGACGCCCGCCGTGATGTGGTCGATCAGGTCCTCGACGCCCGGGCGACGCGCGTCCAGGTACATGCGCGAGGAGGAGATGCCCTCCTCGTACAGGCCCTTGCGCGCACGCTCGAACGCCGAGCCGCCGCGGGTGCGGGCGGCCACGGCGCGGGCCGAGGCCATGCCGAACGACTCCTTGTAGAGCCGGCCGTTGCCGTCGTCGTGCAGGTCGCCCGGCGACTCGTGCGTGCCGGCGAACCACGAGCCGACCATGACCTGCGACGCGCCGGCCGCCAGCGCCAGCGCGACGTCGCGGGGGTGCCGCACGCCTCCGTCGGCCCAGACGTGCTTGCCGAGCGCGCGTGCCTCGGCGGCGCACTCGAGCACGGCGGAGAACTGCGGGCGGCCCACGGCCGTCATCATCCGGGTGGTGCACATCGCGCCCGGGCCGACGCCGACCTTGACGATGTCCGCGCCGGCCTCGATGAGGTCGCGCGTGCCCTCGGCGGTCACGACGTTGCCGGCCACGACGGGCACCTGCGGGTCGAGCGAGCGCACGGCGGCCAGCGCGTCGAACATCTTGCGCTGGTGACCGTGGGCCGTGTCGACGACGATCACGTCGATGCCGGCCTCGAGCAGCTCGGCCGCCTTGGCCTTGACGTCGCCGTTGATCCCGACGGCGGCGGCCACGCGCAGGCGACCGTCGGCGTCGAGCGCGGGCTCGTAGATCGAGGAGCGCAGCGCGCCGACGCGCGTCAGCACGCCGACGAGCGCGCCGTCGCGGGTCACGGGGGAGAAGCGGCGTCGCGAGGCGTGCAGCTGCTCGAACGCTGCCTCCAGGCCGCGGGGGCCGCCGTCCTCGAGGACCGACGCCTCGATGGTGCTCGGGTCAGCCGTCATGACGTCCTCGACCTGCGTGAAGCGGTCGACGCCCTGGCAGTCGGCCTCGGTGACGACGCCGACCGGGCGCCCGTCCCGGACGACGACGGCCGCGCCGTGCGAGCGCTTGCCGATCAGGGTGATGGCCGTGTGCACCGTGTCGTGCGGAGCGACGACGACCGCGCTCTCGACGACCGTGTGCTTGGCCTTGACCGACGCCACGACGTCCGCCACCACGTCGGTGGGGATGTCCTGGGGGATGACGGCGATGCCGCCGCGGCGGGCGACGGTCTCGGCCATCCGGCGGCCGGCGACGGCGGTCATGTTGGCGACGACGAGCGGGATGGTGGTGCCGGTCCCGTCAGGTGACGTCAGGTCGACGTCGAAGCGGGAGGCGACCTCCGAACGTGACGGGACGAGGAAGACGTCGCCGTACGTGAGGTCAGATGTGGCCTGGTGGCCGTTCAGGAAGCGCATGGGTGTTCCCCTTTCCGATCAATGGTAGACGGTTCGCCGGGGATGAGTCGCGGGGGAGTCTTGTGCAGGTGGTGCACCCCACGTGCGCATCCAGGGCCGCGGTGGGGCTGGGCGCCTAGAGTGTCCGGGAGACATCCTGGGTCCCCCCTGTGGCAGCGCCGCCCGTGCGCGGCCGCCGCGCGCGGCCCCACGGTCAGGTGGGACGACGAGGACGGAGACGCGATGGGACTGCTCGAGAGGATCGGCTCGCCGGCCGACGTCCGCGCGCTCACGCCGCGTCAGGTCGACGAGCTGGCGGGCGAGATCCGCACGTTCCTCGTCGAGTCCGTCTCGCGGACGGGTGGCCACCTGGGACCCAACCTCGGCGTCGTCGAGCTCACGATCGCGATGCACCGCGTGTTCGAGTCCCCGGCCGACACCTTCGTGTTCGACACCGGCCACCAGTCCTACGTGCACAAGCTGCTCACGGGCCGGCAGGACTTCAGCCAGCTGCGCCGGCGCGAGGGCCTCTCCGGCTACCCGAGCCGCTCGGAGTCCGAGCACGACGTCGTCGAGAACTCGCACGCCTCGACCGCGCTGTCCTGGGCCGACGGCATCGCCAAGGCCAACGAGCTGCAGGGCCGGGGCGACCGTTCGGTCGTGGCCGTCATCGGCGACGGCGCGCTGACGGGCGGCATGGCCTGGGAGGCGCTCAACAACATCGCCGACGGTCAGGACCGTCGCCTGGTCATCGTGGTGAACGACAACGGGCGCTCCTACGACCCGACGATCGGCGGCCTGGCCCACCACCTCGACACGCTGCGCACCACGCAGGGGTACGAGAACGTCCTGTCCTGGGGCAAGCGCACGCTGCGCCGCTCCGGCCCGCCGGGACGCGCCGCGTACGACGCGCTGCACGGCCTGAAGAAGGGCATCAAGGACGTCGTCGCCCCGCAGGGCATGTTCGAGGACCTCGGCCTGAAGTACGTCGGACCGGTCGACGGCCACGACGAGGCGGCCGTCGAGCGCGCGCTGCGCCGGGCGCGCACCTACGCGGGGCCGGTCATCGTGCACGTCATCACCGAGAAGGGCCGCGGGTACACCCCGGCCGAGCAGGACATCGCCGACCGCTTCCACGCGGTCGGCCAGATCCACCCCGAGACCGGCCTGCCGCTCGCGCCCTCGCGGTTCGGCTGGACGAGCGTGTTCGCCGACGAGATCGTGCGGATCGGCCGTCGGCGCAAGGACGTCGTCGCCATCACCGCGGCGATGCTGCAGCCTGTGGGTCTGGCGCCGTTCGCGGCCGAGTTCCCGGGGCGCGTGTTCGACGTCGGGATCGCCGAGCAGCACGCCGCCACCTCCGCCGCCGGCATGGCGTTCGGCGGCCTGCACCCCGTGGTCGCCGTGTACGCCACCTTCCTCAACCGGGCCTTCGACCAGGTCCTCATGGACGTCGCGCTGCACCGCGCTGGCGTCACGTTCGTGCTCGACCGCGCCGGTCTGACGGGTGACGACGGAGCGAGCCACAACGGCATGTGGGACATGGCGATGCTCGGCGTCGTGCCGGGCCTGCGCCTGGCGGCGCCGCGCGACGAGACGACGCTGCGCACCGCGCTGCGTGAGGCGGTCGACGTCGACGACGCCCCGACCGTCGTGCGCTACCCCAAGGGCGCGATGGGCGACCCGATCCCCGCGCTCGAGGAGGTCGACGGCGTCGACGTCCTGGCCCGCACCGGCTCCGGCGAGCGCGACGTGCTCGTCGTCGCCGTCGGCGCGATGGCCCCCACCGCGCTCGAGGTCGCCGACCTGCTCGCCGCGCACGGCCTGCGCGTCACCGTCGTCGACCCGCGCTGGGTCCTGCCCGTGGCCCCCGGCCTGGTCAAGCTCGTCGGCGAGCACGACCACGTCGTGACGATCGAGGACGGCGTGGTCGACGGCGGGATCGGCGCGATCGTCGCGCAGCGCACCCGCGAGGCCGGCATCGGGACGCCCGTGCAGTCGATCGGCATCCCGCGCGCGTTCCTCGACCACGCGACGCGCGACCAGCTCGTCGGCACGCTGCGCCTGCGGCCGGCGGACATCGCGCGCGACGTGCTGGGCGCGCTGGGGGCGAGCTAGGGCAGGGCCAGCCAGTCGTGGATCTCGACGTTGCCCCGCGTGCCACGGAAGTCGACGAACCCACGGAAATGCTTCGGCGCCTCGAACGTGCGGTGGTGCAGTCCCGCTGACGTGCCGCCGGCCCACACGTGGCCGATCTTCGTGCCGCCGGCATAGACGTCGAAGCTCCCCGCGCCCTTGCCACCGAGGAAGCCGACGCGGACCGCGTTCCCGCTCATGAAGTGCCACGAGCGCTTCGAGCCCATGGTGCAGGTCCTCGCCCGCTGGTGCTTGACGCCCGCGTCGCTCGGTCCGCAGTTGCTCGGCGCAAGCCCAGCGCCACGGATGGGCATGCTCGTGCAGCGCATGGTCGACCACGGGCCAACCGCGCCGCCAGCCTTCGCACGGAACCGGTAGCAGAGCGTCCCGCCCTCGACGACCTGCTTGCGGTAGGCATGCTTCGTCGACCATGTGCTCGCGCCGGACCAGCGGAACTTCTCGTTCTTGCCGCCGATGAACCAGCGCTCCTGGTACTGGACGCTCGCACCGGCCGCCGAGGTGCTGACGCGCACGACGACGTTGCGGCGGGGGTCGGGAACCGTGACCCCGGGCACCAGCTCCGCGAGCATCTTGCGCGGCAGGAACCGGGGACCGACGTCGACCGACGTGACCCGCGGACCGTCTGACGAGGCGGCGGCAGCGCTCAGGGGCACCATCGCACTGGTGGCGAGGGCGACGACGGTCGCGGCGGCGAGGACCGTGGAGCGGAGGCGGCGAGGCATGCCCAGACGATAGTGCGACGACACGCTCTGCGCGGGCGTTTTGGCTGCCGTGTGACCTGGCACTTCACACGACGTCCACGACCCGGGACCGAGGTCCCAAGACATCCCATCATTGCCTTCGTAAGTTCGAACTACCCCGTTCGAACGAAGGAGTACGAATGTCCACCACGGCAGTTCCGCAGCAGGTCGAGGCCACCATGCCCGCCGCTTGGGAAGGCTTCGTCGCAGGCCCGTGGGTCGACCACGTCGACGTGCGCGACTTCATCCAGCGCAACTACACGCCGTACCTCGGGGACTCCTCGTTCCTCGCCGGCCCGACGGTCCGCACCACCGCCCTGTGGGACCGCCTCGCGGCGATGTTCCCCGCCGAGCGCGAGAAGGGCGTCTACGACATCGACGCCACGACGCCGTCGACGATCACGTCGCACGCCCCCGGCTACATCGACGAGGCGAACGAGGTCGTCGTCGGGCTCCAGACCGACGCGCCGCTCAAGCGCGCGATCATGCCCAACGGTGGCTACCGGATGGTGCTGAACTCGCTCGAGACGTACGGCTACGAGGCCGACCCGATCGTCACGGAGATCTTCACCAAGTACCGCAAGACCCACAACGACGGCGTCTTCGACGTCTACCCGCCCGCCGTCCGCGCGGCGCGCAGCAGCCACATCATCACGGGCCTCCCGGACGCCTACGGCCGCGGCCGGATCATCGGCGACTACCGCCGCGTCGCGCTCTACGGCGTCGACGCGCTGATCGCCGCGAAGAAGCTCGAGCGCGCCGAGCTCGACATGGAGCGCTCGACCGAGGACGTCATCCGCGACCGCGAGGAGCTCGCGGAGCAGACGCGCGCGCTGGGCGAGCTCAAGACGATGGCCGCGTCCTACGGCTACGACATCTCGCTGCCCGCGACGACCGGCCGCGAGGCCGTGCAGTGGCTGTACTTCGGCTACCTGGCCGCCGTGAAGGAGCAGAACGGCGCCGCGATGTCGCTGGGTCGTACCTCGACGTTCCTCGACGTCTTCCTGCAGCGCGACATCGAGGCCGGCGTGCTCACCGAGGAGCAGGCGCAGGAGATCATCGACGACTTCGTCATCAAGCTGCGGATCGTGCGGTTCCTGCGCACGCCCGAGTACGACAACCTCTTCTCGGGCGACCCGACGTGGGTCACCGAGTCGCTCGCCGGCATCGGCGAGGACGGTCGCCCGCTGGTGACGCGCACCTCGTTCCGCTACCTGCAGACGTTGTACAACCTGGGCCCGGCCCCCGAGCCGAACATGACCGTGTTCTGGAGCGACAAGCTGCCGCAGGGGTTCAAGGACTACTGCGCGCAGGTCTCGATCGACACCTCCGCGGTGCAGTACGAGTCCGACGACCTCATCCGCGACTCCTGGGGCGACGACGCGGCCATCGCGTGCTGCGTGTCCCCGATGCGGGTCGGCAAGCAGATGCAGTTCTTCGGCGCGCGCGTGAACCTCGCCAAGACGCTCCTGTACGCCATCAACGGTGGTCGCGACGAGAACACCGGCAAGCAGATCGCGCCCGTGGGAGCGCCCGTCGAGGGCGAGGTCCTCGACTACGACGACGTCATGGCGAAGTTCGACACGATGATGGACTGGCTGGCCCAGACCTACGTCGACGCGCTCAACTGCGTGCACTACATGCACGACAAGTACGCCTACGAGCGCATCGAGATGGCCCTGCACGACCGCACGATCCTGCGCACCATGGCGTGCGGCATCGCCGGCCTCTCCGTCGTCGTCGACTCGCTGTCGGCCATCAAGTACGCCAAGGTCCGCGCGCTGCGCACGGCCGACGGCCTGGTCACGGAGTACGCGATCGAGGGCGACTTCCCGACGTACGGCAACGACGACGACCGCGCCGACGACATCGCGGTGTGGATCGTCAAGACGTTCATGGAGAAGATCCGCCGGTTCCCGACCTACCGCGACGCGACGCACACCCAGTCGGTGCTGACGATCACGTCGAACGTGGTCTACGGCAAGGCGACGGGCTCCACGCCCGACGGTCGCCGCTCCGGCGAGCCGTTCGCCCCCGGCGCCAACCCGATGAACGGGCGCGACACCCACGGGATGCTCGCCTCGGCGCTCTCCGTCGCGAAGCTCCCGTACTCCGAGGCGCAGGACGGCATCTCGCTGACCTCGTCCGTCGTACCTGCTGGTCTGGGTCGTACCCGCGACGAGCAGGTGACGAACCTCGTCGGCCTCCTGGACGCCTACACGCTGTCCAACGGCTACCACATGAACGTCAACGTGCTGAACCGCGAGACGCTCCTGGACGCCATGGAGCACCCGGAGAACTACCCCCAGCTCACCATCCGGGTCTCGGGCTACGCCGTGAACTTCGTGCGGCTGACCCGCGAGCAGCAGCTCGACGTGCTGTCGCGCACGTTCCACGGAGCGGTCTGAGATGACCACCACCGACGAGCGGCAGCCCGGCGCCCCCGTGGTGTCCCTCGGGATGCCGCTCGTCGGCGGCTCGCACGAGCGGACGCAGGGCCACGGCACGTCCGGGCTGGCGACCGCCGAGCCCGACGACCGCTCGGCCCGCCTCGCCGCGGTCCGGGCGGGAGACGTCGGCTCGGTGCACTCCTGGGAGCTGGTGACCGCGGTCGACGGACCGGGCACGCGGATGACCGTGTTCCTGTCCGGCTGCCCGCTGCGGTGCCTGTACTGCCACAACCCCGACACGATGGAGATGCGCCGCGGCACGGACGTCCCGGCCGACGAGCTGCTCGCCCGCATCTCGCGCTACCGCGGCGTGATGCAGGCGACCGGCGGCGGCCTGACGATCTCGGGCGGCGAGCCCCTCATGCAGCCGGCGTACGTGCGCCGGCTCCTGCGCGGCGCCCGCGCGATGGACATCCACACGGCGATCGACACGTCGGGCTACCTCGGCTCGCACCTGTCCGACGAGATGCTCGACGACGTCGACCTCGTGCTGCTCGACGTGAAGTCGGGCGACCCCGAGACCTACCGCCGCGTCACCGGCCGGGACCTGCAGCCGACGCTCGACTTCGGCCGCCGCCTGGCAGCGCGCGGCACGGAGATCTGGGTGCGGTTCGTGCTGGTCCCGGGGCTGACCGACGACGTCGACAACGCCGAGGCCGTCGCGTCCTACGTCGCGACACTGCCGACCGTGAGCCGCGTCGAGGTGCTGCCCTTCCACCAGATGGGCCGCGACAAGTGGTCCGAGCTGGGCCTGACCTACGAGCTCGAGGACACCCAGCCGCCGACTCCCGAGCTGGTCGAGCGCGTGCGCGACCAGTTCCGTGCGCGCGGGCTGACGGTCTACTGACGACGCACGAGCCTGGCCGCCCCGCGAGGGGACGGCCCGGCTCGGGTCGGACGGTCAGGCGGGGACGTTCGCGACCCCGTCGGGCAGGATGCGCCGGCCGAGCACGCGCTCGGAGTAGCCGGTGCGGTCCAGGTACGGCGTGATGCCGCCGAGGTGGAAGCCCCAGCCGGCGCCGAGGATCATGCAGAGGTCGATCTGCTGCGGTGTGGCCACGACACCCTCCTCGAGCATGTGGCCGACCTCGACGGTCAGGGCCGTGAGGACCGAGTCGAGCACGCCGGCCTCGTCGAGCGCACCCTCCCGGGGCTCGCCGAACACCGTCTGGATCGCGGGGTCGACGGGCTTGGGCAGCCCCTTGGCGGGCGCCGGGAGCACCACGCGCGTGCCATCGGCGACGAGCTTCTCGAGACCGGGGGAGCGCGGGAAGCGATCGCCCAGGTCCTCACGCAGCGACGTCAGCACGTGCAGCCCGACGGCGGGCCCGACCAGGTCGAACAGCTCGAACGGCGGCATCGGCAGGCCGAGGGGCCGCAGCGCACGGTCCGCGACCTCGACCGGCGTGCCGTTCTCGACGGCATCGACGATCACCCCGAGGAGCAGGACGAGCAGGCGGTTGACGACGAAGCCGGGGCGGTCGGCGACGAGCACGGCCGTCTTGCGCAGCTTCGCGGCGACCGCGAAGCCCGTGGCCAGCGCCTCGGCGGACGTGTGCTCCGCGTGGATCACCTCGACCAGCGGCATGGCCGCGACCGGGTTGAAGAAGTGCAGCCCGACGACGCGCTCGGGGTGCTGCAGGTCCGCCGCCATCGCGGTGATCGACAGCGCCGAGGTGTTCGTCGCGAGGACCGTCGTCGGCGAGACGATAGTCTCGAGCTCGGCGAACACACGCTTCTTCAGGTCGAGGATCTCGGTGACCGCCTCGATGACCAGGTCGCACGAGGCGAACTCGTGGATGTCCGTGGTGCCGTGGATCGACCCGAGCAGCCGCGCCGCGGTGCCCTCGGTCATCCGGCCGCTGGACGTGAGCCGCTCGACGGTGGAGCGCACGGCTCCCAGGCCGGCGGCGACCCGCTCGGAGTCGAGGTCTCGCATGACGACGGGCACGCCGAGCCGCTGCGCGAACAGCAGCGCGATCTGCGCAGCCATGAGCCCCGCGCCGACGATGCCGACGCGGGTCACCGGCTGCGCGAGCGACCGGTCGGGCGCACCGACCGGCTTCTTGCCGCCGGACACGAGCCCGAACGCGTAGACCGACGCGCGCATCTCGTCGCTCATGATCAGGTCCGCCAGCGCCACGTCCTCGGCCGCGAACGCCTCCTCGCGCGTCGCGGTGCGCGCAGCGGCGACCAGGTCGAGCGCGCGGTACGGCGCGGGGCGCGAGCCGTGGACGACCGCGTCCAGGCGCCGGCGGGCACCCGCGGCGACCGCGTCCCACGTGGCCTGGTCGTCGAGCTCGCGGCGCTCGACGACGACGTCGCCCGACAGCACGCGCGCGGCCCACCGGATCGACTCCTCGAGGAAGTCGGCCGCGTCGAGCACCGTGTCCATGAGACCGATCTCGGCGGCCTGCGCGGCGTTGAACGGCTTGTTCGTCGCGGGACGCGTGAGGATGACGTCGAGCGCCTTCTCGATGCCGACCAGGCGCGGCACGATGTACGCCCCGCCCCAGCCGGGCACGAGGCCCAGGCCGGTCTCGGGCAGCGCGAGCGCCCGGACGTCGGACGCGACCGTGCGGTAGTCGCAGTTGAGCGCGAGCTCGAGGCCGCCGCCCAGGGCGACGCCGTTGACGAACGCGAACGTCGGCACGCCCATCGTGTGCAGCAGCTCGTAGGCGGCATGGCCGCCCCGCCCGAGCGCGAGGGCCGCGTCGCGACCGGTGACCGAGGCGATCTGCGAGAGGTCGGCGCCGGCGGCGAGGAAGTACGGCTTGCCCGTCACGGCGACGGCCTGGACCTCGCCCGCGGCGACGCGCGCCTGCACGCCGGCGAGCGCCTCGTGCAGGGAGGCGATGCCGAGCGGGCCGAACGTCGTCGGCTTGGTGTGGTCGAGGCCGTTGTCGATCGTGACGAGGGCCAGGGTCCCGGCGCCGTCGGGCAGGACGACGTCGCGGACGAGGGCGCGCGAGACACGCTCGGCGCGGGGCTCAGGGGCCTCGGTGGGGGTGCTCTCGGTGCTCACAGGGCGCTCCCGTTGTCGTAGTCGGCGTGGTGCGGGTTCTCCCAGATGACGGTGCCGCCCTGGCCGAGGCCGACGCACATCGTCGTCAGGCCGTAGCGGACCTCGGGGTGCTCCTCGAAGTGGCGTGCGAGCTGCGTCATGAGGCGCACGCCGGACGAGGCCAGCGGGTGGCCGACGGCGATCGCGCCGCCGTACGGGTTCACGCGGGGGTCGTCGTCGGCGATGCCGTACGCGTCGAGGAAGGCGAGCACCTGGACCGCGAAGGCCTCGTTGATCTCGAAGAGGCCGATGTCCTCGATCGTCAGGCCCGCGCGGGACAGGGCGCGCTCGGTCGCCGGGACCGGGCCGATGCCCATGATCTCCGGCTCGACGCCGGCGTAGGCGAACGAGACGAGGCGCATGCGGGCCGGCAGGCCCAGCTCGGCCGCGGTGTCCTCGGCGGCGAGCAGGCACGAGGCGGCGCCGTCGGTCAGGGGAGCGGCGGTGCCGGCCGTCACGCGTCCGCCGGGACGGAACGGCGTCGGGAGCTTGCCGATGGCCTCGACGGTGGTGCCCGGGCGGGGCGGCTCGTCGGCCGTGGCCAGTCCCCAGCCCTGCTCGGGGTCGCGCAGCGCGACCGGCACGAGGTCCGGGTCGATCTTGCCCGCGGCGAGCGCGGCGGCGAACTTCGCCTGGCTGGCGGCGCCGTACGCGTCGGCACGCTCACGCGTCAGGGCGGGGAAGCGGTCGTGCAGGTTCTCGGCCGTGACGCCCATGTTGAGCGCGTCGGCGGCGACGAGCTGCTCGGACATGAAGCGGGGGTTCGGGTCCGCGTCGAAGCCCATCGGGTGGTGCCCCATGTGCTCCACCCCGCCGGCGAGCACGACGTCGGCGGCGCCGACCCCGATCGTGGCGGCCGTGCTCGTCACGGCGGTCATCGCGCCCGCGCACATGCGGTCGATCGCGTAGCCCGGCACGGTGCGCGGCAGGCCCGCGAGGACACCGACGGTGCGGCCCAGGGTCAGGCCCTGGTCGCCCTGCTGCGTCGTGGCCGCGATGGCGACCTCGTCGATCCGTGCGGGGTCGAGCGACGGGTGCCGGCGCAGGAGCTCGCGGATGGTCTTGACGGACAGGTCGTCGGCGCGCGTGTGCGCGTACAGGCCGTCCTTGCGGGCGCGGCCGAACGGGGTGCGCACCCCGTCGACGAAGACGACGCGACGGATCTGCGTCGCGGGAGATGCGGTCGGCATCGAGGCCTCCAGAGCGGGGGACAGCAGTGTCCTGCGGAACCGCGAGGTGCGGAGCCGCGAGGGCCGACGCTACCCGGGACCAAGGTCCTGCGCCAGCAGAAGTTACCGAAGAGTAACAACGAGTTCTGCGGGTATCGGGCAGTCTCAGGAAAGTGCCGCGGCCAGGCCCGGGGTGACGAGCTCGACCTGCCAGGCGCGCGCGCCCCCGGCGGTGAGCGTCGCGGCGATGGACTCGGCGTCCAGGGGGCTCGGCGGGCTCCAGCACAGCCGACGCAGCAGGTCGGGCTGCAGGAGGTTCTCGGTCGGCACGTGGTGCTCGTCGGACAGCGCCGTGATGACCTCGCGCGCGGCGGTCAGCCGGTCGGCGGCGGCCGGGTCGCGGTCGGCCCAGGCCCGCGGTGGCGGGGGAGCGTCCGTCTTGGGCCCGCGCACCGAGGGCAGGTCGGACTCGGGCACGGCCAGGCCACGGTCGATCGCGGCCTGCCACAGGGGCGCCCGCCGTCGCGTGCCCTTGCCCGAGAAGGCGGGCAGGTCGGTGAGCTGGGGGACCGAGCGGGGCAGGGCCTGGGCGGCGGCGACGATCGCGGAGTCGGGCAGCACCCGGCCCGGGGAGATGTCGCGCTGGCGCGCGTTCTGGTCGCGCGTGGTCCACAGCTCGCGGACCACGGCCAGCCGACGGGCGTCGCGGATCGTGTGCAGCCCGGAGACGCGGCGCCAGGGCTCGACCCGCGGCGGGGGCGGCGGCGCGGTGCGCACGGCCTCGAACTCCTGCGCGGCCCACTCGGCCTTGCCGGCGACGGCGAGGCGCTCGGCGAGCACCTCACGGACCTCGACGAGCACCTCGACGTCGAGCGCGGCGTAGCGCAACCACTCGCTGGGCAGCGGGCGCGTCGACCAGTCGACCGCCGAGTGCTCCTTGGCCAGCCCGAGGCCGAGCGTGTCGGCCACGACCGCGGCCAGGCCTACCCGGTCGAGGCCGAGCAGGCGCGCACCGAGCTCGGTGTCGAACACGCGGCTCGGGTGCATGCCCTGCTCTGCGAGACCCGGCAGGTCCTGCGACGCGGCGTGCAGCACCCACTCGACTCCGACGAGCGCCTCGGACAGCGCGGACAGGTCCGGCACGGCGATCGGGTCGATCAGCGCGGTGCCCGCACCCTCGCGGCGGAGCTGGACCAGGTAGGTGCGCTGCCCGTACCGGTAGCCGGACGCGCGCTCCGCGTCGACGGCCACGGGTCCGGTACCGGCGCCGAACGCCTCGACGACCGCGGCCAGGGCCTCGGCCGTCTCGACGACGGGCGGGATGCCGTCAGCGGGCTCGGTGAGCGGCGTGACGACGGGCTCCGCAGTGGCGTCGTCGCCGGCGGTGGCGTCGAGGTCCTCGGGCGTCATGGGTTCCACGGTAGGCGAGATATCGCGTGCGTCCCCGCAGGCGCGAGGCGTGGGCGCCCGCCAATCCGTGAGGCGTGCGTCTCAGCCCGTCGGCCGGGGGCCGGTCAGTCGAGGATGCCGCTGCGGATCGAGATCGCGACGAGCTCCGCGCGGTCACCCGTGCCGAACTTGCGCGAGATCCGTGCGAGGTGGCTCTTGACGGTCAGCGCGGACAGGCCGAGGTCCTCGCCGATGAGCCGGTTGCTGCGGCCGTCGGCGACGAGTGCGAGGACGCTGACCTCCCGCGCGGTGAGCTCGGGGAGCTCGGCGGGCGGGGGCGGCGGCGCGGGGACGCGGACCAGGCTCGGTGCGGTGGCGCTCGCGACGGCACCGCGCAGGCCACCGGCCAGCAGGACGCCCAGCTCCGGGCGGCTCGCGCGCCGGGTCAGGACGACGACGCGGTGGCTGCCGCGGCGGCGCAGGTTGGTGACGAGGGCCGAGCCGTCGCCGTCGGCGACCTCGGCGACCACGACGCACATCTGGTGCCCCACCGGGCGCGCAGGTGCCACGGCACGCAGCGTGCCGGGCCGGCGGACGGCCTCGCGGCGCAGGGGTTCGATGCTCACAGGTCCGTCATCGGCAGGAGACGGGCACGACTTGAGTGCGCGGTGGATCCGCGGATCAGTGCCGCGGAGCGAGCGAGACGACCCCGTCGGGCAGCGGCGGCAGACCGGCCGCCGCGCACAGGAGAGCGCCCCACGCCTGCAGGTGCGGTGCGAGGTCCTCGTCGGCCGCGGTCCACGACGCCCGGATCTCGAGCTCGGTCTGCTCCGAGCGCACGTCCAGCGACCCGAAGCTCTGCGAGAGCACCCGGGTCACCGTGCCACCGGCCGCGAGCGGGTCGAGGTCGGCCGACGCGAGCGCGTCGGTGAACCAGGACCAGGCGACCTCGCCGAGCATGGGGTCGCTGCCGACCTCGGCCTCGAGGGTCGCGCGTACGAGGGTGACGAGCCGGAAGTTGCCCTCCCACGCCTCGTGGCCCGCCGGGTCGAACAGCACGACGAAGCGTCCCGACGCGAGCTCCGCGGCAGACACCGATCGACGCTCCGTGCGGACCTCGGCGGTCAGCGCTGCCGAGAACGGGGCGATCCTCGCGGGACCGGGGACCTCGTCGAGGATGACCTCGGGCCGCAGCGTCACGGCACGCAGCGAACGCAGCGAGCGGACGAACTCAGCAGGCACGTCCTGCGAACCGGCGGGGGTCACGGTCTGGAGCGTACGGGCGGGCGGGTGCCGTCTTGCGGTCCGGCACGCCGCGTTGCGCCGCGGGCGGGAGCACTACGCTGAACGGGCACCCAGCACCCGGCCAGCGCCTCTGCCTCGAGCAGACGTCGAGCGCGCGGCCGACGAATCGAAGGAGCACCCCGCGCATGGTCGACTCAGCAGCCGGATCGTCGGTTGGAACAGCGCAGATCGGCGTCACCGGACTGGCCGTCATGGGCCGCAACCTCGCCCGCAACTTCGCGCGCAACGGGTTCACGGTCGCGATCCACAACCGCTCGTACGCCAAGACCGCCTCGCTGGTCGAGGAGCACGGCGACGAGGGCACGTTCGTCCCGTCGGAGTCCGTCGAGGACTTCGTCGCCTCGCTCGAGCGGCCGCGCAAGGTCGTCATCATGGTCAAGGCGGGCGACCCGACCGACGCCGTGATCGACGAGCTGGTGCCGTTCCTCGAGAAGGGCGACATCGTCGTCGACGCGGGCAACGCGCACTTCCCGGACACGATCCGCCGCGAGAACGCGCTGAGCGCCAAGGGGCTGCACTTCGTCGGCTCGGGCGTCTCGGGCGGCGAGGAGGGTGCGCTGCTCGGCCCCTCGATCATGCCCGGCGGCACCGCGAAGTCGTACGAGAGCCTCGGCCCGATCCTCGAGAAGATCTCCGCCAAGGTCGACGGCGTGCCGTGCTGCACCTATGTGGGACCCGACGGCGCCGGCCACTTCGTCAAGATGGTGCACAACGGCATCGAGTACGCCGACATGCAGCTCATCGCCGAGGCGTACGACCTGCTCAAGCAGGGCCTGGGCGCGTCCGCGGCCGAGATCGGCCAGATCTTCGCCGAGTGGAACACGGGCGACCTCGAGTCGTTCCTCATCGAGATCACCGCCGACGTCCTGCAGCACGTCGATGCGAGGACGGGCTCCGCGTTCGTCGACATCGTGCTCGACCAGGCCGAGCAGAAGGGCACCGGCCGCTGGACGGTGCAGAACGGGCTCGACCTGGGCGTCCCGATCACCGGCATCGCCGAGGCCACGTTCGCCCGTGCGCTGTCGGGCGGCGTCCCCCAGCGCGAGGCGGCGGTCGGCACCCTGCAGGCGCACACCACGCCCTGGGACGTCACCGACCGCGACGCGTTCGTCGAGGACGTCCGGCTCGCGCTCTACGCGTCCAAGGTCGTCGCGTACTCGCAGGGCTTCGACCAGATCGCCGCGGCCTCCGAGCAGTTCGGCTGGAACATCGACCGCGGCGCCATGGCCCGCATCTGGCGCGGCGGCTGCATCATCCGTGCCCGGTTCCTCAACCGCATCACCGAGGCGTACGAGCGCGACGCGAACCTGCCGCTGCTGCTGGCCGACGAGTACTTCACGGGCGCGGTCGGCAACGGCGTCGAGGCGTGGCGCCGGATCGTCTCGGGTGCCGCGCTGCACGGCGTGCCGACGCCGGCGTTCTCCTCGTCGCTCGCGTACTACGACGGTGTGCGGGCCGAGCGTCTGCCCGCCGCGCTGATCCAGGCGCAGCGCGACTTCTTCGGGGCGCACACCTACCGCCGCACGGACGTCGAGGGCACGTTCCACACCGGGTGGTCGGGCGACCGCAGCGAGCAGGACGCGTGACGCAGCCGGCCGACGGGCTGCGGGGCGTCCCCCTGCAGCCCGTCATCCTCGGCGCCGACATCGGCGTCTACGCCCTCGCCCGCTCCTTCCACGAGGCCTACGGGCTGACCTCGATCGTGGTCGCGGGAGCGGCCCTCGGGCCGGTCGCGCACTCGGCGATCGTCGAGCACGAGATCGTGGCCGACGGGCACGACCCGCGCCAGCTCGTCGACCGTCTGCTCGAGATCGCCGCACGTCTGCCGGAACGGCGCCTCGTGCTCATGGCGAACTCGGACTGGCTGGTGCGCATGGTCGTCGAGCACCGCGAGGAGCTCGAGCCGTTCTACGTCGTGCCGTTCCTGTCCGCCGACCTGCTCGCGCGGATCTCGGACAAGGCCACGTTCGCCGAGATCTGCGACGAGCTCGACATCTCGGTGCCGCGCACCCTGGTCCAGACGTTCGGAGACGGCTCGCCCGACGTCGTCGTCGACCTGGAGTACCCGCTGATCGCGAAGGCGGCCAGCAGCGCGGACTACCAGGACGTCGAGTTCGCGGGCAAGAAGAAGGTCTTCGAGATCGCCTCGCCCGACGAGCTCACGTGGCTCTGGGGTGCGCTGCGCGGGGCCGGCTTCCGGGGACGGTTCGTCGTCCAGGAGCTCGTGCCGGGCGACGACACCCAGATGCGCTCGGTCACGGCGTACGTCGACAGCCGCGGCGAGATCACGCTGCTGTGCTCGGCGCACGTGCTCCTCGAGGAGCACACGCCGTCCGGCCTGGGCAACCCGGCCGCGATGTTCACCTACCGCGACGACGAGATGCTCGCGCAGGCGCGCCGCTTCCTCGCCGAGACCGGCTACCGGGGCTTCGCCAACTTCGACGTCAAGGTCGACCCGCGCACGGGGGCGTTCCGCTTCTTCGAGGTGAACCCGCGGATCGGGCGGAACAACTACTACGTCACGGCGGCGGGTGCGAACCCGATGCGGTTCCTCGTCGACGACCACGTGCACGGCCTTGCGGTCGAGCCGGTCGTCGTCGAGAAGAGCGTGCTCTACGCCGTGGTGCCGCACCGCCTGCTGCTGCGCTACGTGCGCGACCCGGAGCTCGCGGCCCAGGTGCGCGGCCTGATCCGCGCCAAGGCCACGGCGCACCCGCTGCGCTACCGGCGTGACCGGTCGCCGCGTCGGCAGGCGTACGTGCTCGCGGCCCTGGTCAACCAGGTCCGCAAGTTCCGGCGCTACTACCCGGAGGTCACGAGCACCGGGTTCTGAGCATGACGAAGGGGCAGCCCCGAGAACGGGGCCGCCCCTTCGCGCACGGTCAGCCGAGCTCGGACGTGCCCGAGTACAGGTGCAGCACGGGGACCTGGAGCTCGTCGCGCGCGCGGCTGGCCCAGTCGCGGTGGAACGTGTCCGACCAGGCGTGCGGGTAGGTCACCACGGCGATCTCGCGGACCTCGCCGGTGGCCACGGCGGCACGCAGGGCGGGCAGCGGGTCGTCGGCGACGACCTCGCCGGTCGCCTCGCGGCCGGCGGCGGCGAACTCCGCGAGCGTCGCGGCGAGCTGCTCGTCGGCAGTCGCCTTGGCCTCGGGGACGCTCGGCTCCTTGCCGCGCAGGCGGTCGAACGCCTCGCCCAGCTCGCCGAGGCCGAGGTTGTCGACGACCGTCGCGAGCAGCGGGCGCTCGGAGTCGGCGGGAACCAGGACGCGGTAGGCCAGCACCTCGCCCTCGTGCAGGGCGAGCAGGTGCTCGATGTCGGCGGTGGCCAGGGTGTCCTCTGCGAGGACCAGGATCGTGTCGGTCACGCGACGAGCCTAACCACTGTCACTCACCGCGCTCGCCACCGTCCCAGGAGGACGCCGTCGGCGTGCAGCAGGTGCACCGGGACCAGGGGCCGGGCGGGGTCGAGCCACGGCCCGTCGCCGAGGATCCGCGGTGCGGGTCCGCCGACGAGCAGGGGGCTCCAGGTCAGGCAGAGCTCGTCGACGAGACCCTGCGCGACCAGCTGCGCGAGCAGCCCGGGGCCGCCCTCGGCGAGCACCCGGCCCAGGCCGAGCGCGGCGAGCGACTCGAGGGCGGCGGCGAGGTCGACGCGGCCGTCGGTGCCGTGTGCGAGGACATGGTCCGCACCGACGCGCGCGCGCAACGCATCGAGCGGCGCATCGGCGGTGGTCACGAGAAACGGCGGCCGTTCCGCGTCGAGCAGGACATCGGGAAGGTCGCCGCGAGCCGTGACGATGGCCAGCTCGATCCGCGGCGGCAGCCCGAGCCGGTCCCGCGCGCGGGCGAGCCCCACCGGGACGTCGAGCGCCCGGTAGCCCTCGTCGCGCGCAGTCCCCGCCCCGACCAGCACCACCTCCGCCTGCGCACGCAGGGCCCGGAACACGCGCAGGTCGGCCGGACCGTTGATCGACGCGGTGACACCGTCGGCGCCCGTGCCGGCGCCGTCGAGCGTGGCGACCATGTTGGCCCGCACGAGGCGGGCGGGGGACGGGCCGAACAGGGCGAGCAGGTCCGCCTCGTCGTCCCGCGGCTCGAGGCGCTGACCTGCGCGATCGAGCGGCAGCAGGACGTCCAGCGCGGGGGAGTCGGTCACGCGCTCACGCTAGCCCGTCTGCCGTCGGCAGATCCGCTGCGGGCAGACCGGGGGGTCGGGAGGGCTCGCCCGGTGCGACGGTCGAAGCACCCGACCCCAGGAGCACCCCATGCCCAGCACGCAGGCACCGCAACGACCGTTCGACGACGACCTCTCGACCCGGCTGCTCCACCAGCGCATCGTCGTGCTCGGCCAGGAGGTCGACGACCCCGTGGCCAACCGCATCTGCGCGCAGCTGCTCCTCCTCTCGGCCGAGGACCCCCGCCGCGACATCGCGCTGTACATCAACTCCCCGGGCGGCTCGGTGAGCGCGGCCCTCGCGATGTACGACACGATCCGGCTCATCCCGAACGACGTCTCGACGCTGGCCATGGGTCTGGCGGCCAGCTCCGCGCAGTTCCTGCTGAGCGCCGGCACGCCCGGCAAGCGGTTCGCGCTGCGGCACGCGCGGGTGCTCATGCACCAGCCGTCCGGCGGCATCGGCGGCACGGCCGTCGACATCGCCATCCAGGCCCAGAACATGGCGCACGTGAAGCGCACCATGCAGGAGCTGACCGCGCAGCACACGGGCCAGAGCGTCGAGACGATCGAGCGCGACGCCGACCGCGACCGCTGGTTCACGGCGCCCGAGGCGCTCGCCTACGGGTTCGTGGACAAGGTCGTCGAGCACCTCGACGACGTCCGCCCCGACGGCACGCGGAGGGCAGGGCTGTGAGCAGCTACACGATCCCCGTCGTCGTCGAGCAGCGGCCGCAGGGCGAGCGGGCGTCCGACGTCTACTCGCGCCTGCTCGGCGACCGGATCATCTTCCTGGGCACCGAGATCGACGACGGCGTGGCCAACGTGGTGATCGCCCAGCTGCTGCACCTGGCCTCCGAGAGCCAGGAGTCGCCGATCCACCTCTACATCAACTCGCCCGGCGGCTCGATCACCGCGCTGCTGGCCGTCTACGACACGATCCAGTACATCAAGCCCCCTGTCGCGACCTTCTGCCTGGGGCAGGCCGCGTCGGCCGCCGCGGTCCTGCTCGCGGCCGGCGCGCCCGGCAACCGGCACGTGCTCGAGCACTCCCGGGTGCTGCTGCACCAGCCCTCGGGCGGCGGCGAGGGCACGGCCGCGGACCTGGAGATCCAGGCGCGCGAGATCCTGCGCCTGCGCGAGCAGGTCGAGCAGGTGCTGAGCCGGCACACGGGCCAGAGCGTCGAGAAGCTCCGCCACGACACCGACCGCGACCTGATCCTCACGGCGGAGCAGGCCGTCGCCTACGGCCTCGCGGACGCGGTGGTCTCGACGCTCAAGGGCCTGCCGTGATCAGGCGGCGAGCAGCAGGGCCGTCCCCGCCGCCTGCTCGGCCCGTACGAGGGGCGCGGGAGCCGCGGTGAGGTCGACGACGATGCGCCCCTCGGCCTCGGCCAGCTGCGCGTGCGCGGCGCCGACGAGGTCCACGAGCCGCATCCCCAGCGCCCGGCAGATCGCGACGAGCACCTCCGAGGACGCCTCCTTGCGGCCGCGCTCGACCTCGGAGAGGTAGGCGAGCGAGACGCGGGCGTCGGTCGCCACGTCGCGCAGCGTCCGGCCCTGCTCCTCGCGGCGCGAGCGCAGGATCGCCCCGACCAGGCGGCGCAGCAGCGGCTCGACGTGCGTGGCCGGGACGGCCGTCAGGTGCGAGGTCATGGTCGCCACGCTAACCCCGGGCCGGGTGCCCGCGGGAGACGTCGCGTTCTGCCGTCAGCGGACGGGCGCGAGCACGTCGGCGAGGGCCGCGACGTCGCCGACGACCACCACGGCGGGGTTCCCGACGCCGCGCGCGAGCGCGACCTGGGCGATCGTCGCGAGCGTGCCCCGCGTGGTCCGCTGGCCCGGGAGCGTGCCGTTCTCGACCACCGCAACGGGCGTGCCGGGGTCGCGGCCGTTCTCGATCAGGGCGGCGGCGTGGCCGGCGAGCTGCGCGACCCCCATGAGCAGCACGAGCGTGCCGTCGAGCCGCGCGAGCGTCTCCCAGTCCGGGGCGGCGTCGTGCGCGGAAAGGATGGTCACCTGGCGGGACACGCCGCGGTGCGTGACGGGGATGCTGGCGGCGCCCGGCACCGCGATCGCGCTGGTCACGCCGGGGACGACCTCGACCGTGACGCCGGCCTCGAGGCACGCGGCGAGCTCCTCGCCCCCGCGGCCGAGCACGAACGGGTCCCCGCCCTTGAGCCGCACGACCCGCAGCCCCGCCTGGGCGCGCTCGACCAGCACGGCGTTGATCTGCGTCTGGGTCAGCGTGTGCGCGTGCGGCGACTTGCCCGCCTCGATGACCTCCACGGTCGGGTCGAGCTCGGCGAGCAGCGCGCGCGGGGCGAGCCGGTCGACGACCACGACGTCCGCCTCGGCCAGGGCACGCCGGCCGCGCGTCGTGATGAGCCCGGGGTCGCCGGGACCGCCGCCGACGAGCGTGACGTGCCCGGTGCCCGCCCGGTGCCTTCGCACGGGCAGCGCGCCGGTGTCGAGCAGGAGGGCGATCGCGGACCGCAGCGCGGCTGCGCGACGCGGGTCGCCGCCGGCCGTCACGGCGATGGCGACGTCGCCGGAGCGCGCCACGGCCGGGGTCCAGGCGCTCGAGGCCGACGCGTCGTCGGCCCGCACGCACCACAGGCGCGCGCGCTCGGCGTCCGCCGCGACCGCGTCGTCGACCGTCCGGTCACCGGTCGCCGTGTGCACGAGCCACGCGCCGTCGAGGTCGGTCGTCAGGTAGTCGCGGGCCACCCAGCTCGCGCGCCCATCGTCGACGAGCTCGCGCAGGTCCTCGCAGATCGCCGGGGCGACCACCAGCACCCGCGCTCCGTCGTCGACCAGGCGCGCCGCCCGCCGCGCGGCGACGGGCCCGCCGCCGACCACGACGACGAGCCGACCGGCCAGGTCGAGCCAGAGCGGGTGCCGGTCGGTCATATGCCGGCCCCGGCCAACCAGTCGTTCTCGTCGGCGGGCGCATCGACCACGAGGCGGTCGAGCAGGGTCGCGCCGATCATGCCGGCGGCGAGCGTGGAGCCGTCCACGGGATCGACCACGAGGAAGCCGCCCGTGCGGCGGTGCGAGGCGTACTCGTCGAGCGCGACCGGCTCTGCCAGTCGCAGCTTGACCCGGCCGATCGCGTTGAGCGCGAGCGCCTGCGGCGACGCGTCCGAGGACGTGTCGGTCGCATCGACCGCGTGCAGGGTGTCCACGCCGTGCCACTGCTCGACGGTGAGGCTCTCGACGTCGAGCCGGGCGTTGACCTCGCGCAGCAGCGCGCGGACGGTGCGGGTGCCCACGCGGACCAGCACACGCTGGCCGAGCACCGAGCGACGTTCTGCGAGCCAGCACACGGTGCCCTCGAGGTCCTGACCGACGAGCGTGTCGGACCCGGCGGGCACGAGCAGGTCCCCGCGCGAGATGTCCACGTCGTCGGCGAGCCGGAGCGTGACCGACAGCGGTGCGTGCGCCTCGTCGAGCGGACCGTCGAACGTGTCGATCCCGACGACCGTGCTCGACTTGCCCGACGGGAGCACCGTGACCTCGTCGCCCACCCGGACGACGCCGGACGCGATCCGGCCGGCGTACCCGCGGTAGTCGGGGTGCTCCGCGTTGCGCGGCCGGATGACCACCTGCACGGGGAACCGGAAGTCCTCGGTGCGCGGGTCGCGCAGCACCGGGACGGCCTCGAGGTGCTCGAGCAGCGTCGGCCCGGTGTACCAGGGTGTGCGCGACGAGCGGTCGACGACGTTGTCGCCGTCGAGCGCGGACAGCGGCACGGCGACCACGTCGGTCAGCCCGAGGCCCGCCGCGTACTGCGTGAAGTCGGACGCGATGGCGTCGAACACCGCCTGGTCGAAGCCGACGAGGTCCATCTTGTTCACGGCGAGCACCACGTGCGGGACGCCCAGCAGCGCGGTGATCGTCGCGTGCCGACGGGTCTGCTCGAGCACGCCCTTGCGCGCGTCGACGAGCACGATCGCGAGCTCGGCCGTGGAGGCGCCCGTGACCATGTTCCGCGTGTACTGCACGTGCCCGGGGGTGTCGGCGAGGACGAAGGCGCGCGTGGCGGTCGAGAAGTACCGGTACGCGACGTCGATCGTGATGCCCTGCTCGCGCTCGGCGCGCAGGCCGTCGGTGAGCAGCGCGAGGTCGACCTGACCGCCGCCGCGCGCCGCGGTGGCGGCCTCGACGGCGGAGAGCTGGTCGGCGAGCACCGACTTGGTGTCGTAGAGCATCCGGCCGATCAGCGTGGACTTGCCGTCGTCGACGGAGCCGGCGGTGGCCAGGCGCAGCAGGTCACGCTGCGAGTGGTTCGTCGGTTGGTCACCCATCAGAAGTAGCCCTCACGCTTGCGGTCCTCCATGGCGGCCTCGGAGGCCCGGTCGTCTGCGCGCGTGGCGCCGCGCTCGGTCAGGCGGCTGGCGCCGACCTCGGCGATGACGTCGGCGACGGTCGTCGCGATCGACTCCACGGCGCCCGTGCAGCTCATGTCGCCGACGGTCCGGTAGCGGACCGTGCGGGTCTCGAGCGTCTCGGTCGGGCGCGGGCCGCCCCAGTCGCCCGGCGCGAGCCACATGCCGTCGCGCAGGAAGACCTCGCGGTCGTGCGAGTAGTAGATGTCCGGCAGCGGGATGTCCTCGCGCTCGATGTAGCGCCAGACGTCGAGCTCCGTCCAGTTGCTCAGCGGGAACACGCGCACGTGCTCGCCGAGCTTGTGGCGCCCGTTGTACAGGTCCCACAGCTCGGGTCGCTGGCGGCGGGGGTCCCACTGGCCGAACTCGTCGCGCAGGGAGAACATCCGCTCCTTGGCGCGCGCCTTCTCCTCGTCGCGGCGGCCGCCGCCGAACACGGCGTCGAACCGGTGGGAGGCGATGCCGTCGAGCAGGGGGATGGTCTGCAGCGGGTTGCGCGAGCCGTCGGCCCGCTCGGCGACGCGGCCGTCGTCGATGGCGTCCTGCACGGAGGCGACGACGAGCCGCAGGCCGTGCTGCTCGACGACGGCGTCGCGGTAGGCGATCACCTCGGGGAAGTTGTGCCCCGTGTCGACGTGCATGAGCGTGAACGGCACGGGCGCCGGCCAGAAGGCCTTGCGCGCCAGGTGCAGCATGACGATCGAGTCCTTGCCGCCGCTGAACAGCAGCCCGGGACGCTCGAACTCGCCGGCGACCTCGCGCATCACGTGGATGGCCTCGGACTCCAGCACGTCCAGCTGGGTCGGGGTGGTGGTGATCGCCGTCATGTGTGCAGACCGCATTCCGTCTTGGAGGTACCCGACCAGCGCCCGGAGCGCGCGTCCTCGCCCGGCGCGACCGCCCGGGTGCAGGGCTCGCACCCGATCGACGCGTAGCCGACCTGGCGCAGCGGGTTGAGGACCACGTTGTTGGCCTCGACGTACGCGTCGACGTCGTCCTGCGTCCAGGCGGCCAGCGGGTTGAGCTTGACCTTGCCGCGCTTCTCGTCCCAGCCGACGACGGTGATGTCGGTCCGGGTCGGGGCGTCCTCGCGGCGCATGCCCGTGACCCACGCCGTGTACGGCGCGAGCCCGCGCTCGAGGGGCTCGACCTTGCGCATCGCGCAGCACAGGTTGGGGTCGCGGTCGTGCAGCCGCGGACCGTGCTCGGCGTCCTGCTGCGCGACGGTGGTCAGCGGCAGGATGGTGCGCAGCGAGATGTTCGTGAAGTCCGCGTAGTAGTCGCGCGTCCCCAGCGTCTCGGCGAAGTGGTAGCCCGTGTCGAGGAAGATCACGTCGATGCCCGGGGCGGCCTCGGCGGCCATGTGCACGAGGATCTCGTCACCCATCGAGGACGCGACCACCAGGTCGGACCCGAACGTGCGCGCGGCCCACGCGAGGATCTCGACCGGGTGCGCGCCCTCGAGGTCGCGGCCGGCCTGCTCGGCGAGCGTCCGCAGGTCCGCGGTGCCCAGCTCGGTGGCGGTGATCGTCATGACGTACCCCTCGTTCCCACGTAGCGCAGACCGAAGACCCGGGTGCACGAGCGGCACTCCCACTCGCCGTGCTTCTCGCCCGCGGGGAACAGGTCCTCGCTGGCGCAGAACGGGCAGTAGTACGGCACCGCGCGCTGGCCGGACTCGCTCATCGCAGGTCCTCCTCAGCCGCGCGCTGCGTCCACTGGGCGAACAGCTCGCCCTCGGTGCGCTGCTCGTCGAACCGGCGCGTGACGCGCTCGATGTAGTCGGGCAGCTCCTCGGCAGGAACGCGCAGACCGCGCAGGGTCTTCCCGAGGCCGCTCGTCAGCCCGAGCCCGCCGCCGAGGTGCACCTGGTAGCCGTCCTCGCCACCGGCGAGCGCACCCTTGAGGCCGATGTCGGCGGTCTGGATGCGCGCGCAGGAGTTGGGGCAGCCGTTGAGGTTGATCGTGATCGGCTGGTCGAAGGTCGGCAGGCGGTTCTCGAGCTCACCGATCAGGTGGGTCGCGCGTGCCTTGGTCTCGACGATCGCCAGCTTGCAGAACTCGATGCCGGTGCAGGCCATCGTGCCGCGGCGGAACGTGGAGGCCGCGCGGACGGCGAGCCCGAGGTCCTCGAGCCCCTCGACGAGCGGGTCCACCGCGTCGGCGGCCACGTCGAGCACGACGAGCTTCTGCTCGACGGTCAGGCGCAGCCGGTCGGACCCGGCGGCGGCCATCAGGTCGGCGAGGTCCGTGAGCATCGGGCCGGAGATGCGCCCGACGGTCGGTGCGACGCCCACGTAGAACTGGCCGTCGGCCTGCGGGTGGACGCCCACGTGGTCGCGGCGGCCCGTCGGAGGCGGGGGCGGCTCGGGGCCGTCGGACAGCGCGAAGCCGAGGTACTCGGTCTCGAGCACCTGCCGGAACAGCTCGGGGCCCCAGTCGGCGACGAGGAACTTCAGGCGCGCGCGGGTCCGCAGCCGTCGGTAGCCGTAGTCGCGGAAGATGCCGACCACGCCGACCCACACGTCGGGGATCTGCTCGAGCGTGACGAACGCGCCCAGGCGCACGCCCAGCTTGGGGTTGGTGGACAGACCGCCGCCGACCCACAGGTCGAAGCCGGGTCCGAGCTCGGGGTGCACGACGCCGACGAACGCGACGTCGTTGATCTCGTGCGCGACGTCGTGGTGCGGCGAGCCGCTGATCGCGGTCTTGAACTTGCGCGGCAGGTTGGAGAACCGCGGGTCGCCGATGAAGTTGTCGACGATGTGCCGCACGGCGGGCGTGCCGTCGATGATCTCGTCGGCCGCGACGCCGGCCACGGGGGAGCCGAGCACGACACGCGGGGTGTCGCCGCAGGCCTCCTGCGTGGACAGGCCGACGGCCTCCAGCCGGCGCCAGATCTCGGGCACGTCCTCGATGCGGATCCAGTGCAGCTGGATGTTCTGCCGGTCCGTGATGTCGGCCGTGTCCCGGCCGAACTCGCGGGAGATGTCCGCGATGACGCGCAGCTGCTCGAGGCTCAGGGCGCCGCCGTCGCAGCGGACGCGGAGCATGAAGTACTCGTCGTCCAGCTCGTGCGGCTCGAGCGTGGCGGTCTTGCCGCCGTCGATGCCGGGCTTGCGCTGCGTGTACAGCCCCCACCAGCGCATCCGGCCGCGCAGGTCCTCGGGCGCGATCGAGGCGAAGCCCTCGCGGGAGTAGACCTCCTCGATGCGGGCGCGCACGTTGAGGCCGTCGTCGTCCTGCTTGAACTGCTCGTTGCCGTTGAGGGCCTCGCGCTGGTCGAAGGCCCACTGGCCCTCGTTGCGGGCGGCGGGTGGGGCGATCCGGGTCTGCGCCATGTGGCGCTACCTCCGAGGTGGTTCGTGGACGTGCGGCTGCACCCAGCCCCCGGCGATGGGGGGCTTGCATCGGGCACAGACCGCGCACCCGGGGTGGGGGGACGGGGCGAGGTCAGTTGCTCCGCGGACAGCAGCACATCTGCATGCTCGTCATGGCGGGGGCGGCGGTCATGGCACAACAGTGCCGACGCGCGGTGACGAACCCCGACGAGATCACCGGACGAGAGTGTCATGCGTCGCGCGAACGGGCGAACATGCTTCCGTATCGTGAGACGTGCTGGTCGACATGTGGACTTCGGTCCCGCAGGTGTGCGGGGCCGACCGACGGTCGTGCGATGTGACCTCGCTCGCACGGCCCCGGGGTGCCCGGTGCGCCGACGTAGGCTGGTCGATCGTGACTTCCACGCGCGAGCCCCTGGCCGCGGACCCCGCTGCCGGACCGGTACGCCAGGGCGCCCTCGTCGGCCGCCGCCCGTCCGTGCCGACGGAGCGTCTCCTGGCCGAGCTCGTCCCCCCGCGGCACTTCGCCGACGCCTCGTTCGACTCCTACGTCCCCGACGCCGGCTTCCCGACGCAGGCGGCCTCGGTCGCCCGGCTGCGCAAGGCCGCGGACCAGATCGCGGGCGGCGGCAAGGGGCTGTTCCGCCGTCGTGCCGAGCCGGTGGCGGTCTACCTCGACGGCGGGTTCGGCGTCGGCAAGACCCACCTGCTCACGTCGCTCGCGCACGCCGTGGGCGACGCCGCGTACGGCACGTTCGTCGAGTACACCAACCTCGTCGGCGCGCTCGGCTTCCTGCCGACCGTCGAGGCACTGGCCACCCGCAGGCTCGTCTGCATCGACGAGTTCGAGCTGGACGACCCGGGCGACACGGTCCTCATGTCGCGCCTGCTGCGCGAGCTCGCCGACCGCGGCGTCGCCCTCGCGGCCACGTCGAACACGCTGCCGGGCTCGCTGGGCGAGGGGCGGTTCGCGGCCGACGACTTCCTCCGTGAGATCCAGGCGCTCGCGTCGCGGTTCGAGGTCCTGCGCGTGGACGGCGAGGACTACCGGCACCGCTCGCTCGTCACCGACGCCGACGGGCTGCCCGAGGACGTCGTGGTCGCGGCGACGGCGACCCGCCCGGACGCGACGCTCGACGACTTCTCCGCCCTCCTCGACCACCTCGCCACGGTCCACCCGAGCCGGTACGGCGCCCTGCTGGACGGCGTCGGGCTCGTCGGGCTGACCGGCGTGCACGCCGTGCCGACGCAGGACGTGGCCCTGCGCCTCGTCGTGCTCGTGGACCGCCTCTACGACCGCGACGTGCCCGTGCTGCTGGGCGGCGCGGGGGAGCGCGAGCTGTTCTCGGCCGAGATGCTGGCCGGCGGCTACCGCAAGAAGTACTACCGCGCGCTGTCCCGCCTGGGCTCGCTCGCCGCGGACGGCTCGGCCCTGCTCGGCTGAGTCCTCACTGGTGCCCCTCAGGCCGGCGCCACCAGGACGACGACCGAGCGGGCGGCGATCTCGATCCCGTCGGGTCCGACCGTGACCGGGGCCGACGACGCCGCGACGTCGAGCGCCCCGTCCAGCGTGACCCGCGCGGGGTGGTCGGCCAGGTTGGCCACGACGCGGGCCGCCCCGCGGTGCAGGACGAGCACGCCGGCCCACGGGCCGCCGGCGTCGTCGGGTCCGTCCCACGTGACGTCGGTCGCGGCCAGGTCGCCCGACGCGAGGTCCGGCACGGCGCGCCGGAGCGCGGCGAGCACGCGGTACCACTCGAGCAGCGCGGCCCGCTCGGGGTCGTCGCGCTCGGACCGGTCGAGCACGCTGGCCTCGAACGTCGACGGGGCCTGGGGGTCGGGCACCTCGACGTCGCCGTGGTAGACCTCGGTCCAGCCGTGGCCGCCGAACTCGGCGGTGCGACCCTCGCGCACGGACGCCGCGAGATCGGGCTCGGGGTGGTCCGTGAAGAACTGCCAGGGCGTTCGAGCGCCCCACTCCTCGCCCATGAACAGCAGCGGGGTGAAGGGCGACAGGAGCACCAGGGCGGCCTCCACCGCGAGCAGCCCGACGGGCAGGCGCTCGGACGGGCGGTCGCCGAGCCCGCGGTTGCCGACCTGGTCGTGGTTCTGGGCGCAGACGACGAAGCGGTGGCCGTCGGTGCCCGGCGGGACGGGGGCGCCCCACGCGCGGCCCCGGAACGTGGAGAAGCGACCGTCGTGGAGGAACGCTCCGCGCATCACGGTGCGCAGCACCTCGGGGGTGCCGAAGTCCACGTAGTAGCCGTGCCGCTCGCCGGTCACCAGGGCGTGGATCGCGTGGTGCACGTCGTCGGCCCACTGGCCGGTCATGCCCCAGCCGCCCTCGGCCGTCGGTGCGAGGCTCGTCGCGTCGTTCAGGTCGCTCTCCGCGATGAGCGACATGGGCCGTCCGAGCGCGTCGGACAGTGTCGCGACCTCGTCGGAGAGCTGGGCCAGCACGTGCCGCGGGGAGTCGTCGCGCAGCTCGTGGACCGCGTCGAGCCGCAGTGCGTCGATCCGGAAGTCGGTGAACCAGCGCAGCGCCGAGTCGCAGATCCAGCGGCGGACCTCGACCGAGCCCTCGTCGTCCAGGTTGACCGCGTCGCCCCACGGTGTGTGGTGCTTCGCGGTGAAGTACGGGCCGAACGCGGCGAGGTAGTTGCCCGACGGGCCCAGGTGGTTGTGCACGACGTCCAGGCACACCGCCAGTCCGCGCGCGTGGGCCTCGTCGACGAAGTCCTGCAGCGCCGCCGGGCCGCCGTACGGCTCGTGCACGCCGTAGAGCGCGACGCCGTCGTAGCCCCAGCCGTGCCGCCCGTTGAACGGCGCGAGCGGCATGAGCTCGACGACGTCCACGCCGAGCGAGACGAGCTCGTCGAGGTGCTCGACGGCCGCCGCCAGGGTGCCCTCCGGGGTGAACGTGCCGACGTGCAGCTCGTAGAAGACCCGGCCGCGCACGTCGAGGCCGTCCCACGCGGAGCGCCACGCGTGCCGGTCGGGCTCGAACGCGCGGCTCGGTCCGTGCACGCCCTCGGGCTGCCACGCGCTGCGCGGGTCCGGCCGCGCCGGGCCGCCGTCGACGCTGAACGCGTAGTCGGTACCGTGCTCGAGCGGGAGCGCGTCCGTCCACCACCCGTCCTCGCCGGGCGCGAGCGGCCGGGTCACGTCACCGAGCACGAGGTCGACGCGCGACGCCCGCGGCGCCCAGACGCTCGCCCTCATGCCTCGGCCCGCACCAGCAGTGCGACCGGCAGCCGGTCGAGCAGGACGCCGACCTCGACGACGCCGCCCGTGACCTCGCGGCCGGTCAGCACGTCGTGCCACGTCCCCTCGGGGAGCGCGACGCTGTGGTCCGCCCAGCCGCCGAGCCGGTCGAGCGCGGCACCCAGGCGGGTCGCGACGACCGCGACGCGCGGGACGCCGTCGACCGTGCGTGCGTAGCTCAGCGCGTTGCCGGCTGAGTGGGCCAGCGGCAGGAAGCCGGCGTCGGGGCCGACGAAGGCCTCGGGCAGGTCGCGGCGCAGCCGCAGCGCGCGAGAGGTGACCAGCAGCTTCTCGTCGGCCAGGTCCCGCGGGCCGGCACCGTCGTCGAGCCGCGCCAGGCGCACGGCGAGGGCCTCGGCGTCCACCGGCCGGCGGTTGTCGGGGTCGACCAGGTCGGCGGTCGGCACCTCGGTGCCCTGGTAGACGTCGGCGACGCCCGGCAAGGTCAGCTGCACGAGCTTGGTGCCGAGGGTGGCAGCGCGCACCGCGGTCCGGGTCCGTGCCTCCCAGCCGGTGAACAGCTCGTGCACCGCAGGGTCCTCGAGCGCCTGGCGGGCGGCGTCGAGGACGGCCGCCTCGTAGGCCTCGTCGGGCGCCGTCCACGTGGTGCGGTCCTTCGCCTCGCGCATCGCCTTGGTGAGGTACGCCGTCAGGCGTTCGTGCTCGATCGGTCCGTCGCCGCACCAGGTGCCGGCGATCGTCTGCCACAGCAGGTACTCGGTGCGGCCGTCGACGAGGCCGCTGCGGTACCGGGCCGAGGCCTGGCGCAGGTCGTGCACGAGGGTGGACCACTCGCGCGGCAGCTCGCTGAGCACGCCGATCCGCGTGCGGGTGTCCTCGCTGCGCTTGGTGTCGTGCGTGGACAGCGTCGTCATGCCGTACGGGGCCGTGTGCTGGGCGCGGGACGCCCAGGCGAGCAGCTCGGTCGGCGTCACGGCGAACCGCTCGGGCGCCCCGCCGACCTCGCACAGCGCCGTCAGGTGGGTCCAGCGGTAGAAGGTCGTGTCCTCGACGCCCTTGGCCATGACCGCGCCGCAGGTCTGCTGGAAGCGCACCACGAGCTCGTCGCGGCGGTGGCCGCGCGTCCGGCCCGCGCTGCCGACCTCGCGGCCGAGGAGCAGGTCGACGAGCACGTCCATCGTCTCGCCGCGCTCGGGGCTCAGGTGCTCGCGCGCCAGGTCCGCGGCTCCCGTGAGGACGTCGATCGCCTCGGGGCCGGGGGTCTCGCCGGGCACGACGTACGCGCGGTAGCGGTCGAAGGCGACGAGGAGCTCGACGAGGCAGTCCTCGAGCGAGCGCCAGGTGTGGTCGCGCAGGCGGAGGTCCTCGCGGCAGATGTCCGCCGCGAGCGACGTCAGGCGGTGCACCTCGGCGTAGAGCGGGCCGTCGACGATCTCCCGCTTGGCCTGCTCGGCCATCGCGGAGAACCCGTCCGAGGGGTCGCCCGTGACGCGGTGCATCAGGCCCGCCAGGTCGGCGGCGCCCCCCGGGTCCACGAACGCCTGCTGGATGCGCCACAGCGCCTCGTACCCGGTGGTGCCGGCGGTGTCCCAGTCGGCGGGCAGCTCCTCGGCGTCCTCGAGGATCTTCTCGACGACGACCCAGGCGCCGTCGCTCGCCTCCCGCAGCCGGCTCAGGTAGCCGGCCGGGTCGGCGAGGCCGTCCGGGTGGTCGATGCGCAGGCCGTCGAGGGTGCCGTCCGCGAGCAGCTCGAGGACGAGGCGGTGCGTCGCGTCGAACACGTCCGGGTCCTCGACGCGGATCGCGACGAGCGTCCCGACGTCGAAGAAGCGCCGGTAGTTGAGCTCCTCGTCGGCCACGCGCCAGTAGGCGAGCCGGTAGTGCTGCCGCTCGACCATCTCGGCGAGGCCCAGGGCCTCGGTGCCGGGCCGGATGGGGAACACGTGGTCGTAGTACCGCAGCACCGGGGTCGGACCGAGGCCCGGGATCTCGACCTCGTCGCGCGTGAGCTCTCCGCGCGCGAGCACGTTCCCGATCCGGTCGCCGAGCACCGGCGCGAGCAGCGCGCCGTCGCCCGCCGACCAGTCCACGTCGAACCAGTGCGCGTACGGCGACTCGGGGCCCTGCGCCATGACGGACCACAGCGGCCGGTTGTGCCACACGGGAGTCGGCACGGCCATGTGGTTCGGCACGATGTCCAGCACGAGGCCGAGGCCCTCCGCGCGCGCGGCCTGCGACAGCCGACGCAGCCCGGCGATGCCGCCGAGCACGGGGGAGACCTCGTCGTGGTCGACGACGTCGTAGCCGTGCGTCGACCCCGGCGCGGCGGTCAGGATCGGCGAGAGGTACACGTGCGTCACGCCGAGCGAGGCGAGGTACGGAACGCGCGCGGCGACGTCGTCGAACGTCAGGTCTGCACCGAGCTGGACGCGGTACGTGCTGGTGGGGACGGGCTTGCCGGCCGCCGGGAGGCGGCGGGCGGGGACCGGGCGGGACTCGCTCATGCGTTCTTCGTCGGCCGGGCGCGGGGCTTGCGCTTGGGCTTGACGAGCCCTGCCTCCTCGATCACGGAGTGCTCCCGGTTCTGCTTAGCGGCCCGCTCGGACTCGCGCGCGGCCGCGGCCACCGCACCCGAGGCGTACGAGGGGACGCTCTCGATCGGGGGCCGGGTGAGCACGACCACGGAGTTGCGGGCGAGCGACAGCGTGTTCTTCGCCGGGGCGGTCGCGCCGACGGGCACCTGGGAGTCGGTGTCGAGCACCGCGGTCCAGGTCTGGCCGTACTCGGCGTCCGGGAGCGTGAACGTCACCGGGTCGGGCGCGCCGTTGAACAGCACGAGGAACGAGTCGTCCGTGATCTCCTCGCCGCGCAGGTCGGGCTCGGCGATGGCGTCACCGTTGAGGAACACCTGGACCGCCCGCGCCTGGCTGTTCTGCCACTCGTCGTCCTCCATGTGCTCGCCCTCGGGGTTGAGCCACGCGATGTCCTTGAGGTCCGACTCGCCGCCGTGCTCGGGCGACCCCGCGAAGAACCGACGACGGCGGAACACGGGGTGGTCGCGGCGGAGGCGGACGAGCTCGCGGGTGAACTCGAGCATCGTGGTCTCGGACTCGCCCAGGTCCCAGTGCATCCACGACAGCTCGCTGTCCTGGCAGTACACGTTGTTGTTGCCCTGCTGGGTGCGGCCGATCTCGTCGCCGTGCGCGATCATCGGGATGCCCTGCGAGAGCAGCAGCGTGGTCATGAAGTTGCGCTGCTGGCGGCCGCGCAGCTTGAGGATCTCCGGGTCGTCCGTCGGACCCTCGGCACCGCAGTTCCACGACCGGTTGAAGCTCTCGCCGTCCCGGTTGTCCTCGCCGTTCGCCTCGTTGTGCTTCTCGTTGTAGCTCACGAGGTCCGCCAGCGTGAAGCCGTCGTGCGCGGTGAAGAAGTTGACGCTCGCGATCGGTCGGCGGCCCGTGTGCTCGTACAGGTCCGACGAGCCCGACAGGCGGCTCGCGAACTCGCCGAGCGTCGAGGGCTCGCCGCGCCAGAAGTCGCGCACGGTGTCGCGGTACTTGCCGTTCCACTCCGACCACAGGGGCGGGAACCCGCCGACCTGGTAGCCGCCGTCGCCGATGTCCCACGGCTCGGCGATGAGCTTGACCTGGCTGACGATCGGGTCCTGGTGCACCAGGTCGAAGAACGCCGAGAGGCGGTCGACCTCGTGGAACTGGCGCGCCAGCGTCGCGGCGAGGTCGAACCGGAAGCCGTCGACGTGCATCTCGGTGACCCAGTAGCGCAGCGAGTCCATGATCAGCTGCAGCACGTGGGGCGAGCGCATGAGCAGCGAGTTCCCGGTGCCCGTGGTGTCGAAGTAGTGCGCCTGGTCTTCGTCGACGAGGCGGTAGTAGTTGGCGTTGTCGATGCCGCGGAAGCTCAGCGTCGGGCCCATGTGGTTGCCCTCGGCCGTGTGGTTGTAGACCACGTCGAGGATGACCTCGATGTCGGCCGCGTGCAGCTCCTTGACCATCGCCTTGAACTCCTGCACCTGCTGCCCCGGCCCCTTGAAGGCGGAGTAGGCGTTGTGCGGGGCGAAGAAGCCGATCGTGTTGTAGCCCCAGTAGTTCGACAGGCCCTGCTCGCGCAGGTGCGTGTCGTCGACGAACTGGTGCACGGGCATGAGCTCGATGGCCGTGACGCCGAGCGCCTTGAGGTGCGCGATGACGGCGGGGTGCGCGATGCCGGCGTAGGTGCCGCGCAGCTCCTCGGGAACGGCGGGGTGCAGCTGGGTCAGGCCCTTGACGTGCGCCTCGTAGAGGACGGAGTCGTGGTACTGGTGCTGCGGCGCGCGGTCCTGGCCCCAGTCGAAGAACGGGTTGATGACGACCGACGACATCGTGTGCCCGGCGGAGTCGTCGTCGTTGCGGGCGTCGTTGTCGTCGAACTGGTAGGAGAACAGCGACGGGTCGCCGTCGATCTGCCCGTCGATCGCCTTGGCGTACGGGTCCAGCAGCAGCTTCGCCGGGTTGCAGCGGTGCCCCTGCTCGGGCTCGTACGGGCCGTGCACGCGGTACCCGTAGCGCTGGCCGGGCTGCACAGCGGGCAGGTAGCCGTGCCACACGAAGGCGTCCACCTCGGGCAGGTCCACGCGGGTCTCGGTGCCGTCCTCGGCGATCAGGCAGAGCTCGACTCGGTCGGCCACCTCGGAGAACAGCGCGAAGTTCGTGCCGCTCCCGTCGTAGGTGGCACCGAGGGGATAGGGGCGTCCGGGCCAGATCAACATGGGCTCAGGGTGCCAGCCATGTGTTTCGGAGGCACGCCCAGCCGGTGGAGTCGTCGGGTGATCCCCCTCACCGTCGGTGCGGTTGCGCGATGGACCGCAGCCTGGTGCGCTGCGGGGAGTGACGCCGGCCACGGTGTCCTGGCGGGAGGTCGGACCGATGGCGGGACGCGTGGTGGTGGTCGGCGGGGGTCTCGCGGGGGCCAAGACCGTGGAGGCGCTGCGCGAGGGCGGGCACGACGAGGGCATCCTGCTGCTCAAGCTCGGCACCGACCTGCCCTACGAGCGTCCGCCGCTGTCCAAGGGCTACCTGCAGGGCACCGAGGAGCGGTCCTCCGTCTTCGTCCACGACGCCGCGTGGTACGCCGAGCACGACGTCGACGTCCGCCTCGGCGTGCAGGCGACCGCCCTGGACCTGCCCGGCCGTGACGTCATCGACACCTCGGGCATGCGGCACGGGTACGACCACGTGGTCCTGGCCACCGGGAGCGCGCCGCGTCGGCTCGAGGTCGCCGGCGCCGACCTGCGCGGGGTCCTCTACCTGCGCACCCTCGACGACTCGGACCGGCTCCGGGCCGCGCTGGGTGCGGCTGCACGCGTCGTCGTGGTCGGCGGTGGCTGGATCGGCCTCGAGGTCGCCGCGGCCGCCCGGGCGGCCGACTGCGCGGTGACGGTCGTCGTGCGCGACCGCGCGCCGCTGCTCGGTGTGCTGGGCGAGCGGCTCGCGGGGGTCTTCGCGGACCTGCACCGCGGCCACGACGTCGACCTGCGCACGTCTGCCGAGGTGGCGCGCGTCGTGGCGTCCGGCGACGGCGCCCACGTCGGCGGCGTCGAGCTCACCGACGGCACGGTCGTGCCCGCCGACCTCGTCGTCGTCGGCATCGGCGCCACGCCGCGCGTCGGGCTCGCCCGTGACGCGGGGCTGGCCGTCGACGACGGCGTCCTCGTCGACGCGCACCTGCGCACCGCCGACCCGCGCGTGCTGGCCGTGGGGGACATCGCGCGCGCGGCGCACCCGTTCTACGGGACGCACGTGCGCGTGGAGCACTGGGCCAACGCCCTCAACCAGCCCGCGACGGCCGCCGCGACGATCCTCGGGCGCGACGAGCCCTACGACGAGCTGCCCTACTTCTTCACCGACCAGTACGACCTCGGCATGGAGTACGTGGGCTGGGTCGGACCCGGCGGCTACGACCAGGTCGTCGTGCGGGGGGACCCGCAGGGTCGCGAGCTCGTCGGCTTCTGGCTGCGCGAGGGGCGCGTGCTCGCGGGGATGAACGTCAACGTGTGGGACGTGGTCGACGACGTCAAGGCCCTCATCCGCTCGCGCGCGGTCGTCGACACCACCGCGCTCGCCGATCCGTCGGTCCCGCTCGCCGACCTCCGCTGAGGCCACGGTCGGGGGGACCGGCTCAGTGCGGGGAGATCGTCCTCGCGACGGCGCGGCGGACCACCTCGTCGTCGTCGGCACCCTCGGCCCGCCAGGCCTGCTGCTGGATCGCGCCGTTGCCGCGGCGCAGCACGGTCGCGACGTGCCGCTGGACCCACTCGAGGTCACCGGAGTCGGCGAGCGCCTTGCTGACGTGGGACAGGAGCTCGGCCACGACGTCCGCCGCGGGAGCCGGCACGCCCGTCGTGGGCCCCACGAGGTCGCCGGACAACCCGGAGTGCGCCGCCCGCCACGTCGCCGCGCGCAGCAGCTCGGCCCGAGGCTGCGGCAGGTCGGCGTCACCGCGGACCGCCGTCTCGGCCAGCCCGCGCACGAGCGCGGCCTGCAGCGCGGCGTCGGCGGCGTCGAGGCAGACGTCGGCCACGCGGACCTCGACCGTGGGGTAGCGCGCCGAGAGGCGGGCGTCGAAGTAGATCATCCCGTCGTCGAGGATCGTCTCGGTGGCGAGCAGGTCCTCGATGACGCGGTGGTACCCGGCGGCGTCCCCGAAGGGCGCCGTGGCACCGGCCGTCGGCCAGCGGCCCCAGACCTGCGACCGGTAGCTCGCGTAGCCGGAGTGGCCCCCCTGCCAGGCCGGGCTGTTCGCGGACAGGGCGAGCAGCACGGGCGTCCAGCGGCGCATGTGGTCGAGGACGACCACGCCCTCCTCGTCGTCGGCCACCTCGACGTGCACGTGGCAGCCGCACGTGAGCTGGTCCTTGGCGGTCATCGCGAAGCGCGCGCGGATCTCCTGGGCGCGCTTGTCCGGGACGACGGTGGACTCGACCTCCTGCGGCGCGGTGCCCAGCGCCGCGATCTCGGCACCCGCGAGGCGAGCGAAGGCCGACGTGCGCTCGCGGCCCGCCCGGATCTCGTCGAGCAGCTCGCCCAGGTCGGTCCGCGGGTGCGTCGAGGTCTCGACCTGCTCGCGCTTGAACTCCTTCTCGAGCTCGCCGCCGGGCTCGCCGCCGGGCTCGACGCCCGCGTCGGGCCCGTCCGGGCCGGCGGCGCCCTCGCGCGCGGCGTGCCACAGCACGGTCGGTGCCACGGCCGTCGGGCGGCCCTCCGGCGTGACCAGGAGGTACTCCTCCTCGACTCCCATGGTTCGCATCGCGCCAGTGTGGGGTGCCCGCCCGGCGTCCGCGACCCGGCGCGGCGAAACGGGCGGACCGGCGCGATGCGCCATCATCGGCACATGAGCGACAACGTCACCGTCACGATCGAGCGCCGCCGCAGCGGCTGGGACATCGCCTTCGGCATCCTCATGGTCATCGGCGGGTTCATCATCCTCGGCGACACGATCATCGCGACCGCGGTGTCCGTCCTCCTGATCGGGTGGACCGCCGTCGTCGCCGGCATCGTGCTGGCCGTCTGGTCGTTCACGCGGGTCAGGGCGGGCGGCTTCTGGTGGGCCCTGGTCGGCGGCATCGCGCTCGCGGGCCTCGGCGTCCTGGTGCTGCAGCACCCCGTGCGCGGCGCGCTGTGGATCACGGTCTTCATCGGGGCGGTCTTCGTCGCGGGAGGCGTCACGCGGATGGTCGCGGCGGCGTCGTTGGAGCGCGGCAAGGGACTGTTCATCCTGACCGGCCTGCTGTCCGTGCTGCTGGGCGCGTGGATCCTGGTCTTCCCGGTCGAGGCGACGCTCACCGTGCTCGGCGTGCTGCTCGGCGTGCAGGTGCTGGTCGAGGGCCTCACGCTGCTGGCGGTCGGCCGCCCGCGGATCACGTCCGGTCCGACTCCTCCGGGGGCACCGGCCTAGTCTCTGGTGCAGTCGGCCGGCGGAACGAGCCGACGAGCCGCGCGATGAGCGTGGCCAGGAAGACCTGGCCGATCAGCGCCTCGAGCGCGGCCAGGCCACGCCCCGCGTTGCTCACCGCGGTGAGGTCCCCGTAGCCGAGCGTCGTCAGCGTGACGAACGAGAAGTACTGCAGCGACGCGGCGTCCGGGTCCTGGCCGCTCGCGAAGAAGTCGCCCTGCACCCACGCGAGGACGCCGAAGATGCTGGCGAAGATCATCCCGACCATGAGGTAGGCCGACAGGGCTCCGGCGATGAGCCGAGCCGTCACGTCTCTCGAGGTGAGGATCCGGTCCAGCATGCAGATCAGGGCGCTCAGCAGGACGAGCACCAAAACGCAGTCGATCACCCCGGACGCGTCGGCGTGGTGCAGCAGGAGCGCGGCGGCGACGATGGCGACGGCCCCGCCGACGACGACGACCCACAGGACCCGCCGGAGCCGCGGACCGGGGTCGGACGCGCGCACCGCGTACACGAGGGCGCCCACGTACAGCGCCCCGACGACGACCCGGGCGAGGCTCGAGCTGCTGAGCACGGACAGCACGTAGGCGGCGACCAGCATCAGCAGCACGATGCCGAAGTGGTCGGGTTCTGCCCGCAGTCGTCTGCCGCTGCGGACCTGCTCGCTCGTTCCCATGGCTGCTCCGGTCGTCGTCCTGGCGCCGCGCGAACGTATCAGGCGCGGCGCCAGGACGGGGAGCGATCAGATCTCGTAGTCCCCGACCGGGTGGTAGTGGCGGTCGAGGTACACGAGGGGACCCGCGGACTCGCTCGTGCCGTGCTCGAGCGCCCGGATCGTCACGAGGTAGCTGTCACCCACCGGCACGCGCTGCAGGATGCGGCCGCGCACCCACGCGCCGGCGTCCTCGATCACGGGCTCGCCCGTGTCGAGGGCACGCCAGCCTCCGTCGGCGAACCTGTCAATCCCGCTCGTCGCGAACCGCGCCGAGATGTCTCCCTGGTTCGAGGTCAGCAGGCTGATCGCGAGGGTCTGGGCGCGGGAGATCGCCGGCCACGACGACGAGGTCGCCGCCAGGGAGAACGCGAGGATCGGGGGAGCGGCCGACACCGAGATGACCGAGGTGGCCGTGAAGCCCACGGGACGGTCGCCGTCGCGGAGCGCCACGACGGCGACTCCCGCCGCGTGGCGACGGAAGACGGCCTTGTACTCGTCGGGCGTCAGCTGCGCCTCGTCCTGCTCGTGCAACAGGCGCTCCAGGGGTCGCAACGCTTCGGCGGTCATCGGCTTGCCCCGACGGCCAGGACGGTGGCGAGCGCATCGGCCGCACCGCCCGCCAGCCAACGGTCCACCGCGTCGTCCAGGTCGGCCAGCTGGGAGTCCAGGACCGTGAGCGAGCGGGCCGGCACGATCGCGCCGAGCTCGACGAGTAGCGGGCGCAGGTGCACCTCGCCCGCCAGGGCGTGCGCCGGGTTGCCGGACACCACGAGGGGCACCGCGACGACGCCGGCGAGCCCGTTCGGGCCGTACAGGTCGAGGAACTGAGCAGCCCCGTGTAGGAGGCCTTGTAGACGGGCGTGGCGACGACGACGAGCCGGGCGCCCTGCACGGCGGCGAGCGCCTCGTCGACCGCCGCGCGCTCGGGCGCGAAGACCTCGCTCGCCAGCTGCGCGAGGTCGACGGTGCGGACGTCCGCAGGGTCCGACGCGAGCCGCTCCGCGACGCGCGTGGCGGCGCCCGCGGTGCGCGAACCGGCGCGCGGGTTGCCCGACAAGGCGATGACCTGGTGTGGCACGACGTTCTCCTCTCACGCTTGCCCCGTGACGTCCACGGGGCCAGGTCATCTCCCGGAGCACCCCGGTGAGGGGGGTTGCTGACCAGCGAGCCGGGGCTTGGCACTGGTGCTCGTGACCTTGGGCGGAGGTATAACAACCTCCCCGCGGGATTCCCGTGGGTGGGGAGGAAAGTCTCAGTCGGTGGACGTCAGGACGTGAGTGCCATGACGATCAGCAGCTGGGTGACCAGGAAACCCATGACGAGGTTCAGCCACAGGAAGCGGCGCCAGCCGCGGTTCGCGTCCTCGCACCGCGCGTCGGTGAGGTCGCGGAACGGGGCGACGGAGACCAGGTAGGCGACCGGGACGAGCGCCGCCAGGTTCCCCGGCCACCCGGCGCCCAGCATGAGCACCGCGGCGGCGCCGTAGCCCACCATCGCGAGCCGGACGGTCCTGCGCGCACCGAAGACGGTCGCGATCGACCCGATCCCGGCGCCGCGGTCGGCGGTGATGTCCTGCACAGCGCCGAACGCCTGGGAGGCGGCTCCCCACAGGAAGTACGCGGCCAGCACGGCCAGCACCGGGCCGGTGAACGACCCGCCCGCGAGCGTCACGCCGAACACCGCGGGGCTGACGAAATGGGTGCTGGACGTGAGCGAGTCGAGGACCGGGCGCTCCTTGAAGCGCAGCCCGGGTGCGGAGTAGGCGACGACGGCGAACACGCTGATGGCGAGGACGAGGTCGGACCAGCCGTCGCCGAGCCACACGAGTGCCACGAGGAACGGGACGTTGCTGAGCGCCGCCGCCCACAGCGTGGTGCGGTGCCACCGGTCGGAGAGCACGACGCCCTCGACGCCGCCCTTGCGCGGGTTGCGCAGGTCGGACTCGTAGTCGAAGACGTCGTTGATGCCGTACATCAGCAGGTTGTACGGGATCAGGAAGTACACCGTGCCGACGACGAGCGCGACGACGTCGTCGCCGCCCGCGAGCAGGAACGCGGCCGCGAACGGGTATGCCGTGTTGATCCAGGACAGGGGCCGCGACGAGCCGATGACCTGCGCGAGCCCCGCCCGCACGGGATGGGTCTCAACCGACACGGTCGACCTCCCGCGCCTCGTCGGCCGGGCGTCGCGCCGGGCCCAGCAGCACCCAGACCGACGGGAGCAGCAGCGCGGCGGCGACCGGCCACGCGAGGTCCTCGACGGGCGTGAGCCAGATCCGGACGCCGACCAGGGTGGCCGCGTCGTAGCGGAACAGGTCGGAGGCGACCATGAGGCTGTCGAACACGATCGTCAGGGCGACGAGCACGGCGGCCGTGATCGCGACCGACGCGGCGAAGTGCGGCTCGCGCCGCCGGACGCCCGTCACGACCGCGACGACGAGGCAGGCCGCGACGAAGACCAGCCCGAGCCCGAGGTACGTCACCGGGCCTCCCGGGCGAGCAGCGCGCGCCGGACCAGGGCGAGCACGACCATCGTCACGTAGGACAGGAACGTGACGAACACCAGCTCCTCCACGGGCAGGTGGGGCGCCACCTCGATGCCGAGCATCGCGTCGCTCTCGCCGCGCCCGTAGAAGCCCGCGGCGATCGCGACGACGTCCCAGACGAGGAACAGCACGATCCCGCTCACCAGGACCACGGTCGCGCGCCGTGCGTCGGCCCAGAAGAACAGGCGGAAGCGCGCGTCGACCGCCACGATGCACGCGAGCGAGACCAGCTCCGCGGCCAGGTAGGCCCCCGTCATCGTGCACCGCTGCGGGCCGGCTCGGGCAGCGGGCCCGACGACCGGTCGTCGTGCAGACGCTTGATGACGTTCTCGGCGCTGATCAGGCACATCGGCAGCCCGATGCCGGGCAGCGTGGAGCCGCCGGCGTAGAGCAGCCCGGAGATCTTGGTCGACGCGTTGCGGCCGCGGAGCATGGCCGACTGGCGCAGCGTGTGCGCGGGCCCGAGCGCCCCACCGGACCACGACGAGTACTCGCGCGCGAAGTCGGCCGGGCCGACCGTCCGCCGCAGGACCACCCGTTCGGCGAGGTCCGGGACCCCGGCCCACTCCGCGATGCGGGCGATCGCCGCGTCGGCGGCCCGCTCGACGAGCTCGTCACCGGCACCGTCGATGCCGCCGGCCCCGATCGTGACGTCGGCGGGCACCGGGACCAGGACGAACACGTTCTCCATCCCCTCCGGTGCCACCGACGGGTCGGTCCGCGACGGCGTGCACACGTACATCGACGCATCGGTCGGCACGTGCCGGTCCGCACCGAAGACCGCGTCGAAGTTCGCGTGCCAGTCTGCGGAGAAGAACAGCGAGTGGTGGGCAAGCTGCGGCAGCCGTCCGCGGATCCCCAGGTACACGAGCACCGCCCCCGGGCCGGGGTCGCGTGACTGCCACCAGCGCTCCGGGAACGTCTGCAGGTGGGTCGGCAGCAGGTTCGTCTCGAGGTCGTGCAGGTCGCCCGCGCCGACGACGACGTCCGCCGCGACCGTGCTCGCGACGCCGGCGCCGTCCGCGCACGTGACCCCGCGGACCGCGCGCGCGTCGTCGACCTCGAGGCCGGTCACGCGCACGCCTGTGCGGATGCGGACCCCGGCGCCCTCGGCTACGCGGCGGATCGCGTCGATGAGGGTGCCGAACCCGCGGAGGGGGTAGCGCACGCCGTCGGTCAGGTCGCAGTGGCTCATCAGGTGGTAGAGGCTCGGCGCGCGCTCGGGGGACGTGCCCAGGAACACGGCGGGGTAGCCCAGGACCTGGCGCAGCCGCCGGTCCGTGAACCGGCGCGCGACGTGCTTCTCGAGCGACGTCGTCAGCAGCCGGGCGAGGCGCGGGGCGCGACGGACCACCGAGCCGGTGGCGAGCCGGGTCGGCGACGAGAAGGTCGTGTAGAGGAACTCCTCGAGCGAGAGGTCGTACGCCTCGCGGGCAGACTCCAGGTACTCCTCGAGGCGAGCGCCGGCGCCGGGCTCGATCGCCTCGAACTGCTCGGGCGCGCGCCCCGTGGTCAGGTCGAGCGGAGCCTCGTCGTCGAAGAACACCCGGTAGGCGGGATCCAGCGTGACGAGGTCGAGCTCCGCCTGCGCCGAGGTGCCGAACAGCGCGAAGAAGTGGTCGAAGACCTCGGGCATGAGGTACCAGGACGGGCCGGTGTCGAAGGTGAAGCCGTCCGCGCGCCACGTCCCGGCGCGGCCACCGACCTCGTCGCGCTGCTCGAGGACCTCGACGTCGTACCCGTCGCGCGCGAGCAACGCCGCGGTCGCGAGGCCGGCGATCCCCGCCCCGATGACGACCGCCCGACGCGCGGGAACGCTCACCGCGCGCCCGTCAGCATCGCGCGCAGCACGATCCGCGCCTTGGCCGGCGTGCTCACGCGGATCCGGCGGGTGCCGATCTCCGCCGCGGGGGTGGCGCGCAGCCGGTGGCTGAGCGCGGCGAACAGGTCGTGCGCGCACCGCACGGCGCGTCGCGAGGAGGCGGGCAGCTCGGCGATCGCCAGGGCGGCGGCGGCGAGGTCGGCGTCGATGTCGTCGAGCAGCACGTCGCGCTGCGCCTCGGTGAGCTCGGCGGGGACGACACCGGGGAAGTACGTCCGCCCCAGCGTGTCGTGGTCCGCCGCGATGTCCCGCAGGAAGTTGACCTTCTGGAACGCGGCTCCGAGGCGCCGGGCCCCGGGCAGGAGCTCGGTGTAGCGGGCGTCGCGCGTCGCCGGGTCCTCATCGGCGAGGAACGCGCGCAGGCACATGAGCCCGACGACCTCGGCCGAGCCGTAGACGTACGTGTCGAGCGAGCCCGCGTCGTGCTCCGAGCGCTCCAGGTCCGTGCGCATCGAGGCGAAGAACGGCGTGACGAGGGTCGCGTCGATGCCGCACGCCCGGGTGGTGCGCGCGAAGGAGTGCACGACGAGGTTCGTCGAGAACCCGCGGGCCATGGCGTGCGCAGTCTCCGCCTCGAGGTCGCTCAGCTGCGTCGCGCGCTCGGCGGGCGTGAGGTCGAGGCTCTCGGCGTCGACGATCTCGTCGGCCAGGCGCACCAGGCCGTAGATGCTGCGCACGTGGGTCCGCACGGGCTCGGCGAGCAGGCGGCACGCCCGGCTGAACGACGTCGAGTAGTCCTCGACGATCTGGGCCGTGGCGTGGTCGGCGGCCGAGTCGTAGAGGCTCGGCGCGTCGTGCCGTGTGCCCGTCCTCATGCCGCCCTCCCCGGGTCGCTCGCCGCCAGCGCGGTGACGCGGTCGACGACCGCCTCGAGACCCACCGTATGCGCCAGGTCCCGCGCCGCGCGGAGGTGCTCGTCGACGAGTCCCTCGACGTAGGTCCGCGCCCCGCAGGCCTCGAGCCGGGCACGGAGCGTGGCGGCGCCCGCGGGCGTCAGCGAGACGTCGCCCAGGTGCGGCTCGATCGACGGCCACGCGGGCGTCTGCGCCGCGTAGGCGACCAGCGCGGTCATCTTGCCCTCGCGCAGGTCGGACATCGTGCTCTTGCCCGTCACGGACTCGTCGCCGAAGACTCCGAGCAGGTCGTCGCACAGCTGGAAGGCGATGCCGAGCTGGCGGCCCAGGTCCGCCAGCCGCGCGAGCTCGTCGTCGCTCGCGCCGGCCAGCAGCGCGCCGGCCTGCAGCGGGAGTGCGAACGAGTAGGCGGCGGTCTTGTGCTCGGCCACCGCGACGGCCTCGGCGATGGTCGCCGTCCGCGTGCCGAGGCCGAGGTGGACGTCCTCGAGCTCGCCCGCGGCGGTCACCCGCACCGCGTCGTGCACGAGTGACATGAGGCGCCCGCGCGTGGAGTCGTCGGTCGGGATCGTCGCGAGTGCCGTGAAGGCGCCGACGAGCGCGAGGTCGCCCGCGAGGATGCCCGCGGCCTGGCCGTACCCGACGGCCGCCTCGGGCGCGGCGCCGGCGGTCTGGGCGCGGGCGAGGAACTCGCCGTTGACGTTCGGCCGGCCGCGGCGGCGCAGGTCGTGGTCGATGACGTCGTCGTGGATGACGAACGCCGTGTGGAGCAGCTCGATCGCGTCGCCGGCGCGGGTCGCGAGGTCGTCGTCCGTGCCGCCGAAAGCGCGGTAGGCGTTGGTCACGAGGCCCGGGCGGACGCGCCGGCCGCCGACGCTCGCGACGCGCATCGCGGACCACAGGGCGGTGTACTCGGCGCCGAGCGACCGTGCGTGCTCGTCGGCCGTGTCGAAGAACTCGTCCATGTCAGCCGACCAGGGCGACGTCGTCGGGCGCACCCGAGGTCCCGGTCCCGGTCCCGGGGACGAGGTCGGCGAGCTGGGCGACCTGGGACACCATCCACGGGCTGAAGGCCCACGGGGCCGCCGAGGTGGCGCGGCCCAGGTCCGCGGTGCTGATCCACGCGAGGTCCATCGCCTCGTCCGGGTTCGGCGTCACCTCGTCGGTGGTCGTCGCGAACCAGACCGGGCAGACCTCGTTCTCCACGACGCCGTCGGCGTCCGTGGCGGTGTAGCGGAAGTCGGGCAGGAGCACCTCGAGCGCGTCCACCGCGATGCCCAGCTCGTGGCGGGCGTGCCGGCGGATCGCGTCCTGCATCGTCTCGCCCGGGCGGGGGTGGCCGCAGAACGCGTTCGTCCAGACGCCCGGCCAGGTTCGCTTGGACAGCGCGCGGCGGGTCACCAGCACGCGGCCGTCGGCGTCGAACAGGTAGCACGAGAAGGCCAGGTGCAGGGGAGTGGCCTCGCCGTGGACGGTCGCGCGCGGGGCGACGCCCGCGGGGCGGCCGTCCTCGTCGAGCAGGACCACGAGGTCGTCGGGGGGTGTCCGCATCGAGTGGTCTCCTCGCGTGCTGGTCGGTATCGCTAGCCAGGCTAGTAGTTTCTGTGGCTAGTATCCAACCATGACCGACGCGCCGCACTTCTGGTACGCCGACGATCCGTCGATCGCCGAGCTGCTGGAGTCCGTGCGCCGCTTCCGCCGCGCGGATGCCGAGATGCGTCGCCGCGTCAGCGCCGGGATGGCCATGAACGTGACCGACATGCAGGCGCTGCAGTACGTCATCGCGACCGAGTCCCGCGGCGGGCACGCGCACCCCCGTGACATCGCCGCCTACCTCGCGATCTCGACGGCCTCGACCACCAAGCTGCTGGACCGGCTCACGGCCTCGGGCCACCTGGTGCGTTCGACCAACCCCGCGGACCGGCGGTCCCTGGTCGTCACGAGCACGCCGCACGCGCACGCCGAGGTCCACGCGCGGCTGGGCCGGATGCACCAGGCGATGGCGGCGATCGCCGCCGCGGTGCCCGACGACGCCCGCCCCGCGCTCAAGGAGTTCCTCGACGCGATGTCCGAGCACCTCGACTCCGAGAAGGGCTCCGAGCCGCTCACGCCGGCCTGAGCCGTCCAGCGCGCGCCCGCCGCGCGCGACCTGCACAATCACCCGCATGCAGCGCGACGTCTTCTCCCGCCTCGAGCTCGACGTCTCGAGCCCCGCCACCCTCGTCCTGTCCATCGCGGTCAGCGACCCGCGGGCCGCCGAGACCCTGTCCATCACCTCCGACGGCGTCCCCGTGCAGCCGCGCGAGCTCGCGGGTGACCATGGCGCCCGGCTGCACGTCGTCGACGCCCAGCCCGGGCGGCTCTTCGTGCAGTACGACGCGCGGGTGCTCGGGCACCACCCGGCCGACGACGACGACGACGAGGCCGACCGGCTGCGCCTGCTGCGCCCGAGCCGGTACTGCGAGTCCGACTCGCTGAGCCCCACCGCGCGCGCCGAGTTCGCGGGGCTGTCCGGGTCCGAGCTGCTCGGTGCCGTGGCTTCCTGGGTGGGTACCCGGCTCGCCTACGTCCCGGGGTCGTCGCTGCCCACCGACGGCGCGGTGCGGACGCTGCTCGCGCGGCAGGGCGTCTGCCGGGACTACGCGCACCTGGTCGTCGCGCTGCTCCGGGCGCTCGACGTGCCCGCGCGGCTCGTGGCCGTGTACGCGCCCGGCCTCGACCCGATGGACTTCCATGCGGTCGCCGAGGCGTGGGTCGAGGGTGCCTGGCACGTGGTCGACGCGACGACCCTCGCGCCGCGGGGCACGCTCGTGCGGATCTCGACCGGGCGCGACGCCTCGGACACCGCGTTCCTCAGCGTGTACGGCGGCTTCGCGGAGCTGGTGAACGTCGAGGTCGGCGCCGTCGTGGACTTCCTGCCCGACGACGACATGTTCCGGCTCGCCCGCATCGGCTGACCGGCCCCGAGGTGCCGGGCGCGCCCGCAGGAGGTACACACGCCCTATGGGATCTCTCACTCGCTCGTTCGCCCTCGGTCTCGCGGCGGGCGGCCGCTCGTCGGTCGCGATCACCGTGCCCGTCGCCGTGGCCACCCGGGACCGGCACGGGTTCGCCGCCGTCGCGCTCCGGACCGTCGGCCGGCTCGCCGTCCTCGGCGAGCTCGTCGGCGACAAGCTCCCGACGACGCCCAGCCGGCTGGACCGACCGGTGCTGCTCGCCCGGATCGTCGCCGGCGCGGTCGGGGGAGCGGGCCTGGCGCTGGCCGAGCACCGGTCGGTGCCGTCGGTCCTCCTCGCGATCCCGGCCGGCGCCGGGGGCGCCTACGTCGGCTCGTTCGCCGGCGCGACGTGGCGACGCTGGGCCGCTGAGGAGGGGCCGTCGTGGGTGCGGCCGGACACCCGAGCGGCGCTGCTGGAGGACGGCCTGGTGCTCGCGACGAGCACGCGGCTCATCCGCTCCGCGCCTCGTGGGGAGGGCTGATCCATGGACGTCCGCGATCTCCTCGTGGAGTCGTTCGACCGCATCGGCCCGACCGTCCGACGCGTCGTCGAGGGGCTCGACGACGCGACGCTGACCTGGCGGGCCGATCCTCGGGCCAACACCATCGCGTGGCTGACGTGGCACATCGCCCGCGTCCAGGACGCGCAGCTGGCGCCGCTCATCGGGACCGAGGAGGTCTGGACCGCGGACGGCTGGGCCGGCCGGTTCGACCTCCCGTTCGACGAGTCCGCCAGCGGTTACGGCCAGGACGCGGACGACGTCGCCGCCGTCCGGGTGCCGTCCGACCTGCTGCTGGGGTATCTCGACGCCGTGACGGCCGCGACGGGCGCGTACCTCGCGACGCTCACCGCCGACGACCTTGACCGTGTGGTCGACACCCACTGGGACCCGCCGGTCACGCTCGGTGCCCGGCTGGTGAGCATCCTCGCCGACGACCTGCAGCACGTGGGGCAGGCCGCCTACGTCCGCGGGCTCGCGGAGCGCGCGCGGTAGGACCGGCGCACCCGGCTCAGAACGTGAGCGTCTCCGCGCGGTGCTGCGGCACACGTTGCGTGGGCACCGTCGGCGTCAGCGGCGGGGCCGCCCGTACCACCTCGGCGACCACGATCTGCCAGGAGCGTGCCGCGCGGCGCAGCTCGCGGGCCACGACGTCGGGGGCGACGTGCCCAGAGACGTGCTCACCGCCGGCCTCGTCGAGCGCGTCGAGCCCGTCGTCCACCGCACGACGTGCGGCGCGGTAGCTCGACGCGTGCCGACCGGACGGCGGCGTGATGACGTCCAACATGGCGGCTACCTCGAGGAACTCCTGCCGCACACGGGCCAGTGCCGCGGGCCGCTCGAACATCGTCAGGCGACCGGCCGCGTCGGCGACGGCGTCGGCCACCGACGACTCCGCGAGCGTCTTGACGGTCCCGTTCAGCGCGCGCGAGTCGAGCTGGACCTGCAGGAGCAGCGCGACGGTCCGGCCGAGGACCGACTCCGACCGCTCGCGCGCGACCCGGCGCGCCGCCTCCGCGGCCCGGGCCTTCTCGTTCTCGCGGAGCACCGCGAGGTAGGCCTCCCGCTCGCGCGCCTCGAGCTGCGCCCGCAGCTCGTTCGCGTGGCGCGAGACCTGGGCGATCTCGGTGAGCACCTTGCGCTCGCTGTCCGCGTGCGCGCGCTCCATCAGGTCGCGTGCCGCCTGGTTGACCGGCGCGGCGTAGCCGTCGTCGGTGTAGGCGAACAGCGCGACCGCGTGCCGGTCGGCCCACAGCAGCGCCGTCTTGGCGTACCCGGAGCGGGAGTAGAAGGCGGCGGTGCGGGCGCCCGCGGAGATGCGCAGGCGCTCCAGCGGGGTCGTGTCGACCGGTGCGCGGCTGCGGTCGACCATGGCGGCGAAGTCGTCGCCCAGGAGGTCCACCGTGCTGCCGTCGTCGGGCGTCACCCGGACGTCGACGAGGGCCAGGACCATGCGGGCGTGCCGCTCGGCGAAGCGCTCCGCCTCACGCCACTGCGGGTCCCTCCCCGCTGCACTCACGTCCGTCTCCTCGGTCCTCACCTGCAGCTCGGCGCTGCTGGACACCGACGCTACGGCGTTCGGCGGTCCCGCCGGAACCTCCACCGGGTGACGTTCGCCTGACCGTTGGGCCGAACGGGTGGCCGGTCTCGGGCGAATGCGACGGACCGCCCGCGGGCCTCACCAACCGGAGCGGACGTAGTCCTTGAGGAAGCAGCCGAACAGGGGCTCGCCGGCCTCGCCGCGCACGATCGGGTCGTACACGCGGGCGGCGCCGTCGACCAGGTCCAGGGGAGCGTGGAAGCCCTCCTCGGCGAGCCGCACCTTGGTCGTGTGCGGGCGCTCGTCGGTGATCCAGCCGGTGTCGACGCTCGTCATGAGGATGTTGTCCTCGGCCAGCTCCGTGGCGCTCGTGCGGGTGAGCATGTTGAGGGCGGCCTTCGACATGTTCGTGTGCGGGTGGCCGGGGCCCTTGTACCCGCGCGAGAACACGCCCTCCATGGCGGAGACGTTGACGACGTAGGAGTGCTTGTCCCCGCTCTGGCGCATGACGGGACGCAGCCGGCTCACGAGGATGAAGGGAGCGGTCTGGTTGCACAGCTGGACCTCGAGAAGCTCCATCGGGTCCACCTGGTCGACCGTCGCGACCCAGCTGTTCGTGTCGACCTCGTCGGGCACGAGCCCCCCGGCGTCGATGCCGGTACCGGCGAGCAGGCGCTCGAGCGAAGCCGCCTCGGCCGTGAGCGCGAGCTCCGCGACGCCCGCCTGGCGAGCCAGCGGCAGCAGCGGGCTGGTCAGCTCGGTGACCGCACCGGCGAGCTGCTGCGGGTGCGCGGCGCTCGTGCGGCCGAACGTGACGAGCTCGGGCAGCGGGCCGTCGGGCAGGGGCTCGAGCTCGGCGTCGACCAGCCGGCTGTAGGAGCCGGGGGAGCGGCGCACCGTCTGCGCGGCGTTGTTGATGAGGATGTCGAGCGGGCCGCGGGCGGCCACGTCGTCGGCGAGGGCGACGACCTGGGCGGGGTCGCGCAGGTCGATCCCGACGATGGTCAGGCGGTCGAGCCAGTCGGCGCTGTCGTCCATCGCCGCGAACCTGCGCGCCGCGTCGCGCGGGAACCGCGTGGTGATCGTCGTCCGGGCGCCGTCACGCAGCAGCCGCAGGGCGATGTACATGCCGATCTTCGCCCGGCCGCCCGTGAGCAGCGCGCTGCGACCCGTCAGGTCCGTGCGGGCGTCGCGCTTGGCGTGGTTGAGCTCCGCGCAGGTGGGGCACAGCTGGTGGTAGAAGGCGTCGACCTGGGTGTAGGCCTCCTTGCAGATGTAGCACGGGCGTGCGCGCAGGAGGGTGCCGGCCGTCGCGCCGCGGGCGCTCGAGACCAACGGGATGCCCCGCGTCTCGTCGTCGATGCGGCCCGGGCTGCCGGTCGCGGTCGCCGCGACGACGGCGGCGTCGGCGGTGCTGATCGCGTCGCGCTTCTCGGCGCGGCGCTGCTTCTTGGCGGCCTTGAACAGCGCACTCGTCGCCCGACGGGCGACCGCGAGCTGCGGGTGGTCGGACGGGAGGGTGCTGATCGTCGCGCAGACCCGCAGGAAGACCGCGAGCTCGTCGTCGCTGACGCCGTCGATCGCGGGATCGGTGAGGGTGGGTGCAGTCATGGTTCCGCCTACTGAGGTCGTCCGGGGGTGGCCGACGAGCCGAGGAGCGCGATAGCCGGGGCCGCGGGATCACGCGGCAACCACCCATGGTCCCATGCCCGGACCGCCGCTCGGCGTGCCGTGACGGCCCTCACCTGTGGCGGTGACCACGCGTCATGATCCCCGCCGACGAGCGGGCGAGCCGGCCGCCGGCGTCGCTCGAAGCAGACGGGGTCGGTCGTGGCGGTCTCAGTGCAGCAGGCTCTGCCAGTTGTCGGGGACCCGATCGACCGGCCCCGGCGCGGACTGGTCGAGTGGCCGGTGCTGCGGCTCGGCGAGCTCCGGTCCTGTGGCGGAGGCGGAGGCGTCGAAGTCCCACCACCAGTCCTCGCCCGGCTCGAACGACCGCATGAGCGCGTGGCCCGTCTCGCGCCAGTGCGCGGTCGCGTGCTGCGACGGGCTCGAGTCGCAGCAGCCGACGTGGCCGCACTCGCCGCAGCGCCGCAGGTGGAACCACCATCCGCCGTCCTTCTCGCACTCGAGGCAGCCGGTGCCGCTCGGAGGGGCGCTGGGGTCGATGCTCATGGCGCGACGGTACGCCGTGCGGTGAGTCTCCGGGCGGTGAGTCTCCGTGCGGTGAGTCTTCGTACGGTGGACGAAAGGGCGCGGCTTCCGCCCGCTCCTCAGAAGGGTGGGTCGCCGTCGTAGGTCGGTGGTGGTTTGCGGTGCTTGGTGGGGTCGAGGAGTTTGGGGCTGATGTGGACCGGGATGGGTGAGCGGTAGTACGTGATCCCGAGGGGGCTGGTCCAGACCGTGTTGCCGGTGGCCCTGTCCCGTTTCACGTTCCAGATCTTCTTGGTCTTGGCCTGGTGGTGTCTCTTGCACAACGCGTGCAGGTTCGCCTCGGTGGTTTGCTGCTCGCCGGCCCGGGTCGGGTCGTAGGGGATGACGTGGTCGAGCTCGGTGCGCATCGCGGGTTGGCGGCAGCCGGGGTAGGTGCAGGTCACGTCGCGGGTCTGGACGGTGCGGGTCAGGTCGGCTCCGGGGCGGTAGGTGCGGCTGCCGCAGCCGAGGAAGGTGCCGGTGGCGGGGTCGGTGAAGATCCGCCGCCAGGTCGCGTCCTGCGCCAGGACCCGCACGACCGAGGCCGGGATGGGCCCGTATCCGGCCAGCTCACCGGGCAGCTCGTCGAGGCCGAGCAGGGTGGTCGCGGCGGCGGTGACGTGCAGCGCTGCCCGCTGTCCGTGGCGTTGCGGGACCGGGTCTCCGCCGGGGGTGTGCTGGGTGTCGATGATTGACCCGAAGATGTCGGCGAACGCGTCAGCGCGGCGCTGGTGGATCGTGCGTCCCGCGCAGGTGTCGTCACTGGTGCCGGCCAGGGCGTCGATGACGGTGAACGCGGCGACGGCGTCCTCGGCAGGCAGGAACGCGATCAACCTCGCCATCGAGTCGTTCGCCCACGCCAGCTCGACACCGCGGTCCTCGCGGGCGGCCTTGCGTCGCTTCTCGGCGACGCGCGGATCGATCATCAGCACGTGGCGCCGCAACCACCTCACCAGCTGGGTCGGGGTCAGCCCCCGCGCGACCTCGGTTGCTTCGGCGACCAACCGGTCGCGGGCGTCACCCAACCCCAGGGCCAGGGTGCCGTCGAGGATGACGTCGACTTTGCGGACATCGATGAACCCCGCGAGCAGCGCATCGCCCAGGGACGGGTGGGCGTGGATCCCGGCGGCGCGGCCGACCAGGACCTCGACCGACGCGGTCGTGGTCACCATCGCGCACGCCAGCTCATCGGTGACGAAGTCACCCATCGGGGTCCGACGCGCCATCACCTCCGAGATCGCCGCGGCCTGGTGCGCGGCCACCATCGACGCCGCCTGCTGCCAGCCAGTGACGACCTCCACCAGCTCAGCGGCACTGAGCGAGGACAGGTCCAGCGACTCCAGGAGACCAGACACCTGCGTCAGGGTCGCCTGGACGGGAAAGGTCGGCACCCCGTGCTCGGAGGCGACAGCATCGGATCCAGCGGCCACGACAAGAGGGTCAGGGGTCACCGCAGGCAGCGGCGAGCCCGCCGCTGCACTGCGGCTGGACTGCACGAATCCACCGGGCAGTGTCATCGCGCCTCCCTCGTCGTCCGAACCTGACTCGAACAACTGTACGACCACCCACTGACACGACCCCGAGAGCCTGTGGACGCTCCGGTCCGAAGGGGAGGCGCCCCATGACTCCGCAGATGGGGCCGCTCAAGCAGACCCATGAGCGGAGCAGCGACACGCCCGCCGCTCCGTCGTCCCGTTGCCCGTGGGTCCCTAGGGTGAGGGCACGTCGCGGCTCCCAGAAGAACGGTTCGACATGATCAACATCCTCATCCGGGCAGGCATCTTCCTGGCCTCCGCGGCGATCGGTCTCTGGGTCGCCTCGCTCGTGGTCGACGGGTTCGACGTGTCCACGTCGGGTTTCATCGTCGCCGTCGTCGTGTTCGCGGCACTGCAGAGCATCCTGTCGCCGTGGATCATGGTCATGACGAGGCGCTATGCGATGGCGCTGACGGGCGGCGTCGGGCTCATCTCGACGTTCGTCGGGCTGTGGATCGCGACGCTCGTGAGCGACGGCCTCACGATCGACGGCGTGCAGGCCTGGGTCCTCGGCGCGGTCGTCGTCTGGATCGTCACGATGCTCGGGACCCTGCTGCTCCCGGTCGTCCTGATCAAGAAGGCCGTGCGGCAGTCGCGTCAGCTGTAGGTCAGGCGGGCGAGCGCTGCGCGACGAGCTCGACCGACCGGCGCAGCTCGAATCCGAGCCCCCCGGTAGAGCCTGATCGTCGAGGTGTTCGCGGCCGACGCGTGCAGGAAGGGGGTCTCTTCCTCCGCCCGGATCCCGGCGGCTACCGCGCGGACCAGGCGGCCGGCACGGGCGTGTCGACGCCGACCACCGTCGCGAGATCTGTCTACGCCCGCGGGGCCGACAGGTCCGAGATCGCGGTGATGGGGCAGAGTTCACGGCGTGCACGGTGGCACCCGCGCCACGTCGAGCAAGGCCCCAGCGCCGGCGTCCACCGGTCGAGACGGGCTCCGAGCCGGGTCATGGCTCCCGCCGCGCCGCGAGCCACTCCAGCCGGCGCAGGGACTCGACGTTGCGCACGTGCAGGGCGGCGGACCGGATCGGACGCGGGACCCAGGTGCCGGGCCCGCGGACCGCGTCCTCGGTGATCCGGACCACGCACCCGGGGCCGTCGGCGACGACCGAGACCCGCACGCGGGCCTCGCCCGCCGGCCAGCCGCGCGCCTGCAGCTCGATGCCGTGCTCGGGGAACCAGGCGAGCGACACGGAGTCGTCGTCGATGGTGAAGGGCCACAACCCGACCGAGTGCGAGATCCGCGACCCGGGCTCGGGCCAGTCGTCGGACACGGCCCGGACACGGCTCGCCCCGACGACCCACGTCGGGTACAGCCAGCCGTCGCGGAGGACACGGAGCACGGCGTCCGCGCTGCAGGCCATGCGCCTCTCGACGACGCTCACGACGACCGTTCGACGAAGGACCGGGACGGCGTGGGGGCCTGGCCGGTGAGGTTCTCGATGATCGAGGTGGCCACGTCGCGCAGCTTGACGTTGCGGTGCTGCGACGCGCTGCGCAGCATGGCGAAGGCGTCGTCCGACGAGCACCGGTTCTGCGCCATGATCACGCCGACGGCCTGGTCGATCACCGAGCGGGACGCGAGTGCTGCGCGCAGGTCCTGCGAGGTCTCCGCCTCGCGCGCCACGCGCAAGGAGAGCTGGACGGCGCGCGCGACCTCGCCGGCGTACATCGTCCCGCGCTCGGTCGAGGCCTCGATCGAGCCCTCGGGGTCCTCGCTGTAGAGGTTGACGGCCACCGACACCCCGGGCTCGACCTCGGCCGGGAACGCCGCGGCGGACCGGAAGCCCGCCTCGCGAGCTGCCTGCGTCCACGCCGGCCAGCGCGTCTCGGTGGTGAGGTCGGCGGAGAGCACCAGGGTCAGGCTGTCGACGGCCTCGACGCACGGACCGTCGTCGGCGGCGTACTCGACCTCGTCGCACCGCCGCGCCCGGTCACCGCTGCTGGCGACCACGCCGAGCCGGCCGTGGCGCCGCAGGGTGACCGTGACCTCGGCGGGCGGCGCGAGGCGCGCGGCGGCGGCATCCGCGACGGCCTGGACGAGGTCGTCGATGTCGGAGGTGGACAGGAGGATCGACTGGAGCTCGGTGATCGCCTCGGCGCGTTCGAGCGTGACGTCCATGGGCACGTGCCTTCCTGGTTCGACGCCGCGGCTCATCGACGATCGACGGGGCCGCGTGCGGCGGCCGCTCGGCCAGCACCCGGGGGCGCTGGCCGCGGTCACTCACTGTAGGCCCGCCGCGTGCGAAGGGCGCGGCGTCAGCGACGAGCGCGGGGGAAGATCACGAGGCCCCGTGAGCTCCGTTCACGGACGATCAGCTCCGCCAGGAGCCGCAGCTTGACGTTCGCCTCGTTCGAGCGTCGCCGCAGTGCCGTGAAGGCGTCGACCTCGCTGGCCCGGTGCTCGGCCATGATGATGCCCTTGGCCCGCTCGATGCTCGCGCGGTGGGCGTCGGACGCGACGATCGCCTCGTCGACGAACGACCGGATCACCGTGGCGTGCTCACGCGTGATGTCGAGGATCCGCCCCTCGATCCTCGTTCCGAGGCCGTCCCGATGGGCGCTGCCGACCCACAGCACGCGGCCCGTGCCGGTGTCGGAGACGACGCGGTGCGCGGAGGCGAACGGCCCGGGGCGGGCGGTCGAGACCGCCGTGGCCACCGCGGCCCGGTCGTCGGGGTGCACCGAGTTCAGGTAGGTGGTCAGGGTGTCGTCGTCGGTGGACAGCGTCACCACCGCCTCGGGTGCCTGATCGAGCGTCATGGCGCAGCTCCGCCTCGTGTCCGAAGGACTCGGCCGCTCCCTGACCAGGGAGAACGGTAACGCGCTCCGCGCACCGGCCGCGCCCGACGCGCGCTGGGCCTGCGTCTGCGCGGGTAGGCTGGCATCGAGTCAGGACGCGGCTCCGCCACCCGGTTGCCATCTCGGAGGTCGACGTGCCGGCGACGCCTGCTCAGTCCACGGATCACCCACGCCCTGCCGCGCGTACGAACCCACGCGTGGGGGCCTTCGCGGCCCCCGCCGACGGGTTCGCCACGACCCCGTGGCGCTGGACCGACGGCATGTTCGAGATCCACGGCTTCGCGCCCGGCCAGGTGCGGCCGACGCTGTCCCTGTGGCTCGCGCACGTCGACGACGCCGACCGGGACGCGGTGCGCGACGCGCTGACGAGCGGGGCCGGGACGGGCCCCGTGACCTACCGCCTGCGCGACGCGAGGCGGCGGGACCGCACCTGCATCCTGGTCGTCACGGACCCCGCTCCGCGTGCGCAGGGCTACCTGGTCGACATGACCGAGGAGTGGCGGGGTGCGGCGGCCGAGGTGGCGAATGCCGCGATCGGCGCCGCCGCAGTCCGCACCGCGACGCTCGAGCAGGCCGTCGGGATCGTCGTCGCCGCCCGCGACGTGGGTCCCGACGAGGCGGCGGTGCTGCTCTCCCGGTGCGTCGACGCGTCCGCACGGGACGCGGTGACGGTCGCGACGACCCTGGTCGAGGCCGTCGCGGCCGGCGAGCCCGCGTCCAGCGCCCTGGCCAGGCTCGGCGTCCCCGGCCCGCGACGCGCCTAGCGGGGTCACTCCTCGGACGCCTGCTCCCGCAGCGAGCGACCGCGCTCGACGTCCTCGTCGAGCTTGGCCTGCTTCTTCTCGCTCGCGCGCGTGTCACGCGGCGGGAGCTGGATCGTCTCCTCGGCCGCGATGCCCCCCTGCAGCTCGCGCCCACGCTCCACCTCCGCGTCGAGCTCGGCGCCGAACAGCAGGGCCAGGTTGGTGAGCCAGAGCCACAGCAGCAGCACGATGACGCCGGCCAGCGAGCCGTAGGTCTTGTCGTAGCTCGAGAAGTTCGCGACGTAGAGGGCGAAGGCTGCCGACGCGAGCACCCAGACGAGGATCGCGACGACGGCGCCGAGGCTGACCCAGCGGAACTTCGGCTGCTTCACGTTCGGGGTCGAGTGGTAGAGGATCGCGACCGCAGCGATGACGAGGACCACGATGACGGGCCACTTGGCGATGTTCCAGACCGTGACGACCACGTCGCTGAGCCCGATCGTCTGACCGACCGAGGTCGCGACACCGCCCGAGAGGACGACCATCGCGAGGATCAGGACCGCGATGACGACGAGCACGAGGGTGACCAGCAGGATCGCGGGACGCAGCTTCCAGATCGGGCGGCCCTCGTCGACCTCGTAGACCCGGTTCATGCCCCGGCTGAACGCCGCGACGTACCCCGAGGCGGACCACAGGGCAAGGACGAGGCCGACGACGAGGGCTATCCCGGCCGAGGGCGCCTGCGTGAGGTTCTCCAGGACCGGCTCGACGTTCTCGACCGCGGACTGCCCCCCGACGTCCCCGATGATCGTGGTGACGTTGTCGACCATCGCCTGCGGGTCGCCGACCAGGCCGAAGATCGAGACGACGGCCAGCAGCGCCGGCGCGACCGCGAGCACCGCGTAGTAGGTGAGGGCGGCGGCCAGGTCGGTGCACTGGTCCTTGCTGAACTCCCGCAGCGTCTTGCGCACCACGTACAGCCACGACCGCTTCTCGAGGTCGCCGGGCGAGTCCGGCTTGCGGGGGTCCTCCGGGTCGGGTGCGTCGGCCTTCGCGGTGCTGGTGTCCTGGGTCATCGGAGCGTCCTTCGGAGTGCGTCGGGGCGAGCTGCGGGGCGGGCACGGTGCCGTGCCCGCCCCGGTCTCGGCTACGGCAGGTCGCGCGCGACGTGCGCGCCGCCGCCGTCGTCGGGCACGGCACCGTCGTCGGGCGCACCGCCCGGCTGCGGGCCGGACGGGTCCTTGGCCTGCGACGTGACGTCCTGGACCGCGGAGCGGCCCTCGTCCTGCACGTGAGCGACGGCCTCGGTCGCCGAGTCCTTCACGGCCGACGCGGCGTCCTGCGCGGGTGCCTTGAGGTTGGCCGCGACGTCCTGCGCTGCGCCCTTGACGTCCTCGACGAACGGCGTGGACTGGTCCTTCACGCTCGTGGCGAGCTGCTGCTCGCGCCTCGTCGAGGGCAGCAGCGAGGCGACGAGCAAACCGGCGCCGAAGGCCACCAGGCCCGCAGCGAGCGGGTTGCCGGCGGTGCGCTCCCGGGCGGCGCCCGGCAGGGCAGTCGTCCGGTCACCGAGCGACGAGGCGGCCGAGCCGGCGGCGTCGGAGCCGTCGTGCACGGAGCCCAGGACACGGTCCTTGACGCCGGAGGCGGCGGACCTGAGGCGGTCCGCCTGACGGTGGGCCGCCTGGCTGGGGCTGACCTTGTCGGACAGCGCGTCGACGTCGGAGCTGAGCTCGACGCGGGTGCGCTCGATGTCGGCGCGGATCTGGTCGGGGTCGGTGCTCATCAGTTCTTCTCCTCGTGCCCCTGCAGGGCGTTCGGGATCTTCTTGACGGACTCCGCGGTGCGCGGCAGTCCCTTGACGCGGCGAGCCTCGGTCCGGCCGCGGACGAACAGCACGGCCCCGACGAGTGCCCAGACGACCGCGACGACGACCGCGGACCAGGACCTGCCCATCGCGTCGCCGAGCGCCCACCACAGGGCGACGCTGAGGAACAGCAGCACCATGTGCCCGGCCACGCCGGCGCCGGCGAACATCGATCCACCCTTGGCGGCCTGCTGCGCGGACTGCTTGACCTCCGCCTTGGCCAGCTCGACCTCCTGGCGCAGCAGGGTCGACAGGTCGCGGGTCACGTCGCCCAGCAGGTCGCCCACCGACGCGCGCGGCGGGGCCTCGGCGTGGAAGCCGTCGCTCACGGCTGGTACCCGTTCGAGGTCGGCTGCGAGGTCGGCTGCGTCGTGGTCGCTGTGGTCGGCTCCTCGGACGGTGCGTCCTTCAGTGCCCGCGTCAGGCGCCCGACGAGCAGGCCCGCGCCCGCTGCGACCAGCAGGAACGTGCCCGGGCGGCGGCGGGCGAACGAGCGGACCTCCTCGAGCACCTCGTCGGGACCGTGGTCCTCGAGCCAGCGGCCCAGGGTGTCGGCGCGTCCCCCGAGCTGCCGGGCGAGGTCGGTCGCGACGCCCTGCTGCTCCGGGCCGGACGCCATCTCGTCGAGCTGGCTGGCGAAGGAGCGCACCCCGGAAGCCAGGCGTCGTTGCTGGTCGCCGGTCTGGTCGGCCAGCTCGCTGCGGGTCTGGTCCCACAGGTCGCGAGCCTGGCGCTGCGCCTCCTGCGTGACGTCGGCCGCGCCCGAACGGGCCTCGCCGAGCACCGAGGCGCCGGCGTCGCTCGCGGTGGAGGCCGCGCCCTTGAGCTTGTCGGACGCGGACGAGTCCGAGGAGTCGTCCGAGCCACCGGACGCGGGCTGGTCGCGCGGCGGGAACGTGTCCTGCAGCGAGGGCGCTTCGCGGGTGTCGAAGTCGGTCATGATGGAGCCTTCCGTCGTGAGGGGGAGCGGCAGCACGGACGCCAGAGCACACGGACGGCGCGAGTGCTGGATCGGCGCGAGCGCGGAGCATCACGCGGGGCGGCGCTGGGCGGCGTTTCCTGCCCCTGGCGACGGTGCCTGGCCACGGACGGGCCGGCACTGCGGACGCTAGGCCCCCCAGCCGACTCCCGCCACTCAGGACGAAGCGGACATGCCACCGGCCGGCCCCGAACGGGACCGGCCGGTGGACGACGTGCAGGTCAGTGCTTGAAGGCGTCCTTGACGTCGTGGGCGGCGTCGCCCGCCTTGTCGCCGGCCTGCTTGACGTCGGCCGACGCCTGGTCGGCCTTGCCCTCGGCGGCGAGGTCGTCGTTGTTCGTGGCGTTGCCGACGCCCTCCTTGACCTTGCCCTTGGCCTCCTCGGCCCCGTGCTTGATCTTGTCGTCCAGACCCATGGTGCTCTCCTTCGGTTGGTGGGGCAGGTGCCCCCACTGCTACAGCGGTTCGATGGATCCCTCGAGGCCGGCGTCGTCGCCGCCGTCGCTGTCCGGGCCGGCGGGCGGCTCGGGCACGTCGGGCGGCGTCGGGTCGTCCACGGACGACGGGCCGTCGCCGGGGATGTCGGTGAAGTTCGGCTCGTCGGGCACCTGGCCCGGGTCGGGGATGGGTGAGCTCATGGCGGCACTCCTCGGGTGGTGGTGTGGTGCGGGGCCGCGCGCCGGTCACGTCGACGGGACGGGCGGGGCGGTGGGGGGCCACTGTCAGGACCGGATCGTCACGCTACGCCGCCCCACGGATCGCGCAACGCGAGGCGTTCCCGGTGGCCGACCGCGCGTCGGGGGGTGATGATCTGGCCCGGCCCCGGTGGGGGCCGGGCGGCGGGAGGGGGACGAGCATGACGGACGACGACAGGCCGGTGAACCTGGGCGAGCCCGGCGGCGAGATGCCGTCGCGCCCGGCATCGGTCGCCGACGCGCTGCAGGAGATCACCGGATGGCCCGGCGAGCTGCGCCCGGGCCGCGGGCAGACCGCCCGGCTGTGGGAGCTCCTCGCCTCACTCGCCGTGCGTGACCTCGCGGTCGCCCGCGCGGTGGAGCCGCACCTGGACGCCCTCGCGGTGCTCGACCAGGCCCGCGCGACCGTGCCGCGCACCGGCATGTGGGGCGTCTACGCGGCCGAAGGCCCCGGCGCTCCGCTCGCGGCGCACGAGACCGAGGCGGGCTGGACCCTCGACGGGATCAAGCCCTGGTGCTCGCTCGCCGGTGTGCTCGACTCCGCGCTGGTGACGGCGCTGGCCGACGACGGGCGCCGGGTGCTGCTCGCGGTCGACCTGCACGCCCCCGAGGTGAGTCCCGTGGACCAGCCGTGGGCGGCCCGCGGGCTCGTCGAGATCCCGAGCACGCCGGTCAGGTTCGACGAGGCCCGCGCGACCTTCGTCGCCGGTGCCGACTGGTACCTCGAGCGGCCGGGCTTCTGGTGGGGTGCGATCGGTGTGGCGGCCTGCTGGTTCGGCGGCGCCGTAGGAGTCGCGCGGCGCGTGCACGCCGAGGCGGCTCGCCGGCCCGACGACCGACTGCTGACCATGCACCTCGGGGCAGTCGACGAGCGTCTCGCCGCGGCGCGCGTCTGCCTGGTGGACGCCGCCGCCCGGGTGGACGCATCGGGGGCGGTCACCCGGAACGGCACCGAGCCCGAGGACGGCGACGCGCGTGCGGCGGGCCGCGTGCTGGCCAAGCGCGTGCGCGCGACCGTGGCGCGGACCTGCGAGGACACGCTGCGCATCGCGGGGCACGCGCTCGGACCGGGGCCGCTCACCCAGGAGCCGGCGCACGCCAAGCGGGTGGCCGACCTCGAGGTGTACGTCCGTCAGCAGCACGCCGAGCGCGACGATGCGTCGCTCGGCGCCGTTCTCGCCCGCGGTGCGGCGCCGTGGTGAGCTTCGACGGCCGCGCTGCGGGGACCCCGGTCGAGGTCTGGGACGCCGACGACCGCCTCGGCCGGGTCCCCGGCCTGGCGCGTCCGACCGGGCGGACGGTCGTCGTCGCGGCGCACCCCGACGACGAGACCCTCGGCGCCGGTGGCCTGCTGCGCGAGCTCTCCGCCGCGGGCCGGCCCGCCGACGTGGTCGTCGTGACGGACGGCGCGGGCTCCCACCCGGGTTCGCCGACGCTGACGCCCGCCGACCTGGTGCGGCTGCGCGCTGCGGAGGTCAGGGAGGCGGTCTCGCTCCTGTCGCCGGGCTCGAGGGTCCGCCTTCTCGGCTTCCCCGACGGCGCGGTCCGCGAGCACCGTGCCGAGGTGGCCGCCGCGCTGCGCGACGCGCTCGGTGCCGACCCGGTCACCACCATGGTCTCGACGTGGCGCGGCGACGGCCACCGCGACCACCGCGTGGTCGGCGAGATCTGCGCCGAGCTCGCGACCGAGGTCGGCGCGCAGCTGTGGGAGTACCCGCTGTGGATGTGGCACTGGGCGAACCCCGACCACGCCGACGTCCCGTGGGACCGCCTGCGGGCGCTGCCCCTGGACGACCGCGCGGTCGTCCTCAAGCGTCGGGCGGTCGCCCGGCACGCGACGCAGACCCAGGCCTGGTCCGGGGCACCCGAGGACGCTGCGCCGCTGCACCCGGCGTTCCTGCGCCACGCCGACCGCGACGTCGAGGTGTTCGTGGTGGACGACGCGCCGCCCGTCGGCCCCGGAGCCGACTTCTTCGACGCCGCCTACGCGCGCCGCGACGACCCGTGGCGGCTCGGGACCCGCTGGTACGAGGAGCGCAAGCGCGCGCTGACGCTCGCCGCGCTCCCCGCACCGCGGTTCGGGTCGGCGCTCGAGGTCGGCTCGTCGATCGGGCTGCTCACCGCCGACCTCGCGGTCCGCTGCGACCAGCTGCTCGCGACCGACGTCGCCGAGGCGGCGGTCCGGCGCACCGCCGACCGGCTCGTGGACCGGCCCGGGGTCACGGCGCGCCGGCACGACGTCCGCGACGGCGTGCCCGACGGGCCGTACGACCTCGTCGTGCTGTCCGAGGTCGCCTACTACCTGACCGCGCCCGAGCTGGTCACGCTCGCGGGGCGGCTCCGTGCCGCGCTGAGCCCTGAGGGGGTCGTCGTCGCGTGCCACTGGCGGCACCCGGTCCACGAGCACGCGCAGACCGGCGACGACGTGCACCGCACGCTGGACCGCACGCTGGGCCTGACCCGGGTCTCGACCTACCGGGACGCGGACGTCGCCCTCGACGTGTGGGGCGTCGAGGGGCGCTCGGTCGCGCAGCGCGAGGGCCTGGTGCCATGAGTGATCGGCCGGCGATCGCCCGCATCGTCGTCGTCGTGCCCGCTCACGACGAGGAGGAGCTGCTCACGCACTGCCTCGCCTCGATCGAGCGCGCCCGGCCGCAGGCCGGTGCACCGGTCGACGTCGTCGTCGCGCTCGACGACTGCCACGACGGCTCGTCGGGGATCGTCCGGCGGTTCGACGCCCTCGAGGTGGTGCTCGCGGCGCGTGCGGTGGGGGCGGCCCGTGCGGCGGGCGTCGTCGCGGGTCTCGTGCTCGGGGACGACGACCCGGCCGAGGTGTGGATCGCGTCGACCGACGCCGACTCCGTGGTCCCGGAGAACTGGCTGCGCGTGCAGCGCGAGCTGGCCGACGCAGGTGCGGACGTCGTCCTCGGCACGGTCCGGCCCGACCCGCGCGACCTCACGTCCGCGCAGCTCGCCGCCTGGCGCGCGACGCGCGTCCCGGGCCGTCCGAACGGCCACGTGCACGGCGCCAACCTGGGTGTCCGGGCCGACGCGTACGCACGGGCCGGCGGCTTCGCGCCCCTCGCCGAGCACGAGGACGTCGACCTCGTCGCTCGGCTGCGCGCCGACCCGCTCGTCGTCCTCGAGGCGTCGGACGAGGCGGACGTGCTGACGTCCGGACGCACGACCGGCAGGACGCCGGGCGGCTACGCGAGCTACCTCCGGCTGGCGTTTCCCCGCTGAGAACTCGGGTGGCGCACCGGTCGAGCCGGTGCGACCGTCGAAGCCACCGCGAGCACCCATCAGCACGGAGGCACCATGACCGACGACGCCGGATTCCCCGCCCAGCAGCAGCAGCCCCCCGGCCTGACTGATCCGATGACGCCGCGTCCGGACCACGGCGAGGAGAGCTACGTCGGCTCGGGCAAGCTCCATGGCAAGCGCGCGCTCATCACCGGCGGTGACTCCGGGATCGGCCGCGCGGTGGCGATCGCATTCGCTCGGGAGGGGGCCGACGTCGCCATCGTGTACCTGCCCGAGGAGCAGGCGGACGCGCGGGACACCGCCGAGTGGGTCGCGAAGGCGGGGCGACGGTGCATCCTGATCCCGACCGACCTGCGCGTCGAGATCGACGCCCGGTCGGCCGTGCGGTCCGCGGCAGAGCAGCTGGACGGCCTCGACGTCCTCGTCAACAACGCGGGTTACCAGATGGCCCGCCGCCAGTCGTTCGCCGACGTCACCTCCGAGGACCTCGACCGCACGTTCACGACGAACCTCTACGCGCTGTTCTGGGTGACGCAGACCGCCCTGGAGTACCTGCCCGACGGTGGCTCGATCATCAACAACTCCTCGATCCAGGCCTACCAGCCGTCGGAGTCGCTGCTCGACTACGCCGCGACGAAGGCGGCGATCAACAACTTCACGGTCAACCTCGCCTCCGAGCTCGGGCCGCGACGGATCCGCGTGAACGCCGTCGCGCCGGGACCGATCTGGACGCCTCTGCAGCCGGCCACGCAGGCGTCGGAGAAGATCGAGTCGTTCGGGACGGACACCCCGATCGGCCGCGCCGGCCAGCCCGCCGAGGTGGCACCCGCCTTCGTCTTCCTCGCCTCGAACGTCACGGCGTCGTACGTCTCGGCGACGGTCCTCGGCGTCACGGGCGGCAAGCCGGTCTTCTGACGTCTCGGGTCGCGGTGAGGGTGACGCGGGCCTAGCGTCCGAGCAGTGCCGTCCCCGGTCGCCGGGTGGCGCACGCGGTCCGTGGCAGGAAACGCCCTCCGGGCCGGGCGACCTCGCCGAGGGATCGACCATGTACCTGCACGTGCAGCGCCTCATCCACGACATCGCCGCCGACGAGCCCGATCCCGCAGCAGCCAACGCGCTCCAGGAGGGCCTGGGCGGGCAGTTCGGCGAGATGCGGACGATGATGCAGTACCTCTTCCAGAGCATCAACTTCCGGGGTCCGGCCGCCAAGCCGTACCGCGACCTGCTCCAGGGCATCGGCACCGAGGAGATCAGCCACGTCGAGCTCATCGGGACGACGATCGCCCGGCTGCTCGACGGCTCGCCGCGCTACAACGGCACGAAGACGGACCCGTTGGACAAGCCTGGTGCCGGCGGCGACATCCCGCTGCGCCTCGCGCTCGACGAGGGCAACATCCACCACTGGCTGGTGGCCTCGCAGGGTGCCCTGCCGGTCGACTCGGCGGGCAACCCGTGGAGCGGCTCGTACGTCTACAACTCGGGCAACCTCGTTCTCGACCTGCTCTACAACCTCATGCTCGAGTCCACCGGCCGGCTGCAGAAGTGCCGGATCTACGAGATGACCGAGAACAAGACCGCCCGGTCGACGATCGCCTACCTCATCGTCCGGGACCAGGCGCACGAGAACGCCTACGCCAAGGCGCTCGAGACCCTCGGGGTGGACTGGGGCAAGGTGCTCCCGATCCCGAAGACGAACGCGGAGCGGTTCCCCGAGGTGAAGAAGCTGGTGGACCTGGGCCTGCAGAGCAAGCAGTACTCGTTCGACCTGACCGCCTCCTCGGAGGCCGGGAAGATCTTCCAGGGCATGTCCCCGTCGCAGGACGGCACCACCCTGGACGCGAGCGAGCAGGCGCCCGAGGGCGTGCCGTCGACGATCGCCGACGAGCGGTTCGAGGAGTTCAGCCCCGGCCTGGACGAGGGTCTGCTCGCCCTGATCCAGGCCACGGCCGACCTCGAGATGGCCGAGGTCCAGCCGGTCTACGGGCCCGTCGCGCCGACGGACCCGCCGAAGAAGGCGGCGCCGGCCAAGCGCTAGCGCCCGGGCTTCAGGGGCGGGCTCGCCGTGCCGGACCGACTCGCGATCCCCGCGAGGACGTCCTGCACGGCGGCCTGCGCCGTCCACCGCGGCCGGAAGTCGAGCTCGCGCTCGGCGCGCGTGGTGTCGAGCAGGGGTGCGGCCATGGCCATGTCGAGCCAGCCCGGTCCCGCGGCGACCGCCCGCGCGTGCCAGGCCGTGGTCACGGCAGCCCTCAGCAGCGCCGGCGAGGCCTCGCGGTACCGGCCGCCGGAGAGCAGGTCCGCGAGGTCCTGCGGTCCGAGGACCTCGGGCGACGCCACGTTGAACGCGCCCCGGGCCTGGCGCACGACGACCTCGCGGTAGGCGTCGGCCACGTCGTCGCCGTGCACGGCCTGGAGGCGCAACCCACGCGGCCACGGCAGGACCGGCAGCCGACCACCCAGTGCGGAGCGGGGGACGAGCGGGCCGAGGAACAGGCGCGCGATCTCGCTGCCGGCCCGGCGCTGGAAGACCAGCGCCGGGCGGACCCGTGCGATGACCAGGTGCGGATGGGCACCCTCGGCCTCGTCGAGCAGACGCTCGACCGCGGCCTTGTCGGCGCTGTACGACGAGCTCGGCACCCCGTCGGTCGCCCATCCCTCCGGCCGCGGCACGTCGTCGGGCGCGGGGGAGTAGGCCCCGACCGACGAGGCGACCACCAGGTGCGGGACGCCCGCACGCGCGACGGCCTCGACGACGCGACGCGTCCCGTCCACGTTGACCCGCGCGAGGTACCGGCGGTCGTGGCTGGGCTGGATCGCCCAGGCGAGATGCACGACGGCGTCCGCGCCGGCGACCGCCGACGCGAGGCGGGCGACGACGACCTCGTCGGGCTCGTCGGACGCGACGTCGCACGCCACCCACCGGGCGGCGTCGTACGGGGCCGGCGGGGTGCTCGTCGGGATGCGGCGGGCGATCGCGGTCACGGCCGTGATGGTCTCGTCGTCCCGGAACCTGCGCAGGAGCGCGGTACCGACGTTGCCGCTCGCACCGATGACCACGACGTGCATGCTGCCTCCAGGTGGTGTGCGATCCGGACTGGTCCCACCGTGCCCGTGTTGCGCGCCGACGGCACCTCGAGATGCGGTTCGCGGGCGGTCTGCACACCATGGGCGGGCGTCGAGGTGAGGAAGCCGCCCCGGCAGTCGCGCCGGCCTCGCCGGCGACCCACTCCTGGAGAGGGAGCATCCCCATGCGCGCAGTCGTCTACCGCGGCCCGTTCGACGTCGAGGTCACCGAGGTCCCCGACCCGACGATCGAGCAGCCCACCGATGCGGTCGTCCGCATCACCACCACCAACATCTGCGGCTCGGACCTGCACATGTACGAGGGCCGGACCAGCGTCGAGGAGGGCACCGTCTTCGGCCACGAGAACATGGGGGTCGTCGAGGCCGTCGGCGGTGCCGTCACCCGGATCAAGGTCGGCGACCGGGTCAGCGTCCCGTTCAACATCTCGTGCGGCACGTGCCGCAACTGCTCGCAGGGCTGGACCTCGTTCTGCACGAGCCTCAACCCGACCGAGGGCGTCGACGGCGCCGCCTACGGCTACGCGAACATGGGCCCGTTCCCCGGCGGGCAGGCGGAGTACCTGCGGGTGCCGTTCGCGGACGTGAACCTGCTGGAGCTGCCGGAGGGCTCGGAGCACGAGAACGACTTCACGATGCTCAGCGACATCTTCCCGACCGGCTGGCACGGCACCGTGCTCGCCGGGCAGCAGCCGGGGGACGACGTCGTCGTGTTCGGCGCCGGGCCGGTCGGTCTCATGGCCGCGCACAGCGCGATGATCCGCGGTGCGGCCCGGGTGTTCGTCGTCGACAAGGAGGCGGACCGCCTGGCCCTCGCGACGACGATCGGTGCCACCGCGGTCGACTTCTCGGCGGGCGACCCGGTCGAGCAGATCCTGGACGCGACGAACGGCCGGGGCACCGACTGCGGCGTCGAGGCGGTCGGCTACCAGGCGCACGACCCGTCCGGCGAGGAGCACCCTGAGCTCGTCCTCGACAACCTCGTCAAGGTCGTGCGGACGACGGGCGGGATCGGCGTCGTCGGCGTCTACATGCCCGAGGACCCGGGGGCCGCGACCGAGGACGCGAAGGAGGGCCGAGTCGGTTTCGACTACGGCACCTTCTTCACCAAGGGCCAGCACATGGGCACGGGGCAGGCCCCGGTCAAGCGGTACAACCGCCAGCTGCGCGACCTGATCGTCGCGGGCCGGGCCACCCCGTCGTTCATCGTGTCGCACGAGATCGGTCTCGACGAGGCGGCCGACGGGTACAAGCACTTCGACGACCGGGACAACGGCTGGACCAAGGTGCTGCTGCGGCCGGGCGCCTGACCGGTCTGCCAGACTCGCACCGTCGAGCGTCGGCGAGTCGAAGGGTGCACGCGTGCTGATGTCGCCACGGACGCGGGCGCGCGCGCTCGAGCGGGCGCGTGCGTCCGGCCCGGTCCCGCCGGCGTCGTTGTTCGCGGACCCGCCGGCCGGCTACGGACGGTTCTCGGTGTCGACCGAGGTCGCGGGCGTCCCGCTCGCCGACGCCGGCGCCGCGCTGCTCGGCTGGTCGCTGCACCGGGCGGCCGGCCTGCGCGTGGTGGCGGCCGGCCCGGCGCGCGCGGGGGAGACGGTCGTCGTCGGCGTGCCGCTCGGCCCGCTCGCCTGGGCGGCGCCGTGCCGGGTCCTCGCGGTCGTCGACGGGCCCGACGAGGTCGGGTTCACGTACGCGACCCTGCCGGGCCACCCGGAGCACGGCATCGAGAGCTTCAGGTTCCTGGCGACGCCAGGCGGCCTGCTCTTCGTCGTCGAGGCCGTCAGCCGGCCGTCGCTCGCCGTGGCGCGCGTGGTCCCGGCGTTCGCGGACGCCGCTCAGCGGTTCGTCACGCATCGCTACCTGGCCGCGGCGCGTGCGCTGTGAGGCTCGTGCGGCACACCTGGTGGCGGGTGCTCGACTACGCCTTCGTCTGCCGCTGGCAGATCGCGGCGGTCGTCTCGCGCGCGCGGCCCGACGACTTCTCTGCAGGGACCGGCCCGACGATCGTCCTGCTCCCCGGCGTGTACGAGCCGTGGCGGTTCCTGCTCCCGTGGGCGCGGCTCCTGCACGACCGCGGCGCCCGCGTGCACGTGCTGCCCGAGCTCGGTGTGAACCGCAGGGCCATCCCGGCCGCCGCCGCCGCCCTCGGCCGATACCTCGTCGCCCACGACCTGCGCGACGTGACGCTGGTCGCGCACAGCAAGGGCGGGCTGATCGGCAAGCTCGCGATGTCGCGCGAGGACCCCGACGACCGGATCGCCGACATGATCGCCGTCAACACCCCGTTCGCGGGTTCGCGCTACGCCCGCTGGTTCCTCGACGGCGCGGTCCGGGCGTTCGTGCCGACGAACGCCACGATCGTGGCGCTCGCCGCCGAGGTCGACACCAACGCGCGGATCACGTCGGCCCACAGCGTCTGGGACCCGCACGTCCCCGAGGGCAGCGAGTTGGCCGGCGCGGTGGACGTCGTGCTCGACACGCCCGGCCACTTCCGGCCGCTCGCCGACGAGCGTCTCGTGGACCTGCTCGTGGCGCGGCTCTCCTAGGGATCGCGCGGCAGCTGCAGCACGCGCGTGAAGCCCGGCTCGTCCGGGTCGTCGACGATCTCGATCCCGTCCAACCACGACTCGATGACGTGGGCGAGCTCACCCGGGTGGCTGAAGTTGATCGCGTGGGCGGCGCCCTCGATGAGCGCGACGGTGATGTGGTCGGGAGCCTGGCGGCCGACCTCGCGGATCCGGTAGGGCGGCGCCATGAAGGGGTCGCGGCTGCCGATGACCGCCAGGGCCGGCACCGGCGTGTGCAGCAACCGCTCGAGCGACGGGAACCGGGTGAGCTCGCTGAAGAGGTTGAACGTGTTGACGGGGCCGAACCGCAGGTAGTCCGGCACCGCGACGCGCGCCATGCGCGGGCTCTCCCGGAGCCCGTCCGTGGCGAGCTGCCCGATCGCACGGCGCAGCGGCTGGTTGTGCACGCCGCCCGCGGGGGAGACGAGCACCACGCGGTCGACGCGGTCGGGGCTCATGTGTGCGACCTCGAGCACCACGGGGCACCCCATGGAGTTGCCGACGAGCACCACGCGCTCGAGCTCGAGCGCGTCGAGGATCTCGACCAGCGCGCTCGCGAGCGCGGGGATGCCGAGCGTGGCCGCGCGCCGCTCGCTGCGGCCGTAGCCGGGAAGGTCCGGCACGACGTTCGTGGCGCGGTGGGCCAGCCGCCGCGCGGTGGGCATGAGGTACGAGCCCGAGATGGCGAAGCCGTGCACGTGCACGATCGGCACGGCGTCGGCGACCGTCGAGCTGACCCGGTAGGCGATCCGGTGCCCCTCGACCATGAGGGACTTCTCGCTCCACCCGGGTCCGATGCCTGCCATGGACTGATGGTGGCAGAGCGCGGGTGCGGACGCCGCAGCATCCGCACCCGCGTCGGGCTACGGCGTGACGGTCAGCGGCGTCGCGCCGGCAGTCAGCTGCCAGTCCGGGTTGCTCGCCGAGAACAGCGCCGGGTCCACCGTCTTGTGGGCGGTCACCCAGTCGATCAGCAGCTGGCGGATCTCCACCTGCCGGTTGTAGACGACGGGCGCGCCGACGACGCCGGGGAAGTTGCCGCCCCCGGACTGCCGGTAGTTGTTGATCGCCACGACGAACACCTGGTCGTCGGTCACCGGCGACCCGCCGTAGGCGAGGCCGGTCACCCGGCTGCCGACGGCCTTGGTCAGGTCGACGTCATACGTGAGCGGGGCGTCGAGCCCGCCCATGACGTCGTAGTTGTAGTCCGGCGTCCCGCTGGGTGCGGTGGGCGTCACGGCGTTGGTGAGCTGGTTGGCCGGGTACGTGCCAGGCCCGGCGACGGGCTTGAAGTACTCCGCCGACTTCTCCAGGTACGCCTTGACCTGCGCGCCGGTGAGCTTGATGCCCAGGAGCGTGTTGTCGTAGATGTACAGACCGGCGATGTCGCGCACGGAGACGTCACCGGCGGGGATCGCGGCGTCCTTGTTGAACGGTGCCGCGATGGACAGGACCGGCAGGTCTGCGTCCGCGCCCGTGAGGTCGGTCTTGACGGCCTCGGCCTGCACGTAGTTGATGAAGTCGAGAGCCGCGGTGTCCTCGTACCGTGCTGTCGCCGCCGACATCGCCTGGGTCGAGGTGCCGATCACGCCGTTGACGTAGGTCACGACCTTCTTCTGGTCCGTGGCCAGCAGCTTCACGATCTTCGGGTCCTCCGGGACCGTGCTCGAGCTCAGCACCTTCGAGTCGACCGAGTCGACCGACCAGCGGCCGCGCGCGAAGCTCAGGTCGACGTCGAACACGGTCAGCCGCTCGCCCCACTTGAGCGGCTCGGACAGCACGACCGGCTTGCCGGTCGTCGTGTTGGTGACCACGCGCTTCGCGATCTCCTGGTGGGCGTGACCGACGAGGATCGCGTCGATGTCCGGCACCTGCTGCGCGACGAGCGTCGCGGCGTTCTCGGGGAACGGGAGGGTGTCGCCGTACGACGAGGACGTGTCGGCACCGGAGTGGGCGGCGACCAGCACGACGTCCGCGCCCGCCCGCTTCATCTTCGGCACGTACTTCTTCGCCTGCTCGACGAGCCCGCCGAAGCTGAGCTTGCCCTCGACGTTGGCCTTGTCCCAGATCGCGATGCCGGGGTTCGTCAGCCCGAGGATGCCGACCTTGATCGGCTTGCCGTGCGCGGGCCGGACGGTCTTGATGACGTACGGCTCGAACGCGGGCCGGCCGGTGCCGTCGTCGAGAGCGTTCGCCGCCAGGAGCGGGAAGTCGAGCTGCTTCTCGAACGTGCGCAGGTAGGGGATGCCGTAGTTGAACTCGTGGTTGCCGACCGCGGCGGCGTCGTAGCCGATCGCGTTCATCGCGGCGGCCATGGGGTGCTCGACGGTCCTCGAGATGGGCTGGATCTTGGCGTAGTAGTACGCCAGCGACGTGCCCTGGATCGTGTCGCCCGCGTCGAGGAGCAGCGTGTTGCGCGCGCCCTTCTCGGCGCGGACCTGGTTGACGAGGGTCGAGATCTTCGCGAGGCCCACGTCGTTGTGCGCGCTGTCGTCGTACTCCGCGTTCTTGAAGTAGTCCCAGTTCAGGGCGCTGCCGTGCAGGTCCGTGGTGCCCATGACCGTGAGGTGGTAGTCGCTGGCTGCGCCGTGCCCGTGCCCGTTGCCGTGCCCGTTGCCGTGTCCGTGCCCGCCTGCCATGGCCGGTGTGGCCAGGCCGGCGAGCAGCGCCGTGGCCATGGCCACGCCGCCCGCGGCGACCCTGCCGCGCCCTCGCATGCTGATCCCCATGTCGGAGTCCTCCCGTGATGTCGACGATGCACCGGATTGCGGTGCGCCGCGCACGGTACCCCGATGGGGTGACACGGGCATGGCGAACGGGTGAACCCGCCCGCCGACCAGAAGGCCTCAGCCGACGAGCAGAGGGCGCTCCTCGTGCAGGCGGGGCGCTGGCCCGAGCGACCCGCCGGTCGCGGGCAGACCGGCCGCGACCCAGGCGTGGAACCCGCCCACGACGTCCGTCGAGCGGTGCAGCCCGAGGTCGGCCAGCGCGGCCGCGGCGAGGCTCGAGGTGTAGCCCTCGGAGCAGAGCACGATCACCTGGACGTCGTAGCCGGTCGCGGCGGGGATGCGGTGCGACCCGGCGGGGTCGAGCCGCCACTCGAGGACGTTGCGCTCGATGATCAGAGCCTGCGGTACCTCGCCCTCGACGAGGCGCTGGGCCGCCGGACGGATGTCGACGAGCAGCGCCCCGGCGCGCACCGCGTCCCACGCCTCGCGCGGCTCGAGCCGGTCGAGCCCGGCGCGGGCCTCGGCCAGCACGTCCTCGATGGTCCGCCGCGGCCGCGGGCTCACTTGTCGGTCTCCGGCTCGTCGGTGTCCACCGTGCGGGCCGGGACGAGCCGGCCGTCGGTGGTCGTGGCCCAGTAGGTCATGCGGGTCAGCGGCGGCGAGTACGCGTGGATGCTCACGGCGGGCTCGGTGCCACGGTTGAGGACGTCGTGCAGGTCTCCCGGGTCGACCGTCTGGGTCAGGCCGGCTGCGAAGTCGCGGGGGACGGCCGTGCCGCCGGCGTCCGGGCGGAACTCGGTGAGCGTGCCCGCGGCGATGGTGAAGGCCGCCGCCGAGGCGCCGTGGTCGTGCAGCTCGGTGCCCTGCGAGGGCAGCCAGGTCAGGAGCCAGACGTCGACGCCGTCGGGCGCCTCGAGGCGGGTCCACCAGCGGCCGCTCTCCTGGAACCGGACGAGCGGCTGCCAGAGCTCGGGCTGCGCGGCGATGGAGCGGGTCAGCGCGATGAGCGCATCGACGCCGAGTGACGGGGCCGATGCCGGTGCTGCGGCTGCCGGGCGGGGGGACAGGTCGATGCTCATGGGTCGTGCCTCTCGGATGCGTCTGCGGACCGACGGCGCTCGTCGCAGCGATGTGCCGGGGCGTCGAGGGCTCTGTCGGACGGGCCTGCTTCCCGGCGTGGGCCGGGCGGGGAGTCAGCGCAGCTGACAGCAGGCCGGACAGGAACGCAGCAGGGCGGGGAGCGGCAGTGCGCGGGTCGCGTTCACGGCGTGCTCCTTCCTGGTCCTGAGCGGGCCGCGCGCGGGTAGTCCGGCGAGGCCCGAACAGGGGAGCACGAGGTGGTCCGGCGATCAAGCACCTGGCGGGGAGATCTCAGATCGCGGACGTCCGGGCATCCAGATCCGTCACCACCAGCCCTGCCGCTTCGCCCACCACAGCAGCCCGCCGGACATCGCGAGCATCACGGCCAGCGCGACCGCGAGCGGGACGCCCGTCGTGTGGTCGTTGACGATGAGGTTCATGCCCAGAACCGACGCGAGCGCCGTGATCGGCAGGGTGACCACGGCGATCACCGCGAGCCGCTCCGCGGCGATCGTCATCTTCGTCTCGGTGCGCGCGCGGTAGAACTCGATGACGCCCTGGAGGTAGTCGCGCTCCTCGCCGGCGAGCCCAGCGATCCGCTCGAACTGGTCGACGAGGTCCGCGACCAGGTGGCGGCTCCCGTCGGGCACCGCGCGCGAGATCCCCGTCAGGCGACGGTAGATCTCGGCGGTCTGCGCGGCGATCGTGCGCACCGCGAGGAGTCCGTGGCGCGTGCGGAACATCTCGTCGAGGAACTTCTCCGGGTTGTCGTAGGAGTCCGCGGTGACCCGTCGCTCGAGCTCCCAGACCTCCGCGGTCAGGTCCTCGACGAACGCCTCCATGCGGCGCGTCAGGGTCGAGACGATCGCGTGCGAGATGTCGAACGCTGTCGTCGGGCGCAACCGGCCGGACCGGATCCGCCCGAGCACCTCCCGGGTGTCGCGCAGCGCGACCTCGGGTGCGACCGCCGGGTTCACGGGCCCGTGGACGGTGAGCAGGTACCCCGGCCCGATGACCCGGTCGAGCTCCACGTGGTGGACGTGGCCGCCCCGGCCGCGCTCCGGGGCGTGCAGCACCAGGAGCAGCGCGTCGGGGTACGAGTGCAGCTTCGGCAGCCGGTTGCGCACCCCGAAGTCGTGCACCGCGAGCGGGTGGAGGTCGAACGCCGCCGTGAGCGCGGCCGCTGCCTCGTCGTCCCACGCGGGGACGTCGACCCAGACGAGGCCCTCGCCCGACGAGAGGAGCGCGGGGATGTCGTCGACCGCGACGTCGACGACGCCGTCCGGGGTGATGTGGTGCACGTCCACGGGCCCCATCCTGGCGCTCGCACGCGCCGACCGCTCGGCACCGGGTCCGTCCGGGGCCGAGCGGCCGGTGAGCGGGTCAGCTGGTCAGCGTCCACCTCTGGGCGCCCGACCCGTTGCAGTCCCAGATCTGGACCTGCGTACCGCGGGTCGTGGAGCCCGCGGGGTTGTCCAGGCACCGGTTCGACGCCGGGTTCAGGTAGGACCCGTTGGTCTGCGGGATCCACACCTGCGCGCCTGTGCTGTTGCAGTCGTAGAGCTGCACCTTGGTGCCGTTCGCCGTGCCGCCCGCGGCGATGTCGAGGCACTTGCCCTGCACGCGCAGCGTCGTGCCCGCAGCCACGAAGGTCCACTGCTGGGCGACGCTGCCGTTGCAGTCCCAGACCTGGATCCTGTTGCCGTTCGCCGTGCTGGCCGCGTTGTTGTCGAGGCAGAGCCCGTTCGCGTTGGTGATCGACTTGCCGCCGCCGGTCGGGGGCGGGGTCGTTCCGCCGCCACCGGTGAACGGCTCGATGACGAGGCCGGCCGCGGTGGGCGAGCCGTCGTTGACGAGCGACTCGAAGTTGCCGACGTCGTCGAACGCGAAGGCGTACGCCTTCCCGTCGGCCTGGTTGGCGTGGATGATCCGCGCGTACTGGTTCGTCGGGCTGCTCTTGTAGAACGCCGACGCGTCCGTGCTCGGCTGGGTGTCGACCGTTCCGAGCGTGCCGCGGTTGAGCGCGGCGCACAGGGTGCGGGCGATCGGGCCGACGACGGCGTCGTTCGGTGCGCCCAGCGCGCCGTCGCAGCCCCACACGTCGGCGCTGCTGGGCCGGTTGAACGAGGCCACCTGGGTGCCCGCGCTGTTGGTGAACCTCATGACCGTCCCCGACGTCCGGCCGAAGTACTTCGTGTTCGGCTGGTCCGTGAACGGGACGACCGTGAGTGTCTTGGAGTCGTAGGCGCCCCAGGCCGACGCGATGTACGAGTCGAGGTACGTCGTGCTGAACAGGCCCGCCCCCGCGGCCTTGCCCGGGGCGAGGACCCGCAGAACGGTCCCGTCGGACCGCTTGACCACGGTGTTCGCCCACCCGGGCTGCGCGGCGATGCCGTTGATCACGGCGTCGCGGCCGTTGGCGACGAGGTCGCCGGTCCGCTTGGTTCCCGACGCGCCCGTCACGGTGACCGCGTGCGGCACCGCGAACATGTCGACCTGCGAGCTGTTCAGCCACAGGCCGGCGTCGTTGTAGGTGAACTCGCTCCAGTCGAACAGGATGTCGTGGTTGGCGTCGCCGGACGCCCACGGCGCCGGCTGGACGAGCCCGTCGGGCGTGAGGAAGAACCTGAGCTTCGACCCGAGCGAGAAGTAGATCCGCCCCGAGATCCCGCGCGGCACCTGGATCGTCGTCGAGGACCCGCTTCTCGGTCCGCCGATCGCGACGTCAGGGGCGGGCGACGGCGGGAGCGAACCCGCCGGCCACGCGGTGAACGTGCCGCCCGCGTTGACGTACCCGAGCTTGCCGGTCGCCAGGTTGGTGCCCAGGACGTACAGGTACACGGCCTCTCCGCGCCCGCTCGAGTTCGTGACCGTGACGGGCAACCTGTCGGGGCCGACCGCCTGGGCCGGTGCCGCGGCGACGAGCGCCGCGGTCGCCGCGATCGCCAGCGCGCTGAGCGCGCCGAGCATGCGTCTGCTGGTCCTCATTGACCTGCTCCTTCGTGGGTGGGGTGGGGGACGTCAGGCGTGCAGGGTCCAGCGCTGCGCGGCCGACCCGTTGCAGTCCCAGATCTGGACCTGCGTGCCGCGGGTCGTCGAGCCCGCGGGGTCGTCGAGGCACCGGTTCGAGGCGGGGTTGTAGTACGAGCCGTTCGACTGCGGGATCCACACCTGCGCGCCCGTGCTGTTGCAGTCGTAGAGCTGCACCTTGGTGCCGTTCGCCGTGCCGCCCCCGGTGATGTCGAGGCACTTGCCCTGGACGTGCAGCGTCGTGCCTGCCTGCACGAAGGTCCAGTGCTGGGCGACGCTGCCGTTGCAGTCCCAGATCTGGACCTTGTTGCCGTTCGCCGTGCTCGCCGCGTCGTTGTCGAGGCACAGGCCGTTCGCCTGGGTGATCGACTTCCCACCGCCGGCCGGCGGGGGAGTCGTCCCGCCGCCGGTCGTGGAGGCGCTCACGTAGTCGACGACCATCGGCACGCCCGACTGCGTCGCCGCGGTCGGCCCGCCGCCGAAGGCCGCGGGGAAGCCGCCACCGATCGCGACGTCGAGAATCATGAAGAAGCCGTGGTGCGTGGCGTTGTTCCACGTCGTCGCGTCGACCTGGTTCGCGCTGATCGTGAAGAAGTTGCTGCCGTCGACGTACCAGCGGATCCGCTCGGGGGAGACGCTGCGGTCCAGCTCCATCGCGTAGGTGTGGAACCCGGTCTGGCAGCCGCCGCACGCACGCTGCCCGCTGCCGAGGCCCGAGGTCTCGTTGCACGGGCCGCCCGGGGAGACGCCGCAGTGCAGGGTCGCGAACTCCGAGCTCAATCCGTTGATGTCCTCCATGATGTCGATCTCGCCGATGCCCGGCCAACCGCTCGCGCCGGTCCCGCGCGCCGCCGCACCGAGGGACCAGAACGCCGGCCAGTACCCGGCGGCCGCGGCCCCGCTGACGTTCGGCTGCTGCAGCGACGCCTCGAACCGGAGCTTGCCGCCGGCGGGTGCGGCGAAGTCGGTGCGCTGGGTCTCGACCCGCCCGCTCGTCCACCGCCCGGCGCCGTCGCGGATCGGCTTGATGACCAGGTGCCCCGAGCCGTCCTGGTAGACGTTCGCGGTGCTGCTGGTCATCGTCTCGATCTCACCCGTGCCCCACCCGGCCGCTCCGCCGGGGTAGCCGGTGCCGATGTCGTAGAGCCAGCGGCCGGTGTTGAGGCCCGTGTTCGCGGCGCCGGTGAAGTCGTCGGCGAACACCTGCGTCCAGCCGGACGGCGGCGCGGGGACGGCCGCGGAGGCGCTGGTCGCGCTGGTGGCGCCGATGACGGCGAGCGTGGCGAGGCCCGCGAGGGCCAGGGACGCGCGACGACGGGAACGGGAGACTCGGAGCATGGCTCTACCTCTTTCCGGGGATGGACGACGAGTGCCCGAGCGTCCGGGTGCGGGCGCGGCGCGGCCGGTCGTCGCACGACGACGGGCCCGCACGGGCGGTGACGCGCGGCCAGGGGTTCGGCCGGCGCGGGACGGCACGACGAGACGTGCGGCTCACTGCCTCCGGCAGCGCAGGACAGGGTCGGCGAGGCTGATCAGCTCGCGCGCCTGGGCCGCGAACCAGTGCCCGGCGGCCGGGTCGGCGCTCCCGCGCTCGGGGTCGATCGGCCCACCCGTGCCGCGGAAGCACTCGCCGTCGGACTCCCCGGGCACCTTGATCCACAGGTACGCGTCGGCGAGCTCGCTGCCGGTGCGGGTCGTCGGGCGGACCCCGAGGCCGCGTCCGGGCGGGTTGCACCACGTCTCGGCGTCGGTGTACCTCCCGGCGGGCGCGGTCCACGCGCCCTGGCCGTTCCGGCTGGTGTCGACGACGAAGTGCGTGGACGGACGGACTCCGCCCAGGACCAGGTCGTAGCGCGAGTTGATCCCGGCCGTGTTGAGCGTCGGGTCCGTCGCGGTGTCGCTCCACACGCCGGTGTTCCGCAGCGAGACCCCGGTCCAGTCGTTGGCCGGGCCGCCGCTCCAGTACTGGTGCCCGCACCCGGCGAAGTCGCCGGGGGACACCTGCGTGACGTAGGCGATGCACGACGAGATCCAGGTGCCGTACTGCACGTCGTTCTGCGTGTGCTCGTAGTTCGACACGTTGAGGAAGAAGCCGTCCGCGCGCTGCACGCCGGCCTTGATCAGCCGGTCCGCGGACTCGCTGGCAGGCAGCCACGAGGGACCGGTGCCGTCCAGGTAGACCACGGTGCCTGGCCGGGCCTTGAGCGCGTCGACGGCGTAGTTGAGCACCTCGAACCGCTGGGCGACCGCCGTCGCGGGGTCGAGCGAGGCGGGCCGGCAGCTCTCCGCGACGCCGTCGAGCGTGGTGTACCAGGGGATGACGCCCAGGCCGTCGGGCTCCAGGACCACGACTGCCTTCCTCGAGCCGATGCCCGCGGCGAACGCGTCGATCCAGGCCTTGTACGCGGCCACGTCGGCCGCCCCGCCGGCCGAGTAGAGCGCGCAGTCCCTGAACGGCACGTCGTACGCGACGAGCACCGGCACCTGCCGTCCGGCGCGCGTCACGAGCGACCGCACGTCCTTCTTCACCTGCGCCGGCGTCCCGCCCGTGAACCACGTGGCGCTCGGGATCGAGGCGAGCAGCCGCGCGTCCCGCTTCGCCTGGCCGTGCAGGGACCGAGCCGCCTGCGCGGTCGAGCTGGCAGGGTCGACGTAGAACCGCACGCCCGGGTGCAGGACGTCGTTCGCGGCCCACGCGGACGTGCCGCCGAGCCCGACGACGAGCACGCACGCGGCCAGCGCCGCGAGGATCCTGCTGGAACGGCGGTGTGCGGCCATGGCGGCTACTCCTCGGGTGCTGTCCGCGCGACGCTGCGCGGGCGGGGCGAAACTGGAAGCGCTTCCAGTTGCTCCCGGCCATAGTGGTCGCTGACCCCTCGGGCGTCAAGACCCGACATTTCCGACCGGTCAGTCAGTGACCGGCGTCGGCGCGGAGCCCCGGACCACGAGGTGCGTCGGCACGATGAGCGGGCTGGGCCGCTCGCCCCCGATGAGCCGGACCAGCATCTTGGCCATCTCCTGGCCGAGCGCCTGGATCGGCTGGTGGATCGTCGTCAGGTCCGGTGCCGTCTGCGCCGCGATCGTCAGGTCGTCGAACCCGACGACGGCGACGTCGTCAGGGACCGAGCGACCGGCAGCCCGCAGCGCCCCGAGCGCGCCGGCCGCCATGTTGTCCGAGCCTGCGAACACCGCGTCGAGGTCGGGATGGCGATCGAGCAGGCGCGCCATGGCCAGCGCGCCGCCGTGGGGTGTGAAGTCGGCGGTGGCGATCCGCGAGGGGTCGAGCCCGGCGACCGCCATCGCGTCCGTGAACCCCCGGTGGCGGTCGACCGTGGACTGCAGGTCCATCGGCCCGGCGATCATCGCGATGCGTCGTCGACCGAGCGCGACGAGGTGCTCGGTCGCGAGCCGCCCGCCGCCGCGGTTGTCGGCGTCGACGTACCAGGACGGCTCGGCGCCGAGCGGGCGTCCGCAGAACACCACCGGCAGGTCGGTCATGTGCGCGACCGCCCCGAGCCAGTCGTCGCCCCCCGGGGCGATGACCAGGAACCCGTCGGACCGGCGCGAGCGCAGCGTGCGCTTGAGCCGGTCCCGGCCCTGGGCGGACGCCGCGAGCATCAGGGTGAGGTCGAGGTCGGCGCGGTCGAGCTCCGCCGCGACACCCAGGATGATCTGGGCGTAGAAGGGGTCGACGAACAGCGCGGGGTCGTCGTTGGCGACGGCCAGCACGACGGCGCCAGCGTGGCTGGTCGCCAGGGCGCGGGCGGTCGCGTTGGGGACGTAACCCAGGTCGCGGACGGCCTTGAGCACGGCGTCGCGCTTGGCCCGGCTGACGTTGGGGCCGTTGTTCACCGCGCGGGACGCCGCCGACCGGGACACGCCGGCGTGGAGAGCGACCTCGTCGAGGGTCGGCTGCCGTCGGGGCGGTTCCATCGCGGGCGGGTGCCTTCCTCGGTGCAGGGGTGAGCCCTCACGGTAGTGCGGGGGGCGTGCTCGTCGGCCCGACCCGGCGCGGGTGAAGTCTGCGGCTACGGTGGGCGCAGGTGGATCGAGGTCGGCTCCGTGCCGTCGAAGGAGCGTGCCCGTGCCCGACGAGAGACCGACCAGACGACCGGGGCGAGCCCGGCTCGAGGAGCTGGACTGGCAGCAGACCGCGATCGGCGCGATCAGCCTGCGTCGACGGGTCGAGCCGACGACCGGCCGCGAGGTCCACGAGGTCAAGATCGACGACGACTTCCTCATGTCCAGCCTGTTCGTCGATGCCGAGGTCGCGCTGGCCGACATGGGCCTCGACCGGCTGGCCGACCGCAGCGACCTCGTGGTCGTCGTCGGCGGGCTGGGTCTCGGCTACACCGCCCGGGCCGTCCTCGACCACGCCAACGTCGCGGCGCTCGTCGTGGTCGACTTCCTCGCACCCGTCATCGACTGGCACCGACGCGGGCTGGTCCCGCTGGGTGCGGGCCTCGTCGGCGACCCGCGCTGCCGCCTCGTCCAGGGCGACTTCTTCGCGCTGGCCGCGGCCGAGCAGGGCTTCGACCTCGGTCAGCCGCAGCGGCTCGTCGACGCGATCCTCGTCGACATCGACCACTCGCCCCGGCACCTGCTCGCGCCGCAGAACGCGCCGTTCTACACCGCGGACGGCCTGCGCAGGCTCCGGGGCCAGCTGACGCCGGGGGGCGTGTTCGCGCTGTGGTCGAACGACCCACCGGACGACGAGTTCCTCGCGACCCTGTCCGAGGTGTTCGACGACACCGCGGCCCACGTCGTGTCGTTCGACAACCCGCTGCAGGACCGGGACGCCACGAACACGGTCTACGTGGCGAGCGCCTGACTCAGCCGTCGAGGCGCTCGGCGACGTCCGCGGGGAACCCGCCCGTGGCGATCGGTCCCCAGCGCGTAGGCGTGATCCGGATCAGCGACTTGCCCTGCACCCGCATCGCGGCGCGGTACTCGTCCCAGTCCGGGTGCTCGCCGGCGATGCACCGGTAGTAGTCGACGAGCGCGTCCTCTGCCGCGGGCATGTGCAGCACCTCGGCGTCGCCGTCGAGCTGCACCCACGCGCCGCCGAAGTCGTCCGACAGCACGCACACGCTCACCCGCGCGTCCCGCTCGGCGTTGAGGGTCTTCGCGCGGCCGGGGTAGGTGGAGACCACCAGCCGGCCGTGCTCGTCGACCCCACCGCTGACCGGCGAGACCTGCGGCCGGCCGTCCTGCCGTGTGGTGACCAGGACGAAGTGGTGCCGGTCGCGGACGAACGCGAGCAGCTCGGGCAGGTCGACGGTGCGCGTGGTCGCGACGGTGCGGGGCATGGCACCCACGGTAGGCCGATCAGCCGTGGTGGGGGGTGCCGGTGATGATCGCGCGCAGCTGCTCGACCGGGAGCTTGGGCACCCGGTCCGCCGTGACGAGACCGTTGGTCTCCTGGAGCGTGTCCGCGAGCTGGGTGTAGCAGAAGCCCGCGAGCACCTGGCTGGCGTGGACGGCGTCGAGCAGCCCGCGCAGGCGCGCACCGAAGTCGGCCGGGCTCGACGCCGCGGAGTAGCCCCACGCGTCGTCGACGGCGTCGACGTCGAACGAGATGCCGCCGAACTCGGTGAGCATCACGGGGGCGTCCCCGATGTCCCCGCTGAGCACCAGCTGCCGTCCGGCGGGACCGATCCCCGCGACCATCGCGTCGATCGCGGCCCGGTCGTGGTAGCGCGCGGCGACGACCGCGGGGTCGGCCGCGTAGTCGTGGATCGCGACGATGTCGGTGTCCACCTGCTCCCAGCCGTCGTTCGACACGACCGGGCGCGTCGGGTCGAGCGCCTTGGTCAGGTCCACGAGCGCCCGGGCGTAGTGCTGCATGCGCGGCACGCGCGCGATGTGCTGCACGCCCCAGCTCTCGTTCAGCGGGACCCAGGTGACGATGCTCGGGTGGGAGAAGTCGCGGTGCACGATCGCGAGCCACTCGCTGACCGTGCGCTCGACCGACAGGGTCGAGTAGGTGAAGCTCGCCGGCGCCTCGCCCCAGACGAGCAGGCCGAGCCGGTCGGTCCAGTACAGGAACCGCGGGTCCTCGAACTTCTGGTGGACGCGCGTCGCGTTAAACCCGAGGTCCTTGATGAGCTGCGCCTCGGCGCGCAGGGCGTCGGCCGACGGCGCGGCGAGGTGCGACTGCGGCCAGTAGCCCTGGTTCAGCACCGACCGGACCGGGTAGGGCCGGTCGTTGAGCAGGAAGCGCCCGCGTGCGACGTGCGCCGTGCGGAGGCCGACGTAGGAGGAGGCGCGGTCGTCACCGACGTCGAGGAGCGCGTCGACCAGGTGGGGGTGCTCGGGGGACCAGAGCAGCTCCTCGTACGCCTGGCCGTTGGTCAACGCGGGAACGGTCAGGACGATGGTCACGTCGGCGGCCGTCGCCACGGTCGAGGCATCGGCGAGGTGGGTCCCGCCGTGGGTGAGCGTGATGCGCACCGGCACCGGTTCGACGGGGGCCGACGTCAGGCGCAGCTCGGCGGTCACCGTCGCCGCGTCCGGCGCCACGGTCCAGTGCACCGAGTCGATGCCCACGGCGGGCACCGACTCGAGCCAGACGGGCTGCCAGATGCCGCTCGTGCGGTGGTACCAGATGACGTGCGGCTGCTCGCGCCAGTCCTGCTTGCCGCGGGGCTGCGCCACGTCGTGGGGGTCGTCCTCCGTGCGGACCACGACGACGCTCTCGTCGCCCTCGAGCACGTCCGTGACGTCGAACGAGAACGGCGTGTGGCCGCCCTCGTGGGTGCCGACGAGGTGCCCGTCGACCCACACGTGGCAGCGGAAGTCGACGGCGCCGAACCGCAGCACCAGGCGGCCACCAGGGGCGTGGCCGGCCGCGGCGCGGTCCGCGGCGGACAGCGTCCGGCGGTACCAGGCCACGTGGTGGTAGCCCGTGTCGCCGACCCCCGAGGCGGGCGACTCCGGCGGGTACGGGACGACGATCTCGACGTCCTGCTCTGGCCAGTCGAGCCACCACCGCTCGCGCAGGCCCCGGTCGGAGTCGTCGAAGGTGAATCGCCACGGGCCAGTCAGATCGACCCAGCGGGCCCGGACGAGCTGGGGCCGCGGGTACGTCCCGTCCTGGGTGCTGGCAACGGGGCGCGCGTGGTCGTCGTCGATCATGGCCTCAGCATGACCGAAGATTCCAGCGCTGTAAATGCCAAGTCAGCGGGCGGGCGCGCTCTCGCGCACGACGAGGCGGTGCGAGACCGTCTCGTGCCGCCCCATCCCCTCGTAGCCGTCGATCCGCTCGAGCAGGAGCGTCAGGGCGCGCTCGGCGAGCGCCTCGAGGTCGGGAGAGACGGTCGTGAGGCTGGGGAAGGTCACGGCGCTGAGTCTGATGTCGTCCCAGCCGGTCACCGCGACGTCCTGGGGGACGCGGACACCGCGCTCCTGGAGCGCGCGGAGGGTGCCGATTGCGGCGAGGTCGTCGCGGCAGACGAGCGCGTCGACGTCCAGGCCGGCGTCGAGCGCGGCGCCCACGGCCCGGACGGCGCCGGCCGCCGAGATCTCGTCGGTCGCGATGAGCAGCCCAGGCTCGGGTGCCATCCGGTGCTCCTCGAGCGCCTGCTGGTACCCGGCGATGCGCTGGCGGGACGTCTCGGTCAGCCCGGAGCTCTCGTGCCCGACGAAGCCCACCCGGCGGCGCCCACCTGCGAGTACGTGAGCCGTGACCTCGCGGGCGGCCGTCACGTTCTCGATCATCACGCGGTCCATGGTCAGCGGGGCCGCCGTCTCGCCGAGCAGCACGATCGGCAGCTCCGTGCGATGCCGAGCGACCTCCGTCGAGCTCATCACGCTCGGCTGGAACAGGACGCCGTCGACGAGTCCCTGCTCCGAGTTGGCGACGAGAGAGCGCTCGCCCTCGAGCGTCCCCTCGGTCTCCTTGATCAGCACCTGGTAGTCGTGCTCGAGCGCGATCCGGGACACGACGCGGGACAGCTCGGCGAAGTACGGGATGCTCACGTCGCTGAACGCGAGGGCAACGAGCCCGGTGCGGCCCGTCGCCAGGCGGCGGCCCATCATGTTCGGCCGGTAGCCCAGCTCGTCGATCGCCCGCTGCACGCGCTCGCGCATCTTGTCCGACACGTGCGGGGCGTCGCGCACGACGTTGGAGACGGTCTTCATCGACACGCCTGCGCGCTCGGCGACGTCCTGGAGCCGGACCCGTGCCATCACACCCCTCCTCGAGGCGCTCCCTGCGCCGGGCACACCCTAGCGGCGGGACCCCCGGCGCCCGGCGGGGCCCGCCGGGTCGATCGTCACGACCACTTGACCGTCCGATTCTAGCGCTGTAAATTCCGGACGCAGGGCCGCGGCGATGCGGCCACGGCCGAGCCCCACGGCCGCGTCAGACTCAAAGGAGAGTTCGCATGAGGAAGTCAGTAGCCAGAGGGTTGAGCACCGGGCTCGTCGCCGTCCTCGGTCTCGCCCTGGCGGCATGCTCGGGCTCGGGCTCCGACTCGGGTGGCGGCGGTGGCGCGGTCACCGGTGGCGGCACCTACGACGGGCCGAAGGTCGACATCACGTTCTGGCACGGCTGGACCGGTGGCGCGGCCCCCACGCTCGTGCCGAAGCTCATCGACAAGTTCAACGCCGAGCACGACAACATCGTGGTCAAGGCCGTGCCGCAGGAGTGGGCGGACATCTCCGCGAAGCTGCCGCTGGCGATCAAGGCCGGCAAGGGTCCGGACGTCGCCGTGCTGCACGGCGACGACCTGGCCACCTACGCCGCGCAGAAGCTGCTCCTCAAGGCCGACGACATCGTCGACTCGCTCGGGTACTCCGCGGCCGACTTCCCGCCCGGCGTCTACGACAAGGGCAACTACCAGGGCGCGCAGTACGCCGTGCCCTGGAGCGTGACGCCGCTCGGCCTGTACGTGAACAAGGACGTGCTCGCGAAGGCCTCGCTCACGGACATCCCGACCGACAAGGCGGGCTACGAGGCAGCCCTCAAGGCGCTGAAGGCCGCGGGCGTGCAGGGGGAGTGGGTCGACGGCTACGTCTTCACCGGCACGTTCGAGTTCCAGAGCCTGCTGTGGCAGTTCGGCGGTGACCTCTACAACAAGGACATCACCGAGGCCACGTTCAACTCCGAGGCCGGCGTCAAGGCGCTGACCTGGATGCAGAGCCTGATCGACGACGGCTACAGCCCGGCCAACGTCGCCCAGGACGGCAATATCAAGGCGCTGCTCGCCAACGACACGGCGTTCAACTGGAACGGCGTCTGGCAGACCACGAACACCGCGTTCGACGGCCTGGACTGGGCAGCCGCTCCCGTGCCGCAGATCGGCGACCAGAAGGCCGTGTGGTCCAGCTCGACGCACTGGGTGTTCCCCGCGAACAAGGGGCAGAACGCCGACAAGACCGCGGCCGCCGCGACCTTCGTGAAGTGGATGAACGACAACTCGGCCGGCTGGGCCGAGACGGGTGAGCTGCCGGGCGCCAACACGGTGCGCGACGACCCGTCGCTCGTGGCGAAGTACCCGAACCTCAAGCCGTTCATCGACGAGCTGCCGTACGCGCACTACGAGACGGTCTCGCCGGGCATCAACGAGGCCAACGCCCTGGTCACCACGGCGATCAACGAGGCGCTGACCGGGAAGAAGACCCCGCAGGCCGCGCTCGACGACGCCAAGGCCAAGGCGGACAAGATCCTCGAGCAGAACCGCGCCAAGTACGGTGACTGACTCCGCCACAGCGGTGTCCGCCTCCCCCCGGCGCGCGAGCGCCGGGGGGAGCAGTCCTCGCGCGGGGACCAAGGCACGCCGCCGGCGCAGGACGCTCGTCGCGTACCTGTTCCTGGCGCCGTTCCTGGTCCTGTTCGGAGGGTTCGTCCTGGCGCCCGCCGTGTACGGGCTGTGGATCAGCTTCACCGACTGGAGCCCGTTCCGGGACGTGCAGCACTTCATCGGGCTGCAGAACTACGCGGACCTGTTCACCCCCGGGTCGACGACGTCCGCCGACTTCTGGGGCTCGATGAAGGCGACCGCGATCTTCGTGGTCGCGAGCGTGCCGTTCCTCGTCGTGGTGCCGTTGCTCGTCGCCGTCCTGCTCAACCAGAAGCTGCGCGCCGCGAGCACGTTCCGCACCATCTTCTTCGCGCCCTACGTGCTGGGCGTCGCCGTGGTCGGGCTGATCTGGGGCTACGTGCTGGACACCCAGTCCGGCATCCTCAACCACCTGCTGAACGCCGTCGGCATCCGTGGCGACATCCCGTGGACCGTGGACGTGCCGTGGGCGTGGGTGTCACTCGTCGGGGTCACCGTCTGGTGGACCTCGGGGCTCAATACCGTGATCTTCCTGGCCGGCCTCAAGGGCATCAACTCCGAGCTGTACGAGGCGGCGTCGCTGGACGGCGCCGGCCCGTTCCGGTCGTTCACGAACGTGACCCTGCCCGGCCTGCGCCCCGTGATGCTGTTCATCACGACGACCACCGTGCTCGCCTCGGCCAACATGTTCGGTCAGTCGTACCTGCTGACCACCGGTGGCCCGGGCAACGAGACGCGCACGGTGATCATGTACATCGCCGACCAGGGCCTGTCCCAGAACAACATGGCTCCCGCCGCAGCGATGAGCTACGTGCTGTTCGCGTTCCTCGCGGTCGTGAGCATCGTGAACTTCCGCCTGCAGCGCGAGCGCGTGGAGAAGAGGAGAACCCGATGACGGCGACCGTCGCCGACGTCCGCCGCCGTCCGTCGACGCGCCGGATCACCGCCCGCGCGGTCCTGTACGCGCTGCTGATCGTGCTCGCGCTGATCGTCGTGCTCCCGCTCGTCTGGATGGTGCTCACCTCCTTCAAGACCGACGCGGACGCGATCCGGCACCCGTACTCGCTGCCGAGCCCGTTCTCGCTCGACGCGTACCGCAACCTGGCCAGCGGGCAGCAGCCGATCCTGCGCTGGCTGTGGAACTCGTTCTCCGCCGCGGCACTCCAGACGATCCTCATCCTGGTGACAGCGTCCATGGGCGCCTACGCGCTCGCGCGCATGGAGTTCGCAGGCAAGAAGGTCGTGTTCGGCCTGATCATCTCGACGCTGCTCGTCCCCCCGGTCGTCTTCCTCATCCCGAACTACCTGATCGTCCAGAACCTCGGCTGGCTGGACACACTGCTCGCGATCACCGTGCCGGGAGCCGCGGGGGCCTTCGGGATCTTCTTCCTGCGGCAGTTCTTCGTCGGGCTCCCGCTGGAGATCGAGGAGGCCGCACGCATCGACGGCGCGGGGGACTTCCGGATCTTCGTGCAGATCGTCCTGCCGCTCGCGCGGCCCGCGCTCGCGACGCTCGCGGTGCTCTCGTTCCTCAACAACTGGAACGACTTCCTCTGGCCCGTCTACGTGCTGCTGTCGCCGGAGCACATGACCCTCCAGCCCGGCCTGTCGATGCTGCAGGGCGCCTACCGCACGCACTTCGCGATCGTCATGGCCGGCGCGGTCGTCGCCTCCGTGCCGGTGCTGGCGGTCTTCGCGGTCGCGCAGCGGCAGATCGTCGACTCGGTGACGGGCGCGGCGGTGAAGGGGTGAGGCCCCGCGCGGTGCTGCTGCTCGCCGCGGCTGTCGTCGGCCTGGCGGCCTGCAGCTCCGGACCTGACGGGCCGGCACCCAGCGCGACAACGGCGTCCGCGGCCCCTGGCGCGCCCCTGATCGACGAGGACTTCCCCGATCCCGACGTCGTCGCGGTCGACGACACCTGGCTCGCGTTCGCCACCGGCACCTCGGGCCTCAACATCCGCGTCGCCCAGAGCCCGGACCTGGCGGGCTGGACCGTCGAGCGCCGCGACGCGCTGCCCGTGCTCCCGGCGTGGGCGTCCGCGGGGCGTACCTGGGCGCCGGACGTCTCGCAGCGCGCCGACGGCACCTGGGTCATGTACATGACCGCCCAGGACACCGACTCGGGCCGCCAGTGCATCGGCGTCGCGACGAGCGCCGAGGCGGACGGCACCTACGGCCCGGCGGGAGACGACCCGCTCGTGTGCCCGGTCGACGCAGGGGGAGCCATCGACCCGAGCACGTTCACCGACGACGACGGCGCGCGCTACCTGCTGTGGAAGACCGACGGCAACTGCTGCGGCCTGGACACGTGGATCGAGATCTCGCGACTGAGCGATGACGGCCTCTCGCTGGTCGGGGAGCCCGCACGCCTGCTCAAGCAGGGCCAGGCCTGGGAGGGCACGCTCGTCGAGGCGCCGGTCCTCGTGCGGCACGACGACGAGTACGCGCTGCTGTACTCGGCCAACGACTACGGCGGCGACTCCTATGCCACGGGCGTCGCGCGCTCGTCGAGCCTGCTCGGGCCCTACACGAAGCAGCCCGAGCCGCTGCTGTCGACCACCGGCTCGGACGGGCTCTTCCGCGGGCCCGGTGGGCAGGACGTGGTGCGCACCGACGACGGCGACGTCCTGGTGTTCCATGCGTGGGACGAGCTTTACACCTACCGGGCGATGCACAGCGCGCCGCTGACGTGGGGAGAGGACGGCTCGCTACAGGTCGTGCTGCCCGGCACCTAGCCTGCAGCCGGGACCTGGGTGGTCATCACGCAGTTCCCCTTGCCCTTGGAGCGCTGGTACGTGAACCCGAGCTGCTCGTACATGGTCCGCGTCGCGTTGTAGAGGAACGACGCCGAGGTCTTCTTGTCCGGCGGCAGGTCGTGCGGGTACGACTCCACCAGTCCGCCTCCCGACGCGGCGATGAGCGCGAGCGCGCCGCGGACCGCGACAGAGGCCATGCCTCTGCGGCGGTAGTCGCGGTCCACTAACAGGCACGTGATCCGGAAGTCCGGCCTGCGCGGCACGCCTTGCTCCCACTCCTTGCGGTGGTGGATGTTCGCCAGCTCGTCCACCGTCCCGTACTGCGCCCACGCGACCGCGACGTCACCGTCGAAGACCAGCGCCGCGTGCGCGCGACCGGCCTCGACGAGGCGGCGCTTGAACTCGCGGTGGCCGAGCTCGCGGCGCTCCTGCGTCGGGTCGGGGTAGAGGTGGAAGTAGGTGCACCAGCAGCCGCCCCAGACGCCGTTGTGGCGCTCGGCCAGCGCTGCGAACGCCTCCCACGTCGTCGGACTGAGCGGCTCGATCCGAAAGCCGTCGACGACGAGGTCCCGGTCTCCCATCTCGTGAACATAGACCCGCGATGGCAGGCGGGCGAGGACCCGCTGGCCGGCGCCCGACTCGTCCGTCTGAGACGGACCGCAGTCGGGCGCCCGCCGGGCGCCACCTGCGCGCGCAGGTGTTCAGCCGCGGCGTCCAGACGCCGCCGCGTCCCTCACCGCTGGAGCGTCAGCAGCCCCGGTCGGTACGGCAGCAGGCCGTAGTCGCCGCCCGAGCTGGGGGAGCGACCCTGGTAGAGCAGCTGCAGGTTGCACGGGTCGATCGTCATCGTCTGGTCGTTGCTCGCGCGGATCAGCTCGCCGTGGCTGGTGTCGTTCGTCCACGTCGCGCCGCTGTTGGCCTTGCCCGCGAACGGGTTGCCCTCGCTCGCGGCCTGGGGAGTCCAGGACCCGGAGAGGCTGCTCGCGGTGAACGAGCGGAAGTACCGGCCGTTGGCCCCGATCGCCTCGACGATCATCAGGTACTGGTTCTGGCCCTTGACCTTGTAGACCTGCGGAGCCTCGAACAGGTTGTTCGTGCTGTCGCTCATGACGATCGTCGACGACGAGCCGAAGCTGCCCGGGAAGTTCCCGATCGGCATGCTCGCGCGGTAGATCTTCCCGTTGTCGCCGGCGAAGAACAGGTACATGTTCGTGCCGTCGCCGATGACCGTCTGGTCGATCGGGCCCGTCCCCGAGCCGGAGATGCTGCCCGAGAACAGGGTCTGCGGCGCCGACCAGCCGTTGGCGTTCGTCGGGTCGCTGGACGTGCGGTAGGAGAACGCGGTCCCGCCCCACTGGTAGGTCAGCACCCAGATGTTCTTCGGCGCGAAGTAGAACAGCGACGGGGCGACCGTCGCGGAGGACATCGCGTTCTGCGGAGCGGAGCCCATGTCGGACCAGCTCGAGAAGAGACCGAAGCTCATCGAGCCCCACGACGAGCCGTTGTCGTGGGTCGTCGCGTAGACGAGGTGCCTGCCGTTGTACTCGGCCGTGGTGAAGTCCTTGAGGGACGCCCAGCCCGAGCGCGGCGTGGCCAGCGAGCCGGTGGAGCTCCACCGGTACGACGACGGGAGGGTGCACGAGCCCGACGGCGGCGGCGTCGTGGGCGTGGAGCCCCCGACCCGGACGAGCTGCCACTGCTGGTTGCTCCCGTTCCAGTCGGAGTACTGCACGACGTTGGCGCCGTCGGCGGTGGACGCGCCCTGGACCTCGACCGCCTTGCCGCTGTTCCGGCTGATCAGCTGGATGTAGCCGTCGACGTCCTGGATGCTGAACTGCTGGTTCGTGGCGTTGTTGTCGGTCCACTGGATGAGGGCGGCGCCGTCGGCGGTGGACCTGTTGGACACGTCGAGGACCTTGCCCGACAGCCGCGACTTGAGGCGGTAGAAGCCGTTGCCGGAGTCGACGAACTGCCACTGCTGCTGGCTGCCGTCGTTGCGAGCCCACTGCGCGATGCGTGCGCCGTCGTTGGTCGCGAGGTTGTAGACGTCGAGGGCCTTTCCGCTGTTCCGGTTGACCAGGACGTACGAGCCGGTCGTGTCGATGGACGCAGCCGTCGCGGCGGGCGCCGCGAGCGTGGCGACGGCGCCGGTAGCGGCGACCGCCAGTGCCAGGACCAGAGCCGGCAGACGAAGCCTGCCGGGTCGTTGTGCGTGCTTCATGGTTCCCACTCCTTCGGGGGACGCAAGGGTGAGGCGTCGCGTGGACGCCCCACCCTCGCTACGGGTGTCGGTCAACCGACGCGGACGAGCTGCCACTGCTGGTTGGCGCCGTTCCAGCTCGTGTACTGGACGATGTTCGCGCCGTCGGCCGTGGACGCCCCCTGGACCTCGAGGGCCTTGCCGCTGTTGCGGCTGATGAGGGTGGCGTACCCGTTCGCGATCGTCGCGCTCCACTGCTGGTTGGCTGCGCTGGAGTCGGTCCACTGGATGATCGCGCCACCGTCGGCCGTGGACCTGCCCGAGACGTCGAGGTTCTTGCCCGAGAGCCGGGACCGGATCTCGTAGTACCCGTCACCGGAGCTGACGAACTGCCACTGCTGCTGGGAGCCGTCGTTGCGCGACCACTGCGTGATGCGGGCGCCGTCGTTGGTCGCGAGGTTGTACACGTCGAGCGCCTTGCCGCTGTTGCGGTTGACCAGCACGTACCAGGCACTGGTGTCGATCGAGCTCGAACCGCCGCCGCCTCCACCGCCGCCGTTGCTGCCGCCCGCATTGAGCGCGTTGAGGACCGAGGTGTACGCGGCCTTCTTGTTGCCGCTGGAGTCGAAGAGCAACGGGTTGGCGCCGGTGCGCCACGAGTCGGAGTCGCGCACGCCCCACACCGTGATGCCCGTGCACCTCGAGACCGCGAGGCAGGCGTTCGTCACGGCGGCGTACATGTTCGCCTGGTTGCCGCCCTGCTGGATGTCGAGCTCGGTCAGCTGGACGTCCACGCCGAGGTCGGCGAAGCGCTGCAGGTTGGCCTGGAAGTCACCCGGCAGGCTCGTGCCCAGGTGCGCCTGGAAGCCGACGCAGTCGATGGGGACGCCCCGGGACTTGAAGTCCTTGACCATGGTGTAGACGCCCGTGGACTTCGCGTTGATGCCGTCGGTGTTGTAGTCGTTGTAGCAGAGCTTGGCGCCGGGGTCGGCGGCGCGTGCGGCGCGGAAGGCGGCCTCGATCCAGTCGTTGCCGGTGCGCTGCAGGTTGGAGTCGCGGCGGCTGCCACGGCCGTCGTCGGCGAAGGCCTCGTTGACCACGTCCCAGGCGTAGACCTTGCCCCGGTAGTGGGTGGCGACCTGCGTGACGTGGTTGATCAGCGCGTTGCGCAGCGCGGAGCCGGACATGTTCTGCATCCAGCCGGGCTGCTGGCCGTGCCACGCCAAGGTGTGGCCGCGCACGCGCTTGCCGTTGTTCAGCGCCCAGTTGAGGACGCGGTCGCCGTTGGCGTAGCTGAACTGGTTCTGCGACGGCTCCGTCGCGTCCATCTTCATCTCGTTCTCGGCGGTGATCATGCCGAACTCACGGTTCGCGATCGTCGTGTACGTCGAGTCGTTGAGCCGCCCGGCGGCGATCGCCGTGCCGAAGTAGCGGCCCTTCTCGGCCGCCGACGCTCCCAGGGTCGAAGCCGCCTGGGCAGGAGTCGCCAGGGCGGCCACGCCGGTCAGGACCAGGCAGGTGGTGGCGACGAGCGCGGTGGCTCGTCGTCGGCGCCCGTGCTGGCGCCGTGCGGTGGACATCGTGCGCATGGTCTCTCGCTCTTCGTCGGGGCCCCGGTGCCGGGGCCGGTGAGTGCGACAGGGCGATGTCGGAGAACGTTGTCGACATCGTTGTCGATTCGTCGCGTCTCTCGTCGTGGGTGGGAGGCGCCGCCCCGGTCGCCGTGGATGTTGGCGCTAACATCCGGGGAACGCGGCCACCCTGCCCACCACGGAGCGGCACCGGCTAGCCGGAAAATCGATTAGGCGAGGACTTTCGTTCGGCTAGAACGGGGCCCGGACGCACGAAAGGCCACCCCGGAGGATGGCCTGACCTGCTGCACTTCTGGTGGGCGATACTGGGATCGAACCAGTGACCTCTTCCGTGTCAGGGAAGCGCGCTACCGCTGCGCCAATCGCCCATAGCTACTTCTGCGAGGTGGAGATGGGATTCGAACCCACGTATACGGCTTTGCAGGCCGCTGCCTCGCCACTCGGCCACTCCACCTTGAGACCGCAGTCCCGCGCGGCCTGGGCCGAGAAGGAATGTCTCCGAGCGGACGACGGGATTCGAACCCGCGACCCTCACCTTGGCAAGGTGATGCTCTACCACTGAGCCACGTCCGCACGCACGTCCCCCGGTTCTCACCGGCGTTCCGTGTGCGTCCCAGACTCTAACCGAGTCTTGCGGCGATCGTCCAACTGGCCCCCGCCGCCCCGATGATCCTGCGGATTCAGGCGCCGTTCGGGCACTCGTCACGGCCTCGATACCGTGTGCACATGCCGGATCAGCCACGACGCGCGCCGGGTCGAGCCTGGTTCGCGGGCGTCGAGCTCGAGGGGGTCACGGACGTCATCGACGTCTCTGACCAGCCAGAACGCCTTCGCGAGCCCGGATGGTGGGTCGTGGTGGGGGAGTTCGACGGGCGCGTGCGGGCGTTCCGGTTCGACGAGGCGACGAGCGTCCCCGAGCCGGCCGAGCACCACCCGGTCGCCGGGACGTGGCGCTCGTCACTCGGCCACGACGCGTACGTCGAGGCCGTCGAGGACGTGCGTGCGCGGATCCTCGAGGGCGACGTCTACCAGGCGAACCTCTGCCGGGTCATGAGCGTCGACGTGCCCGACGAGCCGGACGCGCGCGCGCTCGCCGGCCTGCTGGCCCGGGGCAACCCCGCGCCGTACGCCGGCGGCATCCAGGTCGACGGGGCGTGGGTGGTGTGCGCGTCGCCCGAGCTGTACCTGCGCATCGACGGCGACGTCGTGACGTCCGCGCCCATCAAGGGGACCGCGCCCACGCGCGCGGGCCTGACCGGCAAGGACCGCGCCGAGAACGTCATGATCACCGACCTGGTGCGCAACGACCTCCAGCACGTCTGCGAGCCCGGCACGGTCGAGGTGACCACGCTCCTGGGGGTCGAGGAGCACCCGGGCCTGACGCACCTCGTCTCGACCGTGCAGGGACGCCTCGTCGGTGCGTCCGACGCGGACCTGTGGGCACGGCTGCTCGACGCGACCTACCCGCCGGGATCGGTGTCCGGCGCGCCCAAGTCCGCCGCGCTGCGGATCATCGCCGACCTGGAGCCCGAGGCGCGCGGGCCGTACTGCGGCGCGTTCGGCTGGGTGCACGTCGACGCCGACGGCCGCACGCGGGCCGAGCTCGCGGTCGCCATCCGCACCTTCTGGTGGGCGGACGGCGTGCTCCGGTTCGGCACGGGGGCCGGGATCACGTGGGGGAGCGAGGCGGAGGCCGAGTGGGCCGAGACGCAGCTCAAGGCGGCGCGCCTCGTCGGCCTCGCCTCCGGCACGTCCGGCCGATGACAGACTGACGCCATGAGCGTGGTGATCTGGGCAGCAGGGCGGCTGCGCGAGGCCGACGAGCTGGTCGCGACCGGCGTGGACCACGGCCTGACGGTCGGCGACGGGGTCTTCGAGACCTGTGCGGTCTACGGCGGGCAGGCGTTCGCCCTCACACGGCACCTGCGGCGTCTCGAGCGGTCGGCCGCCGGGCTGGGCCTGCCCGCACCCGACGAGGACGAGGTCCGCACCGCCACCGCGGCCGTGCTCGCCGCGGCCCCCGGTGCCGGCCGGTTGCGCATCACCTACACCGGCGGACCGGGGCCGCTCGGCTCGAACCGCCTCCCGGAGGCCGAGCAGCGCGCGACGCTCGTCGTGCTGGCCGGCCCCGCCACCCGCAACGCGACCTCGCGTGCCGTGCGCGTGCCGTGGGTCCGCAACGAGCGCTCCGCCGTCGCGGGCCTCAAGACGATCTCCTACGCCGAGAACGTCGTCGCCCTCGCCGAGGCGTACCGCCAGGGGGCCGACGAGGCGGTCCTGGCCAACACCGTCGGCGAGCTGTGCGAGGGTACGGGGTCCAACGTGGTCGTGGAGCGCGACGGCGTGCTGCTCACGCCGCCCCTGGCCAGCGGCTGCCTCGCGGGGATCACGCGCGAGCTGCTGCTCGAGTGGGCGGCCGACGCCGGCCTGCCGGCGCGCGAGGAGACCCTGCCCTACGAGGTGCTCGACGAGGTCCTCGCCGGGTCGGCGCACCTGACGCTCAGCGGGTCGATCCGCAACGTCTCGCCGGTCGCGTCCCTCGACGGCCGGGACGTGGCCCTCGGCCCGGTGTCGGTCGAGATGCAGCGGGTCTTCCAGGCACGCGCGGCCGACGACCTCGACCCCTGACGTGCGACGACCGGCCCCGCCAGGAGGCGGAACCGGTCGAGGAGCGGGTCGGGTCAGGCGGTGAGCAGTGCCGCGATGAGAGCCGTGATCTCGGACTCCATGCGGTCGCTCTCGGTGCCGATCGGCACGAGCGCCTCGGTGCCGGCCAGGAACCGGACGATGGGCTCGCTGGGGGCTGCGAGCAACGCGCTGCCCTCGACGCCGCTGAGCGACACGAGCGTGTAGTCGGGGTCTTCGTCGCGCCACACCTGGACGTCACCCGTGCCGGCGGGCGCCTCGGAGGTCGCGTGCATCCCCAGCGAGAGGAGCTCGCGGCCGACGAGCCACGTCGACATCGTGTGCGGGCCGGTGAAGACGGCGCGCACGGTGTACGGGTCGGAGGTCCGGAATGACAGCTCCGCACTGACCGGGATGACGCTCGCGTCAGAACCGATCAGCTGCATGGCGACGACCTCGACGACGTCGTACGGCGACTGAGTCATCGGGTCCTCCTGGTCCTGAGTACGAGATGTCGGACACTGCGGTCAAGGGCTGCAGGTCCCACTATGGCAGCGCCGCCCCGATTTTGAAGGTTGTCCGGGCGATGTTCACCCAGACGTACGCCCACGAATGGGGTGCAACGACCCAGACCTCCGAGGGAGAGCGCTTCCATCCCATCGGTTCGGAATCTGGGCTCATTATGGGTAGCATCCTTCCTCGACGTCACCCCCGGGTGACCCGTGGCCGTCGCAGGACGGTGACGGGCGATTGGCTCAGTTGGTAGAGCGCCTCGTTCACACCGAGGAGGTCATCGGTTCGAGTCCGGTATCGCCCACCAGCACGCACGAGGCCCCCTCTCCGGAGGGGGCCTCGTCTGCGTCTGCGGGGCTTCCGGTCGACAAAGCGCGCGGGCCGCGTGGGCCCGCGCCGGTAGCATCGTGCGCGGCCCACCGCACGGGTGGGCGGCCACGAACGGAGACTGACCCGGTGCCCGAGCTGCTGACCCTCACCGTCGACGGAACTGCGACCACCGTGGAGCCGGGGACGACCGGTGCGGACCTGTTCGGCAACCGCCGCGACGTCCTCGTCGTCCGCGTGGACGGCGAGCTCCGCGACCTGCACCTGCCGCTCGACGACGCCAAGGTCGTCGAGCCCGTGACGATCGACGAGCCCGACGGCCTCGCCGTGCTGCGGCACTCGGCCGCGCACGTGCTCGCGCAGGCGGTCCAGGAGGTCAACCCGACCGCCAAGCTCGGCATCGGCCCGCCGATCACCGACGGCTTCTACTACGACTTCGACGTGGACACCCCGTTCACCCCGGAGGACCTCAAGGCCATCGAGAAGGTGATGGGCCGCATCGTCAAGGAGGGCCAGACCTTCCGGCGCTGGGACGTCACGGAGGCGGAGGCTCGCGCCGAGCTGCGCGAGGAGCCGTACAAGCTCGAGCTCATCGGCCTCAAGGGCGACCCGGCCGCGGCCGACGGCGCGTCCGTCGAGGTCGGCCTGGGCGGCCTCTCGATCTACCAGAACGTGCGCGGCGCCGGCCGCGAGACCGAGGCCGTCGTCTGGCAGGACCTGTGCCGCGGCCCGCACGTCCCGACCACCCGCGTGCTCGGCAACGGGTTCCAGCTGACCCGCAGCGCCGCCGCCTACTGGCGCGGCAGCGAGAAGAACCCGCAGCTGCAGCGCGTCTACGGCACGGCGTGGCCGACCAAGGACGAGCTGCGTGCGTACCTCGAGCGCATCGCCGAGGCGGAGCGCCGCGACCACCGCAAGCTCGGCAACGAGCTCGACCTGTTCTCCTTCCCCGAGGAGATCGGGTCCGGCCTGGCGGTGTTCCACCCCAAGGGCGGCGTCATCCGCATGGAGATGGAGCACTACTCCCGGCAGCGGCACGTGGAGGCGGGCTACTCGTTCGTCAACACCCCGCACATCACCAAGGAGCAGCTCTTCCAGATCTCGGGCCACCTCGACTGGTACGCCGACGGCATGTACCCGCCGATGACCCTCGACGAGGAGCGCGACGCCGACGGCAACATCCGCAAGCAGGGCCAGAACTACTACCTCAAGCCGATGAACTGCCCGATGCACAACCTCATCTTCAAGGCGCGCGGCCGGTCCTACCGCGAGCTGCCGCTGCGGCTGTTCGAGTTCGGCACCGTCTACCGGTACGAGAAGTCGGGCGTCGTGCACGGCATGACCCGCGCGCGCGGCTTCACGCAGGACGACGCGCACATCTACACCACGCGCGAGCAGATGAAGGAGGAGCTCACCAGCCTGCTCACCTTCGTCCTGGACCTGCTCAAGGACTACGGCCTCGACGACTTCTACCTGGAGCTGTCGACCAAGAACCCGGAGAAGTCCGTCGGCGACGACGCGACCTGGGAGGAGGCCACCGAGACGCTGCGCCAGGTGGCCACCGAGTCCGGGCTCGACCTCGTCCCGGACCCGGGCGGCGCCGCGTTCTACGGCCCGAAGATCTCCGTCCAGGCCAAGGACGCGCTGGGTCGCACCTGGCAGATGTCGACGATCCAGCTCGACTTCAACCTGCCGGAGCGGTTCGACCTGGAGTACACCGCGTCGGACGGCTCTCGTCAGCGTCCCGTGATGATCCACCGCGCGCTGTTCGGCTCGATCGAGCGGTTCTTCGCGGTCCTGACCGAGCACTACGCGGGCGCGTTCCCGGCCTGGCTCGCGCCGGTCCAGGTCCTCGCGGTGCCGGTCGCCGAGCCGTTCGAGGGGTACCTCGACGAGGTCGTCGGCCGCCTGCGGGCCCAGGGCATCCGTGCCGAGGTGGACCGCAGCGACGACCGGTTCGGCAAGAAGATCCGCAACGCGAGCACGCAGAAGATCCCGTTCGTGCTCATCGCCGGCGGTGAGGACGCCGAGGCCGGCGCCGTCTCGTTCCGGTACCGCGACGGGCGCCAGGACAACGGCGTGCCGGTCGCCGAGGCGATCGAGCGCATCGTCACCGCGGTGCGCGAGCGCGTGCAGGTCTGAGGCGTGCAGGACCACGAGCGGGCCGACGACTTCGCCGGTGAGCCCGACGGCTTCGAGCGGCTGTGGACCCCGCACCGGATGGCGTACATCCGGGGCGAGGGCAAGCCGTCCGACAAGGCCGCCGGACCCGGCTGTCCGTTCTGCCGGGCCTCGGACGTGTCCGACGAGGAGGCGCTCGTCGTCGCGCGCGGCGCGGTGGCCTTCGTCGTGCTCAACCTTTACCCCTACAACGCGGGACACCTGCTCGTGTGCCCGTACCGGCACGTCGCGGACTACACGGACCTGACGCCCGACGAGGTCGCAGAGGTCGCCGACCTCACGCGGACGGCCATGCGGGTGCTGCGGACCGTGTCCGAACCGCGGGGGTTCAACCTGGGCATGAACCAGGGTGAGGTGGCCGGCGCCGGCATCGACGCGCACCTGCACCAGCACGTGGTCCCGCGCTGGGGCGGCGACTCCAACTTCCTGCCGGTCGTGGCGCGCACGCGTGCGCTGCCCGAGCTGCTCGCCGACACACGCTCGCGCCTCGCCGCGGCGTGGCCGTCCGACGAGCACACCGAGCAGCCGACGAAGGGATGATCGACCCGTGTTGAACCGACTCCGCGGGGTGATGACGCGCATCTTCACGCCCGTCGCCGACGCGCTGCTCAAGGCCGGCGTCTCGCCCGACGCCGTGACGATCGCGGGCACTCTCGTCGTCGTCGTGACCGCGCTGTGGGCGTTCCCGACCGGGAACCTGCTGCTGGGGTCGCTGATCATCGCCCTGTTCGCGCTGACCGACTCGCTCGACGGCGTGATGGCTCGCCGCGCCGGGCGGTCCGGCCCGTGGGGCGCGTTCCTGGACTCGACGCTCGACCGGTTCGCGGACGCGGCCATCTTCGGCGGCCTCGTGCTCTGGTACTTCGGCGACGGCGACTCGTTCCCGACCGCCGTGCTCGCCCTGACCTGCTTGATCCTCGGCTCGGTCGTGCCCTACGCCCGGGCGCGTGCCGAGGGGCTCGGGATGACCGCGTCCGGGGGGATCGCCGAGCGGGCGGACCGGCTCTTCGCGGTGCTCATCGCGTCCGCGATCGTCGGCGTCGGCGCGTCCGACGTCGTGTTGACCGTGGTGCTGGGGCTGCTGGCCGTGGCGTCTGCGGTGACCGTGGTGCAGCGCATGGCGATGGTGCACCGCCAGGCCACGCAGGTGGCCGAGTGAACGTCGCGGGCCTGTACTCCTTCGCGTGGCGGGTCGCGGGGAAGCTGCCGGGGTCAGTCGTGCGCGGGCTGTGCGCCACGGCGGCCGACCTGACGTGGCTGCTGCGCCGGGGCGGGGTCGTCCAGCTCGAGGCGAACTACGCCCGGGTCCGGCCCGACCTCGACGCGCGGCAGGTCCGCCGCCTCGGGCGCACGGGCATGCGGTCCTACATGCGGTACTTCGGCGAGGCGTTCACCCTGCGCTCCCTGACGCCGGCGCAGATCGACGCACGGGTGCGCGCCAGCGGGGTCGAGGCCGTGCAGGCCGCGCTCGACGACGGCCAGAGCCTGGTCCTCGCGCTCGGTCACCTCGGCAACTGGGACCTCGCGGGGGCATGGGCGACGCGCAACCTCGCGCCGGTCACGACCGTGGCGGAGCGGCTCAAGCCCGAGGAGCTGTTCCAGGAGTTCCTCGAGTTCCGCGAGAGCATCGGGCTGCGGATCCTCGCGCTCGGCGACGGCGACGTGTTCCGCGACCTGGTCCGCACGGCACGGTCGGGCGGCACGCTCATCCCGTTGCTGGCGGACCGCGACCTGACGGCCAAGGGCGTCGAGGTCGACCTCGCGGGGCACCGCGCGCGCGTCGCCGCGGGACCGGCCGCCCTGGCGGTCACGTCCAAGGTCGCGCTGCTGACGACGGTCATCACCTACGAGCGCCTGCACGGCACGCGCCGTCGCGCGGCCGGCTCGCCGTGGGGCATCCACATCGCGTTCGGTCCCCTCATCAGCCCGCGCGACGGCCTGAGCCGGGCCGACCAGGTCAAGGCGCTGACGCAGGCCTGGGTCGACGACCTCGCGGACGGCATCCGCCGCGACCCGCAGGACTGGCACATGCTGCAGAAGGTCTTCATCGCCGACCTGGACCCCGCGCGCTACGCGGAGACCCTCGCGCAGGAGGCCTCGGCATGAGCACGCCCGTCGCTCGCCCGCTGCGCGTGGGCATCGTCTGCCCCTACTCGTTCGACGTGCCGGGCGGTGTGCAGTTCCACGTGCGCGACCTGGCCGAGGCGCTGCTCGCGCGCGGCCACGACGTGTCCGTGCTCGCGCCCGCCGACGACGAGACGCCCGTCCCGCCCTACCTGACGGCCGCCGGTCGCGCGGTGCCGGTCCGCTACAACGGCTCGGTCGCGCGCCTCTCCTTCGGACCCGTCACCGCGGCCCGCGCGCGCAAGTGGCTCTCCGCGGGCCAGTTCGACGTGCTGCACCTGCACGAGCCCGTCACCCCGAGCCTGTCGATGCTCGCGCTGTGGATCGCCGACGGCCCGGTGGTCGCCACGTTCCACACCTCGATGGAGCGGTCGCGGCCCCTGCAGGTGGCGTTCCCCCTGGTGCGGCAGTCGCTGGAGAAGATCGCCGCGCGCATCGCGGTCTCCGAGGACGCGCGGCGCACGCTCGTCGAGCACCTCGGCGGCGACGCGGTCGTGATCCCGAACGGCGTGTACGTCGACCAGTTCGCGGACGCGCAGCCCGACTCGCGCTGGACCGGCACGCCCGAGCGTCCGACGCTGGCGTTCCTCGGCCGTCTCGACGAGAGCCGCAAGGGGCTCGCGGTCATGCTCGGAGCGGTGCGCGAGGTGCTCGCGCACGTGCCCGGCGCGCGGTTCCTCGTCGCAGGCCGGGGCGAGACCGGCGAGCAGCAGGCGCGTGAGCTGCTCGGCGACCAGGCCGGCGCGGTCGAGTTCCTGGGCGGTGTGTCCGACGACGACAAGGCGAGGCTGCTCTCGTCGGTGGATATCTACATCGCACCGCAGACCGGGGGAGAGAGCTTCGGGATCGTGCTGGTCGAGGCGATGAGCGCCGGGGCGGCCGTCGTCGCCAGCGACCTCGGGGCGTTCTCCCGCGTACTCGACGACGGCGCCGCCGGCGTGCTGTTCAGAACGGGCGACTCGGCCGACCTGGCCCGCACGCTCGTCGAGGTCCTCGCCGACCCGGAGCGCCGCGCGACCGTCGTCGCGCGAGCCGGCTCCGTCGTGCGGCGGTACGACTGGTCGGCCGTCACCGACCAGGTGCTCGCCGTCTACGAGATGGCCGTCGCCGGGCGCGACGCGCCCGTGGGCGAGGACCCGTCCTCGCTGCGAGGCGCGCGCCTGCTCGAGATGCGCCGGGGCTGGGGGGAGAACCGATGAGCTGGTCCGAGATGCTCGTCGTCGTCGTCGGGCTGCTTGCGCTGCTGGGCTGGTGGCTGTGGGTCACCGCCTCGCGGCTCGACCGGTTGCACCGCAAGGTGGGCGCCGCGCGGGCGGTCGTCGACACCCAGCTGATCCGCCGCGCGACCGTGACGGCCGAGCTCGCCACCTCCGCGCTGCTCGACCCGGTCAGCTCCGTGCTCGTCGGCGAGGCCGCATGGGCCGCGCTGGCCGCGGGCGGCAGCGACGCCGAGACGACGCCAGGGCTGCCGAGCGAGCTCTGGACACTCCTGGCGGCCGACCCGCGCGGCCCCGTCACGCAGTCCTCCCTGGCCGAGCAGATCTCCGAGCGCGGCCGCATCGAGAGCGAGCTCTCCGCGACGCTGCGCGAGGTGCTTGACGACGCCTCCGAGGTCGCGGCCCTGCGCGCCGAGCCGGGCGGCGAGGAGATCCTCGCGGACCTCGGATCGGCCTGGTACCGCGTGCAGATCTCCCGCCGGTTCCACAACGAGGCCGTCGCCCAGACCCGGCGGATGCGGCGAGGGGTCGCCGTGCGCGTGTTCCGGCTCGCCGGCCACGCCCCCGAGCCCCGGACGCTCGAGCTCGACGACGAGTGGCCGGAGGCGCTCGGGCGCCCCGGTGTCCGCGCGCCCGAGAGGTCCACCGGCGCCTGAGACGGGCGCCGGGGGCCACCTCCCCACGCATTACGATGGACGCAGCGGGTCGCCGGTCGTGCGGCCCCTCCCACACCGCACCACTGATCTGTGAGGCTTGACGTGACCAGCGAGAACACCCAGCCCACCACCGGCACGGCGCGCGTCAAGCGCGGCATGGCCGAGATGCTCAAGGGCGGCGTCATCATGGACGTCGTCAACGCCGAGCAGGCCAAGATCGCCGAGGACGCCGGCGCGGTCGCCGTCATGGCGCTCGAGCGGGTCCCCGCGGACATCCGCGCGCAGGGCGGCGTCGCGCGCATGAGCGACCCGGACCTGATCGACGGCATCATCGAGGCCGTCTCGATCCCGGTGATGGCCAAGGCGCGCATCGGCCACTTCGTCGAGGCCCAGGTCCTGCAGTCGCTCGGCGTGGACTACGTCGACGAGTCCGAGGTCCTGACCCCGGCCGACTACGAGCACCACATCGACAAGTGGGCCTTCACGGTCCCCTTCGTCTGCGGCGCCACCAACCTCGGCGAGGCCCTGCGTCGCATCACCGAGGGCGCGGCCATGATCCGCTCCAAGGGTGAGGCCGGCACGGGCGACGTCTCCAACGCGACGACCCACATGCGCACCCTGCGCGACCAGATCCGCCGCCTGACCTCGCTCCCGGAGGACGAGCTGTTCGTCGCCGCCAAGGAGCTGCAGGCGCCGTACGAGCTGGTCAAGGAGGTCGCCGCAGCCGGCAAGCTCCCCGTCGTGCTGTTCACCGCGGGCGGCATCGCCACCCCGTCGGACGCCGCGATGATGATGCAGCTCGGCGCCGAGGGCGTGTTCGTCGGCTCGGGCATCTTCAAGTCGGGCAACCCCGCCGAGCGCGCCGCGGCCATCGTCAAGGCCACCACGTTCTTCGACGACCCCGACGTGATCGCCAAGGTCTCGCGCGGGCTGGGCGAGGCCATGGTCGGCATCAACGTCGAGGACGTGCCGGAGCCCCACCGCCTCGCCGAGCGCGGTTGGTGACCTCGCAGGACGCAGTGCCGGAGGCCAGCCGTGAACCGGGCGACGTGAGTGCGCCCGATTCACGGCTGGCCTCCGGCTTGCCCCCCGAGTGGGTGCGCGGGTCGGACGGCCTGCTCTTCCGCCGCGCGGCGCGCGTGATCCTGCTCGACGAGGACGATCGCGTGCTGCTCATCCGCGGGCACGACCAGGACCAGCCCGAGCGTTCGTGGTGGTTCACGATCGGCGGCGGGATCGACGCGGGGGAGTCGTCGGCCGAGGCCGCGCTGCGCGAGGTGCGCGAGGAGACCGGCGTGGTGCTGGCTGCCGGCGACCTCGTCGGGCCGGTCTTCACGCGCTCGGCCATCTTCGACTTCTTCTCCGAGCACTGCCGCCAGGACGAGGTCATCTACCTCGCACGGATCCCCGGCACCTCGTTCGTGGGCACCGACCGGTCCGGGTGGACCGCGCTCGAGCAGGACGTGATCGACGAGCTCGCGTGGTGGTCGCTCGACGACCTGGCCGTGGTCGACCTGGAGGTCTTCCCGGAGGGCCTCGTCGACCTGGTCCGGAGCCTTCTCCCTGAGTGGGACGGGACGACGACCCACCTGGGGCTGGCGCGCGAGTAGCCGGGCCGACGCTCGGCGCTCGTCCACAGGCCTCGGCCTTGATGTCGGCGGTGGGTCGTACAGTTGTTCGAGTCGGTTCGGGCGGCTGGGGAGGGTCGATGGGTGAGCCGGGTGGTTTCGTGTCGTCCAGTCGTGACGCGCTGGCGGGCGGTTCGCTGCCTGCAGTGACACCTGATCCGATCGTGCTGCCGGCTGAGGACTATGAGGCCTCGCCTGCCGGGCTGGTCCCGACGTTCCCCGTGCGCGCCACGTTGACGCAGGTCGCGGGGTTGTTGGAGTCGCTGGACGTGGCGGATCTGAGTACCGCGGAGCTGGTCGAGGTGGTGGCGGGTTGGCAGCAGGCCGCCGCGATCGTCGCTGCGCACCAGGCGCGCGCGGTCCAGGAGGTGCTGACGCGGCGGACCCCGTAGGGGGACTTCGCGACCGACGAGCTCGCGTGCGCGATGGTCACGACCAGGGCGGCGGTCGACGTCCTGGCCGGCCGTGCGTCTGGTATCGCCGCTCATCCGTGCCTGTCCGATGCACTGCTGGCCGGGACGGTCGACGTCCGCAAGGTCGACATCATCCTCGATGGCACTCTCGCGCTGGGGGTGTGCGAGGCGCGGGACCGGCTCGTGGAGGAGGCGACCGAGGTCGCCCGCGGCCTGACCCCGACCCAGCTGGTGCGGTGGTTGCGTCGTCGGGTCCTGCTGATCGACCCCGATGTGGCCCGCAAGCGTTGCGAGGCTGCCCGCGAGGATCGGGGTGTGGAGCTGCAGTGGGCGAACGACTCGATGGCGCGCCTGATCGCGTTCCTGCCCGCCGAGGACGCCGTCGCTGCGTTCACCGTGATCGACGCCCTGGCCGGGACCTCGGACGACACGTGCGCCGGCCGGAACATCCACCAACGCCGTGCGGATGCGTTCAGCGACGTGTTCGGCGACATCCTCGACGACCAGGCCACCCCCGGTGGCCGTCCGGTCCCGCAGCGCCACGGGCAGCGCGCGACGTTGCACGTGACCGCCGCCGCCACGACCCTGCTCGGTCTGGATGAGCTGCCCGGTGAGCTCGACGGGTACGGGCCGATCCCGGCGTTCCTGGCCCGTGAGCTGTCGAAGGACGCGACCTGGCGGCGGATCTTCACCGACCCGGCCACCGGCACCTACCTCGGCGCCGGCGCACGCACCTACCGGCCAGGGGCCGACCTGTCCCGGGCGGTGCGGACCAGGGACGTGACCTGCACCTACCCCGGCTGCCGCCAACCCGCCCTCCGCTCCGAGCTCGACCACGTCGTGCCGTTCGACAAGACCCGGCCGGCCGATGAGCAGACGACCGAGGCGAACCTGCACGCCCTGTGCAAACGTCACCACCAGGCCAAGACGAAGAAGATCTGGAACGTCCGAAGAGACAAGGCCACCGGCAACACCGAATGGACCAGCCCGTTGGGGATCACGTACTACCGATCACCGATACCGGTCCACATCAGTCCCAAGCTCTTCGAGCGTGCGGGTCGGCCACGCCCGGCACCGGACTACGACGACGACCCACCCTTCTGAGTCGAGCTCTCCGACGGATGCCTGTGTCGTTGCCCCGCGCGTGATGATCGTCCGGTGTGCGCCCGCCAGGTCTCAGGTGACCGCGCTGCGGCGCGAGAAGGCGGGATCGAGGTGCTCGCACCCCGCGAGGACCTCCGCCAGGTGGACGGCCGCCGTCAGCATGTCCGCGTGCGTGAGGTAGGGGGCCGCGACCCCGAGCCGGACGATGTCCGGCGTCCGGAAGTCGCCGACGACCCCGCGCGCGATGAGCGCCTGCACCACGCCGTAGGCATCGGGATGGCGCACGGCGACCTGCGAGCCGCGGAGGGTGTCGTCGTCGGGCGAGGCGTAGCTCGTTCCGGGCGCGAGCGCATCGATGCAGCGGCGCAGGAACGCGGTCAAGGACAGCGAGCGAGCGCGGACGGACGCGATCTCGACGCCGTCGAACGCCGTGAGCGCCGCCTCGAGCGCGAGCAGCGACAGCATCGGCGGGGTGCCGATCCGCGCACGGTCGACGCCCGCGGCCGGGCGGTACTCGCCGCTCATCGCGAACGGTTCCGCGTGCCCGTGCCAGCCGGGGATGACGTTGGTGAAGGCCGCCTGGTGCTCGGTCGCGACGTAGACGAACGCGGGCGCACCGGGGCCGCCGTTGAGGTACTTGTAGCCGCACCCGACTGCGAGGTCGACACCGTGGGCGTCCAGCTCCACGGGCACCGCTCCGGCGGAGTGGCACAGGTCCCAGATCGCGAGCGCGCCGGCGTCGTGCGCGGCCCGTGTCACCGCCGGGAGGTCCCAGAGGACGCCCGTGCGGTAGTCGACGTGGGAGTAGACGACGGCGACCACGTCGCTCGTCCCGTCCAGCCGCGCGGCGGCGTCGCCCGGGCTGACGTGCTCGACGGTCCAGCCGAGCTGGCGGGCGGCGCCGTCCAGCACGTAGAGGTCGGTCGGGAACGTCGCGGGGTCGGCCAGCACCACGGACCGGTCCGGGCGCAAGGCGGCGGCCGCGTGCAGGACCTGGTGCAGGCGGACGCTCGTCGAGTCGCCGACGACGACCTGGCCGGGTGCGGCGCCGACGATGCGGCCGAGCGCGTCGCCCACGCGGGCAGGCGCGTCCCACCAGCCGTGCACGTTCCACGACGTGATGAGGTCACGACCCCACTGCTGCTCGACCGCGTCGCTGACTGCTGCCGGGACGGCGCGGGGGAGGGCCCCGAGCGAGTTGCCGTCCAGGTAGACCACGCCGTCGGGGAGCAGGAAGCGGGCGCGCAGGTCCGTGGCGCCGTGCATCTCGTCGAGCGAGGCGGCTTCGGTGCGCAGGTCGTCGATGCTCACGACACGGGAGCCTACGGGTCGTACTGGTCGGTAACCTGCCGGTGACCTGGTCGGGATACCGTCGATCGGTGGCCACCGTCTCGTCGTCAGCGCCCAGCGCCCGCATCCCGCTCAGCGGCATCCGCACCCTCATGGAGGTCGCCCTGCGCGACCCGGAGGCGATCCACCTGGAGATCGGCGAGCCCGACGCCCGCCCCGCCGAGCACGTCGTCGCGGCCGCTGCCCGCGCCGCGCACGACGGACGCACCGGTTACACCTCCAGCCTCGGGCTCGACGCCCTGCGCGAGGTCGCGGCCGACCGCGTCACCAGGCGCCACGGCTTCGGCGCCGACCCCGCTCAGGTGGTCGTCACGCACGGGGCGATGCACGGCCTGGCGATGGCCATGGCCGCGCTGCTGGGCCCGGGCGACGACATCCTCGTGCCCGACCCGATGTTCCCGAACTGGGCGATGGCGGCGGCCGGAGCGGGTGCACGGGTCGTGACGTACCCGACGCGGGCCGAGGACGGCTTCGTGCCCCGGCTCGACGAGCTCGAGGCCTCGATCACGCCGCGCACCCGGGCGATCATCGTCTGCTCGCCGAACAACCCGACCGGTGCCGTGTATCCCGCCGCGGTCCTCGAGGGGATCGTCGACGTCGCCCGGCGGCACGACCTGTGGGTCCTGTCCGACGAGTGCTACGAGGCGATCACCTTCGGCGTGCCCCACGTGAGCACCGCGACGTTCGACACCGACGGCCGCGTCCTCACCTTCTTCAGCCTCTCCAAGGCGCACGCGATGACGGGCTGGCGGATCGGCTACGCCGTCGTTCCTGACCACGCGGTCGTCGACCGCATGGGACACCTCGCCGAGGCGACCGTCGCGTGCCCGTCGACGCCGAGCCAGTACGGCGCGATCGCGGCACTCACCGGGCCGCAGGACCACGTGCACGCCGCCGTCGAGTCCTACTGGGACCGGCGTGACCTCGCGGTCTCGCTGCTGCGCGAGCGCGGGCTGGCACTCGTCGAGCCCGACGGCGCCTTCTACCTCATGGTCGGGGTCGGCGAGGCGGACACCGACGCGTTTGCGCTGCGCCTGCTCGCCCGCCGGCACGTCGCGGTCGCGCCGGGTTCGACGTTCGGCGAGCGCGGCACGGGGATGGTCCGCGTGAGTCTGGCCGCACCGCGTGACCTGCTCGTGGAGGGCCTGGGCCGCCTGGCCGACGAGGTCGTCGTCTCGTCGTCGGGCGCGTCCCGGTCCGCCGGATCCGCGCTGGGGGCGGTCGCCGCACGCTCGCGCTGAGGCGACCTAGGATGGCGCACCGTGACCCCCACCATCGGAGTACTCGCCCTGCAGGGAGACGTGCGTGAGCACGTCCACGCGCTCGAGTCGGTCGGTGCCACCGCGGTCGGGGTACGCCGCGCCGCGGAGCTCGACGCGGTCGACGCGCTCGTCATCCCGGGCGGGGAGTCGACGACGATCGACAAGCTGCTGCGTGCGTTCGAGCTCTTCGAGCCGATCCAGGCGCGGCTGCGCGACGGCATGCCGGCGTACGGATCGTGCGCGGGGATGATCCTGCTCGCCGACCGCGTGATCGGGGGGATCGAGGGCCAGCAGACGCTCGGCGGGGTGGACGTCACCGTCCGCCGCAACGCGTTCGGGCGCCAGGTCGACTCGTTCGAGACCGACCTCGCGATCGAGGGCGTGGACGGCCCGCTGCACGCCGTCTTCATCCGCGCACCGTGGGTCGAGGAGGTCGGTCCGGCCGCGCGAGTCGTCGGCCGCGTGGAATCCGGGCCCGCCGCCGGTAGGATCGTCGCGGTCCGTCAGGGGCCCCTGCTCGTGACCTCGTTCCATCCGGAGGTCACCGGGGACACCCGCGTGCACCAGTCGTTCGTGCAGATCGTCCGCGAGAGCCTGTGAGTTCGCGGCCCGTCCGGGCCGTGCAGCGGGTTCGTCGGCGGGGAGCAAAGGGGTTCAGAGGCGATGTCGGGTCACTCCAAGTGGGCCACCACCAAGCACAAGAAGGCCGTGGTCGACGCCAAGCGGAGCAAGCTCTTCGCGAAGCTCATCAAGAACATCGAGGTGGCCGCCCGCACGGGCGGCGGTGACCTCGCGGGCAACCCCACGCTCTTCGACGCGGTCCAGAAGGCCAAGAAGAGCTCGGTCCCGATCGACAACATCAACCGTGCGGTCAAGCGCGGCTCCGGCCAGGAGGCCGGCGGCGCCGACTACTCGACGATCATGTACGAGGGCTACGGCGCGGGCGGCATCGCCGTGCTCGTCGAGTGCCTCACCGACAACCGGAACCGCGCCGCGTCCGACGTCCGCGTCGCGTTCACGCGCAACGGCGGCCAGATGGCCGACCCGGGCTCGGTCTCGTACCTGTTCTCGCGCAAGGGCGTCGTCATCGTCCCCAAGGAGGGCACCGACGAGGACGCCGTCATGGAGGCAGTGCTCGAGGCGGGTGGCGAGGAGGTCAACGACCTCGGCGAGGTGTTCGAGGTGCTCTCCGAGGCCACCGACCTGGTGCCCGTGCGGACCGCGCTGCAGACCGCCGGCATCGAGTACGACTCGGCCGACGTGGTGTTCTGGCCCGCCATGCAGATCGAGGTCGACGCCGAGGGCGCCCGCAAGATCCTGCGCCTGATCGACGCGCTCGAGGACTCCGACGACGTGCAGAACGTCTACGCGAACTTCGACGCGTCCGACGAGGTCATGGCCGAGCTCGAGGACGACTGACCCGCTCCACCCCCACGAGTGCGCCCGAACCGCACCGACTGCGCCCTTCGTCGAGGGCGCACTCGGTCCGGGACGGGCGCACTCGGCGTTTCGCCGGTCAGCGGCTCAGAACCGCCAGGACGGAGACGACGACGACGCCGAGAGCCAGCAGTGCGATGCCGATGACGACGACCGGACGTCGACCGCGGCGGGACCGGAGCGTCGAGGCGAGGCCCGAGGCAGCCCGGATCGCGTCGCCGTTGGGGTCGCCGGGACTGAACTGTCGGTCGCTCATCGTGCTCCTCACGCTCGGGCGGCCGGATCGGTCACCAGTCTGGCAGTCCGGTCGTCACCGTGTCCGGGATCGACGGCGTGTGCTGGGAGCTTCTTCGCCACGTGACTGTGACGATGTGGGCGTGCGCGTGCTCGGAGTGGACCCCGGCTTGACCCGATGCGGTCTGGGTGTGGTCGACGGCCTGCCCAGCCGACGGGCGGCACTCGTCGCTGTCGGCGTGGCCCGGTCGGACCCAGCGCTCGACATCGACCAGCGCCTGCTCGCGATCGAGGCGCAGATCGAGGAGTGGCTCGATGCGTACGCGCCCGACACGGTCGCGGTCGAGCGTGTCTTCGCGCAGCACAACGTCTCGACCGTGATGGGGACCGCGCAGGTCGCAGGCATCGCCATGGTGGCCGCGGCGCGTCGTCGCATCCCCGTCGCGCTGCACACGCCGTCCGAGGTCAAGGCCGCCGTCACGGGCACCGGACGCGCCGACAAGCTGCAGGTCCAGACGATGGTCGCCCGGCTCCTCTCGCTCGACACCCTGCCCAAGCCCGCCGACGCCGCCGACGCCCTGGCCCTTGCGATCTGCCACCTCTGGCGACCTGCAGGTGCACTCGGTGCGCCGCAGCGGGCGCCGGGGTCCATGACTGCCGCTCAGCGTGCGTGGGCCGCGGCGGAGCAGGCTGCCCGCACGCGCGGCTGAGCACGCCGGCGAGGTTTGTCCACAGATATCGCCGAACGCCTGCGAGGGACCGTCCGGTTTAGGTAGGTTCGCGGCCATGAATCGCGTCGCGCGCTCCGTCCTGGCCGTCGCCCTGGTGGGTGGGGGACTCGTGGCGTGCACGCCCGACGAGGCTCCGCCGGTCACCCGGCCGACGAGCTCCGCACCGGTGGAGACCCCGACGCCGACCCCGACGCCTTCGCCGTCGCCGTCGGTCAGTGCCGTGGTGGACGTGACCGTGGCGCCGGAACGGCCGGACGCGCTGGATGCGGACGAGCCGTCGAAGGAGGGTGCGGTCGCGAGCGGGAAGTACTTCCTGTCGCTCTTTCCGTATGTGTCTGCCTCGGGTGATCTGTCGGCCTGGAACGCCATGAGCGATCCGAAGTGCAAGTTCTGCGCGAGCGTTCGCGATGGAGTGAAGTCTGCGAATGACGCAGGCGAACACGATGTCGGCGGCGCACTCGCCTTCGATGATGAAGTTGGTCGCGAGGTCGTCGCGGGCGCGACGTACGAAGTCGCTCTTGACGTTGCTCAAGAGGCTTCTCAAACAGTTGACTCGACCGGCAAGGCTGTCGAGTCCTTTCCCGGGCCGAAGTTCTTTCGTGCCACTTTGGTGATCGAGTGGAGCGACAGAGGCTGGATGGTCCGTGGTGTCCAAGTGGATGCGAAGTCGTGACTCGGATACTCATAGTTGGCGCCCTAGTCGCGGCTGTACTCCTACTCCCGTCCGGCGCCTGGGCTGACGACATCGGCGCGAAGACAGACGACGACGCGGTTCGCGTGAGCGCTGCGTCAGCGCACAACGCCCAAGTCCACGACAAGACGACCGAGCCTGACCCTCTGAAGCGACTCACTGACTGGATGCAGTCCCCATCTTGTGCTGGCGATGGCTCCTACGTCACGGCCCTTGTCTTCTGGGAGACGTACCCATGCGAGATGGTCCCGCCCGAGGACCAGCGGCTCGACTGCGGTGATGACGAGCCCCAAGAGCCATGGTGGAGCCGCACGCGCACCGATCCGGCGGCTGCATGGGGAGCGTGGGCGCAGCGGACCGACTGGTACTGCCCCGTCGACCTCCTGCCGACGCTCACGCTCGAGGACTTCCGGCGCCTCCCGATCAGCCCGTCGTCGCTGACGATCCAGCCCGACCGTGGGTGGGTGCTCGTGAACAAGGAGACGATCGCCTACTCCGACGGTGACGAGCAGACGCTGCGGACGGAGGTGCTCGGCGTCGGCGTGGACGTGGTCGTGAAGCCGGAGTCGTTCACGTGGACCTTCGGCGGCGGCGCGCCGTTCACCACGAAGGGTCCCGGCCACCCGTACCCGAAGCACGACGTCGCGCAGGCGTTCACCCACCTTGGCAAGGCGGCGATCACGCTGACGACCACGTGGTCGGGCCGTTACCGGGTGGACGGGAGCGCACAGTGGCGCGACGTCGCCGGCACGGCGACCACCACGACGACGAGCCAGCCCTTCGAGGTCGTCGAACGCCGCTCGGTGCTGGTCGATCGGGGGTGACGAGGAGCGCACCGGGCTGAAGGGGCGGTGTCCACAGCCTGCGTGTCCCTCGTACAGATGTTCGGACGGGTGTGGCAGAGTGGTCGCGGCGCGCAGCTCGGGCGCGTGGGGTCGCGAGGACGAGGAGGCGCGTGTGATCGCGTCGGTGCACGGCACGGTGCAGAAGGTGCGGCTCGACGCCGCGGTCATCGAGGTGAACGGCGTGGGCATGCTCGTGCAGGCCACGCCGGCCACGCTCGCGGGGCTGCGGGTCGGCGCGACCGCCACGCTGCACACCTCGCTGGTGGTGCGGGAGGACTCGCTGACGCTGTTCGGGTTCGCCGAGGACGACGAGCGCGAGGTCTTCGAGGTCGTGCAGACCGTCAGCGGCGTCGGGCCACGGCTCGCGATGGCGATGCTCGCGGTGCACACGCCCGACGGGCTGCGTCGCGCGGTCGTCGACGAGGACCTCAAGGCGCTCGAGCGCGTCCCGGGCATCGGCCGCAAGGGTGCTCAGCGCCTGGTGCTCGAGCTCAAGGACCGGATCGGCGCGCCCGCTCCCGTCAGCGTCGGGGGAGTCGCCCCGGTGCTCGTCGCGGGTGACCGGCGCGACCAGGTGGTCGAGGCGCTCGTCGGGCTCGGCTGGAGCGCGAAGATCGCCGACGACGCGGTGACGACCGTCCTGGACGGGGTCGAGGGCCCCGTCGGCGCGGACGAGGTCGCCGGAGTGCTCCGTGCCGCGCTGCGGACCCTGGGCGGCGGGCGTGGCTGAGGACGACGAGCTGGTCACCGAGCGGTTCGCCGCGGAGTCGCTGGTCCGCACCGGCGCCGACGACATCGAGCGGGCCGCCGAGGCCGCGCTGCGGCCGCGCAGGCTGGAGGAGTTCGTCGGGCAGCGTGTCGTGCGCGACCAGCTGTCCTTGGTGCTCGAGGCTGCCCGGAACCGGGGGAGGGCACCCGACCACGTGCTGCTCTCCGGCCCCCCAGGGCTCGGCAAGACGACGCTGGCCATGATCATCGCCGCGGAGCTCAGCGCCTCGCTGCGCATCACCAGCGGCCCCGCGATCCAGCACGCGGGCGACCTCGCCGCCGTCCTCTCCTCACTGGAGGAGGGCGAGGTGCTCTTCATCGACGAGATCCACCGCCTCGCGCGCCCGGCTGAGGAGCTGCTGTACGTCGCGATGGAGGACTTCCGCGTCGACGTCGTCGTGGGCAAGGGGGCCGGCGCGAGCGCGATCCCGCTGTCGCTCCCGCCGTTCACGGTGGTGGGCGCGACGACGCGCGCCGGGTTGCTTCCGGCGCCGCTGCGGGACCGCTTCGGGTTCACCGGCCACCTGGACTTCTACGACGCCGAGGAGCTCGAGCGTGTGCTCGTGCGGTCGGCCGGCCTGCTGGGTGTGCCGCTGGCTCACGAGGCCGCGTCCGAGATCGCCTCGCGTTCGCGTGGGACCCCGCGCATCGCCAACCGCCTTCTGCGACGCGTGCGTGACTGGGCCGAGGTGCGCGGCGACGGCACCCTCAGCCTCGCCGCGGCGCGCGCGGCGCTGGCCGTGTTCGAGGTCGACGACCGCGGGCTCGACCGCCTCGACCGCGCGGTGCTGACCGCGCTGTGCACGCGGTTCGGCGGCGGACCCGTCGGGCTGACGACCCTCGCGGTCGCCGTCGGCGAGGAGCCGGAGACCGTCGAGACCGTCGCCGAGCCCTTCCTGTTCCGCGAGGGCTTCGTCGGGCGGACGCCGCGGGGCCGCATCGCCATGCCGGCCGCGTGGGGCCACCTGGGCCTCGACGTGCCGCGCGACCAGGGCGCGTTGTTCGGCTGACGTCGCCGGCAGGTCGGTTGCGGGCGGCTACAGTTCGTCCGGTGGCCCGCAGGGGCCCGATCGCCACGCGGCCGACGAGGGTTCGTGCAGCAACTGGGAACCCTCTGCACCGACCGTGCGTTGGAGCGGCGGGCCGCTGCGCCTAGACTGCGGCCGACACGCCCGACCCGAAGGAATACCTGTGACCCACCACGCCGAAGTGATCGCCGCCGGAACGACTGGTGGCGGAGGCAGCAGCAACTACTCGTTCCTGCTGATCCTCGTGCTCGCCGTCGGCGCCTTCTGGCTCATGTCGCGCCGCACCCGCAAGCAGCAGAAGACGCAGCAGGAGTTCCGCAGCACGCTGGCGCCGGGCGACGAGGTCATGACCGGCTCGGGCCTGTTCGGCACCGTCGTCGCCGTCGACGACGAGGCCATCACGCTGGAGTCGGAGCCGGGTGGGGGCCGTACGCGCTGGATCCGCGCCGCGATCGCCAAGAAGATCGAGCCGCCGGTGGACGAGGCGACCGAGGAGTGGGCCGACAAGGCCGAGGACGACGACGCGATCGACGTCCCCGACGACCTGTCGTCGCTCCCGTCGCTGAGCAAGGACGGCAAGGACGGCGACACCCCGAAGAGGGACGAGCCCGAGACCAAGTAACCGCAGGCGCCCGCGGAGGTACCCCGCGGGCCCGGACCCCACCGGCAGCACGAGCAGCCGGTGCGCGCACGAGAGAAGAACTCCGTTGGCTCCTCCCACACGCCGCAACAGGCCTGTCCGCACGCTGATCACGCTGGGTGTCATCATCCTGGCGATCTTCGGCGCGATCTTCGCGGGCACCAAGTGGTCCGACGCGACCTGGACGCCGAAGCTCGCCCTCGACCTCGAGGGCGGCACGCAGATCGTGCTCAAGCCGGTCTCGGCGACGACGCCGACGAGCGGGCAGATCAACCAGGCCATCAACGTCATCCGGCAGCGTGTGGACGCCTCGGGCGTCTCCGAGGCGGAGATCACCAGCCAGGGCAGCGGCTCGGGCACGACGATCGTCGTGGGCCTGCCGGGCAAGCCGAGCGACGACACGCTCAAGCTCGTCCGCACCTCCGCCCAGATGGAGTTCCGCCCCGTTCTCGTGCAGGGCGCTCCGACGCCCACCGCGACGGACGACGCCACGGACGCGGCCACGCCCGCGCCGACGGCCAGCGCGAGCGCGGGTGCCGCCCCCTCGGCGGAGGCCACCCCGAGCGCTGAGCCCACGCCCAGCGCGGAGCCGTCCCCGGCCTCCACCGAGCCGTCGAAGGCCGCGCCGGACAACGCGAGCGACACGGCGTACTACATCACCCCGGCCGTCCAGGCCGAGTACGACAAGCTCGACTGCACGGACCCCGCCAACCTCACCGGTGGTGTGAACGGCGACCCCAAGACCGCGTTCGTCACGTGCGAGTCGCAGACGGTCGGCGACCAGGTCGTCGGCGTCGCGAAGTACATCCTCGGCCCGGTCGAGATCGACGGGAAGCACATCTCGAGCGCGAGCTCGGGCCTCGAGACCCTGCCCAGCGGCGGTGTCGGCACCGAGTGGATCGTCACGCTGAAGTTCGACTCGACGGGCGCCAGCCAGTTCACGGACGTGACCGAGCGTCTCGCGACGCAGAGCCCGCCGCTGAACCAGTTCGGCATCGTGCTCGACGGTCTCGTCGTCTCGGCGCCGGCGGTCAGCGCGGTCATCCCGAACGGCCAGGCCACGATCTCGGGCTCCTTCACCCGCCAGTCCGCAGCGACGCTCGCTCAGCAGCTGAACTTCGGTGCGCTGCCGATGTCGTTCAAGGTGCAGAGCGAGGAGCAGATCTCCGCGACGCTCGGCGCCGACCAGCTGCAGAAGGGCATCCTCGCCGGCCTCATCGGCCTCGCGCTGGTCGTGCTCTACTCGCTGCTGCAGTACCGGGCGCTCGGCCTGGTCACGGTGGCCTCGCTCGTCGTCGCCGCGATCGTCACCTACGGAATCATCACGCTGATGTCGTGGACGCAGGGCTATCGCCTCTCGCTCCCCGGCGTCGCGGGCCTGATCGTGGCGATCGGTATCACCGCGGACTCGTTCATCGTCTACTTCGAGCGCATCCGTGACGAGCTGCGCGAGGGCCGCACCCTCGGCGTGGCCGTCGAGCGTGGCTGGTCGCGTGCCAAGCGCACCATCCTGGCGTCCGACGCGGTCAACTTCCTCGCCGCCATCGTGCTGTACATCCTCGCGGTGGGTGGCGTCCGTGGTTTCGCGTTCACGCTCGGACTGACGACCCTGGTCGACGTCCTGGTCGTGTTCATGTTCACGCACCCGGTGATGGAGCTCCTGGCCCGCACCAAGTTCTTCTCCGAGGGCCACCGTGCCTCCGGCCTGGACCCGCGCCGCCTCGGCGTCCTCGGCGCCAGCCGGTACGTGGGCCGCGGCAAAGTCGCGACGGGTCCGCGCCCGTCGAAGGCCGACGACGACACGGCCGACGAGAGCAGCGAGACCGACGAGGCCGACGAGCCCCAGACGCTCGTCCCCGCCTCGGTCGCCACGACGCCGCGCACCGAGATCACCCCGGAGACGGCCGGCATGACGATCGCCGAGCGCCGCGCGGCGCAGAAGGCGGCGGCCGCGAAGGCCGCCTCCACGGACGCAGATGACGCCTCTGGGCGCACCGACGGGAGTGAGCACTGATGGCCGCCGGTTTCGCCCAGTGGGGCAACGACCTCTACACGGGGCGACGGTCGTACGACATCGTCGGCCGCCGTCGCATCTGGTACACGATCTCGGCCGTCCTGGTCGTGCTCTCGGGGATCTTCCTCATCACGCCCGGCCTGAACCCCGGCATCGAGTTCAAGGGCGGCTCGCAGTTCATCGTGTCGAACGTCGACACGAACGACCAGCAGCTCGCGATCGACACCGTCAAGGCCATCGAGCCGGGTGAGTCGCCGCAGGTGACGTCGATCGGCTCGAGCTCCCTGCGCATCCAGACCGCGACCCTCTCCAACGAGGAGGTCGAGAAGGTCAAGGACGCGCTGATGACGGCGTTCGACGTGACCGAGGACGACATCGGCTCCTCGTTCATCGGCCCGTCCTGGGGCAAGGACATCTCCCAGAAGGCCATCACCGGCATCGTCGTGTTCCTGATCTTCGTGACGATCGTCATGACGATCTACTTCCGCAACTGGCGCATGGCCCTCGCGGGCCTCGTCGCGCTGTTCCACGACCTGATCATCACCGTCGGCGTGTACGCCGCGATCGGCTGGGAGGTCACGCCGGCGACGGTCATCGGCTTCCTGACGATCCTCGGGTACTCGATCTACGACACCGTCGTGGTGTTCGACAAGGTCCGCGAGAACACGGCGGACGCGCTCGACCAGAAGCGCTTCACGTACGCCGAGAAGGCCAACCTGGCCGTCAACCAGACGCTGGTCCGGTCGATCAACACCTCGGTCGTCGCGCTGCTGCCGGTCGCGGGCATCCTGTTCGTCGGAGCGTTCATCCTCGGCGCCGGGACGCTGCGCGACATCGCGCTCGCCCTGTTCGTCGGCATGCTCGTCGGCACGTTCTCGTCGATCTTCCTGGCGACGCCGCTCGAGGTCACGCTGCGCGAGCGGGAGCCCAAGATCCGCGACCACACCAAGGCGGTCCTCGCGGCCCGCGCCGCGGGCAACGGCCCCGACGCGGACCCGTCGGTCCTGGCCGGCTCGGTGCACTCCGCGGGCCAGCTGCGCCCCGGCTCGCACCAGGGGCAGACCGCACAGCCCAAGAAGCGCAAGCCCACCCGATGAGCGGACGGACCCCCGACCTGGAGGCCGCGGCCCGCAGGGTCGACGACCTGGTCCGGCTCGTGCCGGACTTCCCCGAGCCGGGGGTCCTGTTCCGCGACATCACGCCGCTGCTCGCCGACGCCGATGCCTTCGCGCAGGTGTGCGAGGCGTTGGCGGTCCAGGCCGGCGGGCCGATCGACCTCGTCGCCGGGATGGAGGCGCGCGGGTTCCTGCTCGCCGCCCCGATCGCCGTCCACCTCGGTGCCGGGCTCATCCCCGTGCGCAAGGCGGGCAAGCTGCCCGGGCCGTCGGTCTCGGAGAGCTACTCGCTCGAGTACGGCGACGCGACGATCGAGCTGCACCCCTCGACGGTCCCTGCGGGCTCGCGCGTGCTGATCGTCGACGACGTGCTCGCGACGGGGGGGACGGCCGCGGCGACGATCCGGCTCCTCGAGCACTGCGGTGCGGAGGTCGTCGGGCTCTCGTTCCTCGTCGAGCTCGAGGCCCTCGGCGGACGAGCGCTGCTCGGTGACCACGCGGTGCACGCACTCGTCGCCGTACCGTGAACCGCGCCTGAGCCGGCCCTGACCTGGCTCTGACCCGGCAGCGGGCGAATGCCCGCCCCCGCGGCCGTAGACTCTGCGGATCGGTTCCCCCGCCGGTCCTCGCGCGTGGGGAACGACCCGAGTGCGAGGGGGAGGGCTTGAGCGACGACGTCGACTCGGCTGAGACCGGTGCGCAGGTTGCCCTGACGGACCCGTACGGGACCTCGTCGGGTCGGGTGCGCTCGCGCCTGTCGCGGTTCGGCGGTCGCAGCGGCCCCGCGTTCCCCGCGCTCGAGCCCGTCCTGCAGGCGGCCCGCACCAACCATCCCAAGGCCGACCTGACCGTCGTCGAGCAGGCCTACGTGGTCGCCGAGAAGGCGCACCGCGGTCAGCTGCGCAAGAGCGGCGACCCGTACATCACGCACCCGGTCGCCGTCGCGACGATCCTCGCCGAGCTCGGCATGACGCCGTCGACGCTGGTGGCTGCTCTGCTGCACGACACCGTCGAGGACACGGACTACTCGCTCGACCAGCTGCGCCGCGAGTTCGGGCCCGAGGTCGCGATGCTCGTCGACGGCGTGACCAAGCTCGACAAGGTCACCTACGGCGACGCCGCGCAGGCCGAGACCGTGCGCAAGATGGTCGTCGCGATGTCGCGCGACATCCGGGTGCTCGTCATCAAGCTCGCCGACCGCCTGCACAACGCCCGGACGTGGAAGTTCGTCGCCGCGTCGTCGGCCGAGAAGAAGGCCCGCGAGACGCTCGAGATTTACGCGCCGCTGGCCCACCGGCTCGGCATGAACACCATCAAGTGGGAGCTCGAGGACCTCTCGTTCGCGACGCTCTACCCCAAGGTGTACGACGAGATCGTGCACCTGGTCGCCGAGCGCGCGCCGGCCCGTGAGGAGTACCTCGCCGTCGTGCGCGACCAGGTCGGCGCCGACCTGCGGACCGCGAAGATCAAGGCGACCGTCACCGGGCGGCCCAAGCACTACTACTCGATCTACCAGAAGATGATCGTCCGCGGTCGCGACTTCGCCGACATCTACGACCTGGTCGGTGTGCGGGTCCTGGTCGACTCGGTGCGCGACTGCTACGCGGCGCTCGGCTCGCTGCACGCGCGATGGAACCCGGTCCCCGGCCGGTTCAAGGACTACATCGCGATGCCGAAGTTCAACCTCTACCAGTCGCTGCACACCACCGTGATCGGCCCCGGCGGCAAGCCCGTCGAGATCCAGATCCGGACGCACGACATGCACCGGCGCGCGGAGTACGGCGTCGCGGCCCACTGGAAGTACAAGGAGAGCGCCAAGAACCAGGCGCCCGGGACGACGACCGACGCGGCCGGCAACGACATGGCGTGGCTGCGTCAGCTCGTCGACTGGCAGAAGGAGACCGCCGACCCGACGGAGTTCCTCGACTCGCTGCGCTTCGAGATCGCCGGCTCCGAGGTCTACGTGTTCACGCCCAAGGGCGACGTCATGGGGCTGCCGTCGGGCTCGACCCCCGTCGACTTCGCCTACGCGGTGCACACCGAGGTGGGGCACCGCACGATGGGCGCGCGCGTCAACGGCCGACTCGTGCCGCTCGACTCGACGCTGGAGAACGGCGACGTCGTCGACGTCTTCACCTCCAAGTCGGAGACGGCTGGTCCCTCGCGGGACTGGCTCGGGTTCGTCAAGAGCCCCCGCGCGCGCAACAAGATCCGCCAGTGGTTCTCCAAGGAGCGCCGCGAGGAGGCGATCGAGCACGGCAAGGACGCCATCGCCAAGGCGATGCGCAAGCAGAACCTGCCGATCCAGCGTCTGCTCTCGCACGAGTCGCTCGTCGCGCTCGCCAACGACATGCGGCACGCGGACGTGTCCGCGCTGTACGCCGCCGTCGGCGAGGGCCAGGTCTCCGCAGCCACGGTCGTGCAGCGCCTCGTGCACTCGATGGGCGGCGAGCCGGCGGCCGAGGAGGACATCGCCGAGGCGACGCGCCCCGGCCAGGCCAACCGGCGCCAGCGCGCGGGCGACCCGGGCATCGTGGTCAAGGGCGTCGACGACATCTGGGTCAAGCTCGCCAAGTGCTGCACCCCGGTGCCGGGCGACGAGATCATGGGCTTCGTCACGCGCGGCGCGGGTGTCAGCGTGCACCGCACGGACTGCATCAACGTCGAGCAGCTGCGGACCCAGCCCGAGCGGATCGTCGACGTCGAGTGGAGCCAGTCGTCGTCCGCCCTGTTCCTGGTCCAGATCCAGGTCGAGGCACTCGACCGCTCGCGCCTGCTGTCCGACGTGACGCGCGTGCTGTCCGACAGCCACGTGAACATCCTCTCGGCGTCGGTCTCCACGTCGCGCGACCGCGTCGCGCTGTCGCGGTTCGTCTTCGAGATGGCCGAGCCCTCGCACCTCGCGTCCGTGCTCTCCGCGGTGCGCAAGGTCGAGGGCGTGTTCGACGTCTACCGGATCACGGGCGCCAAGGGCGCCGAGGAGCCCTCGATCCGCGTCTAGCGGCCGACGAGCGCGAGCGTGCGCTGCGCCGTGCGGACGTGCCGCTGCCCCCGGAGCCGGTCGAGCTCGGTGCGCGCGAGGTCGAGGTCGAACCCCAGCGGGACGAGGTCGGTCACCAGGGCGACGGCCTCCCGGGTGGGCAGCCAGCGCGCGACGTCGGTCCCGGTGCGCTGGACCGAGGTGACGCGCACCCCGGCGAGCCGGACGACGTCGTCGGGCGCCAGGTCGGCCTCCGCCGACACCCGCAGCGGGTGGGGTGCCGTGTGGCGGGCTCCGCGCCCGACGAGCACCTCGAGCCGCCCGGGCTCGGGCCGCCCTACGTGGACCCACAGCGCCGACCCGCGGCCGACGACCGCTCGCTCCGGGACGAGGGCAGCAAGTGCCAGGGCGCGCAGCTCGGGCGTGAGCGCGACGTCGGCGGCGACCGCGACGTCGCCCCAGACGAGCCGCAGCGCGCCGTCGCGCAGCTGCCCGTGCCAGTCGCTCGCCGGGATCGCGGAACGGTGCACGACGAGCGGTGGCACCACGGGCGGGCGCGGTCGGTAGGCGGCGAGGTTCATCCACGCAGGATGCCCCGGCCGGAGTGATCCGCGCCGAAGCCCTGTGGACGACGAAGGCCCGCCCCCACCGGGGACGGGCCTTCGAGGTCGGACGGGGTCAGCCGCGCGCGTCGCTCGCCGCGCGCTGGACCTGCTCGAGCCAGGACCGGCGGGCGTCGAGCGCAGCCTGCGCGTCGGCGATCTTCCGCTTGTCGCCGGCGGTCTTCGCCTTCTCGAGGTCGGCCTCGAGGCCGGCGATCGCCTGCTCGAGCTGCGCGGCTGCGCCCTCGGCGCGCGCCCGCGTCTCCGGGTTGCTGCGCGTCCACTGGGCCTGCTCCGAGTCCCGGATGGTCGTCTCGACGGCGCGCAGGCGCGCCTCGACGCGCTGGACGTCGGCGCGCGGGACCTTGCCGGCCGCCTCCCAGCGGTCCTGGATGCCGCGGATGGCCTGCTTGGCCGCGGAGAGGTCCTTGATCGGGACCAGCGCCTCGGCCTCGACCAGCAGCGCCTCCTTGACCTCGAGGTTCGCCCGGTACTCCTCGTCCGTCGCGGCGTTCTGCGCGTCGCGCGAGGCGAAGAACGCGTCCTGCGCGGCCCGGAACCGCGCCCACAGCGCGTCGTCGTCCGAGCGGCTCGCGCGGCCCGCCAGCTTCCACTGGGCCATCAGGTCGCGGAACGCGCCGGCCGTGGCGCCCCAGTCGGTGCTGTGCTGCAGGCGCTCGGCGTCGGCGACCAGCTTCTCCTTGGCGGCCTTCGCGGAGGAGTTGCGCTGCTCGAGCTCGGCGAAGAAGTGCCGACGCTCGCGGTCGAACGTGGTCCGCGCGTGGCTGAACCGCTTCCAGAGGGACTCCTCCGTCGGGCGGTCCAGGCGCGGGCCGTTGCGCTGCGCGTCCTTCCACTGGTCGAGCAGCAGGCGCAGCTGCTCGCCGGCGGGACGCCACTGGATGCGGCTCGGCTCGGTCTCGGCGATCTTCTCGGCGGCCTCGACGATCGCCGTGCGCGACTCGACCGCGGCGGCCCGCGCCGCGACGCGCTCGGCCTCGGCGGCGACGCGACGCTCGGCGGCGACCGCCCGCAGGGCGTCGAGGCGTCCGCGCAGGCCGTCGAGGTCACCCACGGCGGCCGGCTCGGTCAGCTCGGTGGTCAGGCGCGCGAGCGTCTGGTCGATCTCCTTGACCGACAGGTCCGTGGCGGACAGGCGCGCCTCGAACAGCGTCACCTTGGCCTGCAGGTCGAGGAACCGACGCACGTAGAGCCCGAGGGCCTCCTGCTGCGTCGCGCCCGGGAACTGGCCGACGACGCGCTCGCCCGCGGCCTCGCGGACCGAGACGTTGCCCTCGTCGTCCACGCTGCCGAACGTCGCGGCGAGCGCGGCCTCGGCGGCGTCGGCCGGCGGCGGCACGGGCGCGGAGGCGGCGGGTGCCGGGGTGGCCGGCGGGTGCGGGACCGGGATCGCGCCGCCAGGCCGGGGGCGGGGGACCGGGCGGGGGGTAGGTGCGGGGGCGGGCGTGGGTGCAGGTGCCGCGGGAGCCTCGTCGGCCGGGGCCTCGTCCGCGGCGGGCTCGTCGACAACCGGCTCGTCGACAACGGCCTCGTCGACAACGGGCTCGTCGACTACGGGCTCGTCGGCGACCTCGGTGGCAGGCTCCTGCGCCGCAGGGGCCTCGGCCTCTGCCGTCTCGTGCTCGGGGGTCGCGGTCTCGGCCACGACAGCCTCGTCGGCCACGGTCGGCTCGTCGGGCGCCTGCCCGGCGGAGCCCTCGTCGGGCACGGTCGGCTGGTCCGGGGTCTGTGTCACTTGACCTTCACTCCCTCGATGATGACGTCGTGCACCGGGGACTCGGTCCCGTCGGTGGTGCCCGCGTCGGCGATGGCCTTCAGCACGTCCTGACCTGACGTGATCTGGCCGAACACGGTGTATCCGCCCGCATTGTCTGCCGGGATGGTGCTGTCCTTGTAGACAAGGAAGAACTGGCTGCCCATGGAGCTGCCGTCGTTGCCGACGCGCGCCATGGCGATGGTGCCCGCGGGGTAGACGCCGTCGGCGGGCGCGTTCTCGATCGGGCCCCAGGTGTACCCGGGGCCGTCGGTGCCGGTGCCGTCGGGCGAGCCGCACTGCAGGACGTAGATGCCGCTCGTCGTGAGGCGGTGGCACTTCGTGTCGTCGAAGAACCCCTTGTCGGCGAGCGTGACGAAGTTCGCGACGGCCTGAGGCGCGGCCAGCCCGTCGAGCGTGATGCCGATGTCCCCCTGCTTGAGCGCGATGTCGCCGGTCCAGGTGCGGCCCTCGGCGAGCGCGGGGTCCGGGGTGAGCGGGTCGCGGGTCGCGGTGGGCTCGGGCGTGGGCGCCGCGGTGCTCTGCGCGGTCGGTGTCCCGGTCGCGAAAGCCGCCGAGGGCTCGGTGTCGTCCTTGGTCCCGTTGATGACGGCGACGACGGCGACGACCAGCACGAGCGCGCCCAGCACGGAGCCGACGACGATCCGCTGGCGGCGGCGGGCGGCGCGATGCTCGGCCTGGCGCTGCTGCCACTTGTCGTAACGGCGCTGCTCGTACTCGCGCTCGCGCTTGCTGGACACCCTGCTCCTTGTTGCGTCGTGACCACGTCGTCGGGAACGGCAAAGCACATGCCGCACCGCACGGGGAACCTCGCACAGTCTAGGCAAGCCACGGGCCGCCGCCGCCAGGGGAGGGTGCCTGCAGGTCACAGTCCCGCAACACCTCCTCGTGGCTGATGCCGCGGCGGACGGTACGGTCGCCTCATGGAGGTCCTCTCGGTCGTCTCGTCCGTGTTCGGTGCCCGGTGCACGGTGGTGGTCGCCGACGACCGGTCCTGCGTCGTCGTCGACCCGGGTGTGGGCGTGACCGCCCAGGTCGTCGCGTACGTCCGGGCGAACGCGCTCACCCCCGTCGCCGTGCTGGCGACCCACGGTCACGTCGACCACACCTGGGACGCAGCCGAGCTGTGCGCCGCGCTCGACGTGCCGCTGCACCTGCACGCCGCCGACGCCTACCGCCTGCGCGACCCGTTCGGGACGCTCGGCACGCTCGGCGCAGCGACCCACGACAGCGGCGGACCGCTGGCCCAGGCCATCGCCTCGACCGGCCTCGACCCGCGTGCCTACGTCACCCCTGCCGACGTGCGGACGTTCGGGACAGAGAGGTCGGCGGGGCGCGACGAGGACGTCGCGCTCGAGCTCGGCGGGAACCGCGTCGTCGCGCGGCACGCACCGGGTCACACCGAGGGCTCGACGCTGTACCTGCTCGAGATCGACGGCGAGCCGGTGGCGTTCACCGGCGACGTGCTGTTCGCGGGAACGATCGGGCGCACGGACCTGCCCGGCGGCGACGACGAGCGGATGACCGCGACGCTCAAGGAGGTCTGCGGCGCGCTGGACCCGGCGACGGTCGTCGTCCCCGGTCACGGCCCGACGACCGACATCCGGACCGAGCTCGCGCGCAACCCGTACCTCTGACGGACGCCCGCCCGGACCCCGCGGGGAGTCTGGAAGGATCGTGCGCATGGCGCGACCGACCCCCCTGTCCGGATTTCCCGAGTGGCTGCCCGACGGGCGCATCGTCGAGCAGCACGTGCTCGACGTGCTGCGCCGCACCTTTGAGCTGCACGGGTTCGCCGGCATCGAGACGCGGGCGGTCGAGCCGCTCGACCAGCTGCTGCGCAAGGGCGAGACCTCCAAGGAGGTCTACGTGCTGCGCCGGCTCCACGAGGACCCGGACGCCCCGCCGGAGCGCGGGGGCCAGCTGGGCCTGCACTTCGACCTGACGGTCCCGTTCGCGCGGTACGTGCTCGAGAACGCCGGCCACCTCGCGTTCCCGTTCCGGCGGTACCAGATCCAGAAGGCCTGGCGCGGCGAGCGCCCCCAGGACGGACGGTTCCGCGAGTTCGTCCAGGCGGACATCGACGTCGTCGGCGCGGGCTCGCTGCCGTACCACGTCGAGGTCGAGATCCCGCTGGTCGTCGCCGCGGCCTTCCGCGAGCTGCAGACGATCGGCCTGCCGCCCGTGCGGATCCTGGTCAACAACCGCAAGGTCGCCGAGGGCTTCTACCGCGGGCTCGGGCTCGAGGACGTCGAGGGCGTGCTGCGCTCGATCGACAAGCTCGACAAGATCGGGCCGGCGGCCGTGGCCGCGCTGCTCGTCGCCGAGACCGGGGCGTCCGAGGAGCAGGCCGCCGCGTGCCTCGAGCTCGCGTCGATCAGCGGCTCCGACGAGTCGGTGATCGACCGGGTGCGCGACCTGGCCGCCGCCAAGGGGGCCGCCCACGAGCTCCTCGACGCGGGGCTGGTCGAGCTGGGGGCGCTGGTCCGCGCCGCTGCCGAGCGCGCGCCCGGCGTCGTCGTCGCCGACCTCAAGATCGCCCGCGGCCTGGACTACTACACGGGCTCGGTCTACGAGACGATCCTCGTCGGGCACGAGGGGCTCGGCTCCATCTGCTCGGGCGGCCGGTACGACACCCTCGCGAGCGACGGCGCGAACACCTATCCCGGCGTGGGCCTGTCGGTGGGCGTCTCGCGCCTCGTCTCCCGCCTGCTGAGCGCCGGGCTGGTCCGTGCGACGCGCTCGGTGCCCAGCGCCGTGCTGGTCGCCGTGACGAACGAGGAGCAGCGCCACCGCTCCGACGCGATCGCCGACACGCTGCGCTCGCGCGGCATCCCCGTGGAGGTCGCGCCGGCCGCCGCCAAGTTCGGCAAGCAGATCCGACACGCCGACCGTCGGGGGATCCCGTTCGTGCTGTTCCCGGGTGAGATCGACCACGACGGCACCGCCGGCGCGGACCAGGTCAAGGACATCCGGTCGGGCGAGCAGATCGAGGTAGACGTGCAGGTCTGGGCGCCGGGTGAGGACGATCTCTGGCCGCGCGTGGTCGCCGTGACGCCCTGATCGGGCCGTCCCGCCGATCGGGTGACATGTGCCCCGGACGACGGACTGGGTGAGCGTGTCCGAATGGTGCTGTTTATAGTTCCATCCGATCGCAGTGGCCGAGAGGCATCGAGACGGGGGACTGATGGCGACCGATATCGGCAAGGCATCGCAGCAGGACGGTGTCACCGAGCGTCGTCGTGCGCGCGAGGCCCGGGGGCTCGGCCCCGCGGGCGCGAGCGCCGCGGGCGACAGGCTGCCGAAGGCGCCGCGGGAACGACGTCCGCTGCTGGCCGTGCTGGCCGTGCTGCTCATCGTGGGCGGGGCCGCGATCGCGGGTCTGCTCGCGCTGCGGCAGGACTCGCGGGTCCCGGTCCTGGCGCTGTCCCACGACGTCGCCGCCGGCACCGCGATCTCCGACGGCGACCTGGTGACGATGTCCGTCGCGGCCGAGGGCACGCACCTCGTGGCCGCCGACGACAAGGACCAGGTGGTCGGTCGCTTCGCCCGCGTCTCGCTGGTCTCGGGCCAGCTGCTCGACACCACGATGCTCACCGACACCGCGCCGCTGCAGCCCGGGTCCGTCGCCGTGGGCGCGGCACTCGCGGACGGCCGGATGCCGGCCAGCGGCCTGCAGCCGGGCGACATCGTCCAGCTCGTCCAGGTCGGCGACGGCAAGGGCACGGTGCTCGTGCCCGACGCCGCGGTGAGCTCGGTGCGCACCAGCGACTCCGTGAACACCGGGGGCACGGTCGTGACGCTCATCGTCGACCAGGCTGCCGGTGCCCAGGTCGCGGCGGTCGCGGCGGACGGCTCGCTCGCCGTCACGCTCGTGTCCCGCGGTGCACCCACCGGTGCTCCGATCGACACGGCGGCCGGGACGGACGGCTGACGTGCTGATCACCCTCGCCTCCGCCAAGGGCTCCCCGGGAGTCACGACGACGGCGCGCGTGCTCGCCTCCGTGTGGCCGCAGGAGGTCGCCCTCGTGGACGCCGACCCCGCGGGCGGCGACATCTCCCTGTGGTCGCCGGCCCCGGACGGCACGCCGCTCGACCCCGACACCGGCCTGCTGACGCTCGCCGTCGAGGCCCGACGAGGCGTCGCTTCCCTCGACCCGCAACTGCAGACCATCGACGGCGGCCTCCAGGTCGTGTGCGGGGTCCAGTCGCCCGGGCAGCTGGCCGGCATGGGTCCGGTGTGGCCGTCGCTCGCCGGCGTGCTGCGCCAGCACCCGGGGACGGTCGTCGCAGACGTCGGCCGGCTCACCCCGGACAGCCCGGTCCTGCCGCTCGTGCTCGACTCCGACGCGCTCGTGTTCGTCGTGCGCCCGACGATCGAGGGCTACGCCCACCTGCGGGAGCGCCTGCGCTGGCTGACCACGGTCGACTCGGGCATGCGGCCGATGCCGGCGCTCGGGGTCATCGCCGTGACCGAGGCGCGCGACACCGGCTCGCTGCGCGACCTCGAGCTGCTGCTCGGCCACGCCGGGCTGAACGTGCCGGTGCTCGGCGCGGTGGGCGTCGACCAGAAGTCCGCCGACGTGGTCGCCGCGCGCATCGCCCGCGGGATCGACCGGTCGCTGCTGGTGCGCTCCGCGCGTCAGCTCGTCGGCCCCGTCCGTGCGCTCGGCGAGTCCCGCCAGCACGCGGCCGCCGGCTTCCTGAAGAAGGAGCTGCGATGAGCCTCGACCAGATGCTCGTCCGCCGCCTGCGCGAGGAGGTCGCCGACGTCCTGGCGCGCCAGCGGCGCGACGACGCCGCGGCCGGCCTCCCGGCGATGTCCGGCGAGGACGAGCGGCAGTTCGCCCGCGCGGTAATCGCCCGCGTGCTTGACACGCACGCCCGCGGCGAGATGGCGTCGGGCCGCACGCCCCCGACGCCGCAGGACGAGGAGGAGATCTCCGCCGGCATCCACGCGGCGCTCTACGGCGTCGGCCGGCTGCAGCCGCTGCTCGACGACCCCGAGGTCGAGAACGTCGACATCAACGGGTACGACAACGTGTTCGTGCAGTACGGCGACGGTCGTGAGGAGCGCTGGGGCCCGGTCGCGGAGTCCGACGACGAGCTCGTCGAGCTGGTCCAGATCCTCGGCGCCTACTCGGGCCTGACCAGCCGCCCGTTCGACGCCGCGAACCCGCAGCTCGACCTGCGGCTGCCCGACGGGAGCCGACTGTCGGCGGTCATGGACGTGTGCGCGCGGCCCTCGATCTCGATCCGCCGCTCGCGGCTGTCCCGCGTGCACCTCGACGACCTCGTGCGCTTCGGCTCGGTCACGCCGGACGTCGCCGCGTTCCTGTCCGCCGCCGTCGCGGCCCGCAAGAACATCATGATCGCCGGCGCCACGAACGCCGGGAAGACGACCATGCTGCGCGCGCTGGCCAACGAGATCGCGCCCGAGGAGCGGCTCATCACGGTCGAGCGCGCCCTCGAGCTCGGCCTCGGCCAGTTCCCGGACCTGCACCCGAACGTCGTCGCGTTCGAGGAGCGGCTGCCCAACTCCGAGGGCAACGGCGCGATCATGATGTCCGAGCTCGTGCGCCGCAGCCTGCGCATGAACCCGAGCCGCGTCATCGTCGGCGAGGTCCTCGGCGACGAGATCGTCACGATGCTCAACGCCATGAGCCAGGGCAACGACGGCTCGCTGTCGACGATCCACGCCAACAGCTCGATCGAGGTGTTCAACCGCATCTCGACCTACGCGATCCAGTCGGTCGAACGCCTGCCGGTCGAGGCCACGATGATGCTCATCGCCGGTGCGATCGACTTCGTCGTCTTCGTCCAGAAGCAGAACGACTACCTCTCGGGCGGTCGGCTGCGGCGCTACGTGGCCAGCATCCGCGAGGTCAACGGCGTCGACGGCCGCGTCCTGTCGAGCGAGATCTTCGCCTCCGGCCCCGACGGCATCGCGGTCGCGGCCGCGCCGATCGCGTCGCTCGACGAGCTCGTCGCTGCCGGGTACCAGCCGTCGTACGCCCTCGGGGGGGCGCGGTGATCCCGCTCTCCACCCTCGCGATCATCGCGCTCGGGGCGATCGTCGGCGCGGGCATCCTGCTGCTCGTCGTCGCGCTCATGGGGACCGAGCCGAAGCCGCCGTCGGTGCGCCGTGGTGGGGGCGGCTCGCTCCTGCGCGCGCGCAAGCGGATCGTCATCGCCGCCGTGGTCGGGCTCGTCACGCTCGTCGTGACGCAGTGGCCCGTGGCCGCGGTCGGGGCGGCTCTCTTCTCGCTCGCCGCGCCCGCCCTGCTCGGCGGCGCCAAGGCGGAGCGCGAGCAGACCGCGCGGCTCGAGGGCCTCGCGTCCTGGACCGAGTCCCTGCGCGACACCATCGCCGGCGCGGTGGGCCTCGAGCAGGCCATCCCCGCGACGGTGTACGCCGCCGCCCCCGCGATCCAGCCGCAGCTGCGGCTGCTCGTCGACCGGCTGCGGGTGCGCGTGCCGCTCGCGACGGCCCTGCGCGGCCTGGCCGACGACCTGGACGACCCCAGCGCCGACCTCGTGGTCGCGGCCCTCGTGCTCAACGCCAAGCTGCGCGGTCCCGGGCTGCGCCAGGTGCTCACGTCGCTGTCCGACGCCGCGCGTGCCGAGCTCGAGATGCGCCAGCGCGTCACGGCCGGGCGCAGCTCGACGCGTCGCTCGGCGCAGATCGTCACGGTCTTCTCGCTCGCCATCATGACCGGCATCACCCTGGCCAACCCGGAGTTCGTCGAGCCGTACGACTCCGCGCAGGGACAGGTCGTGCTGCTGGTCATCGCCGCGCTGTTCGCCGCGGGCTTCTGGTGGATGAAGCGCCTGTCCGGCGTGGACATGCCCGCGCGGTTCCTCGTCGAGGAGGACGCACGATGATCCTCGTGCTGATCGCCGGTGCTGTCGTCGGCCTCGGTGTGCTCGTGCTCGTCCTGACGATCGCCCCGCCCCGCACGCAGCCCGCGAACGCGCTCGCCCGGCTCGACGTCCGTCGCCAGGAGGCGCGCGAGCGCGCGCAGACGGTCGCCGCGGACCCGAACCGCGCGTCCGACGCGGCGTGGATCCGCACCGTGGGCCGCTCGACGGCGGGCGCGCTGTCCCGGACCGGCATCGAGCTCGGCCAGCTGCGGTCCGACCTCGCCGTGGTGGGCCGCACGCTCGAGGCGCACCTCGCCACGTCGGTGCTTGCCGCCGTGATCGGGTTCTTCGTCCCGATCGTCGCCACGGCGGCGGCTGTCGTCGTCGGCGTCCCCGTCTCTGTCGCGGTCCCGTTCGGGCTGAGCCTGCTCGCGGCACTGATCGGCGCTGCGCTGCCGAGCATGGTCGTCCGCGGGCAGGCCGCGACCCGCCGACGCGACTTCCGGCACGTCGTGGGCTCGTTCCTCGACCTCGTCGCGATGAGCCTCGCCGGTGGCCGCGGCGTCCCCGAGGCGCTGCAGAGCGCGTCCGAGCTGAGCGACTCCTGGGGCATGGTGCGCATCCGCAACGCCCTCGGGTCCGCCCGGTTGCACGGCCGCACGCCGTGGTCCGCCCTCGGGATGCTCGGCGAGGAGCTGCGCATCGACGAGTTGCGCGACCTCGCGGCCGCGCTCGCGCTGGTCGCCGAGGACGGCGCCAAGGTCCGCGACTCGCTCTCCGCCCGCGCCGGCTCGCTGCGGCGGCGCGAGCTGGCCGAGTCCGAGGGCAAGGCGGGGGAGAGCTCGCAGTCCATGCTCGTCGCGCAGCTGCTGCTCTGCGTCGGCTTCCTCATCTTCCTGCTGTACCCCGCGGTGACGAGCGTCTTCGCGAGCGGATAGCCGCGCGGCGCGTCATCATCGAAGTTCCGGCCTGGTGGTCACCGGCCCCACGTAGAAAGGCACCACATGTTCGATCTCTCGCCCCTCACTCCGCAGGGGTTCCTCCTCATGGAGATGCGGCGTCGGTACGCCCGCGCCCGCAGCTCCCAGGACCTGGGTGCGTCGGCGATCGAGTGGGTCATCATCACCGGTGTGCTCGTGCTGCTCGCGGCCGCGGTCGGGACGATCATCTACAACAAGGTCAAGGGTTCGGCCGACAGCCTCGACACCGACCCGGCGCTGCCGGGTGGTCCGTGACCTGGCTGAACCGACGACTGCGTCGCACCGGACGGGACGGCGACGCAGGTGCGTCGTCGATCGAGCTCGTCCTGTACACGCCGATGCTCATGATCGTGATCTTCCTGATCGTCCAGTTCGCGATGAGCTGGTTCGGCAGCGAGGTCGCGGGAGCGACCGCGCGCGAGGCTGCGCGCGTGGCCCGCACGGGCGGCGGCACGCCCGCGTCGCTCGTGGCGGCCGAGAAGCGCGGAGAGTCCTACGCGGCCGCGATCGGCAACGACGCGCTGCGTGACGTCACGGTCAGCGTCGTGGTGATCCCCGGCGACCGGGTGCGGGCGACTGTCAGCGGCCGCTCGCAGGAGATCGTCGGCGGCTTCGCGCCGCGCGTCTCCCAGAGCGTCGAAGGACCCATCGAGCAGTTCAGGCCGGACGAGTGAGAGCGCGGATGAGTGACGAGCGAGGGTCGATGGCCGTCGAGGTCGTCGTGCTCGTGCCCGTGCTGCTCATGGTGCTCATGCTCGTGGTGGCCGCGGGCCGGCTCGTGAGCGTCGAGGGCCAGGTGCAGGCCGCGGCGCGCGAGTCCGTGCGCTCGGCGACGCTCGAGCGCGACCGGGGATCCGCCGCACGGGCCGCCGAGTCCGCCGCCGCCGCGGCCCTGCCGTCGAGCGCCGACTGCACGCCGGCGGTGCTCTCGGGCGCCTTCGTGGCGGGCGGCACCGTGACGGTCGAGCTGCGGTGCAAGGTCTCGTGGGCTGGCCTGTCGAGCATCGGCCTGAACGGGTCGACGACCGTGACGGCGCAGAGCTCAGCCCCGCTCGACCAGTACGTGCGGGTGGGGCCGTGAGGGCCGCGCTGCGCCGGGTGCGCGCGAGCGGGGACGCCGGGACCATGTCGGTCTTCGTCGTCGGGCTCGTCGTGGTCCTCATGGCGCTGGCCGGGCTCGTCGTGGACGGCGGGCGCGCGGTGAACGCGCGCGCTGCCGCGGCCGACGACGCCGAGCAGGCCGCGCGGGCGGGCGCGAACCAGCTGGACCAGAACGAGCTGCGTGCGTCGGGCCGCGTCGTCATCGACTCCGCCGCCGCCCAGCAGGCCGCCACCAACTACCTCGCCGCTCGGGGATACACCCGCGGCGAGGTGTCCGTCGACATCCAGCCCAACAGCGTGCGCGTTGCCGTGAGCGATGAGATCGACACCACGCTGCTCGCGCTCGTCAACATCGACACGTTCCACGTGACGGGTTCCGCGACGGCACGCGCCGCCGTCGGGATCGACAGCGAGATCGGAGGTGCGCCATGAGCGCACAGGTACGCCCCACGGATGCGCCGGAGCCCTCGCTGCCCGAGCGCGGCCCGCAGCGGTTCCAGCAGGCGGCGGGCGACATCGAGGCGACCCGGTCGCGCTGGAACGGGATCGGCGCGGCGCTCGTGCTGCTGCTGCTCGTCGTCGGCGTGCCCGTGGCGCTGCTCGCGCTCGACGCAGCACCCGCGTTCCCGACCGGCATGCCCACGCGGGAGCAGCTGACGGGCTCCGTCGGGATCGACCAGATCATCACGGTCCTCGTCTGGATCGTCTGGCTCGCGTGGCTCCAGTTCACGATCTGCGTGCTCGTCGAGCTGCGGTCCGCGGTGCGGGGCATCGGCATGCCCGCACGGGTGCCGCTCGCAGGCCCGAGCCAGCGGGCCGCGCGCACGCTCGTCGCGGCCGTCCTGCTGCTCGTCACCGCCGCCGGCCAGGCGAACGCGGCCACGGTCGCGACCATCGAGCACGTGAGCTCCACGAACGTCGCGGCGGTCGCGGCCGCCGTCCCCGGCGCCCAGGCGCAGGCCGAGACGCCGGCCGCCCCCGTGCAGCAGGCGGAGGGCGAGAAGACGTACCACCTCGGCGACATCGTGCTCGACGAGGACGAGGGCAAGGAGCTCGTCGGCAAGCGCGTCGCCGTCGTCAACCCGCCCGAGGGGCGCTACCACGACAACCTCTGGGACATCGCGGAGCGGCACCTCGGTGAGGGCCGCCGGTACCACGACATCTACGAGCTCAACAAGGGCCGCGACCAGCCGGACGGCCAGGAGCTCACGCTCGCGCGGCTGATCCAGCCCGGCTGGCTGCTCGTCATGCCCGAGGACGCCACCGACGTCGACCGTGTCACGGTGACGGAGGAGGCCCCGGTCGAGGCACCCGCTCCCGCGCCCGCGCCGGTCGAGGAGCAGGCACCTCCCGCCGAGGCCCCCGCGGAGGCCGCTCCCGCGGCGGAGACCGGCTCCGCGACCGACGCGCAGAGCCTCGTCGGCTCGGGTCTGCTCGCCGCGGGTCTGCTGGCCGCGGTGGTCGCCCTGCGCCGGCGGCGTCGGACGCCCCAGCCTGGACCGGACGCCGTCGAGATGGAGGTCGCGCTGCGCGTGGGCGCCGACCCCGCCCGCGCCCGTCGGCTCGACACCTCGCTGCGCCACCTCGCCGGCCTGCGTGCCGCCGCGGGCCTGGACCTTCCCGCCGTCTACGCGGCGAGCATCGACGACGCCGCCCTCACGCTGTTCCTCACGCCGGCCGACGTGCGCGCCTCCGCGCCGTGGACGGCCAGCGACGACGGTCGCCAGTGGCACCTGGCCGCCGACGCGCCGGTCTCCGCGCCCCGCGGTGTCGCCGCGCCGTACCCCGGCCTGGTCTCGCTCGGGCGCAGCCCGGAGGAGGCCGACGTGCTCGTCGACCTCGAGGCGGCCCAGGGGCCGATCAGCATCGTCGGCGACGAGACCGTCGCCCGCGAGGTGGCGACCGCGATCGCCGCGGAGCTCGTCACCAACGTGTGGTCGGACGGCCTGCGCGTCACGGGCGTCGACCTGCCCGAGGCGCTCGCCGAGGTCGGGGGAGAGCGGTACCGCTCGGTCGCCGACGCGGCCGACGCGCTCCCCGAGCTCGTCGCGAGGCAGGCGGACGTGCTCGGCACGAGCGTGCTGGCTGGCCGGCTGCGGCCGGGCGCCGGCATCACGCCGGAGTACCTGGTCGCCGGCACCGTCCCGTCGACCGCGACCGCCGAGCGGATCGCGGAGGTCTCGACCGGGGCCGGTCGCGCGCCGTGGGGTGCGGTCGTCGTCGGCGACGTTCCCGGGGCACGCTGGCGGATCGAGGTGGACGCCGACGGCGCGGCCTCGATCGGGCTGCTGCGCCTGAGCGTCACCGCGAACCGGCTCTCCGAGCGCCGCATCGGTGCGCTCGGCGAGCTGCTCGCGCCCGCCGAGGAGGCCGTGGCCGAGGAGGTCGGCGGCGTGGACGTCGAGGGTCACCTCGAGCGCCCGGAGCTGCCGCCGACGAAGCGTGCCGTGGGCAGCGCGGACCTGTGGGCAGCGCCCGTGCGGGTGCTCGTCCTCGGCACGCCGCAGGTCGAGGCCGACGGTCCGATCGACGACGACCGGCGCGAGCTGTGCACCGAGCTCGTCGTGCACCTGGCGCTGCACCCCGAGGGCGTGCACCCGACGGTTCTGGGCGCGGCGGTCTGGCCGCGGGGCGTCACGACGGCCGTCGTGAACGCGACCGTCGCCCGCGCGCGCGACTGGCTCGGCAAGGATGCGCACGGGGCTCCGCACCTGCGGCACACCATGGAGGGCAACCTCGTCCTCGGCGCCCGCGCGGTGCTCGACTGGGACGTCGTCACGTCGTTGCTGGCCGCCTCGCGGACCGCCACGACGCGCGCCGCGGAGGCCGAGCTGCTGCGCGAGGCCCTCGGGCTCGTGCGCGGGCAGCCGCTCGAGGACGTCCCGACGGGCCGGTACTCGTGGCTGGCGCGCGCACGGCTCGAGCGCGACGCACGCACCACGCTCGTCGACGCCGCCCACCGGCTCGCGGTGCTCAGCCTCGACGGTGACGACCCGAGCGGCGCGCGTGCCGCGGTCGAGACCGGGCTGGACGTCGCCCCGACCGACGAGCTGCTGTGGCGCGACCTGCTGCGAGCGGTCTGGCTCGAGTCCGGGCCCGAGGGCGTGCGCGCGGCGGCCGACGAGATGCAGCGTGAGCTGCGCGACGCCGGTGTCCGGGAGATCTCGGCCCCGACGGCCGCGCTCCTCGAAGAACTTGCTCCCGCCGGTGCCGAGAGGCCCACCGGGAGTTGAGAACCGCCGGTTCTCGGGCACGTCCTGCCCGATGTGGGAACTGGCGATAGCGTGACCAACAAGGGGTGGCGTCATGGGGGCGCCACTGGAAAACAAAGGAGATCTCCGTGGCGGTCGGTGCAGAACTCAGTACCCTTCAGGCGCTCCACAAGACGTTCGTGGCCAAGGCGCAGGAAGCCCACGACATCAAGACGAAGGTCGACTCCGCTCTCGAGAGTGCCGTGTGGACCGGTAAGTACTCTGAGGACTTCCGCACGGCGTGGACGGACTACCGCGCGAACCTCGACAAGCTGAACGAGGCGCTCGAGGGTGCCGCGAAGGACGTCAAGGTCAACCACAACAACATCGCCGCCGCGACCGGCGAGGGCGACCGCATCTGAGAACCGCGCATGGCGGCCCGCCCCTGCGGGGGCGGGCCGTCGTCCGTTGTTCCGCACCGGCCCGGGAGGTGGCGTGCGTCTGATCCTGAGCGTTGCCGTCCCCGGTGGCGCAGAGCTCGTCGACGTCGTCGCCGAGTGCGCGTCCGGTGCACGGGTGAGCGACCTGGCCGCCGCGCTCGCCGGCGCGCTGAGGTTCGAGCAGCAGAGCGTCGTGCCGGCCGGCTCCGGGCACCTGGGCGTCGTCCAGGTGGTCCGGGCGGAGCAGGACACGTCCGTCCCGCTGTGGTGGCGCGGGCGTGAGCTCGACGCGACGCAGACGCTGGAGGAGTGCCCGCTGCGGCACGGTCACCTGGTCGGCCTCGGCCGCGACGTCGCAGACCCGTGGGACGAGCCCTTCGGCACGAGCGAGATCCGTGTCGTCTCGGGCCGCGGCGCCGGCCGGGTGCACCGGCTCGCGCCGGGCCACCACGCGATCGGCTCCGGCCGGTCGGCGTCGGTCCGCCTCGATGACGCACCCGAGCAGGCGGTGCTCGTCGACGTGGGCGTCGACGGGTCAGTGACGGTCTCGGCCGCACCCGACCTCGTCGGGCGCTCGCTCGCAGCCCCGCTGCGCCGCCGCCCGCTCGAGGGCCCGATCGTCGTGCGGTCGGGCGACGCGAGCGGGACTCCGGCGCCGGCGCGCAAGACCAAGAAGTACTCGGCCCTCCTGGCCCAGGCGCGCGGGGCGACCGCCGGCATCGAGGAGCTCGACCCCGAGGCCGACCGCCCGTTCCTGCACCTGGGCCGGCTCCCGCTGAGCACGCCGCGCACCTGGGAGACCGGGGCGTCGCTCGTCGTCGGGGACACCGTCCTCGAGCTGGCCGAGCACGAGCCGCCCGATGCGAGCCTCTCGCCCAGCCCGGAGGGCGCGACCCTCGACTTCAACCGCCCGCCCCGGCTGCTGCCCCCCGCCCGGACGAGCGAGTTCCGCCTCCCCGCCGAGCCGCGGACACCGGACAAGCAGCCGTTCCCGCTGATGATGATGCTGCTGCCCGTCGTCATGGGTGGCGCGATGCTGGCCATCACGCACAGCGCCTACTCGCTGATCATCATGGCGTTGTCCCCCCTGATGGCGCTGTCGAACTGGCTCTCGTCGCGCAAGTCGCGGCGCGGCCAGCACGTCGACGCGGTGCGGTCGTTCACCGAGCGCACCGCGCGCATCGAGGCGGACGCGTACGCCGCGCTCACCTCCGAGAGCGCCGCGCGTCGCCGCGAGCTGCCGGACCCCGCGACCGTCCTGCTCTTCGCCACCGGCCCGCGCTCGCGACTCTGGGAGCGCCGTCGCACGGACCCGGACTGGATGCTCGCCCGGGTCGGGACCGCCGACGTGGCCAGCGAGGTGTCGCTGCGGGACCCCGCCCGCGACGACCACGACCAGATCCAGCACTGGACCGCCGCGGACGTGCCGGTCGCGGTGCCGCTCGCGCGCGTCGGCGTCACCGGCGTGGCGGGCAGCGACGAGGAGCGCCGTCGTGTGGCGGGCTGGATGGTCGCGCAGGTGGCCGCCTCGCACTCGCCCGCCGACGTGACGGTCGTGCTGCTGAGCGAGCCCGGCTCGGAGGCGGACTGGCGCTGGGTGCGCTGGCTCCCGCACCTGCGCCGCGACGCCGGCCCGCTGGTCTCGGTCGGCAACGACGACGAGACGACCGCCCGCCGCGTCGCCGAGCTCCTGGACCTCGTCGAGCGCCGCCGCGCCGCGTCCAGCAGCTCGGGCGGCTTCGCCTCGGTCGCCGACATCCTCCCGCCGCCGGTGCTCGTCGTCCTCGACGGCGCGCGCCGCATCCGGCTCCTGCCCGGCCTGGTGACGCTGCTGCGCGAGGGCCCCGCGGTCGGCGTCCTGTTCCTGTGCCTCGACGAGCAGGAGCGCCAGCTGCCCGAGGAGTGCCAGGCGGTCGTGCGGCTCGACGGCAATGCGACGACGGTCTCGGTCGCCGGCAAGGACCCGGTCGAGGGCGTGCGCGCCGACCTCGTCGACGGGCCCTGGCTCGAGCGCCTGAGCCGGGCGCTGTCGCCCATCCGGGACATCAGCACCGAGGACCTGTCCTCCACGCTGCCCTCGTCGTCCCGCCTGCTCGACGTCCTGCACCTCGACCCGCCGCAGGCGAGCGCGGTCGCGCAGGGCTGGGCCGGCGGCGGCCGCACTACCAGGGCCGTGATCGGCGAGACCGGCGACGGCCTGTTCACCGTCGACATCAGCGCCGACGGTCCGCACGGCCTCGTCGCGGGTACCACCGGATCCGGCAAGTCCGAGCTCCTGCAGACGCTCATCGCCTCGCTCGCGGTGGGCAACCGCCCCGACGAGATGACGTTCGTGCTCGTCGACTACAAGGGCGGTGCGGCGTTCAAGGACTGCAAGAACCTGCCGCACACCGTCGGCATGGTGACCGACCTCGACACGCACCTGACCACGCGCGCCCTGGAGAGCCTGGCCGCCGAGCTGCGCCGCCGCGAGCACCAGCTCGCGGGCGCCGGGGCGAAGGACATCGAGGACTACCTGGCCACCCGCGGCCCCCACGACGACCCGATGCCGCGGCTGCTCATCGTCATCGACGAGTTCGCGGCGCTGGTCGCCGAGCTGCCGGACTTCGTGACCGGCCTCGTCGACATCGCCCGCCGTGGTCGATCGCTCGGCGTGCACCTGCTGCTCGCGACGCAGCGACCCGCGGGCGTGGTGAGCGCCGAGATCAAGTCGAACACCAACCTGCGCATCGCCCTGCGCGTGACGGACCGCAACGACAGCCAGGACGTCATCGAGGGACCCGAGGCCGCCGAGATCGCGCAGAGCCTGCCCGGCCGTGCGTACGCCCGCCTCGGGCACTCGAGCCTGGCCGCGTTCCAGGCCTCGCGCGTCGGTGGTCGACCGCCGAGCGCGTCACGGGGCGGCTCGGTCGCCGTGTCGTCGCTCGCGTGGGCTGCTCTGGGGCGGCCCGTGCGGACGCCGGGGTCCACGGGCGAGGACGACGTCGAGACCCCGACGGACCTCGCCTCGCTGGTTACCGCCGTGCAGGGCGCCGCGGACCTGGCCGGCGTGGCCGCACCGCCGCCGCCGTGGCTGCCCGCGCTGCCCGCGGTCGTGACGATCGACGAGCTCGGTGAGCAGTCCGGGACCGGACAGACCGACTCGCCGTTCGCGCTCCCGTACGGCCTCGTCGACCTGCCCTCCCAGCAGCGGCGCGACGTCGCGGTGCACGACGTCGCACTGTCCGGCCACCTCGCGGTCGTCGGAGGCCCACGGTCCGGCCGGTCCACCACGCTGCGCACGTTCGCGGCCGCGATCGGCCGGCAGACCTCGCCGCGTGACGTGCACCTCTACGGGGTCGACTGCGGCAACAACGCGCTGCTCCCGCTCGTCGGGCTGCCGCACACGGGAGCGGTCGTCACGCGCGACCAGCCCGAGCGGCTCGCACGCCTGACCCGCCGGCTGCGCGCGGAGATCTCGCGGCGGCAGCGCCTGCTCGCCGAGCAGTCCTTCGCCGACGTGACCGAGCAGCGGGCGAACGTCGACGTCGACGAGCGCCTGCCCTACGTCGTCGTGCTGCTCGACCGCTGGGAGGGCTTCGTCCAGGCCTTCGAGGACTACGACTCCGGCGTCCTGCTCGACCTGTGGACCCAGATCCTCCAGGAGGGCCCGGGTGCGGGGGTCAAGGTGATCCTCAGCGGCGACCGCAGCCTGCTCAACGGCCGCATCTCGACGCTCACCGAGGACCGCGTCATGCTCCGGATGCCCGACGCGGGCGACTACTCCGCGGTCGGCATGACGCCGCGACAGGTGCCCGGTGACATCGCCGACGGCCGGGCGTTCCGCTCGCGCGGGAGCCAGGAGCTGCAGGTCTGCGTCCTGGACCCCGAGGTGGGGGGCGCGGAGCAGGTCGCCGCGCTGCAGCGGATCGCCCGGGACGCGACCACGCGCGCCGGTGCGACACCCGCCGCACACGCGCCGTTCCGGGTCGACGACCTGCCGACCCGCATCACGCTTGCCGAGGCCCGGGCGCTCGGCTCCTCGACGCTCGCGCCCACCGCGGTGCCGGCCGGCGTCGGCGGGGACAGCCTCACGCTGTTCGGCCTCGAGGCCGAGGAGCACGGTCCCGGTGTGCTCGTCGTGGGACCCCGCCGCTCGGGCCGCAGCACGACCCTGCTCACGATGGCCTCGTCGGCGCTCGAGCGCGGCTGGCTCGTCGGCACGGTGACCCCGCGGCGCAGCCCGCTGCGCGACCTCGCAGGCACGCCGGGCATCGTCGGCGAGCTCACCCTCGAGTCGACGCGCGACGAGATCAAGGCCGTTCTCGAGCAGCTCGTGCCCGCCGACGGCGCACCCACCCTGCTGGTGATCGACGATCTCGAGCTGCTCGGCACCGACGGGGTGCTCGCCGACGCCGTGGTCGAGCACGTCGGTGCGCTGCGGGACCGACCTGGCCTCGTCGTGGCCGGCGGGACCACGGATGAGCTCTCCGGCTCCTACCGCGGGCCGGCGCCGGCCCTGAAGAAGTCGCGCAGCGGCCTCCTGCTGTCGCCGAGCTCGCCGAACGACGGCGACGTGTTCGGCCTCCGGCTGCCGCGCTCGGTCATCGGCGCGCCCGTGCCCGGCCGGGGCATCCTGTCGCTCGCGGGCGCGTGGCAGAGCGTCCAGGTGCCGGTCCCCTGAGTGCCCGGGCGAACTGGTCGTTAGAGTGAAATTGCGGACATCCGAGCACGTGACGAGCGAGGGAGCGGGATGACTGACCCCGAGAAGGTCGAGAACCGGTACCGCAGTGCGCTGCACGGCGCGACACCCGGCGCGCAGACGCAGGCGTCGTGGGCGGGATCGGCGTTCTCGTCCGTGCTCAGCGCGCTGGCCAACGAGGCCTGGGTCAGCACCACGGCGGACACGTTCTCGAAGGACTGCACCGACATGCAGACCAAGGCGGGCACTGCGGGCGGCGACTGCGTGGACGAGATGACGTCGCGGTACTCGCGCGAGCCCGCGAAGGTCGACCCGACCGACTACCGAGCGACGTGGTACTGACATGGCCGTGGCGATGATCGACGTGGCGGGCATGCAGCAGCTCGTCAACGGACTGACCAGCGGCATCGAGACGCTCGACTCGGCGCGCAGCTCGCTGCGGACGACGCTGTCGCGCTACAACCTCGCGACGTCCGACACCCAGGGGATGCAGACGGCGGCCGACTGGGCGCGCGACGTCCTGCCCGACGCGCGCCGCCGGCTCGCCAAGGCGCAGGCGCTGGAGGGCTCGAACCCGACCTGGCCGACGGGCACGGTGCAGTTCGACGACGTCACCGAGATCACCTCGATGGCGCCGGACAAGGCCCAGCAGGCGGGTCAGGAGGCGGCCGAGGCGCTGCGGGACGGCGGCAGGCCGGACGACGACCTCATCGCCCAGATCATCGAGATGCAGGATGACCCGTACTTCGCGGCAGGCTTCGCCAAGGCGCTCAGCGCCGACGAGCTCGCGGACGTCGTGATCAAGCTCGGGTACAACCGCTCGGACCAGGACGGCAGCAAGACCCAGGACGAGCTCGACGCGGAGAACGCCTGGTACGGCAAGCTGCTCAACGGCATGTCGACGACCGTCGCGACGGCGACGCGCAGCACGGGCGACCTCGCGCTGCCGTCCGACTACGCGCAGAGCTGGCTCGACACGATCGAGGCGGAGGTGCCGACCTCCCCGTACTACGACGGTGGCGGCGGCCAGGTCGACCGGGCGAACGCGCTGACGGTCCTGCTCAACGCCGGCCACTACGGGACGCCGTTCCTCAGCACGATCGCCGAGGGCGTCTACGACTACGAGCGCGAGCTCGGCGACGAGCGCGGCAAGGTCTGGGAGCCGCGCGGGAGCGACGACCCGAACGGCGGCGTGTACGACGCCGACGGGAAGCGGTTCCGCGACCCCTTGGCCGGCATCATGGCCGCGCTCGGCAACAACCCGGAGGCCGCGCAGGACTTCTTCGGCGGCGGCGACGACCGCAAGGTCAGCATCGACGGCCACGACGTCACGGTGTCCGAGCGCCTGGCGTACCTGGTGCTCGACCGGCGCTGGGACATCGACGCGACCAACGGTGGCGCGCTCGGCTCCGCGCTCGAGGCGGCGACCACCAAGCTGCGCAACAGCGAGGCCTCCGGCCAGCTCTCGGCGGACCTCGCCTCCCAGACCTTCGCCCTCATCGGGGACAAGACCGGCGAGGGCCAGTCCGACGGGTGGCTCGTCTTCGGGCAGCACGAGGGCTGGAAGATGTCGGACGGGCTGCGCTCGCACGTCGCCCAGATGCTCGCGTCGTACGGCGCGGACGCCTACCGCGTGATCCTCGACGACCACGACGACCTCGCGCAGGGCTGGTCGCAGCCGGGCAGCGGCGACCTGTTCGACTCCGACATGCCGTACGGCGCGGTCCTCGACAAGGCCCTGCTGGCGAAGATCGTCGGGACGCTGGGCGAGAACCAGAACGACCTGACGCCCTTCATGACGGGCCTGTTCCAGGCGCAGAACCTCGCCGTGAACAAGGGCCTGACCGACGCGATGCTCAAGCAGCCCAACGCGGCCGCCAACTTCATCACGGGCGGCGTCAGCGACGACTCCAACCCCGCCATCACCAACGCGTCGCAGGTGATCGGCTGGACGCTGGACACCGCGTACGGCGGCGACAAGTCGGACGAGGAGTACCAGAAGAAGCGCGCCGAGGCGATCGCCGACGCCCTCAGCCTGGCCTCCGCGATCCCGTACATCCCCGAGATCAAGCCCAAGTGGCTCAACTTCGGCGTCGACCAGCTCAAGGACGCCACGCTGGACGAGATCAAGGACAGCGCGTCGAAGGACTCGGGTGCCACGTACTCCGAGCTGAGCCAGAAGGTCCAGACGCAGCTCGCCGACGCCACGATGAACCAGCTGCTCGCCAGCGGCTACTTCGACGACGCGGCCGTCCAGGGTGCTGCCGACCGCGGCTACGACTTCACGCCGCCACCGGCGAGCGCGATCCAGGCCGGCCCGCCCCCGCACTTCGACACCGGCTCGCAGGCGTACCAGGACTGGTACAACAAGTCGGCGATGAAGACGATCGTCGCCGAGCGCGTGATCGGCACGTACCGCGACCAGTGGGGCCTGCCGCTGTGAGGGCGCCCCTGTGGGGCCTCGCCGCGCTGCTGCTCAGTGCCTCCCTCGCGGGGTGCACGTCGTCCACCGAGGAGGAACCGATGCCGACCCAGATCCCGTCGCAGCCCGCCGCCGAGGCGGACCTCGTCTGCGGCATGGACCGCTCGGACGTCGAGACGGCCATGGGCCTGGAGGTCGGGCGGGTCGAGGGCGACCTGGAGACCACCGACGCCGACGGCAAGCGGACGTGCGACATCTGGCCGACCGACACGAGCCTCGTCGACGGAGCCATGCTCTTCGTGAGCGTCCAGCCCGCGTCGTCGACCGAGGGGGTCAAGCTCCGGGCCGAGGTCGACGGCACGGCGACCGGGGTCACCGACCCGACCGTGCGGTACCAGGACCTCGACGGCGCGGCGTGGAGCGGCTCGGTCGGCGCCAGCTCGGTCGTCTTCGTGGGCGACCAGGTCGTGTCCCTCACCAGCACGTGGAAGGGCGACGGCCGCGACCCGCTGAAGGACCTGCCGGCTCTGTCGTCGCAGGTGGCGGCGTCGCAGGAGCTCGAGGGTTGAGCCCGGGCACGCGTGCGCGGTCCGCCCTCGCGCTCGCCGCCGTGCTCACGGTCGGCGCGTGCACCGGGGGCACCGACGCGCCCGCGGCGACGGCCACCGCGCAGGCACCCGCGGAGACGGCCCACGTGAGATCGAAGCCCGTTCCGACGTCGACGCCGAGCCCGACGCACGCTGGCCCGGTGGACCGATCGGACCCGGCCCTCGGCATCGCGTTCGAGCAGATCCCCGACGTGACGGGCCCGCAGGCCGAGGCGATGAACTCGTTGATGCAGTTCCAGGTGGAGTTCTGGAGGTCGCGGACCGCGGGCAAGGTCTCCCCGGCGATCAAGGACCTCGCGACCGACGACGCGCTCGCCCAGGTGAAGGACGTCGTCACGACGAACAAGAAGGACGGCTGGACCACGGGAGGAAAGGTGACCAGCACCTACGGAAAGCTCAGTGGCTCCCAGCGCTTGGTCGTCGTCGACCTGTGCAGCGACGAGCGGCAGGCGACCTACACCCGGGGCGGCACCGTGACGTCGGGCGCTGACCTGCCGACCGCACGTCAGAAGGTCCGCGCCGAGGTCGCCGTGCAGCCGACCGGAGCGTGGGCGGTCCAGACGTACCGACCGGGTGCGTCGTGCTGACGCGGCTTCGCGTCGGCGGCGCCCTCGCCGTGCTGACCGCCGCCGCGATCCTTGGCGGCGCGCCGGGAGCCGTCGCGGCAGGAGGTCCGTGCACGGCCAGCTGCGGCGGAGGCTCCGCGGGCGGCAGTGCGGGCGGCGGGACGATCGTCGTGACGGTGACCGGCAGCGGCGTCACGGCCGGTGGTGACTCGGTGCCGATCGACGCGAAGACGATCGCCCAGCACCCGCTGTGCTGGTACAACCAGTTCATGACCGGCAAGGCGTACGCCGAGTACGTCGACAGCGGGGAGGCGCACGCTCACGACCACAACCTCGGCGAGCCGGTCGAGGACATCCCGGGGTACGAGGAGCACGCCGACGACGACAAGGGCCACTGGTACAGCGGAGAGTGCTCGAGCGCGTACTGGAAGGACGGCAAGGAGATCGACGGCTTCGGTGACGCGGCCACGGCATGGTTCACGGACCACCCGACCGTGTGGGTCGACGCGGGCGACCCGCCGCCGGAGCCCCTGGTCACGCCCGAGATGCTCGCGGAGATCGCGATGAAGGCGATGAACCTTGCGCCCGGCGAGATCCACTGGAACCCCACGCGCACGGGGGACGGCGCGACGTTCGTCGGGATGCCCACCTGGGTCTGGCTCGACGGCCCCACCGCGGTGAACGTCACGGCGTCCGTCTACGGCGGTGCGTTGTGGGCTCGGGTGGACGCCTCGGTCGACGAGCTGCACCTGTCGGCGCCGGGTGCGACCTCGGCGACGTGCGGCGACACCGGCACTCCCTGGTCGGCGGGGGCGAGCACCGACTGCGCGATCACCTTCGACCGGTCGAGTGCCAACCAGCCGGTGGTCGGCGACCACGACGAGCCGACGTCGCGCCTGTCCGCCGAGGCGGTCTGGACCGCGTCGTGGGTGTCGAGCCTCGGCGGCGGCGCGACCACCCTGCCCGACCAGACCGTCACGAGCACGGCCGACGTCCCGGTCGCCGAGGTCCAGTCGATCGTCACGGGGTCCTGACGCGGCGCGTCGGTTGACACCGCTTCGAACAGGTGTTCGCATGAAGGATGCGATGGGACGACCAGCGAGGCGACGACGACGCAGTGCTCCCCGGGCTCGGGATGCGCGGGCTCGTCTGCAGCGTGCGCACGCCGGAGTTCGCCGGGATCACGTTCCACGAGGTGCTGGCACGCAGCGCGCTGAACAAGGTTCCCGAGGCGTCCTCGATGCCGTTCCGGTGGACCGTCAACCCGTTCCGCGGCTGCACGCACGCGTGCGTCTACTGCTTCGCGCGCCCGACGCACGAGTACCTCGAGCTCGACGCCGGTCGTGACTTCGAGACGCAGGTGGTCGTCAAGACGAACGTCGTCGAGGTGCTGCGCGCGGAGCTGGCCCGCAGGTCGTGGGACAGGCAGGCCGTGGCGCTCGGCACCAACACCGACCCGTACCAGCGGGCCGAGGGACGGTACGCGTTCATGCCGGGGATCGTCGAGGCGCTCGTCGAGGCCCGCACGCCGTTGTCGATCCTGACCAAGGGGACGCTGCTGCGGCGAGACCTCGCGCTGCTGGCCTCGGCGGCCGAGCACGTCCCGGTCGGCATCGGCGTCTCGCTCGCGATCGGTGACGAGGGCCTGCAGCAGGCGATGGAGCCGGGCACGCCGACCCCGCGCGCACGGCTCGACCTGATCCGCGCGGTCCGCGACGCGGGCCTGCCGTGCGGCGTCATGGTCGCCCCCGTGCTGCCCTGGCTGACGGACGGTCGCGACGAGCTGGACGCGCTGCTCGGCCAGCTGAGCGAGGCGGGCGCCACCGGTGTGACGGTCCTCCCGCTGCACCTGCGCGGGCCCGTCAAGCCGCTGTTCCACGCCTGGTTGGAGGAGCACCGACCGGACCTCGTCGCGAAGTACCGCTCGCTGTACGGCTCCGGGGCGTACGCGCCGCGCGAGTACGCCCGGTGGCTCGACGAGCGCGTCCGGCCACTCGTCGCCAAGCACGGGCTGGGCGACGGCGGCGGCCACCGGTTCGACCGCGAGGGGACCTACCCGGAGGGCAGCATGCCCGTGCCGCAGGTGGCGCCGTCGGAGACGACCGTGCTGCAGCCGGCGCTGTTCTGAGGCGGCCGCGTGCGCGGCGGGGGAGCGGCGCCTAGCGTGGCCGGGTGCCCGAGCGAGTCGACGTCTACCGCGGCCACATCGCCGGCCTCGGCACGGCGAGCGGTCGTCGGTTCGTCGTCGGCCGGTGGCTGTCCTCGCCGTACGGGAGCTTCGCCGACGTGATGGTTGAGGACGAGTCCGGCACGCGGATCCTGCTGGCGCCGCGGGCGGACGTCGCCGACGAGGTGTCCGCGACCTACGCGTTCGACGCGGTGCACCTCGTGGACGTGCGGGTCACGACCGACGCCGTGGCGCGAACGTGGCGCGTCACCGCCGGGCCGCTCGACGCCGAGCTGTCGATCGGCCCGCGGACAGCCGTCGGCCGGCTGCTGGCGACGGTCCCGGGACCGTTGGCCTCGGCGGAGTGGTTCGCCGCCGCTGTGGACCCGGTCGCTCGGTTCGCGCTGCCCGGCGTGCGGACCCGGGGGTCGGCGGGCGGAGGCCGCGTCGAGACGTATGCGGCCTCGGACCAGCACGCGGTCGCGGCGGTCGACGCCTCGTGGGCGGGTGTCCCGTGCGGGGCGCTCACACCCGTCGAGCCCCCGGTCGCGTTCGGCTTCTCGTCGGTCCCGCCGCGGCCGTCGGTGACGCGCGTCAGCACGACGATCAGGCTGCCGCTGTAGCGAAGGGCACACCGGCTCGGCTCGATCGCCGGACGACGATCACCTAGCCTCGCTGGCGTGCATCTCACCTCGAGCCTCGTCCGACCCGCCGCAGCCGGCGGCGTCCTCGTCGTGCTCCTGGCGGGCTGCTCGTCGGACCCGGAGCCAGCCGACGCGCCGTCCGCGAGCCCGACGACGAGTGCCACACCGACCCCCACCGCCGACGACGCCCAGGCCGAGGCGGCCGTCGCCGAGGTCGTCGAGAAGTACGTCGCGGCGATGGCGTCCATGGAGAACGAGGGCCAGGTCGACCCCGCGCCGATGTTCGGGATCGCGTCCGACGCCGTCGCCAAGGAGGAGTCCGCCCGGGTGAAGGATCTTGTCGACCAGGGCATCCATCGCGAGGGCCACCCGACGCTCGGCGAGCCCACGATCACCGTCGACGGCACCACCGCGCGGTACGAGGTCTGCATGAACCAGGACGGCTGGGTGGGTGTGTACGAGGACCAGAAGCTCGCGACGGAGTACGGTCCGCTTCCCACCGGCTGGGATCTCACGCTCGCCGACGACGCGTGGACGGTCACCGCCACCGTGCCGGACAAGGACGTGACGCTGACGTGCTGACGCTGCACCGAGCCCTGGCGTCGGCGCTGACGGCGCTCGTCGGGCTCGCACTGGTCCTGCCCATGCCCGCGGCTACGGCAGCCGAGGGCTGCTCCCTCGTCGAGGCCGGCGTCGTCGACGGCAAGATGACGTACGAGACGGTGTGCCCCGGCGACGAGAGCGGCGGCGACGAGACCGGGGGCGGTGGCGGCGGGGGAGCGCCCGCGCCCGAGAAGTGCGACAAGAGCGTCGTCGACGGCGTCGGCGACTACGTCTTCTGCGTCGGCACGACCGCCTGCGCCGTCAACAACCCGTCCCACCTCGACGAGGCCGACTGGCCCGAGGACGACCGACCCGGGCCCGACTACATCTACACGTTCAAGTGGTGCACCACGGCGGCCGGCGACACCGACTACGGCTGGAGCTGGTACCAGCCCGAGGACCAGGGGCCGAGCCTCGAGGAGCTCGCGCAGCAGGCGTTCGGCGCGCTGCAGACCCCCGCCTTCTCGGTCGCGTTCAACCCGCCGGGGCGCACCGTCGTCGGGTTCCCCACGTGGTTCTGGGCGGACACCGGATCGGCCGGGACGCTCACCGGCTCGTCGGCGGGTGGCGTCGTCGCCATCGCGCAGCCTGCGCACCTCGAGGTCGACCCCGGCGACGGGCGGGGCGTGCGGACGTGCGCGTGGACGACGACCGAGTCCGACGAGTGCTCGGTCGACTACCCGCGGTCGTCGCCCGGCTACCCGGCCCGGATGCGCCTCGTCTACGACGTGCGCTTCGAGAACGACGGCGCGCCGCTGGACCTCGCGGGACTTCCGACGGTGCTGCAGTCACCGTGGGAGCGGCGCGCGGTCCCCGTCGCCGAGATCCAGTCGATCGTCACGTCGGGCTCCTGAGCGCGTCGGCCACCCGGGTCCGACGACTAGGATCGTTGCGGCCACAACCCCTGACCGAAGGACTTCGCTGTGCTCCGCACCCACACCGCCGGCTCCCTGCGAGCCGAGCACATCGGCACCACCGTCACCCTCACGGGCTGGGTGGACCGCCGGCGCGATCACGGCGGCGTGGCGTTCGTGGACCTGCGTGACGCCTCGGGCATCGCCCAGGTGGTCATCCGCGACGAGGCCGTCGCGCACGGCCTGCGCGCGGAGTACGTCCTGCAGGTGACCGGCGAGATCGGTCGTCGGCCCGCGGGCAACGAGAACGCGAACCTCGCGACCGGCGAGGTCGAGCTCGTCGCGACCGACGTGGTCGTCCTCAACGAGGCCGCGCCGCTGCCGTTCCAGGTCTCGTCCTCGCTCGACGAGCCCGTGGGCGAGGAGGCGCGCCTCAAGTACCGCTACCTCGACCTGCGCCGGCCCGCGCCCGCGCGGGCGATCCGGCTGCGCGCCCAGGCGAACGCCGCCGCGCGCGCCGTGCTCGACGCGCAGGAGTTCGTCGAGGTCGAGACCCCGACCCTCACGCGCAGCACCCCCGAGGGCGCGCGCGACTTCCTGGTGCCCGCCCGCCTGGCCCCGGGCAGCTGGTACGCGCTGCCGCAGTCGCCGCAGCTGTTCAAGCAGCTGCTCATGGTCGCCGGCCTCGAGCGGTACTACCAGATCGCGCGCTGCTACCGCGACGAGGACTTCCGCGCCGACCGCCAGCCGGAGTTCACGCAGCTCGACGTCGAGATGAGCTTCGTCGAGCAGGACGACGTGATCGCCCTCGGCGAGCAGATCCTGGTCGCGCTCTGGAAGCTCGTCGACGTCGAGATCCCGACGCCGATCCGCCGCATGACGTTCCACGAGGCGATGGCCCGCTACGGCTCGGACAAGCCCGACCTGCGCTTCGGCCTCGAGCTCGTCGAGCTGACCGAGTACTTCAAGGACACCCCGTTCCGCGTGTTCCAGGCACCGTACGTCGGCGCCGTCGTGCAGCCGGGTGGCGCTTCGACGCCTCGCCGCGGGTTCGACGCCTGGCAGGAGTGGGCCAAGCAGCGCGGCGCCAAGGGCCTCGCGTACGTCACGGTCGGCGAGGACGGCGAGCTCGGCGGCCCGGTCGCCAAGAACATCACCGACGACGAGCGCGCCGGGCTGGTCGCGGCCACCGGCGCGAGCCCTGGCGACGCGATCTTCTTCGCGGCCGGCGGCGTGACGGCGGCCCGCGGGCTGCTCGGTGCGGCGCGCCTGGAGATCGGCCGCCGCGGCGGGCTGATCGACGAGAGCGAGTGGTCGTTCGTGTGGGTCGTCGACGCGCCGCTGTTCAAGCCCACGGGCGAGGACGACGACGTCGCGGTCGGCTCCGGTGCCTGGACGGCCGTGCACCACGCGTTCACCTCGCCCACGCCCGAGTGGATCGACACCTTCGAGAGCGACCCGGGCGCGGCCCTGGCGTACGCGTACGACATCGTCTGCAACGGCAACGAGATCGGCGGCGGCTCGATCCGTATCCACCGCCGGGACGTGCAGGAGCGCGTGTTCGACATCATGGGCATCGGCCCCGAGGACGCGCAGGAGAAGTTCGGCTTCCTGCTCGACGCCTTCCAGTTCGGCGCCCCGCCGCACGGCGGGATCGCGTTCGGCTGGGACCGGATCGTCGCCCTGCTCACCGGTGCGGAGTCGATCCGCGACGTCATCGCGTTCCCGAAGTCGGGCGGCGGCTACGACCCGCTCACGCAGGCGCCCGCGCCCATCACGGCGCAGCAGCGCCGCGAGGCCGGCGTGGACTTCACGCCCAAGCCGAAGGTGGCCGCACCCGCGGAGTGACGCACAGACCGGCCCGCTAGCGCCAGCTGACGCTCGCGGGCCGGTCGTCGCGCAGCACGCGGCTCACCACCGCGGCGGCAGGACCCCGTCACCGTTGAGGGACAGGTGCTCCCGTGGCGGCGCGTCCATCTCGGGGACGCCGCGCCATGCCCAGTCGCTCTCGTCGGTGTGCAGGCGGTGCGGGCGCGCCCGGTACGACCGTGTCCACTGGAACCGGAGCACGAAGGCGGCGGCCACTGCGAGCAGGCCGGCCTGGAACGCGATCCAGGCCGCGCTCCTGCGGACCTGCTCGCTGTCGGAGCCATAGCGCTGGACCACGTCGACGACCATCAGCAGCAGGACGGTGCCGAACCCGACCGTCCACGCGCGCGCCCGCCACCGCAGGCGGCGGTAGAGGTGCGGGTCGTGGGGCAGGGTCGGCGGCACGTGTCCTGTCTAGCAACTCGGGCCACCCGTCCGCGCGGGCCGGGCGGGTGATCAGTGCGTGATCGCGAGCCGGTCGTAGATCCGGGTCATCCAGGCCGGGGACCACCAGTTGGCCGAGCCGAGGATCGTCATGGTGGCGGGCACGAGCAGCAGCCGGACGATCGTCGCGTCGATGAGCACGGCGACGGCGAGCGCGAAGCCCACCTCCTTGATGACCAGGAGCTGGCCGGCGACGAAGCCGGCGAAGACCACGATGATGATCGCCGCGGCCGAGGTGATGATCCGCCCGGAGCGCTGCAGCCCGAGGCGCACGGCCTCGCTGTCGGAGCAGCCCTGGTCGTGCAGCTCCTTGATCCGGGACAGCAGGAACACCTCGTAGTCCATCGCGAGCCCGAAGGCGAAGGCGATCACGAGCGCGATGACGAAGGTCTCGATGCCGCCGGTCGACGTGAAGTTGAGCAGCCCCTCGAGGTGGCCGTCCTGGAAGGCCCAGACCAGCACGCCGAGCGAGGCGGCGAGCGAGAGCAGGTTCGTGAGGAGCGCCTTGATCGGCAGCACCACGGAACCGGTCATGAGGAACAGCAGGATGAAGGTGGCGAGACCGACGATCAGGGCCGCCCACGGCGCGCCCGCGCGCAGCGCCTCCGCGAAGTCGATCTGCGAGGCGGCCTGACCGGTGACCCAGGTCGGGAAGCCGGGATCGAGGTCGCGGATCGCGGTGACCGCGTCGCGCGCCACGGCGTCGCCACCGTCCGTCGTCGCGGGGCGGACGCCGATCGCGACGTACGAGCCGACCGGGGTGGGTGCGTCGACCGACGCGACCCCGGGCACCGCGGCGATCTCGTCGGCCCAGGCCGTCGCCTCGTCGAGGGAGGTCTCGGCGACGACCGTGATCGCGGGCGACGTGGACGCCGGGTACTGCGCGGCGAGGGTCTCGACGAACTCGCGCTGGGTGCTGCCCGTGGGCAGGAGCTGCGTGGTCGAGCTGCGCAGCTCGAGGTGGGCCAGCGGGAGCGCCAGGGTGAGCAGGACGACGACCGAGCCGCCCATGACCCACCAGGGGTGGCGCTGGACACGACCGGCCAGGCGGGAGAACCGGCCCTCCTCCGCGACGACGTCCGAGGTTCCCGCGAGCAGCCGCTGCAGGCCGGGCACGCGTGACAGCACGCCGGGCCGCGACAGCCGCCGGCCGGTGAGCACGAGGAGCGCGGGGACGAGCGTCAGCGCGGTCGCGACGGCCACGACGACCACGGCCACCCCGGCGGCGCCGATGGCCCGCAGGATGTCGGGGGAGAAGACCAGCAGGCTGGCGATCGAGATCGCGACGGTCAGCGCCGAGAACGCGACGGTGCGTCCCGCCGTCGCCATCGTGTTCTCGATGGCCGTGACGACGGGCCCGTCGCCGCGCCGGCGACGTGCAGCGCGGCCGCCGTCGGCGTCGACGAGCCGGTGCAGCTCCTCGCGGAAGCGGGACACGATGAGCAGGCCGTAGTCGATGGACAGGCCGAGCCCGAGCACGGTCACGACGTTGACGACCGACGAGTCGAGGTCCATCACGTAGGACAGGCCCAGCAGCGCGGCCAGGCCGCCCGCGATCGAGGCGAACGCGCCGGCCATCGGCATCGCGGCGGCGAGGAACCCACCGAACACCAGCACCATGATGAGCAGGGCGATCGGCAGCGCGATGGCCTCGCCGGTGCGCAGGTCCGTCTCGACCTGGGTCGTGATCGCGGAGTAGATGAGCGAGGTACCGCCGACCACGCCGGTGACGTCCGGGGCGACCGGACGCAGGTCCGCGGGGATCTCGCCGAGGCGTTCCTCGACGTCGTCGAGCGCCGCGCTCTCCTTCGCGTCGGTGAGCCCGGGCGCGAGCTCGACCACGACGAGGAAGCCGTCCCCGTCCTTCGCCACGAGGGGAGCCGCCGCGGGGTTCTCCACCCCGTCGGGCAGCGCGACCGGGTCGACGACCGAGGCGACCCCGTCGATCGCGACCAGGTCGGTGCGAGCCGGGTCGAGGGCGGCGTCGAGGCCCTTCGTCGTGGGGTCGACGTCGGACAGGATGAGGGTGAGCGACGCACCGGCCTCGTCGGCCTGCGCGAGGATCGCGCGGCCCTCCTCGCTCTCCGAGCCGGGGGCGGTGGCCTCGCCGGTCGTCAGGCGGTCGAACAGGCTCTCGCCGTGCACGCCGACGGCCGCGAAGGAGTAGCCGAGCACGGCTAGCACCAGCCAGACGACGACGGTCAGGCGGGGGTGGTGGGCGACGACGCGACCGAGACGGGCGAACACGCTGGCCATCGTCGCAGGTGGACGGGCGTGCTCGCACACCCGACGCATGAGCATGTGGGTGAGCGGACGTACTCTGCACGCCATGGACCTGTTCGACGCGGCGACCTCGACCTCCACGGGCCTGCCCGCGGTCGGCGCCGGCGCGCCCCTCGCGGTCCGGATGCGTCCTCGCTCGCTCGACGAGGTGGCGGGGCAGGGGCACCTGCTCGTGCCGGGCTCCCCGCTGCGGCGCCTGGTCGAGCCCGCGGGCGAGGCGGGCCGCCGGGCGGCGCCGTCCTCGGTCGTGCTGTGGGGTCCTCCGGGCACGGGCAAGACGACGCTGGCGTACCTGATCGCGTCCTCGTCGGGCCGCCGGTTCGTCGAGCTCTCGGCCGTCACGGCCGGGGTCAAGGACGTGCGTGCCGTGATCGACGGCGCGCGCCGGGCCCTGGCGACGAGCTCGGGCGAGACGGTCCTGTTCATCGACGAGGTGCACCGCTTCACCAAGGCGCAGCAGGACGCGCTGCTGCCCAGCGTCGAGAACCGCTGGGTCACGCTGGTCGCCGCGACCACGGAGAACCCGTCGTTCTCCGTGAACTCGCCGCTGCTGTCCCGCTCGCTGCTGCTGACGCTCCAGCCGCTGTCGACCGACGACGTCGCGTCCCTCGTCCGGCGCGCGGTCGACGACGAGCGCGGCCTGGCCGGAGCGGTCACGCTGAGCGACGAGGCGCTCGAGCACCTGCTGCGCCTGGCCGGGGGAGACGCGCGCAAGGCTCTGACGATCCTCGAGGCGGCCGCTGGCTCGGCGCTCTCGGCGGCCGACGAGCGCGGCGACGACACCCCCGCGCTGGTCGACCTCGAGACGGTCGAGCGCGCGATCGACGTCGCGGCGGTCCGGTATGACCGCGACGGCGACCAGCACTACGACGTGATCAGCGCCTTCATCAAGTCCATGCGCGGCTCGGACGTCGACGCGGCGCTGCACTACCTGGCGCGGATGATCGCGGCGGGGGAGGACCCGCGCTTCATCGCGCGGCGCGTGGTCATCGCCGCGGCGGAGGACGTGGGGATGGCCGACCCGTCCGCGCTGCAGACCGCCGTGGCCGCCGCGCAGGCCGTCCAGCTGATCGGCATGCCCGAGGGGCGGATCATCCTGGCCGAGGCCGTCGTGCACGTCGCGACCGCCCCCAAGTCGAACCGCTCGTACAACGGCATCAACGCCGCGATGGCCGACGTGCGCGCTGGCCGGATCGGCTCGGTGCCGGCGCACCTGCGCGACGCGCACTACGCGGGCGCCGAGTCGCTGGGCCACGGGCAGGGCTACGTCTACTCGCACGACGAGCCCACCGGCGTGGCCGCGCAGCAGTACCTGCCGGACGAGCTGGAGGGTGCGCGCTACTACGAGCCGACCGACCGCGGGTTCGAGCGGCAGCTCGGCGAGCGTCTCGAGCGCATCCGCGGGATCCTCGACAGCTGACGCACCGGTGGTTCGGGCGGAGGCCCGTTTGCGGGTAGAGTATGCGGGTCGTCCTGACGCCCTCGCCTCATCGCGAGCCGGCGGGACGGCCACCTGGGGCCTCAGCCACGGCGCGCTCGCGCCGATCGAAGGTCGGCCCCACGCCCTCCGGACACTCGTCCGTTCGTGGGTGTGACGTCAAACAAACGACAGGAAGTATCTCTGTGAGCAGTGTGACCCGCTCGCGCCGCCAGGTTCGCCTGAGCCGCGCACTCGGCCTGGCGCTGACGCCCAAGGCCGTCAAGCACTTCGAGAAGCGTCCGTACCCCCCGGGCGAGCACGGCCGCGCCCGTCGCCGCACCGAGTCGGACTACGCCGTCCGTCTGCGCGAGAAGCAGCGTCTGCGTGCGCAGTACGCCCTCCGCGAGAAGCAGATGGCTCGTGCGTACGAGGACGCCCGCAAGGCCCCGGGCCTGACCGGTGAGGCCCTCGTCGAGAACCTCGAGGTCCGCCTCGACGCGCTCGTCCTGCGTTCGGGCTTCGCCCGCACGATCCTGCAGGCCCGCCAGGCCGTGACGCACCGTCACATCCTCGTGGACGGCAAGATCGTCGACCGCCCCTCCTTCCGCGTGAAGCCGGGTCAGACGCTGCAGGTCAAGCCCAAGAGCCAGGCCACCACGCCGTTCCAGGTCGCCGCCGCCGGCGCGCACCGCGACGTGCTGCCGGCCGTCCCGGGCTACCTGGACGTCCAGCTCGAGAAGCTGTCGTCGGTCCTGGTCCGCGCCCCCAAGCGCGCCGAGGTCCCCGTGACGTGCGAGGTCCAGCTAGTCGTCGAGTACTACGCCCGCTGACCCGATCTGCACCGAACGCCCCGCCCGCGCCCAGCGCCGGCGGGGCGTTCGCGTTCCCGGGCCTCGTCGGCCGCCCGCCGACGGTGCGCTCCGAGCCCGACCTAGCCGCACTTGTGACGCAAGTGGACTCCTGTGGCGCGAACCAGCCTCAGGAGGCAGCTCTGGTCACAAGAGCGGCTACCTGGGTCGCGGGTGGCCCGGGCAACCGTCGCCGGCAGGCGCGCACGTGGTTCCGAGTCGGGTGCGGGTAGGGTTTCGGGCGGACCAGTCGGGTCCCGTCAGGGAGGTCGGACAGATGTTGGGTGACGTCGCAGGCATGATCGCCGCGATCGCGTTCGTGCTGCTCGTCGGCCTGCTCGCCGTGCCGCTGCTCAAGCTGGGCCGGGTGCTGGACGAGACGACGACCTCGGTCAAGGAGCTCACCGACCACACGGTGCCGGTCCTGGACGAGACCGCCGCGCTCGTCGCGTCCGGGAACACCCAGCTCGAGAACATCGACACCGTGACGACGGCCGCCGCCCAGGTCTCCCAGAACGTCTCGGCGCTCACCGCGCTGTTCGCCGCCACGATCGGCGGCCCGGCGGTCAAGGTCGCCGCGTTCTCCTACGGCGTGCGGCGCGCGTTCGGCGGTTTCGCCGCGGGCGCCCGCAAGGGCCGCTGATGCGCCGCCTGTTCTGGGTCGGCGTCGGCGTGGCTGTGACCGTCGTCGTGATCCGCAAGGGTCGCGCGCTCGCCGCCGAGTACCTGCCCGCCGGCGCGACCGAGGTCGTCGACGGCGCCACGCGAGTGACCCGGGCGTGGAACACGGCCGTGGCCGAGTTCCACGCGGGGATGACCGAGCGCAGCCAGCAGCTCATGCACGACCTCGTGGGCGACGCCGACGTCGACGCCCTGCGGTCCGAGCGCGGCCAGCACGTCGACGACCTGCGACGACGCTTCCGGCCCGACGACGTCGCGACCCCCCGGGCCAAGATCCCCGCGCACTGGGCAGGACCGACCGAGGACCCCGACGACGACGGCGACGCGGCCTTTTTCTGATCCTGCTCGACCCCCAGCACCTGCACCTCGTGAAGAAGGACATCATGCGCACCGCCGAGATCCGCCAGCGTTGGCTCGACTACTTCGAGAGCCGCGGTCACACCGTGGTGCCCTCGGCCCCGCTGATCTCGCCCGACCCGTCGACGCTGTTCGTCATCGCCGGCATGGTGCCGTTCATCCCGTACATGCTCGGCGAGCAGACCCCGCCGTGGGACCGCGCGACCAGCGTGCAGAAGTGCGTGCGCACCCTCGACATCGAGGAGGTCGGCAAGACGACCCGCCACGGCACGTTCTTCCAGATGAACGGCAACTTCTCGTTCGGTGACTACTTCAAGGAAGGCGCGATCACCTTCGCCTGGGAGCTCATCACGACGCCCCAGGACAAGGGTGGGTACGGCTTCGACCCCGAGACGATCTGGGTCACGGTCTACGAGGACGACGACGAGGCGCGCGAGCTCTGGATGAAGATCGCGGGCCTGCCCGACGAGCGCATCCAGCGGCGCGGCAAGAAGGACAACTACTGGCACACGGGCAGCGCGGGCCCGGGCGGCCCCTGCTCGGAGATCTACGTCGACCGCGGGCCGGAGTTCGGGCTCGACGGCGGCCCGGTCGTCGACGAGGACCGCTACGTCGAGATCTGGAACCTCGTCTTCATGCAGTACGCGCTGGACCAGGTGCGCAGCAAGGAGGACTTCCGCGTCACGGGTCCCCTCAAGCAGCGCAACATCGACACCGGCATGGGCCTGGAGCGCGTCGCGTTCCTCCTGCAGGGCGTCAACAACATGTACGAGATCGACGAGGTCTTCCCCGTCATCCTCGGGGCGCAGGAGCTGTCCGGCCGGGTGTACGGGGCCGACCAGGACGACGACGTGCGGATGCGCGTCGTGGCCGACCACGTCCGTTCCGCGCTCATGCTCATGGGTGACGGCGTCACGCCGTCCAACGAGGGTCGCGGCTACGTCCTGCGCCGCCTGCTGCGCCGGTCCATCCGGGCGATGCGCCTGCTCGGCGTCGAGGGCCACGCGCTCCCGACGCTGCTGCCGCTGAGCCGGGACGCGATGAGCCCGTCGTACCCGGAGCTGGCCACGAACTTCGAGCGGATCAGCCAGGTCGCCTACGCCGAGGAGGACGCGTTCCGTCGCACCCTCGTCGCCGGCACGACGATCCTCGACACGGCCGTCGCGTCGGCGAAGACCGCCTCGGGGACGCTCTCGGGTGCCGACGCGTTCCAGCTGCACGACACCTACGGCTTCCCGATCGACCTCACGCTCGAGATGGCGGCCGAGCAGGGCGTCGACGTCGACCGCGAGGCGTTCCGCACGCTCATGCAGGCGCAGCGGGACCGCGCGCGGGCCGACGCGATGTCCAAGCGGGCGGGCCGGGCCGACACCGGCGCCTACCAGGACCTGCACAAGGAGCTCAGCGCGACGAACGGCAAGCCGGTGCAGTTCATCGGTTACACCGACGTCGAGGCGACCTCGCAGGTCGTCGGGCTGCTCGTCGACGGCGTGCCCGCCCCCGCGGCGACCGCCCCGGCGGACGTCGAGGTCATCCTCGACGTCACGCCGTTCTACGCCGAGGCGGGCGGCCAGCAGGCCGACACGGGCACGATCGTGCTCGAGTCCGGTGCGCGCATCGAGGTCGACGACGTGCAGGCGCCGGTCAAGGGGCTGTCGGTGCACCACGGCCGGCTCGTCGACGGCACGGTCACGCACGGCGACCGCGGCGTCGCGCGCATCGACACGGCCCGACGCCAGGCGATCGCCCGCGCGCACACCGCGACCCACCTGGTCCACAAGGCGCTGCACGAGTCGCTGGGGGAGACGGCCACGCAGGCGGGCTCGCTCAACGCCCCGAGCCGGCTGCGGTTCGACTTCCGCTCGCCCTCGGCGACCCCGCACGAAGTGGTCGCGGAGATCGAGGCCCGCGTCAACGAGCGCCTGCAGGACGACCTCGAGGTCACCGACCAGACGATGAACATCGACGAGGCGCGCGCCAAGGGCGCGATGGCCCTGTTCGGCGAGAAGTACGGCAACGAGGTGCGCGTCGTGTCCATCGGCGGCGACTGGTCGCTCGAGCTCTGCGCGGGCACGCACGTGCGCCGCTCGGGCGAGCTCGGCCTGGTCACGCTGCTGTCGGAGTCGGCGATCGGCTCCGGGGTGCGTCGCGTCGACGCCCTCGTCGGCGCGGGTGCGTACGGGTACCAGGCCAAGGAGCGCGCCCTCGTCGGGCAGATCTCCGGCCTGCTCGGCGCGCGGCCCGACGAGCTCGCCGAGCGCGTCTCCTCGCTGCTGACCCGGCTCAAGGAGTCGGAGAAGGAGCTCGGCGCGCTGCGCCAGGCCCAGATCCTGGCCGGTGCGGGCAAGGTCGCCGCCGGCGCCACGCTCGTGGGGTCGACCCGTGTCGTCACGGCGGACCTCGGCGAGGTGTCGGGCGACGACATCCGCACGCTCGTGCTCGACGTCCGGTCGCGCCTCGGCGAGGCCGAGCCCGCGGTCGTCGCGATCGCCGGCGCAGCCAAGGGGCGTCCCGTGGTCGTGGTCGCGACGAACGCGGCCGCACGCACCGCCGGCATCCGCGCCGGCGCGCTCGTCAAGCTCGCATCGGGTGTGCTCGGCGGCGGTGGCGGCGGCAAGGACGACCTGGCGCAGGGCGGCGGCACCGACGTGAGCAAGGTCGGCGAGGCCCTCGAGGCGGTCCTGACGTCGGTCCGCGGCTGACGTGTCGGTCGAACGTGGCGCCCGGCTCGGGGTGGACGTGGGCACCGTCCGCGTCGGCCTCGCGGCCAGCGACCCGGACGGGATGATCGCCACGCCGGTCGAGACGCTCGCGCGCGACACGCGGAAGCCGAAACCTGGGCAGCTGTCCAAGGATCTCGCGCAGATCGTGCGTGAGGTGCACGAACGAGGTGCGAAGTGTGTGTACGTCGGGCTGCCACGACACTTGTCAGGTGCCGAAGGGGCCTCATCGGAGGCCGCACGCGCGTACGCTGTGGGGTTGGCGCAGGCCATCGCCCCGATCTCGGTGCGTTTGGTCGATGAGCGGATGAGCACGGTGTCCGCCCATCAGGCGCTGCAGGCGTCCGGCCGATCCGGGCGCCGCCACCGGCAGGTCGTCGATCAGGCGGCCGCGGTGGTCATCCTGCAGTACGCGTTGGACGCAGAGCGCGCGATGGGGCGGCGCCCGGGAGAACCGGTCGTCGTCGAGCGCGCCGCGGGGGAAGACGACGCGTCGGGGGCTGCGGGTCACGGGACGACGGTGGAGTGACACACACGTGAGCAACAGCCAGACCGAGTGGTGGGCACCGGTGGAGGGCAACGGCCAGAGCGCCGACCTCTTCGGTGGCGACCCCACGTCCGCGCAGCCGCCCCGTCGCTCCCGGAGCGGAGGTCGGCAGCGCGAGGCGCGCCAGCGCAAGCAGCGTCGGAACCGCAGCATCGTCATCGTCATCGTCGCGCTGCTGCTCGTCGTGGGCGCCGGCTACGTCGTCGTCTCGCTGCTGGGCGGGATGTTCGACGGCGACGGCACGAACAAGACCGCCACCACCAAGGACTTCCCCGGCCCCGGCTTCGGCGAGGCCACCGTGACGATCAACGCCGGCGACACCGGGGCTGACATGGGTGCGGCTCTTGCCGACGCCGGCGTCGTCGCCTCGGCGCAGGCGTTCAGCGCCGCGTTCGCCGCGAACTCGGGTGCCGCCTCGATCCAGCCGGGCACGTACAGCCTGCTGCAGGAGATGAAGGCGTCCGACGCGGTCGACGCGCTGCTCAACCCCGCGAGCAAGTCGTCCTTCCGGGTGACGATCCCCGAGGGGCTCACCAAGGACCAGATCGTGGCGCGGATCAACGAGAAGACGCTGATCCCCACGAAGGAGCTCAACGCGGCGCTGAAGGACTCCAAGGCCATCGGCCTGCCGTCGCAGGCGGACGGCAACGCCGAGGGATGGCTGTTCCCCGCCACGTACGACGTGCAGCCGGACGCGTCGGCCGCGGACGTGCTGAAGATGATGACCGCGAAGACCGTCGAGGTCCTCAAGGACAAGAAGGTCGCGAAGGACGACTGGGAGACGGTGCTGAACAAGGCCTCCCTGGTCGAGCGTGAGGGGAAGCTGGACGAGGACCGGCCGAAGATGGCGCGCGTCATCGAGAACCGGCTGGACCAGGGGTGGATGCTGGGGATCGACGCGGCAGTCGCTTACGGCGCGGGGATCAGCGGCACCGAACTGACCACCAAGGAGCTGCAGGACAAGAGCAACCCGTACAACACGCGGGCGCTTCCCGGTCTGCCTCCGACGCCGATCGCGTCACCGGGCGAGGCCTCGATCGAGGCTGTGCTCAAGCCGGCCGACGGAACCTGGATGTACTGGTGCACCGTCAACCCCGAGACTGGGGAGACCGTCTTCTCGCACACGCAGGCGGAGCAGGACGCGGCACAGGCGGAGCTCAATGCCTGGATCACCGCCAACGGGAAATGACCGGTCCGTCGCTGCGGCGGGCGGCCGTCCTCGGCCACCCCGTCGCGCACTCCCTGTCGCCCACCCTGCACCGCGCCGCCTACGCCGCCCTCGGGCTCGACCACTGGTCGTACGAGGCGGTCGACGTCCTCGCTGACGACCTTCCGTCGTTCGTCGCGTCCCTCGACGACTCATGGGCCGGCCTGTCCCTGACGATGCCGCACAAGCAGGTCGTGCTCCCGCTGCTGGACCACGTCGAGCCGCTGGCCTCGGTGGTCGGCGCCGTGAACACGGTGCTGATCTCGGGAGCTGGTGCGGCGCGCACGCTCGTCGGAGCGAACACCGACGTGTACGGCCTGGTCACCGCCTTGCGCGAGGGGCTCACGGGCCCGGTCACGTCCGCGGCTGTCATCGGCGCCGGCGCGACCGCAGCCTCGACCTTGGCGGCTCTCGGCGAGCTCGGCTGCCCGGCACCCGTCGTCTACGTCCGCTCCATGCAGCGCGCGGGCGGGCTCATGCGCGCGGCGCACCGCATGGGCGTCACCCCGGAGTTCCGCGGGCTGGAACGCGCCGCCGCCGAGATCGGCCGCGCGTCGGTCGTCGTCTCGACGCTGCCCCCGCACGCCGCGGACGCGCTCGCCGAGTCTCTCGTCGTCGGCCCGGGCGTCCTGCTCGACGTCGCCTACGACCCGCGCCCCACCGCGCTGCAGTCCGCGTGGGCCGCGGGCGGGGGAGTGGCGGTCGGCGGGGAGCGCATGCTGCTGCACCAGGCCGCCGAGCAGGTGCGGCTGATGACGGGGCACGCCGGTCCGGTCGAGGCGATGGACGCGGCGCTGGAGTCCCAACTCACCCACTGATTTCCGCCCGAACTGCTCAGGTCTCCCGGCACCGCTGCCGATGACCCGGGCAGAGGTGTGCTTCCGCGCACCGTGCCGGGAGGGGCGCCGCGTGAAGCAGCTGGGAGAGATCCTGCTCGAGGAAGGCCTCGTCTCCGAGGCGCAGCTCTTGGCCGCGCTGGACGAGACGATGACCAGCGGTGCCTCGCTCGGGCGCACCCTGGTCGAGATCGGCGTGCTGTCCGAGGGGCAGCTCGTCCAGGCGCTCGCCGCGCAGGTCGGGATGCAGTACGTCGACCTCGACGAGTTCCCGATCGACCGCACCGCGGTGGCGCTCGTCCCCGGTGGGCTGTGCCGCAAGTACACGGTGCTGCCGATCGCGCTCGAGGGGTCGTCGCTGGTCCTCGCTACCGCCGACCCGGGCAACGTCATGGCCGTCGACGACATGCGGTCCGTGTCGGGCCGGCAGATCGTCTCCGTCATCGCGACGCACGACAACCTGCTGCGCGCGATCGACCGCTACGTGCGCGCCGACGACGAGATGGAGAACCTCTCCTCGGCGTTCGAGGAGGTCGCGAACGAGGCCCAGCAGGACCTGTCGTCCATCGGGGACATCGCCGACGACGACGCGCCCATCGTCCGCTTCGTCAACCTGCTGGTGACCCAGGCGATCACGGACCGTGCGTCCGACATCCACATCGAGCCGGCCGAGCACGACCTGCGGGTGCGCTACCGCATCGACGGCGTGCTGCACGAGACCCAGCGGGCTCCCAAGCAGATCCAGGGCGGCGTCATCAGCCGCGTGAAGATCATGAGCGACATCGACATCGCCGAGAAGCGCAAGCCGCAGGACGGCCGCATGTCCGTCACGCACAACGGGCGCAAGATCGACCTCCGCGTCGCGACGCTCCCCACGGTGTGGGGCGAGAAGATCGTCATGCGAATCCTGGACAACTCGACGGCGAGCCTCGACCTGCGCGACCTGTCGTTCCTCGACCACAACTACGAGACCTACAAGGGCGCGTACACCAAGCCCTACGGGATGATCCTGGTGACCGGCCCGACCGGGTCGGGCAAGTCGACGACGCTGTACGCGACCCTCAACGCGGTCTCCAAGCCCGAGATCAACGTCATCACGGTCGAGGACCCGGTGGAGTACCGGCTCCCGGGCATCAACCAGGTGCAGGTCAACCCGAAGGCCGGGCTCACGTTCGCGGGCGCCCTGCGCTCGATCCTGCGGTCCGACCCGGACGTGGTCCTGCTCGGTGAGATCCGTGACCACGAGACGGCACAGATCGCGATCGAGGCCGCCCTCACCGGTCACCTCGTGCTGTCCACGCTGCACACCAACGACGCGCCGTCGGCCGTCACGCGTCTGACGGAGATGGGGATCGAGCCGTTCCTCGTCGGCTCTGCGCTCGACTGCGTCGTCGCCCAGCGTCTGGCGCGCCGGCTGTGCGGCAAGTGCAAGGTGCCCTACCAGCCGTCCGAGCAGGAGATGCTCGCAGCTCGCTTCCCGTGGATGCCGGGGGAGCCCGTCCCCGAGATCTACCGGCCGGGTGGCTGCCCGACGTGCTCGAACACCGGGTACCGCGGGCGCCTCGCCCTGCACGAGGTGATGACCGTCGGCGAGAACATCGAGCGGCTCGCCGTGGCGCACGCGTCGAGCGCGGACATCCAGTCGACGGCCCTCAAGGAGGGCATGATCGCGCTCCGCGACGACGGCTGGCACAAGGTCGCGCTCGGGCAGACGTCGATCGAGGAGATCCTGCGCGTCGTCGCCTGACGGGCCTCGGTCCTCTCACCGGGACAGATGCCCTCAAGACGGCGGCCGGACAGGCCGATACAGCACCGACAAGACTGCGCGCCCGTGCGGGACGAAGGGGATTGATGTGAGCGAGCCGATCCAGCCTGCCGGCGGGGAGCCGACGCGGCCCCTGCCGCCCTACCGTCCGGCCGGCCCGCAGGCCGGGTCCGCCCCGCCGTCGCTGCCGGGTCAGGTGACGTTCTCGCCGATCCCGTCGCAGAGCTCGGTCGCGGCGGTGCGCGAGACGTACCAGCCGCCCCAGGCCGTGGCGCCCCAGCCGCCCGTCCCGGCGTTCAGCGGTCCCGCTCCGGCGCGGATCTCGACCACGACGTCGTTCACCCCGGACGGCCCCTCGGCGCCGCCCGCGTACGCGACGGCTCCCGGGGCGGCGACGCGAGTGTTCTCGCCGGCTCCCGTCGCCCCCGCGCAGGCAGCGCCCGCCGCACCCAGCGTGCCCGCCCAGGCGAGCGCGCCCGCGGCCCCTCCAGCGCCCCCCGCGCGGGCGCAGGGCCGTGACCGGGCCGGTCGGATGGGCTCGGACGCGGCGGAGGAGACCCTCCCCATCGACCAGGTGCTGACCGAGATGGTCGCCAAGGGCGCCTCCGACGTCCACCTCACCTCGGGCGCGGTCCCCACGGTCCGCATCTCGGGTGCGCTCAAGCCGCTCGAGGGCTACGCCACGCTCGCGCCGGAGCCGCTGCGCCGCACGCTCTACTCGATCCTCACCCAGAAGCAGCGGGAGACGTTCGAGACGAACCTCGAGCTCGACTTCTCCTACGCGGTCCGCGGGCTCGCCCGGTTCCGCGTGAACATCTACCAGCAGCGTGAGTCGGTCGGCGCCGCGTTCCGTGTGATCCCGTACGAGATCAAGCCGCTCGAGGACCTGGGCGTCCCCGCGGTCGTCGGCAACTTCGCCGGCATGCCGCGCGGTCTCGTCCTCGTCACGGGCCCGACGGGCTCGGGCAAGTCGACCACCCTGGCCTCGATCATCGACCTCGCGAACCGCACGCGCGAGGACCACATCATGACGGTCGAGGACCCGATCGAGTTCCTCCACCGCCACAAGAAGTCGCTGATCAACCAGCGCGAGGTCGGCCAGGACACGCACTCGTTCGCGAACGCCCTCAAGCACGTCCTGCGCCAGGACCCCGACATCATCCTCGTCGGTGAGATGCGTGACCTGGAGACGATCTCGGTCGCCCTGACCGCCGCCGAGACCGGCCACCTCGTCTTCGCGACCCTGCACACCCAGGACGCCGCGCAGACGATCGACCGTGTGATCGACGTGTTCCCCTCGCACCAGCAGGCGCAGGTGCGCACGCAGCTCGCCGGCGCGATCCAGGGCGTCGTCTGCCAGACGCTGTGCAAGAAGGCCGACGGCACGGGCCGCGCGGTCGCGACCGAGGTCATGATCGCGACGCCCGCCATCCGCAACCTCATCCGTGAGGGCAAGACCCACCAGATCTACTCCGCGATGCAGGCCGGCGCCAAGCAGGGCATGCACACGATGGACCAGCAGCTGGCGGACATGGTCAAGTCCGGGAAGATCTCCTACGAGGTCGGCCTCGAGAAGTGCCACCACGCCGAGGACTTCAACCGCCTGACGGGCCGGTTCTCCGGCGGCCCGCAGGGAGCCAGCTACAACGACCCGATGGCAGGTCTGTGATGGCGACCGCTGATAGCAAGACCTACGAGTACGCCGTCCGGGACCGTGCAGGCAAGATCGTCAAGGGTCGCGTCGACGCGCCCAACCAGGCGGCGGTCGCGAACCGGCTCAAGGAGATGGGCCTCGCGGCCGTCTCGATCTCCGAGGTGACGAACTCCGGGCTGCAGAAGGAGATCACCTTCGGCGGACTGGGCGAGAAGGTCGGTCTGAAGGACCTCGCCGTGATGTCGCGGCAGATGGCGACGATGATCTCCGCCGGCCTGTCGCTGCTGCGGACGCTGTCGATCCTCGCGGAGCAGACCGAGAGCAAGCCGCTCGCGAAGGTCCTCGGGCAGGTCCGTGGAGACATCGAGGTCGGCGGAGCCCTCTCGGCGGCGTTGGCCAAGCACAAGGAGACCTTCCCTCCGCTGATGATCAACATCATCCGCGCGGGCGAGGTCGGAGGCTTCCTCGAGAAGGCGCTGGAGTCCGTCGCCGACAACTACGAGGCCGAGGTCAAGCTCCGCGGGAAGATCAAGTCGGCGATGGCCTATCCCGTCGTCGTCTTCTGCATCGCCATTCTCGCGGTCGCGGTGATGCTGATCTTCATCGTCCCGGTGTTCAAGAACATGTTCGAGGGTCTGGGCGGCACGCTTCCGCTCCCGACGCTCATCCTGGTCTGGCTCTCGAGCATCATGAAATGGCTGGCACCTCTCCTGATCGTCGCCGGAATCGTCTTCGCGTCCTGGTGGCGCAAGCACAAGAACGACGACGGGGTCCGCCGCAGGCTCGATCCGTGGAAGCTCAAGGTGCCGGTTTTCGGCAACTTGTTCCGGAAGATCGCCATTGCCCGTTTCTCCCGTAATTTCGGCACGATGATGGGTTCCGGCGTCCCTTTGCTCCAGGCGCTCGACATCGTCGGGCAGGTGTCCGGCAACTGGGTCATCGAGGCGGCGATCAAGGACGTCCAGGACTCCGTTCGCCGAGGTGAGTCGCTCTCAGGGCCGTTGACGAAGCACGACGTCTTCCCTGCGATGGTGACGCAGATGATCGCCGTGGGTGAGGACTCGGGAGCGCTCGAGACGATGCTCGAGAAGATCTCGGAGTTCTACGACCAAGAGGTCGAGGCGACCACCGAGCAGCTCACCAGCCTCATCGAGCCGATCATGATCCTGTTCATCGGCGTGATCGTGGGCGGAATGATCGTCGCGCTGTACCTGCCGATCTTCAACATCTTCAACCTGATCGGCTGACGCACAGTCGTCTATTGCGTCCGTTCGGGTGAACGTGGAGATTGCTGCGCACAACGCTCAAGGCCCCGACAGGGCGGGCCGATGAACAGGTTGCACCACCTGATCCGGCCCCCGGGCCGGCACCGGAACTGAAATCCCCATAACGTCCCTCCGCAGAAACGGGAGTACCACCATCATGATGGCTCGTGTTCGCAAGGCCATGAACGAGAAGGACATCAACGACAAGGGCTTCACCCTTGTCGAGCTCCTCGTCGTCATCATCATCATCGGCATCCTCGCGGCCATCGCGATCCCGGTGTACCTCGACCAGCAGAAGAAGGCCAAGGACTCGGCCGCGAAGAACGACCTCGCGAACGCCCGTGTCATCGTGGCCTCGACGCTGACGGAGCACCCGGACGCGACCGGCGTCACGCTCGGCGGCACCGCCCCCGACTACACCTTCACCGCTGCTGGTGGCGCGGGCACGGCCGAGGCCGAGACCTTCACCGCGAGCCCGGGCGTCACGATCGTCGTCGCCGGTGCGTTCGACGACGACAGCCTGTGCATCGGCGCCACCGCCGAGGGCGGCAAGGTCGAGGACGGCTTCTCGACCGACCTGACCGGCAAGGTCTACACGGGCTCGACCACCTGCGCGTGATCTGCAGGTAGGGCTTGACGGTGTGGGGCGTCACCTTGGTGGCGCCCCACACCGACGTATCCACGGGAGGGAGGCGCACGGTGACCGATCCACGCACGGACGACGACGGCTTCGGCATGGTCGAGGTGATGGTGTCGCTGATGCTGTTCGCGATCCTCCTGATGGCGACCATCGGGCTGCTGATCTCCGCGGTGAACGCCTCGGCTCGGAACTCGGCGATCGAGTCCGCCACGCAGTGGGCCTCGGAGCAGGTCGACACCGCGCACGCAACCGTCGCCGGCCTCGACTCGGTCAAGGCCTGCCCCAAGTGGGACGCGCTCGCCTCGGCCGCCGCGCCCGCGAACCGCAAGGACGGCCGAGGTCTTCCGATGAAGATGATCGTGACGACGACAGCGGCCCCGATCAACTGCGTCACGTCCACCGCGTCTCCGATCGTGTCCTACACGGTCAAGATCGTCGAGGCCGGCGACGTCACGAAGGTGCTTGCGACGAGCACCACGAAGATCGCGCTGGGCCTCCAGTGAGCACCCGACTGCCCCTGAGCGCCCGCCTGAGGCGCCGGTTCCACGCCGCGACCGACGCGTCTCGTCCCGATACTGGAATGTCCCTGGTCGAGCTCATCGTCGCCAGTGCGATCTCGGTGCTGCTCCTGGCCATCATCGGTTCCCTCTTCGTCAAGACGATGCAGACGCAGGTCTCGGTGACGGACACCTCCCACACGTCGAACAGCGCCAAGGTCGCGTTCGACGACCTGCAGGCCTCGGTCCGGCTCGCTGTGGAGACGGACGTCCGCACCCCGGCTGCCATGGGTGTGGACCCGGCCACGGGTCGCGGCGACGTGCTCGTGCTCAAGACGCGCGCGAACCAGGGCGCCGTGGCCGCGGTCACGACCTGGCGGTGCGTCGGCTGGTACCTCGACCCGAGCAAGAAGCTGCACAAGCTCGTGCGGCCCGCGCAGGCCTCGGGCACGCCCCCCACGGCACTGAGCCCGTCGTCGTGGCCGGTCGTCGCGAGCGGCGTCACCACGAAGGCGAGCGGCGGCCTGCCCTTCCTGGCCCTGGACCCCGACCCGGACACCGAGGCGTGGTACCCGGGCAGCATCACTGTCGCCCTGAACTTCCAAGAAGGCACCTCGAAGGTGCCCGTCGGCCTGTCGTCGACGATCGTCCCGCGCCGTCAGCTGCAGCTCGACGGCGAAGTCTCTGGAGGAGTGGCATGCGTGTAGCGAGCCGTGTCACGAGGACGCTGCGGAGCCCGCGCGGCGATGACGGCAGCAGCCTCATCGCAGTCATCGGCATCGCCGCCGTGCTCGCGATCGTCATGGCGACCCTCGTTGGGACGGTCGTGTTCGCGATCGGTCAGACGACGGCCTCGCGCTCGTCGGTCAGCGCCAAGTCGTCGGCCGAGGCAGGGATCGAGACCGCAGCTGCGCTCGTCGCGAGCGGCACGTGCTGGTCCGGGGGGACGGGGTCCAGCCCCAGTCCGGCCTGGAAGGCGCAGGTGCAGAAGCTCGTCGGCGCGTCGTCGGACCCTGCACTCGAGTCGTCGTGGACCAACGGCTGCCCGATGGCTGCTCCTCCCGGTGGCACTCCCACGCCCTTCCGTGTGATCTCGACCGGTCACACCGGATCACCGGGGGCGGGCAACAGCTCGGGTGACGTCAAGACGATGGTGGCGCAGTTCACCGTCGTGCAGCGTCCCACGTCGCCCGAGTTCAACTCGGCGATCTTCGGCGAGGTCCAGACAGGCGTGAGCACCGATCTGAAGGTGATCGGTACGGACGCCGACATCCTCACCGACCACTTCACGTGCTCGTCGGCCATGAACACCCAGGGCGGGATCTACGTGAACTCCGCGCTCTCGGAGACGTCGACCCTCAACACGACCTGCGAGGTCGGCGGGAACTTCGTCACCAAGGGGAACCTCGAGTGCCCCGCGAACGGCATCGTGCACGGCGACGTCATCGTCGCCGGCAACGTCAAGTGGAACAGCACCTGCAAGGTCTTCGGCAAGATGTGGGTCGGCGGCAACTTCGACTGCCCGACGTCCGGCGCGACGTTGCTCGGGGACCTCTACGTGGTGGGCAACGTCAGCATCGCGTCCGCATGCAACCTCAAGGGGAACATCTGGATCGGCGGCAAGCTGTCGATGTCGAACCCGCAGTCGTGGGTCGGCAACGTCTACGTGGCGGGCGGCGTGGCTGCCAATTCGAGCGTGACCGTCACCACGCCCGGCTCGGTCCGCATCAAGGGTGCCCTCACGGGGGGCTTCAGCTCCGCGAACGTCACGGCCGGGTCCAAGACGATCCCCGACGCCTCCCTCACGGCGCCGCCGGCCCCTGACATGACGGTCTACTTCCCGCCCGGTGACCCCAAGCTGGACTTCCCGAAGATCACCAAGACCGACGCGCGCTGGAGCGGCTGGTTCATGCGCAAGTGGCGCAACGACCTCGATGCGCTGAAGACCGGTCCGTACCTCGCGGACTCGTGCGACCAGGCGTGGGTCAGTGGCTCGTCCAACTTCACCGGACCGCTGGTGATCACGACGCCGACGATCTACGACCTTCAGCAGCCCACGGGCTCGGGTGGGTGCGGGACGTCGTCTGTCGGTCTCGGTGGGGGACTGACCATCAAGCTCTACGCCGACGCGGTGATCTTCTCCTCGGGAGCGACCATGAAGACGACCTTCCGGGTCGAGTCGGGCGACGGCAACAAGCACAGCCTGTACATCATCGAGCCGTGGCCGGCGGGCAAGGCGTCCTGCTCGTCCAGTCCGTCGGGTGCCGGATTTACCTTCAACACGCCGAACTTCAGCCAGGGCCCGAACGCTCAGGTGATGGTCTACACGCCGGGCCAGATCAACAACACGGCCTACGCGAGCCCGCCCCTGACGCTCACCGGTCAGCTCTATGGTTGCAACGTGCTGCTCTCGACCCCGTTCAAGCTCAACTACTCCGCGGCGACCTCGGGTGGGGGCGCTGCAGGACGTGCGTTCGTGGTGAGCGAGCGCTTCCGCATGGACAACCAGGCGCTGCGGCTGCCGTGATCCTGCTCGTCGCCCTCGTGGGGCTGCTCGGCCTCGCCGTCGGGTCGTTCCTCAACGTCGTTGTCTGGCGTGTCCCGCGCGGCGAGTCGGTCGTCTCTCCGCCGAGCGCGTGCCCGCGCTGCGGCCACGAGATCCGCCCGCGCGACAACGTCCCGGTTCTGTCGTGGCTGATCCTTCGGGGCCGGTGCCGCGACTGCGGCGAGCCGATCTCCGCCCGCTACCCGCTCGTGGAGGCGGCCACCGGTCTGCTCTTCGCCGGCGCGGCCTGGTTCACGGGTGTCGCCTGGGTGCTGCCGGCCGCGCTGTACCTCGTCGCGATCGGGGTGGCCCTCACCCTGATCGACCTCGACACCAAGCGGCTGCCCAACGCGATCGTGCTGCCGTCGTACCTGGTCGCCGCCGCGCTTCTCGCCCTCGCCAGCTGGAACCCGGGCGGTGCGAGCGACTGGGGCGCCATGGTCCGCGCTCTGATCGGCTGCGGCGCGCTCTACGCCTTCTACTTCGCCCTGATCCTGATCTACCCGGGCGGGATGGGCTTCGGGGACGTCAAGCTCGCCGGCGTGCTCGGCCTCTACCTCGGCTGGTTCGGGTGGGCGGCGCTGGTGACCGGGGCCTTCGCCGCGTTCCTCCTCGGTGGCCTCTTCTCCATCGGCCTCATGATCGCCGGGCGTGCGGGTCGCAAGAGCAGCGTCCCGTTCGGCCCGTGGATGCTGGCCGGCGCCGCCGTGGGGATCTTGGTGGGCCACGACATCTGGACCTGGTACTCCGGCGCGCTCTGACCTGCTCCGGAGGTCGCGAGATATCTGCGGGGCATCGCTCGCAGATGCTCAAGTCCGGCGGGACCCCGCCCGATGAGTGGGTGTAGACCTTTTCGCCCACTTCTCGCTCACCCGGAGGACGTTCGTGGCAAGCACACGAGTCATCGGACTCGACATCGGCGCCGGCGCAGTGCGTGCCGCCGAGCTCGAGTTCGGGAGCGGTGGACCCGCCGGCAAGAACCCCGCCACGCTGCTGCACTACGGCGAGGTGCCGCTGCCCCTCGGCGCCGTGCGTGACGGCGAGGTCGTCCAGCAGGCGACCGTCGCCGGAGCGCTCAAGCAGCTGTGGAGCCAGGCCAAGTTCTCGTCCAAGGATGTCGTGATCGGGGTCGGGAACCAGCGCGTCCTGGTGCGCGAGACGGACCTTCCGTGGATGACGCGGGCCCAGCTGACCGAGTCGCTCCCGTACCAGGTCGGCGAGCTCCTCCCGATGTCGGTGGACGACGCGCTCCTCGACTACGTGCCGACGTCCGAGGCGGACGGCCCGCAGGGCAAGACCATGCACGGCCTGCTCGTCGCCGCGCAGCGCGACACCGTCAACGCCAACGTCCTCGCCGTCGAGGGTGCCGGGCTCCGACCCACGATGGTCGACCTCAACGCCTTCGCGCTCGTGCGATCGCTGGCGCGTGGTGACCTGGCCCGCTGCACGGTGGCGCTCGTCGACATCGGCGCGCAGATCACGACCGTCGTCGTCGCCGCGCACGGCCACCCACGCCTCGTCCGCGTCCTTCCTGCCGGCGGGCACCAGGTCACGAGCGCAGTTGCCAGCACGCTGGGCATCTCCGCCGGCGAGGCCGAGCAGGTCAAGCGGAGCCTCGGTGTGGGGTACGCGGCGCCGGAGGGCAGCGAGGCAGCGGTCGAGGCGATCTCCGAGGTCGCCCGGACGCTCGTCGAGTCGATCCGCAACACGTTCGTCTACTACGCCGGCAACAACCCCGGTGCCGGGATCGACGTCGTCGTCCTCACGGGCGGTGGGTCGCACCTGCCCGGCCTCGGCCAGTACCTCTCGAGCGCGAGCCGTCTCTCCGTGGTGCTCGGTGACCCCCTCTCCGGCCTTCGCGCCGCCAAGGGCGCCGGCCGGGAGCGGCTCAACGGCCTCGAGTCCCTCATCGCCGTTCCCGTCGGCCTCGCGTACGGAGTCGCAGCATGACCGCCCTCACCGACCGTCTCGCCAAGCCCAAGACCGGCAAGCCGTCGGCGTCGATCGTCGTCGGCCTGCCGCAGGTCAACCTGCTGCCGCCGGAGGTGCGGGCCGCCCGTGGGCTCCGGAGCATCAAGCGATGGCTCGTCATCGCTCTCGTCGTGACGCTCGCGCTGTGCGGTCTGCTCTACGTCGTGAACGTTGCCCAGTCGCAGGCGGCCGACGACGAGCTCATGGACGCCCAGTCGGAGACAGCACGCCTCACGCTCGAGCAGGCGAAGTATGCGGAGGTACCGCGCGTGCTGAACCAGCTGGACGTCACCAGCTCGACCCGGACGATCGCCATGTCGACGGACGTGCTGTGGAAGTCGTACCTCGACGCGATCGCAGCCGTGCTCCCGGAGGGAGTCTCGCTCGACACCATCTCGATGAGCGGTGCGACGCCCATGACGCCCCTCGCAGCACCGGCAAACGTGTTGCAGAGTGCTCGGGTCGGTGAGATCACGCTGACCGGGCGTTCGCTCTCACTGCCCGACACGGCTGCTCTCATCGACGAGCTCAACTCGATCCCTGGTCTGGGTGACGCGTGGGTGACCGCGGCGGTCGTCGACTCCGATCCCGAGTTCGGCATCTACTACAAGATCGACGGCAGCGTGCAGGTCCGGGCCGGAGCGTTCTCCGACCGGTTCCAGCCCGTCGACACCGACGGAGGCAAGTGATGCAGGGCGCCAAGAAGAACACGTGGATCGCGGGGACCGCGTTCCTCGCGATCGTGCTTCTCGCCATGACCTGGTTCCTCTTGGTCGCACCCGTGCGGGCGCAGGCGGCCGAGACCCGGGCCCAGACGGCCACCACCGTGGTGGCCAACGACGCGCTCCAGCTCAAGCTCGACAAGCTGAAGGCAGACTTCGCGAACCTGGACGAGTACAAGGCTGACCTCAAGACGCTGCAGAAGCAGATCCCGACGACGGCCGAGCTGAGCAGCTACCTCCTCCAGCTCGACGCCGTGGCCGAGAAGAACGAGGTGACGCTCATCAACGTCACGACCCAGCCCGGCCAAGCCGTCATGTTCGACGCGACGGCTGCCGCCCCGGCAGCAGGGCAGGCGGCCTCGACCGAGGTGCAGCCGAGTGCGGCGCCGAGCCCGAGCCCGTCGGCCAGCGCCGGCGCAGCTCCCGGAGCGACGACGGCTCCGAAGGCGCCCACGGCTCCCGCCGGCTTCTCGGCCATTCCGGTCACCTTCACGGCCGTGGGCACCTACGAGGACGTCCTCGCCTTCCTCGACGGCGCGCAGCACACCAAGCGGCTCCTCCTGGTCCAGTCCTTCGCAGGCACGGGTCAGAACAAGACGGAGGCGAACGGTGGGGTGCCCGCGACCGAGGTCGGCGACCTCGAGCTCCTCGTGGGTGGCTACCTGTGGGTCCTGCCCGACGCCACCGCCGTCGCTGCCGAGGACGCGGAGGAGGGTGAGGACGCCCCGAAGCTCCCGAAGCCCGACGCCGACGCGAACCCGCTGGTCCCCGTGGAGGGCGAGAAGGAACCCGGCAACTGAACGCTGTGACGAGAGGGGTGGCTCCTGTGCGGGAGCCGCCCCTCTCGTCACGTCCATCGAGCGGACCGCGAGGCGGACGCTCCGCGCGCTCGTGGGAAGATCCTGCACATGCTTCGTTGGTTGACATCGGGTGAGTCGCACGGCCCCGCTCTCGTCGGGATCATCGAGGGCCTTCCCGCCGGCGTGGAGGTGACGACCTCCGCTGTGCAGGACGCCTTGGCCCGCCGCCGCCTCGGCTACGGGCGCGGCGCCCGGATGAAGTTCGAGCAGGACGAGGTGCGCCTCCTGGCGGGCGTGCGACACGGACTTACGCAAGGTGGCCCCGTCGCGATCGAGATCGGCAACACGGAGTGGCCCAAGTGGGTCGAGGTCATGTCGGCCGACCCGGTCGACGACCCCGACGTCCTCCTGCGCGCGCGCAACGCGCCACTGACCCGGCCGCGGCCCGGGCACGCGGACCTCGTCGGCATGCGCAAGTACGGGTTCGCCGACGCCCGCCCGGTGCTCGAGCGGGCGTCGGCTCGCGAGACGGCCACCCGCGTGGCCCTCGGGACGGTGGCGGCGCACCTGCTGCGGCAGGCCGCGGGGATCGAGCTCGTCTCGCACGTCGTGGGCATCGGGCCCGTCGCCGTCCCAGAGCGCGCCGACCTGCCGACCGCGGCGGACGTGACGGCCCTCGACGCCGACCCCGTGCGCTGCTTCCACGCCGAGACGTCGGCCGCAATGGTCGCCGAGATCGACGAGTGCCACAAGGACGGCGACACGCTCGGGGGAGTCGTCGAGGTGCTCGCCTACGGCGTGCCGTCCGGACTGGGGTCGTACGTCCACGCAGACCGTCGCCTCGACGCGCGGCTCGCGTCTGCGCTGATGGGCATCCAGGCGATCAAGGGCGTGGAGGTCGGAGACGGGTTCCGCACGGCCACGCGGCGTGGATCCGCCGCCCACGACGAGATGACGAGAGCGGCCGACGGCCGGATCGAGCGTGCGACGAACCGGGCGGGGGGCGTCGAAGGAGGCATGTCCAACGGCGAGGTCCTGCGAGTCCGCGCGGCGATGAAGCCGATCTCGACCGTCCCCCGTGCGCTGGCGACGGTCGACACTGCGAGCGGAGAGGCAGCGCGCGCGCAGCACCAGCGTTCCGACGTCTGCGCGGTCCCTCCTGCCGCGGTCGTCGCCGAGGCGATGGTGGCGCTCGTCCTCGCCGAGGTCCTGCTCGAGAAGACCGGGGGAGACTCGCTCGACGAGGTGCGACGCAACCTGGCCGCCTACGTCGACGCGATCCCGGAGCTCCAGCGCTGACGCACGCACGCACAAGAAAGGGGCCGACCCTGCCTGGGCCGGCCCCTTTCCTCGTGCGTCGCTACTTCGCGACGACCTTCACCTTGGCGCTAGGAGTCGACGTCCCTAGGGCGTTGGTCGCCAGGACACGGAAGTAGTACTTCTTGCCCTTCTTCGCCTTGGTCCACGTATAGCTCGTCGCCGTGGACTTGACCGTCTTGATCGTCGTCCACTTCGTGCCGTTGGTCGAGGACTGAACCTTGTACGACGTGATGGAAGAACCGTTGGAGACGGCCTTGGCCCAGCTCACCTTCGTCTTCGACTTGGCGGCGCTGACCTTGACCGACGTCGGAGCCTTGGGCTTGCCTGCGGGGGTGACCAGAGCTCCGGTGGACCAGGCACCGGCACCGGCCGCCGACTTCGCGGAGACGCGGACCTCGTACTTGAGGCCGTTGACGAGGCTCGTCACGGTGAGCGAGCGTGATGTCGCGACGGCGGAGCCCGCCGACGTCCAGCCGGACCACTTGCCGGAGGCGTACGACCGCTTCTGCAGCAGGTACCCGGTGATCGGCCGCGAACCGCCGTCCGTCGGAGCCGACCAGCGGGCGAGCGCGGTGCGGTCGCCCCGGCTCAGGGACGTCAGCTTCGGTGCCTTCGGGGTCGTGTCGGCCGTCTTCGCCGTCACGGAGCGACTCCACGGACCCTGGCCCTGCGAGTTCCCGGCGGCCACCTGGATCTCGTAGCTCGTGCCTGCCTTGAGGCCGGACAGCTTGCGCGTGACCGCAGATCCCACGACGACCGTCGTCCAGGCGTTCTCGAGCCCGTCAGTCCGGACGATGCGGTAGCGCACGGTGTGCCCGGGCGTCTCGGCGCTGCCCTGGGCCGCTCCGGTCGGGGCCGTCCAGGAGACCGAGATGGTCTGGGCGACGACCGACGTGCCGATCGAGATCGGAGCGCCCGGCGCGGTGACCACGGTCAGCTGTCCCAGTGTGGGCGTCGCCGCGATGACGGGCCGGGTCGACGACTTCAGCAGCGTCTCGGGCACGGCGCGCACGTCGAAGGCGTACGGCGTCCCGTACTTGAGGGCGACCGTCGGCACGTAGCTGAGCGACGTCGTCTCGACCGCAGTGGCGCTCGTCAGGCCCTTGGTCGTCTCCGCCACCCGGACGAGGTACCGGGATGCGCCGGTGACCGGGGACCACGAGATGGTGGCCGTCCGCGCGGGCACGGCTGTCAGCGTGTCGCTCGCCAGGGTCACGACACGCTGAGCGATCGAGAAGGTCGCCGTCGGTGACGCCGTGGAGACGTTCCCGTCCTTGTCCTCCGACGTGACCGACCAGGCGTAGGTGATACCCGGCGTGAGGTTCTGGACCGTGATGCCGCGCGTCGTGACGGCGTACTTGGTGGGCGTCGCACCCTCCTTGCCGAACGACACGGAGTACTTGCGCGCTGCGTCGCCGTTGAGCCACGTCAGGGTGGCCGCCGTGCCGTTGCCGTCGACGACGGAGGTCAGCGACGTCGCGCTCGAGCGTCCGACGGAGAAGGGCACCTTCGGCGACTCCTCGCCGGCGTTGCCCGACGGGTCGAGCACCGACCAGGTGAACGTGTAGTTTCCGGCCGGGAGCGAGGTGGCCTTGAAGGTCGACGCCGACGTCGTGAACTTCGACGCGGCGACCGTGCTCGGCTGGTCGACCTTGAGCGGAGCGGCGACCTTGGTGTCGGAGCCCTGCGGGTAGATGTTGACGGCGTACCCACGGTTCGCGCCGCTCAGCGCGGTCTTCGCGGTCGGGGTCATCTGCAGGACCGCGGTACCGCCCCGGTAGTCGACGGTTCCCGCGGGCGGGGTGTCGCCGGTGCGACGCCACGAGATCACACCCTCGCCGACGTCCGTCAGGTACAACCAGGACGAGGGCCCGGAGGACGAGGTCGAACCGGTGGCCGCGCGGACGACGGCGACGTAGGAATCGGTCGTCGTCAGGTTGCGGACGAAGACTCCGGTCGGCCTCACCAGCGGCGTCGTCGTGCGGATCTCGCCGATCTTGGAGGAGCGCGCGGTGTCGGCGTAGAACGTGACGATGTAGGCGTCGGCGCCACTGACCGGCTGCCACGAGAGGGTCGGTGCGACCTCGGTCGTGCTCGCCGGGATCGGGTTCACCACGACGGCATCGACGGTCTCGGTCGCGGTGCCGGGCGCGATGCGGAAGTAGTGCGGTGCCGACTCGGCGGTGGGGACGACGTCGGCGTCGTCGGGGTCCGACGAGCCGAACGCCTTGGCGCTCGATGCCGACATGTTCACGGCCTGGACGGTGGCGATGTACACGTCGTTGTTCGGCTGGATCCGCATCGCCTGGTTGGTGTTCCACAAGCAGTCCGAGGACCCGGAGAGCGCGGTCGTGTTGTTCCCGGTCGCGGTGGCCGAGGCGACGATCGTCGCCTCGGTCGAGGCGGTGTTGCACGAGATCGGGTTCTGGCCGTTGCGGTTGACCACGACGTGGTAGTACGTGGCGCGGGGGACCGGGGTCCACGTGAGCTTGAACGAGTCGTAGTCCAGGACCGTGGCGTTCGCCGAGGACGTGCCGATGTTGGTGAAGCTCGGGGTGAATGTCGTCGAGTCCGCGGGAGGGACGGACTCGTCGTCGTCGCTCATGATCTTGCGGACCTGCCACGGTGCCGAGGTGCCGCTGCTCTCACCGTTGACGGTGTAGGCGCTCACGCGCCAGAAGTACGTCGTGCTCGGCAGGACGTTCGTCGGGATGAACGTCGTCCCGGGGACCTCGCTCGTGAGCACCATGTTGTCCGCCGTGAAGCTGTCGTCGCGCGCGATCTCGACGAGGTACTTCGCCGCCCCGGTGACCGGGGCCCAGGTGAACTCGAGGTCGTTGGCCACCGTGTGGTCGGCGGGGGAGGTCAGTGTCGGGGCCGAGTCGCTCCAGGCGACGCTGAACGTCTGGGAGTCGGACGTCCCGCCGCTGTACTCGCCGGCATAGGTGGGTGTGGGGAACGACGCCCGCACGCTCACGGTGTAGCTGCCGTTCGGCAGTGCGGCAGCGGGGGTGTAGCTCGTCCCGAGGAGTCCGGTCACGACGGTCGGCGTCGCGCTCCCGTCCAGACCGTAGGTCACCGTGTAGCTGCTGGCTCCCCGCGCTGCGGCCCAACGGAACGTGACCGGCTGCGGGTAGCTCACGACCTGCGCTGCCGTCGGGCTGGTGATCGTCGGCACCGGCGCCGCGCCACGGAAGAACGCGTTGACGGTCGCGTCCGCGGAGTTCGCCCCGACGCCGTCGGGGACGACCCGCCAGTACAGGTCACGCTCACCGGTCGTGCCCCACAGCGGTGTGGTCGGGACCCAGCGCAGCGCGGCCGTGGTCTGGGTGACGAGGATGTTCGCGGGGCTGAACGAGGGGGCGTCGGCGATCTCGACGCGGTAGGTCGTCGCGCCGGTCACCTGGTGCCACGCGAGGACCAGGTCACCGGTCTCGCCGGTCTTGGTCGCAGCGGCGTCGATCGAGGCGATCACCGGGGGTACGGCGGACGCCGGCGATCCGACCAGCACGGGCGTGCCCGCGAGGGCAACGGTCACAGCGACGGCAACAAGGCGACTGCGCAACGACACGGGATCTCCTCAGACAGTGTTCGGCTCCCTCGGTTCTCGGCATCCGAGGCAGGTGGCCTGAGCAACGGACGAAGCAGACGTCACCGTTCACCCGATCGGCCCTGGCTGTTGGTGCGACGACCGATCCGCGGGCGATGGCAGGCCGAGACGCCGGTCGGCACTAACCTCGATCCGTGCCAGAGCCGACCACCGCCCCCCGCATCGTCCTCGTCGGCCCACCGGGTGCCGGCAAGTCCACGGTCGCGGCCGCGCTGGCCGAGCGCTGGCAGCTCGGCATCCGCGACACCGACACCGACGTCGAGACCGTTGCGGGCAAGCCCATCGCCGAGATCTTCGTCGACGACGGCGAGCCGCACTTCCGCGGGCTCGAGCACGCGGCGGTCGCCAGGGCGATCGACGAGCACGACGGCGTCCTGGCCCTCGGCGGCGGCGCGATCCTCGACGAGCGCACCCAGGCCGCCCTGGCTACCTACGCAGAGCACGGCGGTGTCGTGGTCTTCCTCGACGTCACCCTCACCCACGCGGCACCCCGCGTCGGGTTCAACCAGGCCCGCCCGCTCCTGCTCGGCAACCCGCGCGCACAGTGGCAGGCACTGATGGAAGCCAGAAGGCCTATCTACGAGCGCCTCGCCACGCTCACGATCCTGACCGACCACCTGCGCCCGGCCGACGTGGCCGAGCACATCGAGACCGAGCTGGCCGCGCTGCGGCAGGCAGCCGTGGAGGACGAGGCATGACGACGACGGTCACCGTGGACGGCGCCCAGCCCTACGACGTGCTCATCGGGCACCACCTGCTCGGCGAGCTGCCGTCGATGATCGGGCCGGAGGCGAAGCGTGTGCTGGTCGTGCACCCCGCGGCCCTGGCGACGACGGCCGACACGGTCATCGACGACCTGAGGAAGGCCGGGTACGAGGCCTTCGGCGCCGAGGTGCCGGACGCCGAGGAGGCCAAGACCGCGCAGGTGGCCGCGTTCCTGTGGGGAGTGCTCGGCCAGGCGGACTTCACGCGCAGCGACGCGGTCGTGGCGGTCGGGGGCGGCGCGACGACCGACCTCGGCGGGTTCGTCGCGGCGACGTGGCTGCGGGGGATCAAGGTCGTGCAGGTCCCGACGACGCTGCTGGCGATGGTCGACGCGGCCGTCGGCGGCAAGACCGGGATCAACACGGCCGAGGGCAAGAACCTCGTCGGGGCGTTCCACCCGCCGGCGGGCGTCCTGTGCGACCTGGCCGCTCTCGCCTCGATGCCGAAGCACGACTTCGTCGCGGGCCTGGCCGAGGTCGTCAAGTGCGGGTTCATCGCCGACCCGCGGATCCTCGAGCTCGTCGAGGCGAACGTGGAGGTCCTCACGGACCCCGTCGCGGCCTCGACGTCACCCGTGCTCGCGGAGCTCGTCGAGCGGGCCGTCGCGGTCAAGGCGCGCGTCGTGGGGGAGGACCTCAAGGAGGCGGGCCTGCGCGAGATCCTCAACTACGGCCACACCTTCGCGCACGCGATCGAGAACGTCGAGCGCTACCAGTGGCGGCACGGCGCGGCGGTCTCCGTGGGCATGGTCTACGTGGCCGAGCTCGCGCGGCTGGCGGGGCGGCTGCCCGACGAGGTCGTCGACCGGCACCGCTCGATCCTCACCTCGCTCGGGCTGCCCGTGACGTACCGGAGCGACCGGTGGGAGCGGCTGCTGACCGCGATGCGCCGCGACAAGAAGACGCGCGGCGACCTGCTGCGGTTCGTGGTGCTCGAGGACATCGGCAAGCCCGTGCGGCTCGAGGGACCGGACCCGACGCTGCTGATCGCGGCGTACGCGGAAATCAGCCGCGACGAGACGTCCACGGCGATCGCGCTCTAGGGGCCTATCGTGACGGCCATGACGCGCGCGCTGGTGCTCAACGGCCCCAACCTCGGACGGCTCGGCTCCCGTGAGCCCGAGGTCTACGGCTCGGCGTCGCACGCGGATCTCGTGTCCGCGGTCGAGGCCTGGGCCGACGAGCTGGGCGTCGAGGCCGAGGTCCGCCAGACCGACGACGAGTCCGAGCTCGTCGGCTGGCTGCACGAGGCCGTCGACTCGCGCGTCGACGTCGTCCTGAACCCGGCCGCGTTCACGCACTACTCCTACGCGCTGCGCGACGCCGCGGCGCAGGTGACGAAGTCGGGCCTGCGGCTCGTCGAGGTGCACATCACCAACCCGTACGCCCGGGAGTCGTTCCGTCACCTGTCGGTCATCGGCCCGGTGGCGACGGGGACGATCGCCGGTTTCGGCCTGGACTCCTACCGGCTGGCCCTCGCGTCACTGACGCACAAGTCCTGAACACTGTTGGCGATCCCACAAGTTTCTCGGCTTGTTGACTGATCAACAACGTTGAGGACTTGTGCGCCACGCAACAAGGCTCGATGATGGTGCGATGCCCTACGTCATGACGATCGACCAGCGCGGCTCGCGCGTGCACGGCGACCACGTCGAGGCGTTCCTCCTCGAGCTGGCCCAGATGCTCGGCAGCCGGGAGCACGGCGTGGTGCGCGCGTTCGAGCGCGCCGTCGGCGACGAGGTGCAGGGGGTGCTCGACGATCCCGACCTCGTCGTGGACGTCGCTATGACCGTCAGCCGTGGGGGAGGGTGGTCCGTCGGCATCGGCGCCGGCCCGGTGGACGAGCCCCTGCCGGAGTCCGTGCGCGCCGGGTACGGCACCGCATTCATCCTGGCGCGCACGGCCGTCGAGGCCGCCAAGAGCCGCAGCCGGTCGGTGTCCCTGGCCGTGCGGGGCATCGACGACGGCGCGGGGCGGGACGCGGAGGCCGTGCTCGTGCTCGCGGCCGCCGCTGCCGCGCGGCGCTCGCCTGCGGGCTGGGAGGTCGTCGACGCGATGGCCGCGCCCGGCGTGCGCCAGGAGGACGTCGCGACCAGCCTCGGCGTCTCGCAGCAGGCGGTCAGCCAGCGTCTGCGCGCGGCGCTGTGGGCCGAGGAGACCGCGGCACGCAGCGCCGCGGCGCGACTGCTGAGGATCGCCGCCGGCGAGTAGGCGCGGGGACAGGGGAGTGTCGGATGGACCGACGCGTCCCGTTCCGCCACGATCGAGGCCGGACCACCCACAAGGAGCCCCGTGCACGTCGCCGTCGTGATCGCCGCCCTGATCGTCTCCGCCGCCGGCGGGTGGCTCGTCGTGCTCGGCGTGCTCCGCCTCGCGTCGCGGTCCGGGGACGCGGGCGCGCCCGCCGCGGACGGGCCGCAGGGACCCCAGGCGCTCGCCTCCCTGCGCGGTGGGACGTGGATCGGCATCCTCGAGCGTCTCGCGGTGACGATGTGCGTGCTGGTCGACGAGCCCGCGGGCATCGCGGTCGTCGTCGCCGTCAAGGGCCTCGGCCGGTTCCCCGAGCTGCGCGAGAACCCGGGCGCCTCGGAACGGTTCGTCATCGGCACCCTGGCGTCGCTCGTGTGGAGCGCCGCGATCGGCGTGGGGGCGCGGGCGCTGCTCTCCTGAGCAGCGCGCTCTGCGCACCGGGTACGATGGTCGGCGGTCTGCGGACCGGCGCGTGTGCGCCGGCGCAGAGGACACTCCCCCAGACAGGAAGCGACGGATCGTGGCGACCACCAACGACCTCAAGAACGGCACCGTGCTGAAGATCGACGGCCAGCTCTGGACCGTCATCGAGTTCCAGCACGTCAAGCCCGGCAAGGGTGGCGCCTTCGTCCGCACCAAGCTGAAGAACGTGCTGTCCGGCAAGGTCGTCGACCGCACGTTCAACGCCGGCCTGAAGGTCGAGACGGCGAACGTCGACAAGCGCGACATGCAGTACCTGTACAAGGACGGCACCGACTTCGTGTTCATGGACACGGACACGTACGACCAGATCAACATCCCCGAGGCCACGGTCGGCGACGTCGCCAACTTCCTCCTCGAGAGCCAGAGCGCGATGGTCGCGACCAACGAGGGCGCCCCGCTGTACGTCGAGCTGCCGCCGTCGGTCGTCCTCGAGGTCACGTACACCGAGCCCGGCCTGCAGGGCGACCGCTCGTCGGCCGGCACCAAGCCCGCCACGCTCGAGACCGGCTACGAGATCCAGGTGCCGCTGTTCCTCGAGTCCAACACGAAGGTCAAGGTGGACACCCGCGACGGGAGCTACCTCGGCCGCGTGAACGACTGACGTGGGAGCTCGCACCAAGGCACGCAAGCGGGCGCTCGACGTCCTGTTCGAGGCGGACCAGCGCGAGCTGGCACCCATCGAGCTGCTGGCCGAGCGCATCGCCCGGCCCGGCGCCGAGACCGCGCTGCCGCAGTACTCCGTCGAGCTCGTCGAGGGCGTCGTGGCGGAGCAGGGTCGGATCGACGAGCTGCTCGCGATCCACGCGCACGGCTGGACGATCGAGCGGATGCCCGCCGTGGACCGCGCGCTGCTGCGCCTGGGCACGTGGGAGATCCTGTTCAACGACGACGTCCCCGACGCCGTCGCGGTCGACGAGGCCGTCGAGCTCGCGCGTTCTCTGTCGACCGACGAGTCGCCCGCGTTCGTCAACGGGCTCCTCGGCCGGATCATCGACCTGAAGCCGACGCTGCTCGCCTGACCTGCGCACCGAGAGAGGGCGCCCTACGGGGCGCCCTCTCTCGTCATGCCAGGTTGTGGACGACCGTCATCGGACCGGTCTCCGGCCCGCTCGACTGCGTCGGCACCGAGCGCAGCGGGCGCTGCGCGTGCCACGCGCCGGTCCCGGGGCGCGGCCCGCGGATGGGCAGCGTCGCGGCCGCGCGTCCCAGGAAGTTGCCCTGCACGCGGCGCACACCCAGGTCGACGAGGGTCGCGAGGTCCGACGAGCGCTCCACGCCCTCGGCCACGACGTCGAGCCCGTGCACGGACGCGAGCTCGAGGATCGCGCGGATGACGGACGCGCCGCGGTCCGAGCCGACCTCGCGGACGAACGACCGGTCGATCTTGAGCACGTCCACCGGCAGGCGCGACAGCCGCGCGAGCGAGGAGTAGCCGGTCCCGAAGTCGTCGACCGCGATCTTGGCGCCGCGCGCCCGCAGCTCGGACAGCAGCGGCACCGCGGGGCCGGTCTTGACCAGCGCGCTCTCGGTGATCTCCAGCGTCAGGTGCTCCCAGTAGGTGTCGCCCCACGCGGCCTCGATCTGCTCGAGCGCGTCGGGCGCGGCGAGCTGCCGGGCCTCGAGGTTGACGGCGACGGGCACCTGGAAGCGATCCAGCGCCCGGCGCGACTGGGCGAGCATCGCCAGCCCGATGGGCACGATCAGGCCGGTCTCCTCGGCGATCTCGAGCCAGTCCGCCGGCAGCAGCAGGTGGCCGTGGTCGTCCCAGCGCGCGAGGGCCTCGACCTGCAGCACCTCGAGCGTGCGGGCGTCGACGATCGGCTGGAAGTACGCGGTGAACTGGCCCTCGGCAACGGCGGTCTCGAGCGCCGCGCGGTGGTGGCGCGCGGCCTCGACCCGGCGGCGCAGCGCCCGGTCGTACACCCGGAACCCGGTGCGGGAGCGCTTGGCGTCCATCATCGCGGTGTCCGCGTGCCGCATGAGCGCGTCGGGGTCGACGACGTCACCGGGCACCCACGACGCGACGCCCACGGACAGCCGCGCGGCCCGCGCCCCGACGGTGCGGTCGACGAAGCCCTCGCGCAGGTTCCGGGCGAGGGCGACGAGGTCGACGTCCTGCGGGGCACGCGAGAGGACGACGACGAACTCGTCGCCCCCGAGCCGGCCGACGAACCGATTCGGGTCGCCCTGCGCGAGCGCGCGCAGGTGGTCCGCGACGCGCACGAGCACCGCGTCGCCGCCCTCGTGCCCGTGCAGGTCGTTGAACCGCTTGAAGCCGTCCAGGTCGCAGTAGACGAGGGAGACGCGCGTGCGCTCGACGTTCGCCTGCTCGATCGCGTCGCGCAGGTGCTTCTCGACCGCGCGGCGGTTCGGCAGGCGCGTGAGCGGGTCGCTGAAGGCGGTCTGCTCGAGGCTGGACGTCAGCGCGTAGCGCTCGGCGGCCGCGGAGACGATCTGCGAGAGGTCGACGAGGAAGGTGCGCTCCTGCGCGGTGTGCGCGGCGGGGGAGTAGAGCTCCGTGACGAACCGGCCGTGCGAGATCGTGCGCAGCGAGCCCTCGACCTCGGGGTCGGCGAGGATCGTGCGGGCCTCGTCGCGGGCACGCAGCAGCAGGCTCTCGGCGTCGCGTGCGAACCACGCCGCGTTGGCGAGCCGGGCCGTCGCGTCACGCATGAGGTGCTGCGTGCGGGCGACGCGCTGCGCCTGGCGCAGCCGCACGAGCGCCATCGTGCCGAGCGCGAACCCGAGCGGGATCGACCACAGCGCGACGAGCATCGCGCTGAGCTGCTCGTGCGTGACGATGCCACCCGCGGTGAGCATCGCGAGCGACTCGGCGCCGGCGACCACGAGCAGCGTGCCGAGGCGGCTGACCCGCTGCGACCCGATGCACGCCACGACGTAGGCCACGGAGATCAGGGCCACCGCGACGAGGATCGCCGTCACGACGACATCGACGCCGTGCCGGGGGGAGGTCGGGTGCCACCACCAGGCCGCGGCGCCGGCGAGCAGGAGGGTCGTGGAGATCGCCACCCACCAGCGGATCGGAGGGCCTGCCGCGAACGCGCGCGTCGCCGGGACGGCCAGGAGCAGGAACAGCCCGACGAGCTGGGTGTGCGTGAACTGCAGCGCGTCCTGCACGGCGCCGGGGTCCGTGAACGCGAACAGCCCGCCCGCGAGCAGCAGCAGCGCGATGTCCGCGGACCAGATGAGCGCCCACTCGGCCCCGGCGCGGCGACGCTCGCCGCGCCACCAGATCCACTGGAGCAGGCAGAACCCACCGACGAGCCCGGCTGCCAGCAGCTGGACCATCGTCACCCACATCGGGACAGTTCCGAGCACGAACAGGACATCGGCATGCATCGTCGACAAAGTGACGTGGCATCCGGGTGATCGGCACCGGACCCGGTCGAGACCCACGCGCGGCGCGATGCCGCCGCGTGCCCCCCGCGTGTGCGCGTGGGTGTGCGGCACGCCGCGGCGATTGCGCGTGTCGCACACCCGCACGCACCCAGCCACGCGAGTCCCGCGCATCCGGACGGGCGGGGCGGAGGAGCATCGGTCCCGCGGGAGATAGCGTCGCCACGTGGAGATCGACGCGCTGGTGGTGCGGTTGCGGGCGGCCGGGTGCGTGTTCGCCGAGGACGAGGCGGCGCTGCTGCTCGGCACCGGGGAGACGGGGGAGCAGCTCGAGCAGCTGGTGCGGAGGCGCGTCTCCGGGGAGCCGCTCGAGCAGGTGCTCGGCTGGGCGGAGCTCGACGGGCTGCGGATCGCGGTGGCGCCCGGTGTGTTCGTGCCCCGACGACGCTCGGAGCTGCTGGTCCGCCTCGGCGTGGACCTCCTCGAGGAGCGCCCGACGGCCGTCGTCGTCGACCTCTGCTGCGGCACCGGCGCCCTGGGCGCGGCGATCGCCGCGCGGGTCCCCGGCGCGGACGTCCACGGCGCGGACCTCGACCCGGCCGCGGTCGCGTGCGCGCGCCGCAACCTCGCGCGGGTGCACGAGGGCGACCTGTTCGACGCCCTGCCGCACGCGCTCCGCGGCCGGATCGACCTCGTCGTGGTCAACGCGCCCTACGTCCCGACCGACGCGATCGCCCTGATGCCCCCCGAGGCGCGCGACCACGAGCACCGGATCGCCCTCGACGGCGGCAGCGACGGCCTGGACCTGCACCGCCGCATCGCCGTGGAGGCCGCGGACTGGCTGGCGCCGGGCGGCGCGGTCGTCATCGAGACGAGCGAGCGCCAGTCCCCGACCACCCGCGCGCTTTTCGAGCACGCGGGCCACCGCGCGCACGTCGTGCGCGACGACGACCTCGACGCGACGGCGGTCGTCGCCCGGCCACGCGCCGGCCGGACGTGAGCGACGTCGCACGTGAGACGGCACCGGGCGCGCGGGCGCGCAGCGGTAGGGTGGGCGCCTGACAGCAGTCCTTTAACTCCCGTCCTGTGAGGCGGGGAAGGAGTCGCTCCATGAGCAGTGCCCTGCCCGCACCCGAGCAGCAGCCCGAGCAGCCCGCCGACGCCACCGTCGTCCTCGGCGGCCCCGAGATCGCCCGAGCGCTGACACGCATCGCGCACGAGATCCTCGAGCGCAACAAGGGCGGCGCCGACGTCGTCCTGCTCGGCATCCCCACCCGTGGCCTGCCCCTCGCGCGGCGCCTCGCCGCGCGACTGGTCGAGGTCGAGCCCACGCTGGACGCCGCGGACCTCGTCGGGAGCATCGACGTGACGATGTACCGCGACGACCTGGCCCAGCACCCCACGCGCACGATCGGCAGCACCGACCTGCCGGGCGCCGGCATCGACGGGAAGGTCGTCGTCCTGGTGGACGACGTGCTCTTCTCGGGCCGGACCATCCGCGCCGCGCTGGACGCGATCTCGGACCTCGGGCGGCCGCGCGCCGTCCAGCTCGCCGCGCTCGTCGACCGCGGTCACCGCGAGCTGCCGATCCGCGCCGACTTCGTCGGCAAGAACCTGCCGACCTCCACGACCGAGCGCGTGCGGGTGCTCCTGGACGAGACCGACGGCCGCGACGCCGTCCTGATCGAGGGGACCCGATGAAGCACCTGCTCTCGACCGGCAGCCTGTCCCACAAGCAGGCCGTGCGGATCCTCGACACCGCCGGCCAGATGGCCGCGACCCAGGCCCGGGAGATCAAGAAGCTCCCGACGCTGCGCGGGCGCACCGTGGTCAACCTCTTCTTCGAGGACTCGACCCGCACCCGCATCTCCTTCGAGACCGCGGCCAAGCGCCTGTCGGCCGACGTCATCAACTTCTCCGCGAAGGGCTCGAGCGTCTCCAAGGGCGAGTCGCTCAAGGACACCGCGCTCACGCTGCAGGCCATGGGCGCCGACGCGGTCGTCATCCGCCACCACGCGAGCGGCGCGCCGCACACGCTGGCTCACTCCGGCTGGACCAACGGCGCGGTGATCAACGCGGGCGACGGCACCCACCAGCACCCCACGCAGGCCCTGCTGGACGCGTACACGCTGCGCCGGCACCTCACCGGTGCGGGCGACCCGAGCGGCCGGGACCTGAAGGGCCTGCACGTGGCGATCGTCGGCGACGTGCTGCACAGCCGCGTGGCGCGGTCGAACGTCCAGCTGCTGCACACCCTGGGCGCCGAGGTCACGCTCGTCGCGCCCCCCACGCTGCTGCCCGTCGGGGTCGAGGCGTGGCCCGCCGACGTGTCCTACCACCTGGACGAGGTCATCGACTCCAAGCCCGACGCGATCATGATGCTGCGGGTCCAGCGCGAGCGGATGTCCAGCTCCGGCGGCGGGTTCTTCCCCAGCCCGCTGGAGTACACCCGCGGCTACGGGCTCGACGCGCGTCGGCTCGCCGCGATGCCGGATCACGCGATCGTGCTGCACCCCGGCCCGATGAACCGCGGCCTGGAGATCTCGGCGGACGCCGCCGACTCGCCGCGCGCGGTGATCGTCGAGCAGGTCGCCAACGGGGTCGCGGTCCGGATGGCCGTGCTGTACCTGCTTCTTTCCGGCAGCGAGACGACGAACGAGACGACGAACGAGACGAAGGTGGACGCGTGAGCACCGGCCGGAAGTACCTGCTGCGGAACGTGGCCCCCTACGGCGGTGACCGCACGACGGTCCTGCTCGCCGACGGCGTCATCGCCGCCATCGGACCCGACGTGTCCGACGACGACGCGACGATCATCGACGGCCGCGGGCTCGTCCTGCTGCCCGGCCTCGTCGACCTGCACACGCACCTGCGCGAGCCGGGCCGGGAGGACGCCGAGACGATCCGCACCGGCACCCGGGCCGCCGCGCTCGGAGGCTTCACGGCCGTGCACGCGATGGCGAACACCACGCCGACGCAGGACACCGCGGGCGTCGTCGAGCAGGTCTGGCGCCTCGGGCGTGAGGCCGGCTGGGCCGACGTGCACCCGATCGGGGCCGTCACGGTCGGCCTGGAGGGGGAGCGGCTCGCCGAGCTCGGCGCGATGGCCGAGTCCAAGGCGCAGGTCCGGGTCTTCTCCGACGACGGCAAGTGCGTCCACGACCCGGTGCTCATGCGCCGCGCGCTGGAGTACGTCAAGGCGTTCGACGGCGTCGTCGCGCAGCACGCGCAGGAGCCGCGCCTGACCGAGGGCGCCCAGATGCACGAGGGCGTCGTCTCCGCCGAGCTCGGCCTGGCCGGCTGGCCCGCGGTGGCCGAGGAGGCGATCATCGCCCGCGACGTGCTGCTCGCGGAGCACGTCGGCTCGCGGCTGCACGTGTGCCACCTGTCGACGGCTGGGTCGGTCGAGATCATCCGCTGGGCCAAGTCGCGCGGGATCGACGTGACCGCCGAGGTCACGCCGCACCACCTCATCCTCACCGACGAGCTCGCCCGCGGGTACGACCCGACGTTCAAGGTCAACCCGCCCCTGCGCACGCAGCGCGACGTCGAGGCGGTCCGTGCCGGCCTGGCCGACGGGACGATCGACATCGTCGCGACCGACCACGCGCCGCACACGCGCGAGGACAAGGACTGCGAGTGGGGTGCGGCGGCGTTCGGCATGACCGGCCTGGAGACCGCGCTGTCCGTGGTGCAGGAGACGATGGTCGACACCGGCCGCCTGACCTGGGCCGACGTCGCCCGGGTGCTGTCCGAGACCCCGGCGCGCATCGGCCGCGTCGCCGACCACGGCCGCCCGATCGCCGTGGGGGAGCCCGCCAACCTCGTGCTGGTCGACCCGGCCGTGCGCCGGGTCATCAACCCCGACGAGCAGGCCACCAAGTCCGGCAACTCGCCGTTCCGCGGCCGCGACCTGTCCGGCTGCGTCATCGCGACGTTCCTGCGCGGGCGCGCGACCGTGCTGGACGGGGCGTCGTGCGACGAGGACGTGGTGGTGCGCGCATGACGGCCCGCGAGGGGGTCTCGGTCGTCGTCCTGGTCGCGGTCCTCGCGCTCGTGCTGTGGGGCATGCGGGCCGGCTGGAACCACCGCCGCACCCGCACGGCGGACGTCGGCACGCTCCCGAGCGCACCGGCCGACCTGGGTGCCGCGCACGGCGAGCCTGTCGAGGCGGTCTACGTCTCGACGACGCGCGCCGGCGACTGGCTCGACCGCGTCGTCGCGCAGGACCTCGGGGTCCGCAGCCCGGCGACGGTCAGCGTGCACGACGCGGGCGTCCTCGTGGCGCGTCGTGGCACGGCCGACGTGTTCATCCCGACGAGCGCCCTGCGCGCCGCCGGCACCGCACCCGGCATGGCCGGCAAGTACGTCGGCAAGGACGGCCTCGTCGTCCTGACCTGGGCACCCGACCCCACCGACGAGCGCGGGCTGGACACCGGCCTGCGCACCAAGCACACCGCCGACGGCCCCCTGCTGGTCGACGCGGTCCACGCACTCATGAGCGACGGCACGACCACAGACGGTACGAAGGAGAAGTCATGACCGACGCAGTCCTGGTCCTCGAGGACGGCCGCACGTTCGCCGGGCAGGCGTACGGCGCGCGCGGGACCACCCTCGGCGAGATCGTCTTCAACACCGGCATGACCGGCTACCAGGAGACGCTCACCGACCCGTCCTACCACCGGCAGATCGTCGTCATGACGGCTCCCCACATCGGCAACACCGGCGTGAACGACGACGACCAGGAGTCGGCCCGCATCTGGGTGGCCGGCTACGTGGTCCGCGACCCCGCCCGCCGCGCCTCCAACTGGCGCAGCACCCGCACGCTCGACGACGACCTGGAGGCCCAGGGCGTCGTCGGCATCAGCGGCATCGACACCCGCGCCCTGACCCGGCACCTGCGCGAGCGCGGCGTCATGCGCGCCGGGGTGTTCTCGGGCGACGCGCTGGCCGGCAAGGAGCGCGACGAGCTGCTCGCCGAGGTCCTGTCGGCCCCGCAGATGGTCGGTGCCGACCTGGCCGGCGAGGTCTCGACCGACGAGGCCTACGTGGTCGAGGCGCTCGGCCCGGACGGCGAGACGCTCGAGACGCCGGTCGCCGTCGTGGCGGCCGTCGACCTCGGCATCAAGGCCATGACCCCGCAGCGGCTCGCCGAGCGCGGCGTCCGCGTCCACGTGCTGCCCTCGAGCGCGTCGATCGACGACGTCCTGGCGACGGAACCCGACGGGGTCTTCTTCTCCAACGGCCCCGGGGACCCGAGCGCGGCCACGCACGAGATCGAGCTGCTGCGCGACGTGCTGGACCGCAAGATCCCGTTCTTCGGCATCTGCTACGGCAACCAGCTCCTGGGCCGCGCGCTCGGCTACGGCACCTACAAGCTGGGCTACGGGCACCGCGGCGTGAACCAGCCCGTCATGGACCGGATCACCGGCAAGGTTGAGATCACCGCCCACAACCACGGCTTCGCGGTCGACGCCCCGCTCGACGGCGAGTCCACCGCGCCGCACGACGACGGCCGCTACGGCCGCGTCATCGTCAGCCACGTCGACCTCAACGACGACGTCGTCGAGGGCCTGCAGGCCCTCGACCTGCCGGCGTTCTCCGTGCAGTACCACCCGGAGGCCGCGGCCGGCCCGCACGACGCCGCCTATCTCTTCGACCGCTTCCTCGACCTCATGAACCAGAACGAGAAGGGTGCCGCCTGATGCCCCGCCGCACTGACATCCACAGCGTCCTGGTCATCGGGTCCGGCCCGATCGTCATCGGCCAGGCGTGCGAGTTCGACTACTCCGGGACGCAGGCGTGCCGCGTGCTGAAGGAGGAGGGCCTGCGCGTCATCCTCGTGAACTCCAACCCGGCCACGATCATGACCGACCCGGAGTTCGCCGACGCGACCTACGTCGAGCCGATCACCACCGACGTGCTGACCTCGATCATCGCCAAGGAGCGCCCGGACGCGATCCTGCCGACGCTGGGTGGCCAGACGGCCCTCAACGCCGCGATCGCGCTCGACGAGGCCGGGGTGCTGGAGAAGTACGACGTCGAGCTCATCGGCGCGAACATCCCCGCGATCCAGAAGGGCGAGGACCGCGAGCAGTTCAAGCACGTCGTCGAGAAATGCGGCGGCGAGTCGGCGCGCTCAGTCATCATCCACACGATCGACGAGGCGCTGGCCGCGGTCGACGAGCTCGGCTACCCGATGGTGGTGCGCCCGTCGTTCACCATGGGCGGCCTGGGGTCGGGCATCGCGTACGACGAGACGGACCTGCGCCGCATCGTCGGGCAGGGCCTGCACTACTCGCCGACCACCGAGGTGCTCCTGGAGGAGTCCATCCTCGGCTGGAAGGAGTACGAGCTCGAGCTCATGCGCGACAAGAACGACAACGTCGTGGTCGTCTGCTCGATCGAGAACGTCGACCCGGTCGGCGTGCACACCGGCGACTCGGTGACCGTGGCCCCCGCGCTGACCCTCACCGACCGCGAGTACCAGAACATGCGCGACATCGGCATCGCGGTCATCCGCGAGGTCGGCGTCGACACGGGCGGCTGCAACATCCAGTTCGCGGTCGAGCCGACCACGGGCCGGATCGTCGTCATCGAGATGAACCCGCGCGTCTCGCGCTCCTCCGCCCTGGCGTCCAAGGCGACCGGCTTCCCGATCGCCAAGATCGCCGCGAAGCTCGCCGTCGGCTACACGCTCGACGAGATCCCGAACGACATCACGGGCGGTGTGACCCCCGCGTCCTTCGAGCCCACGCTCGACTACGTCGTCGTCAAGGTGCCCCGGTTCGCGTTCGAGAAGTTCCCCGCCGCCGACGACACCCTGACCACGACCATGAAGTCGGTCGGCGAGGCCATGGCCCTGGGCCGCAACTTCACCGAGGCGCTCGGCAAGGCCATGCGCTCGATCGACAAGAAGGGCTCGACGTTCCACTGGGACGGCGACGCCCTGACCGGCGACGCGCTCGAGGCGCTGGTCGCCACGATCAGCCGCCCGACCGAGCAGCGACTCGTGAACGTCCAGCAGGTCCTGCGTGCCGGCGTGAGCCTCGAGCGCGTCTACGAGCTCACGGGCATCGACCCGTGGTTCCTCGACCAGATCCAGCTCATCAACGAGGTCGCCGAGGCCACTCGGACGGCCGAGGGCCTCACGCGGGAGGTGCTCACGCACGCCAAGCGGCACGGCCTGTCCGACGTGCAGATCGCCACGCTGCGCCGCACGTCCGAGGACTCGGTCCGCGGCGCTCGGCACGCCGTGGGTCTGCGCCCGGTGTTCAAGACGGTCGACACGTGCGCGGCCGAGTTCCAGGCGTCCACCCCGTACCACTACTCGTCCTACGACGAGGAGTCCGAGGTCGCTCCGCGCACGCGGCCCGCGATCCTCATCCTCGGCTCGGGCCCGAACCGCATCGGCCAGGGCATCGAGTTCGACTACTCCTGCGTGCACGCCGCGCTCGCCCTCAAGGGTGAGTTCGAGACCGTGATGGTCAACTGCAACCCCGAGACGGTCTCGACCGACTACGACACGAGCGACCGGCTCTACTTCGAGCCGCTGACGTTCGAGGACGTGCTCGAGGTCTACCACGCCGAGCTCGCGGCGGGCCCGATCGAGGGCCTGATCGTCACGCTCGGCGGCCAGACGCCGCTCGCGCTCGCGCAGCGCCTCGCCGACGCGGGCCTGCCGATCCTGGGCACGTCTCCCGCGGCGATCGACCTCGCCGAGGACCGTGGCGAGTTCGGCAAGGTCCTCGAGGCGGCCGGGCTGCCCGCCCCGGCGTTCGGCACCGCGACGACGCTCAACGGCGCGCGCGACACCGCGCGCCGGATCGGCTTCCCGGTGCTCGTGCGTCCCTCCTACGTGCTCGGCGGCCGCGGCATGGAGATCGTGTACGACGAGCCGCAGCTGGCGGAGTACGTCCAGCGCGCGCTCGACAACGCGGCCGACGGCGGCCGGGCGGGGACGCTGCCCCCGCTGCTCATCGACCGCTTCCTCGACGACGCCATCGAGATCGACGTCGACGCGCTGTTCGACGGCACCGAGATGTTCCTCGGCGGTGTCATGGAGCACATCGAGGAGGCCGGCATCCACTCCGGCGACTCGGCGTGCGTGCTGCCGCCGGTCACGCTGTCGACGTCCGAGCTCGAGCGGATCCGCCTCTCGACCGAGGCGATCGCGCGCGGCGTGGGCGTCCACGGGCTGCTCAACATCCAGTTCGCGCTCGTCTCCGACGTGCTCTACGTCCTGGAGGCCAACCCGCGCGCGTCGCGCACCGTGCCGTTCGTCTCCAAGGCGACGGGCGTCTCGCTCGCCAAGGCCGCCGCGCTCGTCATGGCCGGCCACTCGATCGCCGACCTGCGCGCGTCCGGCATCCTGCCCGAGAACGACGCGAGCGTCCTCGACCTCGACGCGCCCATCGCGGTCAAGGAGGCCGTGCTGCCGTTCAAGCGGTTCCGCACGCGCGAGGGCCAGGTCGTCGACACCGTGCTCGGCCCGGAGATGCGCTCGACGGGCGAGGTCATGGGCTTCGACGTCGACTTCCCGACGGCGTTCGCGAAGTCGCAGGACGCGGCCTTCGGTGGCCTGCCGTCGGGCGGCCGGGCGTTCATCTCGGTCGCCGACCGGGACAAGCGCTCGATCGTCTTCCCGGTCAAGCGGCTCGCGGAGCTCGGCTTCGAGATCCTCGCGACCGAGGGCACGGCGACGGTGCTGCACCGCTCGGGCATCCGCTCGACGGTCGTGCGCAAGTACTCGTCGGGTCGGGGCGAGGCAGGGGAGCCGACGATCGTCGACCTCATCACCGAGGGCTCGGTGGACCTCGTCGTGAACACGCCGTCTGGCCAGGGCGCGCGCGCCGACGGCTACGAGATCCGCGCGGCCACGGTCGCCGCTGACAAGGCGATGATCACCACGGTCCAGCAGCTCGGCGCGGCCGTGCAGGCGATCGAGGCCGCCCAGGCCGGACCGTTCGCCGTGACGAGCCTGCAGGAGCACGACGCGGCCGCCCGGGCGCGCCGCGAGGCGAAGGCGTCGGCATGACGTTCGGGGCGCGGCTCGCGGCCGCGATGGACGACCACGGGCCGCTCTGCGTGGGCATCGACCCGCACGAGAGCCTGCTCGCCGACTGGGGCCTGACGGACGACGTCGACGGGCTGCGCACGTTCGCGCACACCGTGATGGAGGCGGTCGGCGGGCGCGTGGCCGCGGTCAAGCCGCAGGCCGCGTTCTTCGAGCGGCACGGCTCGGCCGGCGTCGCGGTGCTCGAGGAGGTCGTGGCCGCGGGCCGGGAGACCGGCACGCTCGTGATCGTCGACGCCAAGCGCGGCGACATCGGCTCGACGATGGGCGCCTACGCCGACGCGTTCCTGCGCGACGGCTCACCACTGGCCGGCGACGCGCTGACCGTCTCGCCGTACCTGGGCTTCGGCTCGCTCGACCCCGCGGTCGACCTCGCGCTGTCGTCGGGTCGCGGGCTGTTCGTGCTGTGCCTCACGTCCAACAAGGAGGGCCACGAGGTGCAGCACGCGCGCACGGCGGAAGGCACGAGCGTCGGGGCGCTCATGGCCGCTCGCGCGGCGGCCCTCAACACGGGCGTGGAGCCGATGGGCTCGATCGGCCTCGTCGTCGGGGCGACCGTCGGTGATGCCGCCGCGCGCACGGGCACGGATCTGAGGGCCGTCAACGGGCCGCTGCTGGCGCCCGGCGTGGGCGCTCAGGGCGCGGGTGCGGCGGAGCTCACGGCCGTCTTCGGCGCGGCACGCCGTCAGGTGCTCGCCTCGTCCTCGCGCGGCGTGCTCCGTGCCGGGCCGGGCGTCGCGGCCCTCCGGCAGGCCGCGCTCGAGGCGTCCAGCGAGGCCGCGGTGGCGCTGCGGTAGCACGTTCACCCCACATCCGTGCAGGTCGGGTGTGCAGATCGGCCCGTACGCGTTGCCCTCCGGGGGAGGGCTCGCTAGGTTCGGAAGCACGGTCCCGCGCCTCGTGGATCGCCCGCCCACTGACGGAAGGTGACGCGCGTGGCTCTTCCTCCGCTGACTCCCGAACAACGCGCCGCGGCGCTGCAGAAGGCCGCCATCGCGCGGCAGGCTCGCGCCGAGGTCAAGAATCGGCTGAAGTACTCGCAAGGCACGCTGTCGGACGTGATCAAGCAGGGTCAGGCCGACGAGACCATCGGCAAGCTCAAGGTCGTCTCGCTGCTCGAGTCGCTGCCCGGCGTCGGCAAGGTCAAGGCGCGTGCGATCATGTCCGAGATCGGCATCTCGGAGACCCGGCGCGTCCGCGGTCTCGGCCCTCACCAGGTGGAGGCACTCGTCGCACGTTTCGGGTGACCATCGCAGTCCACCCTGACGCACGAGGAGTACCGCACCACCCATGACGACGACGCCCGCCCGGCTGACCGTTCTCGCCGGACCGACAGCCGTCGGCAAGGGAACCGTGTCCGCCGACGTCCGCGCCCGCTTCCCGCAGGTCTGGCTCTCGGTCTCGGCGACCACCCGCTCGCCGAGACCGGGAGAGATCGACGGCGTCCACTACCACTTCGTCGGCGCCGACGAGTTCGACCGGATGGTCGCCGCCGGTGACCTGCTGGAGTGGGCGGTGGTGCACGGCCGCAACCGGTACGGCACGCCCCGCGGGCCGGTCGAGGCCCGCCTCGCGGCGGGCGAGCCCGCGCTGCTGGAGATCGACCTGCAGGGCGCGCGGCAGGTGCGCGAGTCCATGCCGGACGCCCGGTTCGTGTTCCTCGCGCCACCGTCCTTCGCCGAGCTCGAGCGGCGCCTCGTGGGCCGTGGCACGGAGGACGCGGAGGAGCGCGAGCGCCGCCTCGCGACCGCTCGCGTGGAGCTCGCGGCGGAGTCCGAGTTCGACCACGTCGTCGTCAACGACGACGTGCACCGCGCCACCGACGAGCTCATTTCGATCATGGGCATCGCCAGCAGGTAGAATCGCTGGCAGTTCTCCAAGCCACCCCCAAACTTTCGGGAGTCTCACCGTGTCCGGAACCGTCGCAGCCCCCATCGGCATCACCGACCCGCCCATCGACCAGCTGCTCGAGCGGGCCGACTCCAAGTACTCGCTGGTGCTCTACTCGGCCAAGCGTGCGCGCCAGATCAACGCGTACTACTCGCAGCTCAACGAGGGCCTGCTCGAGTACGTCGGCCCCCTGGTCGAGACCCGTCCGCAGGAGAAGCCGCTGTCGATCGCGATGCGCGAGATCGACAAGGGCCTGCTGACCTCGCAGGCCACGGAGGAGTAAGACCCCTCCGATGCGGATCGTCCTCGGCGTCGCCGGCGGGATCGCCGCCTACAAGGCCGTCCTGCTGCTGCGCCTGCTGCGCGAGGCAGGCCACGACGTGCGCGTCGTTCCCACGCGCGCGGCGCTCGAGTTCGTCGGCCGCCCCACGTGGGAGGCCCTGTCCGGCCAGCCGGTGACGACGGACGTGTTCGAGGACGTCGACCAGGTGGCCCACGTGGCCATCGGCCAGCACGCCGACCTGGTGGTCGTCGCCCCCGCGACCGCGGACCTGCTCGCGCGGGCCGCGACCGGCCGCGCCGACGACCTGCTCACGGCCACGCTTCTCGTGACGCGCGCGCCCGTGCTGCTCGCGCCCGCCATGCACACCGAGATGTGGCAGCACCCCGCGACCGTCGCCAACGTCGCGACGCTGCGGGAGCGCGGGATCCACGTGCTCGATCCCGCCTCCGGGCGTCTGACCGGCACGGACACCGGCCCGGGTCGGCTGCCGGAGCCCGACGAGATCGCCGCCGCCGCCCTCGCGCTCGTCGCCCCGGGCGACCTGGCCGGTCGGCACGTGGTCGTCTCCGCGGGTGGCACGCGCGAGCCGCTGGACCCGGTCCGCTTCCTCGGCAACCGCTCGTCGGGCAAGCAGGGTGTCGCCCTCGCGGCCGCGGCCGTGGCGCGCGGCGCCCAGGTCACGCTCGTCGGCGCCAACCTCGCCGTCGCGGCACCCGCCGGTGTGGAGCTCGTCACCGTCGGCACCGCTGCCGAGCTGCGCGAGGCGGTCCGCTCGGCCGCCAAGGTCGCCGACGTGGTCGTCATGGCCGCCGCGGTGGCCGACTACCGGCCCGTCAACCCGGCGGGAACCAAGCTCAAGAAGACCGGCGCGCCGCCGACGATCGAGCTCGTCGAGACGGTCGACATCTTGGCCGAGCTGGGACACGAGCGCCTGCGCGAGAAGCAGGTGATCGTGGGCTTCGCGGCCGAGACCGGCGACGAGGACGCCTCGGTGCTCGAGCACGGCAGGGCCAAGGCGCGGCGCAAGGGTGCCGACCTGCTCGTGGTCAACGCGGTGGGTGACGGCCAGGGGTTCGGCACCGCCGACAACGCGGTGACGATCCTCGACGGGACGGGCGCGGTCGTCGCCGAGGCCGCGGGCTCCAAGGACGCCGTGGCGCACGCCGTCTGGGACGCGGTCCGTCCGCTGGTCTGACGCCCGGGCTGTCCGCGGACGCGACTATCCTTCGTCCCATGACTGACCCCGCGATGCGCCTGTTCACGTCCGAGTCGGTGACGGAAGGCCATCCGGACAAGATCTGCGACCAGATCTCGGACGCGATCCTCGACGCCATCCTCGAGCAGGACCCCCACGCCCGGGTCGCCGTCGAGACGATGGTGACCACGGGCCTCGTGCACGTCGCCGGCGAGGTGACCACCGAGGCCTACGTCGAGATCCCCGCCGTCGTGCGTGAGGTCGTCCGCACGATCGGCTACACGTCCTCCCACATCGGCTTCGACGGTGAGTCGTGCGGCGTCTCGGTCTCGATCGGGCAGCAGTCGCCCGACATCGCGGCCGGCGTCGACAAGGCGCTCGAGGCGCGCGAGGACGCGGGCGACATGGACCCGCTCGACATGCAGGGCGCGGGCGACCAGGGCCTGATGTTCGGGTACGCGTGCGACGAGACGCCGTCGCTCATGCCGCTGCCGATCTGGATGGCGCACCGCCTCTCGGAGCGTCTGGCCGCCGTCCGCAGGTCCGGCGAGGTCTCGGGGCTGCGCCCCGACGGCAAGACGCAGGTGACGATCGGCTACGAGGGCGACCGCGCGGTCCGGCTCGACACCGTGGTCCTCTCGACGCAGCACGAGCCGAACATGAACCTGGTCACCGAGCTCGAGCCCGCGATCCGGGAGCACGTGATCGAGCCCGTCCTGGCGCTGGTCGACCTCGACACGGCGGGCTACCAGCGGTTCGTGAACCCGACCGGGCAGTTCGTCGTCGGCGGACCCCAGGGCGACGCGGGCCTCACGGGCCGCAAGATCATCGTCGACACCTACGGTGGCTACGCGCGGCACGGCGGCGGAGCCTTCTCGGGCAAGGACCCCTCGAAGGTCGACCGCTCCGCGGCGTACGCGATGCGGTGGGTGGCCAAGAACGTCGTCGCCGCCGGCCTCGCCCGTCGGTGCGAGGTCCAGGTCGCGTACGCGATCGGCAAGGCCCACCCGGTCGGCCTGTACGTGGAGACGTTCGGCACGGAGACGGTCCCGGTCGAGCGACTGACGGCCGCGATCCGTGAGGTCTTCGACCTGCGTCCGGCCGCGATCATCCGCGACCTGGACCTGCTGCGCCCGATCTACCGGTCGACCGCGGCGTACGGTCACTTCGGACGCGAGCTGCCCGACTTCACCTGGGAGCGCACCGACAGGGTCGCGGACCTGCAGTCCGCCCTGTGACGAGCTCCTGACGGGGCGTCGGTGCCGGATGGTGTGATGTCCCTGTGACCACGGGCGAGCAGCTGGAGCTGGACGGGCTCCCCGTGCCGAAGGCCCGCCGTCGCGCGCGTGGCGTCGCGCTCGCCGCCGAGCAGCCCGTGGCCCGGGTGTGCATCGACCTGCCGCCGCAGCACCTCGACCGCCTCTTCGAGTACGCCGTGCCCGCGGCGATGTCCGACGGCGCACAGCCCGGGGTGCGGGTCAAGGTGCGGTTCGGCGCGCAGGACGTGGACGCGTACGTCATCGAGCGGGCCGACGAGGCCGAGCACGACGGCGAGCTCCTGCCGATCCGGCGACTCGTCTCCTCCGAGCCGGTCCTCACGCCTGCGGTGGCACGCCTCGCGCGGGCCGTGGCCGACCGCTGGGCCGGCACGCTGACCGACGTCCTGCGCCTGGCCGTCCCCGCGCGGCACGCCCGGGTCGAGTCGGAGGACGAGGTCGACGACGCGCCGTCGGTCGTCCCGGCCGCCGGGGCCGCGGCCTGGGCGCCCTACCGCGGCGGGACAGCGTTCCTCCAGCACGTGCTCGCCGGTGGCGCGCCACGAGCCGTGTGGACGGCCCTGCCCGGCGCGGCCGGCCTGCGTTGGCCGGACGCGATCGCGCAGGCGGTCGCCTCGTGCGTCCTCGGCGGCCGGGGAGCCCTCGTCGTCGTGCCCGACGCGCGCGACATCGACCGCGTCCTCGCGGCTCTCGTCGACGCAGGCATCCCGGCCCGGCGAGCAGGTGGGCGCGGCGGAGCGGTCCGGCTGGCGGCGGACGACGGCCCGGCGGTCCGGTACCGCGCGTTCCTGGCGACGCTGCGGGGCCATGCGAACGTCGTCGTGGGCACCCGTGCCTCAGCGTTCGCGCCCGTCCAGGACCTCGGCCTGGTCGTCTGCTGGGACGACGGCGACAGCCTGCACGCCGAGCCGCGCGCGCCGTACCCGCACGTCCGCGAGGTGCTCGCGCTGCGCTCGGACCTGGAGAGCGCCGCGCTGCTCGTCGGCGGTCACGGCCGCACGGTCGAGGCGCAGTCGCTCGTCGAGTCCGGCTGGGCGCACGACGTGAGCGCCGACCGGCCGACGGTCCGCCGGATGACGCCCCGCGTGCTGGCGCTCACCTCGACCGAGCTCGCCCGCGAGGGCCCGGCCGCCGCGGCCCGACTACCGACGCCGGCGTGGCGCACGCTGCGCGATCGCCTGACCGAGGGGCCTGTGCTCGTGCAGGTGCCGCGCGCCGGCTACGTGCCGGCCGTCGCGTGCGGCCGCTGCCGGGCGTCGGCACGCTGCTGCACGTGTCACGGGCCGCTCGGCCTGTCGCGGGCCGACGGCGTGCCGACCTGCGGCTGGTGCGGTCGGCTCGCGACGGACTGGCGCTGCGACGAGTGCGGGGGAGCGACCCTGCGCTCGGTCCGCGTCGGCTCCGAGCGCACGGCCGAGGAGCTGGGACGCGCGTTCCCGGGGGTCCCGGTCCGTGTCTCCGGCGCGCGCGCCGAGGGCGGCGTCCTGGCGACGGTGCGCGACGCTCCGGCCGTCGTCGTCGCGACCCCGGGGGCGGAACCCGTCGCCCCCGGCGGTTACGCGGCCGCGGTCCTGCTCGACGCCGCGGTGAGCACCGCCGGCTCTGCCCTGGGGCTGCTCCCGGACGCGCTGCGGCGGTGGCTCACGGCCGCGGCCCTGGTCAGGCCCGCGAGCGAGGGCGGCAGCGTGCTGCTCGTCGGCGACGCCGAGGAGCGCGCGACGCAGGCGCTGGTCCGCTGGGACCCGAACGGGCTGGCCTCCCGCGAGCTGGCCGAGCGCGCCGAGCTCGCCCTGCCGCCGTCCGTCCGGATGGCCGCCCTGGTCGGCCGGCGCGACGCCGTCCTCGCGGTCGTCCGGCGCATCGACGTGCCCGGCCTGGACTTGCTCGGGCCGGTCCCGATCGACCAGCAGGCGCCTCCGGGGTCGCTCGAGGGCGACGTCCGGGCGGTCCTGCGGGTCCCGCGCGCGTCCGGCGCGGCGCTGGCGCGTGCGGTCGCCGCCTCGATGTCTGTCCGCAGCGCCCGCCGCGAGGGCGGCACCGTCCGCGCGCAGCTCGACCCGACGGACCTGGGGTGATCGACCGATGACCGACCGGCCCGTGATCGACACCGTGGTCTTCGACCTGGGGGACGTGCTCGTGCGCTGGGACCCGCGCGGGCCCTTCGTCGCTCGGCTGGCGCAGGAGGCCGTGGACGCCTTCCTGCACGAGTTCGACTTCCGCACGTTCAACCTCCAGCAGGACGCGGGCCGGTCGTGGGCCGACGCTCGCCTCGAGCTCGAGCAGGTCGCGCCCGAGCACGTGCCGGCGATGGACCTGTTCGTTCAGCACTTCGCCGACTCGCTCGTCGGGCCGGTGCCCGGCACGGCGGAGATCGTCGAGGACCTCGCCGCGGCCGGCGTCCGCCTGCTCGGGCTGAGCAACTGGTCCGCGGAGACGTTCCACCTCGCCGAGCCCGCCGCGCCGGCGATCGGGCTGCTCGAAGGGGTCGTGGTCTCGGGCCACGAGAAGCTGTCCAAGCCCGACCCGCGGATCTACGCGCTGCTGGTCGAGCGCTACGGGCTCGACCCCGCACGGACCCTGTTCACCGACGACTCGCCGCCGAACATCGCGGCGGCCGCCGCCGCGGGCCTCGACGCCGTCCACTTCACCTCGGCCGACGACCTGCGTGAGCGGCTCGTGGCGCGCGGCGTCGCCATCCCGCGCCACGTGACGGTCGACGGCGAGCGGTTCGCGGTCCGGCCGCACGGCAGCGGCCTCGCGCTCACGTGGCTCTCGGGCCCCGACCCCACCTACGGTTTCGCGATCGGCTCGAACGACGGGTCGCCGATCCCCGAGGACGTGCTCGCGGCGTCGATCCGCTCGTTCCTCGCCGACATCGACCCCGCCACGGGCTACCTCGAGTAGGAGCGGCGCGGGCGAGACGGGGCGCCGCCTAGGATCGATGCCATGCGTCTGCTCTTCGCCGGTACCCCCACGGCAGCGGTGCCGTCGCTCGAGGCGCTCCTGGCCTCCCGGCACGAGGTGGTCGCGGTGCTGACCCGCCCGGACGCCCGCACCGGTCGCGGCCGCACGCTCTCGCCGAGCCCGATCAAGGCGCGCGCGCTCGAGGCCGGCATCGAGGTGCTGACGCCCGCGACCCTGCGCGACGACGAGACCGTCGCCCAGATCGCGGCCCTCGCCGTCGACGCGGCTCCCGTCGTCGCGTACGGCGCGCTGGTCCCGCCCGCGCTGCTCGACGTCCCGACCCACGGCTGGGTCAACCTGCACTTCTCCGTGCTGCCCGCCTGGCGCGGCGCGGCCCCGGTCCAGCGCGCGATCCTCGCGGGCGACGAGGTCTCCGGGGCGACGACGTTCCGCATCGAGAAGGGGCTCGACACCGGTCCCGTGTTCGGCACCCTGACCGAGACGATCCGCCCGCGCGACACGTCGGGCGACCTGCTCGGCCGGCTCTCCGAGGTTGGCGCGGGCCTCCTGGTCCGGACGCTCGACGCGCTCGAGGACGGCATCCTGAGCCCGGTCGAGCAGCCGACCGACGGCGTGAGCCACGCGCCCAAGCTCGAGGTCGAGGACGCCCGCGTGCGCTGGGAGCACCCGGCCTACGCGGTGGACCGCCGCATCCGCGCGTGCACGCCGGCGCCCGGCGCGTGGACGACACTCCCGGACGGCACCCGCCTCGGGCTCGGACCCGTCGCGCTCACGCAGGAGACGCTGCCGGTCGGCACGATCCAGGTCGGTCGCAAGGAGATCCTCGTCGGCACCGCCACGCAGGCCGTCCGCCTGGGGCAGGTCACCCCCGCCGGCAAGCGCGCGATGGACGCAGCGGACTGGGCGCGCGGCGCCCGGCTCGCAGGCGGCGACTCGCTGACCGACGGGCTGGTGCTGGGCGCATGAGCGACGACCGTAGGAACCCCGAGGGCCGCCAGCGCGGCGCCGCCCGGTCCGAGGGTCGCACCGAGCGCAGCACGCAGGCGCCCGGGGAGCGACGCAAGGGCACGGATCCCGCCCGCACGGTCGCGTTCGACGTGCTGCGCGCCGTCGCGGAGTCCGACTCGTACGCGAACCTCGTCCTTCCCCCGCTGCTGCGCGAGCGCCACATCCGCGGCCGCGACGCCGGGTTCGCCACCGAGCTCGCCTACGGCACGCTGCGCCTGCAGGGCCGCTACGACGCGATCATCGAGCAGGCGGCGGGCCGCGCCCTCGACAAGATCGACCCGCCGGTCCTGGACCTGCTGCGGCTCGGCAGTCACCAGCTGCTGGGCATGCGCGTGCCGCCGCACGCGGCGGTCAGCGAGACGGTCGGCCTGGCGCGCCAGCGTGCCGGCGCGGGCGCGGCGCAGTTCGTCAACGCGGTCCTGCGCGCCGTGGGACGGTCGACGCTCGACGAGTGGCTCACCCTGATCGGCGACGGCGCGGACCCGCGCGACGACGACCCGATCGCCCGGCTCGCCGTGGTCGAGAGCCACCCCGAGTGGGTGGCGCGCGGGCTGCGCGAGGCGCTCGTGGGGAACGGGCGCTCGGCCGACGAGCTCGAGGCGCTGCTCGTCGCCGACAACGCGGCGCCGCGCGTGACGCTGGTCGCGCGCCCGGGCCTCGTGGACGACGACGAGCTGGGCGGCACGCCCGGCGTCGTCGCGCCGACGGCGCACATCCTGGATGGTGGCGACCCGGCTGCGGTGGGCGCGATCCGTGACGGTCGCGCCGGCGTGCAGGACGAGGGCAGCCAGCTCGTCGCGCTCGCCCTTGCCGCGGCACCGCTCGACGGCCCCGACGAGCGCTGGCTCGACCTGTGCGCCGGCCCCGGCGGCAAGGCCGCGCTGCTCGCCGCGCTGGTCGACGAGCGCGGCGGCCGGCTGGTCGCCAGCGAGGTCCAGCCGCACCGCACCCGCCTCGTCGAGCAGGCGCTGCGGGCTCTGCCGGCCGACGCGATCGAGGACGTCCGCACCGGCGACGGGCGCCTGGTCGGCACCGACGAGCCCGCGTCCTACGACCGCGTGATGGTGGACGCGCCCTGCACGGGCCTCGGCGCGCTGCGCCGGCGTCCCGAGTCGCGCTGGCGGCGGCACCCCAGCGACCTCGGCGCGCTGTCCGCCCTCCAGCGAGAGCTGCTCGGCTCCGCCCTCGCGGCCGTCCGGCCCGGCGGAGTCGTCGCGTACGTGACGTGCTCGCCGCACCTGGCCGAGACGCAGCTCGTCGTCAAGGACGCCCTGCGCGCCGCGAGCAAGGCGGGGATCGGGGTCGAGCCCATCGACGCGCGCGCGGTCGTCGCCGGCATCGCGCCGCAGCCCGTCGACCTGCCGGGCGACCGCACCGACGTCCAGCTGTGGCCGCACGTGCACGGCACCGACGCGATGCACCTGACGCTGCTGCGCCGGACGTCCTGACCGGCACCCGGCTAGGCTGGCAAGCGTGCCTGCGCTGATCAACCCGAGCATCCTGTCCGCCGACTTCGCCAACCTCGAGCGTGATCTCGGCCGCATCGCGAACGCCGACTACGCGCACGTCGACGTGATGGACAACCACTTCGTGCCGAACCTGACGCTCGGCGTGCCGGTCGTCACGCGGCTCGCCGAGGTGTCCCCGGTGCCGCTCGACCTGCACCTGATGATCGAGGACGCCGACCGCTGGGCTCCCGCCTACGCCGAGGCCGGCGCCGCGTCCGTGACGTTCCACCTCGAGGCCGCTCAGGCGCCCGTCCGGCTCGCGCGTGAGCTGCGCGCCGGGGGAGCACGCGTCGGCGTGGCCCTGCGACCCGCGACGCCCGTCGAGCCCCTGCTCGACCTGCTCGACGAGATCGACATGATTCTCGTGATGACCGTCGAGCCCGGGTTCGGCGGCCAGTCCTTCATCGAGGGGACGCTGCCCAAGATCCGTCGCGCCCGGGCCGCGACCGACGAGGCCGGCGCGGCGACGTGGATCCAGGTCGACGGCGGCGTCGCGCGCGGGACCATCGCCCGCATCGCGCAGGCCGGTGCCAACGTGTTCGTCGCCGGCTCGGCCGTCTACGGCGCCGACGACCCGGCCGCCGAGATCGACGCGCTGCGGGCACTCGCCACATCCTGAGACGACGCACACGCGTCACCAGCGGGAATGCGCCGTGTGGCAAGATCGTTGGCGCAAGAGCAACACGTGCTCCGGGGTCGGTGCAATTCCGAGCCGGCGGTGACAGTCCGCGACCCGCGTCGTCCTTCGGGACGGAGCGGTTGACCTGGTGGAACTCCAGGACCGACGGTGAAAGTCCGGATGGGAGAAGTACGTGGCGACGCGCGGCAACCCCGCGCGCCGTGGCTGGCCGGACCGTTCCGGCTGCGCCTACCCCGGAGCCGCCAGGCTGTCCGGGAGGTGGACGATGACCAGCACGACGAGCACGCGTGCCGACTCCGCGAGCCCCGTCGAGACCGCCGCGCTGCGCCGGGCGTTCGACCTCGCGCGCCGCGGTCCCGCGATGGATCCCAACCCGCGCGTCGGCTGCGTGCTGCTGTCCGCCGACGGCACGACGATCGGCGAGGGCTGGCACCGGGGTGCCGGCACGCCGCACGCCGAGGTCGCCGCACTCGCGGACGCAGCCGCACAGGGCCACGACACCCACGGAGCCACCGCCGTCGTCACGCTCGAGCCCTGCAACCACACCGGCCGCACGGGCCCCTGCACCGAGGCGCTGGTCGCCGCGGGCGTCCGCCGGGTGGTCGTCTCGGTCGAGGACCCCAACCCGCTGGCCGCGGGCGGCGCGGCCCGCCTGCGTGCCGAGGGGATCGACGTCCTGGCCGGCGTGCTGGCCGACGAGGGACGCCAGGTGCTCGGCGCATGGGTCCACGCGGTCGAGCGCGACCGCCCGTTCGTCACCCTGAAGATCGCCAGCACGCTCGACGGCCGCATCGCGGCAGCCGACGGCTCGAGCCGGTGGATCACCGGCCCGGTCGCCCGCCAGCACGCCCACGACCTGCGCGCCGAGGTCGACGCGATCGCGGTCGGTACCGGCACGGCGCTGACCGACGACCCGAGCCTGACCGCCCGCACTGCGGACGGATCGCTGCACGGGCACCAGCCGCTGCGCGTCGTCGTCGGCCTGCGCGACCTGCGCGACGATGCTGCGCTGCGCGGCCCAGGCGGGGAGCTCGTCCAGGTCCGCAGCCACGACCCCCACGAGGTGCTGGTCGCGCTCGCCGCGCGCGGCGTCCGGCACCTGCTCGTCGAGGGCGGCCCCACGCTCGCCGCCGCCTTCCTCCGCGCCGGCCTCGTCGACGAGGTGCACGCCTACCTCGCCCCCGTCCTGCTCGGCGCAGGCCGTCCCGCGGTCGACGACCTCGGCATCACCTCGATCGACGGCGCGCTGCGCCTCGTGACCCGAACGGTCCTTCCCCTCGGCCCCGACGTCCTCGTCGTGGCCACACCCGAACCACCAGCACAGGAGTCCTGATGTTCACCGGCATCATCGAAGAGATCGGATCCGTCGAGAGGATCGAGCACGGCGACGGCGACGCGCGCCTCGTCGTGCGCGGGCCGCTCGTCACGAGCGACGCACACCTCGGCGACTCGATCGCCGTCTCGGGCGTCTGCCTCACCGTGACGGACCTGCCCGGCGACGGCACCTTCGCCGCGGACGTCATGCCCGAGTCGTTGCGCCGGACGGCGCTCGGCGACCTCGCGCAGGGCGGCACCGTCAACCTCGAGCGCGCGCTGGCCGTCGGTGGCCGCTACGGCGGGCACGTCGTGCAGGGGCACGTCGACGGTGTCGGCACGATCCTGCACCGCACGCCCGGGCCGCGCTGGGACGAGGTCGAGATCGCCCTCGAGCCCGAGCTCGCGCGGTACGTCGCGGAGAAGGGCTCGATCGCCGTGTCCGGCATCTCCCTGACGGTCACGCACGTCTCCGACGCGGCGTTCGGCGTGTCGCTCATCCCGACGACGCTGGAGGCGACCACGCTGGGCACGCTGCGGCCCGGCGACCGGGTCAACCTCGAGGTCGACGTGCTGGCCAAGTACACCGAGCGGCTGCTGGCGACCGCGGGGGTCCTTCGGTGACCGCGGGCACGATCGAGCAGGCCCTCGAGGCGCTGCGCCAGGGCCGCCCGGTCCTCGTCGCCGACTCGCCGGACCGCGAGAACGAGGCCGACGTGATCCTCGCCGCCCAGTCCGCGACGCCCGAGTGGATCGCCTGGACCATCCGCCACTCGTCGGGCTACCTGTGCGCCCCGATGACCGCCGCCCGGGCCGACGCGCTCGACCTGCCGCTCATGGTGCCCAAGAGCCAGGACCCGCGCCGCACGGCCTACACCGTCACGGTGGACGCCGCGACGGGCGTCACGACCGGCATCTCGGCCTCCGACCGCGCGCGGACGCTGCACGTCCTGGCCGACCCGGCCTCGGGGCGCGGCGACCTCATCCGCCCGGGCCACGTGCTGCCGCTGCGCGCCGTGCCCGGGGGAGTGCTGCACCGCGCGGGCCACACCGAGGCCGCCGTCGACCTGTGCCGCCTGGCCGGGCTCGAGCCCGTCGGCGCGATCGCCGAGCTGGTGAACGACGACGGCACCATGACGCGCCTGCCCGCCGCCGCCCAGCTCGCGGCCGACGAGGGTCTCGTCCTGATCACCATCGAGGACCTGGTCGCGTGGCGCCGCGAGCACGACGACGAGGTGGTCCCGCAGGAGCCCGTCACGCACCAGCGCGTGCACGCCACCCACACCGCCTACCTCCCGACCAAGCACGGCGACTTCCGCATCCACGGCTACCGCGACCTGCGCACGGGCGACGAGCACGTGGCCCTGGTCCCCACGGGCGGGCTCTCGGCCCACCCGGTCGTCCGGGTGCACTCCGAGTGCCTGACGGGCGACGCCTTCGGCTCGGCCCGGTGCGACTGCGGCCCGCAGCTCGACGCGGCCCTGCAGCTCGCGTCCGAGCAGGGCGGCGCGGTCGTCTACCTGCGCGGCCACGAGGGACGCGGCATCGGCCTGCTCGCCAAGGTCGCGGCCTACGCGCTGCAGGACGAGGGCCGCGACACGGTCGAGGCCAACCTCGACCTCGGCTGGCCCGCCGACCGCCGCGAGTACGGCGCGGCCGCCGCGATCCTCACCGACCTCGGCGTCACGAGCCTGAGCCTCCTGACGAACAACCCGGCCAAGGTCGCCGGCCTGCGGGCGCACGGCATCGACGTGAGCGACGTGCACGGACTCCTCGTGGGCCGCACGCCGCACAACGAGGCGTACCTGCGGACCAAGGCGACGTCGATGGGCCACGTGCTCGACCTCGACGCCCGCGAGCCCATCCCCGTCATGCCGACCCGTGCGGCACCCGCAGCACCCGGCACCGACACCACCGACCACGCGTTCGAGAACCTGGAGGACCTGGCATGAGCGGCGCCGGAGCACCGACCCTGCACGTCGACGGGAGCGGCCTGAAGGTCGTCGTCGTCGCCGCGAGCTGGCACACCGTCGTGATGGACGGGCTGCTCGCGGGCGCCCGCCGCGCGCTGACGGCCGCGAACGTCACCGACGTGACCGAGATCCGCGTGCCCGGCACGTTCGAGCTGCCCGTCGCGGCCCGCGCCGCGGCCGCCGCGGGCGCGGACGCGGTCGTCGCGCTCGGGGTCGTCATCCGCGGCGGCACGCCCCACTTCGAGTACGTCTGCCAGGCGGCGACGCTGGGCCTGACGGACGTGGCTGTGCAGACCGGCATACCCGTCGGGTTCGGCGTCCTGACCTGCGACGACGACGCCCAGGCTCTCGACCGCGCGGGCCTGCCGGGCTCGCACGAGGACAAGGGAGCCGAGGCGGCCGAGGCTGCTGTGGCGACGGTCGTGGCGCTGCGGGAGCTCTGAGTGTTCCTCGACCTCTTCAACGCGACCCTGACGATCGCCGGGCACGACATCGCCTGGCGGGAGATCGTCGGCAACGGCTTCGGGCTCGCGTCGGCCGTCGGCGGCATGCGCCGGCGCGTCTGGGCGTGGCCCGTCGGCATCGTCGGCAACGTGCTGCTCTTCACGGTGTTCCTCGGCAGCGTCTTCGACACGCCGCAGGACCGCAACCTCTACGGCCAGGCCGCGCGGCAGGTGTTCTTCATCGTCGTCTCGGTCTACGGCTGGGTGCGCTGGCGGCAGGCGCAGGCCGAGGGACGCGCGCACGGCGACGAGCACGCGGCCGCGGTGGTGCCCCGCTGGGCCGGTCGCAACGGCTGGATCCTCATCGGCACGGTCGCTGTCGTCGGCACGGTCGTGTTCGCGCAGATCTTCCGCGCGCTCGACTCCTACGGCCCGTGGGCGGACGCGTGGATCTTCACCGGCTCGTTCCTGGCGACGTACGGGATGGCGCGCGGGTGGATCGAGTTCTGGCTCATCTGGATCGCCGTTGACGCCGTCGGGGTGCCGCTGCTGTTCAACGCCGGCTACTACCCGTCCGCAGTGCTCTACATCGTGTACGCCGGGGTCGTGCTTTGGGGGTTCGTCGTCTGGTTCCGGCAGCGCGACCGGCAGTCGGACGGCGACCGGCCACTGCCCGAGCAGCCCCTACTGTTGGCCGAGTGAAGACCTTCGACTCCCTGTTCGCCGAGCTCACCGAGAAGGCCGCGACCCGTCCCGAGGGATCGGGCACCGTCGCGGAGCTGGACGCGGGCGTCCATGCCATCGGCAAGAAGATCGTCGAGGAGGCCGCCGAGGTGTGGATGGCCGCCGAGCACGAGGGCGACGAGCGGACGGCGGAGGAGATCTCGCAGCTCCTGTACCACCTGCAGGTCCTCATGATCGCGCGCGGCCTGACCCTCGAGAGCGTCTACACCCACCTGTGAGAAAGGACCTCGCTTCGTGCTGAGGATCGCCGTCCCGAACAAGGGCTCCCTGTCCGAGCCCGCAGCCGCCATCCTCAAGGAGGCCGGCTACCGCCAGCGCCGCGACTCGCGCGAGCTGGTCCTGCCCGACCCGGACAACGACGTCGAGTTCTTCTTCCTGCGCCCTCGCGACATCGCGGTGTACGTCGGCGCCGGCACGGTCGACGTCGGGATCACCGGTCGTGACCTCATGCTCGACTCGGAGTCCGACGCGGTCGAGCACCTGCCGCTCGGGTTCGCACGCTCGACCTTCCGGTTCGCGGCGACCGCCGGCGGCATCGCGACCGTCGGGGAGATCCACGGCCGCCGCGTCGCGACGAGCTATCCGGTGCTGGTCACCGCGTACCTGCGCGAGCACGGCGTCACGCCCTCCGGCGTCGTCCGGCTCGACGGGGCCGTCGAGACCGCCATCCGCCTCGGTGTGGCCGACGTGATCGCCGACGTCGTCGAGACCGGGACGACGCTGCGCGCGGCGGGCCTGGAGATCTTCGGCGACCCGATCCTGCGCTCCGAGGCAGTGCTGGTCCGCCGTTCCGACGTCGAGGCCCCCGCCGGGCTCGACGTGCTGACGCGGCGCCTGCAGGGCGTGCTCACCGCCCAGCAGTACGTGCTCATGGACTACGACGTGCCGTCGAACCTCGTCGAGCAGGCCGTCGCGATCACGCCGGGTCTCGAGTCGCCGACGGTCAGCCCGCTGCACAACGGCGACTGGTCCGCGGTGCGCGCGATGGTCCGCCGTGAGGAGACCAACCGCGTCATGGACTCGCTGTACGACGTGGGTGCGCGCGCCATCCTGGTGACGTCCATCCACGCGTGCCGGCTCTGACGGCGGTGACGTTGGACGAGCTCTACGCCCCGTTCCGGCCCCGGCTCGCCCGGATCGTCACGCTCGTCATGGCCGTCGTCGTCGTCCTCGGCACCGTCGTGGTCATCGTCTCGATCCCCGAGCTGGGCCCGGCGGACCAGATCGGCTTCGCGCTGCTGTGCCTGCTCATCGTCTGGTTCTGCTGGCGCCAGTTCTCGGTCGCGGCGACCCCGTCGGCCGACGGGCTGGTCGTCCGCAACCTCATGATCACCACGCGGCTGGCGTGGGCCGAGGTGGTCTCGGTCCGCTTCGGCTCGGGCCGGCCCTGGGTCCAGCTCGACCTGGCCGACGGGGACACCCTGGCGGTCATGGGCGTTCAGCGCGCGGACGGCGAGCGCGCCGTCGCCGAGGCGCGGCGGATGGCGACGCTCGTCGCGCAGCACACGGCGACGCAGCGCGACGACTGACCACGCGCGCGCAACGCACCTGAATGCAACGACTGCCGGCCATCCACGCCGGAACCGAATCGGATGCTGCGAACGCTCCTCGCGGTGCCAAGTGGGCCGGTCCGAGATCTCCACTGCGCCGGCGTGGATGCCGATACGCGACGAGTGACCGCAGTAGCTAGCCGCCGAGCCTCTGCTGGGCTCGGAGGCAGCGGCATTTGCCCTCTACACCCCGGTGAACCAGACACGCTCTTTCGGTGAGCCGCTTGTATTCATGTGCGTCGAGTGGGCTCGGCCGTCGGATTCGGATTTCTTCAGGAACTCGTGCCACGCCTCGCGGCCAAACGTCAGCGCCCACGCCGAGCGCCGATCATCTTCGGCGGGAAGCCGAGTTGCGGAGTCGATCACGATAGAAGAGTAGTGACTCGCCTCGAGTTTTCTCGAAAAGAATCCAAAAGCATCACTGAAGCCATCGTTGCTTTCAGTACTTAAGCCAAGCTCCTTTCGAATCGCGGCATCGGATGTCAAGAACGCCGTGGCCGTCATCAGTTCGTCGACAATAGTCAGAGAGTCGACCACCAGCGTGCCAGGCGTGATTCCACGGGCGTCGATGTGTCGAATGGAGCAACGTCGAACTTCGACTTTGGAGCCAGGGTCCATGACGAGTAGGTCGACTGAACAATCTTCGAGAACATACGAAGCACCAGAAGGTGCATGTATCTGTCCGCCGCAAATCGCACCGGCAAGAGTCACAACATTTGCGCTACTAGCTTGCAACGCGGTCTCGGACCAAATAGATCCTAGGCTTGTGCGCGCTTCTATATGGTCGTCTATTGACCCCTGCAAGCTCGCTACGGTTGTTTTGAGACCGCTCAGCACAGAGGTTAGAGGTGCTATCGCGACCTGCTCCTTGAACAGCCTTGCCGTAAGCGGAGACACGGCCACAGTGGTGCAAAACTCCACGATCTGTTTAGTGGATTTTCCTGAGAGTTGCTTCGCAAGAAAATACTCGTAAACGACAGTGTGCGCAAAGCTAAACGAGTTCTCATCCTCGCTCCACTCGGCACTAACCGCGCATAGTGTGGTCAGTCGCCGTTTCGCCGGCATTGAGAGCTCTGCACCATTGGCTCCCTCGGCTGCAAGTTGCAGGTCTGACTCCGATACCTCCGAACTGCCCGACCGAGCCGCAATTTCTGCCACTTCTCCCAGAGTCGCGGCGAGCACGCTGCGACCAAGTAGCGGTTCGCCTTCCGGGCCCTGGAGTTTCTTCTGCTCGCGCCGCAGGTAGCTGTCGAGGACGAATTCAATGAATTCGGTGGGCTCGTTGAGTGCAGCCCAGGAAGCGAACGAAGCGCAAAAGAATGGCGTCGATATCAGCCGCCGTAGCCGGGGCTCACTCTCGCGGAAAACCTCATATTGGCCCACGGCGCTCAGCGCACTTATGACTTGCGCCTCGGTGAGTGGAAGAATCTCCGCGCTATCTATCCTAGGTGGCCAATTCTGCGCGGCTTGGACAGCCACCTGATTGCTGATGCGAGTCTCGGCGTACGATGATCGCGCGCTTAGCACGATCGTGCCGTGTCCTCGGAGTTCGTCAAGGATTGGCTGAATCGCCTTTAATGGCTCGTCATATGTGCGGAAGCCAAGCAATTCGTCGAATCCGTCTATAACCAGCACGAGGAGCCCAGCACGGCAGAGCGCTAGAACGCCCGTTTTGTCAATAAGCCGAGTTTCCGCAACGCGGCTCTCGATTAGAGTGTCAAGCGTGTTGGCGGCCCGGCCGCTCGACGATATAAACAGAACAATTGGGTTGCCTTGGTCCTCTCTACCGTCCGATGCGTCTCCGAGAGAAGTGCGCGCAAATCGCAATAGGGAGTGCGTCTTTCCTGCGCCAGCCTCGCCCGTGAAGGTTACAAGCCGAGTCCCTCCGTTGAATCGATACGCACTTTCGGCGATGCTTGCACAAAATGCTGAGAACGTTGGACTGCCACTGCCGTTGGGAAGATCGGCAGACGTTCGGACGAATTGCTCCAGGTGAGGCAGTTCTACGAAGCGATGTTCGAAGAGGCTGGAGTTGAGTTCCGACTGAGCATTTTGTGTCTCTTCTAGATCCGCTGCGAGGCGCGCTTTCAACAGGTCCCAGTTGCTAACGCTCTTCAACAGATTTCGGTACGCCGAGGCATTTCCTTCTGTCCACCAGATGCGCTCGCCATGTGGCGCGAGATGGAATCTGTCAATGCGTGGCTCTGGTCCCTCAGAAGTGCGCCGACTCCACTGCGCCACGAGCGCGACGCCATCGGTAGCATCGTCGACAAATACTCGCACGTCCCGATTTTCGGCAAATCCGCGGAGGTCGCGTTCGATATCGCTGGCAAATGATTCGAATTGCCGGACTGCAGCTCTGGGGCGAATCGACGCGAGTTTGGCTAGAACTTGTTCGTCTCGAATATCGATCGCCGAGCCTTCTGCGGGCCAGTACTTCGCTGAGGCTCCATCGTAGTCGTTAAGAATGTACGGCTTGCTGGATGCGAGATAGAAGAATGGTGGCGCAACAAGTTCTGGATGATGGTCTGCGATTTGATGGATGTCCCGGTTGTTCGCCGTAATTGCGTCCAGCAGTGCTGAGATATCCAGGCCCGGTGGAACAGGACCGCCGTGAAACACCTCATTGCGTGCCGTGCGAAAGCTGATCGTTCCGGTGCCGACTGCTTCCGGAGTCGCGGCGATGTGCGCTAGGCGCGTCGCGCACTCGCTGCAACTAATTGTTTCGGTCCGGATGCGCACGTATTCCGTCCACTTCTCGAGCGATCCGGGAAAAAGCGGAGCGTCTGTTCCGGACGTACCGGCAACAATGAGACCAGCGGTGCGCATTTGGAATTCGATGTGGGCGAGCGATCGCGGCACGTCATCTGCGGCCGCGGGCCTGATAAGGCCCCTGATCATGTTCACACGGTCCCCATAACTTCGCGCTGTTCGCGGACGTGGCGACACTACTCGGTAGTTCGCCCACCAGGCGGCAAGCTGAACGTGGGACTAGGTTGTCCGACTCAGACACGGACCTCATGAGCTCACACAAGGTCAGCATCACGCATCGGGGGAGCGGAGAAGGGGGTGGTGCGATGTGTGGGAGCACCGAAACGCGCTCGGGCGTCTCGGCGAGGTCGTCGCGCTTAGCCAGTTCGGGACGAGCACCCGGTGGACTCGATTCTGCTCGCCAGCCGGCTTGTTGGCGGTTCAAGATCTGGGAGAGAGATTGGCGGTTAGCCGAAGCTCACGTCACGAGTGCAGCCGCGTGCACACCCGCGACCGCGGCGGCGAGGAACGAGGCCGGGTCCTGGTCGAGCCCCCGCCCCATCGTCGAGAGCCGCACCGGGGTGTCCGCGAGCGCGGCGCGCAGCTCGGCGCCGGCGGGGACCTCGAAGAGCCGGTGCATCACCGACAGGTACGAGACCTGGTCGGCGATCAGATCGTTGAGGCGGGCGAGCTCACCGTCGAGCACGGGCACCGGGACGTCGGCGGGTCGCATCGCCACCCGGCCGTAGGCCGTCAGCGAGTGGTGCGAGACGCCGAGGTGCCGCTCCCGCTCGTCGGCCCCCGACACCCGCAGGGAGGCGACCGGCCGGCCGCGCAGGACGACGGCAGCGTTGATCGCTTCGCCCGCGGCGACGCCGGAGAAGCCGAACTGCGTCCCGGTCCCGAGGTTGCCCGGTCCCTGCGCGACGATCGCGAGGTCCGCGCCGACGACGTGCTTGGCGGCCAGCAGCCCCGTGTGCACGGTGACGGCCTCGAGATCGCCGCCGAAGGCCTGCCCCGTCGTGATGCAGGACTCGATCCAGCCGGCCTCCCGCAGGCCCGCGACCGCGCGCGAGAACCACGCGGGCAGCGCGCCCCCGTCGGTCATGACGTACGCGACCCGCAGCGGGCGTGAGGACGCGTGCCGGACGCCCGCGAGGATCGCGGGCAGCGCCGAGTGCAGGTCCGCGACCACCACCGGCATGCCGCGCAGGTCGTCGGCGTCGCGCAGGACGTCGTGGAACTCGGACTCCTGGTCGTCGACCCCCAGGACCATGGTCTGCAGCGGCGTGTACCGCGCCTTGACGAGGTGTCCCGGCCCGGCGGGCGCGTCGGCGGGGAGACGCCCGTCCGGCGCGACGACGAGCGCGTAGCCGCCGGTCCCGAGGCCACGGGCGAGCGCCGAGACGTTGAGGACCACCCGGTCCCCGACGGCGAGGGGGCCGACGAGCTCGGGGTAGGCGAGCGCCTTGACGCGCGCCGGCAGCGACGGGTCCGCCCACGGTTCGTCGAGCGCCACCCGCAGCTCGCTCGCTCCGGGCCACGTGGGCCCGACCTGCTCGACGACACCCGCACGCCACGTGATCACCGCTCCACGCTACCGGCCACTACGGTGGTCCCCGATGGCCACCACACCTGCCGCCGCCGAGCGCCTGCTCAACCTCGTCATCGCCTTGGTCAACACGCCGGGCCGGATGACCAAGGAGCAGGTGCGCACCACCGTCGCCGGGTATGGCGACGCCCCGTCCGACGACGCCTTCGAGCGGATGTTCGAGCGCGACAAGGACACGCTGCGCGAGCTCGGCGTGCCGGTGCTGACGGTCACGGACGCCAGTCACGGCGACGACTTCGGGTACCGCATCGACCTCGACACGTACGCGCTGGCCCCCATCGACCTGACGGCGGCCGAGCTCGGCGTGCTGACGATGGCCGCCGAGCTGTGGCAGGACCGCTCCCTGCGGGCCGACTCGACGCGCGCGCTGACCAAGCTCCGGGCGGTCGGCCAGGCACCGGGCTCGACCGACCTCGTGGCGGGGCTGACGCCGCGGGTGCGGGACGGCGGGGGAGCGTTCGCGCCCCTGGTCGACGCGGTGCAGTCGCGGCAGGCCGTGCGGTTCACCTACCGCGCGGCGACGTCCGGCGAGGTCCGCGAGCGCGTCGTCGAGCCGTGGAAGCTCCTCGCCCGACGAGGGGGATGGGTGCTGGTCGGACGTGACCGCGACCGCGGTGCGAGCCGCTCGTTCCGCCTGAGCCGCATCGAGGGAGCCGTGCGGACGGTCGGACCGGTCGAGGCGTTCGAGACCCCGGCCGCCGACGAGCTCGCCGAGGCGCTGTCCAGCTGGGACAGCGGGACGCGCGGCGTGGCGACCCTCGCGGTCCTGCCCGAGCGGGCCAGCGCGCTGCGCACCCGGCACGTGCCCGACGACGCTCCGCACCCCACGGTCGAGGGGCGCGACGTCCTGCGCGTGCCGTACCGGGCCCAGTGGGAGCTCGCGGAGGAGGTCGTCGGCTACGGCGACGCGGTCCTCGTCCTGGAGCCGGCCTCGCTGCGCGACGCCGCCCTCTCCCTGCTGCGCACGGCGGCAGCCCTCGACGACAAGGAGCCGGCCCGTGGCTGACCGCGCGAGCGACCGCCTGCTGCGCATGCTCGGCATGATCGCCTACTTGGACCGGCACGAGGGCGTCCCGGTCGGGGAGATCGCCGAGCACTTCGGCGTGAGCGCCGCCCAGGTGATGCAGGACGTCGAGCTGCTGTGGGTCACCGGCACGCCCGGGTACCTGCCCTACGACCTCATCGACTTCGACGCGTCCGCGTACGACCAGGGCGTCGTGCGGCTCACCGAGGGCCGGGGGATGACCCGCCCGCTGCGGCTCGGCGCGCGCGAGGCGGTCTCGCTGGTCGCGGCCCTGCGCGCGCTCGACGGCGCGCTCGGCCCGGCGCTGGACGACGAGCGCGCCGCGGTGCTGCGCTCCGCACTGGCCAAGCTCACCGCGGCGACCGGCGACGCAGCGACCGCCGTGGACGTCGCGCTGGCGGCCTCGGGGACCCCGGGCGTGACGTCCGCGATCGCCATGGCGCTGCGCGAGGGCCGTCGCCTGCACATCCGCTACGTCAACGCCTCCGACGTCGCCACGGAGCGCGACGTCGACCCGATCCGCCTGGTCACCGACGACGAACGCTCGTACCTGCTCGGCTGGTGCCGTGCGGTCGACGGCGAGCGGCTCTTCCGGGTCGACCGCGTGCTCGACGCCGTCGTCCTCGACGAGGCGGCGGAGCAGCACGACGTCGCGCCCGGCGCCGACACCTTCGCGCCCTCGTCGTCCGCCGAGCTCGTGACGCTGCACCTCGCGAGCCGGGCCCGCTGGGTGGCCGAGGTCACGCCGGTCGAGGCGGTGCGCAACCACGAGGACGGCTCGTTCGAGGTCGACGTGCGCGTGGTCAACCGAGACTGGCTCCAGCACCTGCTCCTGCAGGTCGCCGGCTCGGTGGTGAGCATCAGCCCGCCGTCGGTCTCGGCCGATGCCGCCGCGGCCGCGCGGTCGGCGCTCGACGCGTACGAGCGGCTGGCGCTCCGATGATCTGGTTCGTGGTCTGGACGGTGCTCGTGCTGGGCGCCCTCGTCGTGATCGCCGTCCTGCTCCGGAGGCTGTGGCGCCAGGCCGTCGCGCTCGGGCGCCAGCTGGCGGAGGCGTCCGACGTGCTCGCGCGCCTCGCGGACCAGGTCGAGGCGCTGCAGGCCGCCCAGGAGCGGGACCCGGACCTGACGGCGCCGGCGCTGTTCGACGACCCCGACGTGCTGCGCGCGCGACTCGCGGCGCTGCGGGACTCCGCGGCGGGACGCAGGGCCGAGCGCACGGAGCGCGCCGCCCGGACCGCCACGGGCTGGCGCGCGTACTGGAGCTGACGCGCGCGTCGCAGTGCACGGGGAGCACGGCCCACGGCCCGGCGAGATACGATCGACGGTGGTCGTGTCGTCTCGCGGCCACCAGACCTGAGGGAGTACGACCGTGCGAATCCTGAGCCACCCGGCGACACTCGTGTTCCTGCTGCTCCTGGTGGTCGTGCTGTTCGGCTACAAGCGCCTCCCGGACGTCGCCAAGAGCGTCGGCCAGTCGATGAAGATCTTCAAGAGCGAGATCAAGACGATGAACGACGACGCGCCCGCGCCGCAGAACCCGGCAGCACCCGACGTGACCGCCACGAACACCACCGCGCACAACGCCACGGCCCCCGTGAACGCGGCCCCGCCGGCCCCCGCCGTCCCGGCACCGCCGGTCGTCCCCGCCGTCACGGTCGAGAAGCCCGCGGGCCCCACCGCGCCCTCGGCCTGACCGCCCCCGCGTCACCCGTCACCCCAGTCGCCGACCCCGCGTGACCACTGAGCGCCGCCCGCGCGACGGCCGGATGCCGCTGCGCGCGCACCTCGTCGAGCTGCGCCGGAGGGTCGTCCTGGCGTCCGCGGGCATCCTCGTCGGCGCCGTCGTCGGCTGGTTCTTCTACGACCCGGTCTTCGAGGCGCTGCAGCGCCCGATCAACGAGGCGGCCGAGGCCCGGGACGCGATCGTGTCGATCAACTTCGCCGGCCTGGCCACGGCCATCGACATGCAGGTCAAGGTCTCGTTCTTCCTCGGCGTGCTGATCTCGAGCCCGTGGTGGCTGTACCAGCTGTGGGCGTTCATCAACCCCGGGCTGAACAGCACCGAGCGGCGGCGCACCTACGGCTTCCTGGCTGCCGCGATACCGATGTTCCTGGCGGGCGCGGCGTTCGCGGCGCTCACGCTGCCCAACGCCGTGCGGGTCCTGACCGAGTTCACGCCCGAGGGCGCGTCCAACCTCATCGACGCGCAGACGTACCTCAGCTTCGTCATGCGGTTCGTCCTCGCGTTCGGGCTGGCGTTCCTGCTCCCGGTGATCATGGTCGCGCTCACGCTGGGCGGAGTCGTGCGCGCCCGCACCTGGGCGCGTGGCTGGCGCTGGGCCATCCTGCTGGCGTTCACGTTCGCCGCGATCATGACCCCCACGCCGGACATCCTGTCGATGGTGCTCCTCGCGCTGCCGATCTGTGCCCTCTACTTCCTCGCACTCGGCATCGGTGTCCTCCACGACCGCCGTCTCGACCGCCGCCGCGTGGCCGACGGCCTGCCGCGGCTCGACGGCACGATGCCCGGCGAGCAGGCGTGAGCCACCTCGGCGTGGTGGTGAACCCCACCGCGGGCAAGGGGCGCGGATCGCGCACGGGCGCGCGCGTCCACGAGCTGCTGCAGGCCCGCGGCCACCAGGTCGAGGACCTGTCCGGCCGCACGCTCGAGCAGGCCTCCGACCGTGCTCGCGCCGCCGCGCTGGCTGGCCTCGACGGGCTCGTCGTGGTGGGCGGCGACGGGATCGTCCACCTCGGCGTGAACGTCGTCGCGGGGACCGACCTGCCGCTCGGCGTCGTCGCGGCCGGCACCGGCAACGACATCGCACGCGCGCTCGGCCTGCCGCGCGACGACGTCCGCGCCGCGGTCGACGCGGTCGAGCACGGGCTGGACCACGGCCCGCGCCACGTCGACGCCGTGCGCGTGAGCACGCCGGGCCGGGCGGCGCACGAGTGGTTCGTCGGCGTCCTGTCCTGCGGCTTCGACGCCGCGATCAACGCGCGCGCCAACGAGATGACCTGGCCCCGCGGGTCCGCGCGCTACGTGCGCGCGCTCGTCGCCGAGCTGGCCGCCTTCCGCCCGTACGGGTACCGCGTGACGCTGGACGACGGCGTCTGGGAGGAGTCCGGCACGCTCGTGGCCGCAGCGAACGTGCCGTGGATCGGCGGCGGGCTGAAGATCGCGCCGGACGCGGTGATGGACGACGGGCTGCTGGACGTGGTCCTGGCCGGGCCGTTCACCAAGCCCGGCGTGGTCAAGATCTTCCCCGGCATCTACCAGGGCAAGCACCTCGGCCACCCGGCGGTCGAGGTCCGGCGCAGCCGGTCGATCCTCATCGAACCGCTCGAGTCCGCGGGTCCGCACCCGCCCGTCGCGTTCGCCGACGGCGAGCGGATCGGCCCGCTGCCGCTGCTCGCGCAGGTCGATCCCGGCGCGCTCCGCGTCCTCTGCTGAGTTTCGCCCTCCGCGTGCCTAGGGTGGGCGCGTGCCGTCACGCTCCCGCCGGTCCCGTCCTTCCGCGCAGCCCGCGTCCGCGCCGCCGGCGGAGCCGTCGCCCGCCGAGCGCTTCGCGGCCGCCAAGCGCCGCGCGGCCATCGAGCGCAGCGAGCTGGGCCGCTTCCGCGAGCTGATCCCGTTCCCGCTCGACGAGTTCCAGCTCGACGCGTGCGAGGCGCTCGAGCGCGGCAGCGGCGTCCTGGTGGCAGCCCCGACGGGCGCCGGCAAGACGGTCGTCGGCGAGTTCGCCGTGCACCTGGCGCTCGCCGCAGGCCGCAAGGCGTTCTACACGACGCCCATCAAGGCGCTCTCGAACCAGAAGTACGGCGACCTGGTCCGCCGGCACGGCTCCGAGAACGTCGGGCTGCTCACGGGCGACACGACGATCAACGGCGACGCGCCCGTCGTCGTGATGACCACCGAGGTCCTGCGCAACATGCTCTACGCGAGCTCCCCGGCGCTGGGCGGGCTCGGCTTCGTCGTCATGGACGAGGTGCACTACCTCGCGGACCGGTTCCGCGGCCCCGTGTGGGAGGAGGTGATCATCCACCTGCCCGACGACGTGCAGCTGGTGTCCCTGTCCGCCACGGTGTCCAACGCCGAGGAGTTCGGCGACTGGCTCGCGACGGTGCGCGGCGACACGACCGTCGTGGTCAGCGAGCACCGGCCGGTGCCGCTCGGCCAGCACGTGCTGGTGCGCGACGAGCTCCTCGAGCTCTACGCCGGCCACGTCGACCCGACCGACCCGGGCGTCGACCCACCGATCAACCCCGACCTGCAGGCCCTGCTGCGCCGGCGCGTGCCCGACGACCAGCGCGGTCCGGGTGACCGGGGGTTCCGCGGACGCGGGGGCGCACGCCCCGGAGGTCGTCCGCAGCGCCCCAGCGGCCGCCCCACCCCGCGGTTCGCCGTCGTCGACGTGCTCGAGCGCGAGCACCTGCTGCCCGCGATCGTCTTCATCTTCTCGCGGGCCGGCTGCGAGGGCGCCGTGCAGCAGTGCCTCGCGGCGGGCGTCCGGCTGACCACGCCCGCCGAGCAGGCGCAGATCCGGATGATCGTCGAGGAGCGCTCGGCCGCCATCCCGCCCGAGGACCTCGACGTGCTCGGCTACTGGGACATCCTCGAGGCGCTGAGCAGGGGAGTGGCCGCCCACCACGCGGGGATGCTGCCGCTGTTCAAGGAGACCGTCGAGGACCTCTTCTCCCGCGGGCTGGTCAAGGTCGTGTTCGCGACCGAGACGCTCGCGCTCGGCATCAACATGCCTGCCCGGTCCGTCGTGCTCGAGAAGCTCGTCAAGTGGGACGGCTCGAGCCACGTCGACGTCACGCCGGGGGAGTACACCCAGCTCACCGGACGGGCAGGGCGGCGCGGGATCGACACCGAGGGCCACGCGGTCGTCGTCTCGCACCCCGGGCTCGACCCGGTGCAGCTCGCGGGCCTGGCGTCCAAGCGCCTGTACCCGCTGCGCTCGAGCTTCCGCCCCACCTACAACATGGCGGCCAACCTCGTCGCGCAGGTCGGCCGGGAGCGCTCGCGCGAGGTGCTCGAGACCTCCTTCGCGCAGTTCCAGGCGGACCGGGGCGTCGTCGGGCTCGCCCGGCAGGCCCAGTCGCACGCCGAGGCGCTCGAGGGCTACGAGCGCGCGATGCAGTGCCACCTGGGCGACTTCGTCGAGTACATGGAGATCCGCCGCGAGATCGCCACCCGCGAGCGCGACGCGTCCAAGGCGGGAGCCGCGGCCCGGCGCGCGGAGGTCGCCCGGACGCTCGAGGGCCTGCGGCCCGGTGACGTCCTGGAGGTCCCGTTCGGACGCCGTCCCAGCCACGTCGTCGTCATCGACCCGGGCGGGAAGCCGGGCTTCGACGGACCCAAGCCGATGGTCCTCACCCTCGACCGCGAGGTGCGGCGGCTCACGGTGCCCGACATCGGCACGGGCGCGCGCACGGTCGGCTCGGTGCGGATGCCGAAGGGCTTCAACGCGCGCGTGCCCGCGTCGCGTCGTGACCTCGCCGCGATCCTGCGCGTGGCCGTCGCCGACCTGGAGCCGCCGCAGCGCGGCCCGTCCCGCCGCAGCCGCCCGACGGCGGCGCAGGACGACGAGCAGATCGCGACGCTGCGGCGCCGGCTGCGCCAGCACCCGTGCCACTCGTGCCCCGACCGCGACGAGCACGCGCGGTGGGCCGAGCGCTGGTCGCGGCTGAAGTCGGAGCACGACGCGCTCCTCGGTCGGATCACCGGCCGCACGGGGTCGATCGCGGCCGTGTTCGACCGGATCTGCGACGTGCTGGTCAAGCTCGGGTACCTCGAGTCCGACGACGGCACGCTGCGGGTGACCGACGACGGTCGCTGGCTGCGCCGGCTCTACGCCGAGAACGACCTGCTGCTCGCGCAGTGCGTGCGCAGCGGCGCGTGGGACGAGCTCGACCCTGCCGGCCTGGCTGCGGCGGTCTCCACGCTCGTCTTCCGCTCCCGGCGCGACGAGAACGCCGAGCCGCGGGTCCCCGGCGGTCCGGACGGGCGGCTCGGACGTGCGCTCGACGCCACGGTGCGCACCTGGTCCGAGCTCGACGACCTCGAGTCGGCCCACCGCATCGAGGCGACGAGCGGGCTCGACATGGGCCTGGTCGAGTCGGTGCACCGCTGGGCGTCGGGACGCAGCCTGGACGCCGTCCTGCGGGGCAGCGAGCTCAGCGCGGGGGACTTCGTGCGCTGGTGCAAGCAGGTCATCGACGTGCTCGGCCAGCTCGCGCAGTCGGCTCCGACGTCGAGGATGCGGGGGACCGCCGACCGGGCCGTCGAGCAGCTGCGGCGCGGGGTCGTGGCGTACTCCTCGGTGTGACGTCGGCCGCGCGTGCGCCCTGGGGGCGAGCGCGCACCCCGCGAACCCCTATCGTGTGCCGGTGAGCTCCACCCTGTACCGGCACGGAGTCGTGCACACCTCCGCCGACCCGTTCGCCGAGGCGGTCCTCGTCGAGGACGGCGTCGTCGCCTGGCTCGGGTCCGACGACACCGCCGACGGGTTCGCCGCGCGGGCCGACCAGGTGGTCGACCTCGACGGCGCGCTCGTCACCCCCGGCTTCGTCGACGCGCACGTGCACGTCCTGGAGACCGGGCTCGCGCTCGAGAGCATCGACCTGACCGCCGCGGGAGGCGTGCGGTCCCTGGCCGACGCCCTCGCGGCCGTCTCGCGCGCAGCCGCTGCCCGGACCGACGACCTGCCGATCCTCGGCTTCGGCTGGGACGAGCTCGACTGGCCCGAGGGTCGCGCGCCGACGCGGGCCGAGCTCGACGCGGCCGCTGGCGGCGCACCCGTGTACCTCGCGCGCGTCGACGTCCACTCCGCGATCGTCTCGACCTCCCTGGCCACGGGTGCCGGCGCCGACCGGGCGGACGGCTGGTCCGACGACGGCCGTGTCGAGCGCGACGCGCACCACGTGGCCCGCGAGGCGGCCCGGGCCGTCTCGTCGTCCCGCCGCACCCAGCTCTACGAGCGGGCCCTCGCGCACGCGGCGAGCCGGGGCATCGTCTCCGTCCACGAGCACAGCGCGCCGTCCATCGACACCCGCGCGGGCCTCGTCGAGCTGCTCGGGCTGACGCGCGACGCCGCCGACGGCCGTCCGCACCTGGCGGCCTACCGTGGCGAGCTCTGCGTCACGGTGGACGACGCCCGCGAGGTCCTGGCCGCGATCCCCGGCCTGACCGGCATCGGCGGCGACCTCAACGTCGACGGCTCGATCGGCTCGCGGACCGCGGCCCTGCGCTCGGCCTACCGCGACTCCCCGGGCGAGCGCGGGAACCTCTACCTGGCGGGCGAGCAGATCGCCAACCACATCACCGCGGTCTCCCGCGCCGGCCTGCAGTCGGGCTTCCACGTGATCGGTGACGCGGCGATGGACGAGGTGCTGCTCGGTCTGCGCGCGGCGGCCGACGTCGACGGCGCCGCCGCGCTCGCACGGACCGGGCTGCGGCTCGAGCACGCCGAGATGATCGATGCGGGCACCCTGGCGGCCCTGGTGCTCCTGGGGGTGCGGCTCAGTGTCCAGCCGGCGTTCGACGCCGCCTGGGGCGGCGTGGGCGGCATGTACGCGACGCGGCTCGGCGCGGGGAGGGCGTCCGCGCTCAACCCGTTCGCCGACCTCGCCGGTGCGGGCGTCCCGATCGCGTTCGGCTCGGACTCGCCGGTGACGGCGCTCGACCCGTGGGCAGGGGTCCGGGCCGCGGCCTTCCACCACGAGCCGGAGCAGCGGATCAGCGCCCGGGCCGCGTTCCGGGCCTCGTCGCGAGGCGGCTGGCGGCTCGCCGGGCACGACCAGGTGGGCGAGCTGCGCGTCGGCTCGCCGGCCCACCTCGCGGTCTGGGACGCCGAGGAGCTCGTCGTGCAGGCACCCGACGGCCGGCTGTCCGCGTGGAGCCCTGACGCACGGGCCGGGATCCCGCTGCTGCCCGACCTGTCGGCCGACGCGACGCCGCCCCGGTGCCTGCGCACCGTCCGGGACGGTGTCGTCCTCTTCGACGCCATGGCGTGAGCGGGTCGGAGCGCGGCAGGCAGGGCTGAACGGGTGATCGTGCGCCGCGAGGCGACGCGCGGGACGACGGGTTTGCGCGACACGCGCGGCGACACGCCGAACCGGACGGCCCGGACTCGGACGAACCGGACGCGATGACCTGCACAGAGGCCTACGACCTGCAGGAACGGCTCCTTGACAGGTGTCGGGATCCCGGTAGGTTTCCCCATGACCCACCACCGCGGACCCGTTGACGACGACGTCCCGGGACCTCCTGCGAGGGACCTGGCGGTGGATCTCGGGGCTCCGACCGGGCCCGCGCGTTCAGTAGACAACGGTCCGCCTCGGCGGCACCGGTACGAAGGACGCGCGGGCCGGTCGGTCGAGATCGAGGGGTTGCTGACCTGGACGGGACGCCCAGCGTCCTGTCGTACGCTGACGCCGTGCCCGCCGCCGAACCCGCCCGTTGGTGGACTCTCGTCCTCGCGGCGCTGGGCGGGTACGCCACGCGGCTCGCGTTCCCCTCGCCCGGCTGGTGGGGGATGGCCTTCGTCGGCGTCGCCCTGCTCTTCCTCGCGATGCGCCGCGACAGCGCACGCTGGAACGCCCTGGTGGGCGTCGTCTTCGGGCTGACGTTCTTCACACCGCTGATCGTGTGGACCGGCGACGCGGTCGGGATGGTGCCGTGGTTCGCGCTGAGCGTCACCGAGTCGCTGTACCTCGCGCTCTTCGGTGCCGGCTGGGCCTGGGCTCGGCGCGGCGCGGCGGTGTGGCGCTCCGGGCCGTGGCAGGTGCTCGTGTTCACCCTCCTGTGGGTCGCGACCGAGGAGCTGCGCACCTTCTGGCCCTTCGGCGGCTTCCCCTGGGGCCGTCTCGCGTTCTCGCAGGCGGACTCGCCGACCGCTGCGTTCGCGTCGTGGGGCGGCGTGCCGCTCGTGAGCGCGCTGGTGGTCGCCGTCGGCGTCCTGCTGGCCCAGGCGGTCCTCGCGGCACGCCGGCTGCACGTGCTGCGGACCGCGGGCTGCCTCGGCGCGGCGATCGCGTTCGTCCTCCTCGGGCTGGCCGTGCCGCTCCCCACGCAGGCCGAGACCGGCACGCTGCGCGTCGGTGCCGTGCAGGGCAACGTGCCGGGCCAGGGGCTCGACGCGTTCGGCCAGCGCGAGGCCGTGCTCGACAACCACGTCGCCGGCACGTACAAGCTCCTGGACCAGGTGGAGCCCGGCGACCTCGATGTCGTGCTCTGGCCCGAGAACGGCACGGACATCGACCCGCAGGTCGACGCGGGCGCTGCGAAGCTCATCGACGACGCCGCGAAGGCCGTGGACGCCCCGATGCTGGTCGGCACCGTCCAGTACCCCGAGAGCGGCGGCCGGTACAACACCGCCGTCCTGTGGGAGCCCGGACGAGGTGTCGTCGCGACCTACTCCAAGCAGCACCCCGCGCCGTTCGCGGAGTACATCCCGATGCGCTCGGTCGCGCGGATCTTCTCCTCGGCCGTCGACCTCGTGACCCGTGACATGATCCCGGGTGACCGACCCGGCTACATCCCGCTGGAGTCGGCGCGACTCGGACGCACTGTCGGCATCGGCGACGTCATCTGCTTCGAGGTCGCCTACGACGCACTGGTGCGCGACACGGTCCGCGCCGGGGGAGAGGTGCTGGTGGTCCAGACGAACAACGCGACGTTCGGCATGTCCGACGAGTCGACGCAGCAGCTGGCCATGTCGCGCATCCGCGCGATCGAGCACGGCCGCGCGACCGTCCAGATCTCGACCGTCGGGGTCAGCGCCGTGATCGCGCCGAACGGGACCGTCGCTCAGCAGACGGGCCTGTTCACCGCCGAGCAGATGGTCGCGAACGTGCCGCTGCGGGACACCCTGACGCCCGCGACCCGCCTGGGCAGCTGGCCGGCGTGGATCGTCGACGGGCTCGCGATCGCCACCGTGGTCGCCGGGGCGGTCGGCGCCTCGCGGACCCGCCGTGCCGACCGGCCGGCCGCCGCATGACCACGCTGGTCGTCGTCCCGACGTACAACGAGCACGAGTCGATCCCCGGGGCGCTCGCACGCCTGGCCGAGCACGTCCCGGACGCGCACGTCCTCGTCGTCGACGACGGCTCGCCCGACGGCACCGGCGCCCTCGTCGAGGAGATCGCTGCGGCGGACACCGCCCCGCGCGAGATCCACGTGCTGCACCGCTCCGGCAAGCTCGGGCTCGGCACCGCGTACGTCGCGGGCTTCCGCTGGGCGCTCGAACGCGGCTACGACGTCGTCTGCGAGATGGACGCGGACGGCTCGCACCGCGCGCAGGACCTGCCGCTGCTGCTGGCGGCCCTCGACGACGCCGACCTCGTGCTCGGCTCGCGCTGGGTGCCGGGCGGCTCGGTCGTGAACTGGCCCCGCAACCGCGAGGTGCTCTCGCGCGGGGCGAACACCTACACCCGGCTCATGCTCGGCATCCCGCTGCGGGACGCGACCGGGGGGTTCCGCGCCTACCGAGCGCCGCTGCTCGCATCGCTGCCGCTCGGCGAGGTCCAGTCGCAGGGGTACTGCTTCCAGGTGGACATGTCGTGGCGCGCGGTCCGGGCGGGTGCGCGCGTGATCGAGGTGCCGATCACGTTCGTCGAGCGCGAGGTCGGGGCCTCGAAGATGACGCGCGCCATCATCGTCGAGGCGCTGGTCTCGGTCACCCGGTGGGGGATAGCAGAACGCTCCCGCCAGGTGGCGGGAGCGTTCCGTGGGGTCGTGCGCCGGCGCTGAGCGCCGGTTGTGACACAGGGGTCAGGCGGAGCGGCGAAGCTTGCCCGACCGGAGCAGGTCGAGACGCTCGTCGAGAAGCTCCTGGAGCTCGCCGATCGTGCGGCGCTCGAGCAGCATGTCCCAGTGCGTGCGCGGCGGCTTGCCGGCCTTCGCCTCGGGGCGGGACGCGTCGCGGAGCAGCGCCTCCGTGCCGCAACGGCACTCCCACACCACCGGGACGTCGGCCTCGACCGAGAACGGCAGGATGATCGTGTGCCCGTTGGGGCAGTCGTAGTGGGCCTGGAGACGGGGGGCGAAGTCGACGCCCTCCTCCGACTCCATGCTCTGGGACCCGATGCGCATGCCGCGCAGGGACCTGTTCGCCATCTGGGGACCTCCGTGCCGGGTTACGGCCGTCGAGAGTGAGTACTGCCACCGATGTCAACGGTGCGCGACGTCCTAGTGTTCCAGCCTGACGTGAAGGCTTCGTGAACGCACCTCGGGAGGGCCGCGGAGGCTTAGGGTTCGAGGGTGATTCTTCCCACGATGACCTACCGCCGCCTCGGTGACAGCGGCCTGACCGTATCGACCGCCGGGCTCGGGTGCAACACGTTCGGCCACACCCTGGCGCCCGAGCTGGTCGCCCCGCTGGTCCACGCGGCGCTCGACGCCGGTGTGACCTTCTTCGACACGGCCGACGTGTACGGCGGTGAGCCCGGCCAGAGCGAGCAGCTGCTCGGCGCCGCGCTGGGTGCACGCCGGGACGACGTGCTCGTGGCCACCAAGTTCGGCGCGGACGTCCGCGGGCTCAACGGCCCCGACTGGGGCGCGCGTGGCTCGCGCCGCTACGTCCGGCGCGCCGTCGAGTCCTCGCTGAGCCGCCTCGGCACGGACTACATCGACCTCTACCAGCTGCACATGCCCGACCCTCTGACGCCGATCGAGGAGACGCTCGCCGCGCTGCACGAGCTCGTGCTGGAGGGCAAGGTCCGCTACCTCGGCTCGTCCAACTTCGCCGCGTGGCAGCTCACCGAGGCCGACTGGACCGCACGGACCGGCGCACTGACCCCGTTCGTGTCCGCGCAGAACCGCTACAACCTGCTCGACCGCAGCGCCGAGCGTGAGCTCGTGCCCGCCGCGGAGAGCGCCGGGGTCGGCATCCTTCCGTTCGTCCCGCTCGCGTCTGGCCTGCTCACCGGGAAATACCGCCGCGGCGAGGCCGCGCCCGAGGGCTCGCGCCTGACCCTGCTGCCCGACCGGCTCGCGAACGCCGAGTTCGACCGGATCGAGGCGCTGGCTGCTCTCGCTGCCGACTGGGACGTCGACCTGGCCACGCTCGCGCTCGGCGGCCTCGCGGCCCAGCCGGCCGTCGGCTCGGTGATCGCCGGCGCGCGCACGCCCGAGCAGCTGCAGGCGAACGTCGCGTCGATCCTGTGGGAGCCGAGCCTCGACCAGCTCGCCGAGCTCGACGAGGTCGCGCCGGCCTGACCGGCTCACCACCGCAGGACCCGCGCGCGGTCGCGACCCACGGCGGCGATCGCGCGCACCCGCAGGTCCAGCTGGGCGGCCGCTCTCTCGAGGGCGGCCGCCCAGGCCATCTCCACGTCACCGCGGTCGCCACCCGAGCGCCGCACGACGGCGAGCACGAGCCCGCCGTCGGGCGCGTCGAAGACGTCGAGCAGCACGTCGCGCAGGTGGCGCAGGAGTGCCGCGACCAGTGCGCTGTCCGGTCGCACGGGCGTGTCGGCGATCGGCAGGACGACCGGCAGCGTCCAGTCGGCCTCGTCGACGAGCGCGCACCACAGGGCCATCGGTCCGGCGCGCTCGGGCCCGATCAGCGGGAGCAGGAAGTCCAGCACGTCGGCGGCGCTCGTCAGCGGCGTGCCCGGCGTCGAGGGCAGGTCGTCGTCCTGCCCGTCGTGCTCGTACCCGTCGAGGCCGTACGGCCAGTCGTCCTCGTCCTCGTCGTCGGCCCAGTCCGGCCAGGCGTCGTGCGCTGCGCTCGTCATGCACGTCAGCGTGGGCCGGCCGCCGTCCCCGTGGGTGGCCGCGCGCCGCTTCTGTGGGCGGGCCCTCGGGGGAGCGGGGCTGTGGTCGGCTCGACGTCAGGCCAGGAAGGCCCGCACCGCCTCGACGACCAGTGCGTGGTCGTCGGCCTGGGGCAGGCCGGAGACGGTCACGACGCCGACGACCCCGACGCCCCGCACCCGCACGGGGAACGCCCCGCCGTGCGCCGCGAACTGCTGCAGCGGGAGGTCGTGCTGCTCGTTGAACGTGGTCCCGCGCGCCCGCGCGCGCAGTCCGACCAGGTAGGACGAGGCGCCGAAACGCTCGACGACCCTGACCTTGCGCTCGATCCACGAGTCGTTGTCGGCGACCGTCCCGGGCCGCGCGGCGTGGAAGAGCTGCTGCGTGCCACGGCGGACGTCCACGGTGACCGGCAGGTCGCGCGCGATGGCCAGCTCGACCAGGACGCACCCGAGCTGCCAGGCGTCGTCGTTCGTGAAGGTCGAGAACTCGAGCTCGCGCTCCTCGGCCTCGACGCGAGCGATGATCGGGGCGACGTCGTCGTGGCTCATGCCTGCCATCGTGGCACGGGTCAGCGGGGCGCCGTGAGGGGAAGGTCGTGCCCGAAGATCGCGTCGGGGTCGTAGGTCGCGGCGATCGCCCGCAGCCGGGCCAGCGTCGCGGGCGGGTACGCCCGCTCGAGCCTGTCGTCGGCCAGGTCGAAGCTGCGGTAGACGCCGGTGACCTCCTCGGACAGCTGGTCCCACCGGCGGTCCAGCGCAGCCCGACCGGAGGCGGTCGTCATCGCGGACAGCGAGAAGTTCTGCGTCCGGTGCGCGTAGGCCGTCGCCTCGGCAGGCGTCGCGTTGACGGCGCCTCCCACCGCGCGCAGCTGCATCATGGGGGACTCGTGCGCGGCGACCAGGTCCGCCAGGACGCCCGCGACACGCGGCGTCACGTGCTCGACGAGCCCGCCCCGCATGTTCGGCGGGGCTCCGCCGTCGTGCCGCCCGTGGTGGGCCTGGATGACTCCGGAGTAGGGCAGGAGGTTCGCCTGCTGCTGGAGCACCGGGCCGACCGCCATGAACGGCTCGAGCGCCGCGACGGCGGCCTCCGCGTCGTCACCCGCCCACACGGTCATCGCGTGGGCGATCGCGGGCTGGTCCCGCCGAGCGGGCACCACGGTGAGGAAGCTGGTCAGCTCCCACGGGGAGCGCTCGACCTGCTCCGCCCAGGCGACCAGAAGGGCCGCGGTGTCGGTGGCGTCGTAGACGAAGGTCGCCAGCACCACGTCGCCCAGCGCGGCCGCCTCGACGTCGACGGACGTCACGATGCCCACCGCGGCGCCGGCGCCGCGCACGGCCCACAACAGGTCGGGGTGCTCGTCGGCCGATGCGCGGACGACGGAGCCGTCGGCGAGGACGACCTCGGCGGCGACCACGTGGTCGAGCGTGAGCCCGTACGAGCGCCCGAGCAGCCCTTGGCCGCCCGCGACGACGAGGCCGCCCACGCCGACGTCTCCGTAGTCGCCGGAGCTGATCGCCATGCCCAGGGGTGACAGCGTCTCCGCCACGTCGCCCCAGTGGGCGCCGGCACCGAGCCGCACCAGCCGGCGGTCGGCGTCGAGGACCTCGACCTGGTCCAGGGCGCCGAGGTCGATGACGATGCCGCCGTCGTTCGTCGACCGGCCGGCGATCCCGTGCCCGCCGGACCGGACCGCGAACGGCACGTCCTGCGTCCGCGCGAACTGCAGGGCCTGGGACACGCCGACGGCGTCGCGCGGCTGGACGACCAGGCCGGGAGAGCCCGCCCAGATGTACGTGGAGCGCACGGCTCCGTACCCGCGGTCACCGGGCTCGACGACGAGGTCCGCGAGCGCGGCCGGGATCGCGTCGTAGTCGATCCCGGGGACCCGGCGGGCGAGCGAGGCCGCCGAGCGCACCGCACCCGTCGTCGTCCCGTCGGCCCGCCGCTCGGAGGCGACGGCCTCGCGCAGCGCGGGGGCGAGCTCCTCGCCGAACAGCGCCAGTGCGCGCTCGTCGTCGCTGCCCAGGATCAGCGTGGAGATCCCGTCCTCGAGGACCATCGGCAGCAGCTCGTCGACCCAGTCGTCGATGCTCGAGGCCGTGATGCCGCCGAGGTTGAGCAGGCGGCGGATCTCGCGCGGGTCCCGCCCCGCCTCGGTCGCCGCCTCGTCGATGCGGGCGTTGCCCGCCGCGAGGTCGCCGGGCTGCAGGTAGCCGAGGCTCGGCAGCCAGCCGTCGGCCTTGCGCCCGACGAGGCCGAGCATGCGCGGCTTGTACGCGCCGAGCCAGATCGGGATGTCGTGCGCCGGGGCCGGTCCGCGCTTCGCCCCGTCGACCGCGTGGTACCCGCCGCCGGCGCGCAGCACGCCACGGGTGTCGGTGTCCCAGAGGCCGCGGATCACGTCGATGCCCTCGTCGAGCGCGGTGACCGCCTGGCCCGGCGTCATCCGGGGGGCGCCCATCGCGACGATCGCGTCCCAGAACGCCCCGGACCCCAGCCCGAGCGCCACCCGGCCACCCGAGAGCAGGTCCAGGCTCGCGGCGGCCTTCGCCAGCACGGCCGGGGGCCGCAGCGGGAGGTTGAGGACGTTGCCCGCGAGCTGCACGCGCTGCGTCGAGGCGGCGACCCAGGACATCAGGGTCCACGTGTCGAGGAACGTCGGCTGGTACGGGTGGTCCTGGAACGTCACCAGGTCCAGCCCGTGCCGCTCGCCGGCCTGCGCGAGCGCGACCACGCGCTGCGGGTCGGCGGCCTGGGGCGTCAGGAAGGCGCCGAAGCTGAGGGTGTGGCCGTAGTCGGGCATGCGTGTGGTCCTCCGTCGATCGATCCACCCTGGTCAACGTGCGCGGTGGCCTGCGGCTTCCTCGATCCTTGCCGATGCGCCACGATGTGACGCGACCGACAGGGGGCACGTGTGACGACTGGCATCGTCTTCTTCGACGTGGACGGGACGCTGATCCCGGGCGTCGCCTCGAGTGCCGTGCACATCGCCCGCCGGCTGGGGCATGCCGCCGAGCTCCTCGAGGCCGAGGACCTCTGGGACCGCGGCCTGATGTCCGGGCCCGCGGTGGAGCGGCTCGACGCGATCCGGTGGGCGGGGTCGCCGGTCGCGCAGGTGCGCGCGTGGCTCGCCGACCTCCCGCTCGTCGACGGCATCGCCGAGACCGTGGCCTGGTGCGTCGAGCACGACCTGCAGCCCGTCCTGGCGACGCTCGCCTGGCAGGCCGTCGGCGACGAGCTCTGCGACCGGTTCGGCTTCCTTCACGCCAACGGAGCGCGGGTCGCCCAGGTCGACGGCCGCTACACCGGCGAGGTCGAGCTCTCGATCGACGAGCACGGCAAGCTCGAGCACGCGCGCCGCGCCGCCGCCGCCGCGGGCATCCCGCTGGCTGACTGCGTGGCGGTCGGCGACGGCCGCTCCGACGTCCCGCTGTTCGGCGCCGTCGGCCTGGCCGTCGGGTTCAACGCCAACGTCGCCGCGAGCGCTGCCGCCCACCGCACGGTCGTCGGCGGTGATCTCCGGGCGGTGATCCCGGTCATCGAGGAGTGGCTGGGCCGCTGACGACCGACGCCGCGAGGGACGTCAGGAGTGCCCGCTGGTCGGCGCCTAGGTGCGCGGTGAGCTCGCCGACCGCGACGGCGACCTCCGCCGCGCCCTGCTCGGTCCAGTCGCGACCCAGGGGAGTGAGGGTCACCAGCACCGCGCGGCCGTCGTCGGGGGAGGGGGAGCGCTGCACCAGGCCGCGGCGCTCGGCGCGCGTGACCAACCCGGTGACCGACGACTTGTCGAGCCCGAGGTGCAGCCCGAGCTCGGCCATCCCGATCCTGCGGTCACGCACGATGCCCAGCAGCCGCATCTGCACGACGGACAGCTCGCGCTCGGCGCCCACGGACGCCAGGATTCGTTGGACGGCGAACGACAGCTGCACGAGCGAGTCGACGGTGGGATCGGTGCTCATGGAGCAACCCTACGGGACGTAGTACGTGACACGAACTATGCACGTATATAGTTTGTAATACGTACTACTGATGACCCGCACCCCGACGAGTGCGGGGGAGGAGAACGCCATGCACGCAGCAGTCGTCCACTCGTTCGACGAGCTCCCGCGCTACGACGTGCGCGAGGCGCCCGTGGCCCGGACGCCGGACGAGGTCGTCGTCGACGTCCTGGCCGCCGGTCTGCACCCGCGGGTCCGGTCCGGCGCGGACGGCACGCACTACACGTCGGACGGGACGCTGCCGATGGTCCCGGGCGTCGACGGCGTCGGCCGCACGCCCGAGGGTGACCTCGTGTACTTCGTCGCGTCGGACGACGCGCCCGGCACGATGGCCGAGCAGGCGCTCGTCGATCGACGTCGCGCGATCACGCTGCCCGTCGACGCGGACCCGGTCACGGTCGCCGCGGCGATGAACCCCGGCATGTCGTCGTGGGTCGCTCTGCGCCGCCGTGTCGATCTGCAGCCCGGGGGATCGGTGCTGGTGCTGGGCGCGACGGGCAATGCCGGTCAGCTCGCGGTCCAGATCGCGCGGCACCTGGGCGCCTCGCGCGTGATCGGCGCGGGCCGGGACGCGCAGCGGCTCGACCTCGTCGCCTCGCTCGGGGCCGACGAGGTCGTCTCCCTGGATGGCGACGGGGTCGCGGACCGTCTCGGGCGGGTCGCCGGCGACGTCGACGTCGTCGTCGACTACCTCTGGGGCCAGCCCACCGAGCAGGCCATGAAGGCTGTCCTGATGGCCAGGACGGACCGGTCCAGGCCGCTCGCGTGGGTACAGATCGGGTCGATGGCGGGATCCGAGATCGCCCTGCCGTCCTTCCTGCTGCGCGCGGCGAACCTGAGCATCCTCGGCAGCGGCCAGGGCTCGGTCACCACGGCCGGGATCGTCGCCGAGCTGCCGGCGCTGGCCGCGCTCGTCGCCTCCGACGAGCTCACGATCGACGCGCTGCCCGTGCCGCTCGCCGAGGTCGAGCGCGCGTGGACCACGCCGACGCGTCCCGGTCAACGGCTCGTCCTGGTGCCCTGAGATCGGTCAGGATCGAAGAAGCGGACGCATCTGCCGGTCGCTACGGTCGTTCTCGACGACGACCAGATGAGGGGACCCGCCATGACGACGACCAAGGACGGCACCAAGACCGCCGCCGCGTTCACCGACGAGGAGCGCGCCGCGATGAAGGAGCGCGCCGCCGAGGTGAAGGCCGCGCGCACCGCGAGCGGCAAGAAGACCGACGGCGACGCCGAGGTCCGCGCCAAGATCGCCGAGATGCCCGACGAGGACCGCGAGCTGGCCGACCGGATCCACACGCTGATCACGGAGGCCGCACCCGACCTGACGCCGCGCACCTGGTACGGCATGCCTGCCTACGCCAAGGAAGGCAAGGTGGTCGTGTTCTTCCAGCCGGCCTCGAAGTTCAAGGCTCGGTACTCGACCCTCGGATTCAACGACACCGCCAACCTCGACGACGGCTCGATGTGGCCGTCCGCGTACGCGCTGACGAAGCTGACGGCGGCCGACGAGAAGAAGCTCGTCGCGCTGGTCACGCAGGCGGCGAGCTGACGCCTCTCGCGGCGAGGGCGTCGAGGTCACGCACCGCGTAGCGGTGGTGCTCCCACTCCTCCTCGAGGATCACGTGCAGGCAGGAAAGCGTCGACTCGGGGTACTGCGGCGCCCAGGGGTTCTGGTGCACGACGGCCAGCTCGTCCTCGGTGACGGTGGCGATGAAGTCACGGACCAACGCGACGCGACCGGCCCGCGCCTCGAGCACGTCGGCGTAGGTCGGCTGTTCAGCGACGAACAGCGACATGTCCAACCCGTCATCCGCGGCCCCCCCGTTGGCAAGCCCCAGGGGGTGGAACGGCTGCTCGACCCCGAGGACCGCCCGCCGCAGCCACGTGTCCGTGGCCAGGACCAGGTGCCGGAGCGTCTGGGCGAAGGACCACTCTCCGTCGACCTGCTCGTCGACCGTGCCGTCCGGCATCGCTGCCGCCCGCGCGGCGGTCGCCTCCCAGGTGGCCTCGAGCGCGGCCCACGCGGCCCGCAGCCCATCCGGGTCCGGTGCTCGGCGGAGAGAGCGACCCGGGAACCGGCGGTCGAGCTTGGCCTCCACGTAGGGGATGACGTTCACCCCGTTGACCAGGAAGGACTCGGCGTCGGGCAGCCAGGGCGCGTCGATGTCGGCGCCGCCCGCGTCGACCCCGCGCATCACGACGCCGGTCAGGTCGCTGCCGACGAACCGCGCGCCGGTGAGGTTCGCACCGACGAACCGCGCGCCGCGCAGGTCTCCGGTCCGTTGGTCGTCAGCCATGCCGCCTCCTCGTCGTGCATCCGTACCGGGGTCCTGAACCTACGCCGAAGGGGATGCGGGGACGTGGGGGAACGAGGTCAGGTCCGGACCCACCGCACCTCGTCGACACCCGTGCCTGGGTCGACCTGGCTCTCGGTCGTGGCCACGAAGCCATGCTTCGCGTAGAACCTCTGCGCCCGGCTATTGGACGAGAACACCCACAGGTGAGCCGGCTCGGCACCGATCGCGGCGTCCAGGAGCCGCGCGGCCAGACCTGTGCCGTGCTCTGCCTCGTCGAGGTAGATCGACGCGAGCTCCCGTGCCGGAAGATCCGCCCGTTCTGAACACGTCACGGCGGCGCTCACGATGCCGACGAGCTCACCGGCGCGGTGGGCGACCCACACGTCGCGAACTCCGCTGACGATCCGGTCGCGCCATCGTGCGCTGCGCGTCTGCCACGTCGTCGCGTCCAGGTACGCGTCCAGGTACGCGTCCGCAACGATGCCACGGTACGTCTGCTCCCAGCATCGCGTCTGGAACCGGCCGATCGCCTCGCAGTCGCCCACCGAGGCCCGTCGCAGCGTCGCGATCTCCATCAGGTCACCCTAGGACCATGGAATCACTGGTCAAGGTGCGTCCTCCGGAGGTACCAACCCCCGCGGCCCAGAGCGTCGGCGGACAAGCGCGGCTCCCGTCAGGCCCGCCACGCACGCGATGGCCCCGACGATGAGCAATGACCACACCTGGGCATGCGAGCCCAGCGCGATAATCACGATCATGCCGACGATGACGGCAATGACGCTGATCACGAGCCCTGCCACAGCGGCCAGGTACTGGTTTACCACCTGCGTGCGCAGTCGATCAGCGAGGCCTCACTCGCACCCAGGAGCACTGGACCTCCGAACGTGGTGACGGCGTCCGGTCCCACCGACACTCGGAGGGCCACACGGATTCCTTTACTCGGGCCATCTGACACGATCTGGTGCCGCAGCGTCTAGGCCTTGACCGTGAACGACCGGGGCACCACGACGACTGGCCACGTCGGCGAACTCATAGGTGTGCGCGCTCGGGAGGCGCGAGTTGGCCATCGGGTCGACTGGCAGCATGCGAGGGAGGTCTCACGTCGCGGCCGACGACCTGCGGATGAGAAGCGGACGTGCGTCTCGATCTGCGACGATCACGCTCGTGACCGCGTCTCAGGTGTTCCTCCGTGTCCAGGCGACCTACCGCGGACGTCTCGGCGTCGAGGTGGGTGTGTTCGTCGCCGTCGACCACCTGCGGCGCGCCGGGGTCCTGTCGGCATCGCAGGAGGCGACGTACATCGATGTCGAGGACTGGTTCATCGAGCACCTGCCGAACCCCGACTTCTACGCCGACGGCAACACCATCGGCGCGATCACGTGGTTCAAGACGCCGGTCCCCGAGGCGATGCAGGAGGGTGTTGACCAGCTCTGCGCCAGCCTGCGCGCTCACGGCGTCCCCTTCGACGTCGTCCGCACCAGTGAGCCCGGTGCCGTCGTCTACGAGGACGCGTTCCAGGTCGGCGTGATCCCGCCCGAGCGCCGGGACCCGACGCCGTTGCCCAACGATCTCGTGCAGACGCCGACCACGGCGGGTTCCAAGCGGGCGGTCGCGGCGTCGGCAATCCGGCACGTGCTCTTCGACGCCGACGGCGTGCTCCAGCTCGAGCCCGACGTGGGCTGGTACGGCGCCATGGAACCGTACGTCGGGGATCGTGCTCGCGAGCTGCTGCACCGCGCGTGGAAGTCCGAGAAGCCGCTGCTCGCCGGCGCAGGGGGTGCGTACCTGCCGTTCCTCGAGGCCATCCTCGGCGAGTTCGGGGTGACGGCGCCGACGGAGCAGGTGTATGCCGACGTCTGGCTCCGGATCGAACGCGTCCCGGCATCCTTCGAGATCATCGAAGCGCTGCGCCGCAACGGGTACGGCGTCCACCTCGGGACGAACCAGGAGCGCGAACGAGGGGAGCACATGCGCACGGCCCTTGGGTACGACGCGGTGTTCGACGTGAGCTGCTATTCCTACGACCTCGGCGTCGTCAAGCCTGACACGAGGTTCTTCGTCGAGGCATCCCGGCGCATCTGCGCATCGCCCGCGTCGATCCTGTTCGTCGACGACACGTTGGCCAACGTCGAGGCCGCGCGCACGGCGGGCATGACCGCGGTCCATTGGGCGGTCGGCGACGGCCACGGGGCGCTGCTGGACCGACTCGCTCGGCACGGGGTCGACGGACGGCACACGGCCGCAAGCACGTCGACCTCCTGAGGACTCGCAGTCGCGTTGAGCCAGCGCGAGCGGCAGCTCGGTTGGCGGCTGTAGTGCAGGTCGCGCTTCGGGTCACCCGCAGTTCGGCAGGTCAGCGCACCGCCGATAATGCACATTATGTCACTACGGCGATCAGCGGCCCGTGTCCGCGACTCCCCGGCCACGGATCACCGCTCCCGGACGGTCAACAGGCTCAGGCCGTGAACCGACTTCCGCTCGACCTGCCCCGTCTCACGGAACCCGAGCTTGGCCAGGACGCGTCGGGACGCCACGTTCCAGTCCCAGACCCCGGCCCACAGCCGCGCGACGCCTGCCGCGTCCGCCCACGCGACGACTGCCGCCGCTGCCTCGGTCGCGTATCCAGTGCCGTGCACGGCGCGCAGGAGCTCGTAGGCCAGCTCGGGCTCGTCCGACGGGCCATCGCTGCGGTTGGTGAGCCCGCAGTACCCGATGACGTCTCCGACGTCCTTCCGCTCCACCGCCAACAGGCGCGGCCCTGGGTTACCGGCCTCGGCGTCGATACGAGCAGCGATCTCCTCGACGGTGGGCCGCCCATCGGCATCGACGCGCCGATGGGCAGGCACTCGCGGGTCCCGCTCCGTCCACAGCTGGCGGTAGACGGCGGCCTCGTCGGAGCTCCGGGCCCGAAGGACGAGACGGTCGGTCTCCAGGCGATCGCCTGGGCAGATCAGGGACATCGCTCGATCGTGCCAGGGGCGCCGCGCCCGCCCATGCCTGTGAGAGCGCTGTAGTACGAGGAATTTATCCCGACTGCCCTCAGTTCTGAGTAGTGTCAGTTTCTCCAAGAGGTCGTCCCAGCTGTGCCGAGTCGCCCTCACCTCGAGCCTAGGAGCTCCGCATGCCCACACTTGACGGCGCCGTCGTCCTCGTCACAGGCGCCAACGGCGGGATCGGCACGCAGCTGGTCCACCAGAGTCTCGCCCGTGGCGCGAGCAAGGTGTACGCGTCAGCACGCCAGCCGCGTGCCTGGGACGACCCGCGCATCGTGCCCCTCATCCTGGACGTCACCGACGCGGACTCGATTCGGGCGGCGACGCGTGCTGCAGCCGACGTCACGGTCCTGGCGAACAACGCGGGAGCGTCGGTCCACTCCCCCGCGATCCTGGAGCACACCGACGCCGAGATCCGCGCCAACGTCGAGGTCAACTTCCTCGGGCCGCTGTTCCTGGCACGTGCGTTCGCCCCGATCTTGCGCCAGGCGTCGAACGCCGTGCTCATCGACATCCACTCCGCCCTGAGCTGGTACGCGGTCGGCGGCATCTACAGCGCCACGAAGGCCGCGCTGTGGTCGGCGACCAACTCCCTCCGGCTGGAGCTCGACCCGGCCGGCGTCCTCGTCGTCGGCGTGCACGTCGGCTACGTCGACACGGCCATGGCGCGGCACGCTGCCGGGCCCAAGGTCGACCCGGCAGACCTCGTGGGCGCCGTGCTCGACGCCGTGGAGGGCGACGAGTACGAGGTCCTGGCCGACGAGAAGTCGGTGACGGCCAAGGCAACGCTGAGCGCACCCATCGCTGTCGCATACCCTCAGCTCGCACGGGCGGCACGGTCATGAGGGCGTTCGCCGTCGACGCCTACGGCAGTCGCGTCCACGAGGTCGAGCGACCCGAACCCGAGGTCGGCCCTCACGACGTGCTCGTGGAGGTGGCCGCGGCCAGCATCAACCAGCTCGACGTGAAGATCGCTGCCGGCGAGTTCAAGCAGGTCCTGCGCTACCCGCTCCCCCTGACCCTCGGCCACGACCTCGCCGGCACCGTGACGGCGGTCGGCGAGCTGGTCCGGAGATTCGCCGTCGGTGACCGTGTCTACGGCCGCCCTCGCGACGGCCGGATCGGTACGTTCTCCGAGCGCATCGCGGTCCACGAGGACGACCTCGCTGCCGCGCCGACCTCGATCGATGTTGGCCAGGCCGCCTCGCTCCCGCTGGTCACGCTGACCGCGTGGCAGGCGCTCGTCGAACGAGGTGGCGTCGGCGCTGGCAGCCGAGTCCTGATCCACGCCGGCGCCGGCGGGGTCGGATCGGTCGCGATCCAGCTCGCCCACCACCTCGGTGCGACGGTCGCCACCACGGCGAGCGCGAAGAACGCCGACCTCGTGCGCCGGCTGGGCGCCGACCTCGTCGTCGACCACCGCACCCAGGACTTCGTGCAGGCGGTCAGCGGCTACGACCTCGTGCTGGACAGCCTGGGCGGCGAGAACCTCGAGAGGTCGTTGCGCGTGCTGCGGCCGGGCGGCAAGGCGATCGGCATCTCGGGGCCGCCGACCCCGGAGTTCGCTCGTGCGGCCGGACTCCCCCTGCCCGTCAGGCTGGGTGTCGGTGCTCTCAGTGCCAAGATCCGCCGACAGGCGCGGCGCCTCGGGGTCGACTACGAGTTCCTCTTCATGCGTGCCGACGGGCGGCAGCTCGCCGCGATCGCCGATCTCGTCGACGCTGGGGTCATCCAGCCGGTGGTCGGGCTGACCGTCCCCTTCGCCGAGACGCCCGAGGCGATGGCCGCCCTGGAGCGTGGCGGACTCGTCGGAAAGGTCGTGACGGCCCGAGAGTGACTCGCGGGACACTATGAGTGACGACGTCGCACAGCACCCTGGAGGCCGCACGATGACCCACCCCGCGGTGGAGCCCAGCCGTCGCGAGCGGAACAAGCAGGCCAAGCTTGACCGCATCACCGCCGCGGCCAGCACGCTGTTCGCCGAGCACGGGGTCGACGACGTGACGACGCAGCAGATCGCCGAGGCCGCAGACATCGGCGCGGGCACGCTCTTCCTGTACGTGCGGAGCAAGGGCGAGCTGCTCCTGCTCGTGCAGAACGCGCACTACGCCGACGCACTCGCGCTGGGTATGGCCGACGCCGAGATCGCGACCACCGGCCTCGACGCTGTCATGGCGATCCTGCGGCCGGTCGTGGCCTGCAACCGCGTGCAGGTCGACAACGGCCGCACCTATCTGCGCGAGATGGCGTTCGGCGACCCCGCCGACCCGCAGCGTGCGGCCGCGCTCGAGATCGTGGCCAGGACGGAAGCAGCCGTCGCGGCGTGCCTGACGCGGCATGATCCTGCGTCGGCCGACGCGGGCAGGCTCGCCCACGTCATCTCTGCCGTCATGTTCGTCGAGCTGTCCACCAGCGACGAGCCCGACGTGGAGACTCTCGTCGCCCGGATCCGCGAGCAGGTGCGTGTCCTCGTGGCGCACTGACGCGAGGATCGTCAGCCGTCGTCCCGGCAGAGGCAGAACGGGTGGCCGGCCGGGTCGAGCAGCACGCGCACGTTCTCCTGCGGCTGGTGGTCGGCGAGCGTCGCACCGAGACCGACCGCCTCGGAGACCGCGGAGTCCAGGTCGCCGACCTGGAAGTCGAAGTGCATCATCGGCCGCTGCTCACCCTCGACGGGCGGCCAGACCGGCCGGCGGTAGTCGGTCGCCTGCTGGAAGACGACGTACGTGGCACCGCCGGGTGCGGCGAGGATCGCCGTGCCCGGCTCCTCGTGCCCGATGGGCCAGCCGACGAGCTCGGAGTAGAACCGCGCGAGCGCGGACGGGTCCGGAGCCTCGATGGCTGTCCCCCACCACATGCCAGGCATGCGCGATCTCATGGTCCGCATGCTCGCGCGTCGGCCCGGCGCTGTCCAGCGATCAGCGCAGCGTCAGGACGTAACGCTCCTCGATCCGCTCGGGGTCGCGCTGCAGCTCGTGCCGCTCCCCCGTCCGCGCGAACCCGGCGCGGACGTACAGGTCCCCGGCCGCGTGGTTGTCGTCGACCATCCACAGCGAGACCGTGCGGGCTTCCTCGTCGATCGCCGCGAGCCGGACGGTGTCGAGCAGCCGCCAGCCGATCCCCTGGCGCCGCACCTCGGGAGCGACCCACAGGGCGACGACGTGCCGGTCGTCGGCGGGAGAGCCGGGCTCGAGCAGCATCGAGACGATGCCGCGCGGCGTCCCCGTGCTGTCCAGGGCCACCCACGTGCTCACGGTGCGCACGCGCATGCGCCAGTGCGACTCCTTGAACATCTCCTCGCGGGCGATCGACGAGCCGAACACGCTCGGGTCCTCCCGGAGGGCGCGCAGCCGTACGTCCCGGACCAGGGCCCAGTCGTCTTCCTCCACGCGTCTGATCAGCACGAGGACAGAATGCCGTATCCGGACACCTGCGCAGGTCAGGACGCGGCGCCGTGTCCCTCCGGATCGGGCTCGGCGCGTGCGACGTCGGCGATCTCCTCCTCCGGGCGGGGCGGGACCGTCTCGTCGAACTCGAGCTCGGGGATCTCGTGCGGGGTGGGGTGGGACTCGCTCATGGTGTGCTCCTCACAGCTCGATGGACTCGCCAGGGGCGAGGTTGACGGGGTCTCCCGCTCCCCCGAGGCGTGCGACCAGCATCGACGAGAGCTGGACGCCCGGCTCGGACAGGTGCGCGTCGTGGATGATCACGGCGCGAGTCGGCGCGAGGGCGCGAACGAAGTCGACAGCGTCCGCGAGCTTGAGCCATGGTCCGGCGAGGGGCACCAGCAGGGTGTCGACCGCGTCGGGCTCGATCCCGACGAAGGAGTCACCTGGGTGCAGGACGCGTTCGACGACGTAGCCGACGTTGGCGATCACCGGGATGTCGGGGTGAATCTGCTCGTGCCACTCCCCCACGACGGCGACCTCGAAGCCGCCTGCCGAGATCGTGTCCCCACCGACCACGGCGTGCAGCGCGTCGTCCGCGACCCCCGCGTCCGTCAGCAGCGCGAGGGCAGCTGCCGGACCCCAGACCTGCGCGCCGCGACCGGCCGCCGCGGCGACCGCCTCCACGTCGAGGTGGTCGCCATGCTCGTGCGTGATCAGGATCGCGTCGCAGCCGGCCAGCGCGGCAACGTGGTCGGTGAACATGCCGGGGTCGATCACCAGCACGTCGGAGCCACGGTCGAGGCGGATGCAGGCGTGCGACCAGCGGGTCAGCGTCGTCGTCATGGGTCCAGTCTCCCCCGGTACCCGCCGACTCGCCCCTCGTCGGCGTGCCCCGGACGGGTGATCGAAACGGTACGGTGACGTCCGTGCTGGTGCTCGGGGTGTGCAGTCTCAAGGGTGGCGTGGGCAAGACGTCGGTGACGCTGGGGCTCGCCTCGGCGGCGCTCGAACGCGGCCTGCGCACGTTGGTGATCGACCTGGACCCCCAGGGTGACTCGACGATGGCGCTCGGCGCCCGGCCGGAGCACGGCGACGTCGCCGACGTGCTGGCCGACGCCAACGAGCACACGATCGCTGCCGCCACGGTGCTGAGCAGCTGGGCTGACGACGGCCTCGACGTGCTGGCCGGCTCCGAGCGCTCGGCGGTGCACGACCGGCTGCAGTCCACGGACGTCGACCGGCTCCGCTTCGCGCTGCCGTGGATCCGCGGCTACGACCTCGTCCTGATCGACTGCCCGCCCTCGCTCGGCAGCCTGACGCGCACCGGCCTCACGGCCTGCGATCGTGCGGTCGTCGTCACCGAGCCCGGGCTGTTCGCCGTGATGGCAGTCGGCCGCGCGATGCGCACGATCGACGAGCTGCGCCGGGAGGCCGCGCCCGGGCTCCAGCCGCTGGGCATCGTCGTCAACCGCGTGCGCGCCCGCTCGATCGAGCAGGCCTTCCGCCTCGAGGAGCTCGCCAACCTCTACGGTCCGCTGGTCCTGCAGCCCTTCGTCCCCGAGCGCGCCGCGCTGCAGCAGGCCCAGGGCGCGGCCCAGCCCGTGCACGCGTGGCCGGGCGCGGCGGCGGCCGAGCTGGCGAGGACGTTCGACGGTCTTCTCGACCGCGCGCTCCGCGCCCCCCGCCGCTGAGGTCAGACGGCGGAACGTGCCTGCCGGCGGAGCGCGAGCTCGTCCTGAGCCGACACCACCGGTGCCTCGTCGTCCTCGGCCCGCTCCGTGGGCAGCGAGGCGAGCGAGCCCTCGACCTCACGCCACACGCGGCCGACCGCGATGCCGAACACGCCCTGGCCACCCTGGACCAGGTCGATGACCTCGTCGGCCGAGGTGCACTCGTACACCGACGCGCCGTCGGACATCAGGGTGATCTGCGCCAGGTCGTCGACACCGCGCTCGCGCAGGTGGCTGACCGCGGTGCGGATCTGCTGCAGCGACACGCCCGTGTCCAGCAGTCGCTTGACCACCTTGAGCACGAGGATGTCCCGGAAGCTGTACAGCCGCTGCGTGCCCGAGCCGGTGGCGGGGCGGATCGACGCCTCGACCAGGCCGGTACGGGCCCAGTAGTCGAGCTGGCGGTAGGTGATCCCGGCGGCGCGGCAGGCCGTCGGTCCGCGGTACCCGCTGGACGTGTCCAGGTCGGGAAGGTCGTCGTCGAACAGGAGGCCCTGTGCCCGCTGCGGGACGCCGGCGGTGGTCTCGGCGTTCTCGGTGCTGCTCACGGATCCTCCAGTCGTCGCGCGCGGCACGGGTGGTAGCGCGCGGGTCAGTCGCCTGACCTTCCGCAACGCTAGGCCCGGTGGGGTGCTTCCGCAATGAGGCGCGCGGGCGTGTCGGCCCGGCGTGTCTCACCTTCGACCTGAAGGCGAAGGTTCAGGGCTCCTCGGGCTCGGCGCCGGTCTCGAAGTCCTCGGGCGTGACGTGGTCGAGGAAGTCCCTGAACCGCTCCAGGTCCTGCTCGGACGTCGTCGTGTGCACCTCGATCCCGGCGACGGCGACGACCTCGGCCGAGCACAGCACCGGGACGCCGAACCGCAGCGCGAGCGCGATCGCGTCCGACGCGCGCGAGTCCACCCGCCGGGCGCGGCCGAGCACCAGGTCGGCGTAGAAGACGCCCTCGTCCAGCCGCGTGATCTCCACGTGGTCGAGCATCTCCCCCGCGGCGACGATGACGTCACGCAGCAGGTCGTGCGTCATGGGTCGCGGCGGCACGATCCCTGCCTGGGCGGACGCGATGGCCGACGCCTCGGCCGGGCCGATCAGGATCGGGACCAGCAGCTCCGCGTCGGCGTCGAGCAGCAGCACGACGATCTCGTCGGCGCTCAGGTGCTGCCTGACACCGACGACCTCGACGGTCACGAGATCCGGATCCTCCCCCATCGGGCCAACCTACGGCCCGGTCGCCCCAGCGGCTAGGTCAGGGAGCTAGGTCGGCGACGGAGGCCCGCACGAGCGCCGTGTGCATGCGCGCGCACAGCTCCCCCACCTCCGCCGCGAGCGTGCCGGCGTGCGCGCGCGACGAGGCGCTGCGCTGTCCTCTCAACGGGGCGACGAGCTGCTCGACGAGGTCGACCTGCCGGTCTGCGGCCGCGCGGAACTGGCGCAGGTGCCGCACGTCGATGCCGTGCTCGGCCAGCGCGGCCGCCGACGAGACGACGTCGCGCGCCCACGGGTCGAAGAAGCCGTTGTCGTTCGGCCGCAGCACGCCCGCCGAGACCAGCTCGGAGACGAGGTTCTCCGGGACGCCTGCCTCTGCGGCCAGCGCGGCAGCGGTCCAGCGACCGTGGGAGGACTGGCGCACGCCGTCGCGCGTCGCGAGGCGCGCGGGCGTCGTGGGCTCGTCCTCCGCACCCGCGTCGAGAGCCGCGAGGCGCTCGCCGATGACCTTGAGCGGCATGTACCGGTCCCGCTGCTGGCGCAGCACGAAGCGCAGGCGCTCGATGTCGGCCGGCGAGTACTGCCGGTACCCGGAGGGTGTGCGGACGGGCTCGACGAGGCCCTGCTCCTCGAGGAAGCGGAGCTTGGAGGTCGTCACGGCCGGGAACTCGATCTCCAGCGCGGCCAGCACGTCGGAGATCCGCATGGTGGCGCGGCGCGAGATCCCGCGCGGCCAGGACTCGACCTCGCCGTCGACCTCCGCCGCGTCCGGGACGGCAGGCTGGGACGCCCGCTGGGCCCGTGCGCTCGTCATGCGTCCGCGGACTCGCGGTGCGGGCTCGGGTGGAAGGTCAGCCGGTACTTGCCGATCTGCACCTCGTCGCCGGAGCGCAGCACGGCCTCGTCGATCCGCGAGCGGTTGACGTAGGTGCCGTTGAGCGAGCCGATGTCGCGCACGACGAAGCTGCGTCCCTCCCGGACGAACTCGGCGTGCTTGCGCGAGACGGTCACGTCGTCGAGGAAGATGTCCGCGCGCGTCGAGCGACCGGCCGTGGTGCGCTCGGCGTCGAGCAGGAACCGCGCGCCCGCGCTCGGCCCACGCTGCATGACGAGCAGGGCGGACGTCGGCGGCAGCGCGTGCACGGCGGCGACCTCGTCGGCAGTCAGGCCGACCGGTGCGCCGGACTCGATCTCGACGGGCTCGACCTGACCGAACGTCATGGTCGTGTCGGCACCCGCCGGGCGTGGCGCCGGCGGACGCTGGGTCTGGAACTCCTCGGGCTCGACCGCCCCGGGAACCAGACCCTGTCCGTCGTCGCTCATCGAGTCTCCCGCCACTCACCTGCACGTCGAGTCACCGGTGTCGCCGGCGTCAGGCACACCTTATGCGGACCTGCCGGGTGCGCGCAGCCTGCCGTGCGAAGGTTCGTCCCCCCGAGACCGGACAGAACGTGATCAACCGGCCGCGGGCGCCACGGGGGTCGCGAACTGCGGGTCCGCCAGCGTGCGCACCGAGCGGATCTCGACCTTGGTGCGCCGCTGCAGGTCCCCCTCGCCGCCGTTCCCGCGCACCGCCGCGAGGGCGCCGCCCGGGATCTGGAGCGCGGTCGCGATGGTGTCCGGGTCGCCGATCGCCGTCCACGCGTAGGGCGCGGTGAGCTCCGTCCCGTCGAGCGTCACCGCGCCGGGGATGCCCGCGAACGCGCTGCTCGCGGTGACCCGGTGGCCGTTGAGGTCGATCGCCTCGGCCCCCGCGTTGCGCAGCTCCTCGAGCATGTTGAGCATGGTGACCGGCCTGATCTGGCCCTTGGGCTCGGTGAGGGTGACGATCACGCCGGGACCCTCCGCGGGCAGCCGGCCGGTGAGGATGCCCTGCGTCTCGGCGCTGCGGCGCAGGGCGTCGAGCGCCGCCTGCCGCTTGTCGGAGCCCGACATCAGCTCGTCCCGCTCGTTGCGCAGGTCGTTGACCTCGGTCGCCAGCGCGTCCCCTCGGGACGTGGTCTCGTCGAGGATCCGCACGAGGTCCGCCTGGCTCAGGCCGGACAGGCTCGCCTCGTTGTTCTGGCGGACCTGGACGACGAGCGCGAACCCGAGGGCCGCGCACAGCAGGCCCGCGAGGACCTGGCCGCGCGACGCGCGGAAGCGCAGGGCGGTGCGCAGGTTCGCCCAGCCGGTCGGCGTGGCGGGTGGCTCGGAGGGTGGCTCGGCGGGTGACTCGGCGGGTGGCGTCTGCTCCGGTTCGCTCACGTCAGGCCTTGAACAGGTGGCGACGGATCGAGGCCGCGTTGGAGAAGATCCGGATGCCGAGCACGACGACGACGGCCGTGGAGAGCTGCGTGCCGACGCCGAGCTGGTCGCCGAGGAACACGATGAGGGCCGCGACCACCACGTTCGACAGGAACGAGGTGAGGAAGACCCGGTCGTCGAAGATGCCGTCGAGCATCGCCCGCAGACCGCCGAACAGCGCGTCGAGGGCGGCCACCACGGCGATCGGGAGGTACGGCTGGAGCTCCAGGGGGACGGTCGGCTGCAGCAGCAGCCCTGCGACGACACCCACGACGAGGCCGATCACGGCGATCACTGGCCACCCCCTCCCCCTCGACCCGCCGACCCTGCCACACCGGCGCCGCCGGACGAAACCGGGTCGCTCGGTGCGTCGCGCGCGGGTTCGGGCAGGCGCGCGTCCTCGGGCACCGAGGCCGACCGGAGCGCGGTCAGGCCGGCCCCGGGGAGCTCGAGCCGACGCTCGGAGGACATGTCCACGCCGATGCCGTACGTCGCGCGCAGCGTCGCCAGGAGCTGGCCGGTCGACGTCCGGGCCAGGTCGGTCTGCATCTGCACCGAGTCCCCGATCGCCTCGACCGTGTAGGGGCTGCTCAGGGCGACCAGGTCGACGAGGACAGCGCTGCCGGCGCTGCGGATCGCGGTCATCGACGTCAGTCGCTGCCCGTTGATGGCGATCGCCTCGGCGCCCGCTTCCCACAGGCCGTTGACGAGCACCTGCAGGTCGATGTCCTGCACCCGGTTGTCCGGGTCCTCCGAGTCGGGCTGGTCGCTCGCGGCGTCGGTGAGGACCACGCGCAGCCCCGCTCCGTCCGCCGGCAGCGACCCCGCCTCGACCGCTCCGGCGGCGAGAGCCGCCTGCAGCGGCTCGTCGGCGGATCCCAGGACGCTCGCCTGCATCGCGGCGATCTCGTCGCTCAGCGCCCTCGCCTGGCCCTGCAGCTCTGCGGCTTCGTCGCCCCGCTCGGTGATCTGCGACTCCAGCACGCGCCGCGCCTCGCTGACCTGTCCGACGGGCTGGCGCAGCGCGGTCGTCGCCGCCGCGGTGCCCAGCCCGAGCAGCAGGGCCAGGACGACGAGCCCCGCGACGCCGATCCGGCGCCGGGGCGGGGCGTCGCCCGCGGCCCGGCGCTCGGCAGCGAGGGCGTACCCGGGGTCGAGCGGTCGGCGGTAGAACTCGGTGAGCAGCGTCATCGACGCGTCCGGCCGACGATCGACGGTCGCGGCGACGTGCTCGTCGGCGTGCCGACTGGTCATGCCGACCGCGGCCCGGGACGCAGCAGACGGCGGGCCTGCTCCAGGTAGAGGAAGCCGGCGAACCAGTAGAGGCCCACGCCCCACAGGGCGAACGCCCACCCGGCCACCTCCGCGACCGTCCCGAGCCAGGAGTCCCACTCGGACAGCAGGAGCAGCGGGAAGGCGTACAGCAGCGCGAACGTCCCCGCCTTCCCGGCCAGGTGCACGGGCAGCGGCGGGTACCCGGCGCGGCCCAGGACGAGCAGCAGGACGCCGAGGACCACGTCGCGGGCGACCAGGACGAGCAGGAGCCACAGCGGCACGATCTCGCGCCAGGCCAGGCCGACGAGGGTGACGAGGATGAACAGGCGGTCGGCCGCCGGGTCGAGCAGCTGCCCGAGCCGCGAGACCTGGTTCAGGCGCCGCGCGAGGACGCCGTCGAGCCAGTCGCTCGCACCCGACGCGGCCAGCACCAGGACCGCCCAGCCGTCGTGCTCCGTCGCGATGAGCACGGCGAAGACCGGCACCAGCAGCAGCCGGGCGAAGCTGATCGCGTTCGGGACCGTGAGCACGCGGCTGCTGACCACCTCGCTGCTCACCTGCGTGTCCTCCTGGTCGTCGCCCGCCCCCCGGCGAGGCCGGGACCGCGTCGATCCTACGGTGCGGTCACCGTCGGCCGGAGCGCGACCGGCACGTGACCGGCACGCGACCGGCACGCGACCGGCACGGACGCCCCACGCGCGGGCGGCGTGCGTGCGAGGCTGGCGGGATGGCACACGAGAACGACACGACGACGATCCGCCGGCTGCTCACCACGCCTGGCCGCTGGGCGGTGGTCGGGCTGTCCACCAACACCGACCGAGCCGCGTTCGGCGTCGCGCGGTTCGTGCAGCGCCTCGGCCACGAGATCGTCCCCGTGCACCCTGCCGCTGCCACCGTCCACGGCGCCACCGGGTACGCGAGCCTCTCCGAGGTGCCTGGCCCCGTGGACGTCGTGGACGTCTTCGTGAACTCCGCGCTCGCCGGAGCCGTCGTCGACGAGGCGATCGCGGTCGGTGCCCGCGCCGTGTGGTTGCAGCTCGGGGTCGTCGACGAGGACGCCGCCGAGCGGGCCCGTGCCGCGGGACTGGACGTCGTGATGGACGCGTGCGCCGCGATCGAGGCACCGCGGCTCGGTGTCGCGTGAGTCGCTGTGCCTGACGTCACCCTCCCGATTCCCCCACCGCGGGGAGGCACCCGCGTAGACTGTCGCTCGAACTTGGAGTTCGTCGCGTCCCCCGTCGAGACACCGGCCCGTTGAATCGGGCCCAGGATGTCGTGTGGTCGAGGCACCGGTCAGTCCGGTAGCCGATGGGTGGTCTGGGGTTGCGACCCGCCGTGCATCAATCCGATGCCGGTCAGGGCTCCGCCCCGTGATGATCGGTTTCCCTGACACATGAGCTCTGCCCTGCCCGCATCCTTCTCCGACCTCGGCATGCCCGCCGCCCTCGAGCGCGCGATCACCGACCTCGGCTTCACGACCCCCTCGGCCATCCAGGCCCAGGCCGTCCCGGCCCTGCTCGACGGTCGGGACATCGTCGGTGTCGCCCAGACCGGTACCGGCAAGACCGCCGCGTTCGGCCTTCCGCTGCTCGCCGCGATCGACCCCCAGCTCGGCGCCGTCCAGGCCGTCGTCCTGACCCCGACCCGCGAGCTCGCGATGCAGGTCGCCGACGCGATCCAGTCCTTCGCGACGCACCTGCCCGGCCTCACGGTCCTGCCCGTCTACGGCGGCTCGCCGTTCCTGCCGCAGCAGCGCGCCCTCCAGCGCGGTGCGCAGGTCGTCGTCGGCACCCCCGGTCGCGTCATCGACCACCTCGAGCGCCGCACCCTCGTCATGGACCAGGTGCGCTTCCTCGTGCTCGACGAGGCCGACGAGATGCTGCGCATGGGCTTCGCCGAGGACGTCGACAAGATCCTGTCGCGCGCCCCGCAGCAGCGCCAGGTCGCGCTGTTCTCCGCCACGATGCCGACGGCCATCCGCCGCGTCGCCGAGACGCACCTGAACAACCCGCTCGAGATCACGGTCGCCCGCCAGTCGTCGACCGTCACCTCGGTCCGCCAGACCTACGCCGTCGTGCCGTTCCGCCACAAGGTCGGCGCGCTGTCCCGCGTGCTCGCCGTCCGCAAGGCCGACGCGGCCATCGTCTTCGTCCGCACCCGTGGCGCGGCCGAGGAGGTCGGCTCCGCCCTCATCGAGAAGGGCATCTCAGCCGCCTACATCTCCGGTGACGTGGCCCAGGGCGACCGCGAGAAGATCGTCGACCGCCTGCGCACCGGCGCCCTCGACGTGCTCGTCGCCACCGACGTCGCCGCGCGCGGCCTGGACGTCGACCGCATCGGCCTCGTCGTGAACTTCGACGTGCCGCGCGAGCCCGAGACCTACGTGCACCGCATCGGCCGCACGGGGCGCGCCGGCCGCGAGGGCGAGGCGCTGTCCTTCGTCACGCCGTCCGAGCAGAGCCGCCTGCGCCAGATCGAGCGCACCACGCGCGTCAACCTCGAGCAGATCAGCATCCCGTCGCCCGCCGACGTCTCGGCGCACCGCGTGCAGGCCATGCTGGGCCGCGCCGCCGAGCGCGCCGAGGCCGGTCGCCTGGACCTGTACCGCGAGTCCATCGCGGTCTACCTGGCGCAGCACGCCGACGTCGACCCGATCGACCTGCTCGCGACGCTGACGGCCCTGGCCGTCGGCGACGAGGGCCCGGGCGTGAAGGACGACATGGACGACGAGCTCGACCGCGCCCGGCTGGCCCCGTCCAGCGCGGACCGTGGTGACCGTGGCGAGCGTGGCGAGCGTGGCGAGCGCCGCCGCCCGAGCACCCACATCGCGGGCGGCCCGGCTCGCTGGCGCGTGGCCGTCGGTCACCGTGACGGCGTCCAGCCCGGTGCGCTCGTCGGCGCGCTGACCGGCGAGGGTGGCCTGACCGGCAAGGACGTCGGCAAGATCGACATCTTCGGCAGCTTCTCGCTCGTCGACATCCCCGGTGGCCTGACCGCCGAGGCCATGGACCGCCTGTCGCGCACCCGCGTCGCCGGCCGCCCGCTGCGCATCCGGATGGACAGCGGCCCGCGGACCGACGGCGCCCGCACGGACGGCCCGCGGCACGAGTCGTCGCGCCCCGGTCACTACGCGTCGCGCCCGACGCACGGCCCCCGCGGCCGCGTCTGACGCACACCTCGAAGGCCCGGCACCATTCCAGGTGCCGGGCCTTCGTCGTCGCTAGCGGACGGCCGGGCGCGGGTCCGTGAGACCCCGACCCGGGCCGCCGCGGAGCAGCGTGATGTCGGCCTCGCGCAGCACGTCGTCCACGTCACGGAACCCCCGGATGCTGCCGAGCACGCCGAAGGCGACCCGCGTGCCCAGCTCGCTCTGCAGCTGGCCGAGCAGCTCGGCGAGCCTCGCCGGTACGGCGCCGGTCCCGACGTCGTCGAGCAGCACCGCGAAGCCGTCGTCGGCGATCCGCGCGGACGTGTCCCCCTCGCGCAGCGTGGCACGCAGCCGCCGGACCAGCTCGCGGTGCAGGTCCACGGGCGCCTCCCCGTCCGCCTCGGCGCGACCGCCCTGCGTCGGGATCGTCGGCGCGTGCAGCACGCGGACGACCGCCAGCGCGCAGTCGTAGCGCTCAGCGCGCCGGGTGCGCAGCAGGGCCGCTCCGAGCCGGTCGCGGAACAGCAACCGGTTGGGCAGGCCGGTCTCCGGGTCGCGCAGCGCGTCACGCTGGAGGGCGAGCTCGGCCTGCTTGCGCTCGGTGATGTCGACCAGCGCACCGACGAGCCGGGCGGGGCAGCCCGCGTCGTCGAGGACGGTCACGGCCCGGCACATCATCCAGCGGTAGTCGCCCGACGAGGCGCGCACGCGGTGCTCGAGCTCGAGCGGCGTGCCCGTCCCGGCGAGCTGTGCGGCGATCGCCGCGGACAGCTCGTCGCGGTCGGCGGGGTGGACGCGCTCGAGCCACTCGGCGGGTGAGTCGCCGACGACGTCCTCGTCGTACCCGAGCGTCTGCTTCCAGCGCGGCGAGTAGTACACGGTGCCCGCCGAGACGTCCCAGTCCCACGTGCCGTCGTGCGCCGCCATCGAGGCCAGGGCGTACCGCTCCTCGCTCGCGCGGACGGTGTCAGCCAGCGACCGCTCGCGCGCAGCTGCCTGCTCGAGCGCCCGGCGCTGCTCGCGGAGGCTCGCCAGGAGCCGCTCCTGGTCGAGCGCGACCGCGAGCAGGGCGGCCCAGTGGTTGAACCGGTCGCGCGCGCTCGTCGCCCGGGTCTCGACGGTGCCGTCGATCGCGAGCAGCCCCCAGTCGCTCCCCCCGAACGTGACCGGGACGACGAACGTGAGCTCGTTCGACCCGATGGTGCCCGCGCGGGTCATCGCCGTCGGCGGGAACTCGCTGGCGACGGTGCGCATCCCGACGAGCCGCGACAGCGTGCCGGACGTGTCGTGCACGCCGACGATCTCCATCTCGCGGTCACCCGGGCCTCGGTCGGCGCCGAGCCAGAGCCCGAGGCACGCGTGCCCGCGCACCCCCCGCGGCAGCCAGCCGAGCGCGCGAGGGCTTGCACCGTCTCCGCGCAGGAGGTCCATGTCGACCTCGTACTGGTCGACGATCGTGCGCTCGAGCTGCCCGCTGCGGGCGAGCATCGCGCGGGTGCAGCCCTGCGTGACGGCGAGCAGCACCTCGGTGACCGCGCGACGCACCGCGAGCTCGTGCTCGGCCGACGGGAGCGCTCCCACCACGTCCGTCTCGACCGCTCGCAGGCACGTGACCAGCTGTTCGAGCGCCTCGGGATGGGGCTGCATCGCCGCGGTGAGGTCCGCGAGGCGGGTCAGCGTCGGGGAGCCCGGGACGGTGCCCCGCTCCCCCGCCGTCTCGAGCGGCTCGACCACCGCGCGCCACCACGACTCGCGCGGAGCGGTGCCCGTGCGGCGGGCGCCCCCGGCACCCGTGGGTCCGACGAACGCCGTCTCGGCGAGGGCCCGCAGGGCCTGGTACCCGCTGCGGGTCGAGGGCGTGGCCGACGTCGCCGGGGCCGACTGGGCGGCCTCCGTGCAGCCGCAGGACTCGCGCACCACCAGGGTGGACGGTGCGCGGTACTCGCCGCCCGGCACGTCCTCGCCGCGCATCCGCGACAGCAGCAGCGAGACGGCCTTGGCCCCCACCCGGTCGTAGTGCGCGTCGACCGTCGACAGACGCGGGGTCACGCGAGCGCCGGAGTCGGCGTGGTCGAACCCGAAGACCGCCTGGTCCCGTGGCAGCACGAGGCCCGCGGCGCGCAGGGCGTGCTGGAAGCCGATCGCGTTGCGGTCGGTCGCGGCCACCACCGCCGTGGTCGGCACGCCCGCGGCGAGCAGGCGGGCAGCCGCGTCGGCGCCGCCCTGCTCGTGGTTGTCGGAGGCCTCGTAGACCCACGAGTCGCGGATCTCGATGCCGTGCGCGGCGAGCGTGTCGCGGTAGGCGGCGAAGCGCTCGCGCATGTCGAGCTGCATCTGCGAGCCTATGAAGCCGATCGCGGTGTGCCCGTGGCCGAGCAGGTGCTCGACCGCGGCGCGCACGCCGCCGCCGTTGTCGGGCACCACGACGACGTCGTCGGGCCCCTGCGGCAGCTCGCTGACCAGCACGACCGGACGCCCCCAGTGCTGGACCGTGGCGAGCCGTTCGCTGCGCAGCGCCTTCCCGACGACGACGAGCCCGTCGACCGCTCCCAGCGCGACGGGCGCGTCGAGGATCGAGCCGTCGGGATAGCGCTCACGATCGAGCCCGGCGGGATAGGTCTGCACCGCGACGACGCGATGACCGGCCGACCGCGCAGCTCGCGCGACGCCGGCGATCAACGCGCCGAAGTAGAAGCCGCCCACGACAGGCGACAGCACACCGATGGTGCGCCGCGCTGTCGGCGGCGCGGGACCGCGCCGGACCGTCGTCATTCCCCCTACCCCTCGTCCACATCGTTGGAGCCGAGATGATGCGCTTCACCCGCATCGGGCGTCAGAGTAGGTGATCGTGGTCACACATGCATACGACTCCGGACCAACCGGACCTTCCGCGCCGCCCTCGTCGACGGCTCCCGCCCCCTCCCGCCCCGCGCCACAGGCGCCTCCCAGGCGGCCGACGATCGTCGACGTCGCCCGCGCGGCGGGCGTCTCCACCGCCGTCGTCTCGTACGCGCTGAACGGTCGCCCGGGCGTGTCGGCCGCGACGCGTGAGCGCGTCCTGCGGGTCGCCGACGAGTTCGGCTGGCGGCCCAGCGCGGCGGCCCGCTCGATGCGCACGGGTCCGCGCGCGGTCGGGCTCGTGCTCGACCACGGCAGCTCGGGGACCACGTCCCAGGCGACCGACGTGCTCGAGTTCGTCATCGCGCTGCAGGAGGTGCTCGCGACGCGGGACCTCGCGCTGCTGCTGCAGCTCGTCGACGGACCCGACGCGGCCGTCGCCCTCTACGGCGAGTGGTGGGCCGAGCGCCGGTTCGACGTGATGGTCGTGACCGACGTCCTCGTCGAGGACCCCCGCATCGACGCGCTGCGCCGGCTGCGCGCACCGACCGTCGTCGTCGGCGCCGGCCAGGGCGACCACGAGCTCGCGGCCGTGACGGTCGACGAGGGCGAGGCGTTCGCGCGCATCGGGCGGTACCTGCTCGAGCTCGGCCACCGCCACGTCGCGCTCGTCACCGGGCCCGACGTGATGGCGCGGACCCAGGTGCGCCTCGACGCGCTCACCCGGGTCCTCGACCCCGCGTCCTGCGTGCTCGTGCACGAGGCGACCGCCGGCACGCCCGAGGCGGCAGCGGCGGCGACCCGGCGGCTCCTGACGGCCGGCGGTGCGCCGACGGCGATCGTCTACGGCTCGGACCAGATGGCGGTGGCGGCGCTCGACGTCGCCCGCCGGTCCGGCGTCTCGGTCCCCTGGGACCTGTCCGTCGTCGCGGGCTCCGACTCGACGCTGTGCCGGTTGGCGACGCCGTCGATCACGACGCTGCCGTCCGCCCAGGCCGAGCTCGGGACGGCCACGGGCGAGGCGGTGCTCGCCGTCCTCGACGGGGACCTGAAGGTCCGTCGCGAGTGCGTGGTCGGCGGCCTGGCCGTCCGCGGCAGCACGGCGCCGCGGACGAGGTGATCTTTGGTCACGATTAGGTAACGGCGCTCGCCTAAACGATTCGTGCCGTGTTGCCCGGAATGTGGCCGTGGTCACCTTTGCACTCAGTCGCCGCGGACTCCCCCTGGGCGACTCGTGCCCGGGCGGACGGCTGCCCGGGTGTGCCGATCGACTCCCGGAGGACACGTGTCCACACGCAAGAGAGCGATGGGTCGGCGCGCACGCGCCGCAGCCACCGCCGCGACAGCAATGGCGCTGGTCGCAGTTCCCCTCTGCTTCACCAGCAGCGCGAGCGCCGCAGAGCCCCACGTCGACAACCCCTACGCCGGCGCCACCCAGTACGTGAACCCCACGTGGGCCGCGTCCGTCGAGAGCGCAGCGACGCGCGTCGATGCGAACCTCGCGGCGAAGATGCACACCGTGGCCAAGCAGCCGACCGCGGTCTGGATGGACCGGATCAGCGCGATCACCGGCAACGCCGACGGCTCGGGCCTGAAGTTCCACCTGGACAACGCGCTGGCGCAGAAGGGCTCCGGCCCGATCGTCGTCAACCTGGTCATCTACGACCTGCCCGGCCGCGACTGCTACGCCCTGGCGTCCAACGGTGAGCTCCCCGCCACCGACGCGGGCCTCGCCCGGTACAAGACCGAGTACATCGACGCCATCGCGGCGCTGCTCAGCGACCCGAAGTACGCGGGCCTGCGCATCTCGGCGACCATCGAGCCCGACTCGCTGCCGAACCTGGTCACCAACATCTCCGAGCCCCTGTGCCAGCAGGCCGCGCCCTACTACAAGGCCGGCGTGAAGTACGCGCTCGACAAGCTGCACGCGATCTCCAACGTGTACACGTACATCGACATCGGCCACTCGGGCTGGCTCGGCTGGGACAGCAACGCCGGTCCCGCCGCGACGCTGTTCGCCGACGTGGCCAAGTCCACCACCGCCGGGTTCGCCTCGATCGACGGCTTCGTCAGCGACGTCGCCAACACGACTCCGCTCAACGAGCCGTTCCTGCCGGACTCGACCATCTCGGTCGGCGGCACGCCGATCCGCTCGACGTCGTTCTACGAGTGGAACTTCGACTTCGACGAGATCGACTTCACCGCGCACATGCACAAGCTGCTGGTCGCGGCGGGCTTCCCGTCGTCGCTCGGCATGCTCGTCGACACCTCGCGCAACGGCTGGGGTGGTTCGGCCCGTCCGACCGCCGTCTCCACGAGCACGGTCGCGAACACCTACGTCAACGAGTCCCGCGTGGACAAGCGCGTCCACCGCGGCGCCTGGTGCAACCCGCTCGGTGCCGGCATCGGCGAGCTGCCGCAGGCCACGCCTGCCGGCTACTCCGCCTCGTTCCTCGACGCGTTCGTCTGGATCAAGCCCCCGGGTGAGTCCGACGGTGCCTCGACCGACATCCCGAACGACCAGGGCAAGCGCTTCGACCGCATGTGCGACCCGACCTTCGTCTCGCCCAAGCTGTCGAACCAGCTGACCGGTGCCACGCCCAACGCGCCGCTCGCCGGCCAGTGGTTCGAGGACCAGTTCAAGACGCTCGTCGCCAACGCCTACCCGGTCATCTCTGGCGGCACCACTCCCCCGGCTGACACCACGGCGCCGACCGCGCCGACCGCCGTCACCGCGGGCACGACGACGACCACGACGGTCCCGCTGTCCTGGACCGCCTCGACCGACAACGTGGCCGTGACCGGCTACAACGTCTACCAGGGCTCCACGCTGGTCGGGACCTCGACGAGCACGAGCTACACCGTGACGGGTCTGAGCCCCGCCACCGCGTACTCGTTCACCGTCAAGGCCAAGGACGCCGCGGGCAACCTGTCCGCCGCCTCCAGCGCGGTCTCCGCCACCACGAAGACGGCGACGACGACCGACACGACGGCGCCCTCGGCACCGACGGGTCTGACCGCCGGCACCACCACGACGAGCACGGTCCCGCTGTCCTGGACCGCCTCCACCGACAACGTCGCCGTGACCGGCTACGACGTCTACAACGGCGCGACCCTGGTCGCCTCGACCACCGGCACGAGCTACACGGTGACGGGCCTCGCGGCCGGCACCACGTACTCGTTCACGGTCAAGGCGAAGGACGCGGCGGGCAACGTCTCGTCGGCCTCCGCCGCCGCCTCGGCCACGACGAAGACCGTGACCGTCCCCGACACGACGGCGCCCTCGGCACCGACGGGTCTGACCGCCGGCACCACCACCACGAGCACGGTCCCGCTGTCCTGGACCGCCTCCACCGACAACGTGGCCGTCACCGGCTACGACGTCTACCAGGGCTCCACGCTGGTCGGCTCCACGACGGCGACAAGCTACACCGTGACGGGTCTGAGCTCCGCCACCGCGTACTCGTTCACCGTCAAGGCCAAGGACGCCGCCGGCAACGTCTCGTCGGCCTCCGCCGCGGCCTCGGCCACGACGAAGTCCACCACGGTCCCCGACACGACGGCGCCCTCGGCACCGACGGGTCTGACGGCCGGCACGACGACCTCGAGCTCGGTCCCGCTGTCCTGGACCGCCTCCACCGACAACGTCGCCGTCACCGGCTACGACGTCTACCAGGGCGCCACGCTCGTCGGCTCCACGACCACCACGAGCTACACGGTCACCGGCCTCAACTCGGCCACGGCGTACTCGTTCACGGTCAAGGCCAAGGACGGCGCGGGCAACGTGTCCGCAGCGTCCGCCGCGGCCGCGGCCACGACGAAGCCCGCGGGCGTCACGAGCAGCTGCTCCGTGAAGTACACGGCCAGCAGCTGGAACACCGGGTTCACGGCCTCCATCAAGGTCACGAACACCGGCCAGACGCCCATCAACGGCTGGTCGCTCGGGTTCGCCTTCGCCAACGGCCAGACGATCACCCAGGGCTGGAGCGCCAACTGGTCGCAGTCCGGGTCGGCCGTCACGGGTTCGGGCCTGTCGTGGAACGCCACGCTGGCACCCGGAGCCTCGACGGACATCGGCTTCAACGGATCGCACTCGGGCACGAACACCTCGCCCACCGCGTTCACGGTCAACGGTGTGACCTGCACCGTCGCGTGATCTAGCAGCACGACGAGCGGGGGCTCCCACCTCTGGGGGCCCCCGCTCGTCATCCCCTGATCGCCTGACGCGCGAGGGCCTGGGCTGGGCCCTCGCGCGTCAGGCCATTTCCGCGGCGACCGCCGCGACCAGCTCGTCGACGTCGCCCGGCGTCGTGTCGAACGAGCACATGAGCCGGGCCTCGCCGGTCGCGACGTCCCAGTCGTAGAACCGCCACCGTCGACGCAGCGCCTCGGCCACGCCGGCCGGGAAGACGACGAACACGCCGTTCGCCTGGGTCGGCCGGGTCACGACGACGCCGGGCAGCCCCTCCAGGCCGCTGCGCAGGCGCGCGGCCATCGCGTTCGCGTGCCGAGCCGACCGCAGCCAGAGGTCCGACTCGAACAGCGCGACGAGCTGCGCCGACACGAAGCGCATCTTGGAGGTGAGCTGCATGTCCATCTTGCGCAGGTAGCCCAGGCCCCCGTCGGCCGCGGGGTCGAGCACCACCACCGCCTCGCCGTAGAGCAGCCCGTTCTTGGTGCCGCCGAGCGACAGGACGTCCACCCCCGCGTCGGTGGTGAACGCACGCAGCGGCAGGTCCAGCGCGGCGGCCGCGTTGGCGATCCGGGCACCGTCGACGTGCAGCCGCAGGCCGAGCTCGTGCGCCTGGTCGGCCAGGGCGCGGACCTCGTCGGGCGAGTAGAGCGTGCCGAGCTCGGTGGACTGCGTGATGGACACCGCACCCGGCTGGGCTCGGTGCTCGTCGCCGAACCCCCACGCCTGCGTCGCGACCAGCTCGGGCGTGAGCTTGCCGTCCGGGGTCGGGACGGTGAGCAGCTTGAGCCCGCCCACCCGCTCGGGTGCAGCGTTCTCGTCGGTGTGGATGTGCGCGGTGTCCGCGCAGATGACCGCTCCCCAGCGAGGCAGCACGGACTGCAGAGACAGGACGTTCGCACCCGTGCCGTTGAACACCGGCCAGGCGGTCGCCTGGGCGCCGAAGTGGTCGGCGACGACCTCCTGCAGGCGCGCGGTGTAGTCGTCCGCGCCGTAGGCGCCCTGGTGGCCGCCGTTGGCCTCGACCAGGGCCGCGAGGACCTCGGGATGGGCACCCGCGTAGTTGTCGGAGGCGAAGTCGCGGCGGTCGGCGTCGTGCAGTCGGTTCACCGCACCAGTCTCGCAGCCGTGCGCTCGTCGACCGCCTGCGGCATGATCCGAGCACGCGACGAAGGAGACGACGTGATCCAGCCCGACGCCGACCCGCACGACGGTCGGAGCGAGACCCGCAACCAGCGAGCCGACCGCAACTGGGACGAGCTCCTGCAGGAGCTGCGGGTCACGCAGACCGGCACGCAGATCCTCATGGGGTTCCTGCTCACGATCCCGTTCCAGCAGAGGTTCGGGGACCTCGACGCGTTCCAGCGCGACCTCTACCTGGTGCTCGTCGTCCTCGCGGTCGTCACGACGGCCCTGATCCTGGCGCCCGTCGCGATCCACCGCGCCTTGTTCCGCCGAGGCATGAAGTCCGAGCTGGTCTCGGTCGGCGACTCGTTCGCGCGGGCCGGGCTCCTGGTGCTCGCCCTGGTCCTGTCCGGGGCGGCGATGCTGCTCTTCGACGTCGTGGTCTCGCGCACCGCGGGCGTCGCGATGGGCGTGGCGTCGCTCGTCCTCCTGGGCGCCGCCTGGTGGGTGCTGCCCCGCGTCGTGTCGGCGCGCGCAGCGGCCGAGCGGTGAGACGAAGGACGCCGGCCCCCGATCCCGGGGGATCGAGGGCCGGCGTCGCGTGCGTCGGGTCTCAGCCCTGTGCGGCGCGCTTGAGCGCGCTGCCCGCCGTGATCTTCACGCGGTAGCCCGCGGGGATCTCGAGCTTCTCGCCCGTCTGGGGGTTGATGCCCGTGCGGGCGGCGCGGTCGGCGCGGGCCACGGCGAGGAAGCCGGGGATCGTCACGCCCTCGCCTGCGGCGAGCTGCTCGACCAGGACCTCCTGGAAGGCCTTGAGGGCCTTGTCGGTCTCGGCGTTGGTGAGACCGGCCTTGGCGGCGACGGCCTGGACGAGCTCGGTGCGGTTCACGCTCACGAAAGATGCTCCTTGTTTCACTGTGGATACGGACCCGAGGGGCCGGGCCGGGCTGCGGGACGTCGCGGTGGTCGCGATGTCCCCTACGCCGCCGTCGACCCTAACGCCTGTCAGGCGTCTTTCCGCGCGTCCACGCCCGGAGGTCCGCCACGGGCCACGTGTTGACGACGCGATCGGGGGTGATGCCGTGGGCCACCGCTCGCGTCGCACCGGTGAGCTGCCAGTCGAGCTGGCCGGGCGCGTGGGAGTCGGTGTCGATGCTGAAGACGCACCCGGCGGCGACGGCGATCTCCAGCAGGTCGTGCGGAGGGTCGAGCCGGTCGGGGCGGCAGTTGATCTCGACCGCGACGCCGTGCTCGGCGCACGCGTCGAACACCGCCTGCGGGTCGAACTCGCTCTGCGGGCGCTGCCTGCCGGTCAGCCGACGGCCGGTGCAGTGCCCGAGCACGTCGGTGCGGGGGTTGCTCACCGCGGCGACCATGCGACGCGTCATCGCTGCGCGGTCCATCCGCAGCTTGGAGTGCACGGACGCGACCACGACGTCGAGCTCGTCGAGCAGGTCCGGGTCCTGGTCGAGGGCGCCGTCGTCGAGGATGTCGCACTCGATCCCGGTCAGCACCACGAACGGGTCGATGACCTCGTTCAGCGCGCTGACCTGCGCGATCTGGGCACGCAGCCGAGGCGCGGACAGCCCGTTGGCGACCGTCAGGCGCGGCGAGTGGTCGGTGATCGCGAGGTACTCGTGGCCCAGCTCCAGGGCTGCCAGGACCATCTCCTGGATGGGGGTCGACCCGTCGGACGCCTCGCTGTGGGAGTGCAGGTCGCCGCGCAGCGCGGCCCGGAGCTCCGCCGCCGCGGGGTCCGGCTCCGGCAGCGCGGCGAGCTCCTCCTCGAGCCCGACGAGGTAGGGCACGGCGCGGCCCCGCCACGCGAGCGAGACGACCTCGGCCGTGCGTGCCCCCACCCCGGGCAGGTCCGTCAGCGACGAGCCGGCGACGAGCGCGTCGAGCCGGTCGGGCGCGACCTTCTCGACCGCGCCCGCGGCGGTGCGGAACGCCTCGCTGCGGTACGGGCTGGCCTGCGACCGCTCGAGCAGGAACGCGACGCGACGCAGGGCGGCGACGGCGTCGTCCCGCCGCCCTCCGAGGTCAGCGCTCACGACGCCTTGCGCCGCGTGCGGCGCGCCGGCGTGTCGTCGTCGTCACCGGACTTCTTCGGCTTCTTGGCCTTCTTCGCGGGCTCGGCCGGGGCGTCCTCGCCGCGCGCGGTGCGCGCCTTCTCGACGCTGCGCTGCAGGGCCGCCAGCAGGTCGACGACCTCACCCGCCCCCTCGTCCTTCTCGCCCGCGGGCACGGGCAGCGCCTGCGTCTTCCCGGAGGAGACCTTCTGCTCGATGAGCTCCTCGAGCGCGGCCGCGTACCGGTCCTCGTACTGCGACGGGTCGAAGTCGGCGGCGAGCGACTCGATGAGCGAGTTCGCCATCGCGAGCTCGGCCGGCTTCACCGAGACGTCACCGTCCAGGATCGGGAAGTCGGCCTCGCGGACCTCGTCGGGCCACATGAGCGTCTGCAGGCAGATCACCTTGTCACGCACGCGCAGCACCGCCATCGACTCGCGCTGGCGCAGCGCGACCTTGACGACGGCCACCCGGTCGGCCGCCTCGAGCGCACCGCGCAGGAGCGCGTACGGCTTCGCGGCGGTCTTGTCCGGCTCGAGGTAGTAGGTCTTGCCGAGCATGATCGGGTCGACCTGGTCGGCCGGCACGAACTCCATCACCTCGATCTCGCGCTCGGTCGCGAGCGGCAGGTTGCCGAAGTCGGCGTCCGTCAGCACGACGAGCTCGCCGTCGGCCGTCTCGTAGCCCTTGGCGATCTCCGACATCTCGACCGGCTCGCCGTCGATGCTGCAGACCTTCTTGTACCGGATGCGGCCGCCGTCCTCCTCGTGCACCTGGTGCAGCCGGACCTCGTGCTCCCCCGTCGCGGAGTAGAGGCGCACGGGCACGTTGACCAGCCCGAAGGCCACCGCGCCCTTCCAGATCGCTCGCATGTCCGTGCCTCTCGTCCTGTGCTCCGACACTCTTCCTGGGCAGGATGGACCCGTGCTGCCCATGCTCGCCACCCCTGCCCCCTCGCCCGGCGTGTTGCCGGCGGGCGCGGACTGGTCGTTCGAGGTGAAGTGGGACGGCGTCCGGGCCATCGCGGACACCACGTCGGGCGCCGCACGGCTGTGGAGCCGCAACGAGCGGGAGATCACGACGGCGTACCCCGAGCTCGCCGGCCTGGCGTCTCTCCCGGGCGTCCTGCTCGACGGCGAGATCGTCCAGATGTCCGACGGCAGGCCCTCCTTCGCTGCCCTCGCCGAACGCATGCACGTGCGCGACGCCCGCCGCGCGCAGACCCTCGCCGAACGGTCGCCTGTCACGTACCTGGTGTTCGACCTGCTGCGCGCCGGGGGCGACGACCTCACCCGGCGCCCGTACGACGACCGCCGGGCCGGGCTCGAGGCCCTCGTGCTGCCCGAGCACGTCGAGCTCTCCCCCGCGTACGACGACGGCGCCGGCCTCTGGCAGGTCACCGCGGAGCACGGCCTCGAGGGCGTGGTGGCGAAGCGGCGCTCGTCGACCTACCGCGCAGGCCGCCGTTCGCCGGACTGGGTGAAGTCCGCGCACCACGGCACGCGCGCAGCGCTGGTCGGCGGGTGGCGCGGCGAGTCGACCGGCACCGGCCGGCTCGGCGCACTGCTGCTCGGCGCGCCCGACGCGTCGGGAGCGCTGCGATACCTCGGCCGCGCGGGCAGCGGCCTGACGGGCTCCCTGGCCGGCACGCTGACCACGTTGCTCGCCCACGCCGAGCAGCCCGACTCCCCCTTCGACGACGAGGTCCCGCCCGAGGACGCGCGCGGCGCCCGCTGGTGCACGCCCGTCCTCGTCGTCGACACCCGCTACCTGACCCGCACCCCGACCGGGCGGCTGCGTCAGCCCGTCATCCGCGGCCTGCGCACCGACGCGGACCCCGACCCGTGGGAGAACCCGTGAGCCCCGAGCGCCAGGTCGTCGACGTCGGTGGCCGAGCGGTGCGCGTCAGCCACCTCGACAAGGTGATGTACCCGGTGACGGGGACGACCAAGGCCGAGGTGATGGACTACCTGGTGCGCGTCGCGGACGCGATCCTGCCGCAGCTCGCCGGGCGGCCAGTGACCCGGATCCGATGGCCCGGCGGCGTGGCGTCGGAGAAGTTCTTCGAGAAGAACACCCCCCGCGGCGCGCCCGAGTGGCTGCGTCGCCAGCGCCTGCGGGCGGCGCCGGGCTCCGACGACGAGGGCGCCGAGCTGGAGCTGCCGTTCATCGACGACCTCGCGGGGCTCGTCTGGGCCGCCAACCAGGGGGCGCTCGAGCTGCACACGCCGCAGTGGCGCGTCGGTCCGCGCGGCGGGGTCCGGCCGCCCGACCGGCTCGTCGTCGACCTCGACCCGGGTCCGCCGGCCGGCCTCGACGAGTGCGCGCGGGTCGCCCACCTGGTCGCCGACCGGCTGCGCGAGGACGGGCTCACGGCGATCGTGCCCGTGACCTCCGGCAGCAAGGGCATGCAGCTCTACGCCGAGCTGCCCGGCACCGAGGGCGTGATGGGCGTGCGTCAGTACGCGCACGACATCGCCTACGAGCTCGCGGCGGCGCACCCGAAGCTGCTCGTCGCGGTCATGCGCAAGGAGATCCGCGGCGGCAAGGTGCTGCTCGACTGGTCGCAGAACCACCCGGCCAAGACGACGATCACCCCGTACTCGCTGCGCGGGCGGGACCGGCCGTGGGTCGCGGCACCTCGGTGGTGGGACGAGGTCGAGCCCGGCATGGTGCACCTGACCGCGACGGAGGTGGCCGCCCGGTTCGCCGAGCGCGGCGACCCTTTCGCGGGCGCCTGAGCAGTTCGCGCACAGCGCACCGTTCACGTGGCGGCGGACGCGCGGGTGAGGCAGCGTGGAGCCCGAGATCGACCGGCACACGAACGCACGAAGGAGCAAGCCCCATGGCGCGCAAGGACCTCCCCAAGTACACCGTCCCGTCGCTGACCAAGGAGGAGGGCGCCGAGGTCGCCCGGATCCTGCAGACGCGGCTCGACGCGCTCAACGACCTCGCGCTCACGCTCAAGCACATCCACTGGAACGTCGTGGGCCCCCACTTCATCGCGGTGCACGAGATGATCGACCCGCAGGTCGACGCGGTGCGCCTCATGGTCGACGCGATCGCCGAGCGCATCGCGACTCTCGGCGGCGCACCCGTGGGCACCCCTGGCGCGATGGTCGCCGCCCGCACCTGGGACGACTACTCGATCGGCCGCGCGGGCGCGATCGAGCACCTCGGCGCGCTCGACGAGGTCTACGTCGGGGTCGTCACCGACCACCGCAAGGCCGCCACGGACGTCGAGGAGCTCGACGACGTCACGAACGACCTGCTCATCGGCCACCTCCACGAGCTCGAGCTGTTCCACTGGTTCGTGCGGGCGCACCTCGAGTCGGCCGGCGGCGTGCTCAGCACCGCCGACGCCCAGACGGAGAAGGGTGCGGCCCGAGCGGCCGGCAGCGCCGCCAAGTGAGTCAGACCAGTGACCGCCCGGCCCCGGGTCAGCCCGGTGGCCGGGCGGTCCTGCGCGCGGCTCGGCCGGGCGTCGTCCGGCCGGGCTCGTCCCACCCCGGTGCAGCGCCGCGTCTGCACGTGGCCGCGCGCCTCGAGGACGCGTTCGACCGCCGAATCGCGGCGCGCATGAAGGAGCGCGGCTGGACCGTGCGGATCGAGCCCTACGCCGGCTACGGCTCGCCCGGCTGGGTCCGCGTGCTGGCGCGCACGCTCCTCGCGGCGCCGGCCGTCCAGGCGTCCGACCTCCCGGGCGCCGGGGGCAGCGCACAGGCCGGCGCGGAGACCGCGCAAGCAGTCCGCGGCTGGCGCAGCTTCGCCACCGCCCAGGTCGCGGGCGCCCCCGTCGAGATCCACGTGGGCGACCTGGTGCACCACGTCGTCACGGACCGCGGCGGTTACCTCGACGTCCTCGTGGAGTCGGAGCTGGCCCCGGGCTGGCACGAGGTGCGGCTGGTCACCTCCGACGGGCGCTCGGTCGTCGCACCGGTGCACGTGATCGACCCCGAGGTGAAGTTCGGCCTGGTGAGCGACATCGACGACACCGTGATGATCACCCGCCTGCCCCGTTTGCTGGTCGCGGCGTGGAACGTGCTGGTCAGGCACGAGGGCGCGCGCGAGCCGGTGCCCGGGATGGCGGCCCTCTACCGCGACCTGCTCGCCTACGACCCGCGGATCCCCGTCGTCTACCTCTCGACCGGGGCGTGGAACGCCGCACCGGCGATCGGCCGCTTCCTGCGCCGCCACGGCTTCCCCGCCGGCCCCATGCTGCTGACCGACTGGGGACCGACGAACACGGGCTGGTTCCGCTCCGGGCCGCGCCACAAGGTGACCCAGCTGCGTCGGCTCATGACCGAGCTCCCGCACATCCAGTGGGTGCTCGTCGGCGACGACGGCCAGCACGACCCCGAGATCTACGCGGGCGCAGCCCAGCACTTCCCGGACCACGTCCGCGCGATCCTGCTCCGCCAGCTCACCTACGGCGAGCACGTCCTCGCGCACGGCGTGCCTGCGCCGACGATCGAGGGGATGGCGGCGGGCCGCGCCGCGGTGCGCGACGGCATCGCGGTGGTCCAGGGCGGCGACGGGTTCGAGCTGCTGCGCGCGGTCCGGGCACGACTGCTCCGGATGCGCTGACTAGAGACGCTCGGGGTCGTCCCACTCGTCGCTGCTCGCGATCGCCTCGTCGTCGGCCTCGAGCTCGACGGCGTGCAGCGACCGCGGAGCGCGGTCGGGGTCGCCGCCCGAGCGCGCGTCGGCCGCGTCGAGCTCCGCCTCGGTCTGCACGGGGTCGGCGAGGTGCTCGGCGGAGGGGTCGGACGTCAGGTCGCGGTCGCGGCTCATGCTCCGGTTCTACCGCGCGGAGCACGCCGCTGCACGCCCAGACCACCCGCTGGTCCCCGTCGCCGTACCCAGGAGCGGCGCTGCGTGCCACGCCACGGCGTCTCACCGGCGACGTAATCAAGATCACACGTTCCTCGCCATGGAGATTCTCGACGTCAACATACGATCGAAGGCGTGGTAGAGCGCGCGAAGTCAGTGACAGCAGACGTGGACGTCCTCCTGGTCGGAGGCGGCATCATGAGTGCGACGCTCGCCGCCCTCGTCTCGGAGCTCGAGCCGTCCTGGTCGATCGAGATCCACGAGCGTCGCGACGGCCTCGCGCAGGAGAGCTCGAACGCGTGGAACAACGCCGGCACAGGCCACGCGGCGCTCTGCGAGCTCAACTACACGCCCGAGCGTGCCGACGGCTCGATCGACATCACCAAGGCCGTCACGATCAACGAGCAGTTCGAGATCTCGCGCGAGCTGTGGCACCACCTGGGGACGCACGGCCGGCTCCCGGGCGGCACCGGCTTCCTGTCGACCACCCCGCACATGACGTTCGTGCGCGGCGAGGAGAACGTCGACTACCTGCGCCGCCGGTTCGAGACCCTGCGCCAGCACCCGCTCTTCTCGGACCTCGAGTTCAGCACCGACCCCGAGCAGATCGCGCAGTGGGCACCGCTGCTCGTCGCCGACCGGGACCCCGACCAGGCGATCGCCGCGACGCGCGCGGCCGCCGGCACGGACGTCGACTTCGGGGCGCTCGCCTCCTCGATGGTCACCGACTCGGTCGAGCGCGGCGCGCGCCTGCACCTCGAGAGCGAGGTCACCAAGCTCAAGCAGCGTCGCGACGGCACCTGGCGCGTGACGATCCGCGACCGCCGGTGGAACGGGCACCTGCGCGCCCGCACCGTCACCGCGCGCTTCGTCTTCATCGGCGCCGGCGGCGGCGCGCTGCGGCTGCTGCAGCGTTCGGGCATCCCGGAGGCCAAGGGCTTCGGCGGGTTCCCGATCAGCGGTCAGTTCCTGCGCACCACGAACCCCGAGATCGTCGCCCAGCACCAGGCGAAGGTGTACGGCAAGGCCGACATCGGCGCCCCGCCCATGTCCGTGCCGCACCTCGACACGCGCGTGGTCGACGGCGAGACGGCGCTCCTTTTCGGGCCGTACGCGGGCTGGAGCATGAAGTTCCTCAAGCACGGCTCGTGGACCGACCTGTTGCGCTCGATCCGCCCTGGCAACATCGTCCCCATGCTGGCGGTCGGTGCCAAGAACACGAGCCTCGTGAAGTACCTCGTCGGCGAGGTGACGGCCTCCGACACCGCACGCCTGCGGACCCTGCGGGCGTTCATGCCGACCGCGCACCCGCGTGACTGGGAGCTCATCACCGCAGGTCAGCGCGTCCAGGTCATCAAGAAGGCCAAGGGAAAGGGCGGCGTGCTCGAGTTCGGCACGGAGCTGGTCACCTCGGCCGACGGCACGATCAGCGGCCTGCTGGGTGCCTCGCCCGGCGCGTCGACCGCCGTCGCGACGATGCTCGACCTGCTCGAGCGCTGCTTCCCCGAGCGGTCCGCCGCCTGGCAGCCGCGCCTGCGCCAGATGATGCCGAGCCTCGGCGGCGGCACCTGGGACGAGTCGTTCGAGCTCGACCAGCTGGTCGACGAGACGGTCGGCACCGAGCGCTGACCGCCCGCGCCGCCGCGATGGCCGACAATGGCGTCGTGACCGACGAACTGCTCCCCGCCGAGGCCGTCAGCGCCGAGATGCGTCACGCCAAGGTGCGCGCGGCGACCGACCACACGACGGTCGGGCTCGTGGAGTCCCTGGCCGACGGGCGCGTCGGCATCGCGTGCGCGTGCGGGATGCAGCTGACGAACGGCCCGACGTGGTCCCTCGACGAGCACATCCGCCTGCACCGTGCGGAGGCCCGCTTCCTCGCGCTCGCCGCGGTGGCCCCCGAGGGGATCCCCCGGCTGGTCGCCTGGCCCCTCGCCTGACCCCTAGGCGTGCACGTGCTCGTGCGGGTGCGTGTGCTCGTGCTCGTGAGGGTGGTCGTGGTCGTGCTCCTCGTGGGCCCGGGCGATCCGGCGCAGCGGCGGCTCGGTCGTCGGCGGCTGGCGCCGCTCGGGCAGCTCGTCGAGCAGCCGCGCGGTGATCTCCGCGATCTGGGCGACGGCAGCCTCGAAGGGCTCCCGCGTCCGGTCGGTGAGCGTCTGGACCCCCGTCACCTTGCGCACGTACTGGCGCGCGGCGGCGGTGATCTCCTCGTCGGTGGCGTGCGGCTCCAGGCCGCGCAGCGTGGTGATGTTCCGGCACATGGGATCGACGCTACGCCGCCGCGCCGACACGTGTCTCGAGGTCGAGCAGCGCGAGCTTGGCGGCCGCTCCCCCGGCGTACTGCCCCGGTGTCCCGTCCGACCGCACGACCCGGTGGCAGGGCACGACCACCGGCACGGGGTTGAGCGCGCACGCGGTCCCCACGGCACGCACCGCCCGGGGGCTGCCCGCCGCCTCGGCCATCGCCGCGTAGCTGGCCGTGCGCGCGTAGCCGATCTCCGCCAGGTGCTCGACCACCACGCGCCGGAAGCCACCCACGAGCCGGAGGTCGATCGGCACGTCGAACGTGCGCCGGCGGCCGGTGAAGTACTCGTCGAGCTGGCGGGCGACGTCGTCGAGCCGCGCGGGGGCCGCGAGCACGCGCGGGCTGATGCGCGTCGCGAGGTCGGTCAGCACGGCGTCGTGGTCCTGCACCGCGAACGCGACCCGCACGAGCCCGACGGGCGTCGCGGCGAGCAGCAGGGGGCCGAGCGGTCCGTCAAGCGTGCGGTAGGCGACGTCGACGAGCCCCACGCCGAGGGCGCGCGCGGCCAGGTCGGCGTGCAGCCGCGCCAGGTCGTCGGGTGTCACGGGTGCGTCCAGCGTGGTCATCGGTCCCCTCCGTCGATCGTCGTGCCGTAGGTGCGGCGCAGCGTCGCGACGCCGTCGGCCCCCGCTCGCCGCGCGGCAGCGGGCGTGCCGCCCAGCACGCCCGCGACCTCGTCGTACGAGAGCCCACCCAGGTGGTGCAGCGCCACGGCGTGCCGCTGCTTGTGCGGCAGCCGCGCCAGCGCCGACCAGAGGTCGAGGTCACGGCCGGCCGGCGCCACGGCCAGGTCGGGCAGGTCGGCCACCGGGATCGCGCGCCGCTGGGCCGCCCGCACGACGTCGATCGCCTTCCGGTGCGCGATCGTCACGAGCCAGGCCTGGACGTTCGCACCCCGGTCCAGGTCCGGCCACGCGCGCAGGGCCGACAGGAACGTCTCGGACCACGCGTCGTCGGCGTCGGCCGGACCGAGGACGGCTCGGCAGACGCGCAGCACGGTCGCCCCGTGCTCACGCACCACCCGCTCGAACGGCTCGTCCATCCCCACAGTGTGCAGACGCGCGGCGACACCAGGATGTGAGGTCCATCGGGCACCCGCGTCGGGCAGAGTGGACCCGTGACCAACCTGGAGGCCCGCCCGGCACCCGAGCTCTGCGAGGCGCACGACGACGCAGGTGCCGTGGCCGAGCTGCACGAGCCGCGCGAGGTGCCCCTCGGCGGACTGCGCGCGATGCAGGTGCGGCGCACGCTGCCGCAGCGGACGCTGCCGATGGTCGGCGCGTGGTGCTTCCTCGACGAGTTCGGGCCCCAGCACGTGGACATGCGCGTGCTGCCGCACCCCCACACCGGCCTCCAGACCGTCACGTGGCCGGTGGAGGGCGAGATCCGGCACCGCGACAGCCTCGGCTCGGACGTCGTCGTGCGACCCGGTCAGCTCAACCTCATGACGGCCGGACGCGGGGTCTCCCACTCGGAGCTCGCGCTCGGCTCGGCGCCCCTGCTGCACGCCGTCCAGCTGTGGGTGGCGCTGCCCGACGGTGCCGCGGGCGGCTCGGCCGCTTTCGAGCAGGTCACCGAGCTTCCGACGTGGGAGACGCGTGGCGCACGAGCAACCGTCTTCATCGGCGAGCTTGACGGCGCCCGGTCCTCCGCGGGCGTCCACACGCCGCTGCTGGGCGCCGAGCTCGTCATCGAGGCGGGCGCCCGCACCGAGCTGCCCCTCGACCCAACCTTCGAGCACGCCGTGCTCGTCCTCGCCGGGACGGCGCACGTGGCGGGCACGGACGTCACGCCGGGACCCCTGCTGTACCTCGGCGAGGGTCGCGCCTCGGTGCCGGTCGAGTCGGGCGAGGGCGCGACGCTCCTGCTCCTGGGCGGTGCCCGCTTCGAGCACGACCTGGTCATGTGGTGGAACTTCGTCGGGCGCACGCACGCCGACATCGCGGAGGCGAGGGCGTCGTGGGCGTCCGACGAGCACGCCGACCGGTTCGGGTCCGTGGCGGGGCACGACGGAGTCCGTATCCCGGCGCCCGACCTGCCGAACGTGCGACTTCAGCCACGCAGGCGCGCTCCTCGGGCATGATCGGTCCGTGACCGACACCACCCGGCTCCCGGCGCGCACCCAGCTCGTCGCCGAGGCGCTCGACCGCGCGGGGGTCCGTGGCGCGGTCGTCGCGCTCCCCGACTCCGCCGCGACCGCCGTCCTGGCCGCCGGTGCCCTGGGCTGCGAGGTGGGCGCCATCGCCAACAGCCTCGTCTTCTGGGCCGACGACAAGCCGCTGCTCGTCATGACGAGCGGCCGGCACCGCGTCGACACCGCGGCCCTCGCCCGCCGCCTGGACCGTGAGGCGATCGTCCGCGCGACGCCCGACCAGGTCCGCGCCGCGACCGGACAGGCGATCGGCGGGGTCTCCCCCGTCGGCCATCCCGCGCCCATCGAGACCGTCGTGGACGAGGCGCTGGCCGACTACACGCGGATCTGGGCGGCCGCGGGCACACCGCACACGGTCTTCCCCACCAGCTTCGAGGAGCTCGTGCGCATCACCGGCGGATCGGTGCACCCGGTCGACGGCTGAGTGCCGGTTTCGTCTCGTCCTGCGTGCTTCGGGCACTTCGCCCGGCTCCGCCTGGTAGACACCGTTGCGTCATCGCACGGCACACAGGGGAGACACAGTCACCATGCGCACTTCCGCCCGTATCGTCGCAGCCGCTCTGGCCGCGACCCTCAGCCTCGGCCTCGTCGCCGGATCGGCACAGGCGAACCAGACCAAGGTCGCCAAGAAGGGCGGCGTCACCGCGACGCTCACCGTCCACGACATCAAGAACAAGCTCGGCAAGTTCAGCGACAAGAAGTGGGTCACGCTCAAGGTCGTCACGCCGCCGAGCGCGCACGACGTCGTCGACGGGTCCGACTACGGCGTGAAGGCCGTCCACTGGTACGCCTCGATCCAGGTGACCGGGGCGAAGAGCTGCTCGGGCTACATCGGCGCGCCGAGCGCCGACGGGTCGAAGACGTGGTCCCAGTCCGTCACGTTCGACGCGAAGCGCCCGACGAGCACGACCGTCGGGAGCTACATCACCTCCGGAGCCTGCAAGGTCTCCGCGAAGGTCGTCGCCTACCGGTACGCGCTGAACCCCGCGCTCGACGTCGACACCGAGCTCACCGTCAAGGCGACGGGCTACATCCGCAACGACGTCAAGACCACCAAGCCGCACGCGTCTGCCACGTCGGTCAAGAAGAACAAGACCACCACGCTGTCCGGCACGGTCACCTACCAGAAGGCGACCGCGAAGGTCGCCTACAAGTACCGCCCGGTGGCCAAGGGCTCCAAGGTCGTCGTGCAGTTCAAGGCCAAGGGCACCAAGGCCTGGAAGAACGTGAAGTCCGTCAAGGTCACGGGGACCAAGGGCCACTGGTCGACGAAGGTCAAGGTGAAGAAGGCGGGCAGCTACCGCGTCGTCTCGCCTGCGACCTCGCACCTGCAGGCGCAGGTGTCGTCGGCGGTCACGATCAAGCTCAGGAAGTGACCCCGGGCGGCGCACGGGTCCTCGGGCCCGTGCGCCGCGCTCCTGGTATCTGAGGGACGCCGCGAGGATCCTGGTCGACGACGGCGTCGTCCACCGGGGACGCCGCGCCGCGACCCGAGGAGCATGGCGTGTCCTATCCAGGCGACGGCCGGTTGCCGGTCATCTACGTCCGCGGGTTCGCGGGTGGCCCGTCGGGCATCGACAACGCGGTCGGTGACCCGTTCTACGGCTTCAACGAGGGCTCGGTGCAGGTCCGCGTCGACGGCGCCGACCGTCCGGCCTTCCACCAGTTCGAGAGCCCGCTCCTGCGGCTGATGGGCGACCAGGGCTACCAGCTGCTCGTGCACGGCAACCAGGCGGCCTACCTCGCCGACCAGGACGCCGGCACGGTGCCGGCCGCGTCGATCTGGGTGCACCGCTTCTACGACGAGTTCGCACCGCTCCTGACCAAGGACCCGAACGCGTTCTCCATCGAGACCGCCGCGCGGTCGCTGCTCGAGCTCGTGCTCCTGGTGCGCAGGCAGACGGGCGCGCCGCGGGTGTTCCTCGTCGCGCACTCGATGGGGGGCCTCGTCGTGCGCTCCATGCTGCAGCAGACGGTCCCCGACGACCCGGACATCGGCGGCGCGCTCGACTCGGCGTCGGCGCTCGTCGACCGTGTGTTCACCTACGCCACGCCGCACGGGGGGATCGAGTTCGCGGTCGGCTTCGGGCTGCTCGAGAAGATCCGCGACGCGACGGGCCTGCAGGGTGCGGACATCTTCGGCCCCGCGCGCATGAAGGAGTACCTGACGCCGACCAAGGTCGCCGTCCCGGACGTGAAGTTCGACGCGACCGTCATGCCGGCCGGCGGCTTCCCGCACGACCGCCTGTTCTGCCTCGTCGGCACCGACTCGGGCGACTACGACGTCGCGAAGGGCCTGTCGGCCAAGGCCGTCGGGGCGCGCAGCGACGGCCTGGTCCAGATCGACAACGCCTACGTCCGTGACACCCCGCGCGCGTTCGTCCACCGCAGCCACTCGGGCCGCTACGGCATCGTGAACTCCGAGGAGGGCTACCAGAACCTGCGCCGGTTCCTGTTCGGCGACCTCGAGGTCGTCGCGAGCCTGACCGGCCTGGACATCCAGGGTTCGGACGACGACGAGACCATCTGGCAGCTCGACGCCGCGCTCTCGATCCGCGGTCTGCCCGTGACGCTGCACGAGCAGAGCGCGGCCCACCTGTGCCCGATCCAGATCGAGCGACGGCCCGTCGATGACTCGGTGGGCACGCCCGTCCCCCTGGTGCACACCTACCTCTCGTCGGACGCGACCCGGCCGACCGATGCGACGGGAGCCCGCGCCGCCACGATGCGGCACGTCCTGCGGCTCTCGCTGCTGTCGCTGCGCAAGAAGCGCGGCCTGCTGTCGTTCGTCGACCACCTCGAGCAGACCGCCGACTGGGCAGACGTGCTCGTCGTCGACATCGGCGAGGGCACGGACGCGAGACCCGCCACCTGGGGTGTGTGGAGCTCGGCGCTGACCGGCGCGATCCGCGACTGGGTGCCCGACCCGGCACGGGACACTCCGCTGACCGACGAGGAGCCGGCCCCGCAGCACTGGCGCGTCCGCGTGCCGGTACCTGAAGGCGCTCGAGCGCTGCTCGGAGCGGACGCCGCGGTCACCCTGGAGGTGCGCCCGCGGGCAACCCTCGACCGGGGCTGAGCTACTCGTCCTCGCCGTTCCCACCCTGGAGCTCGATACGGATCTGGTCCGCGTCGAGCACGCCGAGGGCCGAGGTCAGCGCCGCCGAGCTGAAGGTGCCCAGCGAGCGGGCCTCCAGCAGCACGTCACGCTGGGCGGCGATGATCTGCAGCGAGAGGTCGTGGAGCTCGTCCGTGACCTGACGGGTGTGCTCGCGCCTCTCCTCGTCCTGCTCGAACTGAGCGCGCTTGCGCGTGATCTCGAGGACGCGCGGCGTGTACGGCGAGCCGTCCGGCCGTCGCAGGTCGGGGTCGTCGACGACGGCTATCGACGCCTCCGCCATGGCCGCCAGCAACCGTGCGCGCTCCTCGTCGGCGCCCTGCCGGAACCCGCCCAGTCCGAGTCGACGCACGACCCAGCCGAGCGTCCCGCCCTGGACGAGCAGGCTGCCGCCGGCGGCGACGAAGGCGATGAGGATCAGGAGCGCCCGCTGCGGCGTGGCGCCGGGGCCGTCGCCGCCCGGCAGCGACTGAGCGGCGGCCACCGTCACGGCGCCGCGCATGCCCGCCCACACCAGGACCGCGCCCTCGCGACGCCGCAGCGGCTGGGCCGCGAGGTAGTCCATGTCGGCGACCCGTTGCGTGACGCGGCGGACCCAGCTCGCCTGCCGCCGCGCCAGCCGGTCGGGGTTGCTCGGGCCCTTCTGGAGCTCGGGATGCTCCTGCTGCTGCCGGAAGAACTCCTCCCCCTGCGCGACCCGGTCGCGGAACTCGTCGGCGTCGTAGCGTTGGTGCCGACCCGCCCACAGCACCGCGCCGACGTAGCCGGAGCGGAGCACGAGCGCGATCCCGACCGCGGCGGCGCCGAGCCACAGGGCGCTCGCGATCGAGCCGTGCTCGTCGCGCACCTCGTCGACGAACCCGAACAGCTGCAGGCCCATCGTCAGGAAGACGCCGCCCTCGAGCAGGACCTCGATGGTCGCCCAGTTCGTGGTCTCGGACAGGCGGTCCTGCGCGCGCAGGTACTTGGCCGAGCCCTGCCCCGTGATCAGGCCCGCCGTGACCGCGGCCACGAGCCCGCTCGCGCCGAAGTGCTCCGCCGGTGCGAACGCGACGAACGGGGTGATGAACGAGATCGCGGTCGAGGCCGCGGCGTCCTTGACCGCCGCACGCACGCGCAGGTTGAGCACGCCGACGACAGCGCCGACGGCGACGGCGATCACAACCGACTTCAGGAAGTCGCCGGCCACGCCCCACAGCGACACGCTCACGGCGCTCGCCGCGATGGCCGAGCGGAGGATCACCAGGGCGGACGCGTCGTTGAGCAGGCTCTCGCCCTCGAGCACGGTCACGACCCTCGGCGGAACGCCGAGTCTCTTGACGATGGAGGTCGCGACCGCGTCGGTCGGGCTGACGACGGCACCCAGCGCGATGCCGGTGGCGAGCCCGATGTCGGGGATGGCCCAGGCGAAGAAGTAGCCGAGCACCACGGACGTGAGGACGACGAGGACGACCGACAGGCCCCCGATCGTGCCGAAGTCGCGTCGGAAGTCCATCGTCGGCATCGAGACGGCCGCGGAGTAGAGCAGCGGCGGCAGCACACCCGCGAGGATCCACTCCGGCTCGATCTCGACCGCGGAGACGAAGGGCAGGAAGCTGACCGCGACGCCGACCGCGACGAGGATCAACGGCGCCGCGACACCGACGCGCTTCGCCCAGGCGTTGACCAGCACGACGGCGACCACGCCGATCGACACCACGAGTGCTGCGTCCACCCGCCCCACCTCCCCTGTCGTCAGGTCGATCTTGCCGCAGGCTAGAGCAGCGCGGTGGCGATGCCCACACCCGCCGCGGCCGCGACCACCGTCAGGACGAGCGTGCCCAGCCCTGCGACCAGCGCGCGGCGGTACGCGCCCTCCTGGGCGAGCCGGACGGTCTCCACGCTGGCGGTCGAGAAGGTGGTGTACCCACCGCAGAACCCCGTCGCGGCGACGACGTAGGCGTTCGGCTCGATCGCGCCGGTCGCCAGCGCACCCGCGAGGAAGCCGATCAGGAGCGAGCCGGTGACGTTGATCGTCATCGTCGCCACCGGCAGCGCACCCGACCACCGGCCGCGCAGCCAGCCGTCGACGACGAACCGGGTGGCTGCGCCGAGGCCGCCGAGGATGCTCACGAGCAGGAGGATCATCGCTCGTCCCCGTCCGTCGGCCCGGCGAGGGCTGCGGCCCTCGCAGCACGACGAGCGCCGACGACGATCCCGAGGCTCGCGGTGAGGAAGCCGAGCACCACGGTGCCGAGCCCGTAGCCGACCGCGAGGGGCACGTCTCCTCCGGCCCAGAGCCGCTGGACCTCGAGCGCGAGCGCCGAGTAGGTCGTGAACCCGCCGAGGACGCCGGTGCCGAGCCCGAGCCTCAGGCGTCGCCTCGTCGCGTCCTCCGGGCCGGCCCGCAGCAGCGACTCGAGCAGCAGCCCGAGCAGGAATGCGCCGACGAGGTTCTCGACGAGCGTCCCGACCGGCAGCCCGTCCTGGGGCGGCAACGCGTGGCTCACCCCGTACCGCGCGGCGCTGCCGACCGCACCGCCGAGAGCGACGATGCCGACGAGGGCCGGGTTCGTGTGGTGCCGGGCCGTCACCGCCGCTCCCCCGGCAGCGGAACCACGACGACCGGCACTGCCTGGGTGTGGGCCAGTCGCCCCGCGATCGAGCCGCCGATCGCCTCGTTCATCCAGCCCGCGAGCCCGGGCCGGCGCGAGCCGACCACGACGTACGCGGTCGAGTGCTGCGCCACCACCGCGGCGAGCTCGTGCGCGACCTCGCCGGCCGCGTACACGAACCGCCACGTGGGCCCGTCGGCAGCCAGGTGCTGCCCGATCCGCTCGGCGAGCTCGTCGGCCGCGGTGACCTGGCCCAGGACGTCGTCGTCGTCGGGGTCGACGGGTGTCAGGTCGAGCGTGCCGTCCGTCTCGCGCCGGACCACGACGCGCGTCGGGTCGACCCACACGGCCACCAGCCCGGCAGCCAGCCGGCGCGCGAGGCCTGCTGCTGCATCGACGACCCGCAGGTCCTGGCCCGCGTGCACGCCGACGACCACGACCTCGTCGGGCGCGGGCCCGGACCAGGTGCTCGACCGTGCTGTGCTCATGCCCCGCTCCCGTGCTCCGTGCCGACAGCGCGGACTCTACGCGCCGGCCGCTCTCAGCAGATCCCAAGGTCCGCCGCGCGAACCTGTGCCCGTGACGTCCACGAAGCCCACAGCCACGACGACCCTCCAGACCGTGGCACAGGCGGTGAGCAAGGTGCCCGAGGTCGCCGCGATCTTCTGGGTCACCAAGGCGATGACGACCGCCATGGGCGAGTCCGCCTCGGACTACCTCGTGCGCGCGATCCCGCCGCAGCTCGCCGTCGTCCTGGGGGCGATCGGCCTCGCCACGGCGCTCGCCCTCCAGCTGCGCGCGCCACGCTACGTCCCGTGGCGGTACTGGCTCGCCGTCTCGATGGTCGGCGTGTTCGGGACCATGGCCGCCGATGTCGTCCACGTCGCGCTGGGGGTGCCGTACCTGGTATCAACGGCGGCCTTCGCGGGAGGCCTCGCGATCGTCTTCGTGGCGTGGAGCCGCACGGAGGGCACGTTGTCGGTGCACAGCATCCGGACCCGGCGACGCGAGCTGTTCTACTGGGCCGCGGTGATGGCGACGTTCGCCCTCGGCACCGCGGCGGGCGACATGGTCGCGGTGACGCTCCACCTGGGATACCTCGCCGCGGGGATCGTGTTCACCGTCCTGCTCTTGGTCCCCGCGGCGGCGTACCGCTGGTGGGGGCTGGCGGCCGTGCCCGCGTTCTGGACCGCCTACGTGCTGACGCGGCCGGTGGGAGCGTCGTTCGCCGACTGGCTCGGCGTCGGCCCCGAGCGCGGCGGCCTCGGCCTCGGTTCGGGACCGGTCGCCCTGGCGCTGGTCATCGGGATCGCCGCCCTCGTCGGCCGGATGAGCGCCGCGGCACACGCTGACGAGGCCCCGGCCCGGCACTAGCGTGAGGCTGGTGAAGAGGATGGCCGTCTCGGTGCGCGCGCGCTCGGCGATCGCCGCGATGGGCGCCGTCTCGATCGCCCTGGTGCTCGCTTCACTGGCCCTCCTGGTGGTCCTGCACGACTCGGTCCGCGCGTCCGCGGTCGCGACCGCCACGGCGCGCGCGCACGACGTCGCCGCCGAGCTCAGGGCGGACGGCGCCGTGACGTCGGGCCTCAACCTCTCGCCGGGCTTCGGCGACGCGTCCTCGGTGACGGTGCTCGACGACGGCCAGGTCGTGGCGACCAGCGAGAGCGGCGTCACCGAGGGGCCCGTCGTGACAGCCGTGATCGGCGTGCCCGGGATCGACGGCGCGGACCAGGTCGTCGTCCAGCAGTCCTACGAGAGCGGGGCGGAGACGGTGACCGACGCGGCCCAGGCGCTGCTGGTGGCCGTGCCCCTGCTCGTCCTGCTCGTCGGCGCGCTGGCGTTCGTCCTGACGGGTCGCGCGCTGCGCCCGGTCGAGAAGATCCGGGCCCGGACCGCCCAGATCAGCCACACCGACCTCGGCATGCGCGTCGACGTTCCGTCCACCGGCGACGAGGTCGCCCGGCTGGCCGTGACGTTGAACGAGATGCTCGAGCGGCTCGACGACGCGCAGCGTGTGCAGGACCAGTTCGTCGCGGACGCGAGTCACGAGCTGCGCAGCCCGCTCGCCGCCGTCCGCGTCGAGCTCGAGGTCGCCGCTCGCCGACCGGGCGAGGTCGACTGGGCCACGACGCTCGCGTCGCTGCGTGGCTCGAACGCCCGCATGGAGGCGCTGGTCGACGACCTGCTCGTCCTCAGCCGCGCCTCGGAGAGCAGTGCCGTCGACCGTGGTCAGGAGGTGGACCTGGACGAGATCGTCGAACGCGTCGGGTTCGCTGCTCGCACACCATCGCTGTCGGTCGAGGTCCGGAGCTCGCCCGTGCGGGCGCGCGGGAGCGCCCCCGAGCTCGAGCGGGTCGTGCAGAACCTCGTCGAGAACGCCTGCCGGCACGCCTCCTCGCGCGTGCGGCTGACCGTCCGCAGCGACGCGGGCGAGGCCGTCGTCGAGGTCGACGACGACGGGTCGGGCATCCCCGAGGCGGACCGCTCCCGGGTGTTCGACCGGTTCGTGCGTCTCGACGAAGGCAGGGCTCGCGCAGCCGGGGGCGCTGGACTGGGACTGGCGATCGTGGCGGGCATCGTCGGGTCGCACTCAGGGTCGGTGCACGTGGTGACGAGCGATCTCGGCGGGACGCGTGTCGTCGTGCGCGTGCCGCTCGCAGCTCAGGTGTCGTCGCCAGCGATCCGGTAGCCCTGCCCGCGCACGGTGAGGATGGACCGTCGCCCGAACGGGGCGTCGACCTTGCGCCGCAGGTAACTGACGTAGACCTCGACCACGTTCGGGTCGCCCTCGTAGGCCGAGTCCCACACGTTGGACAGGATCTCGGACTTGGTGACGACGTCGCCTCCCCGCCGGAGCAGGAGCTCGAGCACGCCGTACTCGCGGGGCGTCAGTGCGATCTCCGTCCCGCCGCGGGTGACACGCCGGCGAGCCGGTTCCAGGCGGAGGTCGCCCGCGGACAGCACGACCGGCCGCTCCGGAGCCCCGCGCCGGACCAGTGCGCGCAGGCGCGCCAGGAGCACCTCGAAGGAGAACGGCTTGGCGAGGAAGTCGTCGGCGCCGCGGTCGAACATGCCGACCTGGACAGCGTCGCCGTCGCGCGCGGTCAGCACGAGCACCGGCGTCCAGATGCCGCGCTCGCGCAGCCCGACGAGGACGTCGCGCCCGCTCAGCCCCGGGAGCATGAGGTCGAGGACCAGGGCGTCGTACGCGTTCTCGGTCGCGGCCCACAGGCCGTCGACGCCGTCGCGCATCACGTCGACCGCGATGCCCTCCCCCTCCAGGCCGCGGCGGACGGCGTCGGCGATCGCGTGCTCGTCCTCGACGACCAGGATCTTCACCAGAGCCTCCCGACTCCACTCAGGCGATCTTCAGCAACGGACCTCGACGCTACGGGCATGACATCGCACATCGAGACAGGCACGTCGACCGCCCGGGTCGTGCTCAACAAGGTCCCCGAGATCACCGTCTACTTCTGGGTGATCAAGGTGCTGGCCACGACCGTCGGCGAGACGTTCGCCGACTATCTCACCGAGACCGTGGGCATGACGCTCACGGTCGCGACGCTCGTCGTCGGAGCTCTCCTCGTGGTGACGCTCGTCGCCCAGTTCCGCGCGCCGAGGTACGTAGCACCGGTCTACTGGCTGGCCGTGGTGCTGATCAGCGTCGTCGGGACGCTCGTCACCGACAACCTCGTGGACGAGGTCGGTGTGCCGCTGTGGGCGACGACGGTGGCCTTCGCCGCCCTGCTCGGCGCCACCTTCGCCGTCTGGTACCGGGCCGAGGGCACCCTCTCGATCCACGCGATCACCACGCCGCGGCGTGAGGCGTACTACTGGCTCGCTATCCTCTTCACGTTCGCGCTCGGCACGGCAGCGGGCGACCTGCTCGCCGAGAAGCTGGGCCTGGGCTACCTCGCCTCGGCCCTGCTGTTCGCCGCGGCGATCGGAGCCGTCGCCCTCGCGCACTACCGCTTCGGGCTCGGCGCGGTCCTCTCGTTCTGGATGGCCTACATCCTGACCCGACCTCTCGGCGCCTCGATCGGTGACCTCCTGTCCCAGAGCCGTGCGGACGGCGGGCTCGGCCTGGGCACGACAGTGACGAGCGTCGTCTTCCTCGCCGCGATCGCGGGGACCGTCGTGTACCTCACCGCGACGCGGCGCGATGTCGAGACGGCCGCCGCCCGATGACAGTCCTTGCAGCCGCGACCGACCCCTCGGCTCTGGGGGGTGTCGCCGGATGGGCCGTCCAGCTCATGGACACCCTCGGCGTCGCCGGTGCGGCCATCGCGATCGCGCTGGAGAACGTCTTCCCACCGATCCCGAGCGAGGTTATCCTGCCGCTGGCGGGCTTCACCGCGAGCCAGGGCACGTTCGGGCTCGTCGCGGCGATCGTCGGGACGACCATCGGATCCGTGGCCGGAGCGGCCGTGCTCTACCTCGTCGGCGCCCTCGTCGGACGAGACCGGACGCGCGCGCTCGTGGCGCGCATCCCGCTGGTGGCCGTCGAGGACGTCGACCGGTCGGAGGCCTTCTTCGCACGGCACGCGCGCACCGCGGTGTTCGTCGGTCGCATGGTCCCGGTGTTCCGCAGCCTCATCTCGGTCCCGGCGGGAGTCGAGCGGATGCCCGTGGCGACCTTTCTGCTGCTCACGGCCGCGGGCAGCGCGATCTGGAACACGGTCTTCGTGTGCGCGGGGTACCTGCTCGGGGAGAACTGGTCCGCCGTGCAGCCGTACGCGGGAGTGTTCCAGTGGGTCGTGGTGGCCGCCGTGGTGGGTGCCGTCGGCTGGTTCGTCGTCGCGCGCCTGCGCACCCGCTCACGCGCGTGACGCGGACGACGACCTCGCGATGCGTGTCCGCAGCGCCAGCGGGGTGAGTCCCGTACCGTCCTGATCGTGACGACGAACGATGTGCGCGCCATCGCCCAGCAGGCCTACGCCTTCGGCTACGCGATGGTCGAGAACTACCGCACCGCCTACTCGCAGGCGGTCGACTCGACCGACCCGCGGTACGTGGGCGGATTCGGGACCTACCGGCACTACCCGCAGCCGGCCCGGCCCGAGAACACGGACATCGTCACCCCGAACAACGACACCCCGTACTCGTGGGGCTGGTTCGACCTCCGCGCCGAGCCCTGGGTGGTCACGGTTCCGGCGATCGACCGCTACTACATCCTGCCGTTCCACGACGTGTACACGATCTACGCGGGCTACGTCGGCGCCGTGCGCACCGGTCCGGCCGCGGGCTCCTACCTGCTCGCCGGGCCGTCCTGGGACGGAGCCCTTCCCGACGGCATCGACGGCGTGATCTCGTCGACCACGCAGCTCCTCGGCTGCCTCGGCCGCACCGCGCTGATGAACGACGGAGTCGATGCCCTCAGGGCCATCCAGGACGGCTACGTCACCCAGCCGCTCTCGTCGTTCCTCGGCGCCCCGGCCCCGGCGGCAGCGCCCGACCTCGCATGGCCCGTCTGGGACGAGGCCGCGCACACCTCGACGATCGCGTTCTTCGACCTGCTCGACTTCCTGCTGGCCCTGGCACCGGTCCTCGAGGAGGACGCCGAGGTCCGCGCACAGCTCGCGTCGATCGGCCTGGACGGGACGGGGACGTTCGACGCGGCCGCGCTGGACGCGGCGAGCTCCGGGGCCCTGGCGGCCGGCCTCGAGGACGGCCGCGCCGACCTGGCGACCGCGGCCTCGTCGATGACCAGCTCGACCGGTCTCTTCGGCACGCGCGAGGAGATGGCCGGCAAGTACGTCGAACGGAACGTCGGCGCGATGAAGGGCCTGTACGGCCTGCCCGCGGCCGAGGCCTGGTACGGCGGATGGGTCCTGGACTCCGAGGGCAACCACCCGGTCGGCTCGCGCGGGTACACCGTGACCTTCGGCGCCGACGAGCTCCCGCGTGCTCGGTTCTTCTGGTCGGCGACGATGTACGGGCTCCCCGATCGCCTCCTCGTCGCGAACCCCATCGACCGGTTCTCGATCGGCGACCGCACGGCCGGCATCGTCTACGCCGACGACGGCTCGCTCACCGTGACGATCAGCGCCGACGAGCCGACCGACCCGGTCTCGCGCGCGAACTGGCTCCCAGCCCCGACCGGCGGGTTCAGCGTCATCGTCCGGGCGTACGGCGGCGACGCCAGTATCGTCAGCGGCGCGTACCGCCTGCCTCCTCTACGCCCCCTTGGTGCCTGATCCTCCCCGTCCACAGTCAGGAGCCCGCTCGTGGGTGCAGCCCTAGGACAGTCCTTGCCGATCGCGCTCGGTGTCCTGATCTCCCCGATGCCGATCGTCGCCGTGGTGCTCATGCTCGTGACGCCGCGCGCGAAGTCGAACAGCCTCGCCTTCCTGCTGGGCTGGATCGTCGGCATCTTCGTCGTCGGCTCGATCGTCCTGCTGGTCGCGGGTGCCTCGGCTGATGACGGTGCTCCTGCTCCCGCCTGGACGAGCTGGGTCAAGATCGCGCTCGGGGTGCTCGTCCTGCTCGTCGCCGCCAAGCAGTGGAGCGGCCGGCCGCGATCCGGCGCGGCCCCCGCCTCGCCGAGGTGGATGGACGCCGTCGACCACATGAAGCCGCCGGCTGCGGCCGGGCTCGCACTGCTCCTCAGCGCGGTGAACCCGAAGAACCTGCTGATCATCGTGTCGGGGGCAGCAGCCATCGCGGCCGCGACCACGGATCGCACCGAGCAGTTCACCGCCCTGGGCATCTTCACGCTGGTCGCGTCAGTCGGGGTCGCCGCGCCGATCGTCATCTACGTCGCGATGGGTGCGCGGGCCGCTGGGCTCCTCGACCGGATCAAGGTGTGGATGATCGCGAACAACGCCGTGATCCTGGTCGTCCTGCTCGTCGTCATCGGGGCGAAGATGATCGGCGACGGGGTCTCTGCTCTCTGAGACTGGGCCGTTGCTGGATGTGGACAAGTCTGGCGAGTCGAACGTGTGTTCGATAGGCTGGCGGGGTGACGATCGCTCCCGTGGACCCCGCTGCTCGCGCTGACGCGCGCGGTGTGGCGTGCCTGTCGGCGGATCGCGTCGCGGCGTTCCGGGAGCAGGTCGCCGCCGTTCTCGGCACGGGTTCCTCGCCCGAGGACGTGTCGCTGATCGCCGCGCTGGAGGAGCTGAAGTCGACCGTGTGCGCCGCCCAGGCGGCCCTCTCAGTCGCGCTGGACACCGCCGAGCGGGACCGGCAGGCGGTCGCCGGGGTCCCGGCCCGTCGGCGCGGGCAGGGCGTGGCCGCGCAGGTCGGGCTGGCGCGGCGCGAGTCCCCGCACCGCGGCTCGGTCCTGCTCGGCGCCGCGAAGGTCTGGACCGCCGAGATGCCGCACACCTTCGCGGCCCTGCGCGCCGGGCGGCTCTCGGAGTACCGGGCGATGATCCTGGTCGCCGAGACCGCCTGCCTCGAACGCGAGGACCGCGCCGAGGTCGACCGGCTGCTGTGCGCCGGGCCCGCCAGCCTCGACGGGGTCGGGACCCGGGCACTGGCTGCCCTCGCCCGTGGACATGCCGCCCGCCTGGACCCCTCCGCGGTCGTGCGCCGGGCACGGCGCGCGGAAGGCGAACGACGCGTGAGCATCCGCCCCGCCCCCGACACCATGTGCTACCTGTCCGCGCTGGTCCCGATGAAGCACGGCATCGCCGCGTTCGCCGCACTCAAGACCGCCGCGGACCTGGCCCGCACGACCGGTGGCGGCGACCCGCGCGGGCACGGGCAGATCATGGCCGACACCCTCATCCAGCGCATCACCGGCCTGGCCGACCCCGACGACATCCCGGTGACCGTGAACCTGGTCCTGTCCGACACCACCCTGCTCGGCGCCGGCCACGACCCCGCCCACCTCCAGACCCCCGGCACCGGCCCCGCACCCGTGCCCGCCCAGATCGCCCGCGAGCTCATCGCCGCCGGCCTCGACACCCACGCGACCTGGCTGCGGCGCCTGTACGCAGACCCCCACAGACAGCTCGTCGCGATGAGCACCAAGCAACGCTTCCACCCCGACGGGCTGGCCACCTTCCTGCGGCTACGCGACCAGGGGATCTGCCGCACCCCATACTGCGGGGCACCCATCCGCCACATCGACCACATCACCCCCGCCGCCGACGGCGGCGTCACCGACGCCACGAACAGCCAAGGCCTGTGCGAAGCGTGCAACCACACCAAACAAGCCCCCGGCTGGACCCAGACCCTCACACCCGACACCCACCAGCACACCGTCATCACCACCACCCCCACCGGCCACCGCTACGCCTCCCACGCACCCCCACCACCCACACCCGCACCACCACCACACGAGCCCGAGACCTACCAGCCCGCCATCGACCTCGCCTTCGAACGGCTCCTGGCCAAGCACGCACCCGTCGAGTACCAGCGACGCGCCGCCTGAGCCACGCATCACCCGGCGCCAGCGTGCGTCCGGCGTGCTCACCGCCTACCGTCGGCAGACATGTCCGAGGCAGCCACCGATGCGAGCACTGCTCCCGCCGATGGCACACGCGTCCTCGCCGGGCGCTACCGACTCGACGCGGTGATCGGGCGTGGCGGTATGGCCACCGTCCACCGGGCACACGACCTCGTGCTGCACCGAGACGTCGCCATCAAGCTGTTCCCGTCGGTCGCCGAGGACGAGGACGTGCTGCTGCGTCACTCAGCCGAGATCCACGTGCTGGCGGCGCTGAGCCATCCGGGCCTGGTCACGCTCTACGACGCGGGCTCCGCGCGCGACGGCGACGGGCTCGAAGAGGTCTACCTCGTGATGGAGCTCGTCGACGGGCCCACGCTCGCCGAGCGGCTCCGTACCGGACCGCTGACCGTGGAAGAGACGACAGCCCTCGGGCACCAGGTGGCCGAGGCGTTGGCGGTCGTCCACGAGCAGCAGATCGTGCACCGCGACATCAAGCCCGGCAACATCCTGCTGTCCACGCACACCACCGACGCCCCGGTGAAGGTCGCCGACTTCGGCATCGCACGGCTCTCGGACGCCACGCGGCTGACGATGACGGGCGTGACGCTCGGGACGGTGCGCTACCTCAGCCCGGAGCAGGTCACGGGCAGCGCCCTCGGGCCGTCCACCGACATCTACTCGCTCGGGCTGGTGCTCGTCGAGTGCCTCACGGGGCACTCGGTCTTCTCGGGCACCCTCGCGGAGTCAGCAGCCGCGCGCCTGACGTCGTGCCCCACGATCCCCGGGGACCTCCCACCCGAGCTCGCGAGCCTGCTCTCGCAGATGACGGCCCGCGAGCCCGACGAGCGCCCCACCGCGGGAGACGTCGCCCAGGTGCTCGACCGGATGCTCCGCGACCCCGGCGCGACCGCAGCAGTCACCGAGGTGTTGTCGCTCCCCCGCACCCGGGTGTCTCCCGCCGTCAGCGACAAGCCCGCGCCGCGGAGATCCACGCGTGCCCGCGGGGTCGCGGCAGCCGTCGCTGGGGCTCTCGTGGTCGGCGGTTCGATCCTCGCGGTGCAGGCTGCCAGCGGCGGCGGCGCTGCGCCGCAGCCCGGACCGACGTACCCAGCCGTCGGGGGCAATCTGGGAAGCGCCCTCACCGCGCTGCAGGCGAGCGTGACCCCATGAGGCGCGCTGCGAGGCTGGGCGTGGCCTGCACCCTGGCTCTGACGCTCGGCGCCTGCGGCAGCCCGACCGATCTCACGGCGGAGACTGCCCGGTCGCTCCAGGCGGACGTCCTCTCCGTGACCACCGCTGCCGCTGGCGGGAAGTGGGACGCCGTCGACTCCGGGGTCGCAGCCACCCGCGCTGACCTGGACGCCGCCCTCGACGCGGGCGAGATCTCGACGGCGCGCTACCGCGAGGTCGACGCGGCACTCGACCGGGTGGCCGCCGAGGCGGAGGACGTGCAGGACCGCGCGGCTGCAGCAGAGAAGGCGGAGGCGGCAGCCGCCACGGCGAAGGCAACCGCAACCGCGACGCCGACGGTCGCTCCCCCGACCTCGACGACGAAGGAGCCGGCCGCGCCCCCGAGCAGCACCAAGGGCAAGGGGCACGACAACGGCAAGGGGCCGAAGCACCCACCCAAGCCGAAGAAGAACAAGTAGGTCGCGGCGCTGCGCTCGACCCGACCGCCCGCCGGTCGCGTTCGCCCACGCGGGGTTAGTGTCGGAAGAATGACGCACCCTGACGTGGCAACCGTCGGCCAGCTCCGGGCCTCGGGCCACCTGCACACCACGGTCCGCACCGAGATCCGCGACAACCTCCTGGCCGCCCTCCGCGAGGGGCGCGACCCGTGGCCGGGCATCCACGGCTTCGAGTCGACCGTGATCCCGCAGCTCGAGCGGGCCCTGCTCGCGGGCCACGACATCGTGCTCCTCGGCGAACGCGGGCAGGGCAAGACCCGCATCCTGCGGACCCTCGTGGGCCTGCTGGACGAGTGGTCCCCGGTCATCGAGGGCTCGGAGATCGGCGAGCACCCGTACGAGCCGATCACGTCGGCGAGCATCCGCCGCGCGGCCGAGCTCGGCGACGACCTGCCGGTCGTCTGGCGCCACCGCGAGGAGCGCTACGTCGAGAAGCTCGCGACGCCGGACACGAGCGTCGCGGACCTCATCGGCGACGTCGACCCGATGAAGGTCGCCGAGGGGCGGGCGCTCGGGGACCCGGAGACGATCCACTTCGGCCTGATCCCGCGCAGCCATCGCGGCCTCGTCGCCATCAACGAGCTGCCCGACCTCGCCGAGCGGATCCAGGTCTCGCTGCTCAACGTGATGGAGGAGCGCGACATCCAGATCCGCGGGTACGTCCTGCGTCTGCCGCTGGACGTGCTCGTCGTGGCGAGTGCGAATCCCGAGGACTACACCAACCGCGGCCGGATCATCACGCCGCTCAAGGACCGGTTCGGCGCCGAGATCCGCACGCACTACCCGATCGCCCTGGCCGACGAGATCGCGGTGGTGAGGCAGGAGGCCACGCTGGTCGCGGACGTGCCGGACCACCTCGTCGAGATCCTCGCGCGCTTCACGCGGTCGCTGCGCGAGTCCAGCGCCGTCGACCAGCGCAGCGGCGTGAGCGCACGATTCACGATCGCCGGTGCCGAGACGGTCGCGGCGGCAGCGCTCCACCGCGCCGCACGGCAGGGCGAGCCGGAGGCTGTGGCCCGGCCGGTCGACCTGGAGGCCGCCGTCGACGTGCTGGCCGGCAAGGTGGAGTTCGAGGCAGGCGAGGACGGCCGCGAGGACGAGATCCTCGACCACCTGCTGCGCATGGCGACGGCCGAGACGGTCCGGGCGCACCTCGGCGGGCTCGACCTGGGGCTGCTGGTGGACGCGATCCAGCGTGGCGCGATGGTGAGCACCGGCGAGCAGGTCGTCGCCCGCGACCTCCTGGGTGCCCTGCCGTCGCTCGGGGAGTCCGAGCTGTACGACGAGATCGGCGAGCGACTCGGGGCGACGAACGACGGCCAGCGCGCCAGCGCGATCGAGCTCGCCCTCGAGGGCCTGTACCTCTCGCGGCGGCTCAGCAAGGAGACCGGGGACGGCGAGATCATCTATGGCTAGGGCCAACCGGCGGCTCACCGGCCCAGCGCGGTACACCGCGTACGTGGACGGCCCCGACCCACTGGCTCCACCGCTCGACCTGACCGAGGCGCTCGCAGCCATCGGCGAGGACGTCATGGCGGGCTCGTCGGCGGAGGCGGCGCTGCGCGAGTACTTGCGCCGGGGCGGCGCCGACCGTCCGGGGCTCGACGAGCTCGCGCGCCGGGTTGCGGAACGTCGCCGCGAGCTGACCAGCCGCAACAACCTCGACGGCACCCTCCGCGAGGTCAAGGAGCTGCTGGACCGGGCCGTGCTGGCGGAGCGCAAGCAGCTCGCGCGGGACGTCGAGATGGACGAGGGCGACCGGGCGCTCGCCCAGATGCAGCTCGACAACCTCCCGGCGTCGCCGGCGGCGGCCGTGAGCGAGCTCAACGAGTACGCCTGGCGGAGCGGCGAGGCACGGCAGGAGTTCGAGAAGATCAAGGACCTCCTGGGCCGAGAGATGCTCGACCAGCGGTTCGCCGGGATGAAGCAGGCGCTGTCCGAGGCGACCGACGAGGATCGTGCCGCACTGCGGCAGATGCTGGGCGACCTCAACGAGCTCCTCGACGCGCACCGCCGAGGCGAGGACACCCAGCAGCAGTTCGACGACTTCATGAGCCAGCACGGCGACTACTTCCCCGAGCAGCCGCAGACGATCGACGAGCTGCTCGACTCGCTGGCGCAGCGCGCCGCGGCCGCCCAGCGGATGCGCAACTCGATGACCGCCGACCAGCGCCGCGAGCTGGACGCCCTCGCACAGCAAGCGTTCGGCTCTCCGGACCTCATGGACGCCCTCGCGCAGATGGACGACAACCTGCGTTCCCTGCGCCCCGGCGAGGACTGGGCCGGGGCGGAGCGCATGAACGGCCAGAACGGGCTCGGCCTCGGTGACGGCACGGGGGTCTTCCAGGACCTGGCCGACCTCGACGAGCTCGCCGAGCAGCTCGCGCAGTCCTACCAGGGCTCACAGCTCGACGACCTGGACCTCGACCAGCTCGCGCGTCAGCTCGGCCCCGACGCCGTCGTCGACGCACGCACCCTGCAGCGCCTCGAGCGCGAGCTCAAGCGGTCCGGCGCGATCCGCCGCGGCGACGACGGGCGCCTTGCGCTGACCCCCAAGGCGATGCGCCAGCTCGGCAAGGAGATCCTGCGCGCCGTCGCCGAGACCATGTCCGGCCGCACGGGTGGGCACGAGGTGCGCCGGGCCGGCGCGGCGGGCGAGCTGTCCGGCGCGACCCGGGAGTGGGAGTTCGGCGACACCGAGCCGTGGGACGTCACGCGGACCCTGACGAACGCCCTCGTCCGCACGGGCAGGCAGGGCAACGGCAGCGTCCGGGTCGAGATCGGCGACGTCGAGGTGCAGGAGACCGAGGCGCGCACGCAGGCCTGCGTCGCGCTCCTCGTCGACACGTCCTTCTCGATGGCGATGGAAGGCCGCTGGGTGCCGATGAAGCGCACCACGCTGGCGCTGCACACCCTGATCACCAGCCGGTTCCGGGGCGACGACCTGCAGCTCATCGGGTTCGGCCGCTCGGCGTCGGTGATGCCCATCGAGGAGCTCGTCGGCCTCGACGCCAAGTGGGAGAAGGGCACGAACCTGCACCACGCGCTGCTGCTGGCCAACCGGCACTTCCGCAAGCACCCCAACGCCCAGCCGGTGCTCCTGATCGTCACCGACGGCGAGCCGACCTCCCACCTGGAGGCCGACGGTGAGGTGTTCTTCGACTACCCGCCGGCCCCGGCGACGATCGCGATCTCGGTGCGCGAGCTCGACGCCTCCATGCGCCTGGGCGCCCGCACCACCTTCTTCCGCTTGGGCGACGACCCGGGGCTGGCCAGGTTCGTCGACGGCATGGCGCGCCGGGTCGGCGGCACGGTCGTCGCGACGGACACCGACGACCTCAGCGCGGCCGTCATCGGCTCCTACCTGGACTCGCGTCGCAACGGCGCGTTCGGTGGCTGGGGTCGCGACGAGGACCCGTTCGGCTAGAAGAGGGGCCAGGGGACGGCGGGCATGTCGCTCTCGTGCGCCGGGAACACCGCGGTGCGCAGCAACCGCTCGCAGCGCCCTGCCAGCGCGGCGATCTCCAGGTCGGTGAGCAGCGCGCGCAGCCGGTCAGCGAGGTCGCCGTCGAGGTCGGCCCGCACGCGGGCGACCCCCGCGAGCTCGTCGTCGTCCAGCGGCTCGCCCAACCAGCCCCACAGCACCGTCCGGAGCTTCGGCTCGACGTGGAAGGCGACGCCGTGGTCGATCCCGAGCCGCCGCCCGTCCGCCAGCGGCAGGACGTGGCCGCCCTTGCGGTCGGCGTTGTTGATCACCGCGTCGAGCACCGCGATCCGGCGCAGCGCGCGCGAGTCCTCGTGCCCCAGGGTCACCGGCTGGTCGTCGCCGTCGACGCCCTGGAAGACCGGACGCCACCCGCCGGCCGGCACCGCGCTGGTCGGGACGACGTCGACCGGGTCCTGCGCCGGGTCCTCGTCCTGCCACAGCTGCACCATGCCCTCGCCCAGGGGCCCGCCGCGCAGCCAGGTGGGAGGCACGATGCCCCACCCGAGGGACTCGGAGACGAGGTACGCCGCGACCTCGCGGCCCGCCAGGGTCCCGTCCGGGAAGTCCCAGAGCGGCTTCTCCCCCGCGACCGGCTTGTAGACCACGTCGACCTCGCCGATCGTGGCGCGGAACGTCGCGTTGGACGCGACCCGGATGCGCCCGACGACCGTGAGCTCACCCGTCTCGAGGTCGACGTGCGCAGCGGTCACGGAGCGTCCGGCGCGGCGCAGACGTGCTGGTCGTCGTCGACGGGCGCCCCGCACAGCGGGCAGGCGGGCCGGCCGGAGCGGACGACGGCGCGGGTGCGCGCGACGAACGCCCGTGCCGTGCCGACGGGCATCCGGATCCGCAGCAGCTCGGTGGGCTCGGCGTCGTCCGGCTCGTCGTCGTCCTCGGCGCCCTCGACGACGGGGTAGGCCTCGACCACGACCTGCGCCGTGCGCGGGTCCCAGTTGAGCCTCATCGACCCCGTCCGGAAGTCCTGCTCGACCGGCTGGTCCAGCGGCTCGTCGTCGATGAGCTCGGCCGGCGCCTCCGCGGGGATGCTCCACCGGTTGTCGGGCTCGGCCATGAGCTCGTCGAGGAGCCGGTCGAGCGTCTCGGCCAGGACCGCGGACTGCTCCTTCTCCAGCGCGACGCTCGCGGTGCGGCTCCCGGTCCGCGCCTGCAGGTAGAAGGCACGCGACCCCGGGCGGCCGACGGTGCCGACGACGACGCGGTCCGGCCAGTCGAACTCGTGCACGAGAGTGGGCATGCCCCCACTCTACGAGCGCGCGCGACGTCCGTCAGGAGGTGGGCTGCTCGGGTCCGGAACCACCGCCGACGGGTGCGTCGTCTGCCACCGGGGCAGCGCGCAACCACGACAGGTCGCCGGAGTCCGTGTTCGTGGCGACGACCTCCGGCCGGTGCTTCCCGTACCGGATCACCGACACGGACGCCGGCCCGACGGCGATCCGCTGGAACAGGTCGAGATGCATCCCGAGCGCGTCCGCGAGGATCGACTTGATGATGTCGCCGTGCGCGACCGCAACCCACACTGCGCCTGCTCCGTGCTCGTCCAGGACGCGGGCGTCGTGCCGCCGGATCGCCTCCACGCTCCTGGCCTGCATCGCCGCCATCGACTCGCCGCCTGGGAACACCGCCGCCGAGGGCTGCCGCTGCACGACCTCCCACAGCGGCTCGCGCGCGAGGTCACGCAGCGCGAGGCCCTGCCACTGCCCGTAGTCGCACTCGGTGATGCCGCGCTCGACGCTCGTCGTGACCTCGGCCTCCTGCCGTTCGACGAGGATCCGTGCAGTCTGGCGGCACCGCTCCAACGGGCTCGTCACGACGGCGACGAGCGGCACGCCGGCCATCCGCTCAGCCGCCTTCGCCGCCTGTCGGCGGCCGACGTCGTCCAGCCGGACCCCGGCGGTGCGGCCGGCCAGGATGCCCTGCGCGTTCGCGGTGGTGCGGCCATGACGGACGAGCAGGACGGTCGGCATGTGCCGAGCCTAGGTGCCCACCGTGCCACGCGCGGCGAACCCTTCCCCACCCGACGCGTTCCACACGCCATGTGCACCAGCCACCAGGAATCACCCGCAACTCTCATTGCCAGCGCCCCCGAGTGCGAGGAGCGTCTCTTACGGCGTCAGCGGCCCGACCGCAGTTGGACTGCTCCGTTTCCTCACGATCGAGCCCGCACAGATGGAATCGAGAGGCACAGTGATGGCTGACGCAACGACGAGCAGTTCATTGACGTACTGGCCGATCCTCGTCTTCGGGGCATTCGCCATGCTCGGCATCGTCGGGCTCCAGGCCTACCGGATGACAAAGGGCGGGAAGTTCAGCGCCAACTTCGTCAAGGCCTATGGCTTGATCCTGATTGCCACGCTCGGAACTGTTCTCATCTTCGCCGACGTCACGAGTGAAGCCAAGACCGGGGCATACACACTTCTCGGCACCATCGCCGGGTACATCGCCGGAACCGGAAAGCAGTCTTCGGCCCCCCAGGGCGCGGCCGAAGAAGGCATCCTCTGAGATTCCGTAGCCCTGCCGCGCCGGAGCTCGGAGCTTCTTACTCCGAGGGGGACTCATCTTCGCTGGTGGGCCGATGAGCGTTTCTCGCACAACACTCGCACCCACGGGGAGTCAGGTGGGAACGGACGAGCAGAGCACGAGACCCTCAGAAGCCTGCGGGGGACGCATCAAGACAATACCGAGAGGGGTTGTGGACGAACTCGTCGAGGGCGAGCGTTCACGCCGCGCATTCCCGCCAAGTTGAGAGCCACACCGACTGGCTCTCCTAGCGTCGGCCGCACGCGGCACCGGCATGGACTGAACCACAAGCGGTGGGCGATATGGTTCGATTTGGGCTTGAGCATCTACGCCACTTACATAGTCGCCCGCTGGGACCGCCCGCTGACCGAACTGCGCATCAACAACGCGATCGAGCACCTGGTCGTTGAAGGGCCGTACTCGTGGGCACGCACCGACGGTTGGCAGTGCCTCGTCCCCGAAGAGGTCTTCTACGCCGGCGATGTGATCCCGCCTGTCGCGCTGATCGAGGAGGAGACGCGCGGCCCGGTGCTTGGGCTGGGAGTGGAGTCAAGTTCTGTCTGGCATGTCGCCTTCCGGGCCGGACGCACCGTGCGCCGCGTCAGCGCCGGAGCGGAATCGGGCTACCCGGTCGAGCTCGAGCATGCGATGGTCCAGAGTTGGGGCCACCAGAACTGGCGGATGCGTGCGGCTGAGTCGCTGGCTGGGTGGGCTGCACCTTTCGCGGACGTGAGCGCAATGGGACTTGCGGCGGCGATGGAGGCTCCGCATATCTTCGCCGAAAGCAAACTGGACGACCTGAAGAGGCTGCTCACGCTCGTGCCGGACCGCGGGCATCCGTGGTGGAGCTTCGGGCGAGCCACAACTGTCCGCGAGTCCGACGTCCCCGGGGCGATTTACGCCGTCGATGGATTTGCTCTCCGCGTGCCTGGCTGGCGCCCGCCGGTGGGCGAGTTCAGGGAGCCAGGACTCGCGGTCGTCCGGACGGTGGAGGGATGGAGGATCTGGGACCGCGTGCGGACGACCTGGCTGAGGGACTCCGTCGCTGAACTCCAGACTGTCCTGCTTGACCTAGCCGCGTTGGTGGCCGCGCGCGGGTGGGTTCGCTCTACCCCGACGTGACTGCACTCCTAGGAGGTGGCTCGCTCGGAGTGCGGGAGCGAAAGCGGCGGCTGTACGGGCATCGGGCACCGCCAGAGGCGCGCCCCCAGGTGTCTTGTAGCCCGAGATCGCCTGAACTACTCGCGAGATGCTCGCAATGACGGCTGGAGTGTGCAGGCCCCTCAACGGAACGGGTTCATACCTGCTGTCTCAACAGTCCTGCACCCTACGCTCGTAGCGCCGGAAATTGGGCTACACACCCGCCCTACCTCAGCGAGGCGGGTGTGTAGAAATGCGGTGTCCGGAGGGGGACTTGAACCCCCACGCCCGTCAGGGCACTGACACACCTCAGGTGGCAGTTCCGCGGTTCTGCGAGCCTCGATCGCACGCGTCGGTGGATGAGCGGCGAGGCATCACAGCTCCGGGCGAACGTCTCCAGTGAGCCGTGCCGTGAACTACGGTCAGAACGCCGTAACGGCGGCCGCAGAAGCGACCGCCGTTACGAAAAACCTACTCTGACCTGCAACTTTATCGGTCGGGCTGACAGGATTTGAACCTGCGACCCCTTGACCCCCAGTCAAGTGCGCTACCAAGCTGCGCCACAGCCCGAATTCGGCCCCCGCAGGAACATCGAAGAGCCTACCGTACGAGAGAGGGTGGCCAGGCCGCGCTCACGACCCGCGGGCCTCGCGGCGGTGCCGGCGCAGGGCGTCGACCTCCGCCGAGATGACACCCAGGACCAGCAGGTCGACCGCCAGGCCGATCACCGCGCCCCACTGGTCGAGCCGGAACAGGAACACCTGGGTCACGAGCAGCGACACCAGGACGGCGCGGTGGAACCAGCGGAACCCGCGCTCCCGGTCGCTACCGACGAAGAGCAGCCCGACCACGCACAGCGCGGCAGTGAGCACCGCCCCCGCGATCACTCCCCCGAGCACGAACGCCGACGCGGACGCCTGGGTCGCGCGCCAGATGGAGGCGGCAGCGGTGGCGACGAGCACGACGACAGCCGCGGCCGGCACCCACCGCGCGCGGATCACGTGGTGCGTCGTCCGCACGACGAAGTCCGCGACCGCCGTGGTCGGGTCCGGAAGCTCGTGCCGGTCGTGCGGGATCGCGGCCAGCAGCGCGGCGACCTCGCTCGCGCCCTCGACGTCACCGGCCCGCTCCAGCAGGTCCTCGGCGTTGGCGCGCGTGCGGCGGGTGAATCCGCCCGCCACACCGGCTGCGGCCGCGTCGACGGCTGCCGCCAGCAGCTCCTCCGGAGCGGGTTCCCGCCGCCCGTGGACCGCCTCGGCGACGAGAGCCAGCGCGACGATCACCAGGTACACGAGGGCGGCCGCGGGCGCGTAGAAGTAGTCGTAGTCCGACGTGACGAACTTGCCGATCTCGTCGACGAACAGCCCGAACCCCACGCCACCGACGACGGCGGCGACGGGCCGGGCGACGGGACCGACGAACGAGAGCACGACGACGAACGCCAGCGCCATGAGCAGCCCGCCCCACAGCACGTGCGACAGGTGCAGACCGTCGCCGCCGACCTGCGGGTACCCGGAGGCCGCGAGCAGACCGCGCGTCACCAGCACCGTCGCCACCGCGGAGACCAGGAAGCCCGTCAGGTGACGGACGGCCGACTGGTCGCGCGGGAGGCCGAGGCGCAGGAACGCACGCCGCGTCCGGTTCACCGCCGGCGCTTCTCCCGCACACGCACCGAGATGGAGATGGGCGTGCCCTCGAACCCGAAGGTCTCGCGCAGGCGGCGCTCGATGTACCGGCGGTAGCCGGGGTCGAGGAAGCCCGTGGTGAAGATCACGAAGCGCGGCGGGCGCGTGGACGCCTGCGTGGCGAACAGGATGCGGGGCTGCTTGCCCCCGCGCACCGGGTGCGGGTGTGCCGCGACGAGCTCGCCGAGGAACGCGTTGAGGCGCCCGGTCGAGATGCGCGTGTCCCAGGACTCGAGCGAGCGCTCGAGGGCCGGCACGAGTCGGTCGGTGTGCCAGCCGGTGCGGGCCGAGACGTTGACGCGCGGCGCCCACTGCACCTGCACGAGGTCCTGCTCGATCTCGCGCTCGAGGAACGGTCGGCGGTCCTCGTCCATGAGGTCCCACTTGTTGTACGCGATGACGAGCGCGCGCCCGGCCTCGACGACCTGCGTGATCACGCGGGTGTCCTGCTCGGTCATCTTCACCGAGGCGTCGACGAGTACGACGGCCACCTCGGCCTTCTCGATCGCGGCCTGCGTGCGCAGCGAGGCGTAGAAGTCGGCGCCCGACGTCTGGTGCACGCGGCGCCGGATGCCGGCGGTGTCGACGAAGATCCAGGGCTTGCCCTTGAGCTCGACGAGCTCGTCGACCGGGTCGCGCGTGGTGCCGGCGACCTCGTGGACGACCACGCGGTCGGCGCCGACGACCTTGTTGAGCAGCGAGGACTTGCCGACGTTCGGGCGGCCGACGAGGGCCACGCGGCGCGGGCCGTCCGGGCGCAGCACGCCGTGCTCGGAGATCTCGGGCAGCGCATCGAGGACGGCGTCCAGGAGGTCACCGGTACCGCGGCCGTGCAGGGCGGAGACGGGGTAGGGCTCGCCGAGGCCGAGCGACCACAGCGCGAAGGCGTCGGCCTCGCCGGCGGGCCCGTCGACCTTGTTGGCGCAGAGCACGACGGGCTTGCCCGCCTTGCGCAGCAGGCGCACGACCTGCTCGTCGGTGTTCGTGGTGCCGACCGTCGCGTCGACGACGAACAGCACGGCGTCGGCCAGGCTGATGGCGACCTCCGCCTGCTCGGCGACGCGGGCCTCGATGCCGGCGACGTCGACCTCCCAGCCGCCCGTGTCGACGAGCGTGAAGTGGGTGCCGGCCCACTCGGCCGGGTAGCTCACGCGGTCACGCGTGACGCCGGGCTTGTCCTCGACGACGGCCTCGCGGCGGCCGAGGATGCGGTTGACGAGGGTCGACTTGCCGACGTTCGGGCGGCCGATGACGGCCAGCACGGGCAGGGCGCGGGCGGCGGCCTCGAGGCGCGCACCGCCGTCGACGCCGTCGAGCAGCGCCAGGTCGTCGTCGGCGAGCTCGTAGTCCGCCAGGCCGGCGCGAAGAGCCCGCTCGCGGTCGGCGTCGCTGGCCTCGTCGGGCAGCGTCAGGGCAGGGTCGATCTCGGTCATGGCCCCATTGTCCCCTGTCACGGCACCGAAAGACGACCCCGGCCTCAGCCGCGCCGCTCCCGGAGGGGGTCGTCGGTCGGCAGCGAGAGCCCCGTGCGGGTCGATGCGTGCGTGACGAGGTCCGCCAGCGCGGTCCGGATCGCGTCGTTGGCTGTGACCAGCGCCTCTCGACCCGTCACCGTCGCGGACCGCTCCACGACGATCGGTGCCCCGAACTCGACCACCAGGCGGCGCCGCAGCCCGGGCAGCCGGTTCACCGACTCCCCCGTCCGGCGCGTGCCCAGCACGGCCACCGGGACGACGGGCGCCCGGCCGTTGAGCGCGAGCCACGCGATGCCGGCGCGGGCGTTCGTCGCGTCCCCCCGGCCGCGGTTGCCCTCGGGGAAGATCCCGACGACGTCTCCACGTCGCAGGACGCCGAGCGCCGACGACAGCGCCGCGCGGCCCCCGTCACGGTCGACGGAGATCTGCCCGGCGGCACGCAGGACCCAGCCGACGGGCCCGACGAACATCTCCTCCTTGACCAGCACGTGCGCCGGCCGCGGCGCGACGCCCAGGAGGATCGGCCCGTCGACGATGCCCGTGTGGTTGGCCGCCAGCAGCACCGGTCCGGACACCGGCACGTGGTGCGCGCCGACGACCGAGGTGTTCCAGACGACGCGCGCCAGGAACCGCCCGATCCAGCGCGACCAGCGCGGACCGAGGGGCGACGGGACGGCGGAGCTGCTCATCGAGCGGCGACGACGTCGAGCACCGCCTGCACGGTCTGGTCGAAGTCGAGGTCCGAGGAGTCGACCGTCACGACGCCGTCGGCGGCGACGTGGAACTGCACCACGGTCGAGTCGTCGGCGTCGCGGCGCAGCACCTGGTCGCGGGTCGCCTCGACCGAGGCCGCGTCGGCCGTGCCGTGCACCTCGAGCGACCGGCGAGCCAGGCGCGCCTCCTCGGACGCGGTGAGCAGCACGCGGACGTCGGCATCGGGCGCCACGACCGTCGTGATGTCGCGGCCCTCGGCGACGATCCCGCGACCCTCGGAGAACGAGTCGGCGTGGCCCGCCTCCTCGATCGCGGCCCGCTGCAGGCGACCGAGCTCGGCGCGCACGTCGAGGTTGGTAGCCACGGCGCTCACCGACGCGGAGATCGAGGTCTCCCGGATGGCCTCGCCGATGTCGGTGCCGCCGACCGTCACGGACGGTGCCGCCGGGTCGACGCCCATGACGAGCGGCATCGCGCGCACGGCGTCCGCGACCGCTGCCGCGTCCGTGAGCTCGATGCCCGAGTGCAGGCACCACCAGGTCGCGGCGCGGTACATCGCGCCGGTGTCCAGGTAGGACAGGCCGAGCGAGCGCGCGACCGCCTTGGAGACGCTCGACTTGCCCGAGCCCGAGGGCCCGTCGATCGCGATGACGAGGGGGGACGTGCTCAACTCACCAGTCTCCATCCGCGGGCTGTCAGCTCCGCCTCGAGGTGTGCGGCGCTGCCGGGCAGCACCGAGATCTGCGCCATGCCGACCGGGCGGCCGGCGGCGTGCTCGAGGTGCAGGTCCTCGAGGTTGACGCCCGCCTCGCCGACCTCCGTGAGGAGGCGGGCGAGCTCGCCGGGCGCGTCGGGCACGAGGACGGTCACCAGCGCGTAGCTGCGCTGCGCACCACCGTGCTTGCCGGGGATCCGCGCGACCCCCGAGTTTCCGTCGGCGACCGCCTGGGCGATCGTCGCGAGCGCTCCGGGTGCCACCGTCTCCGGCCCCGTGGCCGCCGCGGCGAGGGCGAGCGCGTCGATGACGCCGTCCAGGTCCGAGCGCACCGACACCAGGACGTCGCGCACGGCGCTCGCGTTGGCCGCCAGGATCGAGGTCCACAGCGCCGGGTCCGAGGCAGCGATGCGCGTGACGTCACGCAGTCCCTGGCCCGCGAGCCCGAGGGCGACGTCGTCGGCCTCCGCCAGGCGCGCAGCCGCGAGCGACGCGACGACCTGGGGCACGTGCGAGACCAGGGCGACGGCCTCGTCGTGCGCGTCCGCCGCCAGCGACACGGGCACGGCGCCCAGGTCGACGGCGAGCCCGCGCACGGTCAGCACCGCATCGGGCCGGGAGTCGGAGGTGGCCGCGATGACCCAGGGCCGGCCGAGGAACAGGTCGGGGACGGCCGCCGACGGGCCGCTGCGCTCCCGCCCGGCCATCGGGTGCGAGCCCACGTACCGGGTCAGGTCAGCGCCCGACGTCCGGAGCTCGTCGAGGACGTAGCCCTTGACGCTCGCGAGGTCGGTGACGACGGCGGCGGGGTGCGCGGCGAGCTCCGCGGCGACCACGTCGGCCGTGACGTCGGGGGGTGCGGCGACGACGACGAGCACCGGCTCCTCGTCGTCGGGCGCCGCTGGACGACCGGCGCCGACATCCCGCGCGAGGGCGAGGGCCGTGCGCGAGGGGTCGGCCAGGACGACGTCGACGCCGAGCGCGCGCAGCGCGAGCCCGACGGAGGCGCCCAGGAGCCCGGTCCCGACGATCCGGACCGGGCCGATGGTGCTTGCGCTCACATCCCCGCCTGGGTCATGAGCGAGCCGACCTCCGTCTTCGAGAGCACGCGCGTGCGGCCGGGCTTGAGGTCGCCGAGGCGGATCGGGCCGATGCTGGTGCGCACGAGGGCGGTCACCGGGTACCCGACCTCCTCGAACAGGCGCCGGACGATGCGGTTGCGGCCCTCGTGCAGGCTGACCTCGACGAGGCTCGCCTGCGGCGTGACCTGCACGATGTTGAACTTCTCGAGCTTGACCGGGCCGTCCTCGAGCTCGATGCCGCGCAACAGGCGGCCTCCGAGCGACGGCGGCACACGGCCGTCGAGGTGCGCGAGGTACGTCTTGGAGACGCCGTGCGACGGGTGCGAGAGCCGGTTGGCCAGCTCGCCGTCGTTCGTCAGCAGGATGATGCCCTCGGTCTCCGCGTCGAGCCGCCCGACGTGGAACAGCCGCTCCTCACGGTTCGCGACGAACTGCGCGATCGTGGGCCGACCCTCGGGGTCGTGCATCGTGGAGACGACGCCCTTGGGCTTGTTCAGGGCGATCGTGATGATCGTGGTGTCGAGCTGCACCCGCATGCCGTCGACGTGGATGATCGCCTTGCCCGGGTCGACGCGGACGCCGAGCTCACGGACCGGCTGGCCGTCGACGGTCACACGGCCCGAGGCGATGAGGTCCTCGCACGCACGACGCGAACCGAGGCCGGCGGTCGCGAGCACCTTCTGCAGGCGGACGCCGTCGGGGTCGTGCACGTCGACCGTGGGCTCGGGCGCGGGCTTGGCGCGCGCGGCGCGGCTCGGGGCCGAACGCGGGGCGCCCGAGCGACCGCTGCTGGGGCGGCCCGTCGGCTTGCCGCCCTTGCCCCCGGGTCGGCCGCTGTTCCCACGTCGGTCCTGCGGGCTCATCTGAACTCCTCGATCGTCTGGTCCATACCCTCGAGCACGTCGATGTCCGGCAGGTAGGGCGCGAGCGGCGGCAGCTGGTCCAGGCTGGACAGGCCCATCCGCTCAAGGAAGTATCCCGTGGTCTGGTAGAGCAGCGCGCCACTGGTCGGGTCGGTGCCGGTCTCGGCCACCAGCCCGCGGGCCGTGAGCGTGCGCACGACCCCGTCGACGTTGACGCCGCGGACCGCCGAGACCTGCCCGCGGGTCACGGGCTGACGGTAGGCGATCACGGCCAGGGTCTCCAGGGCCGCCTGCGTCAGGCGCGCGCTCTGCCCGTCCAGGATGAACCGGCCGACGACGTCCGCGTAGACCGGCGCCGAGTAGATGCGCCAGCCGTCGCCGACCTGGCGCAGCTCGAAGCCGCGCGCCCGGCCGCCCTGCTCACCCCGGTAGTCGGCGGCGAGCTCGGCGAGCAGGTCGGCGACGCGCTCGGTCGGCAGCGCGAGCACCGACGCGAGCCGGATCGCGGGGATCGGCTCGTCGGCGACCATGAGCACCGCCTCGAGCGCCGCCAGCGCGCCGCCCGGGAGGTCGTCGACGTCGAACGCCAGCTCGTCGATGCTCGTCTCGTCCTGCTCGCTCACTCGTCGGTCTCCTTGCTCTCGGCGCTCGTGTCCAGCTCGTCGAAGTCGTCAGACACCTCGATCTCGCCGTCCTCGGCTCCCGTCCACCGCACGTTCAGCTCGCCGAGCGGCGTGACCTGGTCGAACGCGACTGCTCCCTCGCGGAACAGCTCGAGCAGCGCGAGGAACCGCGCGACCACGACGATCGTCGACCCCGCGTCCGCCACGAGCGCGCGGAAGGACGTCGAGCCCTGGTGCCGGAGGCGGTCGACGAGGACGGCCGCCTGCTCGCGCACGCTCACGGGCGGCGCGTGCAGGTGGCTGATGTCCACGCCCGGGGGCGCCGCCTTGGGTGCGACGGCCTTGGCGGCCATCGCCGCGAGCTGGTCGGGCCCGATCTGGAAGACGAGCTCGGGCAGCAGCGCGGCCAGGTGGGGCTCGAGCTGCACGATGCGCGGGAAGCGCCGGCCCTCGGTCGCGAACTTCTCCGCGAGGTCCGCCGCGACCTCTTTGTAGGCGCGGTACTGCAGGAGCCGGGCGAACAGCAGGTCCCGCGCCTCGAGCAGCTCGAGGTCCTCGGCGTCCTCCACGTCGGCCGACGGCAGCAGCCGGGCCGCCTTGAGGTCGAGCAGCGTCGCGGCCACCACGAGGAACTCGGACGCGCGGCCGAGGTCCCAGTCCTTGCCCGACTCGCGGATGTACCCGATGAACTCGTCCGTCACGCGCGCGAGCGCGACCTCGGTGATGTCGAGCTTGTGCTTGGCGATCAGGCCGAGCAGCAGGTCGAACGGTCCGCTGAAGTTGTCGAGGTGGACCTCGAAGCCCGCGGACCCGCTGGGCGCCGGTGCCGCGGGTGCGTCAGGCGGCGTCGCCACGGGCGACGAGCTCACGGGCCAGCTGCCGGTAGGCGATCGCGCCGGCGTGGGTGGGCGCGTACGTGGTGATCGGCTCGGCGGCCACGGTCGCGTCGGGGAACTTCACGGTCCTCCCGATGACGGTGTGCAGCAGAGTGTCGCCGAACGCCTCCTGGACGCGGGCCACGACCTCGCGGGCGTGCAGCGTGCGCGGGTCGTACATCGTCGCGAGGATCCCGTCGACCTCGAGGCGCGGGTTGAGCCTGTCGCGCACCTTCTCGATGGTCTCGACGAGCAGCGCCACGCCGCGCAGCGCGAAGAACTCGCACGCGAGCGGGATGAGCACGCCGTGCGCAGCGGTCAGCGCGTTGACGGTGAGCAGGCCGAGCGACGGCTGGCAGTCCACGAGGACCACGTCGTAGTCGTCGAGGACCGGCCGCAGCACGCGGGCCAGCACGGACTCGCGCGCGACCTCGCCGACGAGCTGGACCTCCGCGGCGGACAGGTCGATGTTCGCGGGCAGCAGGTCCAGGCCCGGCGTCGCCGTCGGGCGGATGAGGTCGTGGATGGCCGCGTCGCGCTCCATCAGCAGGTTGTAGATGGTGCGGTCGAGCTCGTGCGGGCTGATGCCCAGGCCGACCGACGCGGCACCCTGGGGGTCGAAGTCGACGACGAGCACGCGACGGCCGTACTCCGCCAGCGCGGCAGCCAGGTTGATGGTCGTCGTGGTCTTGCCGACGCCGCCCTTCTGGTTGCACATCGCGATCACCCGGGCGGGGCCGTGCGACGCCAGCGGGGCCGGGTCGGGGAACACCGGCAGGGGCCGTCCGACGGCGTCGAGGTCCTGGGTCGATAGCTGGCTCACCACGCCGCACACCCTACCGGCGCGTCGCGCGCCTTTTCAGAGGGCGCGCGGGTGCGACTGCGCGTAGACCTCACGCAGGCTGTCGACGGTCACGAGCGTGTAGATCTGGGTGGTGGTGACCGACGCGTGCCCGAGCAGCTCCTGGACCACCCGCACGTCGGCGCCGCCCGCGAGCAGGTGCGTCGCGAAGGAGTGCCGCAGCGTGTGGGGCGAGACGTGCTCGGCACCGTCGATGCCCGACCTCAGCGCGGCGGTCCGGAGCACCGCCCACGCGCTCTGCCTGCTCAGCACGGCACCGCGGGTGTTGAGGAACACCGACGAGGTGCCCCTGCCACCGGCCGAGAGCGCGGGCCGACCGCGCACCAGGTAGGCCTCGACGGCCTCGCGCGCGTACGACCCCACCGGCACGACGCGCTCCTTGCGGCCCTTGCCGAGCAGCCGGACCGAGGCACGCTCGGGATCCAGGTCCAGGTCGTCGACCGCCAGGCCCACGGCCTCCGAGATGCGCGCCCCCGTGCCGTACACGAGCTCGAGCAGCGCACGGTCGCGCAGCGGGACGGGACCGTCGCCGAGGCCTGCGGCATCGAGGATCCGCGTCACGTCCTGGACCGAGATCGCCTTGGGGAGGCGCTTCGGCTGCGCGGGCGGACGGACGGCACGGGCCGCGTCGTCGGTCGTCGCGCCGTCGAGCACCAGGAACCGGTGCCAGCCGCGCACCGCGACCACGCACCGCGCCGCCGAGGACGCCGAGAGCGGCGCGCGACCGTCGGTGCCCGTGCGGACCGCGACGACGAACGCCTCGACGTCCTGCTCCCCCACCTGGTCCGCCGCCGTGACGCCACGGTCGGCGAGGAAGGCGAGGTAGCGCCCGAGGTCGCGCCGGTAGGCGGACAGCGTGTGGGGCGAGAGCCCGCGCTCGACGGTCAGGTGGGCCAGGTAGGTGTCGAGAGCCGGCCTCAGCGGGCCGTCGTCGGCCGGGTCCACGGACATGCCGACGTCAGAGCGGCAGGAAGACGTCCACCGACAGCGCCACGGACAGCAGCGTCAGGTACGTGATCGAGGCATGGAAGACGCTCATCGCGCGCAGCTTGCCGCGGCTGGGGTCCTCCGCGCGACGGAGCAGCCCGATGCACGTCCACAGGAACCAGAGGCCGAGGCCGATCGACAGCACCCCGTAGACCCACGTCGTGCCCTGCACGGGCCAGATGAGCACCGAGCACGCGATCATCGCCAGGGTGTACGCGATCATCTCGCGGGCGACCTTGGTGTCCTTGGCGACGACGGGCAGCATCGGCACACCGGCGGCCGCGTAGTCGTTGCGGAACTTCATCGACAGCGGCCAGTAGTGCGGCGGCGTCCAGAAGAAGATGACCCCGAACAGCAGCACCGCCGTCCAGGACAGCCCACCCGTGACGGCCGACCAGCCGATCAGCACCGGCATGCAGCCCGCCGCGCCGCCCCACACGATGTTCTGCGGCGTGCGCCGCTTGAGGATCATCGTGTAGCCGACGACGTAGATGAGGATCGCCGTCGCCGTCAGCCAGGCCGAGGCGGGGTTGACCACCAGGTACAGCCAGGCGAGCGAACCGACGCCCAGCGCGAGGCCGAACACGAGCGCCGCTCGCGGGCTGATCTCGCCCGTGACGATCGGCCGCCGCTTGGTGCGGTTCATGATCTTGTCGATGTCGCGGTCGATGTAGCAGTTCAGGACGTTCGCCGAGCCCGCCGCCGCGGCGCCGCCCACGAGCGTGGCGAGCACGAGCCACAGGCTCGGCAGCCCACCGGCCGCCAGGATCATCGTCGGCACCGTCGTGACGAGCAGCAGCTCGATCACGCGCGGCTTCGTCAGCGCGATGTAGGGAGCCACCACCGAGCGCAGCCCGCGGCGCGAAGGCCCTGCAGCCGTCGTCGGCGCGGCCGACGCTCCGGCGTCGTCGACTGGCAGGGGGCTCGTGAGGCGCACGCGCAGCTGATCCGTTCGTCGTCCGGCCGGTTGGTCCGGCGCATGACAGAGGTGGGGGGAATGTCGCGCTGCCATGTTACGGCCTGCACCCGCGATGAGGCCCGCAGGTGGCCCGGCTCGGGTCGGTTCGTCACTGTGACGTCGGTCGCTCCCCTCGGAGGTGGTCACGCCCGGCGGAGGTGCGGGGGTGCGCTATAGGCTCGAGGAGCACGGTCCGACGACGCCCCCACGCACTCGCTGCGCAGGGGTGCCGGACCGGCCCGGCGCCCGTGCGGGTGCCCGATCACGTCCGACACGACACCCGACCGATGGTGCGGGTGGGAATGAGGTGCGGTGAACGCGAAGGCTCCCCTGGCGCAGACCGTCGGCTGGACAGATCTCGACGTCCGGGCGGTCGACACCGTCCGGATCCTGGCGGCGGATGCTGTGGAGAAGGTCGGCAACGGCCACCCCGGCACCGCCATCAGCCTGGCTCCCGTGGCCTACCTGCTCTACCAGAACGTGCTGCGCCACGACCCGACCGACGCCCACTGGCTCGGCCGCGACAGGTTCGTCCTGTCCGCCGGGCACTCGGCGCTCACGCAGTACATCCAGCTGTACCTGGGCGGGTTCGGGCTCGAGCTCGACGACCTCAAGGCGCTGCGCACGTGGGGCTCCAAGACCCCCGGCCACCCGGAGTACAAGCACACGACCGGCGTGGAGATCACGACCGGTCCGCTCGGCCAGGGCCTGGCCTCGGCCGTCGGCTTCGCGATGGCGCAGCGGCGCGAGCGCAACCTGCTCGACCCCGACGCGGCGCCCGGGACGAGCCCGTTCGACCACCACACGTTCGTGATCTGCTCCGACGGCGACCTGCAGGAGGGCGTGACCAGCGAGGCCTCCTCGGTGGCCGGCACGCAGGAGCTCGGCGAGCTCATCGTGCTGTGGGACGACAACCACATCTCGATCGAGGGCGACACCGAGATCGCGTTCACCGAGGACGTGCTGGCGCGCTACGAGGCCTACGGCTGGCACGTCCAGTTCGTCGACTGGACCTCGGGCGGCGAGTACCGCGAGGACGTCGACGCGCTGAACGCCGCGATCGAGGCGGCCAAGGCCGTCACGGACAAGCCGTCCTTCATCGGGATCCGCACGCTCATCGCCTGGCCCACCCCGACCAAGACGAACGAGCACTCCGCGCACGGCTCCAAGCTCGGCACCGAGGCCATCACCGGTCTCAAGGAGCTGCTGGGCTTCGACCCCGCCCAGACGTTCGAGGTCGGCGAAGACGTCCTCGCGCACACCCGAGCGCTCGCGTCGCGTGCCGCCGCCGACCGGCTCGAGTGGCAGAAGGGCTTCGACGCCTGGCGCGCCGCGAACCCGGAGAAGGGCGCCCTGCTCGACCGGCTCGTCGCACACGAGCTGCCCGAGGGCTGGGACGCCGCGCTGCCGGTGTTCCCGGCCGGCAAGGCGGTCGCGACCCGTGCCGCGTCGGGCGAGGTCCTCTCGGCCATCGCCGACGAGCTGCCCGAGCTGTGGGGCGGCTCCGCCGACCTCGCGGGCTCGAACAACACGACGATGAAGGGCGCGACGTCCTTCATCCCGGCCAAGCGCTCCACGCACGAGTTCGCGGGCGACGAGCACGGCCGCACGCTGCACTTCGGCATCCGCGAGCACGGCATGGGCGCGATCCTGTCCGGCATCGTGCTGCACGGCCTGACCCGCGCGTACGGCGGCACGTTCCTGCAGTTCGCCGACTACATGCGCGGCTCGGTCCGCCTCGCGTCGCTCATGGGCGCCCCGGCGATCTACGTGTGGACGCACGACTCCATCGGCCTCGGCGAGGACGGCCCCACGCACCAGCCGGTCGAGCACCTGACCGCGCTGCGCGCGATCCCGGGCCTGACCGTGGTGCGCCCGGCGGACGCCAACGAGACGTCGCAGGCCTGGAAGGCGATCCTCGAGCACCGCTCCGGGCCCGTCGGCCTGATCCTCACCCGCCAGAACGTCCCGACCTACCCCCGCGGCGAGGAGGGCTTCGCGTCCGCCGAGGGCGTGGCCCGCGGCGCGTACGTGCTCCTCGAGGCGAGCTCGGGCACGCCCGACGTGATCCTCGTCGGCACAGGTTCCGAGGTCCAGCTGGCCGTCGAGGCGCGCGAGACCCTCGAGGCCGCGGGCGTCGCGACGCGCGTCGTCTCGGCACCGTCGCTCGAGTGGTTCGCCGACCAGGACGAGACCTACCGCGAGTCGGTGCTCCCGTCGTCGGTCAAGGCGCGCGTCTCGGTCGAGGCGGGCATCGCGCTCTCGTGGCACAAGATCGTCGGCGACGCCGGCCGCTCCGTGTCGCTCGAGCACTTCGGTGCCTCGGCCGACTACGAGACGCTCTACCGCGAGTTCGGCATCACCGCCGAGGCCGTCGTCGCCGCGGCGCACGACTCGATCGCCGCAGCCCGCGGCGACCAGGCCCCCTCGTCGGCCGGCGCCACGCCGACCGCCACGGGGACGGGCGACCAGCAGGGCTGACTCACGCCGCGGCAGCCCCGCCGGTCGGGCGGGGCTGTCGCGACCTTCTCCGGGAACGCACGTTCAGCAGGAACGAAGGGAAAGCACCATGGCACCGAGCAGCACCCCCCTGGAGCGCCTCGCGAAGGCAGGAGTCGCCGTCTGGCTCGACGACCTGTCGCGGGAGCGGCTGCGCACGGGGAACCTCGCGGAGCTCGTCGAGCGGGGCGTGGTCGGCGTGACCACGAACCCGACGATCTTCGCCACCGCGATCAGCGCGGGCGACGCGTACGACGACCAGCTGCGCGAGCTCGCCGGGACCAGCGTCGAGGACGCCGTCTTCCGCATCACGACCGACGACGTGCGCGAGGCGGCCGACGTGCTGCGCCCCGTGTACGACCGGACCGACACCCAGGACGGCCGGGTCTCGATCGAGGTCGACCCGCGGCTCGCCCGCGACACCGACGCCACCATCGAGACCGCCAAGAAGCTCTGGGCGACGGTCGACCGGCCCAACGTGTTCATCAAGATCCCCGCGACCGTCGAGGGCCTGCCGGCGATCACCGCGGTGCTCGCCGAGGGCATCAGCGTCAACGTCACGCTGATCTTCTCGATCGAGCGCTACGGCGCCGTCCTCGACGCCTTCCAGGCCGGCCTGGAGCAGGCGGCCGCGAACGGGCACGACCTCGCGCCCATCGCCTCGGTCGCGTCGTTCTTCGTCTCGCGCGTCGACACCGCGATCGACCCGCTGCTGGACGAGATCGGCACGCCCCAGGCTGCTGGCCTGCGTGGCAGCGCGGCGATCGCGAACGCGCGGCTCGCCTACGGGCTGTTCCTCGAGGTGACCGCGTCCGACCGCTGGAAGGCGCTCGCCGCCGCCGGCGCATACCCGCAGCGGCCCCTCTGGGCGTCGACGGGCGTCAAGGACAAGGCGTACCCCGACACGCTCTACGTCGACGAGCTCGTGGTCGCCCACACCGTCAACACCATGCCCGAGGCCACGCTCGAGGCCGTCGCCGACCACGGCGGCGACGGCAGCGACACCGTGACCGGCACGCAGGAGGCCGCGGAGAGCGTGATCGCTCGCCTGCGCGAGCTCGGGATCGACATCGACGACGTCACCCGCAAGCTGGAGGAGGAAGGCGTGAGCAAGTTCACCGACAGCTGGGACCAGCTCCTGGCCAAGGTCGACGAGGGACTGAGCGGCGCTGCCGCCCAGACCGCACCGGACGCCCGGTGAGCCCCGCCAAGGTCGCCGAGGGTCGTAACCCGCTCCGCGACCCGCGCGACCGCCGCCTGCCCCGGATCGCGGGGCCCTGCGGCCTCGTGATCTTCGGCGTGACCGGTGACCTCGCGCGCAAGAAGCTGATGCCGGCCGTGTACGACCTGACGAACCGCGGGCTCCTGCCCCCCGGCTTCGCGCTCACGGGCTTCGCCCGGCGCGACTGGGCGGACCAGGACTTCGCGCAGATCGTGCACGACTCGGTCAAGGAGCACGCGCGCACGCCGTTCCGGGAGGCCACCTGGCGCCAGCTGTCCGAGGGCATCCGGTTCGTCCAGGGCACCTTCGACGACGACGACGCCTTCGACCGGCTGCGCGACACCGTCGAGGAGCTCGACGTGAACCGCGGCACGGGCGGCAACCACGCGTTCTACCTCTCGATCCCGCCCAGCGCGTTCCCCGTGGTCTGCAAGCAGCTCGCCCGCTCGGGTCTCTCGCAGCCCGAGGAGGGCACCTGGCGCCGCGTCGTCATCGAGAAGCCGTTCGGCCACGACCTGGCCAGCGCACGCGAGCTGCAGGGCATCGTCTCCAGCGTGTTCAACCCGGACGACATCTTCCGGATCGACCACTACCTGGGCAAGGAGACGGTGCAGAACCTGCTGGCGCTGCGCTTCGCGAACCAGCTGTTCGAGCCCATCTGGAACTCGAACTACGTCGACCACGTGCAGATCACCATGGCCGAGGACATCGGCATCGGCGGCCGCGCGGGGTACTACGACGGCATCGGTGCGGCGCGCGACGTCATCCAGAACCACCTCATGCAGCTGCTCGCACTCACCGCGATGGAGGAGCCCGTCTCCTTCGACGCGGACGGCCTGCGCGCGGAGAAGGTCAAGGTCCTCTCGGCCGTCCGCCTCCCCCGCGACATCGGACGGCACACCGCCCGCGGGCAGTACGCCGCGGGCTGGCAGGGCGGCGAGAAGGTCGTCGGCTACCTCGAGGAGGAGGGCTTCAACCCGAACTCCACGACGGAGACGTTCGCCGCCATCCGGGTCGACATCGACACCCGCCGCTGGGCCGGCGTGCCGTTCTACCTGCGCACGGGCAAGCGTCTCGGCCGGCGCGTCACGGAGATCGCGGTCGTCTTCAAGAAGGCGCCGCACCTGCCGTTCGAGGCCACGGCCACGGAGGAGCTCGGCAAGAACGCGCTGGTCATCCGCGTGCAGCCCGACGAGGGCGTGACGCTGCGATTCGGCGCCAAGGTGCCGGGCACGGCGATGGAGGTGCGTGACGTCACGATGGACTTCGGCTACGGCCACGCGTTCACCGAGTCGTCGCCCGAGGCCTACGAGCGCCTGATCCTCGACGTCCTGCTGGGCGATCCCCCGCTGTTCCCCCAGAGCGAGGAGGTCGAGCTGTCCTGGAAGGTCCTCGACCCGATCACGCAGTACTGGGCGACCAAGGGCAAGCCCGACCAGTACCGCTCGGGCACCTGGGGCCCGAAGTCGGCCGACGACATGATGGCGCGCGACGGGCGCACCTGGAGGCGACCGTGATCATCGACCTGCCCGACACCTCGACGCGGGCGATCAACAGCCGGCTGCTCAAGGAGCGCGACGAGGGCGGCGCGATCGCGCTCGGTCGCGTGCTGACCCTGATCATCGACACCCAGGGGCACGACCCCGAGGAGTCGATCGACGCGGCCAACGACGCGAGCCGCGAGCACCCGTGCCGCGTCATCGTGATCGCCAAGGACACCAAGGACCGCACCTCCACGCTCGACGCGCAGATCCGCCTCGGCGGGGACGCGGGCGCGAGCGAGGTCATCGTGCTGCGCCCGTCCGGAGCGCTCGACCGGCACCTCGACACGCTCGTGATGCCCCTGATGCTCCCCGACGCGCCGATCGTCACGTGGTGGCCGTACGAGTTCCCCGACAACCCGTCGGAGCACCCGCTCGGCGCCATGGCCCAGCGACGCATCACGGACACCTCGCAGCTCGCCCGGCCCACGGCGGGACTGCAGAAGCTGCGCGACGCGTACGTCGACGGCGACACGGACCTCGCCTGGTCCCGTGCGACGCTCTGGCGCGGGCTGATCGCGGCCACGCTGGACCAGCCGCCGTTCGAGCCGGTGCGCAAGGCGGTCGTCGTAGGCGAGAGCCGGCACTCGTCGGTCGACCTGATGGCCGCCTGGCTCGCCCAGTCGCTCAAGTGCCCGGTCGAGATCCAGCGGTTCGCCGACGCGCCCGCCATCACCCAGGTGCGGCTCGAGCGCGCCTCCGGCGACATCGTGCTCGACCGGCCCGACGGCAAGACCGCCGCGCTGCGCCAGCCCGACCAGCCCGAGCACCGCATCGCGCTGCCGATCCGCCAGCTGCGCGAGTGCCTGGCCGAGGAGCTGCGCCGCCTGGACGCCGACGAGGTGTACGGCGAGGTGCTGCTCAAGGGTCTGGCCAAGGTGGGCGAGTGAGCGTGCGCGACGTCGTCGTCCACCCGGACGCGACGCTGCTCGCCGAGGCCACGGCCGCGCGCCTGCTGACGCACCTGGTCGACGTCCAGTCGCACCGCTCCCCCGTGCACGTCGTGCTCACGGGCGGGACGGTCGGCATCAAGACGCTGGCCGCCGTGGCGGCCAACCCGGTGCGGGACGCGGTCGACTGGTCGGGCGTGCACCTGTGGTGGGGCGACGAGCGGTTCCTCGCCGAGGGCGACCCCGACCGCAACGAGACGCAGGCCCGGGAGGCGCTCCTCGAGGCGCTGGGCGACGCGCTCCCGGCCGAGAACGTGCACGCCGTGCCCGCGCTCACCGAGGACGTCGCGACACCGGAGGACGCGGCCGACGAGTACGCCGTGGCGCTCGCCGCCGCGACCGGCAACACCGGGCCTGCCCCGGCGTTCGACGTCCTCCTGCTCGGCATGGGCCCGGACGGTCACGTCGCGTCGCTCTTCCCGGGTCACGAGGCGCTCTCCGTCGCCGGTCGCTCGACCGTCGGTGTCCACGGCTCCCCCAAGCCGCCGCCGCTGCGCGTCTCGCTGACCTTCGACGCCATCCGCGGTGCGCGCGAGGTCTGGGTCGTCGCCGCCGGCGCGGAGAAGGCCGAGGCGGTCGCGTCCGCCCTGGGCGGCGCGAGCGAGTCCGCCGTCCCCGCAGCGGGCGCGCTCGGCATCGAGCGCACGCTGTGGCTCGTCGACGTGGCGGCCGCCGGCCCCGCCTGACCCGGAGGTGCACCCCGTGACCGACCAGTCGCTGTTCGACGCCGTCGACGCGTACTTCGGGGTCCTCGTCCCCGAGGACGTCGCGCTCGTCGAGACCCGGGCCGCAGCCGTCGAGGCCGGCCTGCCCGACATCGCCGTCGCGCCCAACCAGGGCAAGCTGCTGCACCTGCTCGCCCAGACGGCCGGCGCGCGCCGCATCCTGGAGATCGGCACGCTCGGGGGCTACAGCACCCTCTGGCTGGCGCGTGCCCTGCCCCGCGGCGGCGTCCTGACGACGCTCGAGATCGACCCCGTGCACGCGCGGGTGGCGGCCGACTCGCTCGAGCAGGCCGGGGTGGGTGACCTCGTCGAGGTGCTCGTCGGGCCCGCCGTCGACACGCTCGACCGGCTCGTCGCCGAGGACACCGAGCCGTTCGACCTCGTCTTCATCGACGCGGACAAGCAGAACATCGCGCGCTACACCGAGCAGGCGCTCGCCCTGTCCCGCGCGGGCACGCTCATCGTCGTCGACAACGTGGTGCGGGCCGGCGGCGTCGTCGACGCGTCACACCCGGACGACCGCGTGCAGGGCGTCCGCCGCATGGTCGACCTGCTCACCGACCACCCGCGGCTCGACGCGACCGTCGTGCAGACCGTGGGCAGCAAGGGGCACGACGGGTTCGCGCTCCTGAGGGTGCGGGACTAGCTAGCGCCCGCGGCGCGCCCGCAGGTTCGACAGGGCCTCGTCGAGGATCGCGGCGCCGTCCTCCTCGGACCGCCGCTCCTTCACGTAGGCCAGGTGCGTCTTGTACGGCTCGTTGCGCGACGGCGACGGCGGGTTGTCCTGGTCCTGCCCGGCGGGGTACCCGCAGCGAGGGCAGTCCCAGGTCACGGGCGCCTCGTCAGCGATCTCCTCGGAGAAGCTGGGGCGTGTCTCGTGCCCGTTGGCGCACCAGTAGGAGATCCAGATGCGCGGGGCGGCGTCGCCCCGCTCGGCCTCTCCCATGGGGCCCGCGCCGACGCGAGACCCCCGGATCGCACTCCCGCTCGCCATCGCCGATGCCTCAGACCGTGGTCTCGATGAGGCCGAGCAGGACGATGATCGCGGCCCACAGCACCGCGGTGCCGATGGTGATGCGGTTCAGGTTGCGCTCCGCGACGCCCGAGCTGCCCGCGCTGCTGGTGATGCCACCGCCGAACATGTCCGAGAGGCCACCGCCCTTGCCCTTGTGCAGCAGGACGAGCGGGATGAGCAGCAGGCTGGTCAGCACCAGGAGCACCTGCAGCGAGATCTTCAAGGCGGTCACGGCGGTGTCAGTTCCTCACTGGTGCGGGAGCCGCTGGTCGACGAGACCTGCGACGTTGCTGTTCTTCGACCTGCGTACTGGTGGAGCGGGGTCCAGGGTAGGCGACGACGGGGCGAATAAGCCACACCGTCCGCCACCGGCGGGTCCGGCGCCGCCCTTTCGGGTGACGCCGGACCGTCCGAGGGTCTCGCCTGCGGTCAGAGACCCACGGCGTGGGACTGGTACCGCGCGATCTTGGCGAACTCCTCGGGGTCGAGGCTCGCGCCGCCGACGAGCGCACCGTCCACGTCGGGCTTGGCCATGATCGACGCGACGTTGGACGACTTCACCGAGCCGCCGTAGAGCACGCGGACCGCGTCGGCGGTCGCCTGGTCGTAGAGCTCGACGAGGCGGCCACGGATGGCCGCGGCCATCTCCTGGGCGTCCTCGGGCGTCGCCGTCTCGCCGGTGCCGATGGCCCACACGGGCTCGTACGCGACGACGATCGTCTTGGCCTGCTCGGCCGAGATGCCATCGAGCGCACCCTCGAGCTGCAGCAGCGTGTGCTGCACGTGCGCGGCGGCGCGACGGGTCTCGACGTCCTCACCGACGCACAGGATCGGCAGCACGCCCTCGCCGAGTGCGGACTTGATCTTGGCGTTGACCAGGGCGTCCGACTCGTTGTGGTGCTCGCGACGCTCCGAGTGGCCGATGGCCACGTAGGTGACGCCCAGCTTCGCCAGGAACACCGGCGAGATCTCGCCCGTGTAGGCGCCCGAGCTGTGGGCCGACACGTCCTGCGCGCCGTAGACGATCTCGAGCTTGTCGGCGTCGACGAGCGTCTGGACGCTGCGCAGGTCGGTGAACGGGGGCAGCACGGCGACCTCGACGGCCGAGAAGTCGTGCTTCGCGTCCTTGAGGGTCCACGCCAGCTTCTGCAGCGTCTGGATCGCCTGCTGGTGATCCAGGTTCATCTTCCAGTTGCCCGCCATCAGGGGGGTACGGGTGCTCATGCTCAGTCCTCCAGAACTGCGATGCCGGGCAGGGTCTTGCCCTCGAGGTACTCCAGGCTGGCGCCGCCGCCGGTGGAGATGTGGCCGAACGTGGCCTCGTCGAACCCGAGGATGCGCACGGCCGCGGCCGAGTCACCGCCGCCGACGATCGTGAAGCCACCGTGGGCGCCCGCGTCGACGAGCGCCTGCGCGACGGCCTTGGTGCCGCCCGCGAAGGCCTCGAACTCGAACACGCCCGCCGGGCCGTTCCAGACGACGGTCTTGGCGTCGGTGATCTTGCTCGCGAACAGCGCCTCGGACTCGGGACCGATGTCCAGGCCGATCTTGCCGTCAGGGATCGCGTCGGCGGCGACCACGCTCGACGGCGAGTCCGCCGCGAACGTGTCGGCCACGCGGATGTCGACGGGCAGGACGATCTCGACGCCGGCGGCCTCCGCCTGCGCGAGGTAGCCCTTGACCGTGTCGATCTGGTCGGCCTCGAGCAGCGAGCTGCCGACCGAGTGCCCCTTGGCGGCGAGGAACGTGAACAGCATGCCGCCGCCGATGACGAGACGGTCCGCCTTCGTCAGCAGGTTGGCGATCACGCCGAGCTTGTCGGAGACCTTCGAGCCACCGAGCACGACGACGTACGGGCGCTCGGGGTTCTCCGTGGCCTTCTTGAGCGACTCGACCTCGTTGAGGACCAGCTTGCCCACCGCGTGGGGCAGCACGAGCGCGACGTCGTAGACCGACGCCTGCTTGCGGTGCACGACGCCGAAGCCGTCCGAGACGAACACGTCCGCGAGCTGCGCCAGATCGGCGGCCAGCGCGGCGCGCTCGGCGTCGTCCTTGCTCGTCTCGCGCGGGTCGAACCGGATGTTCTCGAGCAGGGCGATCTGGCCGTCCTGCAGGGCCGCGACGGTCTCCTTGGCGGAGTCGCCGACCGTGTCCTTGGCCAGCGTGACGTCCTGCCCGAGCAGCTCGCCGAGACGCTTCGCGACGGGCGCGAGCGAGTACTTGTCCTCGGGCGCGCCCTTGGGGCGGCCCAGGTGCGCGGCGACGACGACGCGGGCACCGGCGCCGAGCAGCGCCTGCAGCGTCGGCAGGGCGGCGCGGACGCGGCCGTCGTCGGTGATCGTCGTGCCGTCGAGCGGCACGTTGAAGTCGGAGCGGACGAGCACGCGCTTGCCGCGCAGGTCGCCGAGGTCCTCGATGGTCTTCATGGTCTCCTACCTGGTGAAAGGGGGCTCACACGACAGCGTCCGCGTGCGCCGAGGCCGGTGGCCGGGGCGCACGCGGACGCATATCCGTGCAGTTTCAGGGGAACGTCAGAGACGGTCGCCCACGTACTTCGTCAGCGCGACGAGGCTGTTCGAGTAGCCCCACTCGTTGTCGTACCAGGCGATGATCTTGACCAGGTCGCCGCTCACCTTGGTGAGCTTGGAGTCGAAGATGCTCTGGTGCGGGTTCGTGACGATGTCGCTCGAGACGATCTCGTCCTCGACGTACTCGAGGATGCCCTTGAGCGGGCCCTCGGCGGCGGCCTTGACCGCGGCGTTGACCTCGTCGACCGTGACCTCGCGCGAGGCGGTGAAGGTCAGGTCGGTGGCCGAGCCGGTGATCGTCGGCACGCGGAGCGCGAAGCCGTCGAGCTTGCCCTTGAGCTCCGGGAGCACGAGCGCGACGGCCTTGGCGGCGCCGGTCGAGGTCGGGACGATGTTCTGCGCGGCGGCGCGGGCACGACGGAGGTCCTTGTGGGGGCCGTCCTGCAGGTTCTGGTCGCCCGTGTACGCGTGGATCGTCGTCATCAGGCCCTTCTCGATGCCGATGGCGTCGTTGAGGGCCTTGGCGACGGGGGCCAGGCAGTTCGTGGTGCAGGACGCGTTGGAGATGATGTGCTGCGTCGCTGCGTCGTACTGCTCGTGGTTCACGCCGACGACGAACGTGCCGTCCTCGTTCTTCGCGGGAGCCGAGATGATGACCTTCTTGGCGCCGGCGTCGATGTGGGCCTTGGCCTTGGTGGCGTCCGTGAAGAAGCCGGTCGACTCGATGACGATGTCGGCACCCAGCTCGGCCCAGGGCAGGTCGGCGGGGTTGCGCTCCTCGAGGGCGCGGATCTTCTTGCCGTCGACGACGATGTTCTCGTCGTCGAAGCTCACGCTCAGCGGGAAACGGCCCAGGACCGTGTCGTACTTGAGCAGGTGCGCGAGCGTCTTGTTGTCCGTCAGGTCGTTGACCCCGACGATCTCGATGTCAGCGCCCGAGGCCACGATGGCACGGTAGAAGTTGCGCCCGATCCGGCCGAAGCCGTTGATGCCGACCTTGATGGTCACTTGCCCTCCTCGGCAGCGCCGACGAGGTCGGCGCACACAATTGGTGGTGGGGACACGCACGCCGCTGTGCGCTCCGGTCGCCCGAGGCCGTACCTGCACCAGGTCATGCCCAGCACGTGACGGTCTTGTGACGATCGGATGACACGAGCCTATACCCGTGACGAGCGCCACTGCGTCCCGGAGGTCCCACGCAGCCCCACCGTCCACGTGGTGGGATGCGGGCTTCCTCAGAGATCCAGCAGGTCAGGGCTCAGGCCCGCCTCGGTGTCGGGGATGCCGAGCTCGGCGGCCCGCTTGTCGGCCGTCGCGAGGAGCCGCCGGATGCGCCCGGCGACCGCGTCCTTGGTCAGCGGCGGGTCCGCGAGCTTGCCCAGCTCCTCGAGCGAGGCCTCCTTGTGCGCCAGGCGTAGCTCGCCGGCCTCGCGCAGGTGCTCGGGCAGCTCCTCGGCCAGGATCTCGAACGCTCGCTCCACGCGGGCACCCGCGGCCACGGCCGCGCGGGCCGAGCGGCGCAGGTTCGCGTCGTCGAAGTTCGCGAGCCGGTTGGCGGTGCCGCGCACCTCGCGGCGCACGCGGCGCTCCTCCCAGACCAGCGTCGTGTCGTGCGCGCCGAGCCGGGTGAGCATCGCGCTGATCGCGTCGCCGTCCCGGATCACGACGCGGTCGACCCCGCGCACCTCGCGCGCCTTGGTCGCGATGCCCATCCGCCGGGCGGCGCCGACGAGCGCGAGCGCGGCCTCCGGGCCGGGGCACGTGACCTCGAGGGACGACGATCGGCCCGGCTCGGTCAGCGAGCCGTGGGCCAGGAACGCGCCGCGCCAGGCGGCCTCGGCCTCGCCGACCCCGCCGGAGACCACCTGCGGGGGCAGCCCACGCACCGGCCGGCCGCGGTTGTCCAGGAGACCGGTCTGCCGCGCGAGCGACTCGCCGTCCTTGACGACGCGCACCACGTAGTGGCTGCCGCGGCGCAGGCCACCGCCGGAGACGACGATGATCTCGCTCTCGTGGCCGTAGACCTCGAAGATCGCCTGCCGGAGCCTGCGGGCGGCGATCGCCGTGTCGAGCTCCGCCTCGATGACGATGCGGCCCGAGATGATGTGCAGGCCGCCCGCGAACCTCAGGGTCGCCGCGACCTCCGCCTTGCGGGCCGACGTCTTGTCCACCTTGAGACGAGCGAGCTCGTCCTTGACCTGTGCCGTCAACGCCATGGGCGTCATCCTGCCATTCCGCCCGCCGCCCCGGGGACGCTCAGCGCTCCCGACGTGAGACGTCACCCCACGTGGCCTCGATGACGTCGCGGTAGGCGGCCGCGAGGCGCAGGGGGTCGTGCTGGGCGCTGCCGTCGCCCCGACCGACCTGGCGCAGCAGCAGCCGGGTGCCGCTCGAGCTGCACCGGTCGGCGAGCGCGCCGATGTCCTCGACCGCGGCAGGGTCGGCCACGACGGCGTAGATGGGCAGATCAGGGGCGTGCGCGTGCAGGACCTCGAGGTAGTCCTCGGCGCGCATGCCGGCGGTCTCGCCGTCCTCCTCGGGCTCGAGGTTGAGCGTCACGACGATCCGCGCCGAGGTGCGGTGCAGCGCGTCCCGCAGCTCGGGGACCAGCAGGTGGGGCAGCACGGAGGTGTACCAGGAGCCCGGTCCGAGGACCACCCAGTCGGCGGCATCGACGGCGGCGACCGCCTCGCTGCAGGCGGGCGGGTCGGCGGGGACGAGCCGGACCTGCTCGATGTCGTCGGTCGTCTGGGCGACCGAGGTCTGGCCGCGCACGACGTCGGTCGACCCGTCGGGGCGGCGCACGTCCGCCTCGATGGACAGGGGGACGTCCGCCATCGGCAGCACGCGTCCCCGGGCGCCGAGCAGGCGGCCGACCCAGTCGAGGCCACCGACGGGGTCACCGAGCAGCTCCCACAGCGCGACGATGAGCAGGTTCCCCACCGCGTGCTGGTCCAGGTCGCCCGACGAGGAGAACCGGTGCTGGAGCACGTCGCGCCACGTGCGACCCCAGTCGGAGTCGTCGCACAGCGCGGCGAGCGCCATCCGCAGGTCGCCCGGAGGCAGCACACCGAGCTCGTCGCGCAGCCGGCCCGAGGAGCCGCCGTCGTCGGCCACCGTGACCACGGCCGTGATGCGGTCGGTCATCAGGCGCAGCGCGGACAGGCTGGACGACAGTCCGTGGCCGCCGCCCAGCGCGACGACCGCCGGGCCGCCGCCGCCCGCGCGCCCGGGGACGGGCGCGACCCTCATTCCTTGCCGAGGTCCCGCGCGGCGACCGTCACGCGATGACCTGCGTCCCGGAGCCGCCCCGCGATGGCCTCGCTGACGGCGACCGAGCGGTGCTTGCCGCCCGTGCAGCCGACCGCGATGGTCACGTAGCGCTTCTCCTCGTTGAGGTAGCCCGCGAGCACCGGTTCGAGGGCGTCGACGTACCGCTCGATGAACGTCACGGCGCCTGGCAGGCCGAGCACGTAGTCGCGCACGGGCGCGTCGCGTCCGGTCAGGTGGCGCAGCTCGGTGATCCAGTACGGGTTCGCGAGGAACCGCATGTCGACCACGTGGTCCGCGTCCAGCGGGATGCCGTACTTGAAGCCGAACGAGACGACGTTGATCCGCAGCACGTCCTCGGTGTCGCCGGCGACCGCCGAGCGGACCTCGCGTGCGAGGTCGTGCACGTTGAGGTCGGAGGTGTCGATGACCGTGTCCGCCCGCTCCCGGATGTCGGAGAGGACCGCGCGCTCCTCGGCGATGCCGTCGAGGATGCGGCCGTTGCCCTGCAGCGGGTGCGGGCGGCGGACCTGCTCGAAGCGGCGGACGAGCACCTCGTCGGACGCGTCGAGGAAGAGGATCGCGTACTCGAGGCCGGCCTCGCGCAGCCCGCCGAGCACCTGGGCCAGGTCGCGGAAGAATCCGCGGCCGCGCACGTCGATGACGGCAGCGACCCGCTGGGCACGCGTGTCGTGCGGGCCCGTGGTGAGCATGCCGACGAGGTGCGTGAGCATCTGCGCCGGGAGGTTGTCGACGACGTACCAGTCGAGGTCCTCGAGCACGGCGGCCGCCCGCGAGCGACCCGCCCCGGACATGCCGGTGATGATGAGCACCTGCGCGGGGTGCAGGCGCGGCGGCTCCGTCTCGGCGTCCAGCGCCGGGATGCCGTGCGGGACCGTGATCGGCGACGGCTCGTCAGTCATGTGTCCAGCATGCCAGCCGCGGCGGCGGCGTCCGCAGGCTCGTCGGGCGGGGGCGAGGAGTTCACCTGATCGACATCGGGCTGTGACGTCGGGCCCGCCGGGCCGCCGGCCAGTGCGGCGACCACGGCCGCGGCGGTCCGCTCCCCCATCCCCGGGACGGTCGCGATCTCCTCGGCGCTCGCCTGCTTGAGACGCTTCACCGAGCCGAAGTGCCGCAGCAGCGCGGCCTGCCGCGCCGGGCCGAGGCCGGGCACGTCGTCGAGCACGGACGCGGTCATGCCCTTGCTCCGCCGGCTGCGGTGGGCGTTGATGGCGAACCGGTGCGCCTCGTCACGGACCCGCTGGAGCAGGTACAGGCCCTCGGAGCTGCGCTGCAGGATCACCGGGTAGTCGTCGCCCGGCACCCAGACCTCCTCGAGCCGCTTGGCCAGCCCGCACAGCGCGACGTCGTCGATCCCCAGCTCGGCCAGGGCAGCCGCCGCGGCGGCGACCTGCGGCGGGCCGCCGTCGACGACGACGAGGTTGGGCGGGTAGGCGAAGCGGGTCGGCTTGCCCGTGCGCTCGTCGACGGGTCCCGAGCGGGGACGACCGTCGTCGTCCGTCCAGTCGTCCGCACCCAGCTCCAGGTCCCGCGCCTCGGCGCGGTCCGTGAGGTAGCGCCGGAACCGGCGCGTGATGACCTCGTGCATCGCGGCGGTGTCGTCGCGCGCCCCCTGCCCCTCGGGGCCACGGATGATGAACGACCTGTACTCGCTCTTGCGGGCCAGTCCGTCCTCGAACACCACCATCGACGCCGACTGGTAGGTGCCTTGGTTGTGCGAGACGTCGTAGCACTCGATCCGCAGGGGGGCCGACGGCAGGTCGAGCGCCTCCTGGATCTCCTGCAGCGCCTGGCTGCGGGTCGTCAGGTCTCCCGCCCGGCGTGTGCGGTGAAGCATGAGCGCGTGCTCGGCGTTCTTCTGCACGGTCGCGGCGAGCTCACGCTTGTCACCCCGCTGCGGCACACGGACCTGCACGCGTGCACCGCGCAGCCCCGTGAGCCACGCCTGGACCTGCTCGACGTCAGGCGGCAGGACGGGCACGAGCACCTCGCGCGGGACGTTGGCTCCCCCACCGTCGGCCTCTGCGCCGTACACCTGCTGCAGCAGGTGCTCGACCAGCTCGGCATCGTCCAGGTCTTCGACCTTCTCCACGACCCAGCCGCGCTGGCCGCGGATGCGCCCGTCCCGGACGTGGAACACCTGCACGGCGGCCTCGAGCTCGTCGCCTGACATCGCGAAGATGTCCGCGTCCGTCCCGTCCGCGAGCACGACCGCGTTCCGCTCGGTCGCGCGCTCGAGCGTCGCGATGTCGTCGCGCAGCCGTGCCGCGCGCTCGTAGTCGAGCTCGGAGGCGGCCTCCTTCATCCGGGCGGTGAGCCGCCGCGTGAAGCGTGCCGCGTCGCCGGCCATGAAGTCGCAGAAGTCCTGCGCGAGCGCCTGGTGGTCCTCGGGCGAGATGCGGCCGACGCAGGGCGCGGAGCACTTGTCGATGTAGCCCAGCAGGCACGGCCTGCCCTGCTGGGCCGCGCGCTTGAACACGCCCGACGAGCACGTGCGGACGGGGAAGACACGCAGCAGGAGGTCGACCGTCTCGCGGATCGCCCACGCGTGCGCGTACGGGCCGAAGTAGCGCGTGCCCTTGCGCTTGGCGCCGCGCATGACCTGCACGCGCGGGAACTGGTCCGCCATCGTCACGGCGAGGTAGGGGTAGGACTTGTCGTCGCGGTACTTGACGTTGAACCGCGGGTCGAACTCCTTGATCCAGGAGTACTCCAGCGCGAGCGCGGCCACCTCGGTGGGCACCACCGTCCACTCCACCGCCGCCGCCGTGGTCACCATCGTGTAGGTGCGGGGGTGCAGGTTGGCCGGGTCCTGGAAGTAGCTGCTCAGACGCTGGCGCAGGCTCTTGGCCTTGCCGACGTAGACCACGCGGCCGTGCTCGTCGCGGAAGCGGTACACGCCCGGCTCGTCGGGGATCTCGCCCGGAGCCGGGCGGTACGAAGACGGGTGAGCCATGCCGACGAGCCTAGTTCGCGCCACCGACACCGCCCGACGGCTAGCGTGGGGCGATGGGCCCCCTGCACACGTACTCCGCCGACATCTCCTGGACCGGCGCCGGCTCGCGCGGCACCGCCACCTACACGTCGTACAGCCGCGACCACGAGGTGCGGATCGGCTCCAAGCCCCCGCTCCTCGGCTCCTCGGACCCGACCTTCCGGGGCGACCCCGACCGCTTCAGCCCCGAGGAGCTGCTGGTCGCGGCCCTCGCGCAGTGCCACATGCTCTGGTTCCTGCACGTCGCCGCCACCGCCGGCGTCACGGTGCTGGGCTACGAGGACAGCGCGAAGGGCACGATGCGCGTCGAGGCCGCGGGCCACGGGCAGTTCACGGACGTCGTGCTGCGCCCCCGGGTGACGGTGGCCCACGGAGCACTCGGGCCCGACGGTGAGCCGCTGACCGACGTGGACCTCGCGCACCTGCACCACAAGGCGCACGAGCACTGCTTCATCGCGCGGTCGGTGAACTTCCCGGTCCGCCACGAGCCGTCGCCGGTGCGGGTGGCGCAGGGGCTCGCCAGCTGAGCCAGCGTGGCTCGAGCACGTAGCCCAGGCGCAGGTTGGCGCGCAGCGAACCCTCGTTGACCGCGGCGCCGCCGGTGCCGAACACCCGATGACCCTCCGCCACCAGGCTCAGGATCGACTCCGCCTTGACGGCGGTGGCGAGTCCCCGGCGGCGCGCGTCGGGGTGCGTGGCGGTGAACTCGGTCTCCACGCGGTCCGGGTGCTCGCTGACGACCGTGACGGCGCTCAGCGGTGCGTCCGGGTCGGAGTCGTACCAGTCGGCGTCGTCCGGGCCGTCGGCGACGTCCGGGTCCCCGTCCCGCCGGAACGCGCCGAACGCGGACCAGTCCTGGCGCAGGCGGCGCCCGAGGTCCTCGGGGTCGGGCACGTCGTGACCCGTGGCCGGGGTCCACGGGTAGTCGTCGGCGCAGTCCGCGTCGAGGTCAGCGATGCGAACCGCGTCCTGCGGTCCGAGCTGCTCGATCCGCCAACCGGCGCGCGCCGCCTCGTCGACCGCGCGCAGGCAGGCCTCCAGCACGGCGTCCTGCTCGACGCCGTCGGGCGGCACGTGCAGTCGCGCGCCCCACGACTCGGCGACGACACTCCACCCCGCGGCCCGCAGGACCTCGGTCTCGGGGTCGTCCTCGCGGAGCACGCGGATCTCGGGATCGACGGGCTCCGGCTCGAGGCTCTCGGGATCGAGTCGCTCGACGATGCTCACGCCGACACGCGCTCGCCCTCGGGCTCGAGCACCTCGGCCAGGAATCGTCCGGTGTGGCTCGCCTTGACCGAGGCGATGTGCTCGGGCGTCCCCTCGGCGATGACCTTGCCTCCGCCGGACCCGCCCTCGGGGCCCATGTCGATGACCCAGTCGGCGTTCTTGATCACGTCGAGGTTGTGCTCGATGACGATGACCGAGTTGCCCTTGTCGACGAGCGACTGCAGGACACCCAGGAGCTTGCGGATGTCCTCGAAGTGCAGGCCCGTCGTCGGCTCGTCGAGCACGTAGATCGTGCGACCGGTCGAGCGCTTCTGCAGCTCGCTCGCGAGCTTGACGCGCTGCGCCTCGCCGCCGGACAGCGTCGGCGCCGGTTGACCGAGCCGCACGTAGCCGAGCCCGACGTCCGTGAGCGTCTTGAGGTGACGGCTGATCGCGGGCACCGCGGCGAAGAACTCCGCGGCCTCCTCGATCGGCATGTCCAGCACGTCGGCGACCGTCTTGTTCTTGAAGTGCACCTCGAGCGTCTCGCGGTTGTAGCGCGCGCCGTGGCACACCTCGCACGGGACGTACACGTCGGGCAGGAAGTTCATCTCGATCTTGATCGTGCCGTCGCCCGAGCACGCCTCGCAGCGGCCGCCCTTGACGTTGAACGAGAACCGCCCCGGGGTGTAGCCACGGACCTTCGCCTCGGTCGTCTCGGCGAACAGGCGGCGCACGTGGTCCCAGACGCCCGTGTACGTGGCCGGGTTCGAGCGCGGCGTGCGGCCGATCGGGCCCTGGTCCACGTGCACGACCTTGTCGAGGTGGTCCAGGCCGGTGATCCGCTTGTGCCTGCCGGCGACCTGGCGAGCGCCGTTGAGCTCGTTGGCCAGCACCGTGTAGAGGATCGAGTTGACCAGCGTCGACTTGCCCGAGCCGGACACCCCGGTCACCGCGGTGAGTGTCCCGAGCGGGAACGACACGTCGATGCCCTGCAGGTTGTGCTCGCGCGCGCCCACGACCGTGAGCTGACGCTTCTTGTCGACCGGCCGACGCTCGGCCGGCATCGGGATCGAGCGGCGGCCCGAGAGGTAGGCCCCCGTCACCGACTCCGCGGAGGACAGCAGCCCGGCCAGGTCGCCCGAGTGCACGACGCGGCCACCGTGCTCACCGGCGCCCGGGCCGACGTCGACGATCCAGTCGGCCGTACGGATCGTGTCCTCGTCGTGCTCGACGACGATGAGCGTGTTGCCCAGGTCGCGCAGGCGCGTGAGCGTGTCGATGAGGCGGCGGTTGTCGCGCTGGTGCAGGCCGATCGACGGCTCGTCGAGGACGTACAGCACGCCGACCAGGCCGGAGCCGATCTGGGTCGCTAGCCGGATGCGCTGCGCCTCGCCGCCCGAGAGCGTCCCCGCCGGTCGGGTGAGCGAGAGGTAGTCGAGGCCCACGTCGAGCAGGAAGCCGAGACGGGCCTGGATCTCCTTGAGCACCTGGGTGGCGATCGCCTTCTCGCGCTCGCCGAGCTCGAGGGTGTCGAGGAAGTCGCGCGCCTCGCGGATCGGCAGCGCGCACACGTCAGCGATCGAGCGTCCGCCGATGCGGACCGCCAGGACCTCGGGCTTGAGGCGCGCACCCTCGCACACGGGGCACGGGACCTCCCGCATGAAGGCCTCGTACTTCTCCTTGCTCCACTCCGAGTCGGTCTCGTTGTGCCGCCGCTCGAGGAAGGTCATGACGCCCTCGAACCCGGTCGAGTACTGCCGCTCGCGGCCCCACCGGTTCTTGTAGCGGACCTTGACCTCGTGGTTCTGGCCGAACAGGACGGCGTCCTTGGCGCGCTGCGGCAGAGCCCGCCACGGCACGCTCGTCGAGAAGCCCATCTCCTTGGCGAGGGCGGCCAGCACGCGCTGGAAGTACTCGCTGGAGATCTGCGCCCAGGGCGCGACCGCGCCGGCGTCGAGCGAGAGCTCGTCGTCGGGGATGACGAGCTCGGGGTCCACCTCGAGGCGCGAGCCGATGCCGGAGCACTCCGGGCAGGCGCCGTACGGGGCGTTGAAGGAGAACGTGCGCGGCTCGATCTCGTCGAGCGTGAGCACGTGGTCGTTGGGGCAGGCCCGGTGCTCGGAGAACCGGCGCTCACGCTCCGGGTCGTCGACGTCCGCGTCCACGAGCTCGACGACCAGCAGGCCGCCGGCGAGGTTCAGGGCGGTCTCGACCGAGTCGGTGAGCCGGCGCTGCACGCCGTCGCGGGCGACGAGGCGGTCGACGACCACCTCGATGTCGTGCTTCAGCTTCTTCTCGAGCGTCGGGGGCGAGGTGAGCTGGACGACCTCGGTGTCCACCCGCGCACGCGAGAAGCCCTTGGCCTGGAGCTCGGTGAACAGGTCCGCGTACTCGCCCTTGCGGCCGCGCACGACCGGCGCGAGCACCTGGTACTTGGTGCCCTCGGGGAGCTCCAGCAGCTTGTCGACGATCTGCTGGGGGGTCTGCGCCGTGACCCGCTCGCCGCACACCGGGCAGTACTGCGTGCCGGCGCGCGCGTAGAGCAGCCGGAGGTAGTCGTACACCTCCGTGATCGTGCCGACGGTCGACCGCGGGTTGCGGTTGGTCGACTTCTGGTCGATCGACACCGCGGGAGACAGGCCCTCGATGAAGTCGACGTCGGGCTTGTCCATCTGCCCGAGGAACTGGCGCGCGTACGCCGACAGCGACTCGACGTACCTGCGCTGCCCCTCCGCGAAGATCGTGTCGAACGCGAGCGACGACTTGCCCGACCCCGACAGCCCCGTGAACACGATGAGCTTGTCGCGCGGGAGATCGAGGTCGACGTTGCGGAGATTGTGCTCACGGGCGCCCTGCACCACCAGACGGTCATTCACGCCAGCGAGTGTACGTTCCGCCACTGACATTCGCACAGCTGTTCGACGTGGGCGAACGTCACGCGCGTCGGCGTGCCCCGCGGTCCTCGGCGGGCGATGCTGAACCACCATGACTGCGCCGACGACGCCCCAGGCCGAGCCCGTCCCCATCGCCGACTACGCCGTGCTCGGCGACGGCCGCACAGCGGCCCTCGTCTCGTTGCGCGGGTCGGTCGACTGGCTCTGCCTGCCCGGCTTCGACTCGGCGTCCTGCTTCGCCGCGCTGCTCGGCACGCCCGAGCACGGGCGGTGGCTGCTGACCGTGCCCGACGCGACGGAGGTCACGCGCGAGTACAGCGGCGACTCCTTCGTCCTCGAGACCACGTACCGCTCCCCCACGGGCACCGCGCACGTGCGCGAGGCGATGCCGCTCGGCGACGGCCGGGCCGACCTCGTGCGCCGCATCGAGTGCACCGAGGGCGAGGTGACCGTCTGCCACGAGTGGACGGTCCGGCTCGGCTACGGCGACATCGAGCCGTGGGTCACGCACGTCACGGACGACGACGGCACCGAGGCGCTGCGCGCCATCGCCGGACCCGACGCCCTGCTGCTGCGCGGCGACAGGCTGCCGCACCCCAGCGACCACCACCACGAGGACGAGTTCACGCTCCGGGCCGGGGAGTCCGTGGAGCTTGCCCTCACCTGGATCCCGTCCTGGGCGCCGGTCCCGGAGCAGCTCACCGTGCCCGACCGGCTGGACGCCACCCGCATCGCGTGGGGGCTGTGGGCGCGGGCGAGCGACTACGAGGGGTCCTACCGCGAGGCCGTCGTCCGGTCGCTGCTCGTCCTTCGCCTGCTCACCGACAACGAGACCGGCGGGATCGTCGCGGCCCCCACGACCTCGCTGCCCGAGGAGTTCGGAGGCGGGCGGAACTGGGACTACCGGTACTGCTGGCTGCGCGACGCGGCGATGACGCTCGAGGCACTCCTGGAGCACGGCTACCGCGACGAGGCCACCGAGTGGCGCGACTGGCTGTTGCGCGCCGTCGCGGGCGACCCCTCCGACCTGCAGATCATGTACCGCGTCGACGGTGGCCGGGACCTGCCGGAGCGCGAGCTGCCCCACCTGCCCGGCTACGCCGGCTCCCGGCCCGTCCGGATCGGGAACGCCGCGGTGGGCCAGGTGCAGAACGACGTCCTCGGCGAGGTCATGTGCGCCCTCGCCGCGGCGCGCGACTGCGGCCTGGCGGACTCGGCCGACTCCTGGTCGCTGCAACGCCACCTCGTCACCGACCTGATCGGCCACTGGCGCGAACCCGACCGCGGCATCTGGGAGGTCCGGGGCGACCCGCAGCACTTCACGCACTCGAAGGTCATGGCATGGGCAGCCCTGGACCGCGCGGTGCGCGCCGTCGAGACGCACGGGCTCGAGGGCCCGGTCGACAAGTGGCGGCGCGAGCGCGACGCCATCCACGCGGACGTGCTCGCGCACGCGTGGGACGCCGAGCGCGGCACGTTCGTGCAGGCCTACGGCGTGACGCACGTCGACGCCGCGCTGCTCGCGATGGCCTCGGTGGGCTTCCTGCCGCCCGACGACCCCAGGCTGCGCTCGACCATCGACGCGATCCGCGCCGACCTCGAGATCGCTCCCGGGCTGCTCCGCCGCTACCCCACCGACCAGACCGACGACGGCGTCGGCGGCGACGAGCACGCGTTCCTGGCCTGCTCGTTCTGGCTGGCCGACGCCCTGGCCCGCACCGGCGACCCCGACGGCGCCGAGAAGGTCCTCGACGTCCTCGTCGGCCTCACCAACGACGTCGGCCTGCTCGCCGAGCAGTACGACCCCGCGGGCGGGCGCATGGCGGGCAACATGCCCCAGGCCCTCTCGCACCTCGCGCTGGTGCGCGCGGTGCACAGCCACGACGTCGCGCGGCAGGAGCAGGCATGACGTACGAAGGCGTGGTCCAGGCGGGCGGGCCGAGCGACGTCCGGGTCCTCGACGAGGTGGAGATCCGCAAGGTCTCCGTGGGCACGATGGACAACAACGCGTATCTGCTGACGTGCCGTCGCGCGGGGGCGCAGCTCCTGGTCGACGCGGCCGACGAGCCGGAGCGGCTGCTCGAGCTCGTCCGCGAGGGCTCCGGCTCCGCGCGCCTCGACACCGTCGTCACGACGCACCGGCACGCCGACCACCTGCGCGCGCTCCGGTCCGTCATCGCCGTCACGGGTGCCTCGGTCGCAGCCGGGGCCGACGACGCCGACGCCATCAGCGACGCGGCCGACGTCCCGGTCACGACGCGGCTGCAGGACGGCGACACCATCGTCGTCGGGCACCTGACTCTCGAGGTCGTCGCCCTGCGCGGCCACACGCCCGGCTCGGTCGCGCTGGTCTACCGCGAGCCGTCGGCGGTCTCCGAGCCCGACGCCGTGGCCGGTCGGGCGCACGTCTTCACGGGCGACTCGCTGTTCCCGGGCGGCGTCGGCGCGACCCGGGGCGACGCCGACGCGTTCGCCCAGCTGCTCTCCGACGTCACCGAGCGGATCTTCGACCGGCTCCCCGACGAGACGTGGGTCTACCCCGGGCACGGCCGCGACACGACGCTGGGGGCCGAGCGGCCCGCTCTCGGCGAGTGGATCACCCGTGGCTGGTGACCTCTGCCGTAGGTAGCCTCCGCCCATGCTCCTGGTGCGTTCCGATCACGACGACCTTCTCGCCGCGGCGCGCGCGGCGAGCAACGGAGCGTTCGTCGGCCCGACGGACGAGCGCGGCTGGACCACGGTCTACTCGCTCGTCGAGGACGAGATCTCCGCGGGCTTCGACACATGGGTGCACCTGGACGACGAGCGACGCGACCCGTGCCTACGCGCGCGGTCCGCCGACGTCGTGCAGGAGCTGGTGTGGTTCTGGGACGAGGAGGAGCTGTGGAAGCCCACCGGTGACGTTCCCGCGATGGCCCGGCTGCTCGTCGCACTCTTCGGCGAAGGCGCGGATCATGCGATGGTCGTCGATCTGCTGGCGGCACCGGGCGACGACGACTGGCTGATGTGGGACCTCGCCGACGTACTGCGCCTTCCCGAGCTCCAAGAGCCCGGGCCCGAGCAGGCGGTCGTCGTCGTCCGGGCCCCGCGCGAGGACCTCCTCTTGGCGGCGGCGATCGCGGGGCCGGCGCGCCTCGTGGACGTGGGGCACGGCTGGTGGGCACTGGCGCCGGAGTCTGGGAGCCTCTCGCCGGACCACGATCCGGCGTGGGACCTCGGCCATGCGGTCGCAGCGATGACGAACCGCAAGGCACCTGTCCTGTACGTCGGCCGCCGCGGTGCTGAGCACTCCGTGCACGTCGTCACCCGCCGCGAGCACCTCCCGGCCGCGGGCTGGGACCTGCGGTGGGAGCGGTCCGACGACGACTCGGGCGAGCGCTACGCCGCGCTCACGAGTCGGCTCGGGGAGGCACCCATACCCGCGCACGCTCGCGCCCTGCTGCGGCGACGTTCTGCACCCGACGGGCTTGCCCTGCTGTTCACGATGTTTGGCGTCCCGACGGAGGTCGCCTCGCTCCTGGACGACTCGGAGCGATGGTCCTACGGGGAGCTCGTGGAGCGTTCGAGCGCGCGCCGGGCGTGGTGGTCGGCTGTGCGCGACGCCTCGACGACGCACGACGATCCGGCCTCCGTACGGCGTGAGTGGTTCCGCCTCTGCGGCGGGGCGTTCGGCTTCCTCTTCGAAGGCACCGTGGCGGCCTTCCTCGTCGCGATGGCAGTCACGAACGGCGCGATGATCGACGAGGGCCCGCTGTCGACCTCGGACGTCTGGTTCCTTGCCGTGGTCACGCCGATCGCCGTCGCGTCGATGGTGTGGTGCGCGTGGGCGGCACGGCGGGCGGCAGCGCGCCTGATCATCGCGCGCCGAGACCGGACAGATGCCTAGCAGGCACGCGCGACCTCCTGGCGGCGTCGGCCACGGGCGGGCGCGGGCCGACAGCGTCAGGCGCGCCGCCGCCACCAGGGCTTCCTCGAAGCCGGCCTCGCCGCGGACGGCTTCGTCTCGGGTCGGGCTCGTCTTCCGCTGATCCGATGGGCCGCCGGGGACTGCGCCGCGACGCGTCCGGCCGGGTCGAGAGTGAAGAGTGCGACATCCATGTGCTGGCCGTACTGGAGCGCGAGCGCTGAGAACCCGCCCGACGCGAAGACGAACAGCTGCACGAACGTCTCGTAGCCGCGCTGCCCGACGAGCCACTGGAGGTCGGACCGCTGCACCTGAGCGCCGCTCGGCTCGAGCAGGACGAGTGTCCGCGTGGCCAGGACCGCATCGCCCGCGACATGCGCGTCGGTGTATCCGACGGTCCGCATCGCTGCCGCTACCGCGTGCGCGGTCCGCGCAAGGCTCGTCGGCCGCTCAGTCATGACGACGACGGTACTGCGGGCCCGCTCACGCGTTCAGCACCCCAGCGACCGAAGGCACGCCGCGACGAGCGGCCGGTCGTCGACCTCGTCGGCGACCACCTCGATGTGCGCGGCGCTCCCGTCGGCCCGGGCCAGCACGAAGAGCGTGAAGCCCGGCCCGCCCCCGCCGTGGCCGAGCACGCCCGGCGGCATGCCGTCCGTCATCACGCCGTAGCCGTACCCCGGCGTGGCGAACGGGTGCCCGGGGACCTCGAGGCGGAGGGACGAGCGGCGCAGGATGTCGGGGATCGCCGCACCCAGCGCGCCGCCGAGCAGGGCCGCGACGGCCGTCGCGATCTCGTCGGGCTCCGCGGCGAACGTGCCGGGGTAGACCCAGCGCGGGTCGTAGGAGGCGACGTCCGGCACGACCGAGGCACGGACGTGGGCCCAGTCGTCGGTCCGGTCGAGCGGGCGGACCGAGGACACGCCGAGCGGGCCGAGCACGCGGTCGACGAGCAGGTCGGTCAGGCGCACCCCGTGCCGCTGCTCGAGCGCGTGGCGCAGCATCAGGTAGCCGATGTTCGAGTAGCCGAAGGTGCCCGGGTCGCCGACGCCCTGTGCTGCGGCACGCTCGAGCACCAGGTCGTCGGGCCACGCGGGCTCGCGGGCGGCGACGGCCTCGCGGTAGTCGGCCCAGCCGAAGTAGTCACCGAGGCCCGACCGGTGCCGCAGCAGGTCGCCGATGCGCAGGTGGCCGAGCGCCTCCGGGACGCGGGCGTGCGTGCCGATAGCGTCGTCGAGCCCGATCACCGGATCGGCCAGGACCGCGACGGCCGTGAAGAGCTTCGCGATGCTGTAGGCGGGGACGAGCTCGCTCATGCGTCGAGCGGGCCCAGGACCGAGGTCGCCACCGTGCCGTGCGCGGACTCGTCGTCGGACGGGTGGTAGATCCCCGCGAGCACGTCCCGGTAGAGGCGCGTGAGCTCGCTGCCCGTGAAGTACGCGCCTCCGCCGGAGACACGCAGAGCCAGGTCGACCACGACGCGGGCGGACTCGGTGGCGCGGACCTTGAGGCCGACGAGCTGCGCGAACCAGCGCGCACCGTGCTCGGCCTGCTCGTCGACGTCGCGCGCGAGCGCGAAGACCTGCAGCTCGGCGCCGTCCTGCGCGAGCGCGGCGTCCGCGACCTTCCAGCGGATGTCCGGGTCCTGGGAGTAGGCGCGCCCGTCGAACTTGAACGACGTCCGACGACGGGTCGCTGCCGCCCCGAGCTCGAGCGCTCGTCGGCCGATGCCCGTGTAGACCGCCGCCAGCAGCACCTCGAAGACCGCGAACAGCGCGAAGACGAACGGGTCGGCGCTCGGCCCTGGCGGCAGGGCCCGGTAGACGTGCTCGGGCTGGGCGACCGCCCCGTCGAGGACGGTCGTGGCGGACTGGGTCGCGCGCATTCCGAGGGTGTCCCAGTCGTCCCTGGTGCTCGTCCCGTCGCGCCCGACGACGGCGTGGACGAGCCGCGGGCCGTCGGGGTGGTCCGCGTCGAGCCCGAACGTCGCGAGCCGGGTCCACACCGGAGACAGAGACGTGAAGATCTTCGTGCCGAAGAACCGGTAGCCGCCGTCCGCCTGCCGCTCCGCGCGGGTGCGCGAGCCGAACATCACGAGGTCGTTGCCCGCCTCCGAGTTGCCGAACGCGAACACCTCACCCGCGGCGGCGTCGCGCAGGATGAAGGCCGTCGAGTCGTCGCCCCGCCCGACGAGCAGCGCCGACAGGCCGGTGACGACCAGGTGCATGTTGACCGCCAGCGCGGTGGCCGGGGCGGCCGCGGCGAGGCGGGCCTGCTCGCGGGCGACCTCCTCGAGGCTCAGCCCGGCGCCGCCGAGCCCGGTCGGCACGAAGGCCCGCAGGTACCCCGCCTCCGCCAGCTCGCGCAGGTCCTCGTGCGGGAAGGTGTTGTCACGGTCGTGGTCCGCGGCTCGCTCGTGGATGCGCTCGAGCAGGTCGTCGGTCAGCAGGGTCCGCAGGGTGCGCGGCATGTCAGTTCACCTCGTCGGGGTGCGAGCCGGACCGCGCTCCGCGGTCGAGGGCGGCGATGCGTTCGTGGTCGTCGGGGGTCAGCGCGAAGCCGAAGACGTCCAGGTTCGCGCGGATGCGCTCGGGCGTGACCGACTTGGGGATCACGGAGACGCCGAGGTCGAGGTGCCAGCGCAGGATGACCTGCGCGGGGCTCACGCCGTGCGCTGCGGCGATCGCGGCGATCGTCTCGTCGGCGAGCACCGCGCCGCGCCCCAGGGGCGACCACGCCTGCGTCACGATGCCGCGCTCGGCGTGGAAGGCCCGCAGCTCGCGCTGCTGGAGGTACGGGTGCAGCTCGATCTGGTTGAGCACGGGCGCCTCGCCCGACTCGTCGATGATCGTCTTGAGGTGCTCAGGCTGGAAGTTCGAGACGCCGACCGACCGCACGCGCCCCTCGTCGCGCAGCTCGAGGAGCGCCCGCCACGTCTCCGCGTAGAGGCCGCGCGCCGGGCACGGCCAGTGGATCAGGTACAGGTCGGGCGCGGTGTTCAGGCGCTTGACCGAGTCCTTGAGCGCGCGCCGCGTCCTGCCCCGGCCGTGCGCGTCGTTCCACAGCTTGGAGGTCACGTACACCTCGTCGCGGGCGACGCCGCTGTCCTTCAGCGCGCGGCCGACACCACGCTCGTTGCGGTAGAAGGAGGCCGTGTCGATCAGGCGGTAGCCCGCGTCGAGCGCCGTCGTGACGGACGGCCTCGCGGTCTTGTCGTCGACCTTGTAGACGCCGAGGCCGAGGGCGGGGATCGACGTGCCGTCGAGCAGGGGCAGAGTCGGGATGGTGGTCACCACGCCACTGTGCCACCGGTCTGGGGCAGGATGCCCGCATGACCACCTATGCCGTGCGCTACACCTACGACGAGCGAGCCGACGTCCGCGACGTCGTGCGCCCCGAGCACCGCGACTACCTGAGCGGCCTCGCCGACCAGGGACACCTGCTCGGGTCGGGGCCCTGGGCCGACGGCGAGCCCGGCGCGCTCCTCGTCTTCGCGTTCCCCGACCGGGCCGCGCTCGACGAGGCCCTCGCGGCCGATCCGTTCGCCCGCGAGGGCCTCATCAGTGCGGTCGACGTCCGGGAGTGGACGCTCGTGCTCGGCCCGTGGGCCGCCTGACGATCAGCTCGTCTGCTCGCTCGTCAGTGCCCGCTCGTCGCGACGGGTCTTGACCAGGCTCGCGACCGTCGCGACCGCCAGCGTGCCCAGGATGACCGTCAGGGACAGCCAGATCGGGATCTCGGGCGCCCACTCGACGTGCTCGCCGCCGTTGATGAAGGGCAGCTCGTTGACGTGCAGGGCGTGCAGGACGAGCTTGACGCCGATGAAGCCGAGGATGATCGACAGGCCCTGCGAGAGGTAGACGAGGCGCTCGAGCAGCCCGCCGATGAGGAAGTACAGCTGGCGCAGGCCGAGCAGCGCGAACGCGTTGGCGGTGAACACGATGTACGGCTCGGTCGTCAGGCCGTAGATCGCCGGGATCGAGTCGAGCGCGAACAGGATGTCCGTGGAGCCGATGGCGACCATGACCAGGAGCATCGGCGTGAGGAAACGCTTGCCGTCGATCTTCGTGGTCAGGCGGTCGCCGTGGTACTCGTCGGTGGTGGGGACGAAGCGCTTGAGCAGGCGGACGGCCGCGCCGTCGCCGGCCTTCTCGTCGGGCGTCTCGTCGCCGTCGTGGCTCTCGCGGGCCAGCTTGACCGCGGTGTAGACCAGGAACGCGCCGAACAGGTAGAAGACCCAGGAGAACTGCTCGATCGCCGCGGCACCGGCCAGGATGAAGATCGTCCGCAGGACCAGCGCGATGGCGACGCCGACGAGCAGCACCTTCTGCTGGAACTCACGTGGCACGGCGAACTTCGTCATGATGATGAGGAAGACGAAGAGGTTGTCGACCGAGAGTGACTTCTCCGTGACGTAGCCGGCGAAGTACTCGGTGCCGCTCCCCCAGCCCCACACCATCCCGACGACGACGCCGAAGATCAGGGCGAGCGCGATGTAGAAGATGGACCACTTGACCGACTCGCGGAACGTCGGCGCGTGCGGTGTCCGCACGTGGGCGAAGAAGTCGAAGAAGATCAGGCCGACGACGCCGAGCGCCGTGGCGAGCCAGACAAAGGTAGAGACATCCATCGTGAACCTCCGGTATCGAGACGTGCTTCGGTACCGAAGGTCTCCCCCACCGTGCGACATGTCGCCGGCCGAACGCTCCGGGCCCTCATCGTCGAGGACCGTGCTGACGGAACGTTCGCTTGTGGGGTACTCCCCTTCAACGTGGACGACAGTACGGGACGAACGTCCCGGCGTCGCGATGACCTGCGTGTCGCGCACTCGGGCGTGTCGCGCTCGAGCACCTCACTGGACGCAGAACTCGTTGCCCTCCGGGTCGAGCATGACGATCCAGAACCCGCCGTTCTCCTCCTGCTCGCGGACCCGGGTCGCCCCCGCCGCCTCGAGCTCGGCCGCCCGCGCCCTGACGGCCGCGGGGCGGTCCTCGCGGGGCAGACCGGCGGCGGCGTTCACGTCCAGGTGGACGCGGTTCTTCGCGGACTTGGGCTCCGGGACCTTCTGGAACCACAGGCGCGGGCCGACGCCGTCGGGGTCCACGACCGCGTACGCGGTGTCGCGCTGGTCGAGGGGTACGCCCATGGCGTCGAGAGCCTCGTCCCACGTGGCGTAGCCCGGCGGCGGCGAATCCTCGACGTAGCCGAGGGCGAGCGCCCAGAAGGCTCCGAGGGTCGGCGGGTGGGCGGCGTCGAACGTCACCTGGATCTTCACGGCCATCTCTCGCTCCTCCGTGCGGCTGGTCAGGCGGTCGCGGCCTGCATCTGCCGCAGCTCCTTCTTCATGCCCGAGATCTCGTCACGCAGGCGCGCTGCGAGCTCGAACTGCAGCTCACCGGCCGCCGCGTGCATCTGGTCCGAGAGCTCCTGGATCAGGGTGGCGAGCTCGCCGGCCGCCGCACCGGTGAGGCGCGTCCGCTCGTCGCGCGGCGCCCCCTTGGAGCCGAAGCCCGGGACCGGAGCCTTGCCGCGGCTCGCCTGGCGTCCCGCGCCGCCGAGCAGCTCGGCCGTGTCGGCGTCCTCGCGCGCGAGCAGATCGGTGATGTCGCCGATCTTCTTGCGCAGCGGCGTCGGGTCGATGCCGTGCTCGAGGTTGTAGGCCACCTGCTTCTCGCGCCGGCGGTCGGTCTCCTCGATGGCCATCGCCATCGCGGCCGTGATCCTGTCCGCGTACATGTGGACCTGGCCGGAGACGTTGCGCGCCGCGCGGCCGATCGTCTGGATCAGCGACTTGCCCGACCGGAGGAAGCCCTCCTTGTCGGCGTCGAGGATCGCGACGAGCGACACCTCGGGCAGGTCGAGGCCCTCGCGGAGCAGGTTGATCCCGACCAGCACGTCGTACTCGCCCATGCGCAGCTCGCGCAGGAGCTCGACGCGGCGCAGCGTGTCGACCTCGGAGTGCAGGTAGCGCACCCGCACGCCCTTCTCGAGGAAGTAGTCGGTGAGGTCCTCGGCCATCTTCTTGGTCAGCGTGGTGACGAGCACGCGCTCGTCCTTCTCCACCCGCTCGTGGATCTCGCCCAGCAGGTCGTCGATCTGCCCCTTGGTGGGCTTGATGATGACCTCGGGGTCCACCAGGCCGGTCGGGCGGATGATCTGCTCGACCACGCCGTCCGCCATCGACAGCTCGTAGTCGCCCGGGGTCGCCGAGAGGTAGACCGTCTGCCCGATGCGCTCGACGAACTCCTCCCACCGCAGCGGACGGTTGTCGGTGGCGCTGGGCAGCCGGAACCCGTGGTCGACCAGCGCCCGCTTGCGGGACATGTCGCCCTCGAACATCGCGCCGATCTGCGGCACGGTCACGTGCGACTCGTCGATGACGAGCAGGAAGTCCTCGGGGAAGTAGTCGATCAGCGTGTTCGGCGCGGTGCCCGCCGAGCGACCGTCGATGTGCCGGGAGTAGTTCTCGATCCCCGAGCACGAGCCGATCTGGCGCATCATCTCGATGTCGTACGTGGTGCGCATGCGCAGCCGCTGGGCCTCGAGGAGCTTGTTCTGCCGCTCGAGCTCGGCGAGCCGGGACTCCAGCTCGGCCTCGATGCCGCCGATCGCGCGCTCCATCCGCTCGGGACCCGCGACGTAGTGCGTGGCCGGGAAGATGTGCATCTGCTGCTCGGACCGCACGACGTCCCCGGTCAGCGGGTGCAAAGTGGCGATCGCCTCGATCTCGTCGCCGAAGAACTCGATCCGGATCGCGAGCTCCTCGTACATCGGGATGATCTCGACCGTGTCGCCGCGCACCCGGAACGTGCCGCGCGTGAACGCCATGTCGTTGCGGGTGTACTGCATCGTGACGAACTTGCGCAGCAGCTGGTCGCGGTCGAGCTGCTGGCCGACGCTCAAGGTGACCATCCGGTCGACGTACTCCTGCGGCGTGCCCAGGCCGTAGATGCAGGACACCGAGGCGACCACGATGACGTCGCGGCGCGTGAGCAGCGAGCTGGTCGCCGAGTGGCGCAGGCGCTCGACCTCGTCGTTGATCGACGAGTCCTTCTCGATGTAGGTGTCCGTCTGCGCGATGTACGCCTCGGGCTGGTAGTAGTCGTAGTACGACACGAAGTACTCGACCGCGTTGTTCGGCAGCAGCTCACGGAACTCCGTGGCCAGCTGCGCGGCGAGGGTCTTGTTGGGCGCCATCACGAGCGTCGGGCGCTGCACCTGCTCGATCAGCCAGGCGGTCGTCGCCGACTTGCCCGTGCCGGTCGCGCCGAGCAGCACGATGTCCTTCTCGCCCGCCTTGAGCCGCTTGGTGAGGTCGGCGATGGCCGTCGGCTGGTCCCCCGACGGCGTGTACTCCGAGACGACCTCGAACGGTGCGACGGTCCGCTGCAGATCGGTGACTGGACGCATGTCCTCACCGTACGTGCCACCACTGACACAAGTGCTGCTGAGCGGCTGCGGTCACTCCCCGCTGACGAGCGTGACGAGGGCCGCAGGGTCCTCGCCGACGATGCCCGAGACGAACCAGTCCATGTACGTCTCGTACGCCGAGAACGCGACGACCTTGCGCTTCGCGGGGGGCATGAGGGCGGACACGCCGCCCTTGACCGTGAACGTCGTGATCATCGTGCGCGAGTTCGTGCGGCCGAGCGCCCGGTCGATCAGGACGTCGAACCGGAGCAGCTCGTTGCCCTCGATGTGGTCCCGGACCGAGAGGGAGACCGCGTTGAGGCTGCGCGCCTCGACCCGGATGCGGCCGGCGGGGTCGTCGACGGACGACGCCGCCTTCGCCGCGAGATCCGCAACCCTGCTGACGGGCAGGGCTGTGCCGACGGACAGTGATGCGCGGGTCTGTGCCGGCTTCGTCATCTTCGTGCTCCTCCACCTGAGCGGAGCGACGAGACGACGTCCGCTGTGACGAACGGCACACTAACCCACGGTTACCGGTGGGTACTACGTCCCGTCCGGATCCTCCGGGTAACGGCCCCCCGGATGGACGAGCGCGGTCGTCAGGGGGTCTCGGCGGCGATCTCCTCCGCGGTCTCCGACGACAGCCGCGCCCACAGCAGGTCGACCTGCGCGCACAGGTCCTCCTCGCTCCCGGTGCCGTCGAGCACCACGTCGGCGACGGCGAGGCGGTCCGCGTCGCTCGCCTGCGCGGCGATGCGCCCCTCGGCCTCGTCTCGGGGCAGGCCCCGGCCGGCGACGAGCCGCTCGACCCGGAGCACGGCGGGGGCGTGGACGACGACGAGCACGTGGAACGCGTCGGCCTGGCCCGTCTCGACGAGCAGCGGGATGTCGTGCACGACGACCGCCCCGTGGTCCGCCGTGGCGGCCGCGGCCTCCCGCTCCGCCGACAGCCGACGGACGATCGGGTGCACGATCGCGTTGAGCCGCGCGCGGGCGTCGTCGTCCGCGAAGACCCGCGCACCGAGCGCCTGGCGGTCCAGGGAGCCGTCCGGTGCGAGCACCCCCGGTCCGAACTCCTCGGCGACCGCCTCGAGGCCCGCGGAGCCCGGCGCGACCGCCTCCCGCGCCAGGACGTCGGAGTCGATCACGACCGCCCCCAGCTCAGCCAGGCGCGCTGCCGCCACCGACTTGCCTGCCGCGATCCCGCCGGTCAGCCCGATCCGCTGCATCTGCCCATCCTGCCCGACCCGAGGCGCGTACGCCCTCCCCCGGCGAAAGCCGACGGGCCGGCCACCCGAAGGTGACCGGCCCGTCGTGCTGGCTCAGGGAGCCAGGTGGATCAGTTGCCCGTGAGCTTCTCGCGCAGAGCGGCGAGCGCCTCGTCCGACGCGAGGGTGCCAGTGGCCTCCTCGGTGGACGACGAGTACGTCGACGCAGCGGCAGGAGCCGAGGACGACGAGGACGAGGACGACGAGGACGTCGTGCTCTCGCCACCGGCGGCAGCGTCGGCGTCGGCCTTGGCAGCCTCGGCGACCTGCTTGCGGTGCGCCTCCCAGCGCTCGTGGGCGGCCGCGTACTGGCCCTCCCACGTCTCACGCTGCGACTCGAAGCCCTCGAGCCACTCGTTGGTGCTCGAGTCGAAGCCCTCGGGGTACTTGTAGTTGCCGGCCTCGTCGTACTCCGCCGCCATGCCGTACAGCGCGGGGTCGAAGTCCTCGCTGGCCGGGTCGAAGCCCTCGTTCGCCTGCTTGAGCGACAGCGAGATGCGGCGGCGCTCCAGGTCGATGTCGATGACCTTGACGAACACGTCGTCGTTGACCTGGACGACCTGCTCCGGGATCTCGACGTGGCGCACGGCCAGCTCCGAGATGTGCACGAGGCCCTCGATGCCGTCCTCGACGCGCACGAACGCACCGAACGGGACGAGCTTCGTGACCTTGCCGGGGACGACTTGGCCGATGGCGTGCGTCCGGGCGAAGGCCTGCCACGGGTCCTCCTGCGTCGCCTTCAGCGACAGGGAGACACGCTCGCGGTCGAAGTCGACGTCGAGAACCTCGACGGTGACCTCCTGGCCGACCTCGACGACCTCGGACGGGTGGTCGATGTGCTTCCAGGACAGCTCGGAGACGTGCACGAGGCCGTCCACGCCGCCCAGGTCCACGAACGCACCGAAGTTGACGATCGAGGAGACGACACCGGGGCGCACCTGGCCCTTCTGGAGCGTCTGCAGGAAGGTCGAGCGGACCTCCGACTGCGTCTGCTCGAGCCACGCACGACGCGACAGGACCACGTTGTTGCGGTTCTTGTCGAGCTCGATGATCTTCGCCTCGATCTCCTTGCCGACGTACGGCTGGAGGTCGCGGACGCGACGCATCTCCACCAGCGAGGCGGGCAGGAAGCCGCGCAGGCCGATGTCCAGGATGAGGCCACCCTTGACGACCTCGATGACGGTGCCGGTGACGACGCCGTCCTCCTCCTTGACCTTCTCGATCGTGCCCCAGGCGCGCTCGTACTGCGCACGCTTCTTGGACAGGATCAGGCGGCCTTCCTTGTCCTCCTTCTGGAGGACGAGGGCCTCGACCGCGTCGCCGACCTTGACAACGTCACCGGGGTCCACGTCGTGCTTGATGGACAGCTCGCGGGACGGGATGACGCCCTCGGTCTTGTAGCCGATGTCGAGAAGGACCTCGTCGCGGTCGACCTTGACGATGGTGCCCTCGACGATGTCGCCATCGTTGAAGTACTTGATGGTGGCGTCGATCGCGGCGAGGAAGTCCTCGGCCGAGCCGATGTCGTTGATCGCGACCTGCGGGGAGGCGGGCTTCGCGGGGGTGGTGATGCTCATGTAGGGATGGGCTCCGTTGCGGACAGGAAGTTGTTCGGACAGGTTGACGGGCCGACGTCAGCTGATCCTGGACGGGATCGGGACCGGATCACCCACGAGGCAGAGCAGGCAGGTTCGACCGGAACAAGGCGCGCGGCACCGCCGTCTACCTTATCTCTGCCTCGTCGGGTGGGTCAAAGCCGTCGCGCGCCGTCACGCGAGCGCGCGAGCGACCCCGAGGAGCTCGTCGGGCACGTACTTGACCTTGCCGGCGATCTCCGAGAGCGGCACCATCTCGACGCTCTCGCCGCGCAGCGCCGTCATGACGCCGGACTCGCCGCGCGTGATGGCATCGATCGCGGCCACGCCGAACCGCGAGCCGAGGATGCGGTCGGTGGGGGTCGGCGTGCCGCCGCGCTGGATGTGGCCGAGCACCGTCACGCGCGTGTCGAAGCCGGTGCGCTTCTCGATCTCCACCTTGAGCCGCTCGCCGATGGCACCCGCGACGATCTCGCCGAACTTGCCCATCTGCGTCTCGTAGTGCATCGACGTGCCCTCGGCGGGCACGGCGCCCTCGGCGACGACGACGATCGAGAAGCTGGCGTGCGCGCGGTGGCGGTGCTTGAGGAAGCGCTCGATCTTGTCGATGTCGAACGGCTGCTCGGGGGCGAGCACGATCTCCGCTCCCCCGGCGATGCCCGACGTCGCGGCGATCCAGCCCGCGTGGCGGCCCATCACCTCGACGATCATGACGCGGTTGTGGCTCTCCGCCGTGGTGTGGATGCGGTCGATCGCCTCGGTCGCGATGGAGACGGCTGTGTCGAACCCGATCGACTGGTCGGTGCCCCACACGTCGTTGTCGATCGTCTTGGGGATCGCCACGATGCGGACACCGGCCTCGGCCACCTTGCTGGCGGCGTGCAGCGTGCCGTCGCCACCGATGCAGATGAGCGCCTCGATCCGCTCGGCCTCGAGCGTGGCGAGCACGGCGTCGATGCCGCCGTCGTCGGCGTGCGGGTGGAACCGTGCGGTGCCGAGGAGGGTGCCGCCGACGGGCAGGACGTTGCGGATCAGCTGGCGGGTGAGCGGCACGGAGTAGCCGTCGACGACGCCCTTCCAGCCGTTGCGGAAGCCGATGATCGAGTGCCCGTACTGGCCCTCGCCGTGCTTCACGACCGCACGGATGGCGGCGTTCAGGCCGGGGACGTCGCCGCCGCCCGTGAGCAGTCCGACTCGCACGCTGAGCACTCCTTCGTCGCTGGATTTGCAGGTCAGGTGCGCATCGTCGAGCAGCCGTCGCCGTCAGCCTAACCAGCGCGGACGCCGGAACCTATGCCTTCGGTCCCACGTGGTCGGTCAGACTGTGGTCATGCCGACCGCCACGCCCGAGCCCGAGTCCGCCGAGACCGCCGGGTACCAGGACGTCGACGACCTGGCGGCGTCCGGTGCGGGGCGCGCGTGGTGGGACGCGAACGCGGGCGAGTACCTCGACGAGCACGGCGCGTTCCTCGGCCCCGCCGACTTCGTCTGGTGCCCCGAGGGCCTGCGGGAGGCGGACGCGCGACTGCTCGGCGACCTCTCCGGCGCCCGGGTGCTCGAGATCGGCGCGGGCGCGGCGCAGTGCTCGCGGTGGTTGGCGACGCAGCGCGTCGACGTCGTCGCGACCGATGTCGCCGAGGGCATGCTGCACGCCGGGATCGGGTACGACGCCGCCGCGGGGGTGCGCACACCGCTCGTCGTCGCCGACGCCCGCGACCTACCGTTCCCGGACGCGAGCTTCGACGTGGCGTTCACCGCCTACGGCGCGATCCCGTTCGTCCCGGACGCCGACCGCGTCCACCGCGAGGTCGCGCGCGTCCTTCGCCCGGGCGGGCGCTGGGTGTTCTCCGTGACGCACCCCGTGCGCTGGGCCTTCCCCGACGACCCCTCGGAGCACGGCCTCACGGCGGTGCGCCCCTACTTCGACCGGCGGCCCTACGTCGAGATCGGCGCGTCGGGCCGCGTGCTGTACGCCGAGTACCACCGGACGCTCGGCGACCACGTGGCCGGTCTCGTCGGCGCGGGCTTCGTGCTGGACCGCCTCGTCGAGCCCGAGTGGCCGGAGGGGCACGACGCCGTGTGGGGCGGGTGGTCGCCGCTGCGCGGCGCGCTGCTGCCCGGCACCGCGATCTTCGTCGCGCACGTCCCGGGGTGACGACCAGCCACCCCGGGACGGTGCGTCAGTGGCTCGTCGCCTTCTCCGAACCGGCTCCGGTGAGCGAGCGGACCTCCATCTCGGCGTACTTCGCCGGGCTGGACTTCCCCTTGCTGATGTAGGTCCCGAAGATGCCGAGCAGGAACGCGAGCGGGATCGTGATCAGGCCCGGGTTCTCGAGCGGGATCAGGTGGAAGTCGACCGAGGTGTCCTTGATCATCGACAGGCTGTCCCCCGTCACGGGGTCGACCTTGCCCGACACCACCGGCGAGAACGTGATGAGCACAAGGCAGGAGATCAGCCCGCCGTACATGCTCCACAGCGCACCCGAGGTGTTGAACCTCTTCCAGAACAGGGAGTAGAGGATCGTCGGGAGGTTCGCGCTGGCGGCCACCGCGAAGGCGAGCGCGACGAGGAACGCCACGTTCTGCCCGTTGGCGAAGATGCCGCCGATGATGGCCAGGATGCCGATGACGACGACGGTGATCCGGGCGACGCGCACCTCGCCGTCGGGCTTGATCTCGCCCTTCTTGATGACGGACGCGTAGATGTCGTGCGCGAAGGACGTCGCCGCCGTGATCGTGAGGCCGGCGACGACCGCGAGGATCGTCGCGAACGCCACCGCCGAGATCAGGCCGAGCAGGATCGTCCCGCCCAGCTCGAACGCGAGCAGCGGCGCCGCCGAGTTGACCCCGCCGGGCGCCGCCTTGATCGCCTCCGGCCCGACCAGCGCTCCCGCGCCGTAGCCCAGCACGAGCGTGAACAGGTAGAAGATGCCGATCAGCCAGATCGCCCAGACCACCGAGCGGCGGGCCTCCTTGGCGGTCGGCACCGTGTAGAAGCGCATGAGCACGTGCGGCAGGCCGGCCGTCCCCAGCACGAGGGCCAGCGCGAGCGACAGGAAGTTGAGCTGGCTCGTGGCGTTGGCGCCGTACTGCTTGCCGGGGCCGATGAGGGCCTCACCGCCCTCGCCCGCCTTGTCGATCGCGCCCTGCATCACGTCGGACAGGTTGAACCCGAACTTGGCCAGCACCCACACGGTCATCACCGCGGCGCCGACGATGAGCAGGATCGCCTTGATGATCTGCACCCACGTGGTGCCCTTCATGCCACCGATCAGCACGTACAGGATCATCAGCGCGCCGACGACGGCGATGACCACGCCCTGCGCCCCGGTCCCCTCGACGCCCAGCAGGAGCGCGACGAGGCCGCCGGCGCCGGCCATCTGCGCGAGCAGGTAGAAGAACACCACGGCGAGCGTGGCCAGCGACGCGGCCATCCGGACGGGCCGCTCCTTGAGGCGGAACGAGAGGACGTCGGCCATCGTGAACTTGCCGGTGTTGCGCAGCAGCTCCGCGACGAGCAGCAGCGCGACGAGCCACGCCACCAGGAAGCCGATCGAGTAGAGGAAGCCGTCGTAGCCGTTGATCGCGATCGCGCCGCAGATGCCCAGGAACGAGGCCGCGGACAGGTAGTCGCCCGCGATGGCGGTGCCGTTCTGCGGGCCCGTGAAGCTCCGGCCTGCGGCGTAGTAGTCGGCGGCGGTCTTGTTGTTGCGCGACGCCCGGAAGACGATGACCAGCGTGATCAGGACGAAGACGCCGAAGATCGCGATGTTGACCGCGGGCTCGCCGATCTGCTCGGTCTCGGCCATGGGGACGGCGGCGATCATGCGGCACCACCCTGGTTGTCGACGGTGCCTTCCTCGATGTGCAGGCGCAGCCGCTCAGCGACGGCGTCCTGGCGGTTGTTGGCCCACCGCGCGTAGACCATCGTGATGATGAAGGTGCTCGCGAACTGGCCGAGCCCGAACAGCAGGCCGACCGTGATGTTGCCCCAGACCTTGGTCGCCATGAAGTCGTGGGCGTAGTCGGCGAGCAGGACGTAGACGAAGTACCAGATCAGGAACAGCGCCGTCATCGGGAACACGAAGTTCCGGAACCTGCGCTTGAGTGCCTGGAACTCGTCGCTGCGTTGGACGCGTTGGTAGTCGGTCTCGAGACCGTCGGCAGTTTCGCTCACTGCGCCTCCAGGGTGCGGGGTGGCCCCTTTGCCACCACGGACCAGGGTGTCGCATTTCACCCGGTTCGCACGTTGATAACGGTATCGACACGCCGAACCACCCGATCGAGGGGCTAGTGACCCGCCTCGTGCCAGCTCGTCCCGACGCCCACGCTCACGTCGAGCGGGACGTTCAACGGCCCGCCGGGGACGGCGTCGCCGGCCGCAGCCATCTGCGCGCGCAGCAGCACCTCGACGGCGTCCCGCTCCCCCGCGGCCACCTCGACGACGAGCTCGTCGTGCACCTGCAGCAGGAGCCGCGACGCGAGGCCCTCCGCCTTGATCGCGGCGTCGACGCCGAGCATCGCGACCTTGATGAGGTCCGCCGCGCTGCCCTGGATCGGGGCGTTGAGCGCCATCCGCTCGGCCACCTCCCGGCGCTGGCGGTTGTCGCTGGTCAGGTCGGGCAGGTAGCGCCGGCGACCGAGGATCGTGGCGGTGTAGCCCGTGCTGCGCGCCTCGTCGACGACGCTCGTCAGGTAGTCGCGCACGCCGCCGAACCGCTCGAAGTAGTCGGTCATGAGCGCGGACGCCTCGGCGGGCGCGATCGAGAGCTGCTGCGAGAGCCCGTAGGCCGAGAGCCCGTAGGCCAGCCCGTAGCTCATCGCCTTGATCTTCGAGCGCTGCGCGGCGCTCACGTCGGTCGTCGGCACCCCGAACACCCGCGAGCCGACATAGCTGTGCAGGTCCTCGCCCGAGCGGAACGCCTCGATGAGCCCCTCGTCGCCCGACAGGTGCGCCATGATCCGCATCTCGATCTGCGAGTAGTCGGCGGTCACGAGCGTCTCGTAGCCGTCGCCCACCACGAACGCGCGGCGGATCTGGCGGCCCGCCTCGGTGCGGATCGGGATGTTCTGCAGGTTCGGGTCGGCGGAGGACAGGCGGCCCGTCGCGGCGATCGTCTGCTGGAACGTCGTGTGGATCCGACCGTCCGGCGCGACCGAGCGCAGCAGCCCCTCGACCGTCTGCCGCAGCCGGATGGCGTCGCGGTGCGCGAGCAGGTGCTCGAGGAACGGGTGCTGGGTGCGGCCGAACAGGTCCGTCAGCGCCGCCGCGTCGGTCGTGTAGCCGGTCTTGATCTTCTTGGTCTTGGGCATGCCCAGCTGGTCGAACAGGACCTCCTGGAGCTGCTTGGGCGACCCGAGGTTGACCTCGCGGCCGATCACCGCGTACGCCTCGGCGGCCGCCTCGCGCACCGTGGCGTCGTACGAGCGCTCGAGGCTCGAGAGGTACTCGGTGTCGATCGCGATGCCCGTGCGCTCCATGCGGCCGAGCACGTCCTGCAGCGGCAGCTCGAGGTCCGTGAGCAGGTGGGTCAGGCCGCGGTCGCCGACCTCGCCGTCGAGCACGTCGGTCAGGTCCCGGACGGCCGCGGCGCGCACGGCGGCCCGGCGGCCCTCGTCGGACCCGCCCAGCTCGAGGTCCAGGGCGCCCTGACCGTCCGACGAGCCGTCGTCGCCGCCCAGCTCGCGGCGCAGGTAGCCGATCGCGAGGTCGGCCAGGTCGTACGCGCGCCGGTCCGGCTGGCACAGGTAGGCGGCGAGCTCGGTGTCGAAGACGACTCCCGCCAGCGCGAGGCCGCGACCGGCGAGGGCGTGCCAGGCGACCTTGGCGCCGTGGATCGACTTCGGTGCGTCCGCGTCGGCGAGCCAGGCGGCGAGCGTCGCGTCGTCGGCCGGGGCGATCTGCTGGAGGTCCAGGGCGACCGCCTGACCCTCGTCGTCGGCGATCGCGATGCCCCACGCGTCGGGCGCCGCGGGCGCCCCCGAGCCGCGCACGTCCACGCCGAGCAGCCGGCCCGTGCGCTGCCCGAGCCAGTCGGCGAGCTCGCCCTCGGCCAGCTGCGCGACGTCGAGCGTCGCCGCGGCGGCATCGACGGAGGCCGCCTGCTCCTCGTCGTCCAGCATGGCGAACAGCCGGTCGCGCAGCGTGCGGAACTCGAGCTCGTCGAGGATCGCGTGCAGCGCCGGGCGGTCCCAGGCCCGGGCGGCGAGGTCCTCGGGCCCGAGCGGCAGCTCGAGGTCGGTGATCAGGGCGTTGAGCCGACGGTTGAGCGCGACCTGCTCGAGGTTCTCGCGCAGCGACTCCCCCGCCTTGCCGGGCACCTGGTCCGCGCTCGCGAGGATGTTCTCGAGCCCGTCGAACTGCACGATCCACTTGGCGGCGGTCTTGGGACCGACACCGGGGATGCCGGGCAGGTTGTCGCTCGTCTCGCCGACGAGGGCCGCGAGGTCCGGGTACCGAGCGGGCCCGACGCCGTACTTGGCCTCGACCGCCTCCGGAGTCATGCGTGCGAGCTCGGAGACACCCTTGACCGGGTACAGCACGGTCACGTCGTCGGTCACGAGCTGGAACGAGTCGCGGTCGCCCGAGCAGATCAGCACCTGCATCCCCTGCGCGTCGGCCTGCCGCGACAGCGTCGCGAGGATGTCGTCGGCCTCGAACCGCTCCTTGGTCAGCACGGGGATGTGCATCGTCTCGAGCACGCGGCGGATGACGTCGACCTGGCCCTTGAACGGAGCGGGCGTCGCGTCGCGGTTGCCCTTGTACGCCTCGTACTCCTCGGTGCGGAACGTGGTCCGGCCGAGGTCGAACGCGACGGCCGCGTGCGTCGGTGCCTCGTCGCGCAGCAGGTTGGCGAGCATCGAGACGAACCCGAACACGGCGTTGGTGGGCTGGCCCGACGAGGTCGCGAACTTGTCCACCGGGAGGGCGAAGAACGCCCGGTACGCCATGGAGTGTCCGTCGATCAGAAGAAGTCGGGCTGGCTGTGCGTCGCTCACGGGTGCCAACCTATCTGCCATGACCGACACGACCGACGCCACCGCGTCCCTGCCCCCCGCCGCCGGCACCCTCATCGAGCGGATGGGGATCGAGATCACCGAGGTCACGCGCGAGCGCGCCGTCGGGACGATGCCCGTCGCGGGCAACATCCAGCCCTACGGCCTCCTGCACGGCGGCGCGTCCGGGGTGCTGGCCGAGACCCTCGGGTCCTACGCGGCGCAGGTGCACGCCGGCCCGGGCCGGGCGGCCGTCGGCATCGAGCTCAGCGCGACGCACCACCGGTCCGCACGCAGCGGGATCGTCACGGGGACCGCGACGGCGCTCCACCTGGGGCGGACGCTCGCGACCTACCAGGTGGTCGTCGAGGACGCCGACGGGCGACGCATCTGCACCGCGCGGTTGACCTGCATGGTGATCGACACCGACGCCTGATCGATCGCGGCGGACGCGCTGCGGCTCTCGCGCACCTGGCGCCGTCGGGCGATGAGGTCCTCGAGCCCGCGCGGCGCGCTGCGGCGCGCGGGTCCGGCGCCCTCGTGCGCGAGGCGGCGCTGCAGCGCGGAGGTCGTGACCACGCGGTGGGCGGCCGCCGGCGCGAAGCCGAGCCGCGCGAGGAAGCGCTGCATGCCGCGGCTGCCGGGCAGCGGCGTCGCGTACACGTCGATCGCGCCGGACTCGTCGGCCTGCTGCGCGACCGTGGCCAGCAGCATGTGCCCGAGCCCGCGGCGACGGGCGTCGGGCAGCACGTAGACGGCCTCGAGGTTCAGGCTCACCGCGTCGGTGAAGAGGCTGGGCCCGACGAGCCGCGCGAGCAGCATGCCCGCGGGCGTGCCGTCGACCGTGCCGACCAGGATGAGGCCGCCCGGGACGGCCAGCAGCGTGCCGAGCTGGTCACGGAGCCGCTCGGTGTCGTCCGTGCAGAGCTGCGCACCGACCGCGGCCTCGGTGCGCGCGGCCAGGCAGAGCTCGACGAGCGTGTCGAGATCGTCGGGTCCTGCGGGACTGACGTGAACTCCGGGGCGCACGGGCAACCTCCAGACGGGACGAGGGGGATCCGGTCGGGGTGGCACCGCCTCTGCCCGCGGTGGCGCCGTTGCCGATCATGGCCCAACCGGGTCGTCTTGCCTAGAGGTTCGGGCACCTCAGGTCACGAGATGGACACGAAAGTTGGACATCTGACCGATTTCCACGGGGTGAAGCGCGATCTGTTGCGTGCGACCCCGCTGCGGAGCGGTGCCCGACGGGCCATGATCGCCGCATGCGCGTCGCCACCTACAACATCCAGCACGGTCGCTCGGAGTCCGACCGGCGCGTCGACGTCGAGCGTTTCGCGGCCGCCGTCCGGGACCTGGACGTCGACGTGCTCGTGCTCCAGGAGGTCGACCACCACCAACGTCGCTCACGCCGCGCGGTGCTGACCGAGGTGGCAGCCGACGCGATGGGCGGCGCGGAGCACCGGTTCGTCCCCACGATGCGGGGCGTGCCGGGGCTGTGGCGCGCGGCCGGGTCGGTGCCCGCCGGCCGGCCTGCCTACGGGATCGCGGTCCTCTCGCGCGTCCCGGTGCTCGAGTGGGACGTCGTGCACCTGGCCGGGCGCCCCGGGATCACGTGGGTGGGCTCCGGCCGGGTCCGCCGGCCCGTGCGGGACGAGCCACGCGCCGCCGTCGTCGCCGTCGTGTCGACCGACGCCGGACCGGTGACCGTCGTCGGGACGCACCTGAGCTGGCTGCCGAGCTGGAACGGGCACCAGCTCGACGTCCTGGTCGAGGCGACGAGCCGCTGGCCGCGACCGACCGTGCTGATGGGCGACCTGAACATGCTCCCCGCGCAGGCGGCCGCGACTTCGGGCTTCACCGCGCTGGCCACGGGCGCGACCTACCCGGTGTCGACCCCCGTGCGGCAGATCGACCACGTGCTCGGTCGCGGCGCCGTCCGGGCCGCCGGCCCGGCGACAACCGTGGACACGGGCCTGTCCGACCACCGCGCGCTCGTCGTCGACCTGGCGTTCGGCTCCTGAGACGCGAGAGGCCCGCCGGAGCGGGCCTGGCGCGTGCGTGGGAGCGCTGTCAGGACGCGCCGCCGCCGACCTGCTCGATGACCGCGTCGGCCACCTCGCGCATCGTCAGGCGACGGTCCATCGACGTCTTCTGGATCCAGCGGAACGACTCCGGCTCCGACAGGCCCATCTTCGTCATGAGCAGGCCCTTGGCCCGGTCCACGCGCTTGCGGGTCTCGAACCGGTCCGCCATGTCCGCGACCTCGGCCTCGAGCGCGCTGATCTGCGCGTAGCGCGAGATCGCGATCTCGACGGCCGGAAGCAGGTCCGCGGGGCTGAACGGCTTGACGACGTAGGCCATCGCCCCGGCGTCGCGGGCCCGCTCGACGAGCTCGGTCTGCGAGAATGCGGTGAGCAGGACGACCGGGGCGAGGTGCGCCTTGCCGATGCGCTCGGCCGCGGAGATGCCGTCCAGGACGGGCATCTTCACGTCCATGACGATGATGTCGGGCTTGAGCTCGGTGGCCAGCGCGACCGCCTGCTCGCCGTCGCCCGCCTCGCCGACGACGTCGAACCCGGCATCGCGCAGCGTCTCGACGACGTCCATGCGGATGAGGGCCTCGTCCTCCACGACGACCGCGCGGCGCTTCGGGCGGTCGGCGGGGACCACCTCGGGCTCGACGGGCTCACCGGCGGTGGTGACATCGATGGCATCGGTGGGGGTGGCGGGGGCGTCCTTGGTCACGGGCACAGCGTAACGGTGCAGCGCCTCCGCGCGTCATCAGTTGCTGCTGTGAGTGGTGACACGTGCGCGCGCGGGCTGGCCCTATGCTTTTCGCTGGCCCCGATAGCCCAACCGGCAGAGGCGTTCGGCTCAAACCCGATCCAGTGTGGGTTCGAATCCCACTCGGGGCACTCGCACACCGCCGTGCTCGCGACCACCGTCTCCGCCCACGGCAGGGCTCCGGGCCAGTAGCCTCGGCAGATCGCCTGTCGGGCGACGTCGCACCACGTTCCCAGGAGACCAGATGGCCAGGCCGGTCGAGGGCCAGCGGTACGCGGGCGGGTTCGTCCGCATGTGGTCCTCGGCTGCCGACGCGCCGCGGCAGCGCCGGCCCACGGACATCCTCCTGCTGGTCGCCTCGCTCGTCGTGCTCGCCGTGCTCTCGCTCGCCGCCCCCGGGCCGACCGGGGGCGACCGGGCGGTCGGCACGCTCCTCGCATGGCTCCAGCCCGTGCTCGGCTGGCTCTGGACGATCATCTACGCGGTCCTGACGCTGTGGGCGCTGGGAGTCGTCCTGCTCGCGGCGCTCAGCCGGGGACGCCGCCGGCTCCTGGTGGACCAGGTGGTCGCCGGTGCCGTCGCGTTCGGCGCGGCGGTCGCCGTCGGGGCGGCCGCCGGGACCGACGCGTCGGCCATCGTGCACGCCTTCGTCTCCTCCGGGCCGCCGGTTGTCTACATCGCGACCCGGGTCGCGGTCATCACGGCGATCGTCGTCACGGCGTCGCCGCACCTGGCACGGCCGTGGCGGTACGCGAGCCGGTTCGTCCTGGCCCTGGGTGCGGTGGCGGCGGTCGGGCTCGACGCGACGAACGTGCTCGGCGCGACCGCGGCGATCGCCGTGGGCGTCGCGGCAGCGGCGGTCGTCCACCTGGCGCTCGGGTCGCCGCCCGGGCGCCTCTCCGACGGCCAGGTCCAGGTCGCGCTCCTGGACCTCGAGGTGCCGACGTCGGAGATGGTCTCGACGGCCGACCGAGCGGGCGCCGACAACCTGCTCGCGGGCCGCACGCTCGACGGCTCGGAGGTCCTCGTCACGGTCTACGGCCGTGACGAGTGGGACAGCCAGGTCGTCGGGTCGCTGTGGACCGCGCTGACCCGCCGCGGCGAGCGTGCGCACGTGTGGAGCACCCGGCGGTCCCGGGTCGAGCACGAGGCCCTGTTCACCCTGCTGGCCGCGCAGGCGGGCGTGCCGACGCTCGACGTCGTGGCGGTGGGGATCACCGAGCAGGGCGACGCGCTGCTGGTGACGAGTGCTCCGCGCACGTCACTGGGCGAGGTCGGCGCGGCCCTGAGCGACGACCAGCTCGGCGGCGCGTGGCAGTCGGTGGTCGCGCTCAACCGGGCCGGCATCGCGCACGGCCGGATCGACGGCAGCCGGGTCGTCGTCCGCGAGGACGGCCTCGTCGCGCTGGCGGACTTCGACGCCGCGACCCGGACGTCGGACGAGAGCGAGCTGTGCCTGGACCGCGCCCAGCTGCTCGTCGCGACGGCGCTCGCGGTCGGCCCGGACCGCGCGCTCGCGTCGGCGGTCGGCGCGGTCGGGACCGAGGGCCTCGCGGAGGTGCTGCCGTACCTGCAGCCGGCCGCCCTGGGGCGCAGCACGCGTGCCGGCGTCCGCGCCGCCACCTGGTCGCTCGACGAGCTCCGCGCGGCAGCGGTCGAGCTGGCCGGCGTCGAGGAGCCCCCGCTGGAGCGCCTGCGCCGCGTGACGCCGCGGTCGATCGGGACCGTGCTCGTCGTCGGGCTGCTCGCGTACGTCGTGGTCACGCTGCTGGCGGGCATCGACGTGGCGAGCGTGGCCGCGGCGCTCGGTTCCGCCGACTGGGGCTGGCTCCTCGCGGCGCTCGTGCTGACGCCGTGGATCCAGGTGTCGTCCGCCGCCGCCACGCTGGGCGCGATCACCGCGCGCCTGCGCTACCTCCCGGTCCTCATGCTGCAGTACGCGATCCAGTTCATCGCGCTCGTGCTGCCGGCGAGCGCCGCCCGGCTCGCGCTGCAGGTGCGGTTCTTCCAGAAGTTCGGGATCCCCGCCGCGACGGCGGTCTCGTTCGGCGTCATCGACAGCGTCAGCGGGTTCGTCGTGCAGGTCACGTTGCTGCTGGTCATCGTCGTGAGCGGGCTGCCCGGCTTCTCCTCTCCCCTGTTCGCCGGCTCCGGGACGACGACGGACGACGGGTCGTCGAGCACTCCCCTGATCGCGCTGCTCGTCGGGCTCGTCGTGCTCGGTGTCGTCATCGCCCTGGCGGTCCCCCGGGTGCGGCGGAGCATCACCACCGCGATCCCGAGGCTGCGCTCCGTCGTGGCCGAGCAGGCCCACTCGGCCCAGTCGGCGCTCAGCGTGCTGCGCCGCCCGGCGAAGGTGGCGACGATGCTGGGCGGCAACCTCGGTGTGCAGCTCATCCAGGCCGTCATCCTCGGGCTGTGCCTGCACGCGTTCGGCCAGACCGCGCACTTCTCGCAGCTGATCCTCATCAACACCTTCGTCAGCCTGTTCTCCGGCATCATGCCGGTCCCCGGCGGCATGGGGGTGACCGAGGCCGGGCTCACCGTGGGCCTGCAGGCCATCGGGGTGCCGAGTGCGATCGCCGTCTCGACGGCCATCACGTTCCGGCTCGTGACGTTCTACCTCCCCCCGATCTGGGGAGCGGCGGCGATGCGGTGGCTGCGCCGCAACGAGTACGTCTGAGGAGCTCGTCAGCCCGGAGCGGCCCTCCTGCCCGGCTGGACGGTGGGGATGCCGCGCGTGAAGGCCAGGGCGAGCAGCGTGACCAGGGCGAGGACCGCCAGCGCTGCACGAAGGCCATCCACCCGGCTCTCCGTGTTGGCGGCCACCACCGCGTCGGCGGTCTCCGCCGGGACGTCCGCCTCCGCCAGGGCGGCCTCGAGGTCCGGGTCCGAGAGGAACGGGACGCCGGCCGAGAGCTGGGTCTGCGCGCTCGCGGCCACCTCCGGCGGCACGCGGTCGTCGTTCTCGACGCCGAGGAAGAACGACGTGGTCAGCGTCGAGACCAGCACCGCGCCGGCCAGCGCGGTGCCGATCGACGCACCCAGCTGTGACCCGGTGTTCTGCAGCCCGCCGACCTCGCCGCTCTGCTCGTCCGGCAGCGCGGAGACCGTCACGCTCCCGAGCTGCGACGCCAGCGCCCCCAGGCCGGCCCCGGCCAGCAGCAGCGGCCAGGTCACGATCTCGGGCCCCGACCCGACACCGAGCAGGGCGATGAGCACGAGGGTCCCGACCAGGATCGCCAGGAAGCCGGCATTCACCACCCGGCGTGGGGACGCGTTCGGCCGCAGCTTCGGGATCGCGACCGCGAACAGCAGCAGCGTCAGAGTCAGCGGGAGCAGGCGGACCCCCGTCTCGATGGCCGACAGACCGAGCGCGATCGACAGGAACAGCGGGACCACGAAGAACAGCCCGTTCTGGGCCATGTACATGAAGAGGAACGCGACGACCCCGCTGCGCAGCTGCACGTTGCGGAGCATCGCGGGGTCGAACAGCGCGCTCCTGCCCGCAGCGATCCTGCGGCTCTCCCAACGCGCGAACAGGATCAGCACCGCGGCTCCCGCCAGGAGCAGCCAGATCACCGGGGACAGACCGAACCACCGGGGGCCGTCCGGCTTGGGCTGGACGAAGCCCCACTCCCCCGAGCGCAGGATCCCCAGCACGACCAGGCACAGACCCAGCGCCGAGAGGCCTGTGCCGACCAGGTCGAGGCGCACCCCCGGCTGGGCGGGGGTGTCGGTGATCCGCCGCGCGAGCACGAGGATCACCAGGATGATCAGGACCTCTGCGGCGAACACCCAGCGCCACGACGCGTAGGTGGTGAACGCGCCGCCGATCAGCGGCCCGAGGGCGGCAGCGACGGCGCCGGCCGCCGCCACGAGCCCGTAGGCCCTCGGGCGGTCGGGCTGGGCGAAGTTCGAGGCCACGAGGGCGACGATCGCCGGCAGGATCAGGACCGCGCCGATCCCCTCGAGGACCGACCAGCCCAGCATCAGGACCGTGAGGTTCGGTGCGAGCGCGGTGGTGAGCGACCCGCAGGCGTACACGACCGCGCCGATGCTGAAGGCCCGCTTGCGGCCGAGGATCGCACCGACCTTCCCGCCGGTGATCATCAGCGACGCCATCACGAGCGTGTACAGCGTGATCGCGGTCTGGATGCCGGTGACCGTGGTCCCGACGTCCTTGGCGACCGTGGCGATCGCCGTGTTCATCACGGTGGTGTCCAGCGCCATCACGAACTGGCCGGACGCGAGGGTCATCAGCACGAGCCCCGCGCCGGCAGCCGCCCGCGTCCGTCCGTCGGTCGCGCCCATCGCCCTCACACCCCGTCCACCGACGAGAGACGGCCAGTCCGGACCGCCTCGGCGAACGCGTCGTGGTCGCTGCGGTTCTGGTCGGCGTAGCTCCGGGAGAATTCGGCCACGGCCCGGTCGAAGTCGTCCCGCTTGCCGAGGTAGCCGGCGATGGCCACGGGGTCGCCCGAGCGGGCGTGCGCGCGCGCCAGGGTCCAGCCGCACTCGCGCGCGTACAGGTCCATGGAGATCGGGTTCATCGCCTCGACATCCGCGGACATCTTCATGTCCCGCAGCTGACGCCAGTAGAAGGTGCGCCCCTCCCGCACCCCGCGGCTCCAGCCGAGGAAGATGTCGCTGGAGGCCTGCATCAAGCGCTGACCCTGGACGACCCGCTCGCCCGGGTTGGCGTAGCGGCTCGCCGGCAGGTGGTCCTCCAGGACCGACGGGCCCGCCTCCTTGACCTGCAGGAAGAGGGGGTCGTCCTCGCCGCGTCCCTGCAGGAGGACGATGAACGCGAGGGTTCCGACGCTTCCGACGCCGACGACCTTGCGTGCCATGTCGACGATCTCGAACCGCTCGAGCAGCTGCCGGCGGTCGTCCTGCAGGGTGGCCCGGTACGCCGCGAACTGCTGGTCGATCATGTCGCGCAGCTCGTCCGCCGAGACGCCGATGTCCGTGGCCAGGTCACGCGCGGGAACGACGATCGGGGGTGCGCTGACGATCCGGTACGTGCCGTCGACGCGCTCGGCCAGCTTCGACAGAGCCTGGAGGCTGTCGCGCGTCCGCGCCTTGCGCGCGCCCCTCTTGGCCGCGCGCGCGGCGTCCTTCGCGATCCCCTTGCTGGCCCGGTCCTTCTGCTGGCGTGCCGCCTCCTCGACGGCGGCGACGAGCTGGTCCTCGGCCCGTCGCGCGTACCAGATGTCCATCGTGCGCATCAGGGCGAACTCGCGCATCGCCTCGCGGTAGGCGCGGACCGCGGCACGGGTGATCTCGCGGCACTCCGAGGGGTCGAAGCCGTTGTGCCCGGCCGCGACGGTGAAGCTGGCGGCCATGCGCTTGACGTCGTACTCGAACGGCCCGGGCAGCGTCTCGTCGAAGTCGTTGAGGTCGAACAGGAGCACGCGCTCTGGTGACGCGAACAGGCCGAAGTTGGACAGGTGCGCGTCGCCGCACAGCTGCACGGTCAGCCCGGAGGTCGGAGTGCCGGCCAGGTCGGCCGCCATGATCCTGGCGGCCCCGCGGTAGAAGGTGAAGGGCGAGACGAGCATGCGACCGTGCCGCACCGGGACCAGGTCGGACTCCCTGGCGGCGTCCTGCTCCTCGAGCAGCGCGACGGGATCGTGCCGCGCGCCGTCATCCGTCGACCACAGGGCGTGTGCGGCCAACGGGGCCCGCTCTCGCAGTGCCCGCCCGGCGGCACGGCGACCCTCGACCCCGTCGTGCCCGTCGGCGGTGGCGTCGCTCGTCGCTCCCCCCGTCACGCCAGCGCCTTCGCCCTGAGGGTCGCGAACTCCCCGGAGTCGATCACCCCGGCGTCCAGCAGAGCCTTCGCCTTCGCGAGATCGGCGGTCGGGGACGGACCCGGGACCTCGCGGACGTAGGTCGCGGTGCCCGTGCCGGCGCTCACCAGCCGCGCCCCCTCGCGTTCGCTCATCCCCCACCCCCGAGCGATCACGTAGGCGAGCGCGACGAGGAACGGCACGGCGACCAGGCCGATCAGCCACAGCGCCTTCCACCAGCCGCTGAGCTCGTGGTCCCGGAACAGGTCGGTGACGATGTGGAAGATCACGACGAGGTACGTGAGGAGCACGAACCACCACACCAGGAGCCAGAACCACTGCATGAAGCTGTCCACGGGACCCACACTCGCGGGTGCGCGCCGCGTCGTCGTCACGCAGAACGCATGAAGCCCGTCAGGCCGGCTCCCAGAGCTCGATCCGGTTGCCCTCAGGGTCGGTCACCCAGCCGAACCGGCCGACGCCGTCCATGTCCTGGGTCTCGGACGTGACCTGTGCGCCGTGCTCGCGCAGCTGGGCGAGCATCGCGTCGAGGTCGCGCACGCGGAAGTTGAGCATCGTGCGCTGGTCCCGCGAGCCGAAGTAGTCCGTGTCGTGCTCGAAGGCGGCGACGACGGTCGGCCCCTCCGCCTGCTGCCACTGGCCGTGCTCGTCGGCGTCGAGGCCCAGGACGTCGCGGTACCAGGCTCCCAGCGCAGTCGGGTCGGCCGCGCGCAGGAAGTAGCCACCGATGCCGAGCACGCGTTCCATGCCGTCACCCTGCCACGGGCGCCGACGTCAGTTCCACCGTGCGTCGTCCGGGAAGTTGGCGACGATCGCCAGGTCACGGCCCTGCCGCCGGAGCACGCTGCGCCACAGCTGGTCGGGTGCCGGGGTGAAGGCGTCGGAGACCAGTGCGCCGACGACGAACCACGAGCGCTCGTCGATCTCCGCCTCGAGCTGCCCGCCGCCCCAGCCCGCGTGACCGGCGAAGATCCGCAGACCCGTCCAGGATCCGACGACCTCCTGCGGATCGGCGTCCAGGTCGGCCAGCCCGAACGGCGCGGCCATGAGGTCGAGCGTCGGGCCGCCCGTGGCGACCCCGATCGCGCCGTCGAGGCCCACGGGTCCGCCCTGGAACACCAGGCTCGGCCCGTCGACGACCTCGCTCCAGCCGGGCAGCACGTCGTCGACCTCGACCTCGAGCGGGCGGTTGAGCACCACACCGAACGCGCCGTCCTCGTTGTGCTCGAGGAGCAGCACGACGGTGCGGCGGAAGTTCGGGTCCTGCAGCCGGTTCGTCGCGACCAGCAGCTGCCCGCGCAGCGAGTCCATGCCTCCATCATGGGACGTTGGTCGGGAGGCCGCGCCGCGCACGGCGAGCTAGCGTCGAGGCATGCGAGCCATCACCTACTCCCGTTACGGCGGCGCCGACGTCCTCGAGCTCACCGAGCAGCCCACCCCGAAGGTCGGACCGGACAGCGTGCTCGTCCGCGTGCGCGCCTCGTCGGTCAACCCGGTCGACTGGAAGGTCCGTCAGGGTTACCTCGACCCGCTCATGGACGCCGACTTCCCGGTCGTCCCCGGCTGGGACGTGGCCGGCGTGGTCGAGCGTGCCGGCCTCGACACGCCCGAGCTCGCCGTCGGCGACGAGGTCTACGGCTACGTGCGCAAGGACTGGATGCACGGCGGCACGCTCGCCGAGTACGTCGCGGCACCCGTGCGCACCCTGGCCCGCAAGCCCGCGTCGCTGTCGTTCGAGGAGGCGGCCGCCGTCCCGCTCGCGGGACTCACGGCGTTCCAGACGATCGAGCGCTCCGGCGTCACGTCCGGCCAGACGGTCCTCGTGCACGCCGCCGCTGGCGGCGTCGGGCAGTTCGCCGTGCAGATCGCCGTGGCTCGGGGCGCGCGCGTGATCGGCACGGCGAGCACGACGAACCACGAGCACCTGAGGTCGCTCGGTGCCGAGCCCGTCGAGTACGGCGACGGTCTCGTCGACCGTGTGCGCGGTATCGCGCCCGACGGTGTGGACGTGGTCCTGGACTACGGGACACCGGACCTCGTCGAGACCACGCGAGCGCTGCTCGCGCCGGGCGGGACCGTCGCGTCGATCGTCGAGGCCGCGGCTCGCGACGAGCTCGGCGGCCACTACGTCTGGGTGCGGCCGTCGTCGGCCGACCTCGACGCGCTCACCGCGCTGATCGAGGCGGGCAGCATCCGCGTCGACGTGGCCGAGGTCTTCGAGCTGGCCGACTCGGCCGCGGCGCACCGGCTCAGCGAGGGCGGCCACGTGCGCGGCAAGGTGGTCGTCCGGGTCGACTGACCCCTACTCCGGTGCGCCGGGCTGCTCGGGGATGCGCAGGGCGTCGATCTCCGAGTGGAGGTAGCGGCGGTGCCCCCCGAGCGTCCGGACCGTCGTGAGCCGGCCGGCGCGCGCCCAGCGGGTCACGGTCTTCGGGTCCACGCCGAACAGGTGCGCGACCTCACGCGGGGTCAGCAGCTCGTCGTCGTCGCCTCGGTCAGCCGTCACGGAGAACGCCTCCTGCTGTCGTCGGTGTCCCGCTCGAACCTCGACCGTATGCCCTCGGCAACCGTTCCGCCCACTCAGGCAGCCCCCCGCATCACCGCCTGGCCCGCGCCGGGACGAGTGCGTCCTGCGCCCCGAGGGGTTGCCGCGGCGCCGCACTGCGACGCCGGGCGAGCACCTTGTCCAGCTCCGCGACGACCGGGAGGACGAGCGCGAGGCCGAGGCAGATGAGCCACTGCGGACCGGACAGCGACTGCGTCGTCAGCCAGCCCTGCAGGAAGTCGAGCTCGGTGGCCAGCACGACGAGGATCGCCGGCACCGACAGCACCTTGACCGCGGACAGCAGCGGTGCCGCCAGCCCCGACTCGGGCTCACGCCGCAGCACCAGCCCGGACAGCACCGAGCCCAGGCCCATGACGACGAAGGCCATCGTCATCGACGCGGTCGCGTGGTCGGGCGTCGGGGTGTCGGGGCCGAGCACCAGCGGCGCGCCCGACGAGAGGCACAGGATGGCGCCGTAGAGGATCCACCGCCGCACCGCGTGGCCGTTGCTGATCCCCTGCTTCGGGTCACGCGGCGCACGCTCCATGATCCCCGGCCCGACCGGGTCGAGCATGATCGCGATCACCGGGAAGACGCACACGAAGAAGTTGAGGAACAGCACCATCATCGGCGTCATGGCCACGCCGTCCGCGATGTCGAAGACGCTCGCCGCCAGGAACAGCACGACGAGGCCGATCAGCTGGCTCATCTGGAACCGGATGTACGCCGTGATCTTCTGGTAGATGCTGCGACCCAGCTCGACCGCATGCACCAGGGTGCTGAAGTTGTCGTCGGTCAGCACGAGCCGCGCGGCCTGCTTCGTCACCTCGCTGCCGGATCCCATCGCCACGCCGATGTCCGCCTGCTTGATGGCGGCGGCGTCGTTGACGGCGTCACCGGTCATGGCGACGACCTGCCCGGAGCGCTGCATGAGTCGCACCAGCCGGAGCTTGTCCTCGGGGGTGACCCGACCGAAGACGTGCAGGCGCGGCAGCTGCTCGAGCAGCTCCTCGTCGGTGAGACGCGCGAGCTCCGGGCCGCTGATCGCGCCGGGCCCCAGCCCCAGCTGCGCGCCGATCGCGCTCGCGGTCACGGCGTGGTCGCCCGTGATCATGCGGACCTCGATGCCCGCGCGGAGCGCGACCTCCACGGCCACCTTGGCCGTGGGCCGCAGCGGGTCGACGATCCCCACGAGCCCGACGAAGATCAGCTGCTCGACGTACGACATCGGGTCGGCGACGATCCCCGCCTCGTCCGCCGGCACCAGGAAGCGCGTCGCGAACGCCAGCGTGCGCAGGCCCTGGGCGGAGAGCCGCTCCTGCTCCGCCTCGATCTCGGCTCGCACGGTCTCGAGGTCGACGACCTCCCCCGGACCGGCGAGCGCGTGCGTGCACCGCTGCAGCACCACGTCGGGGCCGCCCTTGACGACCTCGACGAGCGTGCGGTCTCCGCGCCAGGGCAACCAGTGCGCGGTCGCCATGAACTTGTAGGCGGAGTCGAACGGCACCTCGGCGACCCGCGGGTACGTGCGGCGGCTCTCCACCGCGTCGATGCCGAGCTTGGCGGCGAGGACGACGAGCGCGGCCTCCGTGGGATCGCCGATGACGTCGCCGGCGTCGGACACCGTGGCGTCGCTGGCGAGGCACAGGCCGTACGCGAGCGGCGTCAGGTCGGGCACCTCGCCTCCGGCCGCGTGCAGCACGCGGCCCGTCTTGCCGTACCCGGTGCCCTCGACGGTGAACCGCCGGCCGAGCGCGTACAGCGAGGTCACCGTCATCTCGTTGAGCGTGAGCGTCCCGGTCTTGTCCGAGTTGATCGAGCTCGTCGCCCCGAGCGTCTCGACGTCGTTGAGGTTCGCCACGACGGCCTTCGCCTCGGCGAGCTGCCGGGCCCCGTACGCGAGCATCGCCTGGACGAACGTCGGCAGGCCCGTGGGGATCGCCGAGATCGCGACCGCGGTCGCGAGGAACAGCAGGTCGCTCACCGACTCGCCGCGCAGGATCCCGATGAGCACGATGACGGCGACCGCGCTCCACGCGATCACCCCGAGGACCTTCGTGAGCTTGTCGAGCTCCCGCTGCAGCGGCGACTTCGTCTTCTGCACCGACGACAGCAGCGTCGCGATCGCGCCGATCTGGGTGCTCATCCCCGTCGCGGTGACGAGCATCGTCCCGTTCCCCCGGGTGACGGACGTGTTCTGGAACGCCATGTTCGCGCGGTCGCCCAGCGGCACCTCGTCGTCCGGGAGCGTGGCGACGTCCTTGCCGATCGGCGTGCTCTCGCCCGTCAGCGCCGCTTCCTGGGTCTCCATCGTCGCGGTCCGGACGAGCCGGCCGTCGGCGGGGACGATGTCGCCCGCCTCCATCTCCACCACGTCGCCCGGTACGAGCTCGTGCGCAGGGACGAGCGACAGCACGCCGTCCCGGCGGACGCGCGTCTGCGGCTCCTGCATGGTTGCCAGCGCGTCGACGCTCTTGCGCGCGAGCATCTCCTGCCGCGCTCCGATGAGGACGTTCAGGACGACGAGGAACCCCACGATCAGGGCGGTCGACCCCTGCCCGATCGCGGCGCTCACGGCCGCGACCGCGACGAGCATGATGTTCATCGGGTCCCGGACCTGCTGGAGCACCACGGCCCACAGGGAGGGGGGTGCCTGGGCGACCAGCTTGTTGGGGCCGTAGCGCGCCTGCCGCTCGGCCACCTCGGCCGAGCTCAGGCCGCTGGACAGGTCGCTGCCCAGGGCGCCGGCGGCCGCGCCCACGTCCTGGGCCCACCACCGCGTGGGCTGGTCCTCGGTCGCAACCTCCGGCGGGGCAGACGTCGATGTCACAAGAGTTCCTCTCGACTGCGCGTTCGGGCCCTCTGGCCTGCAACGCTAGCGCGACGGGATGCGCCGTGGGGGCAGTCGTGGCGAGAAGTTTGTCCAGCCTCGTCCGCCCGCCGTCGCTCCCGCCGCGCCCCGACTCGAGGAGCCGCTAGGTGGCTCGCCTCACCACCAGCGTGCGCGCCGGTGCCGCGTCTGCGGCGATGCTCGTCGTCCCGCGGTACCGAACGGTGAGCCGATGCGAACCCGCGGACAGCACGGGCAGACGAACAGACACCCGACCGCTGTCCTCCCGGTGCAGCTTCGCCTTCGCGACCAGGCGTCCGTGCTCGAGGATCTCGACCGTGCCGGTCGGCGTGACGTGCGCGGCGCTGACCCGCACGACCATGCGACCGTGCGTGCCAGCGGCGATGTGCCCATCGACCAGGCGCCCGGTCGTGGACGCGCGGGCCTTCAGGACCGTGATGGCGACCTTCCGAGCGGCGGGTGCGACGCTGGACGTGCCGCCGTAGCGCACCGTGAGCACGTGCTTGCCCGCAGGGACGGACGCGCGTGGCAGGGTCACGGTGGCACGACCGGCGGTGAGCGTGGCCGCGGCGAGCGTGCGCGTGCCCCAGAGCACCGAGACCCTGCCCGTGGGCGTGCCCGATCCGGCCTGCGCCTCCACTCGCACGCTGACGGTCCGCGTGCCGCCGTAGGTGCTGCGCGACGGCGTCGACGCGACGACGGACGCAGCCGCCTTGGCCACCGAGACGGTGACCGGGATGCTCGACGCACCCGTCTGGGGATGCGCCTGGAACGTCACCTGGAGCGTGTGGCGTCCGGCCGCGAGAGCCCGGGCAGGGATCGTGAGGCGCGTGGTCCGGCCGGTGATGGTCGCCGCTCCGAGCCGCGTGCTGCCCTCGCGGAGCAGGAGCGTGCCGGACGGGGTCGGGTCGATGTCGGAGATCCGGACGTCGACCGGCATCGTGCTGCCGTAGGTCCGCGTCGCGACGGGTGCGACCGTGATCGGCGCCGGTGGGGCCTGCGAGCCGGCGACGAAGAACCGGTACGTGACGGTGGGACCGACGTTGCCTGCTGCATCGACGGCCTGCGCGGTCAGCGTGTGCGGCATCGAGCTGCTCGGCGGGGTGTAGGACACGACGGCGTCCCGCCCCGCCGGAACGGAGGTGAACAGTGCGGTGTCGTCGAAGTCGTAGAGGAACCGGACCACGTCGTCGGCCGGGTCGGCAGCGAGCTCGAACGACCCGCGCATGCCGCCTCCCCCGCCCCACCCGTCCTCGAGGTACAGAGCCGGCTCACCGAGAACGGGCGTGATGATCACCGGCGACCTCGGCGGCGTGAAGTCGGCGCGGAAGTCGCACGACGCACCGCGGCTCGAGAGCCCGTCGCTGTCCACGGCGACCACGGTCCACCGATACGCCTGGCCGTCGACGGCGATGCCGTCCGGTACCTGCACGGTGTGCGATCCCGGCGGCTGAGTCGATGTCCACACGGGCGTCGCAGGGTCTGCCAGCCCGAAGACCGTGAACGTCACGCTGGGCGCCTGACCGCCGCCGTCCGGATCGCTGACCGAGGCCGAGAGCATCGGCGCGTCGCGCACCCAGACAGGCTGCCCGGGAAGGCACGACCGGCCAGCGGTCACGAGGCCGGTCGGGGTGTCCGGTGCGCGGTTGTACCGCACCGAGATCGTCGCGCCCGGCGTGACGTCGCGGGCGCACGAGGAGCAGGTCTCATCGGCGATCTTCAGACCCACGACGAGGGGCGTGCGGGCGTCAGCCGCAGCACGCACAGCGGCCGTCACGTCGTACTCGGCGTAGCGGGGCGTCACGCTCGGGCACGGGTCGCCGTAGGAGGGGGCGCGCTCGTCGACCTTCCGCTCGGTCGTCCACGCCGAGGCGCTCCCCCAGTCGGCCCCCTGCTCGGGCAGTGCGTAGACCTCGACGGTGCTCGCCCCGCAGCTGGGGCCGTCCGACGTGCGGACGACCAGGACGGCGCTCGTGACGTCGGACGGTGCGAGCTCGCCGAGGACGGGCAGGTCGCCGAAGGTCCACTCGGCACGGCGAACGGTCTCGACGGTGCACGCGGGGGTCGCTGCGGGGTCGCACAGCCCGATCCTCTGCGCGTCCGCGAACTGCGGGGTCGCGTCGCCGGCCGAGCTGATCGTCGTCCAAGCCGTCGCGCGCCCGCTCTGCGCCGTCGTCGCTGCTGCCGGACCGCCGATGCCGGCCAGCGTCGTGGCGACCAGGGTCACCACGAGACCGACCACCCCGAGCGTGCGCCACGTCGGACGCGCGTCGCGCCTGGTGGACATCGTCATCGTCTCCCCCTGGTGTGTCCTGCTCGATCCGAGCGGAACGTACCAACTCGGACCCACCGTCGTAGGCAGTTCGGGAGCGGCATTCGTGTGAACGTCGGACGAGATCGCGCAGGGAAGGGGTACGCGCCGGCCCGTGCCCCGGGAACCTTGTCGGAGGGCCGGTCTAGCCTGGCGCGATGAGCACGATCGACTGGCTCCTCGAGGGCGACCCGGCCATCCGGTGGCAGACCCTGCGCGACCTCACGGACGCTCCTCCGGGCGAGGTCGCCGCGGAGCGCACACGTGTCGAGCACGAGGGCTGGGGCGCCCGGCTCCTCGCGCTCGAGGACGCCGACGGGCTGTGGGCGGGCGGCGCGTGCTTCCCGCGCGAGCCCGTCCCGGACGGCGAGGGGCAGCCCTGGACCGCCACCATGCACACGCTCCAGACCCTTCAGCTGCTCGGCCTCGACCCCGCGTCGGCGTCGGCCCGGCGGGCCGTGACGCTCGTCGCCGAGAACGGCCGCTGGGAGCACGACGGGCAGCGCTACTTCGACGGCGAGGTCGAACCGTGCATCAACGGCCGGACCATCGAGACGGGCGCGTACTTCGGGGTCGACGTCTCACCGCTCGTCGGCCGGGTGCTGGGCGAGCGCCTGGCGGACGGCGGGTGGAACTGCGAGGTCGAGAACGGGTCCGTCGTGTCGTCGTTCGACACGACGATCAACGTCCTGGACGGGCTGCTCGCGTTCGAGCACGCGACCGGGGGCTCCGACGAGGTCCGCGAGGCGATCCACGGTGGCCAGGCATACCTGCTCGAGCGCGGGCTGTTCCGGCGCAGGAGCACGGGAGAGGTCGCCGACCCGACCTACCTCGAGCTCGCCTTCCCGTACTACTGGCAGTACGACGTCCTGCGGGCCCTCGACCACTTCCGCGCCGCAGGCGTCGCACCCGACCCGCGGATGGCCGAGGCGGTCGAGCACGTGCGCTCCCGCCGGCAGGACGACGGACGGTGGCTGCTGGACCGTGTGCCGCGCGGTGCGGTCCACCTCGATCTCGAGACCGTCGGCGAGCCGAGCCGGTGGAACACGCTGCGCGCGCTGCGGGTCCTGGACTGGTGGGGCTCAGGCGCCTGACAGCCGGCGCGTCCACGCCACCTCGCGGCCGAGCTGGCCGGTGGCCACGAACTGGCGGACCTGGTGGGTCGACGCGAGGCGCCGGGCCATCTCGTCTCGGTCGCCCGGGGTGAAGCCGGCCCGCTCCCAGAACGGACCCGACCGCCGGCTGAAGAGCCAGGCCCGTGCAGCGCCGGCCTCGACGGCGCGCTCCAGCGCCCACGACGCCAGCCCGAGCCCCAGGCCCCGGCCCCGGAGGCCGGGGGTGACCGCGACGCTGCGGACCAGGACGTCATGACCGTCCTCGCTCGCCTCGTAGCCCGTCGTCGCGACCACGGCACCACCGTCGTCACGCGCGAGCCAGAGGTGGACCCCCGCCTCCCCCAGGCCGCTGAGCGTCAGGTCCGAGGCCGCGAGGAGCGCACGCGCGTCGTCGACTTCGCGCTGGCCGGAGCAGGGGACGAGGTGCGGTGCGGTCACGCGGTCGCCGCGCACGCCGTGCACGTACCGAACATCTCGACGGTGTGCGTGACGTCGACGAAACCGTTCTTGGCGGCGACGGACGCGACGAACGCCTCGATGTCCGGTCCCTGCACCTCGACCGTGCGACCGCAGCTGCGGCAGACGATGTGGTGGTGGTGCGTCTCGCGCTCGCAGCGGCGGTAGAGCGACTCGCCGCCCTCGGTGCGCAGGACGTCGAACTCGCCGTTCGCCGCCATCGCGCTCAGCGTGCGGTAGACGGTCGCGAGGCCGATCTCGTCGCCTCGGGCCTGCAGGAGGGCGTGGATCTGCTGCGCGCTGCGGAAGTCGTCGAGATCCTCCATGAGGGCGCCGACGGCCAGGCGCTGGCGCGTCACCCGCTGTCCGATCATCACGTCCTCCTCCCCGTCGAGCGGTCCAGGGGCAAGACTAGGCGGGTCGGGCGGCCTGGCGGGCAACCCGGCCACCGACCGACGTGCCGTCCGCGACGATCGCGTCGGACTCGACGCGAGCGCCCTGCCCGATCTCCACGGCCCGGCCGACCCGCGCGTTAGCGCCGACCTGGGCGCGGTTGCCCACCCGCGTCGCCGGCCCGATGTGGACGTTGCGCCCGATGAGGGCGTCGGCGCCGACCACGACGCCGGAGTCCAGCCAGCTGCCCGCACCGACCCTCGTCCGGGCGCCCACGTGCGCGCCCGCCTCGACGTAGGCGTTCGCGGCGACGTACGCGTCCTGGTCGACCCGCGCCTGGGGTGAGACCAACCCGCCGCCGTTCGCGTGCCGGACGTAACGGACGACCTCGCCGTTGTCCGCCTCGAACTCGACCCGTGCTGCCACGCGTGCCACGCCGCCTCCTGTGCTCGTCATGCTCCGTGACCGGCTCGCGCCGGCCCGTCGGAACGGTTCTCAGCTGACATAACGGGCGAGGGCCCCACAAGATTCCAACCCGTTTCTCACCAATCCCTAGCGGAATAGTCCAGATATCGAGACACCCCTCCCGACGAGCGGGACGAACCGACATCCTCGACCCATGCAGACGAGCCGCGCAGCCATGACGTGTCGCCACGTCGTGCCTGCCGCGAGCACCTGTTGTCCGCGGAACGTCTGAGCTCCCGGCCCCAGTCCCCCACCTTGGCCGAGCGTTCGACGCCCGGCCTCTGCCGTCCTGCACGACGGCCCCGGGTGCGACGCACACGCCATCCGTCCCCCGCGGAGGTAGCGCCCCATGGCGCCCGTTCCCACCACGATCCACGGCCCCAGCCGCGGACGCCTGCGCGCCGGCGCGCACGCCGACCGATGTCGCTGACGACGCCCCGCTGACCGTCGCTCCCCGGCTCACACCGCCACTGCCCTCGAGGAACCCCATGACCACCGCAGCACGCACACGACGCTCCCGCCGCCTCACCACCGCCATCGCCGCGATCGCCGCCGCCGGCCTCGTCGCCACCCTCGCCGCCTGCTCGTCCGGCGACGCCGACGCCTCGCCGCAGGGCAGCGACGCCACCGCGCATGCCCCCGAGCTGCGGCTCGGCTACTTCGCCAACCTCACGCACGCCGTCGCGCTGGTTGGCGTCGACGACGGCACGTTCCAGAAGGACCTGGGCACGACGAAGCTGACGACGCAGATCTTCAACGCCGGCCCTGAGGCCGTCGAGGCCCTCTTCGGGGGCGCGATCGACGCGGCCTTCGTCGGCCCCAACCCGGCGATCAACGCCTTCTCGAAGTCCGACGGCAAGGCGATCCGGATCGTGTCCGGCGCGACGTCGGGCGGTGCGCAGCTCGTCGTCCGCGACGGCATCGACACGCCGGCCGACCTCAAGGGCACGACGCTGGCCACGCCCCAGCTGGGCAACACCCAGGACGTCGCGCTGCGCGCCTGGCTGTCCGACCAGGGCCTGAAGACGAGCCTGACCGGCGGCGACAGCGACGTGGACATCGCACCCCAGGACAACTCCCAGACCCTCGACCTGTTCAAGGCCGGCGAGCTCGACGGCGCGTGGCTGCCCGAGCCCTGGGCCTCGCGCCTCGTGATCGACGGCGGCGCGCACGTCCTGGTCGACGAGAAGGACCTGTGGCCGAACGGGGACTTCGTCACGACCCACCTGATCGTCTCGACCGACTTCCTCGACAAGTACCCGGCCACCGTCAAGGAGCTCATCGAGGCCGAGTACCAGACGGCTGACTGGATCTCGAAGAACGACGACGAGGCCAAGACCGCGGCCAACGCGGCGCTGGACAAGCTCAGCGGGAAGTCGCTGTCCCCCGAGGTGCTCGACCGGGCCTGGGGCAACCTGCGCGTCACGCTCGACCCGATCGCCTCGAGCCTGCAGACCTCGGCGGACCACGGCGTCGCCGCGGGCGTCGCCGACAAGACCGACCTGCACGGCATCTACGACCTGACCCTGCTCAACGAGGTGCTGAAGGACAACGGCCAGGAGGCCGTCTCCGACGCTGGGCTGGGGCAGTCCACGTGACCACCGCGACGGCGGCCGGCGGCCCGGGCACCGATGCCCCGGCCGCCGTCGCGGCACGCCTGACCGGCGTCTCGCACCACTTCGGCGAGACGACGCGACCGCCGGTGCTCGACGGGATCGACCTCACCGTCGCGCCCGGCGAGTTCGTCTGCCTGCTCGGCGCCTCGGGCTGCGGCAAGTCGACGCTCCTGTCGCTCGTCGCAGGCCTCGACAAGCCGACCTCCGGCACGGTCGAGGTCCCCACCGGGCGCCCGGCCCTGATGTTCCAGGAGCCCGCGCTCTACCCGTGGCTGACCGCCGGGGAGAACGTCGAGCTCGCGCTGCGCCTGCGCGGCGTCGGGCGCTCGGAGCGCCGGACCGAGTCCGTCCGGCTCCTCGACCTCGTGCGCCTCGAGGGTGCGCACGGCAAGCGGGTGCACGAGCTCTCCGGCGGCATGCGGCAGCGGGTGGCGCTCGCTCGGGCGCTCGCCCAGGAGGGCGACCTGCTGCTCATGGACGAGCCGTTCGCGGCGCTCGACGCCATCACGCGCGACGTCCTGCACGACGAGCTGACCCGGATCTGGAGCGACACCGGCCGGGCCGTGCTGTTCGTGACCCACAACGTCCGCGAGGCGGTCCGCCTCGGCCAGCGCGTCGTGCTCCTGTCCTCACGTCCCGGCCGCATCGCCCGTGAGTGGCACATCGACATCCCCCAGCCGCGGCGCATCGAGGACCCGGACGTGTCCGCGCTCAGCCTCGAGATCACCGAGCACCTGCGAAACGAGATCGCCCGCCATGGCCACTGAGACGCCCGCCCTGAAGGAGTCCCGCGCCGGCGACCTCGCCGCGGGCCTCGACGCGCTCGAGAGCCCGGTCGTCGTCGAGCAGCGACCCTGGTGGCGCGACGCGTGGCACTCCGTGTGGCCCGTGCTGGCCGCGCTCGCCGCGATCGTCGCCGTCTGGCAGGTCGCCTACCTGCTCGAGCTCAAGCCGAGCTACGCCCTGCCCAGCCCGGCCGACACCTGGTCCGCCTTCGTCTCGTCGGTCGCCGACGGCACCGCCGGCCGCGCCGTGAGCCTGAGCCTGCAGCGCGCGGCGGTCGGCTTCGCCATGTCGGTCGTGCTCGGTGTCGCGATCGGGGTCGCGCTCGCCGCGTCGAATCTCCTGCGCCGCGCGTTCGGGCCGATCATCACCGGTCTGCAGACCCTGCCGTCGGTCGCGTGGGTGCCCGCGGCGATCATCTGGTTCCAGCTGACCAACCAGGCGATCTACGCGGTCATCCTGCTCGGTGCGGTGCCTTCGATCGTCAACGGGCTGCTCGCGGGCACCGACCAGATCCCGCCGCTCTACCTCCGCGTCGGCCAGGTGCTCGGTGCGCGCGGCTGGACCCGCATCCGGTACGTGCTGCTCCCCGCCGCGCTGCCCGGCTTCCTGGGGGGCCTCAAGCAGGGCTGGGCCTTCGCCTGGCGCTCGCTCATGGCCGCCGAGCTCATCACCTACTCCGCCAAGCTGGGCATCGGGCTCGGGCAGGTGCTCGACATCGGCCGTGAGACCAGCGACATGCCGCTCGTCGTCGCCGCGATCTCGCTGATCTTCCTCGTCGGCATCACCGTCGAGCTGCTCGTGTTCGCGCCGATCGAGCGGCACGTGCTGCGCGCCCGCGGCCTGACCGGGCGCGTCTCGACGAGCTGAGCTCGCACACGAGAAGGGCGGCCCCGCACCAGCGGGGCCGCCCTTCACTCGTTCATGCGTCAGGCGATGCGGCCGCCGGCCTCGTCGCCGATCTTGTGCACGACGATCGAGTTGGTCGAGCCCGCGACGCCCACCGGCGCGCCCGAGACGACGACGACGTAGTCGCCGTCCTCCGCCAGACCGTTGGCACGCAGGGTCTGGTCGACCTGGTGCACCATCTCGTCCGTGCTGCCGACCGACGGCACCTGGTACGTCTGCACGCCCCACGACAGCGACAGGACGTTGCGCACCGCGTGCTCGGGCGTGAACGCGAGCAGCGGGATCGCCGAGCGCAGGCGCGACATGCGACGCGCCGAGTCACCGGACTGGGTGAACGTGACGAGGTACTTCACGCCCACCGTCTCGCCGATCTCGGCCGCGGCGCGGGTGATCGCGCCACCGCGCGTGTGCGGCGTGGAGCCCAGGGGCGCGATGCGCTCGCGACCCAGCTCCTCGGTCGCCTCGATGATGCGGGCCATCGTGCGGACCGTCTCGATCGGGTAGTCGCCGACGCTCGTCTCGCCCGAGAGCATGACCGCGTCCGCACCGTCGAGCACCGCGTTGGCGCAGTCCGAGGTCTCGGCGCGCGTCGGGCGGGGGTTGGTCGTCATGGACTCGAGGACCTGCGTGGCCACGATGACGGGCTTGGCGCTGCGGCGCGCGAGCTCGACGGCCCGCTTCTGCACCAGCGGCACCTGCTCGAGCGGCAGCTCGACGCCCAGGTCGCCGCGGGCGACCATGATGCCGTCGAACGCGGCGATGATCTCGGCCAGGTTGTCCACGGCCTGCGGCTTCTCGATCTTGGCGATGACCGGGACGACCCGGTTCTCCTCGTCCATGATCCGGCGCACGCCGTCGTAGTCGGCCGCGTTGCGCACGAACGACAGGGCGATGAAGTCCGCGCCCTGGGCCAGGCCCCAGCGCAGGTCGGCCTCGTCCTTGTCGCTCATCGCGGGCACGGAGACCGCGACGCCCGGCAGGTTCAGGCCCTTGTTGTTGGAGACCGTGCCGGGGACCTCGACGCGCGTGACGACGTCGCTGCCCTCGACGCTGATGACGCGGACGAGCACCTTGCCGTCGTCGATGAGGATCGGGTCGCCGGGGTTCACGTCACCGGTCAGGCCCTTGAACGTCGTCGAGACGCGCTCCTTGGTGCCGTCGACGTCGTCGGTCGTGATGGTGAAGGTGTCGCCGACCGCGAGGTCGTGCTTGCCCTCGACGAAGCGGCCGAGGCGGATCTTCGGGCCCTGCAGGTCGACGAGGACGGCGACCGAGCGGCCGGACGCCTGGGCGGCGGCCCGGACGTTCGCGATGACCTTCGCGTGCTCGCTGGCCTCGCCGTGGCTGCGGTTGATCCGAGCCACGTCCATGCCGGCGTCAACCAGGGCCTGGATCTGCTCGAGGGACTCGGTCGCGGGACCAAGGGTGCAGACGATCTTTGCTCTACGCATGAAAGCGAGCCTATGCCTTTCGGGTTCTGATGGTCGGACCGAACGTCCTGCCCGACCGGGAACCCCGGGCGGTACGCGGTCCGGGTGAGGTCAGGGGCGCAACGCCACCGTGGAGGCGGTGACCGGGCTGGGCAGCTCGGTGGCACCCGACAGATAGGTGTCCACCGCGGCGGCCGCGGCGCGACCCTCCGCGATGGCCCACACGACCAGGGACTGGCCGCGGCCCGCGTCGCCGGCGACGAAGACGCCGGGCACGGTCGTGCCGAAGTCCTCGCCGCGCGCGACGAGCCCGCGGCGGGTCAGCTCGATGCCGAGCTGGTCGGTCAGCGGTGTCGTCTCGGGGCCGGTGAAGCCCATCGCGACGAGCACGAGGTCGGCGGGGATGTCCCGCTCGGTGCCGGGCGTGGGCACCCGGCGGCCGTCGGACAGGTACTCGGTGGTCGCCAGGCGCAGGCGCTCGACGCGCTCCTCGCCGACGAACTCGACGGTCGAGGCCAGGTACGCGCGCTCGCCGCCCTCCTCGTGCGAGGACGAGACCTCGAACGTGATCGGGTCGGTCGGCCACGGCTGGTGCTCCGGGCGGTCCGTCGGCGGCTTCTTGCCGATGGCGAGCGTCGTGACCGACGCGGCACCCTGGCGCAGCGCGGTGCCGAGGCAGTCCGAGCCGGTGTCGCCGCCGCCGATGATGATGACGTGGCGGCCCTCGGCCGAGATCTGGTCCTCGACGGCCTTGCCCGCGGCCACGGCGTTCGCCTGGTGCAGGTACTCCATCGCGGGGTGCACGCCGGCCAGCTCCTTGCCGGGCACCTGCAGCTCGCGCGGGATCGTCGCGCCGGTGGCGATGACGATCGCGTCGTAGCGTGCCTGGAGCTGGGCCCAGGTCACGTCGCGGCCGACCTCGACGCCCGGTCGGAAGCGCGTGCCCTCGGCGGACATCTGCTCGAGGCGGCGGTCGATGTGGACCTTCTCGAGCTTGAAGTCCGGCACGCCGTAGCGCAGCAGGCCACCGACGGCGTCGTCGCGCTCGTACACCGCGACGGTGTGCCCGGCGCGCGTGAGCTGCTGGGCGGCGGCGAGTCCCGCGGGACCCGAGCCGACGACTGCGACCGTGTGGCCCGTGAGGCGCTGCGGCACGTGCGGCGTGACCAGGCCACGGTCGAACGCCTCGTCGATGATCGAGACCTCGACGTTCTTGATCGTCACGGCCGGCTGGTTGATGCCGAGCACGCAGGACGACTCGCACGGGGCCGGGCAGATGCGACCCGTGAACTCCGGGAAGTTGTTCGTCGCGTGCAGCCGGTCGATCGCGTCGCCCCACTGCCCGCGCCACACCAGGTCGTTCCACTCGGGGATGAGGTTCCCCAGGGGGCAGCCGTTGTGGCAGAACGGGATGCCGCAGTCCATGCAGCGCCCGGCCTGCTCCTTGAGGAACGGCTGGCCCTGCTCGAGGTGGGCGTGCACGTCCTTCCAGTCGCGCAGGCGGACCTCGACGGGACGGTTGGGCGGCAGCTCGCGGTCGCGAACCTTCAGGAAGCCGCGGGGGTCAGCCACGGGCCACCTCCAGGATCTGGTCCCACACGCCGGGCGCTGCCGGGTCGAGGCCCTCGGCCTCGGCCTTGGCCAGCGCGCGTCGGACGCGGGCGTACTCGGTGGGCAGCAGGCGCGTGAAGCGGGCACGTGTCGCCGCGGGGTCGTCGAGGAGCTGGGCCGCCACGGGCGAGCCCGTCTCCTCGTGGTGCGCGCGGATCAGCTGCTCGACGAGGGCGAAGTCCTCGTCGTCCAGCGGGTCGAGCGAGATCTCGCCGGTGCGGACGGCGTCGGTGTTGACCAGCGCGGTGCGCAGGTCGAGCACGTAGGCGGTACCGCCGGACATGCCGGCGCCGAAGTTGCGGCCCGTGCGGCCGAGCACCAGCACGGTGCCACCCGTCATGTACTCGCAGCCGTGGTCGCCCACGCCCTCGACGACGAGCGTCGCGCCGGAGTTCCGGACGCCGAACCGCTCGCCGACCAGGCCGCGCAGGAAGATCTGGCCCGACGTGGCGCCGTAGCCGATCACGTTGCCGGCGACCACGTTGTGGGCGCCGGACAGCACGGCCTTGCGGTCGGGCCGCACGATGATGCGGCCGCCGGACAGGCCCTTGCCGACGTAGTCGTTCGCGTCGCCGAACAGGCGCATCGTGATACCGCGCGGCAGGAACGCGCCGAACGACTGGCCGCCCGAGCCCGTGAGGGTCACGTCGATGGTGTCGTCGGCGAGGCCCGCACCGCCGTAGCGCTTGGTCACCTCGTGGCCGAGCATCGTGCCGACCGTGCGGTTGACGTTGCGGACCGGCAGGTCGATGCGGACCGGCTCGCGCCGCTCGAGCGCGTCGGCGGCCAGCGCGATGAGCTGGTTGTCGAGCGCGCGCGAGAGCCCGTGGTCCTGGCTCTGCGTGCGGTGCAGCGACGAGCCCTCGACGAGCTCGGGCTGGGCCAGCACGGGCGCCAGGTCCAGGCCCTCGGCCTTCCAGTGGTCGATCGCGGCGCGGGTGTCGAGCAGCTCGACGTGGCCGACGGCGTCCAGCAGCGTCCGGAAGCCCAGCTGCGCGAGCAGCTCGCGGACCTCCTGCGCGATGAACTCCATGAAGGTCACGACGAACTCGGGCTTGCCGGTGAACCGGGCCCGCAGCTCGGGGTTCTGCGTCGCGACGCCCACCGGGCAGGTGTCGAGGTGGCAGACGCGCATCATGATGCAGCCGCTCACGACGAGCGGAGCCGTCGCGAAGCCGAACTCCTCGGCACCGAGCAGCGCGCCGACGAGCACGTCGCGGCCGGTCTTGAGCTGCCCGTCGACCTGGACGACCACGCGGTCACGCAGGTTGTTGAGCACGAGCGTCTGCTGGGTCTCGGCCAGGCCGATCTCCCACGGGGTGCCCGCGTGCTTGAGCGAGGTCAGGGGGCTCGCGCCCGTGCCGCCGTCGTGGCCCGAGATGAGGACCACGTCCGAGTGGGCCTTGGCCACGCCGGCCGCGATCGTGCCCACGCCGAACTCCGAGACGAGCTTGGTGTGGATGCGCGCGCTCGGGTTGGCGTTCTTGGCGTCGTGGATCAGCTGCGCCAGGTCCTCGATCGAGTAGATGTCGTGGTGCGGCGGCGGCGAGATGAGGCCCACGCCGGGCGTCGAGTGCCGCGTCTTGGCGACCCAGGGGTACACCTTGTGCCCGGGCAGCTGACCGCCCTCGCCGGGCTTGGCCCCCTGCGCGAGCTTGATCTGGATGTCGTCGGCGTTCGTCAGGTACTCGCTGGTCACGCCGAACCGGCCCGAGGCGATCTGCTTGATCGCGGAGCGCCGCACGGGGTCGTGCAGGCGCTCGGGGTCCTCGCCGCCCTCGCCGGTGTTGGACTTGGCGCCCAGCCGGTTCATGGCGACCGCGAGGGTCTCGTGCGCCTCGGCGGAGATCGAGCCGTAGGACATCGCGCCCGTGTTGAACCGCTTGACGATCTCGCTGACCGGCTCGACCTCGTCGATGTCGATCGGCTCGCGCACGCCGTCCTTGAAGGCGAGCAGGCCGCGCAGCGTCATCAGGCGCGAGCTCTGCTCGTCGACCCGGTGCGTGTACTGGCGGAAGATGTCGTACTGGCGCGTGCGGGTCGCGTGCTGCAGGCGGAAGACCGTCTCGGGGTCGAACAGGTGGTCCTCGCCGTCGCGGCGCCACTGGTACTCGCCACCCACCGCGAGGCGCTGGTGCGCCTGCCGGTTGCCGCTCGCGGGGTACGCGTCGGCGTGGCGCGCGGCCACCTCGGCGGCGATGACGTCGAGCCCGATGCCGCCCAGGCGGCTCGTCGTGCCGGTGAAGTACCGGTCGACGAGCGCGTGGGACAGGCCGATGGCCTCGAACACCTGCGCGCCGCGGTAGGACGCGATCGTCGAGATGCCCATCTTGGACATGACCTTCAGGACGCCCTTGCCGAGCGCCTTGATGAGGTTCGCGACGGCCTTCTCGGGTGCGACGCCGCCGAGGTAGCCCGAGCGGGCCATCTCCTCGACGGTCTCCATCGCCAGGTACGGGTTCACCGCGGCGGCCCCGTAGCCGATCAGCAGCGCGACGTGGTGCACCTCGCGCACGTCGCCGGCCTCGACGACGAGCGAGATCTGCGTGCGCGTGTGGCGGCGCAGCGTGTGGTGGTGCACCGCGGAGAGCAGCAGCAGCGAGGGGATCGGCGCGAGCTCGGCGTCGGAGTTGCGGTCCGAGAGCACCAGGAAGCTGACGCCGTCGGCCACCGCGCGGTCGACCTCGGCGAAGATCTCCTCGAGGCGCTCCTCGAGCGCCTCTCCCCCGCCGGCCGCGCGGTACAGGCCGCGGATCGTCGTCGCCCGGAAGCCCAGCGACGGCTCCTTCGCCACGTGCACGATCTTGGCGAGCTGGTCGTTGTCGATCACGGGGAACGGCAGGATCAGCTTGCGAGCGTGCCCGGGACCGTCGACCAGCAGGTTCGGCTCGGGGCCGATCGCACCGCCGATCGAGGTGACGAGCTCCTCGCGGATGGCGTCCAGCGGCGGGTTGGTGACCTGCGCGAACATCTGCGTGAAGTAGTCGAACAGCATCCGCGGCCGGGTCGAGAGCACGGCCACCGGGGTGTCCGAGCCCATCGCACCGAGCGGCTCGGCGCCGGCCGAGGCCATGGGCGCGAGCAGGATCTTCAGCTCCTCCTCGGTGTACCCGAACGCCCGCTGGCGGCGGCGCACCGAGGCGGCCGAGTGCGCGACGTGCTCACGCTCGGGCAGCTGCTCGAGGTACGCCGAGTTCTGGCTGACCCACTCGGCGTAGGGGCGCTGCGCGGCGAGCTGCCCCTTGATCTCGTCGTCCTCGATGATCCGGCCCTGGCCGGTGTCCACCAGGAACATGCGGCCCGGCTCGAGACGGCCCTTCGCGACGATCGACGCGGGGTCGATGTCCAGGACTCCGGCCTCGGAGGCGCAGACGACGAGCCCGTCCTCGGTGACCCAGTAGCGGCCGGGGCGCAGGCCGTTGCGGTCCTGCACCGAGCCGATCAGCGTGCCGTCCGTGAACGTCATCGCGGCCGGCCCGTCCCACGGCTCCATGAGCGTGGAGTGGTACTCGTAGAACGCACGGCGGGCGGGGTCCATCTGGGCGTGGTTCTCCCACGCCTCCGGGATCATCATCATGACCGCGTGCGGCAGGGGACGACCCGCGAGGTGCAGGAGCTCGAGCACCTCGTCGAAGCTGCCGGAGTCCGAGCCGCCCGGGGTGCAGACGGGCAGCAGCGGCGCGAGGTCACCGATGAGCTCGCTCGACAGCATCCCCTCACGCGCGGCGACCCAGTTCCGGTTGCCGCGGACGGTGTTGATCTCGCCGTTGTGCGCCACGAGCCGGAAGGGCTGGGCCAGCGGCCACGACGGGAAGGTGTTCGTCGAGAAGCGCGAGTGGACCAGCGCGATCTCGCTCGCGTAGCGCGGGTCGGACAGGTCGGCGAAGAACGGCTCGAGCTGTCCGGTCGTCAGCATGCCCTTGTACGCGAGCGTGCGCGCCGACAGCGACGCGAAGTAGGTGCCGAGCTCGCGCTCGGCGCGCTTGCGCAGGCGGTAGGTCCGGCGGTCGAGCGCGACGCCCGACAGCTCGCGGGACGGGTCGGCCACGACGAGCTGGCGGAAGTAGGGCATCGACGCACGGGCCGTCGGGCCGACGAGGTCCGCCGTGACAACGACGTCGCGCCACGCCAGGACGTCGAGCTTCTCCTCGGCGGCGATCGCCTCGATGCCGGACTCGGCGCGCGCGCGCTCGTCGGCGTCGCGGGGCAGGAACGCCATCCCGATGGCGTAGAAGCCGGCGGCGGGCAGCTCGGCGTCGACCACGTCGCGCAGGAACGCGTCCGGGATCTGGGTGAGGATGCCGGCGCCGTCCCCGCTGTCCTCCTCGGCGCCCACGGCGCCGCGGTGGTCGAGGTTCAGCAGGGCGGTCAGGCCGGCGTCGACGATGTCGCGGCCAGGTGTCCCTCGCAGCGTCGCGACGAACGCGAAGCCACAGGCGTCGTGCTCAGCGGCCGGGTCGTACAGACCCTGGCCCGGCGGAGCCGCCATGGCGGGACTCACGGGCGACGTCGACATCAGTACCGTCCTCACGGACCCCGACGACATCGGGGCATAGCACGAGCATGGGGGGAACGCGGGACGTCGTCGGCCCAGACGTGTGGCGACGATACAACTCGGAAACAAACCCGAGCGCACCGCCCGTTGTGAGGTGGCTCACACCCTGCCGCTGGTCAGCGGCTCAGGTCTGCAGCCTCGTCCTCGTCGTCCTGCGTGGTCGGGGGTTCCAGCAAGAGGGTCGTCTCACGTCCGGGGTGGCGGCGCCCGACCAGGATGAACGCTACCAGCGCGCCGACGAACGCCACGATCGACGTCCAGACGTTGATCCGCAGCCCGAGGACGTGGAACGTCGAGGCCTGGTCGTCGATCCGCAGCAGCTCGATCCAGAACCGGCCGCTCGTGTAGATCATCACGTACAGCCAGAACACCCGGCCGTACCCGAGCCTGAACTTGCGGTCGGCCCACACGAGCACGGCGGCCCCGCCGAGGTTCCAGACCAGCTCGTACAGAAACGTCGGGTGGAACAGCGTGCCGGGCTCGTAGCCGGCCTCGATCGCCTTCGCGTCCGAGACCTCGAGACCCCACGGCAAGGTCGTCGGGCTGCCGAACAGCTCCTGGTTGAACCAGTTGCCGAGGCGCCCGATGGCCTGCGCGACGAGCAGCCCGGGCGCCACCGAGTCGGCGAACGGCGCGAGCTTGACGCCCTGGCGCCGCGCACCGATCCAGGCGCCCACCGCGCCGAACGCGATCGCGCCCCAGATGCCGAGGCCGCCCTCCCAGATCTTCAGCGCGTCCCACGGGTGACCGCCCTCGCCGAAGTACTTCTCCGGGGAGGTGACCAGGTGGTAGATCCGGCCGCCCACGATGCCGAAGGGAACCGCCCAGAACGCGATCTCGAGGATCGTGTCCGGGTCTCCGCCGCGCGCGGCCCACCGCCGCCGGGCGATGAAGACCGCCGCGACGATGCCGACGAGGATGGCCAGCGCGTACGCGCGGAGCGGGATCGGGCCCAGCTCCCAGACTCCCTGGGACGGGCTCGGGATGGACGCGATCATCGGGCGACGGACGCCGCTGCGGCCACGCCCGCGGCGAGGCCGGCGGTCGCCGTGGCGAGGGCGTCGAGGCCGGACGCCTCGTCGGGCGCGTCGACCAGCGTGCGCACCAGCGCCGAGCCGACGATGACACCGTCCGCGTAGGAGGCGACCTGCGTGGCCTGGTCGGGCGTCGAGACCCCCACGCCGACGCACACGCGCTCGGCGCCTGCCGCGCGGGTGTCCGCGACGAGCCGCTCGGCGCGGTCGCCGACCGTCGTCCGCTCGCCCGTGACGCCCATGGTCGACGCCGCGTAGACGAAGCCGCGCGAGGCGGCCGCCGTGGAGGCGAGGCGTTCGGGCGTCGAACTCGGGGCGACCAGGAACACGCGGTCGAGGCCGTGCGCATCCGACGACGCGAGCCACTCGGCCGCCTCGTCGGGGATGAGGTCGGGCGTGATGAGACCGGCGCCGCCCGCGGACGCGAGGTCGCGGGCGTAGGCCTCCACGCCGTAGCGCAGCACGAGGTTCCAGTACGTCATGACGAGCACGGGTGCGCCCCGGCCGGCGATCTGCTCGACGGCCGTGATGGTGTCACGCACGCGCGTGCCGCCGCGGAGGGCGGCGTCCGCGGCCTGCTGGATGATCGGGCCGTCCATCACGGGGTCGCTGTACGGCATGCCGAGCTCGACGACGTCCACTCCGGCGTCGATCATCGTGCGGACCGCCGTGATCGAGCCCGGGACGCTCGGGAACCCGACCGGCAGGTAGCCGATCAGTGCCGCGCGTCCCTGGGCCCGGAGCCCGTCGAGGTGCGCACCGACCTTCGATGCGACGCCTACCGTCATAGCTGCTCTCCCTCGTCGGCCTTCACCACGGGCTCGTCCTCGATGAGGTCGAACCACGCGGCGGCGGTCGCCACGTCCTTGTCCCCGCGCCCCGACAGGTTGATCAGCAGCACGGGCTCGTCGGACCACTCGCGGGCCTCGCGGCCCAGCTGGATGGCACCGGCGAGCGCGTGCGCGGACTCGATGGCCGGGATGATGCCCTCCGTGCGGCACAGCACGCGGAACGCCTCCATCGCCTCGTCGTCGCCGACGGGGCGGTACTGCGCGCGGCCGATGTCGTGCAGCCACGCGTGCTCGGGACCGACGCTCGGGTAGTCCAGGCCGGCCGAGACCGAGTGGCTGGGCAGCGTCTGCCCGTCCTCGTCCTGCAGCAGGTAGGAGCGCGAGCCGTGCAGCACGCCGGGCTCACCGCCGGAGAAGCGCGCCGCGTGCTTGCCCGACGAGATGCCGTGGCCGCCCGCCTCGAAGCCGAACAGCCGGACCTCGGGGTCGTCGAGGAACGCGTTGAAGATGCCCATCGCGTTCGACCCGCCACCGACGCACGCCACGACGGCGTCCGGCAGGCGACCGATCTCGGTGGCCAGCTGCGCGCGGGCCTCCTCGCCGATGATCTTGTGGAAGTCGCGCACCATCTCGGGGAACGGGTGCGGTCCCGTGACGGTGCCGAGCAGGTAGTGCGTCGTCTCGACGTTCGCCACCCAGTCGCGCAGCGCCTCGTTGATCGCGTCCTTGAGCGTCCGCGTGCCGACCTTCACGGGAACGACCGTCGCGCCGAGGAGCTCCATCCGGGCGACGTTCAGCGCCTGGCGCTGGGTGTCCTCCTCGCCCATGTACACGACGCACTCGAGGTCCATGAGCGCGGCCGCGGTCGCCGTGGCGACGCCGTGCTGGCCGGCGCCGGTCTCGGCGATGAGGCGCGTCTTGCCCATCCGCTTGACCAGCAGCGCCTGGCCCAGGACGTTGTTGATCTTGTGCGAGCCCGTGTGGTTGAGGTCCTCGCGCTTGAGGAACACGCGCACGCCTTCGCCGACGTGCGCGGCGAACCGCGGCACCTCGGTCAGCGGGCTCGGCCGGCCCGTGTAGGTGCGGTGCAGGCGTGCGAGCTCCGCGCCGAACGCCGGGTCCGCCTGGGCCTTGTGGTAGGCCGTGTCGAGCTCGTCGAGGGCCGCGATCAACGCCTCGGGGACGAAGCGTCCGCCGAAGTCGCCGAAGTACGGGCCGGCGTGGGTCGCCAGGGGGCCCGTCGACGGCTCGGGCTGGATATATGGACGGCCGGTCGACGCGGTTTCAGTCATTGCCGCACCGCCCGCAGGGACGGGTGCGATCCGGCGGCGACGAGGTCCGCGACGGACTCACGGGGAGCGTCGTCGGTCACGAGCGCCTCACCGACGAGCACGGTGTCCGCGCCCGCGCGGGCGTAGTCCATGACGTCGTGCGGACCACGGACGCCGGACTCGGCGATCTTCACGATGCCCGACGGGATCGACGGCGCGACCCGCGAGAACGTGGTGCGGTCCACCTCGAGCGACTTGAGGTTGCGCGCGTTGACGCCGATCACCCGGGCGCCGGCGTCGACCGCACGCGCCACCTCCTCGGTGTCGTGCACCTCGACGAGCGCCGTCATGCCGAGCGAGTGGACGCGCTCGACGAGCGACTCGAGCACGGTCTGCTCGAGGGCGGCGACGATGAGCAGGCAGAGGTCGGCGCCGTGCGCCCGCGCCTCCCACACCTGGTAGGGCGTGACGACGAAGTCCTTGCGCAGGACCGGGATGTCGACCTTGGCGCGCACGGCGTCCAGGTCGGCCAGGGAGCCGTGGAACCGGCGCTGCTCGGTGAGCACGGAGATGGCGGTCGCGCCGCCCTTCTCGTACTCCGCGGCGAGCGCGGCCGGGTCGGCGATCTTCGCGAGAGCACCCTTGCTCGGGCTCGACCGCTTGACCTCGGCGATCACCGTGACCGCGTCCTCGACGCGGAGCCGGTTGATGCACTCGATGGCCGAGGGCCGCTTGAGCGCGGCCGCCTTCAGCACGTCGAGAGACGTGGTCGCTTGCCTTGCTGCCAGGTCCTCACGAACACCGGCGACGATGTCGTCCAGCACGGTCATCGAGGCCTCACCCCTTCCCCCGGGTCACGTCTCCCGCTCAGCCGACGACCGGGGCGGGATCCATCGGACATCGTACGGGGGCGCGCGCGTGACCCCGACCACAGGTCGACACGTGGGACCGAGGTCCTCAGGGCGCCAGCCAGGGAGCGAGCGCGGGGATGTTCCGCGCGACCCAGAACGCGAGCACGAGGCCCAGGAAGACGTTGATCCACAGCGCGGGGATGACCCTCTGGCGCGGCGCTCCGCGCCAGCTCCGCACGATCCACGCGACCCAGAACGCGAGCAGGACCGGGACGACGACGACCAGCAGCGGGTTCATCCCCCAGGCGCCGACGACGTCGAGGTGCGCCAGGTCGTGCAGGGCGCGCAGCGAGCCGCAGCCGGGGCAGTACAGGCCGGTGAGGAAGAGGAACGGGCACGTCGGGTAGTGGCCGGGCTGGCTCGGGTCGACCTTCGCGAGGACGACGAGGGCTCCCCCAGCGGCCAGAGCGACCGCGGCAGGACCCGCGAGGGCGGACGCACCGCGCCGTCGTGGTGCGTCGGACGTGGGCGTGGTGCCGACCGCGACCTGCTCGGTCGGCACCACGTCGCTCACGGTCCGGCTCAGTACGACGTCGAGCTCGAGAAGCTGCCGGTCACGCCGACGACGATGGCCCAGCCCACGCCGAGGACGAGACCGATGATCGCGCCCCAGAGCGCGAACTGCTTGGCCTTGTTCGACGAGTTCGCCGCGCCGGCGTAGTCGCCCTGCGCGAACTTCGAGTTCACCTGCGAGGAGAAGACGATCGACGCGATGCCGAGCGGGAGGCAGCACAGGACCGTCGTGAGGATCGCCCACACGAGGTAGTTCGGCGGCGGCGTCGGTCCGTAGCCACCCTGGTAGGGCGGTGCCGCCGGGTACTGCGGGCCGCCCGGGTACTGCGGCGTGCCGGGGTACTGCGGCGCGCCGTACTGGGGCGCCTGGGGTGCGCCGTAGCCCGGCGCGCCGTACTGCGGCGCCGCCGGCGGCTGACCGCTGGGGTCGGCCTTGCGGAACGGGTCTTCGGGATTCTGCGGCTGCTCGCCGTAGGGGTTCTGGGGCTCGTTCGGCGTCGACATCGGTCCTCCTGGATCGCGGTGCGGCCACCCCGGGACGTGGCCGGGTGGTCGTCGTGGGAACGGCGGTGTTACCTCGGTCGTGCGGTCCTGCGGGTGGCGCCTGCCCGTCCGGGCCGAGCGCCCGACGGGTCAGTGCCCGCCATGCTCCTTCTGGCGTGCGATCGTCGCCGCACCGCCCTGGCCGTAGCCCATCGACTTCAGCACCCAGCCGGCGACGAGACCTGCGACGACGATGCCGAGACCGACCCAGAAGAGCCACACGACGGCGAACGCGACGGCCAAGCCGGCGACCGTGCCACCGGCGACGATCACCCAGGAGGTGACCCAGGCGGCGAGCGTCTTGCCGTGGTTGGTGGGCGCCGCGGTGGGCGGCAGGTGCACGGCCTCGGTCGTGGTCGCGTGCTGCGCGCGGTGCGCAAGGGTGTTGTCAGCCATCAGGTGGTGCCCTTCGTGCGAAGTTCGACCTTCACCCTAGCGGACCGCGGGGCGACGGACCCGCACGTCACGACGGGTCGTCGCCACGGGACAGGGCGTCCCACGCGCTGCGCTCGTCCTCGACCTGAGGACGGGGCTCGGTCGTCGCCGCGGTGGTCCCCTCGTGCCGGCGCGAGGGCCCGGCCCAGGACCGCGAGGCGCGCGCGAGCCAGAGCGCCACGAGGACCACGACCGCGCCGACGCCGACCGCGAGGTACGGCCACACGGAGACGGTCACGGGCGACCGGTCCTCCCCCACGCTCGTCGCGTCGACCACCTGCTGGTGCAGGCCCGATGCCCACGGGTCGCCGATCGCCTGGAGCGCGGCGGCCACGACCAGGACGCCGGCACCCGCCACGACCGCCAGGACGACCCAGCGCGCGACGCGGCCGACCAGCGCGATCGCCGCGGCGCACGCCAGCAGGACGAGCGCCGCCGCGGGCACGGCGGGTGCCACGTCCGCGCCGCTCGCCGTGACCACGACCCTCGGGTCGAGGGCGGTCGCGGCGGTCGTCGTGAACCAGGTGGGCAGCGAGACGAGGCCGGTGAGGGCGGCGAGCAGCAGCAGGACGCCGGCCGCGCGGCCTCGACCCGCAGCCCGGCGGGTGGACGGGGCGGAGACGGCGGCGGGCTCGGTCACGCGCCCGCCCGGCGCAGCCGCGAGGCGATCTGGACCGCGCGCACCGCGGCGGCAGCCTTGTTCCGGGACTCCTCGTACTCCAGCGCCGGGACGGAGTCGGCGACGATCCCGCCGCCCGCCTGGACGCTGGCCCGGCCGTCGCGGATCAGGGCCGTGCGGATCGCGATGGCCATGTCCATGTCGCCGGCGAAGTCGAAGTAGCCGACCGTGCCGCCGTAGATGCCGCGGCGCGCGGGCTCGACCTCGTCGATCAGGGCGATCGCGCGCGGCTTCGGGGCGCCGGAGAGGGTGCCGGCCGGGAAGGTCGCGGTGAGCGTCTGCAGCGCCGTCGCGCCCTGGCGGAGCCGGCCGACGACGGTCGAGGTGATGTGCATGATGTGCGAGTAGCGGCTGATGGCCATGAAGTCGACGACCTCGACGCTGCTCGGCTCGCAGACCTTGACGAGGTCGTTGCGCGACAGGTCGACGAGCATGATGTGCTCGGCGCGCTCCTTGGGGTCGGCGAGGACCTCGTCGGCCAGGGCCCTGTCCTCCTCCGGCGTGGCGCCGCGCGGGCGGGAACCCGCGATGGGGAACGTCGTGACGTGCCCGTCGCTCACCTTCACCAGCGTCTCGGGGCTCGAGCCGACCACCGCGAAGTCACGGCCGTCCGGGTCCTGCAGCTGCACGTAGTACATGTACGGGCTCGGGTTGATCGTGCGCAGCACGCGGTACACGTCGAGCGGGTCGGCCGGGCAGTCGAGGTCGAGGCGCTGGGAGATGACGACCTGGAACACCTCGCCGTCACGGATCGCCTCCTTGCCGAACCGCACCTGCTGCTCGAACTCCTCGCGGGTCGAGCGGAACCGCAGCTCGGGCTCCGGGACGTCGACCAGCACGGCCAGGCCCGGGTCCGTGGGGCGCACGAGCGTCGCCTGCATCGCGTCGAGGCGAGCCACCGCGTCGGCGTGCGCCTCGTCGACGTGCGCGTCGGTGCCGTCGAAGTTGATCGCGTTGGCGATCAGCCAGACCGAGCCGTCGTGGTGGTCGACGACGGCCAGGTCGGTCGCGAGCAGGAGCGTGAGCTCGGGCACGTCCAGCTCCTCGGGAGCCTTCCGGGGCAGCGTCGGCTCCCAGTGGTGCACGACGTCCCAGCCGAGCGCTCCGACCAGGCCGCCGGTCAGCGGGGGCAGGCCGGGCAGCGCGGGAGTGCGCAGCACGTCGAGGGTCTGGGCGAGCACGTCGAGGACGTCGCCCTCCGCGGGTACCCCGACGGGCACGTCGCCGGACCAGGCCGCCTGCCCGTCGCGCACGCTCAGCGTCGCGCGCGAGCGGACACCGACGAAGGAGTACCGGCCCCACGTGCCGTCGCTCTCGGCGGACTCGAGGATGAACGTCCCCGGGCGGCCCGCGCACAACGCGCGGTAGAGCCCGACCGGCGTCGTGTCGTCGGCCAGGAGCCGGCGCACCACGGGGATGACGCGCCGGTCGGTCGCGAGCTCGCGGAACCCCTCGACGGACGGCCACGTGCCGCCCCAGGCGACCTCGACGTGCGGGGTCTGCTGGGTGGGCGCGGTCATGCCTGTCCTCCGGGGGTGGTCTCGGAACGGTCGCCGACGACGGCGGGGAGCGCGCCCCCGGCCTCGAAGCAGGTGCGGGCGCCCGTGTGGCAAGCCGCGCCGACCTGGTCGACCTCGACCAGCAGCGCGTCGCCGTCGCAGTCGATGCTCACGGACCTCACGTGCTGCCGGTGGCCCGAGGTGTCCCCCTTGCGCCAGTACTCCTGGCGCGAGCGGCTCCAGAACGTCACGCGCCCCGACGTCAGGGTGCGCCGCAGCGCCTCGTCGTCCATCCAGCCGAGCATGAGCACCTCGCGCGAGTCGTGCTGCTGCACGACGGCGGCGACGAGGCCGTGCTCGTCGCGCTTGAGACGCGCGGCGACGGCGGGGTCCAGGGGGGTGTCGAGCTCAGGCACGTGCCGATCCTGCCACGCGCGCGCGTGCCTCCGTGGTCCGGTCCGCGCGCACGTCCGACGTCAGCGGGTCTGCGACACCCACGCGCGGTGCATCGCCGCGTAGATGCCGTCGAGCGCGACGAGGTCGTGGTGGTGCCCGTGCTCGACGACGACCCCGTCCTCGACCACGACGACCGCGTCGGCGGCCTCGGCGGTCGACAGGCGGTGCGCGATGGTCAGCGTGCTGCGGCCCTGGGTGAGCGAGGCGAGCGCGCGGGCGATCCGCACCTCGGTCGCAGGGTCGACGGCCGAGGTGGCCTCGTCGAGCAGCAACAGGTCGGGCGACGCGAGGTGCGCGCGCACGAGCGCGACGAGCTGGCGCTCCCCCGCCGACAACGACTCGCCGCGCTGGCCGACCGGGGTGTCGAGGCCGGCCGCGAGCTCGTCGACCCAGGTGTCGAGCCCGAGCGCGTCAACTGCCTCGCGCACGCGGGCCTCGTCGTCGCCCTCGTCGCGCAGGCCGTACGCCATGTTCTGCGCGAGGGTGCCGTCGAACAGGAAGCCCTCCTGCGGGACGAGCACGACGCGCTCGCGCAGGGTCGCGAGCTCGACGTCGCGCAGGTCGGCGCCGTCGAGCAGAACCGTTCCCGCGGAGGGGTCCATGAAGCGGGCGACGAGCCGAGCGATCGTCGTCTTGCCGGACCCGGTCGCGCCGACGACCGCGACCGACGACCCGGCGGGGACGGCGAGGTGCACGTCCTGCAGCACGGGCGGCCCGTCCGGGTAGGAGAAGTCGACGCCGACGAGCTCGACGCGCGCCGGACCGCGCGGCGACGGGACGCCGTCCGCGCCCGGGTCGACGACCGTCACGGGCGTCTCGATGACGCCGAGCACGCGCCGCCAGCCGGCGATCGCGTTCTGCAGCTCGTTGAGCACCTCGGTGGCCATCTGCACGGGGCCGGTGAACAGCTGGACGAGGAACAGGAAGGCGAGCAGCTGGCCGGCGGTCACCTCGCCCGTGACGCCGAGGTGGGTGCCGACGACCACGACGACCGCGAGCACGAGGTTGGCGACCAGCACGCCCGACGCGAAGACCGTCGCCACGAGGTTCTGCGCACGCACCATCGCGCGTCGGGTGCCGCCGATCGAGGCGTCGATCTTGCGCTGCGTCCGGTCGGCGACACCGTACGCACGGATCGTCTCGGCGCCGACGACGGCCTCGGAGACAGCGCCGAGCATCGCGCCGTACCGCTCACGCACCGCCGTGTACCGAGCGTTGACCCGCTTCTGCAGCGGCTGGAGCACGACCACCAGCGGGACGAAGCACAGCCACACGAGCAGCGTGAGCTGCCAGGAGTAGAACGCCATCAGAACGGTCGCGACCACGATCTGCAGGCCGGAGACGAGCAGCATGATGCCGCCCCACTGGACGAACAGGGAGATCGTGTCGACGTCCGAGGTGACCCGGGAGACGAGAGAGCCGCGCCGCTCGGTGTTCTGCGTAAGGACCGACAGGTCGTGGACGTGCCGGAACGCGCGCGTGCGCAGCGCGAGCAGGCCCGCCTCGCTCGAGCGGAACAGCCGCACGTTGACGTAGGCGGAGCAGACCGCGCCGACGAGCAGGACGAGCGTCGCCACGGCGGCGAGCCAGACGACGCGCTCGACCTGCGGGCCGCCGGGGGCGAGGATCCCGGTGTCGACCGTCTGCTGCACGGCGATCGGGACGACCACGCGCCCGACGGCCGCGACGACGGCGAGCAGCACCGTGATGACGAGCCCGTCGAGGAGCTGCGGCGAGACCTGCGTGCCGCGGCGCAGGGTGGCGAACACGCCGAGCGTGCTCGCCGGGGCCATGCGGTGGTCGGTGTCGCTCATCGGGCCACCTCGATCTCGAGGGCGTCCTCGTCGGCCGCCTCGCTGCGCCGCCGCTCGGTCTCCTGCTCGTAGGCCGTGGCCAGCTCGCGGTACCCGGGGTCGCGCGCGAGGAGCTCGTCGTGCGTGCCACGGTCGACGACCCGGCCGCCCTCGACGTGCACGACCTCGTCGGCCAGCAGGACCGAGGACATGCGGTAGGCGACGAGCAGGACGGTCGGCGATCCTCCCGCGCTGCGCAGGCCCGTGAGGATCGCCTGCTCGATGCGCGGGTCGACCGCGGAGGTCGCGTCGTCGAGCACGAGCACCTTGGGGCGTCGCACGAGCGCGCGAGCCAGGGCGAGGCGCTGGCGCTGGCCGCCGGAGAGGTTGGCACCCCGCTCGCCGAGGGGCGCGTCGAGGCCGTCGGGCAGGGCGCTGACGACGTCGTCGACGCGCGCCAGGCGCAGGGCGTCCCAGACCTCGTCGTCGCTCGCGGCGCCCGGGTCGCCGGGGTCGGCGAGGGCGACGTTGCCGCGGACGGTGTCCTCGAACACGAAGGCCTGCTGCGCGACGAACGCGATGTGGGCGCTGAGGTCGGCGGGGACGACGTCGCGCAGGTCGAGGCCGTCGACGCGCACGGCGCCCGCGCTGGGGTCGGCGAGCCGCGCGACGAGACCGACGAGGCTCGTCTTGCCGGCGCCGGTCGAGCCCACGATCGCGACCGTCCGTCCCGCCGCGATGTCGAGGTGGACGTCGCGCACGAGGTCGAGGTCGCCCTGCGGGGTCGCGACCGTGCGCGTCACGCCGTCGAGCTCCACGCGCGCGCCGGACGCCGTCGGCCGCCAGGGCCGGTCCCCCGGGGGGAGGTCCGCGCGGGCGTCGAGCACCCGGGCCACGCGGCCGTAGCCGACCAGCGCGCGGGGCATCTCGCCCAGCACCCAGCCGAAGGCCCGGACCGGGAATGCGAGCAGGGTGAGCAGGTAGGCGGCCGCGACGACGTCGCCGGTGTCGATGTCGCCGTGCAGCACGCGGGACGTCCCCACGACGAGGACCGCGAGCGTCCCGATGCTCGGCAGCAGGTCGATGACCGGGTCGAAGAACGCCCGGACGGTGCCCACGCGGACGTTGGCGGCGGCGAGCTCGGCCGCCTTCGCGGTGAACCGCTCCTCCTCGCGCGCCTCGGTGCCGAGCGACTTGACCAGCACCGCGGCCTCGAAGCTCTCGTGCGCGACGTCGGCCACCTCGGCGCGCAGCTGCTGGGCGCGCGTGATCGCCGGGGACATGTGGCGCTGGAACACCACGTTCGCGACGAGGGTCAGCGGGAGCGCGGCCAGTGCGGCGATCGCGAGGTACACGTCCGTGCGGAACAGCTGCACGGCCGCGACGAGGATCATCGCGAGCACGCCGAGCGCGAAGGGCAGCGGGTTGAACACCGAGGTCGACGCCTCGACGTCCGCGCCCGCGTTGGACAGCAGCTGGCCCGCGGGGTGGCGGCGGTGCCACGCCAGCGGCAGGCGCAGGTACTGGCGGGTCACCGCGAGGCGGTGGTCCTCCTGCAGGAGCGCGAACCCGAGCCCCGCGAAGACCCGGCGCAGCGCGACGGCCACGGCCAGCGTGACGGCGACCGCGACGACGATCAGGCCTGCGAGCCAGATCCGGTCCCGGGCGGCTTCGTCGCCGTCGAGCGCGGGGACGACGACCTCGTCGGTCGCCCAGCCCAGCACGCGGCTGACCGCCACGGTCGCGATGCCGAACACCGCGGAGATGCTGATGGCAGCCGTGTAGACCCACGGGTGCGCGCGCAGCGCGCGGCCGACGAGCCGCACGCCACGGGTCGCCGGAGACCCCTGCAACGCGGCGGGTCGACGGGACTGCGTGGCGGTGGCGGGCACGACGAATCCTTCTGCACAGCGGGTTCCTGGGAAGTCCACATCGTCTCACGCGCCACTGACACCCGGCCGTGCGAGCATGCGGGGATGACCTGGCACCAGATCCTGCGCGCACGGCTCACCGACGTCCTGCTCGAGGTGCCGCCCGACGCCCCGACGCTGTGCGAGGGCTGGGAGGCGCGGCACCTCGCGGCGCACGTCGTGCTGCGGGAGTCGTCGCTCGTCGTCGGCGCGGGGCTCGTCGTGCCGGGCATGTCGTCGCGCGCGGACAGTGCGATCGACACGCTCGCGGACACCGCCCGCACGGAGGGCGCCTACCGCGACCTCGTCGCACGCGTCGGCGAGGACCCGGCGCGCTGGCACCCGATGTCGTGGGCGGGCGAGGCGGCCAACGTGGTCGAGTTCTTCGTCCACGCGGAGGACGTCCGACGCGGGTCCGGACCGGTCCCGCCGCCCGAGGTGGAGCCGGAGCTGGTCGAGGCGCTGTGGCGCCAGACGGTGCGCGCCAGCGGGCTCTCGCTGCGCCGGGCGCCCGTGGGCGTCGTCCTCGTCCGTGACGACGGGATCCGCCACCAGGCCCGCAAGCCGCGCGGTGCGCACGGCACCGTCGTGGTCCGCGGCGCGGTGCCCGAGATCGTGCTGTGGGCGCTCGGACGCGGGCCTGCCGCGGACGTCCGGCTCGAGGGAGACCCCGCGGACGTCGCCCTGCTCAGCGCACGGCTGCCCGTGGCCTGAGCGTCAGCGGACGGTGATGCCGGCGTCCCTCAGCGCGGCCTTCACGTCGCCGACGGTGAGCGTGCCGAAGTGGAAGACGCTGGCCGCGAGGACCGCGTCCGCCCCGGCCCGTGCTGCCTCGACGAAGTGCTCCGGCGTGCCCGCTCCGCCGCTAGCGATGAGCGGGACGGCGACCTCGGCGCGCACGTCGCGCAGCATCTGGAGGTCGAAGCCGTCCTTGGTGCCGTCGGCGTCCATGGAGTTGAGCAGGATCTCGCCGGCGCCGAGCCGCGCGGCACGCGCGGCCCACTCGACCGCGTCGATCCCCGTGCCCTGACGACCCCCGTGCGTGGTGACCTCGTAGCCCGAGTCCGTGCGGGTCTCGCCAGTCACGCGCCGCGCGTCGACCGACAGCACCAGCACCTGGCTGCCGAACCGCTGCGCGATCTCCTCGATCAGCTCGGGCCGGGCGATCGCCGCGGTGTTCACTCCGACCTTGTCGGCGCCGGCGCGCAGCAGCAGGTCCACGTCGTCGGCCGTGCGGACGCCCCCGCCGACCGTGAGCGGGACGAAGACCTCCTCGGCGGTGCGGCGGACGACCTCGTACGTGGTCGCCCGGTTGCCCGACGACGCCGACACGTCCAGGAACGTCAGCTCGTCGGCGCCCTCCGCGTCGTAGCGGTGGGCGAGCTCGACCGGGTCGCCCGCGTCGCGCAGGTTCTCGAAGTTCACGCCCTTGACGACACGACCGGCGTCGACGTCGAGGCACGGGATGACGCGCAGTGCGAGGGTCACGAGTCCGCTCCCTGAGGGGTTCCGGTGGCGAGGATGTCGATGACGAAGACGACCGTCTGGCCCTCGAGGGCCTTGCTCTCGGTCGCACCGAGCGCATAGGTCGGAGGCACGACGAGCATCACCTGGCTGCCGGCCGGCTGGTCGACGAGCCCTTCGGCCCACGTCGGCACGTCCTGCAGCGAGAACGAGACGGGCACGCCCTGCGACCACGTGGAGTCGAACGCCTCGCCGGTCTTCCACGAGAAGCCGGTGTACTGCACCGTGATCGTGTCCGTCGCGGTGACCTGCTTGCCGGTCCCCCGGATCAGCGGCCTCGTCACGAGGTCCGTCGGCGGGTCCTCGCCGGTCGCCTTGATCTTGGGAGCGCCGTTCGCCTTCAGGGTCACCTTGGGCACGTCGCTGCGGGCCGGGACAGGCACGCCCGAGGCACGGACCGGCAGGACGTCGACGACCGTGACGGTGGGGTCCGAGGAGGCACCTTGATCGGTTCCCGGGCTGACCTGCAGCATCCGCGCGCCGGCCTTCTGGCCCGCGATGGTCCGGTAGAGGTCCCGACCCAGGTCGGCCTCGGTGAGGAAGCGGGCGACCGGGCTCGTCGAGTAGCTCTCCTTGACCAGGGAGGCGTCGGTGGCGTCCTCGATCCAGAAGTTGACCAGGATCGGCTTCTCGTCGACCACCCGCGCGCCCGTGCCGGGCCAGATCTGCGTGCGGTACGTCGAGCTGACCGACAGCGGCGTGAGGTAGGTGATCGTCGGGGCCTCACCGGGCTCGCCCGAGACGGTGACGTCCGGCGGCAGGTCGGGCTCGTCGGAGCAGCCCGCGAGGACGAGGATGCCGGCCAGCGCGAGCGCGATGGCGCCCTGCAGTCGTCGCACGTCGTCCCTTCCTCGTCGTCCTGCGGCCGTCCGCGCCATGGTGGCGGCGCCGGTCCGCCGGACACTGTACGACCCCGCGCTGAGGCCGTGGCCCAGGGTCCATCCGGTCCGGTGTCGGTCGAGTCCGTGCAGCGCGGGTCCGTCGCGGTGGGCGTGCGGCGGGTCGTCGAGTCGTTCGTCGGCGCACGTGGGTCCCCTCCGGCGGCCGTCGTCCACAGGGTGTTCGGGTCGTGTCGGTGGTCTCTCGTACAGTTGTTCGAGTCAGGTTCGGGCGACGAGGGAGGCGCGGTGGCACTGCCCGGGGGGTTCGTGCAGTCCAGCCGCAGTGCGGCGGCGGGCTCGTCGCTGCCCGCAGTGACGCCCGAGCCTCTCGCCGTCACCGACGGCCACGTCGTGCCGACGTTCCCCGTGGCAGCCACCTTGACCCAGGTCGCGGACCTCTTGGAATCGCTCGACCTCTCGGCGCTGACACCCGCCGAGCTCGTCGAGGTCGTCACTGGCTGGCAGCAGGCGGCGTCGATGGTCGCCGCGCACCAGGCCGCCGCGATCTCGGAGGTGATGGCCCGGCGGACCCCGATGGGTGACTTCGTCACCGACGAGCTGGCGTGCGCGATGGTCACCACGACCGCGTCGGTCGAGGTCCTGATCGGCCGCGCCGCGGGGATCCACGCCCACCCCTGCCTGGCCGACGCCCTGCTCGCGGGGTTCATCGATGTCCGCAAGGTCGACGTCATCCTCGACGGCACCCTCGCGTTGGGCCTCGGCGACGCCCGGGACCGGCTCGTCGCCGAGGCCACCGAGGTCGCGCGCGGGCTGACCCCGACCCAGCTGGTGAGGTGGTTGCGGCGCCACGTGCTGATGATCGACCCGCAGGTCGCCGAGAAACGACGCAAGGCCGCCCGCGAGGACCGCGGTGTCGAGCTGGCGTGGGCGAACGACTCGATGGCGAGGTTGATCGCGTTCCTGCCCGCCGAGGACGCCGTCGCCGCGTTCACCGTCATCGACGCCCTCGCCGGCACCACCGACGACACCTGCGCCGGACGGACCATCCACCAGCGCCGCGCGGACGCGTTCGCTGACGTCTTCGGGTCGATCATCGACACCCAGCACACCCCCGGCGGCGACCTGGTCCCGCAACGCCACGGGCAGCGGGCAGCGTTGCACGTCACCGCAGCCGCCACCACCCTGCTCGGGTTGGACGAACTCCCCGGTGAGCTCGCCGGATACGGACCCATCCCCGCATCGGTCGTGCGGGTCCTGGCGCAGGACGCGACCTGGCGGCGGATCTTCACCGACCCCGCCACCGACGCATTCCTCGGCTGCGGGACACGCACCTACCGCCCCGGAGCCGACCTCACCCGCACCATCCAGACCAGAGACGTGACCTGCACCTACCCCGGCTGCCGGCAACCCGCCATGCGCACCGAGATCGACCACATCATCCCGTTCGACACTGCCCGGGCCGGCGAGCAGCAGACCACCGAGGCGACCTGCACGCGTTGTGCAAGAGACACCATCAGGCCAAGACGAAGAAGATCTGGAACGTGAAACGGGACAGGGCCACCGGGAACACCGTCTGGACCAGCCCGCTCGGGATCACGTACTACCGCTCACCCATCCCGGTCCACATCAGCCCCAAGATGTTCGACCCCACCAAGCACCGCAAACCACCACCCGACTACGACGGCGACCCACCCTTCTAGGCCGCCGTCAGCGCGCCTCGAACCCACCCTGCGCCCCGAACCCACCCTTCTGGTCCGCTGTCAGCGCGCCTCGGACCGTCGGGCCGTTGGCGCGCACGCGCCGTCACATCGACTCGATGAGCCGATCCACGCGGTCGTCGACGCTGCGGAACGGGTCCTTGCACAGCACGGTCCGCTGGGCTTGGTCGTTGAGCTTGAGGTGCACCCAGTCGACGGTGTAGTCGCGCCGGGCGTCCTGGGCGGCACGCACGAAGTCGCCGCGCAGCTTGGCACGGGTCGTCTGCGGCGGGACCGCCGTCGCCTCGAAGATCTCGAGGTCGGTGGTCAGCCGCTCGACGAGGCCCTTGGCGGCGAGCAGGTTGTAGAGGCCCTCGGTCCGCGAGATGTCGTGGTAGGCCAGGTCGAGGCGCTGGACCCGGACGTCCCCGAGCTCGAGGCCGTGCTTGGCCCGGTACCGCTCGATGAGCCGGTACTTGATCACCCAGTCGAGCTCGCGGTCGACGAGCGAGAGGTTGTCGGTCGAGAGGGCCAGCAGCCCGCGCTCCCACAGGTCGAGGACCTGCTTGGTCTCGGGCGTCGGCCCGCCGTGCGCGTCGACGAAGTCGACGACCCGCCCGAGGTACTCCTCCTGCAGCTCGATCGCGGTGGCCGTGCGGCCGTTGGCCATCGTGACCGGGTGCTTGCCGGTCATGTCGTGGCTGATCTCGCGGATCGCCCGGATCGGGTTCTCGAGCGTCATGTCCCGCATCGGGACACCGGCCTCGATCATGCGCAGGAGCAGGTCGGTCGCGCCGACCTTGAGCATGGTCGTCGGCTCCGCCATCGAGGAGTCGCCGACGATGACGTGCAGGCGCCGGTAGTGCTCGGCGTCGGCGTGCGGCTCGTCGCGCGTGTTGATGATGGGGCGCGAGCGGGTCGTCGCGCTCGAGACCGCCTCCCAGATGTGGTCCGCGCGCTGCGAGAGGCAGTAGACCGCGCCACGCGGGGTGGTCAGGACCTTGCCGGCGCCGGTGAGGATCTGCCGCGTGATGAGGAAGGGGACGAGCACGTCCGAGAGGCGCGTGAAGTCGCCCTGGCGCCGCACGAGGTAGTTCTCGTGGCAGCCGTAGGAGTTGCCCGCGGAGTCCGTGTTGTTCTTGAACAGGTGGATCTTGCCGGGCAGACCCTCGTGCTCGAGGCGCTGCTGCGCGTCGGCGACGAGGCCCTCGAGGATCCGCTCGCCGGCCCGGTCGTGCGTGATGAGCTGGCGCACGTCGTCGCACTCGGCGGTCGCGTACTCGGGGTGCGAGCCGACGTCGAGGTACAGCCGCGAGCCGTTGCGCAGGAACACGTTCGACGAGCGGCCCCAGGCCACGACCTTGCGGAACAGGTAGCGCGCCACCTCGTCGGCCGACAGCCCGCGGCCGTCCTGGGCCGCGCACGTCACGCCGTACTCGGTCTCGAGCCCGAAGATCCGCTTGTCCATGTCTCTCGCCTCGTTCTCCCTCGTCGACCCACCGGTCCCCCGGCCGTCCGTCGCGACGTCCTCCCGGGACGTCGGGGTCACGCCCCCAGCAGGTCCTCCAGCAGCGGGCCCGACAGCCGGCGGAACGTGCGCCTCGGGCGGGTCCGGTCCAGCACCGCGACCTCGAGCTGGGATGCGGGGATCTCGCGCTGCGTGCCGCCGTCGTCGGCCGGGCTGCCAAGCGCGCGCACCGCGAGCCCGAGCACGGCCGGCAGGGTCATCCCCGCAGTCCAGCCCGCGCTCACCACGCCGTCGAGCCGCTCCGCCTGGCCACCCATGACGACCCAGCCGTGCTCGTCGGTCACCGAGCCGTCGTACGCGAGCCGGTAGATCTGGTCGCCCTCGGGTGCGTGCCCGACCTCGGCGACGACGATCTCGACCTCGAGCGGCTTGGACTCCGTGGTGAACACCGTGCCGAGCGTCTGGGCGTAGGCGTTGGCCAGGCCGCGGGCGGTGACGTCGACGCGGTCGTAGGAGTAGCCCCGCAGGTCGGCGTAGCGGACACCGGCGACCCGCAGGTTCTCGAACTCGTTGTACTTGCCGACGGCCGCGAACGCGATCCGGTCGTAGATCTCCGAGACCTTGTGCAGCGCGCGGGAGGCGTTCTCGGTGGCGAAAGCGATGCCGTCGTCGTACTGCAGCACCACGACCGACCGGCCCCGGGCGATCCCCTTGCGGGCGTAGTCCGCCCGGTCCTTCATCAGCTGCTCGGGCGAGACGTAGAACGGCATGCTCATCGGGCACCTCCGCGGTCGGCGTGCGTCGCGCGACGCACCTCGTCGGAGGCCGCGGCCACTGCGGCGAGCTCGTCGTCGGGCACCCGGAGGTAGCCGGCCTCGGTCACCGTCGCGACGACGGGCCAGATGCGCCGGGTGCTGTCGGGACCACCGGTCGCCGAGTCGTCGTCGGCGGCGTCGACGAGTGCCTCGACGGCCACCCGCACCGCGTCGGCCGCGCCCAGCCCGGGGCGCCACAGCTTCTTCAGCGAGCCCCGGGCGAACACCGAGCCCGAGCCGACCGCGTGGTGGTCGTGCTCCTCGTAGCGTCCGCCGGTGATGTCGTAGGAGAAGATCCGCCCGATGCGCCGGTCGAGGTCGAAGCCGCCGAACAGCGGCACGACCGCGAGGCCCTGCATCGCGAGCCCGAGGTTGCCGCGGATCATCGTCGCGAGCCGGTTGGCCTTGCCGTCGAGCGACAGCAGGCTGCCCTCGATCTTCTCGTAGTGCTCGAGCTCGAGCTGGAACAGCCGCACCAGCTCGACGGCGAGCCCGGCCGTGCCGGCGATCCCGACCGCGGAGTACTCGTCGGCCGGGAAGACCTTCTCGATCTCGCGGCTCGCGATCATCGAGCCCATGGTCGCGCGGCGGTCCCCCGCCATGACGATCCCGCCGTCGAACGCGAGCGAGACGATCGTGGTGCCGTGGGGCGCCACGACGTCGCCGATCGGCAGCGGGCGGTTGCCCGGCAGGAGCGACGGCGCGTGGGAGGCGAGGAAGTCGACGAAGGACGACGAGCCGGGCGTGGTGAACGCCAGCGGGAGCCGCCCGGAAGCGGTCGGATCAGCGTGCGTCATCGGCGCTCACTGACCGCCCTTCTGGACGAAGCCGCGCACGAACTGCTCGGCGTTGGACTCCAGCACGTCGTCGATCTCGTCGAGGAGCGCGTCGACCTCGGCGTCGCGAGCCTGTGCCGCCGGCGCGACCGGAGCAGCGGCGTCGTCCCCGGGCTCCTCGTCGTCCCGACGCGAGTGCACACGTTCCTGACCAGCCATCACGACCTCCTGATGTCGCCCACGGACCTGCAGGTCACCACCCTAGGCCCATCTGGTGGCAGTCCCACGTCAGGTGCCCGCGAGGCGGACAGCCGGTCCTCAGGCGCCGAGCGCCTCGAGCAGCGTCGCCGCGTCCGGGCTCGCCTCCAGCAGCGCCCCGACGTGCGCGTGCGTCCCGCGCAGGGGGTCGCGCATGGGGACGCGCTGCAACGTCGCGGCACCCGGGACGTCGAAGACCACCGAGTCCCACGACGCCGCCGAGATCTCGGACCCGTACCGCGCGACCGCCTCGCCGCGGAAGTAGGCACGCGTGTCGCGCGGCGGGTGCACGACGGCCTCGGCGACCTCCTCGGGCGTGACGAGCAGCTCGACCGCGCCGGCGGCGACCAGCCGGTGGTAGAGGCCGCGCTCGGGACGCAGGTCCGACCACTGCAGGTCGACGGCCGCGAGGCGCGGGTGGTCCCACGCGAGGTGGTCGCGCCGCCGCATGCCCTCCAGGAGGCGCAGCTTCGCCAGCCACTCGACCTCGCGCGCACACGACGCGGGGTCGACCGCGAGCCGGTCCAGCAGCGACTCCCAGCGGTCGAGCACGTCGGACGTCTGCTCGTCGAGCGCGCCGCCGACGTGCGTGAGCGCGGACCGCACCGCGTCCAGGTACGCGTGCTGGATCTCGAGCGCGGTCATGAACCGGCCGTCGGCCAGCTCGAGCCGGGTCGTGAGCGTGAGGTCGTGGCTGACCTGCCGCGTGGCCTGCACCGGGTCACGCAGCGTGAGCCGGTCGATCGCGCCGAGCGCGCCGCCCGCTCCCCCCTCGGCGACCGCGCGCTCGATGAGCCAGAGCACGAGGGACGCGGTCCCGAGCCGCAGGTACGTGGCGACCTCGAGCATCGTGGCGTCGCCGACGATCACGTGCAGCCGGCGCCAGCGTGTGGGGTCGGCATGCGGCTCGTCGCGCGTGTTGACCAGCGGCCGGCGCAGGGTCGTCTCGAGGCCGATCTCCGCCTCGACGTAGTCGGCCCGCTGCGAGAGCTGGAAGCCGGCGTGCTCGCCCCGCTGCCCGATCCCGACCCTGCCCGCACCCGTGAACACCTGGCGGGTGACGAAGAACGGGATGATCCGCGCCGCGAGGTCGCCGAACGGCACGGCACGGTCGACGAGGTAGTTCTCGTGCGTCCCGTAGGTCGCGCCCTTGCCGTCGACGTTGTTCTTGTAGAGCGTCACGTCCGGCAGGGCGGGGTTCGACATCAGCGTCCGCACGGACGCGAGCATGACCTGCTCCCCCGCCCGGTCCCAGCGCACCGCGTCGAGCGGGTTGGTGACCTCCGGCGAGGAGTACTCGGGGTGCGCGTGGTCGACGTACAGCCGCGCGCCGTTCGTGAGGATGACGTTCGCGGCGCCCGGGTCCTCGTACTCCTCGACGGCGGGGCGCTCGAGCTCCTGCGGGCCGTCGCCGGACGGCGCCGGGCGCGCCGGGTCGTCGGTCAGCAGGGACGGGTGGGCCGACGCGCGCTGCAGGTGGAATCCGCGCGCGTCGTGCAGCGGGTCCTCGTCGTCGTAGTCCCAGCGCGCCTTCGCGCGCGCACCCTCGCGCGCAGCGGCGTGCACGGCGACCACGTGGCTCGACAGCAGCATCGGGTTCGCCATGGGCCGCCCGGGCTGGAGGATGCCGTACTCGGTCTCGATCCCCATCACGCGGCGCACGGTCACGCCCACACCCTAGGCCGCGCCGTGGAAGCGATGAGCGGGCGTCCCGTGCTCGGGACGCCCGCTCGTCGCAAACAGACCTAGAGGTACTGGCCCGTGCTCGTCACGTTCTCGATCGTGCGCGAGCCCTCCGTGCCCTTCTTGCCCTGGACGATCGTGCGGATGAACACGATGCGCTCCCCCTTCTTGCCGGAGATGCGCGCCCAGTCGTCGGGGTTGGTGGTGTTGGGCAGGTCCTCGTTCTCCTTGAACTCGTCCACGCACGCCGTCAGCAGGTGGTCGACGCGGATGCCGCGCTGGCCGGTGGCGAGCAGGTCCTTGATCGCGGACTTCTTGGCCCGGTCGACGACGTTCTGGATCATCGCGCCCGAGTTGAAGTCCTTGAAGTACAGGACCTCCTTGTCGCCGCTCGCGTAGGTCACCTCGAGGAAGCGGTTCTCCTCGCTCTCGGTGTACATCCGCTCGACCACCCGCGTGACCATCGCCTCGACGGCCGCGACCGCCGAGCCGCCGTTCTCCGCGATGTCGTCGCCGTGGATCGGCAGGTCGGGCGTGAGGTACTTGCCGAAGATCTCGCGCGCGCCCTCGGCGTCCGGCCGCTCGATCTTGATCTTCACGTCCAGGCGGCCGGGCCGCAGGATGGCCGGGTCGATCATGTCCTCGCGGTTCGAGGCGCCGATCACGATGACGTTCTCGAGCCGCTCGACGCCGTCGATCTCGGCGAGCAGCTGCGGCACGATGGTCGTCTCGACGTCGCTGGAGACACCGGTCCCGCGCGTGCGGAACAGCGACTCCATCTCGTCGAAGAACACGACGACCGGGTGCCCCTGCGACGCCTTCTCGCGGGCACGGGCGAAGATCAGGCGGATGTGCCGCTCGGTCTCGCCGACGTACTTGTTGAGCAGCTCGGGACCCTTGACGTTGAGGAAGAAGCTGCGCACGTCGGCCGCGTCGTCGCCACGGGCCGCGGCCGCGGTGGCCGCGAGCGAGTGCGCGACGGCCTTGGCGATGAGCGTCTTGCCGCACCCCGGCGGGCCGTACAGCAGCACGCCCTTCGGCGGCTTGAGCCCGTGCTCGCGGAACAGCTCCGGGTGCAGGAACGGCAGCTCGACGGCGTCGCGGATCGCCTCGATCTGCGGGCCGAGCCCACCGATGTCCTCGTACTGGATGTCCGGCACCTCTTCGAGCACGAGGTCCTCGACCTCGGCGCGCGGGATGACCTCGAACACGAAGCCGCTGCGCGAGTCGATGGTCAGCGCGTCGCCGACGCGCACGCCACGGTCGTGGACCTGACCGGCGAAGCGCACGACGCGCTCCTCGTCCCCGCGCCCGACGACGAGCGCGCGGTCCTCGTCGAGCATCTCCTTGACCGTGACGATCTCGCCGACCTTCTCGTACCCGCCGGCCTCGACGACCGTGAGGGCCTCGTTGAGCATGACCTCCTGGCCCGGGCGGAGCCGCGCGACGTCGAGCGTCGGGCTCGCGCCGACGTGCATCTTGCGACCCGCGGAGACGATGTCGACCGAGCCGTCCTCGCGCGACGTGAGGAACGTGGCGTAGGTCCCCGGGGGCTTGGCCAGGTCGTCGACCTGCCGCTTGAGCTCGACGATCTGCTCGCGCGCAGCCAGCAGCGCGTCGCTGAGCCGTTCGTTCTTGGCAGCAAGCACCGCGAGCTCGCGGTGCAGCTCTCGGCCGGGCGTGGATTCGGTCATGGAAGGCCTCCGTCCCGTTGCAGGTCTTGCACCCTAACCATGCAAGTCAAACATGGGACCTGTGCCGCACGCGTTTGTGTCCGGACCGTGACGTCAGAGCTCGGGGCGCGCCTCGATGTCGCGCCGGACCTTGCGGATCTTCTTGTCGGAGACCTCGCGCTCGCCGAGGGCCTCGGGCGTCCACAGCTCGGCGTCGTCCACGGGCGCTCCGTCGGGAGCCACGGGGTACGCGCCCTTGGCGGGCCGACGACGACGCAGCGGGGCGTCGACCCCGTCGGCCAGTCGGCGCGTGGTCAGCAGGAAGCCCGTGTGGCCGATCATCCGGTGCTCGGGCCGCACGGCAAGGCCCTCGAGGTGCCAGCCGCGCACCATCGACTCCCACGCCTGCGGCTCGGTGTAGCGGCCGTCTGCGCGCACGTCCTCCGCCAGCCGGGACAGCTGGGTGGTGGTCGCGACGTAGCAGACCAGCACGCCGCCGGGCGCGAGCGCACCGGCCACGACGTCGACGTTCTCCCACGGCGCGAGCATGTCCAGCACCACGCGGTCCACCGTGCCGGGCTCGGCCACGGTCGGCAGCACGTCGGCCAGGTCGCCGATCGACAGCTCCCACGCCGGGTGCGGGCCGCCGAAGAAGTCCTCGACGTTGCCGCGCGCGATCGCCGCGAAGTCCTCGCGCCGCTCGATGGAGTGCACCGACCCACCGTCGCCGACGGCCCGCAGGAGCGACATCGTCAGCGCGCCGGACCCGACGCCTGCCTCGATGACGCGCGCGCCGGGGTAGATGTCGGCCATCGTGACGATCTGGCCGGCGTCCTTGGGGTAGACCACCGCGGCGCCGCGCGGCATGGACAGCACGTAGTCAGCGAGCAGCGGGCGCAGCGCCAGGTACTCGATGCCGCCGGAGTTGCGCACCACCGTGCCCTCGGGCTGCCCGATGAGGTAGTCGTGGCGGAAGTAGCCGCGGTGGGTGTGGAAGGACTCGCCCTCGGCCAGCGTGATGGTGTTCAGCCGGCCGCGGGGGTCAGTCAGCTGCACGCGGTCACCCACGCGGAGGAGCCCGCGGCGTCGGGTGGCCCCCGTCGGTCCCGTGGGTCCGGCGGGCGTGGGCGTCTCGTCGTGGGTCACGGGCGACGAGTCTAGGCGCCGGCCAGGTGGGCCGGTGCCCTCGGACCGCGGTGAGGTCAGGCGCGGATGGCGGCGACGACGTCCGCCGCCCGGATGAGGCCGACGACGCGTCCGTCGACCATCGCCGCGACGACCGGCGACGTGCGGGTCGCCTCGCTCAGGGCCGCGATCAGCGGGCCGCCGGCCAGCGAGCCGTCGACGACCGCTCCGAACGGCAGCGTGACGGCGACCGACGTCACCGGCGTCGTGCCCGCGACCTCGGCGGGCACGGCCGCGGCAGCGGCTCGGTCGACGTACGCCGCGGGACGCCCGTCGGGCGACAGCAGCACGACCTCGTGCGCGCCGACCGCAGCGGCCGTCGCGCCCGCGTGCGCGACGGAGTCCGTGTAGGGCACGCCGACGGCCGGGCTCGCGACGGCCTGGACCGTCAGGCCGTGCACGGCGCGTTGCGTGCGCCCGCTGCGCACCGAGGCGGTCGCGCCGGCCCAGAGGAACGCGGCGATGAACACGGTCCACACGACGTTGACCAGGTCCGGCTGCACGCCCTGCACGAGCGGCCACACCAGCGCCCACGCGAACAGCAGGACCGCGACCACGCGCCCGCTCCACCCGGCGGCGACGGTGCCCGTGTGCCGGTTCTTCGTGACGGCCCACACCGCCGCCTCGAGCACGCGGCCGCCGTCCAGGGGCAGGCCGGGGATGAGGTTGAACACCGCGACGAAGCCGTTGGAGATGGCGCCCGAGTAGAGCAGCAGGCCGCCGATCGACCACTCGTCGACGCCTCGCGCCGCGACGAGGAAGCCTGCGGCGAGGACGAGGTTGGCCAGCGGTCCCACGGCCGCGACGAGCGCGCTGGTGGCGGGGGTCGGCGCCGCACCGCCGAACGAGGTGTGCCCGCCCCACAGGGTCAGGACGAACTCGTGCGGCTGCTGGCCCCGTGCGCGAGCCACCAGGCCGTGGGCGAGCTCGTGCACGAGCACCGACCCGAACAGCAGGACGACGAACGCCAGCGCGACCAGGTACACCGCGGGACCGGACTCGCCCGACCGCGCGCGCACGCTCGGGGCGAACACGAGCGTCAGGACGAGGGCCGCGACCAGCCAGCTCGGCGCCAGGATGATCGGAGCGCCGACGACGTGGCCGACCACCCAGCCCCTCGTGCGGGGCGGCGAGGGTCGGGGGGTGCTCATCGGCCCAGCGTAGGTGGCCGTGTGGGTGGGTCCGCCTACTGTTCGTCGTGTGAGCCAGCAGCAGGAGGAGATCCCCGTCGCCGAGACCGCCGTCGACGACGTCGTGGAGGAGGCCGTCGACGACGCGATCGCGGACGCGACCGTGGATGCGACCGTGGATGCGGAGGCGACCCCGGTCCGTCCGCCGTCGAAGCCGGGCCTCTCGCCGTCCCGCGCGAACGACTTCCTGCAGTGCCCGCAGATGTTCCGCTTCCGCGTCATCGACCGGCTGCCCGAGCCGCCGAGCCCCGCCGCCGCTCGCGGGACCCTGGTCCACTCGGTGCTGGAGCGGCTGTTCGACCTCCCCGCCCCGGAGCGCACGCTCGAGGCCGCGCACGGCCTGGTCCCGTCCCAGTGGGACGAGCTGCGCGAGCACTCGCCGCAGGTCACCGAGATGTTCCCGGACGCGGAGTCGCTGGCCGAGTGGCTCACGAGCGCCGAGAGCCTGCTGGGCACCTATTTCACGCTCGAGGACCCGACTCGGCTCGAGCCCCGCGAGCGTGAGCTGGCGGTCTCGACCGAGCTCGAGGACGGCCCCCAGCTGCGCGGGATCGTCGACCGCGTCGACGTGGCACCGAACGGCTGGGTGCGGGTGGTCGACTACAAGACGGGGCGGTCGCCGCGCGCGGGCTTCGAGAGCTCCGCGCTGTTCCAGATGCGGTTCTACGCGTTCGTCATCTGGCGCACGCGCGGCGTCCTGCCTCGCCGGCTGCAGCTCGAGTACCTCGGCGACGGCGTCGTGGTGCAGCACGAGCCGACCGAGGCCGAGATGGTGACGTTCGAGGCACGCATCCGGTCGATCTGGGCCGGTATCCAGGACACTGCCCGCAGCGGCGAGTGGCGACCGCGCACGTCCAAGCTGTGCGACTGGTGCTCGTTCAAGGCGCTGTGCCCCGCGTTCGGCGGCACCCCGCCGGAGATCCCCGAGGGGGCCGTCGAACGCGCCACAGGCATCCAGGTGGCGCAGGTCGCCTGACGGGCGGCCTCAGGCGGAGGGGCGGCCGTCAGACGGACGTCGGCAGGGCGCCGGCGGCGATCAGGGCGAAGCGCTCGACGCTCAGCTCGGTCAGGTCCGCGACGCGCAGCAGGCCCGGCCGGGGTGCGACCGGCTGGAAGACCTCGACGCCGACGGTGCGCGCACCGGAGGCCAGGGCCGACGTGATGCCCGCGCGCGAGTCCTCGACCGCGACGCACTGCTCGATCGGCACACCGAGCTGCTCGGCCGCCGAGAGGTACGGCTCGGGGTCGGGCTTCGCGTGCGTGACCGTGTCCCCGCTGACGACCACGTCGAAGCAGCCGGCCACGGCCGCGAACGGCTCGGACAGCTCCCGGTAGGACGACGTCACGAGCGCCATCGGCACCCCCGCGGCGACGAGCGCGTCGAGCAGCTCGCGAGCGCCGGGCTGCCAGGGTGTGCTCGCCGCGACGCCGGCACGCACGCGGCTGTTGAGGAAGGCCACGATCTCGTCGAGCGGCAGGTCCACGCCGCGGTCGTGCAGCGTCTGGGCCGTGACCGCCATGGGGTTCCCGACCAGGCCGAGCCCGTCCTCGTGCGTCCACACGCCGCCGTGCGCGGCGACCAGCTCGGTCTCGCCCGCGATCCACAGGGGCTCGGTGTTGATCAGCGTGCCGTCCATGTCCCAGAGGACGGCGGCGGGGAGCGCAGGGTTCGTGGGAGGCACCGAGTCATCCTACGAGTCGGGCCGGACGGACAGGACGACGGGTGTCGTCGACCGTCGTCGGTCGGCGTCCCGGCCTAGGCTGGCCCGATGAGCGAGACCACCGGCGGTGAGCTGCCCGCGGACGAGACCGTGCTGCTCGCTGCCTTCGAGGGCTGGAACGACGCCGGCTCCGCAGCGACCCACGCCCTGGAGCACCTGCACGACGCCTGGGGCGCCGACCAGGTCGACGAGCTGGACCCCGAGGAGTACCACGACTTCCAGGTCAACCGACCGCAGGTCGGCCCCGGCCCGGACGGCACGCGCGGCATCACGTGGCCGACGACCGCCATCGCGGTGGCGACCACGCCGCGCGGTCGCACGGTGGTGCTCGTGCACGGGATCGAGCCGTCGATGCGCTGGCGGCACTACTGCGACGAGGTGCTCGGCATCGCGGCGAGCCTCGGCGTCCGGACGGTCGTCACGATCGGTGCGCTGCTCGCCGACGTCCCGCACACGCGGCCCATCCCGGTGACCTCGACGAGCGAGGACGCCGACCTGCGCGGCCTGCTCGGCCTCGAGCCGAACACGTACGAGGGCCCCACGGGCATCGTCGGCGTCCTGCAGCACGAGGCCGCGAACCGCGGGATGAACGCCCTGTCGCTGTGGGCGGCGGTGCCGCACTACGTGGCCCACCCGCCCTCGCCCAAGGCGACCCTCGCGGTGCTGCGCCGGCTCGAGGAGCTGCTCGGCGAGCCCGTGCCGTTCGGCGAGCTGCCCGACGAGGCGGCCGCGTGGCAGGCCGGCGTCGACGAGCTCGCGGGTGAGGACGGCGAGATCGGCGACTACGTGCGTCAGCTCGAGGAGGCCAAGGACACCGCGGACCTGCCGGAGGCCAGCGGCGAGGCGATCGCGCAGGAGTTCGAGCGGTACCTGCGTCGGCGCGACCCGGGAACGGGCGGCTGAGGGCTCAGATCCGGATGCCGAGGAGCGCGTCGATGAGGCGCGCCACGACGCCCGGTGCGCCCTCGACGGGCTCGGCCGTGCCCGCGAGGCTCTCGTCGGCCCACGCGTCCACCAGGGCGAGCGCCCGGGGCGTGTCGAGGTCGTCGGCGACCGCGGCGCGCACACCCGCGAGCAGCGCGGTCGCGTCGGGGCCGCCGTTGCCGGAGACGGCCGCCCGCCAGTGCTCGAGCCGTGCCTGCGCCGCCTCGAGCCCGGCCGAGGTCCAGTCCCAGTCGTCGCGGTAGCGGTGCGCGATGATCGCGAGCCGGATGGCCATCGCGTCGACGCCGGCCGCCAACAGCGCGGACACCAGCACCAGGTTGCCCTGCGACTTGCTCATCTTCTCGCCCTCGAGCCCGACCATGCCGGCGTGCAGGTGCACACGCGCGCCGTGCCCAGAGTCGAGCAGGCGCGCGTGCGAGGTGCTCATCTCGTGGTGCGGGAAGAGCAGGTCCGAGCCGCCGCCCTCGACGTCGAACGGCAGGCCGAGCGCGTCGCGCGCGATGACCGCGCACTCGATGTGCCAGCCGGGCCGCCCGCGGCCGAGCACGCCGCCGCCCCACGCCGGCTCCCCGACGCGCTCGCGCCGCCACAGCAGCGGGTCGAGCGGGTCGCGCTTGCCGGGACGGTCGGGGTCTCCCCCGCGCTCCGCCGACAGGGCGAGCATCGCCGCGGGGTCCAGGCCCGCGACCGCGCCGAACGCCGGGTCGGCCGACAGGTCGGCGTAGACGTCGCCGAGCTCCTCGCCCACCTCGTCGGGCGTCGTCACCCGGTACGCGGCACCGGAGGAGAGCAGCTTCTCGACGGCCTCGACCACCGCGGGGATCGACTCGACCACGCCGCTCCACGTGCCGGGCGGGATGACGCCGAGCGCGGTCATGTCCTGCGCGTACAGCGCGGTCTGGTCCGCGGCGAGGTCGCGCCAGTCGACGCCGGTGGCGGTCGCGCGCTCGAGCAGCGGGTCGTCGACGTCCGTGACGTTGGAGGCGTACCGGACCTCGTGGCCGGCGTCGCGCCAGGCGCGGCCCAGCACGTCGAACGCGACGTACGTGGCGGCGTGGCCCATGTGGGTGGCGTCGTAGGGCGTGATGCCGCAGACGTACAGGGTCGCGACGTCGCCCTGCGCCGCGACGACGAGCTCGCCCGACGACGAGTCCCGGACCAGGACAGGTCCACCCCGGCCGGGGAGCGACGGGACATGCGGCAGGGGCCAGGTGAGCACGCCGGAAGCCTAACCGCGGATGACCGGCGGCACGGCGCCCGGGGGTCCATGATTCAACCCGTGGGACGAGAGACGCAGCACAGCATGGTCGCCGGCGCCTGGACCGAGGGCGGGGACGGCGGCCCGACGTGGGTCGTCGTCGACCCCGACGACCTCGTCGACGCCGCGAAGCGCCACGGCATCAGCGAGCAGGCGCTCGTGCTGCTCGAGCACCACGTGCCCGGAGCGCACCCCGAGCGCGGGACCCGGCCGCTGCGCGGGCACGTCGACCGGTCCGCCGACGGCGAGCTGGTGCTGTCGGTGCCGACCCTGTCCTACGTCGAGGCGACGCGGGACGTGCACACGGGGTCGCTGACGGTCATCGTCGGGAAGGACGTCGTGGTCACGGCCGAGCTCGGGGAGTCGCAGATCCTGCCGCACGCGGTCGAGAAGCTCTGCAGTGGCGTCCCCGTGCCCGACGAGGGCGTCCACGAGGTGCTCGCCGCGATCATGCTCACGCTCGTGGCCAGGGCCGGCGACGTCGAGGCGTCCCTCGGCGACGCGGTCGCCGACACCGAGGCCGTGGTGTTCACGACCACGCGCACTCCCGGCGACCCGCTGCAGCGCATCTACGACCTCAAGCGCGAGATCGCCGAGGCCCGTCGCGCCCTGGGCCCCATCGCCTCGGTGGTGCCGATGCTCGCCGCGGAGACCGAGGACGCGCACCACCACCGGCACGACGCCCACCCGTGGCTGCGCCGCACGCAGGTGATCGCGGACCGGCTGGACCGGCACCTCGACACGCACGACGAGCTGCTCGACGCGATGCTCTCAGTGCACCTCAGCCAGGTCTCGGTCCGGCAGAACGAGGACATGCGCAAGATCTCCGCGTGGGCGGCCATCGCCGCGGTCCCGACGCTGATCGCGGGGATCTACGGCATGAACTTCCGCCACATGCCGGAGCTCGACTGGACCTACGGCTACCCGATGGTGGTGGCCGCGATGCTGGTGATCTGCGGCGGGCTGTACGCCCGGTTCCGCAAGTCGGGGTGGCTGTAGGGACTACGCCGTCGCGGAGTTCGCGTCGAGCACGCCCGTCAGGAGCAGGATCACGACGAGCGCCGCGAGGCCGAGCCGGTACCAGACGAACGGCTTGTAGCTGAAGGTCGAGACGATCTTCAGGAACACGATGATGACGAGGTAGCCGACCGCGAACGCGACGAGCGTCGCGATCAGGGTGGGGCCGAGGCTGGGCGTACCCGCCTTGCCGAACTCGTCGACGCTCTTGACGAGCTGGAAGAGCCCCGAGCCGAACACCGCGGGGATGGCGAGCAGGAACGAGTACCGCGCGGCCGCCTCCCGGGTGTAGCCCATGAGCAGCCCACCGGTGATCGTGCCGCCGGACCGGGACACCCCGGGCACGAGCGCGAGCGCCTGCCAGAACCCGAACTGCACGGCGTCACGCCCGGTCAGCTCGGTGAGCGCGCGCTTCTTGGCCCCGACGCGGTCCGCCCAGCCGAGCACCAGGCCGAACCCCGCCAGGGTCAGCGCGACGAGCCACAGGTTGCGGAACGTGCTCTCGATCTGGTCCTGGAACGCGAGCCCGAGCACGATGATCGGCAACGAGCCGAGCGCGATGAACCACGCCATCAGCGCGTCGTGGTCGGCCTTCTCGCCCCGCGGCATGCCCGCGCGCGCTCGCCAGTCCGTGCCGTACGCGCCGCGCAGCGCGTGCCACCACGCGCCGACGATCCGCACGATGTCGCGGCGGAAGTAGAGCAGCACCGCGGTCTCGGTGCCGAGCTGGGTGATCGCGGTGAAGGCGGCGCCCGGGTCGGACCCCATCAGGTCGCCCACGATGCGCAGGTGCGCGCTCGAGGAGACGGGGAGGAACTCGGTGAGTCCCTGCACCAGTCCGAGGAGGATCGCTTCGCCTGCACCCATGCCAGTCACGAGCCGCCACACTAGTCCGACGCGCGGCCGGGTCCGGGGAGGCGGGGCGTCGCCCGTCTAGGGTTGCCGATCATGGAACAGCGCCACCTCGGACGCACCGGCCTGCGCGTGTCGCGGCTGGGCCTGGGCACCATGACCTGGAGCCGGGACACCGACGAGCACGAGGCCACCGAGCAGCTGCGCGACTTCGTGGACGCGGGCGGCACGCTGGTCGACACCTCCGCGTCGTACGCCGACGGTGGCGCCGAGGAGCTGCTCGGCTCGCTGCTCGGCGACGTCGTCGAGCGCGACGAGCTCGTGCTGTGCACCAAGGCCGGCGTGCGTCGCACCGCCGACGGTGCGGTCGTCGACGGCTCGCGCGGCGCGCTGCTCGCGTCGCTCGACGCGTCGCTGCGCCGGCTCGGCACGGACCACGTGGACCTGTTCCTCGTGCAGACGCCCGACCCCCGCACACCGCTCGAGGAGACCGCCTCCGCGCTGCGCCTGGCGGTCAGCAGCGGCCGCGCCCGCTACGTCGGCCTGGCCAACCACGCAGGCTGGCAGGTGGCCCGGGCGGCGAGCCTGCTCGAGCACGACCCCGGCCTCGCGGCCGTGCAGGCCGAGTACTCGCTCCTGCAGCGCGGCATCGAGCGCGAGGCGCTGCCCGCCGCGCAGGCGCTGGGTGCGGGCGTGCTCGCATGGTCGCCGCTCGGTCGCGGCGTGCTCACCGGCAAGTACCGGCGGACCATCCCCGCCGACTCGCGCGCCGCGTCGCCCCACCTGGCCGGGTTCGTCGAGCCGTACCTCGCGCACGCCGGCGCCGCGGTGGTCGAGGCCGTCGCCACCGCCGCGGCAGGGCTCGACCGCGCGCCGCTCGAGGTGGCGCTCGCCTGGCTCGCCGACCGGCCGGGCATCGCCTCCGCGATCGTCGGGGCGCGCACCGCCGACCAGCTGCGAGGCTCGCTCGCGGCGCTCGACCTCGAGCTCCCCCGCGAGCTGCGGTCGGCGCTCGACGAGGTCAGCGCGCCCGAGCTCGGGTACCCCGAGCGCTTCTAGTCAGCTCAGGACGAGCGGGCCTCGCCCGCGAGGTCCTCGACGTCCGCGCCGTCCTCGAAGGGCTCGTCGCCGTCTGCGCCCCACTCGTCGTCGTCGTCCTCGTCGTCGTCCTCCTCGGCGAGGTAGAACGGCAGGGCCTCGCCGTGGGCCGTGCCGAGGGCCTCGTCGTACACCTCGAACGCGTCCGCGAGGACGTCGTAGGCGTCGTCGACCGCAGGGTCGTCGTCGCCCTGCTTGCCGGCGACGGCGTTGTAGTGGGCCTCGAGGGAAGCGATCAGGCGGTCCAGCGCGGCACGCGGGTCGACGGTCATGCCATGACGGTAGCGCCGCGCGAGGCACAATGGCACCGCGATAGGTCGAACGGCGCCGGCGACAGGACGGGGTGACGGATGGCAATCGGTCAGACAGGGACGAAGCGCAAGGACTGGGTGGCGGTCGGGGGGCAGTACGAGTACCGCGTGCTGACGATCCCGCGCTCGACCAGCAGGGGCGACGCCCGCCGGATGCTCACCGAGCAGGCGGAGTACGGACGCTGGGAGCTGGCCCGCTCGGTGATCTACGTCGGCGGTGAGCGGAAGGTCTGGCTCCGCCGCAAGATCCTGCGGGTGCGCAGCACGCTCGCGGAGACGACCTGACGCGTCAGCAGGTCCCGAGCAGGCGGTCCAGGACGCGTGTGCCGAACTTCAGGGCGTCGGTGGGCACGCGCTCGTCGACGCCGTGGAACATGCCCGAGAAGTCGAGGTCGGGCGTGAGCCGCAGCGGCGCGAAGCCGTAGCCCGTGATGCCCAGCCGGGACAGAGACTTGTTGTCGGTCCCGCCGGACAGCGTGTACGGCAGCACCGTCGCGCCCGGGTCCTCGGCGTGCAGGGCGTCGACCATCGCGTCGACGAGCGCGCCGGTCGTCGGCGCCTCGAGCGCGACGTCGTGGTGGATCCGCTCGATGCCCACGTGCGGCCCGGCGAGCTCGGCGATCGCGGCGACGAACTCGTCCTCGTGGCCGGGCAGGAACCGGCCGTCGATCGTGCCCTCGGCGTGGCCGGGGATGACGTTCGCCTTGTACCCCGCGCTGAGCTGGCTGGGGTTGGACGTGTGCCGCAGGGTCGCGCCGACGAAGCGGGACGCCGGGCCGAGCGCGGCGACGAGGGTGTCGACGCCCTCGGGGTCGTCCTCGTCGAACGGCAGGCCCGTGAGCTCCGCGACGCCCTCGAGCAGCGCGCGCACGGTCGGCGTGAGCAGCAACGGCCACGGGTGCCGCCCGATGCGCGCGACGGCCTCGGCCAGGTGCGTCACCGCGTTCTCGGGGTTGACCTGGCTGCCGTGGCCCGCACGGCCGCCCGCCGTGAGCCGCAGCCAGGACAGGCCCTTCTCGGCGGTCTGCAGCAGGTACGCGCGCCGGCCGTCGACCTCGACGGAGAAGCCGCCGACCTCGCTGATGGCCTCGCTCGCGCCCTCGAACAGCTCGGGACGGTTGTCCACCGCCCAGCGCGCCCCCCACGTGCCGCCGGCCTCCTCGTCGGCGAACATCGCGACGACGACGTCCCGCGCCGGGCGGCGTCCCTCACGCGCCATCTGCCGCACGACGGACAAGATCATCGCGTCCATGTCCTTCATGTCGACCGCGCCGCGGCCCCAGACCAGGCCGTCGCGCTCCTCGGCACCGAACGGGTCCACGCTCCAGTCGTCGGCCCGCGCGGGGACGACGTCGAGGTGGCCGTGCAGGACGAGCGCCGGGCGCGACGAGTCCTCGCCGGGCAGCCGCACGACGACGTTGGCGCGCCCCGGCGAGCTCTCGAACAGCTCGGGGTCGAGACCGACCTCGGTGAGGAGCCCCATGACGTGCTCGGCCGAGGCCCGCTCCCCCGGTCCCTCGTTGTCGCCGTAGTTCGAGGTGTCGAACCGGATGAGGTCGCGGCAGATGTCGACGACCTCGTCGGCGGCGGTCACGGAAGGCGTCTGAGCAGGCTCGGCAGGCATGGGTTCACGCTACCCGGCGCCGCGCGGGCGGCCGCGGTCACGCCGCGGCGGCCGTGAGCCCCCGGCGGGCGAGCAGCGGGCCGATCTCCGGGTCCCGCCCGCGCAGGTCGCGGAAGGCCGCCATCGGGTCGACCGACCCGCCACGCGAGAGCAGCTTGGCGCGGAACGCGTCGCCGTTCTCGCGGCGCAGGCCGCCGTTCTCCTCGAACCACGTCACGGTGTCCGCGTCGAGCACCTCGGACCAGATGTACGAGTAGTACCCGGCCGAGTAGCCGCCGCCGAACACGTGGTTGAAGTACGTGGAGCGGTAGCGCGGGGGCACGGGCGCGAAGGCCACGCCGGCTGCCTCGAGCGCGGCCGCCTCGAAGGGCTCGACGTGCTCGGGGTCGGTCGGGACGTCCTGCGGCGAGAGGCGGTACCAGGCCTGGTCGAGCAGCGCGGCCGAGAGGTACTCGGTCGTCGCGAAGCCCTCGCCGTCCTGGCGCGCCTCGAGCATGGTCGCGACCCACTCCGCGGGCATCGGGTTGCCGGTCTCGTGGTGCACGGCGAACGCGGCCAGGATGCTCGGGTCCCAGGCCCACATCTCGTTGACCTGGGAGGGGTACTCGACGAAGTCGCGGGGCACCTCGGTGCCGGACTGCGACGGGTAGCGCACGTCCGAGAACAGGCCGTGCAGGGCGTGCCCGAACTCGTGGAACATCGTGATCACCTCGTCCCACGCGAGCAGCGTGGGCTCGCCCGCGGGGGGCTTGGGGATGTTGAGGTTGTTCACGACGACGGGGCGCTCGTCGAGCAGCGTGGACTGGTCGACGAGGTTGTTCATCCACGCGCCACCGCGCTTCGACTCCCGCGTCCAGTAGTCGGCGAGGAACAGGCCGAGCCCGGTGCCGTCCGCGTCGAACACCTCGAACACGCGCACGTCGGGGTGGTAGCCGACCAGGTCGGCGCGCTCGGCGAAGGTCAGGCCGTACAGCTCGTTGGCGGCACGGAAGACGCCGTCGGCCATCACGCGCTCCAGCTCCAGGTACGGGCGCAGGAGGGAGTCGTCGAGCGAGCGCCGCTCGGCACGGACCCGCTCGGCGTAGTAGGCCCAGTCCCACGGCTCGAGCTCGGCGCCGGGGACGTCGCGCTCGAGGGCCTCGGCCAGGTCGCGCGCCTCGACGCGCGCGTTCTCGACGGCCGCAGGTGCCAGCCGCTCGAGGATCTCGGCGACCGCGTCGGCCGACTTCGCGGTCGCGTCCGAGGCGACGAACGCCGCGTGGTGCTCGAACCCGAGCAGCTGCGCACGCTCGGCGCGCAGGCGGGCGAGCGCCAGCAGCGTGGTCCGGGTGTCGTGCTCACCACCGATGCCGCGGCGCGCGGACGCCCGGAACACCCGCTGGCGCAGCGTCCGGTCGCGGGCCATGGACAGCGCGTTCTGCTGGGTCGGCAGCGCGAGCTCGACGAGCCACGCACCCTCGTGACCCCGGTCCGTCGCCGCCTGCGCGGCCGCCGCCCGGGCGTCGTCGGGGAAGCCGTCGAGCTGGTCCTCGTCGGTGACGAGCACAGCGGCGGCGTTCTGGGCCGCGAGGAGGTCGCGCCCGAACGTGGTCTCGAGCGAGGTGATCTCGGCGTTCAGGGCGCGCAGGCGGTCCTGCGACGGCTCGTCGAGGCCCACGCCCGAGCGGACGAATGCGGTGCGGGTCCGGTGCAGGAGCCACGCGGTGTCGGGCTCGAGGTCGGCGTGCGCCTCGTGCAGCGCCTCGACGCGCGCGAAGAGGCGCGCGTCGAGGTAGATCGCGTCCATGTGGGCGGCGAGCAGCGGCGCGATCTCCTGCTCGACGGCCTCGAGGCCGGGCGTGGAGTCGGAGCTCGACTGGTTGAAGAACGCGGTCAGCGACCGGTGCAGCAGGCGGCCCGCGCGCTCGAGCGCGACGAGCGTGTTCTCGACCGTGGCGGGCTCCGGGTCGGACGCGATGGCGTCCACCTGGGCCCGGTGCTCGGCCATCCCGGCCAGGATCGCGGGACGGTAGTGCTCCTCACGGATCCGACGGTAGTCGGGCAGTCCGTAGGGCAACGTGGAGGGGGTGGCGAACGGGTTCTCGGCGTCGAGCGCTGCAGTCATGCGCGCCATCATCACCCATCGGCCTGGGCTGCGCTGGTCAGGAGCCCTTCGCCAGCAGCGCGTCCTCCGCGGCGTAGTCGAAGAAGTCGCCGTCGCCCTCCATGCGGGCGAACCCGGGGAGCACCTCGCGCCAGTCCGCGTCGCCCGCGACGTCCACGAGCCACTCCACGGCGGCCGCGACGGTGTCGCCGTAGCCACCCGGCGCGACGTACCCCAGCTGCTCGTGGGCGCGCGCCATGTCGAGCACGAGCGGGGTCGGCACCGCCCAGGGCGTGCTCCCGACGCCCTCGCGGGGAGCGCCGGGCAGGCGCACGATGCGCGACGTCGTGCCCATCACGCCGTCGACGAGCGTCGCGATCTCGGCGACCGTCGGCGCCTCCGGGTCGACGGCGTTGAGGACCCGGTGCGCGGGCGAGGCCGCCGCGAGCCGGACGAGCTCGCCGAGCACCGCCGTGGCCGTGGTGTGGAACCGGCTCTCACCGTCGTAGGCCAGGACCCGCACGTCACGGCCGTCGAGCGCGCGCTTGACGAAGACCCACTCGCGGGGCTGGACGCAGCCCGGACCATGGATGGCGCCCGGCCGCAGGATCGTCGTCGGGACGCTCGAGGCAGCCCAGGCCCGCTCGAGCGCGACCTTGCCGGTCGCGTAGGAGTCGCGCCCCGGCCCGACCGTGGGCTGGTCCTCGCCGATCGGCACGGGGAAGGTCCCGAACGTCTCCGACTCGAAGCCGTCGCCCCGGTCGTCGAGGTACACGGCCGCGCTGGACACCACGACGGCCGAGCCGATCTCGGCGGCGCGCGCCAGCAGCGCGTCGGCGTCCCGGTCGTCGTACGCCACGACGTCGACCACGACGTCGACACCGCCGCGCAGCGCTCGTGCGAGCGCGTCCGCGTCGTGCCTGTCGCCGGCCACCGCCACCGCGCCCGCCGCCTGCACCGCGTCGACGGCCCGCGACCCGCGTGTCAGCACCCGCACGTCCCAGCCGTCCGCGACCAGGGCGGGGACCGCCGCCCGGCCGATCTGTCCGCTGCCACCGATCACGAGCGCCGTCGCCATGGTCTCGACCGTAGAGGTGCCCGCCTCCCGAGGCGAGCAGTTCTGCCCGGGGCAGACCTCAGGCCAGGACGGTCGCGGGGTCCGTGAACGGGTAGCCGTGCGCGCGGGCCACGGCCTCGTTGGTCAGCGCGCCCGCGTGGGTGGTCAGCCCGCCGGCGAGGGCGGGGTCGGCGGCGAGCGCCGCCTTCCAGCCGGTGTCCGCGAGCGCGGACAGGTACGGCAGCGTGACGTTGGTCAGGGCGTGGGTCGACGTCACGGGCACGGCGCCGGGCATGTTCGCGACGCAGTAGAACAGGGCGTCGTGCACGCGGAACGTCGGTTCGTCGTGCGTGGTCGGCCGGGTGGACTCGAAGCAGCCGCCCTGGTCGACGGCGACGTCGACGAGGACCGAGCCGGGCCGCATCCGGGCGACGAGCTCGTCCGTGACGAGCTTGGGTGCCTTGGCACCAGGCACCAGCACCGCACCGATCACCACGTCGGCGTCCGCGACCTCGCGCGCCAGCGTCCAGGCGTTCGAGGCGAGCGTGCGCACGCGGCCGCCGAACTCGGCGTCGACCTCGCGCAGCCGCGGCATCGACAGGTCGAGCATCGTCACGTCGGCCCGCATGCCGACCGCGATCTGCGCGGCGTGCCGGCCGACGACACCCGCGCCGAGGACCACGACGCGTGCCGCGTCGACACCCGGGACACCTCCGAGCAGCAGCCCCGACCCGCCCTCGTTGCGCATGAGGTGGTACGCCGCGACCTGCGTGGACAGCCGCCCGGCGACCTCGCTCATAGGGGCGAGGAGCGGCAGGGAGCCGTCGGCGGCCCGGACCGTCTCGTAGGCGATCCCGGTGGTCCCCGCGGCGAGCAGCGCGTCGGTCGTCGACCGGTCGGCTGCCAGGTGGAGATAGGTGAACAGGACCTGGCCCGCGCGGAGCAGGCCGTGCTCGGGCCCGACGGGTTCCTTCACCTTGCAGACGACGTCGGCGGCCCACGCCTCCTCGGCGGTGCCGACGATCCTCGCGCCTGCCGCCTCGTACTCGTCGTCGCGGATCGCGGACCCGAGGCCGGCACCCGCCTCGACGAGCACGTCGTGCCCCGCGAGCGCCAGGTGGTGCGCCCCGGCCGGCGTCAACGACACCCGGTACTCACGGTTCTTGGTCTCACGGGGGATGCCGATGCTCGTCATCGGTCCAGCATCGCTGCTCCCGCCCCCTCGCGCGCGGGTGACGGGAGCGGGATGATCGACGCGACGAGGGGGGTCGTCGTGGCGGTCTACCGCAAGCAGCGTCCGGGGGCGCCCGCGGGCTTCTTCGCGTGCGAGGCAGCGGGGCTGCGCTGGCTGGCCGCCGCCGGAGGCGCGCCTGTGGTCGAGGTGCTGGGTGCCGGCGACGACCACCTGGACCTGCGCCGCCTCGAGCCCGTCGCCCCGACCCGCGAGGCGGCGCGTGCCTTCGGAGCCGGGCTGGCCGTGACGCACGCTGCGGGGGCGCCCGCGTTCGGCGCCGGGCCGCCCGGATGGGTCGGGGACGGGTTCTTCGGGCCGCTCGACTCGCCCCTGACGATGCCGGCCGGGCACTTCGCGCAGTGGGGGCCGTTCCTGGCGGCGTGCCGGCTCGCCCCACTGGACTGCGACCTGCGCGAGGTGGGCATCGCCATGCCGGGTCTCGCGATCCTGAGCGAGCGCCTGCGCACTGGTCACCTGGACGACGACGAGCCGCCCGCTCGCGTCCACGGGGACCTCTGGTCCGGGAACGTGCTGTGGACGGCGGACGGCGCGACCCTGATCGACCCCGCCGCGCACGGTGGTCACCGCGAGAGCGACCTCGCGATGCTGGCGCTGTTCGGGCTCGCCCACCTCGACGACGTCCTGGGTGCGTACGACGAGGTCGCCCCGCTGCGGAGCGGATGGCGGCACCGGGTCGCGCTGCACCAGGTGTACCCGCTGGGCGTGCACGCGCTGCTGTTCGGCGGCTCGTACTTCCACGAGCTCGCCGACGTGGTCGAGCGTGCGGTCCGAGAAACCACGCGCTGATCGGCCCGTCTTTCGCCTGATTGTCGACATCTTGCGGGCTCCTGTCGGGATATGTACGGTTTGACCGCACCCCGGGCTCGCGCCGCGCGCCCGGCCCTCACTCGCCGGCCGACCGACGACGGTCCCGCCGGCACGTCGGACAGAGAGGTCCGCATCGTGAGTCGTCACGCCCCCGTCCCACCCCCCACCCCTGGCACCCGACCGCTGCGCGTCGTGGCCGCGGGAGTCGCCGCGGCGGCCCTCGTCGCGAGCGCGCTCGTCGCGGTCGGCACCGGCGCCACCACGGCGTCGGCCGCCGCTCCGCTGTCCCTGTCCCCTGTCGGCATCCCGGGGCGCGGCGCGACCGTGCCGTTCGTCGAGCAGGAGGCCGAGGACGCGGTCACCAACGGCACGCTCATCGGACCGAACCGGCTCTACGGCACGCTGCCGTCGGAGGCGTCGGGCCGACGAGCGGTCACGCTCGACGCGGTCGGCGAGTACGTCGAGTTCACGCTGACGAAGCCCGCGAACTCGGTCGACTTCCGCTACTCGCTGCCCGACAACGCCGCGGGCACGGGCCGCGACGCGACGGCCGCCGTGCTCGTCAACGGCACCAAGGTCAAGGACCTGCCGGTGACGTCGCGCTACGGCTGGTACTACGGGGGCTACCCGTTCAACAACAACCCGGGCGACACGTTCCCCCACCACTTCTACGACGAGACCCGGATGATGTTCGGCTCGACGCTGGCCGCGGGCACCAAGGTCCGCTTCCAGGTCTCCTCGACCGCGCAGTCCCCCACGTTCACCGTGGACCTCGCGGACTTCGAGCTCGTCGGCGCTCCCCTCGGGCAGCCGGCCGGCTCGCTCAACGTCGTCACGGACTTCGGCGCCGACCCGACCGGTGCGGCAGACGCGACCCAGGCGATCCAGAACGCCGTCAACGCGGGCTCCGCGCAGGGCAGGACGGTGTACGTGCCGTCCGGCCGGTTCAGGGTGACCAGCCACATCATCGTCGACAAGGTCACGCTGACCGGCGCAGGCCAGTGGTACTCGGAGCTGACCGGCGCGGGCGTCGGCATCTACGGCAAGTACGTCGGCCAGGGCGGCCCGAGCACCAACGTCACGGTGAGCAACCTGGCCGTGCTCGGCGAGGTCAAGGAGCGCAACGACAACGACCAGGTCAACGCGTTCGGCGGGGCGATGAGCAGCTCGACGATCGACTCGGTGTGGATGCAGCACACCAAGGTCGGTGCGTGGATGGACGGCCCGATGGACCGGCTGACCATCAAGAACAGCCGGATCCTCGACCAGACGGCCGACGGCATCAACTTCCACCAGGGCGTCACGAACTCGGTCGCGACCAACAACTTCATCCGCAACACGGGTGACGACGGCATCGCGCAGTGGGCCGAGACCGCGGAGCACGACAACTCGTACACGTTCAACACCGTGATCCTGCCGATCCTCGCGAACAACATCGCGATCTACGGCGGCACGAACATCACCGTGAGCGACAACGTCGTGGCGGACACCATCAGCAACGGCGGCGGCATCCACATCGCCAACCGGTACCCGGGCGTGCAGGGCGCAGCGGCGATCGGCGGCACGATCACGGTCGCCCGCGACACGTTCATCCGCGCCGGCAACTCCGACTACAACTGGCAGTTCGGCGTCGGGGCGCTGTGGTTCTCGGCCCTCAACGAGCCCATCAACGCGACGATCAACGTGACCGACGCGAACATCCTGGACAGCTCCTACGCGGCGATCATGTTCATCGAGGGGTCGACCAAGACCGTCAACTTCAAGAACGTGAACATCGACGGGGCCGGCACCTTCGCGATCCAGGCGCAGGCGGCGTTCGTCGCCAACTTCGAGAACGTCGTCGCGAAGAACATCGGCTACTCCAACCCGCTGTACAGCTGCCAGGGCTCGGTCAACACCGGGATCAACCTGGTCGGCAGCGGCAACTCCGGCTTCTTCCCGGCCACGCCCTACTGCGGTCCGTGGCCCACGCCGGTCTACTCGGGTGGCACGACGAACCCGACGAGCCCGCCGGTGACGACGCCCCCGACGACGCCGACGCCCACCCCGACGCCCACCCCGACCGTGACGCCGACCCAGCCGCCGGCGTGCAACGCCGGCACGGGTGACCTCGCACGCGGGAAGGCCGCGACCGCGACGAGCACGAACCAGAGCTACGGGCCCGGCAACGCCGTGGACGGCAACTCGTCGACGTACTGGGAGAGCGCCAACAGCGCGTTCCCGCAGTCGGTGACCGTCGACCTGTGCGCTGCCACGGCGCTGCAACGGGTCGAGCTCGCGCTGCCGTCGGCCTGGGGTCAGCGCAACCAGACCCTCGCGGTGCTCGGCTCCTCCGACGGATCGTCGTGGAGCACGCTCGCCGCGTCGAGGTCGTACTCGTTCGACCCGGCGAGCGGTAACCGCGTGAGCATCCCGGCCAGCGGCACGGCCAGGTACGTGCGCGTCACGGTCACCGCCAACTCCGGGTGGCCCGCTGCGCAGCTGTCGTCGTTCGAGGTCTACGGCACGGGCACGACGCCCACCCCGACGCCGACGCCCACCCCGACCCCCACGCCCACGCCCACGCCCACCGTCACGCCGACGACCCCGCCGACCACCGTGAACCTGGCGGCGGGCAAGCAGGTCAGCGGCTCCTACGCGGACGTCTACGGGCCGGGCAACGTGGTCGACGGCAACGTGAACAGCTACTGGGAGAGCCCGAACAACGCGTTCCCCCAGACGCTGACGGTCGACCTCGGCTCGTCGCAGACCGTGGGCCGCGTCGTGCTCAAGCTGCCGCCCGCGGCCGCCTGGGCCACGCGGACGCAGACCGTGAGCGTGCTGGGCAGCACCGACAACGCGACCTGGAGCACGCTCAAGGCGTCCGCCGGGTACGTGTTCAACCCGTCGTCGGCGAACACCGTGACGATCGCGGTGACGCCCTCGTCCAAGCGCTACGTCCGCCTGACGTTCACCGGCAACACAGGTTGGCCCGCGGGTCAGCTCTCCGAGTACGAGGTGTACTCGGGCTGACCCGAGACGCACGGCAGGGCCGCCCCGAACCTGGGGCGGCCCTGCCGTGCGTGCGGAGTCAGATCTCGGCGTGGCGTCCACGGCGGCGGGCGACGCCATGTCCAGGCCGGCGAGGCTGATGAGCGAGCCGAGGGCGACGAGCGATCACGGGTTCGGCCCCCTGGTGGACTCGTTGTCGTGCATTCTGATCTCGACAGGTATCTCAGGCGTCAGCATCCACGACGAGTCGTTGGTCCTGACTTCCGGGCGCGGCAGACTGGCGGGATGCCCGTGGAGCCGACGACCCCCGATGCGCTCGTCGCCCGCATCGTCGGCCTCGCTGCCGCGCGGCCCGGGCGGGTGCGGCTGGTCGTCGACGGCGCACCGGCAACCGCGCCCGGACTGCTCGCCGACGCGCTGGTCGACCCGCTGCGGGCCGCCGGTCGGGCCGCTCTGCGTGTTCCCGCGTCGGGCTTCTGGCGGCCCGCATCCCTGCGCCTCGAGCACGGCCACCACGACGCCCTCGCCTACCTCGAGGACTGGCTCGACGAGGGTGCGCTCAGCCGCGAGGTGCTGGATCCGCTCGCGACCACCGGCACCGGCCGATTCCTGCCGAGCCTGTGGGACCCGGTGCGTGACCGCGCGACGCGGGCGGACTACCACCAGGCGCCCGAGAGCGCCGTGCTCGTCGTCGACGGCTCGACCCTGCTCGGCCGCGGCCTGCCGTTCGACCTGAGCGTGCACCTCACGGTCCGGCCCGCGACGCTCGCACGACGCACCCCGCCCGAGGACGCCTGGACGCTCGAGGCCTTCGAGCTCTACGAGGCCCGGGCCGACCCGACCGGCGTCGCGGATCTCGTCGTCCGGGTCGACGACCCCCGCCACCCCGCGGTCGCCACCTGAGTCCTGTCGCCGTCGTCAGGCAGAGTGAGGGCGTGGATCCCGAGCGGCTGGCCGACGCGTCGCGCCTGCGCAGTCGCGCGACGGTGCTGCACGCGGACGCCGACTCGTTCTTCGCCGCAGTCGAGCAGCGGGACAAGCCGTCGCTGCGGGGCAGGCCCGTGCTCGTGGGCGGCACCGGGCCGCGGGGCGTGGTCTCGACCGCGTCGTACGAGGCGCGGCGCGCGGGCGCGCACTCGGCGATGGCGATGGGCCGTGCGCGGCGGCTCGTGCCCGCCGCTGCCGTGCTGTTCCCCCGGTTCGAGGCGTACGGCGCCTACTCGCGCATGATCATGGCCGAGCTGGCGACGCTGTCCGAGCTGGTCGAGCCCGTGAGCATCGACGAGGCGTTCGTCGACCTCGAGGCAGGTCCGTACGCCGACGACCCCGCCACGGCGGCGGCGGAGGTCCGGGCCCGGATCCGGGAACGGACCGGGCTGGCGGTCTCCATCGGGCTCGGCCGGACCAAGCTCGTCGCCAAGCTCGCCTCGGACGCCGGCAAGCCCGACGGGCTCCTGGTCGTCGAGCCCGCCGACGAGGACGCGTTCCTGCTGCCCCTGCCCGCGCGAGCCGTCCCGGGGATCGGGCCGGCCACGATGGCGGCGCTCGAGCGGCTCGACGTGCGGACCGTCGGCGACCTGCGCAGGCAGCCGCTCGACGTGCTGACCATGACGATCGGCGAGTCGTCGGGCACCAACCTGTTCCGCCTGGCGCGCGGCATCGACGAGCGGCCCGTCGCCGTCTCGGGCGAGCGCAAGTCCGTCGGCTCGGAGCGCACGTTCGCCGAGGACATCTTCGGCACCGAGACGGTCGCCGCGGCCATCGACTCCGTGGCCGACGAGGCGCTGCGTCGCCTGCACGCCCACGGCGGCGGGGCACGCACCGTCGTCGCGAAGGTGCGGTTCGCCGACTTCACCACCGTCACGCGCTCCGTGACGCTCCCCCAACCCAGCGCCGAGCCCGCCGAGCTCCGAGCTGCCGCGCAGCAGGCCGCGCGCGCCGCGGGCATCACGAGCTCCGTGCGCCTGCTCGGGGTGTCGTTCCACAACCTGTCGACGCACGCCCAGCTCACGCTCGCCTGGGACGAGGACCAGGTCGGCGCGCCCGTCGGCGTCCCGGCGCCCGACGTCCCGGCCGGACCGCGGCTGCTCGACGAGTCCAACGGCCGCCCCGGGCTCGACGTCGAGCACCCTGACCTCGGCCGAGGCTGGCTCGTGCACGTGCGGGGCCGTCAGGCGACCGTCCGGTTCGAGACCGTCGAGACGCCGCCCGCACGGTCCCAGGTGGTCGACCTCGACGCGGAGCCGCTGCTCCTGGTCGCGCCGCTGGTCGTGGGATCCGGCTAGCGGCTGCGCCGTCGGTTCTCCGCGTCGATCGCGTCGACCAGCTGCGTCTTGGTCATGCGCGAGCGCCCCGTGATGTCGAGCTCGCGCGCCACGCCGACCAGGTGCTCCTTCGTCGCGCTCGCGTCGACCCCGCCCGCGGTCGGCGCCGTCGAGCCGTAGCCCTCCTCGGCCCGGCGGTCGGACGGTCCGGGCTCGTCCTTCGGGCGCCAGCTGTCGCCGACCTTCTCGTGCGTGTGCTTGAGCGCGGCGAACGCCACCCGGTGGGCCGCGTCCTCGTCACCGTCGTACTGCTCGATCGCCGCGTCGTAGGCGTGCGCGAACGTGCGCTGCGCCTTGGCGTCGGACCGCTGCAGCGTCGCCGGGATCTCGTCCTGCTTCGCCGCGCCGCTGCGCTTGGTCTTGGGCATCGCCGCTCCCTCCGTCGCCTCGATCGTGACGCGTCGACCCGCGGCCCGCACGCTCAGGGCGTCAAGCCCGACGACGGCCCCCACCCCGACGACGTACGCCACGAGGTCGCCCGCGGCGAAGGTGGTCCCGAGCAGCAGGTGAAGCGCAGGGACCGCCTCGACCGCCGCTGCCGGTCCGCCCGTGAGCTGGGCGAGCTCGACGACCACGCACCACCCGAGGGCCGCCGCACCGGCCACCCACGCACGTGCGCGGGGCGCGCACACCAGGACCAGGATCACCGCCATCGCCGCGTAGAGCGCGTCACCGGCCGCGTCGAGCCCGGCCCGCCACGCCGCCAGACCGGCGACGAGCACGACGAGGGCCGCCGCGCCGAGGCGCCGTCGAGAACGTGGTCCAGCCATCCCAGGACCGTAGGTGCGCAGGTCAGGGCATGTGGTGAAGTCCCCGTGAGGGTTGCGTGGCGCCTCAGTGCACCGCGACGGTCGTCAGGATCTGGAAGTGGTCCGACGGGGCGCGGCTCGTGTCGGTGTGCCGGACTCGGTAGGTCAGCACCTCGGACTGCCGGTCGACGAGGACGTGGTCGAAGTGGTGCCCGCTGAGCCTGCCTGCCGCGAACCCGTGGAAGGAGGCGAACTCCGCGCCGATGCGCTTCGCGGCCACGAGCTCGGCGCTCACGAGGCCGTTGCGGGCGAGCACGTCGATCGGTGTGACCGCCGCCCGGTTGGGATAGGTGTTGAGGTCGCCGACCAAGATCACCGGCGAGCCCGTCGTGTTGTGCTTCGCGATCGTGCGGGTGAGGCGCTGGGCCTGCTGCACGCGCATCCGCTGGACCTTGGGCTCCGCCGACGACGCGTCGAGGTACGCCAGCAGGTGCGCGTTGGCGACGAAGACCTTGCGGCCGCTCTTCTTCTCCCGCACGAGCGCCCAGGTGACCCACTTCTTGGGGCCCTTGTCGGCGAGCTGCTGACGACCGCAGTCCAGGACCGTGAAGCGCGACTTCTTGTACAGGATCGGCTCGCTCGACGTGGTGCACGGCTTCTTCGACCCGGGGTGGCGAGCGAGCGCCAGGTGCGCCTTGGCCGCGACGCGCAGCACGGGCCGCTTGCCGTCGGACTTGTTCCACGGCGTCTCCTGCAGGCCGACGAGGTCGAGCCCGCGCAGCGACGTCGCCGCAGCCGCGTAGCGCTTCTCCCAGCTGCGGTGCTCCGCGTCGGTCTCGCTCGGCTTGAGCAGGTTGTACGACGAGACCTGCGCCGTGAACGACGTCGCCCGCTTGGTCGAGCCCGGCAGCAGCGTCGCGGCGACCGTCTTGGACGACGAGTGCCGCAGGCCGTACCGGTTCGCGACGACCTTGACGTAGAACACCGGACCCAGCTTGGACCTGGCGGGCTTGAGGCCCTCGAGGAGCGCGCTCGGCTTGGTGGTCGTCGTCGTCCATGACGGCTTGGCCCCGGGCTTGCGCAGGAGCTGCACCGTGTAGCCGGTCGCGTTCTTGGCCGCGGGCCACGCCACGCGCAGGGAGGACGACGACAGCGGCTCGGCGAACAGGCGCCCGGGCTTGCCGAGCTTCTTGAGCGGCGTCCTGACCGTCGTCGTGACCGTGGCCGCGGTGAGCCCCTTCCGCAGCGGCGTCACCTTCACGTAGTAGTCGCGGCCGTCGCGCACCTTGACCGACAGGTCCGTGTCGGTGACCGTCTGCTCCTGCACGTTCTCGGTGAAGTCCGGGTCGGTCGCGACGAACGCGACGTACTGCTCGGCGCGGGCCGCCGGCGCCCAGGAGACGGTGAACCCGCTCGTGTCGACGTGGGTCGCGATCGGCTCCCCCGGCTTGCCGGGTGCCTGCCAGGGCGTGTGCACGGACACCGCAGCGGTCGGCAGGCTGACGTTGCCGTCGGCGACGGCGCTCACGCGGGCGTAGTAGGTGGTGTCCTCGTCGATCCCCGGACCGTGCACGTCCAGCGAGGTCTCTCCCGTCGGACCCCACCGCCAGACGACGTGCGCGAAGGCGGGATCGGTGGCCACCGCGACCGTGTACCCCGTCGCCTTCCTCACCGGCTCCCACGCGAGCTCGAACGAGTGGTGGCTGACGGCGCCGGCCCGGATCGTCGCGGGCGTCGCGAGCGCGGGACCGGCGGACGAGGTCGCGAGCGCGACCGTGCCGACGACCGCGAGTGCGACCACCACCGCCACCAGCCGACGACCGACCCGGGCGACGCGCGAGCGCGCGCGGTGCGGGTGGGTCATGGTGGGTCCCTCGGGGTGGCGTCGACGGTCGGCGTCGCCCTGCTACCAGCCCGCGCGCGGTCGTGACCACGGGACGGGACCAGCCCGTTGCGGGGCTTGCGGACGTGCAGCGTAGGCACGCTCCCCCACCGGCTCGTCGCACCTCGGACGCCGTGTCGGCGGTCGACGCGTTGACCTGCGGCCCGGTCCGTGCCCGGCGTGTCGCGCGGCGGTGCGGAATGTCCGACCCTGTGGCTAGGTTCTGTGGCGAACCCGAACCCGATCTCCGGAGGACCCGATGTCGACGATCGTCTCCAGTCTGTTCATCTCCCTCGACGGCGTCGTCGAGATCGACCCTGCATGGCACTTCCCCTACTTCGACGCGAACATGGGCGCCGCCGTCGGCGAGGACTACGAGGGCGTCGACGTCATGCTGCTCGGGCGCGTGACCTACGACAGCTTCGCGGGGGCCTGGCCCGAGCGGGAGGCCGCGGGCGGTGAGGACGCCACGTTCGCGGCACAGCTCGGCGACACCCGCAAGATCGTCGCGACCCGCGGCACGCAGGACCTCGGCTGGCGCAGCGTCGAGCGGGTCGAGGGTGACCTCGTCGAGGCCGTCACGGCGTTGAAGGAGCAGCCGGGCATCGGCAAGATCCTCGTCGCCGGGTCCGTCTCCATCGTCCGGCAGCTGCTCGCCGCCGGGCTGATCGACGAGCTGCGTCTGCTCGTGCACCCCGTCGCGGCGCGCAAGGGAGAGCGGCTCTTCGACGAGGGCGAGCCGATCTACCCCCTGCACCTGCTGCGCTCCGACGTCTTCCCGACCGGCGTCGTCCGGCTGATCTACGCACCCGCAGCCCTGCCGGCGGCCAAGGACTACGAGGACGTCACCGACAAGGTGCCGGGCGCGGGCACCGACTGAGGCGCTTCGTCACGCAGGACCGCTCGCAGCAGCGACCCCCGCGACGGGCTTCGTCCGGGACAGGCCGGCGGCGTCCTTGAGCACCACGTACTTCACGTCGACGTGCGGCTCGAGCGCCCCGAACTTGTCGTTCGGTGCGCCGATGACGAGCTGGAAGCCGAGCCCGCGCCACGCACCGACCGCCCGCCCGGTGAACCGGGCGTCGGCCTTGATCAGGGCCTCGTCGAGGAACACCGGCGCGTAACGGGGCCGCTCGGCACCCGCGTCGCCGAGCTGGTAGCGCAGGGCAGCGCCGACGATGAACGCGACGAGCTCCTGGGACTCGCCGCCGGACTTCTCGCCGATGTGGTCGTAGAGCGCGACGTGCCGGCCGTCGAGGTCGACCTTCTCCGCGCTGAGCCGCACGTGCCTGCGCACGTCGACCAGGTCGGCGTAGTCGGGCGCGGTGCGGCGGATGCGGTCGATCACCTTGGCCATGCGGACGTAGCGGCGCTCGCGCTCGGCGTCGGTCGCCTCCGTGGCCAGCAGCTCGCGCAGGTCGCGCAGCTCCTTGCGGAACCGCGCCACGACGGCGGACTGCGTGTCGCGCGCGTCGATCCGCAGCCGGTGGTCGTCGTCCGCGAAGGGCAGGTCACCGAGGATCTCGTTGACCGGACCGATCCGCTCCTTGATCTCCCGCACGGACCGGCTCAACGCGCTGTGCAGGTCGGTGAGGTCGTTGCCCGACAGGCGGAGCAGGCTCTTGCGCCACTCGGCCTCGAGCTCGTGCAGCCCGTTGGTCTCGAGCTCGGTGAGGATCCGCTCGAAGTCTGCGTAGGAGGCGTCGGGGTCGGTGCCGAGGTTCGGGTCGGGCCAGCGCTCGACAAACGTCTCGAACGTCCTGCGCAGCGTCTCGCGCGCGGAGCCGATCACCTGCTGCGCGGCGAGCCGGTCCGTCGTGAGCACCTCGCCCGCGCGGGCCAGCACCGCGTCGACGCGGGCGAGGACCTCCGCCGGGGCGTCGCCGGCGTGCGGCTCGGCCGCACCGAGGAGCCCCTCGAGGTAGGCACGCTGCTCGGCTCCGACGACGACGTCCGCCTCGTCGATCGCCCGTTGTGCCACGTCCACGTCATCGGTGGTCGCGGACCAGTCCGCGTCCAGCCTGGCGACCTCGTCCTTCGCGCGCCCGAGGTCCTGCGTGAGCCGGTCGATCGCGGTCTCGAGCTCGCGGGAGCGCTGCTGCAGTCGCGTGACCTCGGGGTTGCCGGAGGTGACGTCGGTGATGACCTGCTCCCACCGGGCCACCTCGGCCTCGACCGCGTCGACGTCCACGTCGGCCCAGGTCACCTCGAGGAGCGCCTCGTACGCGCGGCGCTCGGCGTCGTGCCGGTCGAGACCTGCCTCCGCCTCGAGCACGCGCTGCTCGGCGAGCTCCTGACGCCGCTGCGCGCGGGCGATCTGCTGGTCCACGTGCGCGAGACGGCGCGCGTTGGTGAACCCCAGGACGTTGGCCCGGCCCTGACCGCCGTGCGCGCCGTGCGTACCCTCGGACACCTGGCCCGAGCGGCTCAGCGCCTTGGTGTGCTGCGAGAGCTCGCCGGGGGTGTCGACGCAGACGAATGCGAACCGCCGCGCCAGCTCGCTGCGCAGCCAGCCGGCGAACGGCCCGCCGCGGAGGTCGAGCCGGCCGGGCAGCGTGCGCGCGTCGAGGCCGACGTCCTCGCTCAGCCCCGTCGGCACGCCCTCGAAGCGGATCCGGCGTGCGGTCGGGACAGCGTCGATCGCTCTGCGGAAGGCGCCGAGGTGCGCGACGTCGATGAGGATCAGCGTGGCGAAGCCGCCCAGCGCCAGGTTGAACGCGTCGCGCCAGGGCTCGTGCTCCGTGCGGACCTCGACCAGCTCGGCGACGAACGGCAGGTCGTCGGGTGTCAGCCCTGCAGCCTGGGCCAGCGCTGCCCGGGCGGCGTGCAGGTCGCCGGGGATGTTGTCGCGCCGCCGGACGACCGCTGCGCGCTCGGCCGCGAGCTCGGCCAGGTCGGCGGCCGCCTCCTTCTTCTCGGACATCGCGTCGAACAGCGCCTGCCGCGCGCTCGCCTTCGTGCCCTGGTCCTGCAGCGCCGCCCGTGCGCGCCCCACGAGGGTCGTCAGGTCCGCCTCTCCGGTCACCCGCGCCCCGTCGAGCGCGGTGAGCACGTCGTCCAGCCGCGCTCGCGCTCGCCGCGCGTCGTCCAGCCGGGACCGGACGCCGGCCACCTCGCGCTGGGCGCGCGCGAGGCGGTCGCCGCCCGACGACCACAACGTCTCCTTGACCCCGTCGAGGTCGGACTTCGCCGCCGCGATCCGGGCCGTCGTCTCCGCGGTGAGCCGTTGCGCCTGCTGGCGGCGTCGCTGCTCGTCCTCCTCGAGCGACCGCAGGAGGCCGAGCCGGCGCTCGTGGCGCCACAGGGCGGCCGGCGAGGCCTCGTCGTCAAAGGTGCCGATCTGGTCGATGACCCGCAGGCGGTCGGTCGCCTCCGTGATGGCAGCCCGGCTCGCACGGATGGGTTCGAGCGCGTTGACCTGCTGCCGCGCGGTGATCATCTGCTCGCGGGTGCCGGTGAGCTTGTCGAACTGCTCGACCACGGCGTCGGCCGTGGCGAACGTGTCCGGCTCCTCGAGCACCATCGACTTGTAGAGCGCATCCACGGTGGTGATCTGCTGCCCGGCCTGGATCCGGCCGAGCAGGGCGACGGCCTTGCTGCCGTCGCCGGACGCGCCGATGCCGAGCGTCGAGTACAGGCGCGCGGTGAAGTCGCGGTCGGTGTCGAACGGCGTCAGCCCCGCCGCCGCGACCGCAGCGCGGCCGAACCGGTGCGCCGCCGCGGACTCGAGCTCCCGCAGGTCGAACGCGCCGTCCGCGGTGGCGCGGACGGCGACGACGTCGTCCAGCGTCCGTGCCGCCGACGGGACGTACCAGGCCCGCACCCCGGTGAACGAGGTCCCGGACTGGTCGACCCACGTCATCGCGATGGCCGACCAGGTGTCCTCGCCGTCGCCGCGCAGGACCCGTTGCCGCGTGCCGTCCTCGGTCCGCGACTCGTCGAGCTTGCCGCGCGCGTACGACAGGATGTTGCGCTGGTCCTTGCCGCGCGGCCGCCCCACGACGCCGCCGTTCGACGCACCGTTGAAGGGCGTCGTGTGCGGCATGAGCAGCGCGATGTAGGCGTCCATCAGCGTCGACTTGCCGGAACCCGAACCGCCGGAGAGCAGCGTCGCGGTCGACGCGAGACGCACCCGGTGGTGCTGGTGGTAGCCGCCCCAGTTGACGAGCTGCAGCTCGCTCGCGATCCACTGCTGCCCGGTCGAGGTCGCAGGGACCAGGCCGAAGAGGGTGTCGACCATCGTCATCGGGAAGCCTCCTGCTCGGTGCGCGCCTGCTCGCCCAGCCACTCGCGCAGCTCGCCCAGGCGCTCGTTGCTCAGCACGATCTCGACCAGCGGCGTCACGCGGTAGCGGCCCTCGGACTCCTCGTCGACCAGGCCCTCCTTGGCGAGCCGGGTCACGGCCGCGCGGATCTCCCGCTGGGTCGTGGCGACGTTCGTGTCGTCGGGGTCGAAGTAGGTCAGCGCGGTGCGCTCGAGGTCCTCGACGTCCACACGCACGGAGGTCTCGCCCGCGCCCTGCTCACGCTGGTACACGGTCCGCAGGTGGACGAGCACGAGGGTCTCCGCACGGGAGTAGGCCTCGTCGCGCAGCAGCACCGGCACGTCGAGCTCGGCCGAGCGCACCTGCTTCTTGTACGCGACGCCGCGCTCGTGGTCGACGACGAGGTGCACGAACAGGTCGTGCAGCCGCGACTCGATGGCCTGCTGGTTCTCCAGCAGCGTCCGCCACTGCGCGCGGTTGCGGTCCGCGAGCAGGAACCGGCGCTGCAGGAGGCGCACGAGCACGCGGCGGACGTCGGCGTCGAGCGTGCCGGAGTCCCCGGCGAACAGCTCGGCCGGGTCCTCCTCCATCGGGACGGGGTCGATGAACCCCGTCTCGGGCTCGAGGGCTTCCGTGGTCTCAGTCATCGCCGTGGTCCTTCGTCGTCTGGGTGGTGACACCGCCGAACGCGAACCGGCGGCGCGTGCCGTCCGGGCGGATCGCGTCGACGAACGCGAGCTCGCCCGTCTCGGTCATGCCGTGCTGGTCGGCGATCTCCAGCAGCCCGAGCAGGTCGACCGGCCGGCGCAGCGCGTCGGGTGCGGCGTTGAAGGCCGCGGCGACGTCCGTGCGTCCCGCCTCGGTGGCGGACGACGCGAGGAGCTCGGCGAGGTCGGCGTAGTGCGGGCCGCCCCACGCGCGCGCCTCGTCCTGGGAGATGTCGACGTCGGCCGAATCGTCCCAGTCGGTCAGCGGGGCCGGTGGGCGTGGGGGCCGCAGGTCGCCGGCGGTCTGGCGCAGGTGGTCGACCTCCGCGACGGGCAGCCGGCGCAACGGCTCGACGGGCTGGCCCCGGCGTGAGTCGGGCATCCAGGTCTGCAGGCCCGTCATCACGTCGCGCAGGAGCTCGTCGACCTGGCGGTCGCGCAGCGGGTCGTGGTTGCGGACCTGCGCGGTGATCACGTAGGACGCCTCGCGCTGCGCAGCGAACACCAGGTCGAGGCCCTGCTCGATCCGGCGGCCGATCTCGCGGAGCTCGGTGCGCTGGTGCGGCGGGAGCCGGTGGGTGAACCGGTGGCTGAGGACGACGTCGAGCTGGGTCGCGAGCTCGTCGAGCCGCTGCGGGTCGCCGATCAGCCGCAATGCACCGGCGAAGGCGCGCCCCTCGGACGTCGACTCCATCACGTGCTCGCCGCGCTCGAGGTACTCGCGCAGCACGTCGCCCGTGGGGCGCGAGTCCTGCCGCAGCGCGGTGACCACGTCGCGCTGCATCGCCTTGATCGACTCGGCGACCCGCGCGAAGTCCGCCGGGAGCTCACGCGCGAGGTGGAGCACGTTCTCGGCCTCCTCGAGCAGCTGCTCGTCGTCGACCTCCTCGACCGTGCCCGTGCGCTGGACGCGGGCCAGCTCCTGCTGCAGCCGGCGGATCTCCGCGTCCAGCCGCGCCATGCGGACCAGCACGTCGGGGTCGGCGTCCTGCGCGAGCCGCTCGACGGCGTCGAGCATCGTGCGGACCCGGGAGTGCGAGATGCGGGCGCGGGCGCCACCTGCGCGCCCGGCGACCTCGAGCGCGCCGACGGCGTGGGCGGAGAGCCGGTAGACCTCGACGTCGTCGTCGAGGACCTGTCGGACCAGCCAGCCGGCGTCGGCCCACTGCCGGCACAGGTCGCGTGCCGACCCGGTGGGCACCGACTCGTCGTACCCCGCCGCCCGCAGCTGCTCGAGCGCGTCACTGATCTCGGTGTGCGCGTCGGCGACGGGAACGGTCGGGCGGTCGACGGTGAAGGTGACCGACAGGAGTGCCACGACGAGCGGCGCGTGCCGCTTGTGGAGCAGGTCCAGCATCGGGTTCTGGAATGCCCGCAGGGCGCCCACGTACGCCGCTTCGGCACGAGTGATCATCGCCGCACAGCGTAGGTGGATCGGGCCGCGCTTCCGTGCAGCGCCACCCGGGTCGTGCGGTCAGGCCGAGCGCAGCTCCTCAGGCGTCGTCGGCGCCCTCGGCGGGGTCGCTCGCGTGCTCGCGCGTGCCTGCCGACTCGGCCGGGCTGCCCGGTACCGCCCCTTCGGCGGGGGCGTCCGCGTGCAGGCGGTCGTCCTCGGCGGGCGTCGGGGTGGGCTCTGCGGTCATGGTGCTCTCCTTCGTCGTGGTCGGCTCCCTCGATCATGCGCCCCGACGGCCCGACCGGCACGTCCACCAGGCCGGACGTCCCTGGTGGAACCCTCGGCGGCGTTGCTAGCGTCCGGCTCGCCGCACTGCACGCGCGGCGTCACCCCGCAGCCACGACGACGAGGACGAGCCCATGAGCATCGGATGGAAGCTGCACGGCAACGGCCGGACGATCCCCCCGGGTGAGGTCGTCGCTCCCGACGAGCGCCTGAGCTGGCCGCGCACCATCGGCATCGGCATGCAGCACGTGGTCGCGATGTTCGGCGCCACCTTCCTTGTCCCGCTGCTCACCGGCTTCTCCCCCGCCACGACGCTGTTCTTCTCGGGCATCGGCACCGTGCTGTTCCTGCTCGTCACCCGCAACCAGCTGCCGAGCTACCTGGGGTCGTCGTTCGCGTTCATCGCGCCGATCGCCGCGGCCACGGCCTCCGGCGGACAGTCGGCGGCGCTCGGCGGCATCGTGGTGGTCGGCCTGCTCCTGGCCGTCGTCGGCCTCGTCGTGCACGTCGCCGGGACGGGCTGGATCAATACCCTCATGCCGCCGGTCGTCACCGGCACGATCGTCGCGCTGATCGGGCTCAACCTGGCGCCCACCGCGTGGGGGACGTGCCAGCAGGCGGTCGTCGACGGGGCGATCGTCGAGTCCTGCACCAGCGGGTTCCGCGCGGCACCCGTCACCGCGCTGGTGACGCTGCTCGCGATCATCCTCTGCACCGTGCTCTTCCGCGGCATCCTGGGGCGGCTGTCGATCCTCGTCGGCGTCCTGGTCGGGTACGGCGTGGCCGCGCTGCGCGGCGAGGTCAGCTTCGCGGGCGTGCGCAAGGCCGACTGGGTCGGTCTCCCGCACTTCGTCACGCCCACGTTCGACGTCTCCCTCCTGGGCCTCTTCGTCCCGGTCGTGCTCGTTCTCATCGCGGAGAACATCGGGCACCTGAAGTCGGTGGCGGCCATGACCGGCCGCGACCTGGACCCGCTCGCCGGCCGCGCCCTGCTGTCCGACGGCCTCGCCACCACGCTGGCCGGGCTCGGCGGCGGTTCCGGCACCACCACGTACGCCGAGAACATCGGGGTCATGGCGGCGACGAAGGTCTACTCCACGGCCGCCTACTGGGTCGCCGCCGCGACCGCCCTGGTGCTCTCGATGTCGCCGAAGTTCGGCGAGGTCGTCGCGTCGATCCCCGCAGGAGTCCTGGGCGGCGCGACCACCGTGCTGTACGGGATGATCGGCATCCTCGGCGCGCGGATCTGGGTCCAGAACAAGGTCGACTTCTCCGACCCCAAGAACCTCACGACCGCCGCCGTCGCGCTCGTCGTCGGCATCGCGAACTTCACCTGGAAGCCGGGCGACCTCGTCTTCGAGGGCATCGCGCTCGGCACGGCCGCGGCCCTGGTGATCTACCACCTCATGCGGGTGATCGAGACGTGGCGCGGGACCGGTCAGGAGCCGGCGTCACCGGCGTCGGTGCCCGTCGCCGACCCTGACCCGGCCAAGCGGTAGACCGACACGTGCGACCGTGAGTCCGCGGTGAAGCCGCTCCCGTCCCAGTCGGACCACCGAGCCTCGAGCTCGAAGCCGGCCAGCTGCCCCATGAGGTCGAGCTCGGCGGGCCAGACGTACCGGTGCGGGCTGCGGCCCAGGGACGCCTGGGTCCCCTCGCCGAACCGGAAGTGGTGGGACACCACCCGCTGGTTCAGCACGTCGTAGGTGTCCAGGCCGATGTACCCGGGCTCTTCGTGCCAGACGGTCGCCCCTGCGCCCGGCGGGAGCGAACGCAGCTCCGGCACCCACAGCTCGATGACGAACCGCCCCCCGTGTCGGAGGTGGCGGGCGGCGTTGCGGAAGCAGGCGACCTGCTCGTCCTGGGTCAGCAGGTTGGAGATCGTGTTGAAGACCAGGTAGACGAGCGCGAACTCCCCCGGCGCCCGGACGTAGGCCATGTCCCCCACGACCACGGGGATCCTCGCCTCGTCGGCCTTCGTCCGCAGGCGTTCGAGCATGGGCTCCGAGAGCTCGATCCCGGAGACCCGCACGCCGGCCTCGGACAGCGGGACGGCGACACGACCCGTGCCGATCGCGAGCTCGAGGGCGGGGCCCCCGTCGGCGAGCGCCACCAGGCGGTCGACGGTGGGCCCGAGGACCTCGGGCGCGAACATGCCGGTGCCCGGGGTGTCGTAGCTCGCGGCGACGTCGGCGCCCCAGATCGCTGAGTGGTCCATGACAGCCGATCATCCGACCCTGGCCGGGCCGTCGCACGGGAATTCCGGGCTCCGACGAGGCGGACGCCGTCCCAGCCGATGGCGCGGGCGCCGACCAGCAGCGAAGATCGCTGACGTGAGCAGCACGAGCACCTGGGCCGGGACGTACACCTTCACCGCACCGCGGCTGGTGGAGGCGCGCACGATCGACGACGTCCGCGATGTCGTCGCGGCCGGCGGGCGGGTGCGGGCGCTGGGCACCCGGCACTCCTTCAACGACCTCGCGGACACCACGGGGACGCTCGTCACGGTCACGGGCATCGCGGCGGAGCCGGTGCTCGACGAGAGCGCCCGCACGGTCACGGTCGGCGCCGGGACACGGTACGGCGTGCTCGCGACCTGGCTCGAGGAGCGTGGCTGGGCCCTGCACAACCTCGGCTCGCTCCCGCACATCTCGATCGGCGGGGCGATCGCGACGGGGACCCACGGGTCGGGTCAGGGCAACGGCGCCCTGTCCACCGCGGTGCGCGCGCTGACCTACGTCGACGCCGAAGGAGGCCTGACGACGGTCACCCGCGGCGATGCCGACTTCGAGGGGTACGTCGTCGGGCTCGGTGCCTACGGGATCGTGGTGCGCGTGACCCTCGACGTCCAGCCGACGTTCGACGTGCGGCAGGACGTCTTCCACGGCCTGCCCTGGGCGGCGCTGCTGGACGACCTCGACGCCCTCACGGGCGCCGCGTACAGCGTCAGCGTCTTCACGACGTGGGACGAGCCGACCCTCGACCAGACGTGGCGCAAGACCCGGCTCGACGGCGGGGACGACGTGCCCGCGCGCTGGTACGGCGTGGCGCCCGATCCGAGCTCCGAGGGTCGTCTCGTCGCCGGGAGCGAGGACAACCTCACGCCCCAGGGTGGGCTGCCCGGGCCGTGGTCGCAGCGGTTGCCGCACTTCCGCCTCGACTCGACTCCGAGCAACGGCGACGAGATCCAGACGGAGTACTTCGTCGAGCGCCGGGTGGCCGCCGACGCGCTCCGAGCGGTCCGCGCGCGGGCCCCGCGGATCGCGCGCGTGCTGCTCATCAGCGAGCTGCGCACGGTCGCGGCCGACGAGCTGTGGCTGAGCCCCGCCTACGAGCGGGACGCCCTCGCGATCCACTTCACGTGGCGGAACCGTCCCGACGCCGTCCGCGCGCTCCTGCCCGAGCTCGAGGCGGCGCTCGCGCCGTTCGACGCCCGGCCGCACTGGGGAAAGTTCCACGGGATGTCGCCGCAGGCCGTCGCACGGGTGACGCCGCGGCTCGCCGACGCGCGCGCCTTGTTCGAGCGGCTCGACCCCGAGGGCGTCTTCACCGGGGCGCACCTGGAGCGGCTCGGGCTGCGCGACCGCCGTGGCTGACGCGCCCGACCTGCCCGACGACGACGCACCCTGCCCGTGCGGCACCGCGCCGTTCGGCGTCTGCTGCCGACCGGTCCTCGACGTCCGTCGCCCGGCGCCGACGGCAGAGGCGCTGATGCGCTCCAGGTACACCGCGTTCGTCGTCGGCGACACGGCTCATCTCGTGCGCACGTGGCACCCGTCCACCCGACCTCGGACGCTCACGATCGAGCCGGACCTGGACTGGCGCCGGCTCGTGATCCTCGACGTCGTGGGCGGCGGGCCGTGGGACGACACGGGCGAGGTCGAGTTCGTGGCGCACTACGTGGCCGATGGCGTGCGCGGGAGGCTGCACGAACGCAGCCGGTTCGTCCGCGAGGGCGGGTGGCTGTACGTCGACGGGTTCTAGCCGACGAGCGAGGGATCCCTCGCTCGATCCGCCGTGTCGCCGCCGTCCTGGCCGACCACGGGATGAGCTGACGGCGTGCCTCGGTCTGGTCTGGCGCGCGCGGCAGGCATGATGCGCGCCATGGACGACGGCGACGCCCCGATCCCCCGACGCACCGTCGTCGGCTACGCCCTGGGATCCGTGGGGACAGGCGGCTTCGGCACGCTCCCCGGCCTGGTGCTCGCCTACTACCTGACCGACACGGTCGGCGTGGCCGCCGGCGTGGCGGGGCTCGTCGTCACCGTCCCCAAGATCTGGGACGTGGTCATCGACCCGTTCATCGGGGCGAGGTCGGACGCCTCGGCGGCACGGCACGGGTCACGTCGCCGGTTCCTGCTGGCGGGTGCGCTCACGCTGCCGGTGCTGTTCGCGGCGGTCTTCGCGGCGCCCGGTGCGCTCGACGGCCCGTGGGCGGCGGCGTGGGTCGTCGTGACGTTCATCGCGGCGGCGACCGCCTTCAGCCTGTTCCAGGTCCCGTACATCGCGCTGCCCGCCGAGATCGCGCCGACCTACGCCGCCCGCACGCGCCTGCTCGCTCCCCGGATCGCGGTCCTGGCCGTCGCGATCCTCGCGTTCGGCGCGGGCGGGCCGCTGGTCCGCGACGCCGCGGGTGGGGGCCGGGCCGGGTACGCGGTCATGGGGGTCGTCTGCGGCGTGGTGATCGGGCTCGGCATGCTCGCCGCCTGGTGGACCGCGCCGCGGCACGCAGTCGTCGAGAGCGCCTCCGTCGCACCGGACCCGCAGCGGCGGGGCGACGCGTTCCGCGCGGGGATCGCCGCGCTGCGCGAGCTGCCCGCGTTCCGCGCACTGCTCTCGACGTTCGTCCTGCAGGCCCTGGCCACCGGCGCGATGCTCGCCGCGGCCCAGTACGTCGCGACCTACACGCTCGGCGACGAGGGAGCCGTCACCTACCTGTTCGTCGCGCTGGTCGCGCCGGCTCTTCTGGTCATGCCCCTGGCGACGAGGCTTGCCGGCCGCATCGGCAAGCAGCGCGCACTCGTCGGGGCGTCCGCGCTCTTCGCGGCCTGCGCGCTCTCGCTGCTCTTCCTGCGCGGAGCAGCCGGCGGGTGGGTCTACGTGCCTGTGGCGCTGGCAGGCGTCGCCTACGCCGGGATGCAGCTGTACCCCCTGGCGATGCTCCCGGACGTCGCCGCGGTCGACGCCCGCACCCGCGGCACCGACCGCGCGGGCGTCCTCGGCGGCGTCTGGACCGCCGGCGAGACGGCCGGTCTCGCGCTCGGGCCCACGCTCGTGCTCGGGCTGCTGGCGGTCACCGGCTTCGTGTCCCGCACGGGCGACGACGTCGCCGCCCAGCCCGGCTCGGCCCTGACCGGCATCGTCGTCGCGTTCTCCCTGCTGCCCGCGGTGCTCGTCGCGCTCAGCCTCGTCCCGCTCGCCCGTTACCGACTCACGGCCGACGTCGTCGACCGCCGCACGGAGGTTCCCGCATGACCCGCTCCCCTGACGACGTCCTCGCCGAGCTCGCCGAGCTGCGGGCGACCGACCCGCCCACGCACGGAGGCCACGTCCTGGCCTACGTCTACGACTCCGGCCGCGCCGACCTCAACCGCCTCGCCGAGCAGGCCGCGACCGCGTTCCTGCCGGTCAACGGCCTGGACCCGACGACGTTCCGCTCGGTGGCGGCGCTCGAGAGCTCGCTCGTCGGGCGGGCCAGGGACCTCTTCCACGGTGGCGACGACGTGGTGGGCTCCGTGACGTCCGGTGGCACCGAGTCGTGCATCCTCGCGGTGAAGGCCGCGCGCGAGCTGTGGCGTGCCGCCGACCCGGCCCGCGCCCGTGCGAGGGCCGCGATCGTCCTGCCCACCACCGCCCACCCGGCATTCCACAAGGCGGCCCAGTACCTGGACCTCGACGTGGTGGCCGTCCCGGTCTCCGTCGAGTCCGGGCAGGCCTCGGCCGACGCGCTGCTCACGGCGCTCGACGAGCTCGGCGACCGGGCCGCGCTCGTCGTCGTCTCGGCACCCAGCTACCCGTTCGGCGTGATCGACCCGGTCGCCGAGGTGGCAGCCGGTGCCGCGGCGCGCGGCGTCGCGTGCCACGTGGACGCCTGCATCGGCGGGTGGGTCCTGCCGTGGTGGGGGCAGCTCGAGGCGTGGGACTTCGCCGTGCCCGGCGTCACGTCGCTCTCGGCCGACCTGCACAAGTACGGCTACGCCCCGAAGGGCGCGTCGGTGGTCCTGCACCGCGGACGCGAGCGGCACGCCGCGCAGTACTTCGCCACGACGGCGTGGCCGGGCTACCCGGTGGTGAACCCGACCGTGCTGGGGTCGCGCGCCGCCGGCGCGATGGCCGCGGCGTGGGCGATCGGCGAGGCGCTGGGCGACTCGGGGTACGCGGAGCTGGTGGCGCGCACGCGGTCGGCGGTGGACGTCGTCCGGGACGCGGCGGACGCGATCCCCGGCCTGCGGGTGGTCGGCTCGCCGACCGGTCCGCTGCTCGCGCTCGCCGACGACGGTGGCGTCGACCCGTTCCGCCTCGTCGACGCGCTGCGCCGGCACGGCTGGCTCGCGCAGTCTCAGCCAGCGATGGCGCAACCGGGCGGCACGGTCCTGCCCCGGACGGCGCACCTCACCCTGACAGCCGTGTCCGACTCGGTGGCCGCCGAGCTCGCGGCCGTGCTCGTCCAGGCGGCCGACGAGGTCCGCGGCGTCCCGTCGCCCGCCCCGGACCCCGGGCTGGTGGCGCGCGTGCTCACCGAAGGGCTGCCCGACGAGCTGGCCGGCGTGATGGCCACGCTCGAGGCCCTGCCCGCCGAGGTGGTCCGGCCAGCGCTGGTTCAGGTGCTGCAGGCCGCGATCGATCCCGCGGGATCGCCGTCGGCGTAGGGGGCCGGGGGCCCGTTCAAGGCACAATGTGCGCGTGCCGATGCAGGAGGCACCCCGAAGACAGGACGACAGTGCCCCTCATCCGCCGCATCTCCCGCGCCACGACCACCCTCGCTCTAGCCGCACTGGTCGCTACCGGTGCCGTCGCACCCGCGGGCGCAGACGAGACGAGCACCGATCCGATCACCTACCAGGTCACGATTCCCGACGAGGCGACGCATATCACGACCCGGGTCGTCGACTCCAACGGGGACTCGTGGGGCTGGTCGAGCGTGCGCACCGTCGACGGCGTCGCCGAGTTCGTCGCGAGCTGGCCACGCAGCGGCCCGGTCGGCAGCCCCGTGATCGAGATCGAGGTCGACGGCTCGGACTACGTCGGCGGCTACGTCGCGGGCGACACCCTGGTCCCGACGCGCGCCCAGGCCATCGCGGTGCGCGCCCCCGCCGACCTCGGCAGGTTCGACCTGCGGCCCGCCGCGACCATCACCGGACACCTCGTCGGCGAGAGCGAGGACTTCTCGCGACTCAGCGTCCAGGCGGGTGACGTCGGCGCTGACGGGTCCCGCTCCGCGCCTGTCGACCTGGACGGCAGCTTCACGATCCGCGGCCTCGATCCTGACCTCTCCTATCCCCTCCAGCTCATGGCGTACACGGGCGCGGCGTACGTCGGAGGCTGGGTCACGTCCGAGGGGACGACCTCCGACCTCGACACCGACGCTGCGCCGGTGCGGGCGGGGGCGACGGTCGACGTCGCGCTCGACCAGGTCGCGAAGATCGAGGGGACGCTCCGCTACGCCGAGCGGCCGCTGGTCAGCGGCGACACCCGGTGGACGGTCGTGGCGAGCGCCACCCACGGCGAGCGGAGGCGGGTCGCCTACAACGCGAGCGACGGGTCCTACTCGATCGACGGGCTTCGCGCCGGCGCGTCCTACACCGTCTGCGTCAGTGCCGGGATGGGCAACGACGCCGGATGCCTGGGTGAGACCGGTGCCCACGTCGTGCCGGCAGCGGCCGCCGTCTCCGTCACTGCGCCGGCGACCGGAGCCGACGCCGTGGTCTGGCAGTCGCTGTACAGGACGGGGACGAAGCCGACCATCGATCGCGCCCCTGCCGTCGGTGACCTGCTGACGCTCGCGGCGCCGACCTGGAGCGACGAGGACGTCACGGTGTCCTACAGCTGGCACTCGGGTGAAGACCTCGCGCACGGCACGGTGACGACGAACGCGGCGGGTTCGACCTACCGCGTCTCGCCGGACGATCTCGGCAAGTACGTCTGGGTGCAGGTGACCGCGACGGCGCCCAACCGCCTCGACGGCACCTACGGCTCGGAGACCTGGGCACCTGTGAGCCTGGGGGCGGCGCCCACGATGACGGCCAGGATCAGCGGTGTCGCGCGGGTCGGTTCGCGTCTCGCGGCGGTTCAGACCGGAGCGCAGCCAGGCACGACGATCAGCTACACCTGGACATCGGAGGGACGGACCCTCGGCCACGGCCCGTCTCTGACACTCGCCGCGGCCCAGGCCAACTCCATGGTCGAGCTCGTCGTGCGTGGGAACATGCCCGGGCACGAGATCGGAGTCGCGACCGACACCGTCGCGGTCGCTCCTGGCGTAGCGCCGCGTGCTCTCGTCGCCCCTCGGTTCAGTGGTGCCGTCCGCGTCGGCTCCACGCTGAAGATCGATCCGGGGACGTGGAACGTTCCCGGCGTCCGGTTCACGTACACCTGGACCTCGGGCAGCATCACCGCAGCCGACAACCACACGTCGTCGTACAAGCTCTCGCTGTCCGACACGTCCAAGCGGATCCGCGCCCACGTCGTCGTCTCGCGCCCCGGGTACGCGTCCGCAGCGTTCGATCTCGCGACGGGACTCGTCCCTCGGGTTCGGCCGACCGTCACCGCGACGCTGGCGGACCGATCGGTCCGCAGCTCGTCGCGCGCGAAGGTCGTCGTCAAGGTCACCGGCCAGGTCGGCCCGCGAGGCACCGTCAAGGTGCGCTACGGCTCGAGGTCCGTCGTCGTGAAGATGACCCCGAAGTCGAACAACCGCGTCACGGTCGTGCTGCCGAAGCTGAAGCGCGGGACCTACAAGGTCTCGGCCACGTTCACCCCGACCGGCAGCTCGGCGTCATGCCTGACGCCGGCAAGCTCGTCGAGCCGCACGTTGCGGGTGCGCTGAACGACTCGCGGCATGCCGGGCGGGCATCGAGGTCCTCGACGGTGCAAGGTGGTGTCACCTGACCGCGCACACCCGGGGGCTTCATGTTCGTCGCGCTGCGTGACCTGCGGTTCGCTCGTGGGCGGTTCCTGCTCATGGCGACCGTCATCGTGCTCATCACGTACCTGGTCGTGTTCCTCGCGTCCCTGACGAGAGGCCTGGGCGAGGACTCCACGTCGGCCGTCACGGGCCTGCCCGCCGACCACCTCGCGTTCACCGTCGCGGCGGACGCCCCGCCGTCCGGCCCGGGCGGCGGCCCCACGTTCACGGGTTCCCAGGTGGAGCAGGACCAGTGGAAGGCGTGGGGCAAGGTCGACGGCGTCAGCTCGGCACAGCCGCTGGGGATCGCGCAGGTACGGGCTACGTCGACGACGACGACCGCAGCGGTCACCGCGTTCGGCATCGAACCCGGCTCAGGACTGCTGCCCGAGGGTTCGGGCGACGCGGACGTCGCCGACGGCAGCGCGCTCCTCTCGTCGGGCGCCGCCGACGCCCTGGGCGCCGAGGCGGGCGACACGCTGTCGATCGGCACGCTCGACGTCACCGTGGGCGCCGTCCTCGACGTCACCGCGGCGTACGCCCACACGCCCGTGCTGTGGACGAGCCTGGCCGACTGGCAGGAGCTGGGCGCACACCTCGCGCCCGGCGCGGACCCGACGACGGTCGCGACGGTCGTCGCCCTGACGACGAGCGACGACGACGCCCTCGCGGCCGCCGACGACGGCATCGGCACCGTCACGCAGACGGTGCGCGCGTCCCAGTCGGCCATCAGCTCCTACTCCTCCGAGCACGGCTCGCTGCTGCTCATGGTCGTGTTCCTGGTGGGCATCGCCGCGCTCGTCGTCGGCGCGTTCTTCACCGTCTGGACGATCAGCCGCAGCGGCGACGTCGCGGTGATGAAGGCGCTCGGCGCCTCCACCCGCTACCTGATGCGCGATGCACTGGGCCAGGCGCTGGTGATCCTCGTCGTCGGCGTCGGCCTCGGCACGCTGCTGGCCTGGGTCACCACCGTGCTCCTGCAGTCGGTGGTGCCCGTCGCCGTCGGCTGGGCCACGACGCTGCTGCCCGCGGTCATCCTCGTCGTCGTCGGCCTGATCGGCGCCGGGCTCGCGATCACCCAGATCACCCGTGTCGACCCGCACGCCGCGCTCGCGGCCCGCTGAGGGAGCCCCGCATGGACCTGCGCATCGAGAACGTCACCCTCGTCTACCCCGACGGCGACACCACGCTCACGGCGGTGGACGACGTCAGCCTCACCGTGCCGTCCGGCACCACGACAGCGTTGCTGGGGCCGTCGGGGTCGGGCAAGTCGAGCCTGCTCGCGGTGGCGGGCGGCCTGACGCCGCCCACGTCGGGCACCGTGAGCTTCGGCGACGGACCACCCGTCTTCACGACGACGACCACGCGCGACGCGGCAACGGCCGTCCGCCTCGAGCGCATCGGGTTCGTGTTCCAGCAGCCGCAGCTGATCCCGTCCCTGACCGCTCTCGAGCAGCTCGAGCTCCTGGCGCACCTGCGGGGACACCGGCCCTCGTCGGTGCGCGACCGGTCGCTGGAGATGCTGGACGCCGTGGGTCTCGGACCGTGGGTGCACAAGCGGCCGGGCACGCTGTCCGGCGGGCAGCGGCAGCGCGTCGCCATCGCGCGGGCGTTCGTCGGGGACCCCGACGTCCTGCTCGTCGACGAGCCCACCTCCGCGCTCGACCACGAGCGGGGCGTCGAGATCATCGAGCTCGTCACGTCGCTCGGTCGCCGGTTCGACGCCGCGACCTTGCTGGTCTCGCACGACGAGTCGACGCTGGGGGCCGTGGATGCCACGGCCTACCTGCTGGACGGCCGGCTGGTGGCGCGGCCTGCTGCCGCCTGACCCTCGCGGACGCGTCCTTCAACCGCGTCACCAGCTGTGCCGCGAAGATTCCCGTTGCTTTCGGCGACGCCACGCGGGACGGTCAGACATGACCGTCCCCGCGCGCCTCGCGCCCCTGCTGGCCGAGTACGACTTCACCAGCACCCGCCTCCTGCAGCGACTCACCGGCCCCACGGTCGACAGCGGCGACGACCTGCAGGTCGAGGTCGAGCCCCTCACGGACGCAGAGCTCCTCTGGGAGCCCGTCCCCGGTGCCTGGACTCTTCGCCGGCAGTCGGACGGGCCTGGCGGCCTCGGTGCGACCAGGCTCGTCGGAGCGGGCGATTGGGGTCACGACGGCGGCCGCCCGCACCCCTGGCCGCCGCCGGTCACGAGCATCGGCTGGCGCATCAACCACGTGGCCAAGACCCTGGCCGGCCGCGCGGACCACACCGACGGGACCCACACCCACACGGAGGCGTCCGACGAGCCGCAGGGCACAGCGGCCGGGGCCGTCGCGGGCCTGGCAGCGGCCGTCGCGGCGTGGCGCGCGACCCTCGAGGGCGCCGACGACGCCGCCCTCGACACGGTCGGCTACAGCACCTACCCGAACGGCTCCGACGCCGAGGAGACGTTCCTCGACGTCGTCTGGTGGATGAACCAGGAGGTCGTCCACCACGGCGCGGAGATCGCCCTCCTCCGGGACCTGTACATCCGGCTGGGGTGACGCGCACGTCCTCGAGCGCACGCTGGCGACGAGCGTCGACAGCGACCCCGAAGGGCGGGAGCTCGGCAATCGGTCGGTGCACCCAGGATCTTCTGGCTGCAGGAATCGCCCAAGCGGCCGAGTCACGCAGAATCCAGGTGCCCGACCAGGTCGCCGATGAAGGCAGCCCCCCACATGGAGAGCTGTGCCGCCCAGCCCGACGTCTCTCCGGAGGCGTCGCGAAGGGCCTCCTAGACCATCGCCGTCAGGACACCACCGTCTGCGCGGAGCGCCGCACCGTTCGTGGCGGCCGAGAGCGGGCTGGCCAGGTAGAGCGCGAGGTTCGCGATCTCCGACGGCTCGATGAATCTCTGCAGCAGCGTGGTCGGGTTGGCGCCGATGATGGCGGCCTTCATCTCCTCGGTCCCCATGGCCTGGGACTGGGCGATCTGCGTGACCGTCTCGGCCACGCCGTCGGAGTAGGTGGGTCCACCGAGAATTGTGTTCACCGTGACGTCGGTGCCCCGCGTCAGCTTGGCGAGGCCGTTGCCGAGGGCCAGCATCGCCGCCTTCGTCAGCCCGTAGTGCACCATGTCGGCCGGGACGTTCACGCCCGACTCGCTGCTGACGAAGATGATCCGGCCCCACCCCTGGGCGAGCATGCCGCCGAGCACGTGGCGCGAGAGCCGGACGCCGCTCATGACGTTGACGTCGAAGTAGCGCTGCCACTCGCTGTCGGGGATCTCCTCGAAGCGGGCGAGACCGAAGAGGCCCACGTTGTTCACCAGGATGTCCACGTCGCCCAGTGATCCCAGGAGCTGCTGGACCTGGTCGGGATCGGCGACGTCGGCGGCGAGGCCGGAGACCTTCGCGTCAGGAACCTCGGCCCGGAGCCGCCCCAGAGCGTCGTGGACGCTGGCGTCGCTCCGTCCGTTGATGACCACGGTCGCCCCCTCGCGGAGCAGGCCACGCGCGATGGCGAAGCCGATGCCTCGTGTCGAGCCGCTGACGAAGGCGGTCTTGTCGTTCAAGCGCAGATCCATGGTGAGTGCTTTCCGTGGGTGCCGTGGTGGCGATCAGTGACTTGCCGGAGCAAGTGACGGTAGATCGGCATCACTTTCCCAGTCAAGTCAATCGCGCTACCCTGCAGGCATGTCACGCCTCAACGACGACGACCTCGAGACATGGTCGGCCCTGGCCACGCTCCTCGAGTGGCTGCCGGCCGCCCTCGACGCGCAGCTGCAGCGCGACGCCGACCTGACGCACTTCGAGTACGGCGTGATGTTCGCTCTCGCCACCGCCGACGATCGCACGCTGCGGATGAGCACCTTGGCCGGCTACTCGAACAGCTCCCTGTCCCGGCTCTCACGCGCGGTGACGCGCCTGGAGGCGAAGGACTGGGTACGGCGGGCGCCGGACCCGACCGACGGGCGCTACACGCTCGCCACGTTGACAGGTGCCGGGGTGCGGAAGGTCGATCAAGCCGCCCCTGGCCACGTCGACACCGTCAACCAGCTGGTCTTCGCCCCCTTGACCCAGGCCCAGCACCGCCAGCTCCATGACATCAGTCGACGGATCACGACGGCGATCCGAGCCGACGACGGCTGGAGGCCGTCGTCGAACCACGGTCGATGACGAGGCGACACCGGCGTGCTCTTGAGCAGGACGTACGGGCAAGTAGTCGATCACGCCTCGACAGTCCGTCGGGGACGGGTTTCGTGCGGTTCCGCGCACCGTCGATTCACGCAGAGCGCGTAGGCCGCGACTCTTGGGGCGCAGCTTCTCGGTGCGATCGCACCGCGCGACGCGCAAGCTCTCCGGAGATGGCCGAATGTCGCGACGGCAGCATGGGCTCAACTGACTCAGCTCGGTTGCCGATGAGGGAGGAACTCACACGGCGGCAGGGGAACGAAGTGCGAAGACGTATCGCGGTGGTGCTCGGCGTGGTCCTGGCGATGACTTCGACCGGATGCACCCAGGACGACACGCCGGCACCCAGTTCGCGTGACGATGCGGCGATGACCGTCGAACCGCTCGCGCCACCTGCGGACAGCACACCCGTCACTGTCGAGGGCGTGACCCTTGCTCTCCCCAGGGGCTGGCACAGTGACCGCCAGGAACACGACCATGCGACCGTTGTTCGTTTGTTCGAAGACGACGACCCCAACCCGGTTGTGTTCATGAGCGTTGGTGCACAGCCCAAAGCGAACGCGACCGCGGTCGGAATCGCACTCGATGGGGCGAGCCGAGCTTGGACAGGGGTCGCACGAGACCTCGTCCGTGGTCCAGTGTCGTGGACGAGCGCCCCCGACGCGGCGGCGATTCAGTTCCACTTCACGGACCCGAACGGGGTCCGCGGCGAGTGTGACGGACTGATTGTCGCGACCCACAGCCCTGAAGGCGACACCGTTGCGGTCGTGAGTGCCATCGCGCCCGCTGGCGCGCTTGGCAGCTCGGCTGCATACGACGTGCTACGCACGCTCACCTTCGATTGAACCGGGCGCGCCCGTGTCGCGATCGGCAGATCGGGGCGTTCATTGTGGCTGTGTCGATGAGTCCACAGCGTCTGCGCGACCTCAGCGGACGCTGATCCTGCCGCCTTTGGCGGTGGCGGATGTCAGGACACCGCCCCCCGGCGGGCCGTCAGCGGGCGACAGACCAGCCCCGGATCTGCACCGTGCGGCCCGTGGTACGGAAGGCGACCGTTCCGCTGAACGTCTGCGACGGCCTGACGGTGAACCGCTTCCAGCCGCTCGTCCGCGAGGTGAGTGTGACCGAGCCGATGACGTGCTTGCCCGCGTAGACCTTGACCGTGCCCTGGCCCGGGCCGGTCCGCGCCACGAATGAGACGGCGTGGCCCGCCACGGCGTGCGGCGCGGCGGCCTTGGCGGCCGTACCGCCCAGGAGCACGACCCGGTGGGTCTCGGTGGAGTCCCAGGCGACGCGGGCTCCCCCGCTGCGCGTGAGCGATGTCGCGGAGCGGTCGACGTTGCCGCAGTGCGAGCCGGTCCAGGCGCTCGTGTGGCCGGCGTAGTCGCGGGCGCGCGCCCGGAAGCACAGCTCGTGGCCAGGCGTGATCGCCCTGTGCGCCGTGGTGTCCGTGGTCAGCCGGCCGCCGGGCAGCCAGTGCCAGTCGCCGAGGGCGCTGTCTTTGGATGCGGTTCGGTACTGCACGTCGTAGGTGGAGACCCGGTCGTCGTCGGCGGCCCGGTAGCGGAACGTCACCGTGCCCGCGGTCGCGCTCGCCGCGAACCGCGGCGAGGCGGTGGCAGTCGTGAAGCGCGGCGCCTCGCCGTCCACATAGGTGCACCGGCTCGGAGACCACGCGCCCACGTTACCGGCGGCGTCACGCGCCCGGACGGCGAAGCACGCTCTGCGGCCCGCCGCGACGCTCAACGTGCGGTTCGCCGCGGTGGTCGCCTGCCAGGACCCCGGGTACACCCAAGGTCCCGTAGCCGACCCGGGCGGGGTGGCCGTGTAGCGCACGTCGTAGGAGGCGACCGCGACATCGTCGGTGCCGCTGTACAGCGCTCTGATGGCCGCCCGGCCGTCCCGGGCCAGGGCCAGGGCTGACAGCGGCTCGGACATCGACGCGCGCGGGGCGGTGCCGTCGACCGCGCCGCAGCCCGCCGCGCTCCACGCGCCGACGGTGCCGACGCGGTCGATCGCTCGGACGCGCACGCACACGCGGCCGCCGGCTGGCACGCTCACCGTCGTGCGGTTGGTCGCGACGCGCACGGGCGCCGACCAGGCACCCAGGCTCGCGCCGCGCGCGGCGACCTGGTGCTGGACGTCGTAGGCGGCCACGCCGGACGGCAGGAAGCGATCGGTCGGATCGACTGGGTCGACCCCAGTCCACGTTGCGGTGATGCTCGTCGTGGCGGACAGCGCCGGTACGCGCGGTGTCGTGACCGTCGGGGCGGTGCGATCGGTCGCCGCCACCGGAGCTGGAAGCCATGTCGGGGTCACGACGCGGGCCCGGTCGTGGTCGTCGGTGTACCGGACCCGGCGGGTCCCGAGCACCGATGCCTGCGACCGCACGGGGCCGTAGATGCGGTGCTGTGCGGGGTCGACCACGGAAGTCAGCTCCACGGCTGCGTGACCCGCATGGTCGCTGCGCGTGCCGACGACGAAGCCGTCGCCCAGCCGCAGGTCGGCGAGGCTCGTCACGCTGGTGGGCAGGCGCCACGGGCGGTACACGCCGTCGGTGTCCACCACGGCCGCGTTCTCGGTGCCACACGTGACCAGCAGCCAGCGCCCGGCCACCGTGAGCTCATGGCGCACGCTCGGCAAGCACGTCAGCCCGGACGCCAGCGTCCCGGTCTGCGCGCCCGTCGCCAGACTGTAGCGCCGCAGCACGCCGCTCGCGTCAGGCCCAGCCCACCAGGCACCGTCCGTCACGACGATCTCGTCGCGCTGGTCCCAGGCGATCCGACGCACGAGGTCGCCCGTGCGGGCGTCGGACACGTCGAGGAAATCGACGCCCCCTTCCGGGCCGAGCACGCCACGCACCCAATAGCGGCCGTCCGCCTCCAGGCCAAGGTCCCAGAACGAGGTGTCGAACGAGCGGGAGCCGCCCGGCCAGGTCAACGTCGCGGTCGTCGTGCGGTAGCTCGTCACCGTGGTCTCGACCACCTGGCCCGCGACCGCGGTCAGAGTCCCGTCGAGGGTCTGGCCACCCCAGCTTGGCGCGAACGCGTACCCGGCGCCCCAGCCACGCGCCCACAGGTACGGGCCTGGCGCGGCGCCTGCGTCTTGGACGACGAGGACATCGTCGCTGCCGAGCCACGTCGCGCTCGCGAGCACCGTAGGCGACGCCACACGGACGAGGTCGGTGACGGTGCTCAGGTCGGTCGTCGTCGCGTAGGTTCCACCGTTGCCGTCGTCGCGGGACACGACGAGCGTGCCGGACGGCGTGATCCGCACGCCGGCCAACGTCACCCAGTCGGTCGGGTGGGACAGCGCGCCGTCCGCGAGCGTAAGCAGGCGAACCTGGCGCGCCGAGCCGTTGGGCGAGCGGATCTCGACGATCTTCCCGGCGCCGAGCACGTCGAACCAGGAGTCCGTGTCGCCCGGGGCCCTCGAGGCGAAGGTGCAGCCCGAGCCGTCGAGCGGGCACTGCGCCAACGTCGCGGGCCCCAGCGCGGCACTCCCGTACAGGACGCCGTCGCGCACGACAGGCTGGAACAGGTTCACGGTGGTGACCTTGGTCGCCACACCTGTGTCCGGGTCGACCGTCCAGGTGGCCGAGCCCGAATCGAGCACGAGCTCGTCGCCGTCGGGCGTGCGCACCTCGACGGGGTGTACGTCCGTCTCGATGGGTCGCGCCGACGTGCCGTCCGTCACGACGATGTCGGCGCCATCCGGCGTGACGACGTGCACCTGGCCGCCGGCCGACGTGACGACGCCGTCGTCGCGCACGAAGCGGATCGTCTCGCCACCGGGGGCGGTCAGTGACCACAGCCGCTCGCCGGTGCGTAGGTCGTCGGCGGTCGCGTGCGTCTCGTCCCAGTGCACGACTACGCCGTGCCGGAACGCCACTCCTTGCTCGTACGGGTCGGCAGGGTCGCGCGGGATCGTCCGCAGCAGCGTCCCCGTCGCGGTGTCCCGCACCTCGTAGACCGACCCGGCCGGCAGGCGGGGGTCGTCCGAGTCGACGAACATCGAGTCGTCGGCGTAGGCAACCTCGCTCACGCCGACAGTCCCGGGCACGACGAGCGGGTACAGGTCCCCCTGGTCGATGGGGTCGGCTGCCGCACTCTGCGCCGCGGTGGCCGTGGCGGCCGTGAGCGCGCCGACGACGAGGACGAGGGAAACGGCCGCGGCACAAGGCCGAGAAGGGCGCTGCGACGCGCGCATGTGCTGCTCCAGGAGACGGGGCCCGTCCTGCTGGTGCGTCGACGGCAGCGGGATCGTAGCCGAGCGCAACTGAGTCGGCCAAGCGCGCTACTGCAATCTCACCCGCACGGCAGAAGACTGCACCAGTCGGCAGCTCACGCAGGGACGTGAGAGGCGCGTGCACTGGCCTCGGATGCCATGCGTCGCTGAAGATCGCCGGAACCGCCGCGCGCAGCCCTGACAAGCGTCACGCGCTCATCTCCGGAGTGTCGGCGTTGCGCGCGCCACGGGCTGCGGTCCCACGAACCCGTCCGGCTCGTGAAGGGTCCCCGCGAGCACGACGAAGGCCCCCGATCGGCGGGATCGGGGGCCTTCGTCGTCGCTGTCTCAACGAGTGTCCGGAGGGGGACTTGAACCCCCACGCCCGTTAGGGCACTAGCACCTCAAGCTAGCGCGTCTGCCATTCCGCCACCCGGACAGGTGGACCACCGGAGGCCCGAAGGCCCCCTGAGGTGCGGCAGAAAAGATAGCACGGCGCGGCTGCCAGGCACGCATCGGTCACCCGGTGCAGACTGGCCGGAGCACCCGCGCACCAGACTGAGGAGTTCGATGACCGACGCCGCCAATGACCGTCCGGCCAGGGCATACGTCGCCCCACCGGCGCGGAAGGTGGCGGGCGCGCGGCGCAATCCCAACGCCCTCGGCATCGACGACCACACCGCTCCACGGTGGCTGAGATCACTCGCCGGTGTCTCGTGGCGGCTGATCCTGGTCGTGCTCGCCATCTGCATCGTCTTCTACGCGGTCTGGCACGTGCTGCTGCTCTTCGTGGCGCTGTTCCTCGCGTGCGTGTTCACCGCCGTGCTGCGCCCGCTGGTGGACTGGCTCTCCAAGGCCATGCCGCGCGGGCTGGCCACGGGGCTCGGGCTGATGTCCGGGATCGTGTTCTTCCTCGGCCTGCTCACCTACGTGGGCTACTCGATCGTCGACCAGTGGGACGACCTGTCGAAGCAGTTCAGCACCGGCATCACCCAGATCACCGACTTCCTCGAGAGCGGCAAGCTGCCGTTCACGATCACCAACGACCAGATCGTCAAGTGGATCGACTCCGGGCAGCAGTGGCTGCAGGACCACGCCGGTGAGCTGGCCACGCAGGCTGCGTCCCGGGCCGGCTCGGTCGTCGAGATCTTCACCGCCCTGGCGCTCGCGATCTTCTGCACGGTGTTCTTCCTGGCGCGCGGCAAGGAGATGTGGACCTGGTTCCTCAACCAGCTGCCCGCCCGTCACCGCGAGACCTGGCAGATCGCCGGCGGGGCCGGCTGGTACACGTTCTCCGGGTACACGCGCGGCACCGTCCTGATCGCCCTGACGGACGGCGCGCTGGCCTTCATCCTCCTGCTGATCCTGGGCGTGCCGCTCGCTGCGCCCCTCGCGGTGCTCGTGTTCATCGGTGCGTTCGTCCCGCTGGTCGGCGCACCGACCGCGATGGTGGTCGCGATGATCGTCGCGCTGGCCGCGAACGGGCTGTGGTCGGCGGTGTTCGTCGGCATCGGCATCGCGCTGATCGGTCAGTTCGAGGGACACATCCTGCAGCCGTTCATCATGGGCAAGCAGGTCTCGATCCACCCCGTCGTGATCGCGCTCGTCGTGACTGCCGGAACCCTGACCGGCGGTCTGCTGGGCGCCGTCATCGCGGTGCCGCTGGTGGCCGTGTTCTGGGCGATCTTCTCGCGGCTGCGGACCGTCGACCCGCCCATGTCGGTCGACGAGGCGGACGACGACGTGGAGCCCGACGACGACGAGCCCCAGATCGACGACGACGAGCCGGTCAAGGCGCGCTGAGCAGCCGCTCCACCTCGTCGAGCACGGACGCCGGCGGCTCGAGCAGGGGCCGCGGCACGGTGCCGAGGTCGATGCCTCGTGCGCGGCCGACGAACGGCGCGAGGCGGGCGATCCCCCACTGCTGGGACAGCTCCAGCCACGGCCGGATCGCCTCGAGCTGCGCCGTCGCCGCTGCTGAGTCGCCGGCGACCGCCGCGGCGGCCGCGGCCACGAACGGCTCGGGGAGGAGCCCCGCGAGCCCGCAGTGCCAGGTGCGCGCGCCGGCGAGCAGCCCGTGGACCCCGAGCAGGTCGCCGCTGAAGCCGATCTCGACGTGCGCGGGCACGGAGGCGGAGAGGGCGGCGTAGCGACGGCGGACGTCAGCAGCATCGGTGCCGCGGTCCTTCGTGCCACCGATGCCGGGCAGGTGGGCGATGCGGGCGAGCGTCTGGACGTCGATCTCCACGCCCGTCGTGCGGGGGTTGTGGTAGATCCACACCGGCCGCTCCGCCGTGCCCGCGACCTCGCGGAACAGGCCGACGACCTCGTCGGGCGTGAGCGGGAGGTAGGCGGTCGTGCCGAGCAGGAGCGCGTCCGCGCCGGCGGCGGAGGCGTCCGACGAGTGCTCGAGGACGGCGGCCGTCGTGAGCGCGCCGATCCCGGCGAGCAGCGGGACGCGCCCGTCGACGGCTTCTGCCGCCGCTCGCACGACGCGCTCGCGCTGGGCACGGTCGAGGTAGGCGAACCCGCCGGCCGACCCGAGGACGGCGAGCCCGTCGACGCCTGCCGTGACGGCACGGTCGACGAGCACCTGGAGCGGACCGGGTGCGACCTGCCCGTCCTCGGTCCGGGGCGTGGGCAGGTATGCGACGAGGGGTCCGACCATCTGCCCAGGTTAGAGCGGCGCGGTCGTCGGCCGACGACATGTCCGGGCGGGTACGGGGCGGCGGTGGCTCATCGCGCGGTGGATCCGGTCGATCAGAGGGGCGCCTGAGTCCGCCGCCTCTGTCTGGAGCTCCCGTGGCCCCTCTCCGCCGTACCTCCCCCGTCCGCCGCCCGCTCGTGCTCGGCGCCGTCTGCCTCGCGCTGGTCGTGTCGCTCGGCCTGGCCGACCCCGCCGCCGCCGCAGGCGCTGGGGCGTCGACGTCAGCTCGGAACGCCGCGGTCCGGCCGACGGCGAAGGCGGCGAAGCCCACCGCGGCGCAGGTCAAGGGGGCACGCAGGGCTGCGGGCAAGGGCGGTGTCACCGCGCTGCGCACGCTGCACGCGCTGCCCGGTTCCGCCGGGGTGCACATCGTCTGGGACGACCCTGACCTGGGCTCCCACCTGGGTGGCGTCCGGATCGGGAGCACCTCGACCGTCCTGCTGAACTCGCGCCGGCTCTCCGGCAGGCCGGCGCTCGCGCGGGACGTCGTGCGGCACGAGATCGCGCACATCTACCAGGGTCGGCTGATGCGCACGCACCACCTCACCTGGGCGCAGCTGGGGCGCAGGCTCGCGCCGACCTTCGGCACGAACAGCCAGGAGAAGGTCGCCGACTGCGTCGCACGCTCGTTCGGCGCTCGGTGGACCGGCTACACCTCGTCGTGCTCGGGTGCCGCGAAGCGTGCGTGGGTCAAGGCGATGATCGGCGGCTACCTGCCCCGGCGCTGACCGCGGCTACCGGAAGTCGCGCGACGAGCTGCGCACCTTGAGGGACAGCGGCGAGAGGTGCTCGGCCACCAGGTTGGTGGCACCGTCGGCGCGTTCCAGGCGGCCGCGCACGACGAGGGCCTTCGACGTGCGGGCCACCACGCGGAACTTGCTCCACAGCCCTGCGGAGCAGATGACGTTGAGCAGGCCGGTCTCGTCCTCGAGGGACAGGAACGTGATGCCCCCTGCCGTGCCGGGGCGCTGCCGGTGGGTGACGACGCCCGCCACCGCCACCCGGCGCCCCTCCTCGTGGCGGAATGCCTGCTCGACGCGCAGGACCCCCGCCTCGTCGAGCCGGTCGCGCACGAACTGCGTCGGGTAGGAGTCCACCGACACACCGGTGGCCCACACGTCCGCGGTCGCGGTCTCGACGTCGCTGAACCCCGGCAGCATCGGCGCCTGCACGCCGACGCTCACGCCCGGGAGCGTGTCTGGCCCCTCCTGGGCGAGCGCTCCCGCGGCCCACAGCCCCTCGCGTCGGCTGATGCCCAGGCCGTCCAGCGCTCCGGCCGTCGCCAGAGCCTCGAGCTGAGCGGTGGTCAGCTGCACCCGCCGCGCCAGGTCCCGCTGGTCGGCGAACGGCCCGCGTGCGGTCCGCTCGTCGACGATCCGCTGCGCCAGCTCCTCGCCGATCGTGCGGACCGCCACCAGACCCATCCGGACGGCCAGTGCCCGCGGCCTGCTCGTCGCCTCGCTCGTCCGGACACCGGCGGGGACCGCGGGGCCGGTGCCGCTGGGGGCGGGCACCAGCACCGGCTCTCCCCCGTCCGGCGTGGGGCCGAGCCGCTCGACGCGCGCCTGCACGGCGGAGAGCTGCACGTCCGGGCGCAGCACCTCCAGGCCGTGCCGGCGCGCGTCCGCGGCCAGGCTCTGCGGCGAGTAGAACCCCATCGGCTGCGCCGCCAGCAGCCCCGCGTAGAAGGCGGCCGGGTGGTAGACCTTCAGCCACGCGCTCGCGTAGACCAGGTAGGCGAACGAGTACGCGTGCGACTCGGGGAAGCCGAAGTCGGCGAACGCCTTGAGCTTGTCGAAGATCTGCTCGCCGATCTCCGGGGTCACCCCGTTGCGGGCCATCCCCGCCATCAGCCGGTCCTTGAGCGCGTACATCCGCTCGGTCGAGCGCTTGGAGCCCATCGCCCGGCGCAGCTGGTCGGCCTCCGCGCCCGTGAACCCGGCCACGTCGATCGCCATCTGCATGAGCTGTTCCTGGAACAGCGGCACCCCGAGCGTCTTGTGCAGCGAGCTCTTCAGCAGCGGGTGCAGGTAGGTGACCTCCTGCCGGCCGTGCGCGCGCTCGATGTACGGGTGGACCGAGCCGCCCTGGATGGGGCCGGGGCGGATCAGGGCGACCTCGATGACGATGTCGTAGAACGTCTTGGGGCGCAGCCGCGGCAGCGTGCCCATCTGCGCGCGCGACTCCACCTGGAACACCCCGACGGTGTCCGCTGCGCTGAGCAGCTCGTACACGCCCGGGTCCTCGTCGGGCAGCGCGTGCAGGTCGAGCTCGCGGCCCTCGTGCTCGCGGACGAACCCGAACCCGATCCGCAGCGCGGTCAGCATGCCCAGCCCGAGCAGGTCGAACTTCACCAGCCCGGCGTCCGCGCAGTCCTCCTTGTCCCACTGCAGCACCGTGCGGCCGGGCATCCGCGCCCACTCCACCGGGCACACCTCGATGACCGGGCGGTCGCACATCACCATGCCGCCCGAGTGGATGCCCAGGTGCCGCGGCAGGCGCAGGAAGCGTTCGGCCAGGTCGAGGACCTGCTCGGGGATCTCGTCCAGCTCGCTCGCGGCGGGCGGGCGCACCGCGGGGACCACGTCGTGGCCGTCCGCCGTCGCGAGTCCCGCGACCTCGGTGCCGCGCGGCGAGCGGCTCGGCGGCAAGGGCTCACGCGGCGAGCGGGTCGGGGACGTGGGCTCGCGCTGCAGCCGGCCGGGCACTGCCGGTGCGCGGTCCTCGCCCCACATGGCCGCTCGGGCGTCGTTGCGCTCCATCCGCGCGGTCCGGACCGGGTCGGACACCGGGTCGACGACGACGGGGGCGGAGAGCCGCGCGAGGGGCCACGGGTCGACGTGCCCGACGTGCGGGCGCGGCGCACGGCCGGCCTGCCCACGCGCACGGGCGGGCGTCGACGGCTGCTCCACCACCACCGGCGGAGCCGGCGCGACCGACGGCCGCAGGCTCCCCCACCGCTCGATCGACGACGCCCACGCGTCCTGCTGCCCCGCGTCGAACCCGAGTGCCCGGGCGGCGTCGCGGATCGCCGACCGCGGCCGGTAGGAGATGACGTTGGCCACCTGCGCGGCGTGGGAGCGGCCGTGCTTCTCGTAGACGTACTGGATGACCTCCTCGCGGCGGGCGGACTCGATGTCGACGTCGATGTCCGGCGGCCCGTCGCGCTCGGGGGCGAGGAACCGCTCGAACAGCAGCCCGTGCCGTACGGCGTCGACCGCGGTGACCCGCAGCGCGTAGCAGACCGCCGAGTTGGCCGCGGAGCCGCGGCCCTGCGCGAGGATCCCGTTGCGCCGGCAGAAGGCGACCAGGTCGTAGACCACCAGGAAGTACCCCGGGAAGTGCAGGTTCTCGATGACACGCAGCTCGTGCTCGAGCTGCGCGTACGCGCCGGGGATGCGCTCCGCCTCGGGCGGTCCGTACAGCTCGAGCGCGCCCTGACGCACGAGCTCGCGCAGCCAGCTCGCCTCGGTGTGCCCGTCGGGCACGGGGTAGGGCGGCAGCTCGGGGGCGACGAGGGACAGGTCGAACGCGCACTCGTCGGCCAGGTCGGCCGCCGTCAGGACGGCCTGCGGGTGCCGGCGGTGCAGCGTGAGCATCTCCGCGGCCGAGCGCAGGTGCGCGACCGGGCCACCGGGCAGCCAGCCGTCGAGGTCCTCCAGCGACGAGCGGGCGCGCACGGCCGCCAGCGCGTGCGCGAGGTCGGCGTCGCGCGGGGTGGCGTAGTGGACGTTGCCGGTGGCGACCAGCGGCAGGTCCGTCGCGGCCGCGAGCGCGGCGAGGGCGTCGGCCCGCTCGGAGTCGTAGGGGTCGCCGGACGCGGTGACCTCGACCGCCACGTTGTCCCGCCCGAACAGCGCCACCAGCCGGTCGAGCTCGCGCCGCGCGTCGTCGAACCCACCCGGCGCCACACCGGTGCCGCCGGAGGGGTCGCCGCCCGCGAGCGCGCGCCGGACCGTGCCCTTGCGGCACCCGGTCAGCACGAGCCACTGCCCGTCGGCGGTCGCCGCGAGCTCCTCGAGCCGGTAGTCCGCCGTGCCCTTGCGCCCGGTGCGCAGGTGGGCCTCGGCGATGGCGCGCGACAGCGCCCGGTAGCCCGCCGGACCGCGCGCCAGGACGAGCAGGTGGGAGGCGCGCGGGTCGGGCACGCCCGTGGGTGCGTCGAGGACCGCGAGCCCGGGCGTGGCGCGGGTGCGTTCCCGGGAGTGGCGGCGGCCGTCCGGGGCCGGCAGGTGCAGCTCGGCGCCGAACACGGTCGGCAGGCCCACGGCCTTGGCGGCCTGGGAGAAGCGGACCACGCCGTACAGGCCGTCGTGGTCCGTGAGGGCGAGCGCGCGCTGGCCCAGGCGGGCGGCCTCGGCGGCGAGCTCCTCGGGCTGGCTCGCGCCGTCCAGGAAGCTGAAGGCGGAGTGCGCGTGCAGCTCGGCGTACCGCGGGGCCAGGTTCACGCGGGAGCTAGTCATAGGTCGCCTCGCACGTCCACCCCGCCGGGGTGCAGGCGAGCAGCATCGCGGGTCCCTCGTCGAACGTGACCTGCACGTGCGCGCGCAGGGTCGGTGCGACATCGCCCGTCCACCAGCGCTCGCCGAGCAGCCACGGTCCGGCCCACCCGGTGACCTTGCGCGGGCGGGGGTCGCCTGCCCCGCCGTCCTCGTCGGGCAGCACCCGCACCCAGGCGGGCTCCGCGCTCATCCCGGTCCGCACGTCCAGCCCGACGGGCAGCCGTTCGGTGTCGCGCACCTCCACCCGCCGCGGTGCGGTGAGCACCGTCGCGGGTGCGGGGTCGGGCAGCCGCCCCGGCCACGGCCGGTCCATCGGGCGCGGCGGGGTGGTCTGCTCCCCCCACGGGCGCAGGTACACCTGGTCGCGCACGTCGCGCCCGCCCTGCAGGGTCGCGGTGAGCAGCCCCGAGCCACCGACGAGGCCCTGCACGCGGTCGAGCGCCCGGTGCGCGCGCAGGTCGCCGCCCGACGGGCCGCCCCACAGCCGCCCCTGCTCGGCTCCCGCGGGTGCGACGTCGAGCGCGGTCACGGCGAGCCGGACCAGGGCGACTCCGGGCAGGTCGTGGTCGGGTCCGGGGTCGTCGACCGGCCAGTCGTCACGAGGGCGACGGACCCCGGCGGTGCGGGCGTCGGCGGCCAGCCCGCGGGCGGTGGTGACGGCCGACGCGGTGAGCCAGCCCTCGAGCTGCCAGCGGATGCGGTCGGTGATGCGCGCGGGGGTCAGCCCGCCCCAGCCGCCGAGATCGGTGCGCCACGTGCGCACCAGGTCCTCGCCCTCGTCGGTGCGAGCCGCGATCTGCAGGCGTCCGCACGTCACCGAGCGCTGCACGAGCATCGCGTGCAGGTCCTCGGCGAGGCGGCGACCGGCGAAGGTCGCGGTGTCGACGCGGTCCACCGGTGGTTCGAGCTCGGCGGAGACCTCCAGGTCCGCCTCGGGCCGACGACGTGCGGGCGGCCGCTCGTCGTCGCCGCACGCGAGCAGGTGCGCCCACGCCCCGAGCCGACCGAAGCGGGCGTGCACGTCGGCGGCGGGCAGGGCGGCGAGGCGGCCAAGCGTGCGCAGGCCGAGCCGGCCCAGCAGGTCGACGAGGTCACCCACCTCGGCGGCGACCTCGTCGGTGACCGTCGCGTGCACCAGCTCGGCCACGCTCCGCTCGGCGAGGAACGCGGCCGAGCGCCCCGGTGGCACGTGGGCGCCGGTGCGGGCCGCGAGGACGGCCGCGAGCATCCCGTCGGCCGTGCCCACCCCGCACTCGTGGCCAGACCCGGCCGCCACGGCATCGACGAGCCGCTCCGCGAGCGCCTCCTCGGACCCGTGGTACCGGCTGGCCCCGCCCGCGGGCAGCAGCAGCATCCCCGCGCGCACCACCTCGATGCCCGCCACCACGCTCTCGGCTGCCACCGCCACCGGCTCGAACATCCGCACGTCGCGTGCGTCGTCGGCCGCGAGCAGGACGAGCTCCGGGCAGGCTCCCTGCGCCTGGCGCCTGCGCATGCCGCGGCGCACGCCCTCGACGCGTGCCAGGGCGGAGACGGCCGTGACCCGCTGCCCGTCGTGCACGGCGACGGGCAGGTGGCCGGGCACCTCGTCGGCCGCCGCCGCCGCGACGACCGGCCAGTCCGGCACCCACAGCACCGTGGTTCGTGTGCTCATCCGACCAGCCGCCTCATCCGACCAGCCGCAACGTGCGCTCGGTCTGCTCGACGTCGACCTCGGTCTCGACGACAGCGGGAGCCGCGGCCCCCAGCGGGAGCGTGACCTCCACGACGTGCGGCACCGCCGCGCTCCCCCGGCCCGTGCGTGCCACGCGCAGGCTGTGGGTCTGCAGCCGCCCGTCCCCCGCGCCGACGCCGGTCCAGCGCGCCTGCTCCACGGTCAGCACCGCGCTCGCTCCCGCCCACGCCACGGTGGGCAGCAGGACCGCACCGCGCTCGCGCGCCCGGGAGGACAGCCGGCGACGGTCAGCCTCGCCCAGGGCGACGTCCGGCCCGACCACCACGACGTCGAGCCCGTCGACGAGCGCCGCGAGCACCGCCGCCGCGTCAGCACCGGGCCGGGGCACGAGCGCGAGCCGGTCGAGCGCGACACCAGCCTGCGCAGCCGCCAGCAGCCCGATCGTCGGCTGCCCGACGACCGCCGCCCAAGCCCCTCCCGCGCACGCGTGGGCGAGCAGGGTCAGCACGAGCGACGTGGAGCCGAGCACGGCCGTGGTCCCCCCGCGGCGCAGCCCGTCGGGCAGGACCTCGGCGAGCTGGGCGGGCACAGGCAGCGGCGGACGCTCGGAGGTGATCAGGGCGGTGCTGCGCACGGGCTGGGGGGCGCGCAGGGCGACCGGTTCGACCGGTTCGACCGCAGGGGCCGCAACCCTCTCGTCGGCCGGGCGAACCCCGCCACCGGGCCGCAGCACGCTGCGCGCCCCGGTCCGCTGCTCCGCGTGCGCGAGGGCCGCGCGGGCCAGTGCGGCACGGTCCTCCCTGCTCATCGTGCTCGCGCCCACACCACACCTCCTCCCGCCTGCGACAGCGCGCTGACCTGCGCTTTCATACGATTTCGACACGTTTGTCGAACACGTGTTCGAGTATGCCAGTAGACGCCCACACGACCGCCGGTGTCAATCCGCGCAGGAGGTCGACGGCGCGCGCGATGGCACGTGTGGGCGGGCTCGGATACGTTCACGCAGGCCGCAGCGCCGCGGCACCGGATGAGGCAAGGAGCGGGCATGAGGATCGTCGTCGGGCTGTACCGGTTGGCCCTCGCGGCCATCACGTTCGTCGCCCTGTTCTGGGCGCCCAGCACCGGCCTGAGCTTCGAGCTCACCGACTACGTCTACTTCACCACCCAGTCCAACCTGCTGCTGGCGGTCGTCATGACCTGGGCCGGCATCGCGGCCCTGACCCGGCGCACAGGTCCGCCGCTGTGGCTCGTCGGCGCCGTGACGCTGTTCATCCTCATCACCGGCCTGGTCGCGTACCTGATCCTGGACCCGGCCCCTCCCGGCGAGGAGATCGTCGCCCTGGGCCTGACGCACGACCAGATCGTGCACCGCCTGACGCCGATCGCGGCGTTCGTGCACTTCCTGCTCATGGTCCCCCACCGCCGCCTGCGGGTCTCGCACGCCGCCTGGTGGCTGCTCTACCCGGTGGCGTACTGCGCGTTCGCGACCGTGCGCGGCCTGCTCTCCCCCGGCAGCGCCTACCCCTACCCGTTCGTCGACGTCTCGGACATCGGCTACGGCGGCCTCCTGCTCAACGTCGTGATCTACGGGATCGGCTTCTTCGTCCTCGGGCTGGTCCTGGTCGGCATCGACCGGCTGATGCCCGCCCGGGCGATCCTCAGCGACTCGTCGCGCACCTGAGCGCGACCCGCACGATGATGGCCAGATGACCTCGCTGACCCGACCCGTCGCCCCGCACCCGTACGACCTGCTGCCGCCGGTGCCCACCTTCACCGTCACCAGCGACGACATCCAGCACGACGTGCGCCTGCCCGACGAGCACACCAACACCGACCGAGGCGACAACGTCTCCCCGCAGCTGAGCTGGTCCGGCTTCCCGGAGCAGACCCAGTCGTTCTGGGTCACCTGCTACGACCCCGACGCCCCCGGTCCGGCCGGCTGGTGGCACTGGACCCTCGTCGACCTGCCGAAGGACACCACCTCGCTCGAGCGCGGCGCGGGCTCGCCGGGGGGCACCCTGCCCGCGGGCTCGTTCATGCTCCGCGGGGACGACGGCGAGCCCGTCTACAAGGGTGCGGCACCGCCGCCGCGCGACCAGGTGCACCGCTACTTCTTCGTCGTGCACGCGCTCGACACGGCCTCGCTGGGCCTGAGCAAGGACGCGATGCCGGGCGCCGCCAACACCGCCGTCGTCTTCCACACGATCGCCCGTGGGCTGATCGTGCCGACCTACCAGAACGCTGGGTAGCCTGCCGGGCATGACTCTCGGGACCCTGACCTGGGCGCGCGCCCTCGCCCACCTGGACCTCGTCGCCCCCAGCACGGCGGCCGCCCTGACCGCGTGGGCCGTGAGCGAGCCACGGGTGGCCGACGAGGTCCTCGTCGCGCAGATCGACCCGGACCTGGCCGACACCGCCGCACTGACCGAGGCGTTCGACCTGCCGCCGTCCGCGTCGGTGAACTGCGTCCTGGTCGCGGGCCGACGAGAGGGCACCGAGAGGATCGCCGCCGCGCTGGTGCGAGCCACGACGCGGGCCGACGTGAACTCGACCGTCAAGCGGCTGCTCGACGTGCGCAAGTGCTCGTTCCTGCCGATGGACCGCGCGACGGCCGAGTCGGGCATGGAGTACGGCGGGATCACGCCCGTCGGGCTCCCCGAGGACTACCGGCTGCTGCTGGACGCGCGGGTCGCGGTCGACGACCCCGAGGCCGGCGGGATCGTGGTGATCGGCTCGGGCGTGCGGCACTCGAAGATCGCCCTGCCGGGCGCGCTCCTCGCGGCCATGCCCGGCGTCGAGGTCGTCGACGGGCTGGCCCTCGCCTAGAAGACGGCCATCGCGATCAGCACCACTGCTGCCACGGCGCTGCACCCGAACGCCGCCGCGGACCTCGCGCGTGCCGCGCGGTCGAGCCTGACCTTCGGTGCACGGTGGCGCCGGCCCACCTGCTCCTCGAAGACGGTCGCCGGACGGTAGGCGGCGAAGACGAGCATGGCTCCCGCGGCGAACCCGGCGACAGCGCCCGACGTGGCGGTCCAGCCCTGCTGCAGGCCGAGGGTCAGGCCCGCGCCGAGCATGAGGAGCCCGACGAGGAAGCACGTCCCCCGCACGCGCACGCCGCGCAGGGCGCCCACGGAGCCGCTCCAGTCGACGAGCGCACCGTGCCGGTTGAACAGCAGCAGCACGCTCAGCGACAACGGCACGGACGAGAGCACGACCAGCAGGTCCCCCACGCTCACACCACCCCCTCGCCAGCCATTGTCACGGATCACCGCCGGGTCTAGTGTGTAAGCACTTCCTTACATACGGAGTGTCATGCCAGCCACCGACGAGCTCAGCCGGGTGTTCAGCGCCCTGGCCGATCCCACGCGCCGCGACATCCTGACCCGCCTGTCCCACGGGCCGATCAGCGTCGGCGAGCTCGCCGCGCCCTACCCGATCAGCCGACCGGCGGTCTCCCAGCACCTCGGCGTGCTGGAGAGCGCGGGCCTCGTCGAGCGGACCGTGGACGCCCAGTGGCGCCAGTGCAGCATCCGGGAGGAAGGGCTCGACGACGCGTCCGCGTGGATCGCCGAGCGCAAGGCCGAGTGGAACGAGCGGTTCGACCTGCTCGAGGAACGGATCCGCGAGAAGCGACGACAAGGAGCGACACCATGATCGACACGACCAAGGGCTTCACCCTCACGCGCGAGATCGATGCGACCCCGGAGGAGCTCTGGACCGCCTGGACCGACCCCGACGAGCTGGCGCACTGGTGGCACCCCCGCGGCGCGACGACCCCGCGGGACAGCGTCCAGGTCGACCTGCAGGTCGGCGGCCGCTACGCCTACACGATGGTCAACGACGAGACCGGCGATGCCTACCCCACCGGCGGCGTCTACCGCGAGATCGTGCCGCACGAGCGTCTCGTCTTCACCTGGGGCGAGCCGGGCGCCGACCCGGACGACTCCCCGATCGCCACCGTCACGATCGAGCCGCTGGGTGAGCTCACGAGGATGACCTTCCAGCTGCAGGGCGTCGAGGGCGCGGTGGGCGACGGCAGCTTCTACGACGGCTGGGTCAGCGCGCTCGACGTGCTGGTCGAGCACCTGCAGGGGCCGCACGTCTTCGGCTGACGCGCTCAGGCTGGCGTGATGCGGAGGATCACGCGGTTGCCCTGCTTGCGGCTGAGCTTCTCGACGAGCATGAGGACCCGGTACTGCAGCCCGTACTTCGCGCGCATCAGGCGCGTGACGGTGTCGAGGATCTCCCGGTCGTCGCGCACCTGCGCGGTGCCGGTGAGCACGGGGGCGTCGTCGGCGACCTTGCCGGAACGCGTGCACGGACGCAGCTCGACGCGGCTGTCGTTGCGCAGCCGCTTGACCTTGCCCGTGCTCGCCGCCGTCGTGACGAGCAGCGCGTCGCCGTCCCGGACGAGCCAGACGGCCGTCGGGACGCCGACGCCGGTGCGACGGAAGGTGGTCAGGAAGGCGAAGCTCTCGTCGCCGATGGCGCGCGTGGTGAGGGGCATGCACGCACGGTAAGCAGGTCCGGCGCGCAGCGCGCGGCGACGAATCCCGTTGCGCTGCCAGTGCGACGACGTCATCATCGAGACCGGTTGGCCGCCCTGACGGTAAGGGCTCACACGGGTCGTCCCCTCGCGGGGTTCGAGAAGGTCAGGAAGTAGACCCCGGTGAGCCGCCAGTCCGGCCCTGCCCGAGCTCACATCAAGGCCCGCAGGCGCACCGCTCCCGCGGCGACATCCGCGTCGTCGTCCTCGGCGGCCTCGTCCAACAGCGACGACGTGAGCAACCACTCGTCCTCGGACTCCGGGCAGATCACCGCGTCCACGAGCCAGTTGGCAGAGTCCTCGTCCGCCCGCTCCAGCGCTGAGGCGACCAAGCGGAGCCCATCGACATCACCTCGAGCGACCAGCGCCAAGGCCGTCTCGTAGGTGACGAACGTGTTCTCGGGATCGAGGAGGAGCCGGTCGAGGAGGTCCGAGACGCTGTCGAGGTCTTCCGAGCGAGCAGGATCACGCCCGCGGCTGCACGCACAGGGGCCAGCGTGTCGCCGACCGCCGCCAGCGCCTCCGCGGGCGACATCGGGAGCACAGGTTCAGGCTCGACCCGCGGCGCGAACGCAGCGCGGAGCCGCTCCCACCGGGTCACTCTCGCGACGCCCAGAACGCCACCGCGCTCGCCGCCGCGACGTTGAGCGAGTCGATCCCCATCTCCATCGGGATCCGCACGACCACGTCGGCCGCAGCCAGCGCGGTCTTCGACAACCCGTGCCCCTCCGACCCGAGCATCCATGCCACGCGCTCGGGCAGGTCCGCCGCGAAGTCGGCCAGGTCGACCGAGTCGTCGCTCAGCGCCAGCGCGGCCAGCGTGAAGCCCTCCGCGCGCAGCGCCTGCAGGTCGGCGGCCCAGGACGTGGCGCGCGTGTACGGCAGCGTGAGCGCGGCGCCCATCGAGACGCGCACGGAGCGCCGGTAGAGGGGGTCGGCGCAGTCCGGGGACAGGACGATGGCGTCGATGCCCAGGGCGGCCGCGCTGCGGAACAGGGCGCCGACGTTGGTGTGGTCGACGAGGCCGTCGAGCACCGCGATGCGCCGGGCGGACGAGACGAGGTCGGTCATCGACGGCAGCGGCGGCCGGTGCATCGCAGCGAGAGCGCCGCGGTGCAGGTTGAAGCCCGTGAGCTGCTCGACGATCTCGGAGGTGCCGACGTAGACGGGGATAGGCCCGAACCGGCCCTCCGCGCCCGCGATGAGGTCCTCGAACGTGTACAGCCAGCGCTCGGTGGTCAGCAGCGAGCGCGGCTGGTGGCCGAGCTCGAGCGCGCGGCCGATGACCTTCGAGCTCTCCGCCATGTACAGGCCCTCGGCGGCCTCGCGGGAGCGGCGCAGCCGGACGTCGGTCAGGTCGAAGTAGTCGCTGAGACGCGGGTCCCGGGAGTCGTCGATGTGCTCGATCACGACGAGGATTCTCCCAGGCGTCAGGAGCGCGGCGCGCGCACCAGCCGGCCACCGAGCGCGGCCGCGGCGCAGCCGAGCACGGCGGCGGCAGGGACGACCGCGAACGCGGCGTGGATGCCGACCGCGTCCGCGAGCGCGCCGAGCGCGAACGGTGCGACGCCGACGGCGACGCCGCCGGCGAGCGTGGCCCGGGACTGGGCGGCGTCGCCGGCTCCCGGAGCGGTGGCGATGAGCAGCGAGATCGACAGCGGGTACTGCACCCCGAAGCCGAGCCCGGTGACGAACAGACCGAGGATCGCGACCGCGGGGGTCGTCGCGGTCCACAGGATCGCCCAGCCGCCGATCGAGACGACGAAACCGGCGACCAGGATCAGCGCGGGCTGTATCCGCAGCGAGATCGGCCCCATGACGAAGCGGATCACCGACATGCCCGCGACGAGCCCGGCGGTCGTGGCGGCGGCGATGCCCGCGCCGGCCCCGGTCTGCTCGCGGACGAGGTCGGTGGACCAGTAGGTCGTCGTCATCTCGAGCGCGATCGCCGCGACCACCGAGACCAGGAAGCACCAGGCGGGCAGGCGGTTCAGCGCGCGGCGGTCAGCGGCGTCGTCGTGCGGGTCGGTCGGGTCGACGACGGCCACGGCCAGCGCCTCGACGGAGCCGAGCAGCGGCTGCTCGCCGTCGGCGCGCAAGGTGTCCCCCGCATGCGCGCGGCGTGCGGGCGGTGTCATCGCGCCGCCCACCGGCATCCGCGCGAGCATCACGGCCGTGATCGCGGCGATGAGGACCGTGACGGCGACGGCGGGACGCCAGCCCCAGCCGATCGCGACGCACACCCCGACGGCGAGCGGTCCGACGAGCCCGATCGACGAGCCGACGCCGTTGGCCTCGGTCACGGCGGCCGACGCGGCCGGGCCGTGGTGCAGCGCGAGCCCGGGCTGCGCGGCACTGATCGCGATGTTGCCGCCGATCGCCAGGACGAGGACGGCGGTCAGGCTCGAGGGCAGGTCCTTCGCCGTGATCAGGGCGAGGATGCCGACGGTGATGGCCGCGTAGGAGATGAAGAGCGCCGTGCGGCGACCCCAGCGGCGGACGAGCCGCGGCGACAGGAACGCGGCGACGATGCCTCCGCCCGCCATCGCCGTGCCGTGCAGACCCGCCTGCGCCAGGGAGATGTCGAAGTCGTCGGCCAGCAGCGTCACGCTCGGGTTGAAGCTGTACAGCAGCCAGCCCCAGATGACGAAGTTGCCGTAGAACGCGAAGGTCAGCGGGTCGCGGTGGAACCCGGCGTGCTTCTGTACCGCGTCGACCTGCGGATCTCCGGGCATGTGCCGAGGATAGGGCCGCTAGGGGCCGTCGTTGCGCAGCAGGCCGACGAGCTCGTCGAGCTGTCCGCGGTACTCGGGCGCGTTCGGGTACCCGCTGTGCGCGGCGATGGTCAGCAGGTAGGCGACGTCGTCGACCTCTTGAGCGGGGTGGTCGATGCCGGTCCCGTCCGCCGAGTACGCGTCGACGGGGAAGCCGATGAAGTCCGTGCGCCGCCACAGGCTGCGCCACCGGGTCGGGTGACCCGGAGTGGTCAGGGACTCGACGACGGTGATGGCGTCCGGCGCGGCGTCCGCAGGGAGCGGCGCCGCCCACGGGTCGGCGGCCCACAGCCGCGCGGGCGCGACCGGGTGGGTCCCCAGCACCGCCGGACCGAACAGCTCGGGGAAGAACCGGCCGAAGTACGCGCGCAGCTGCGTGCCGTAGGTGAGCAGCGCGACGCGGTCGTCGTTCGGCCCTGCGGGTCCGTCCCAGCGGGCGAGCAGCGCGGCGACCGCGACGACGCCGCCGAGGCTGTGCGCCGAGATGACCACGCGCCGCCCCTGCAACGAGCGGCGCTGGCTCGGAGGCACCGAGGCGGGGTCGAGGTCGTCGCCCAGCCAGGTGTCGATGCGGGCACGCAGCTCGGGCACGACCCGCTCCGCGTAGCAGGGCGGGGCGAACGGGTGCGCGGCGCGCGGCAGGAAGCACATGAGGTCCCACAGCAGCCCCCAGGGCCGGGCCAGGGACTTCTTGGAACCGGCGCCGACGACGCTGGCGACGACGAGCCCGAACGCCAGCACCACTGCCTTCGTCGACCACTGCACGCCCAGGTCCCACACGTCGCCCCAGAAGCCGGCGACCTGCTCGTCGGGATCCGGCAGCAGGAGCGTGCCGACCAGGGCGAGGAAGAACGCGGTCCCGACCACGCCGACGATGCGCTCGGCACGGTGCGCCAGGGCGGCGTGCCGACGCCCGCGCTGGATCGCCTGGTCGACTCCCTTGTCCGGCGTGGCGGGCGGCGCGTCCCCGGGGATGACGGGCAGCGGCCGCGAGCGCAGCGCCCCCATGCGCGCCGACAGCACGATCATCAGGACCGCCAGGACGGCGATCACGGCGACGCTCATGACGGCGAACTCGACGTACCCCGGCGGCGTGACGAGCTGCACCGGCGCGGCGACCTCGACGGTCACCGGGTCGCGCAGCCGGTCCGCGGCGGCCACCTCGCTCAGCGCGGCCGTGACCTGCGCGGGGACGCTCGCGTTCTCCGGGGCACCCGGAGCCTGCAGCCAGGCGACCACACCGAGGACCGTCGCCGCGCTGAGCACCATTGCGATGCCGGCCGACGTGGCGAGCAGGACGAACGGGCCACGCCCGGACCAGCCCTCGCGCGAGCGCGTGCGGTGCCGGGCGTTTGCGACGACGGCCACGACGAGCAGCACGACGAACGCCACCCCGGTGACCGAGCGTGAGACGACCCCGCCGGCGCCGTCCGGCCACAGCAGCGCCGTCACCGCTCCCCCGACCGCGACCACCACGCACGGCGCCCACACCGCGGCCCGCAGTCGCGAGCGCAGCCCGACCGACGCGACGCACAGCACCACCATGAGCCCGATGAGCAGGCTCGGCACCGCGGCGAGCCCGAGGAACGGCACCGCCGCCGGGTCGCTCGGCCGCAGGGGCTCGTCGCCGCTGCCCGCCACCACGACGACAGCCCACCCGAACAGTGCGAAGCCCACGCCGAACAGGGCGGCGTCGGGTGCGCGCGACACCTCGGCGTCGGACGTCGCGGCGGCTCGCGAGGCGCCGTGCGGGAGCGGGTCGAGCCGCACGCGCGCCACCCGGAACGCGACGACCACGAGCAGCAGCACGCCGACGGCGACCATGACCGCCCACGACCCGTTCCCCGACGCCGTCCACACGTCGGGACCGAGACAGCCCCGCGCGCCGAACCCGGTCGCGTCCCAGCACTCGGGCTCGTCGCGGTACAGGAAGTGCCACGCCAGCAGCACGGCGAGCAGGGCGAACGCGGCCGACAGGTGCTGGTACCAGAGCACGGACGAGCGCTTGGCGTGGGTCCAGAAGCCCGGGCGGGCGAGCATGGGCCAGACCTTGCCGTCGTCCATCGCGGTCCCGGTGGCCAGCCCGCGCGCCTTGGTCCCCGACATCCGCCGCTCGTAGCGCAGCCGGCCCGTCGAGCCGACCGCGGCGAGGGCGAGGACCGCCGCCGCGGCCAGGACGGCGAGCACGGCCGTGCGCGACCCGGACGACCAGCGCGCCCACGAGTCGAGCTGGTCGGGCAGCGCGGAGCAGGTCAGCACGTAGTCGACGCTCGTGGTCCCCTGCCCGGGGACGGCCACGTCGAGCGTGGTGCGCGGGCCGTAGCACTGCGCGCCGACGATGCCGAGTGCGACCGTGGCGGTCGTCGCGACCCACAGCAGCGTCAGCGCGAGACCGAAGAGCCGCACCAGCCCGCCCGCGGCCGACGAGCGGCGGCCGGTGGGCTCGTCGGCGTCCCGCGTCCAGTACGCGACGTTGGCCAGGCCGAACGGGATGATCAGCACCCACAGCGCCCGGATGACGCCCGCGACCAGGCCGCTCGCCTTGCCCAGGGCCGGAACGGTCGAGAGGCGGGCCATCGCGCCCCACGAGTAGCCCTCGCGCCGGACGCCGGGCGGCGGGACCCGCGGGTCGCCCGCGGGGCGCTCGGTGCCCAGCGCGCGCGGCGTCGCCGCCCAGAAGCTGCCGAGCGCGTCGCCGTCCACCTGCTCGATCTGCGTCGGGTCGAGCCCGAGCATCGCTGCGGGCGGCGTGTTCGCGACGCCGTGCACCCGCAGCTCGAGCACGTCGGGCGACGGCAGTTGTGCATGCTGGGCGGCACGCGCCGCCGACCGGCCCAGGATCCGCACCAGCGGGCGCATGCCGGTCTCCCTCGCGTCGCGCCCCTGCGACCAGGGGCGTCACGACGTTATCGGGAGACCCGGCATGCCCGCTATGCCCGGATTACTCCTCGGTCACCGCCGCCGCGAACTGGCTCGCGTACAGCCGCGCGTACGCGCCGTCGGCCGCGAGGAGCTCGTCGTGCGAGCCCTGCTCGACGATCGCACCGTTCTCCATCACGAGGATGATGTCGGCGTCGCGGATGGTCGAGAGCCGGTGCGCGATGACGAACGACGTCCGCCCCACGCGCAGCGCGTTCATCGCCTGCTGCACGAGCACCTCGGTGCGGGTGTCGACCGACGACGTGGCCTCGTCGAGGATGAGGATCGTCGGGTCGGCCAGGAACGCGCGCGCGATGGTGAGCAGCTGCTTCTCCCCCGCCGAGACGTTCGCGCCCTCGTCGTCGATCACCGTGTCGTAGCCGTCGGGCAGCGTCCGCACGAACCGGTCGACGTGCGTGGCCTCGGCCGCGGCGACGATCTGCTCGTGGGTCGCCTGCTCGACGCCGTAGGCGATGTTGTCCGCGATCGACCCGCCGAACAGCCAGGTGTCCTGCAGGACCATGCCCATCTGCGAGCGCAGCGCGTCACGGGTGGTGGCACGCGTGTCGACCCCGTCGAGCGTGATCCGGCCCGCGTCGACCTCGTAGAACCGCATGAGCAGGTTGACCAGCGTCGTCTTGCCGGCACCCGTCGGCCCGACGATCGCGATCGTCTGACCGGGCTCGGCGACGATCGAGAGGTCCTCGATGAGGGGCTTGTCGGGCGAGTAGCTGAACGCGACGTGCTCGAACGCGACGCGGCCGCGGACGGGCGTGGGCAGCTGCTCGGCCGGGTCCGGGTCCGGCTCCTGCTCGTCGGCGTCCAGCAGCTCGAACACGCGCTCCACCGAGGCGATGCCGGACTGCAGCAGGTTGGCCATGCTCGCGATCTGCGTGATCGGCTGGGTGAACTGCCGGCTGTACTGGATGAACGCCTGCACGTCGCCGAGCGTCATGGTCCCGGAGGCCACGCGCAGGCCGCCGACGACGGCCACGATGACGTAGTTGAGGTTGGCGAGGAAGCCCAGCGCCGGCTGGATCGTGCCGGAGATGAACTGGGCCTTGAAGCTCGCGTCGTAGAGCTTGTCGTTGCGCTCGGCGAACACCTCGGCCGCCTCGTGCTGGCGCCCGAACACCGTGACCAGCGTGTGGCCGGTGTACATCTCCTCGATGTGCGCGTTGAGCCGCCCGGTCCCCGCCCACTGCTCGATGAACTGGGGCTTGGACCGCTTGGCGATCACCGCGGCGACGATCATCGACAGCGGGACGGTGATCAGCGCGACCAGCGCGAGCAGCGGCGAGATCCAGAACATCATGATCAGCACGCCGACGACCGTCAGCACCGAGGTGATGAGCTGGCTGAGCGTCTGCTGCAGCGTCTGGGCGACGTTGTCGATGTCGTTGGTGACGCGGCTGAGCAGCTCGCCCCGCGGGTGGGAGTCGAGGTACTTCAGCGGCAGTCGGCCGAGCTTGGCCTCGACGTCCGCACGCAGGCGCAGGACCACGCGCTGCACCACGCCCGCGGTGATCCGCCCCTGGGCCCAGCCGAACAGGAAGGAGCCCACGTAGATGACCAGGACGACGACGAGGATCCCGCGCAGGTGACCGAAGTCGATGCCCTGCCCGGGCACGAGCCCGGGGATGCCGGAGACCGTGTCGGCGAACGTGTCCTGCCCGGAGGCCCGCAGCGCGGCGACAACCTGCTCCTGGGACTGGCCGACGAACTGCTGCATCTGCGGCAGGTTCCCCACGAATCCCGCGAAGATCACGTTCGTCGCGTTGCCCAGGAGCTTGGGGCCGATGACCGCGAGGACCACGGAGGCCACGGCGAGCACGAGGACCAGCACGATGCGGGCGACCTCGGGCCGCAGCTCGCGCAGGAACCTCTTGCCGGACGCCGTGAAGTTGCTCGACTTCTCCCCGGGCACGCCCATGCCGCCCATCGGGCCCGGGCCGCGCTGCGGGGGCCGGCGCGGGACGGTCTGCTGCGCGCTCATGCTGCCTCCTCCGCGCTGACCTGCGAGTACACGATCTCCTGGTACGTCTGGTTCGACTCGAGGAGCTCGGCGTGCGTGCCGACGCCCACCACCGCGCCCTCCTCGAGCACCACGATCGCGTCGGCGTGCCGGATGGTGGCCACGCGCTGCGCGACGATCAGCACCGCGGCGTCCCGGGTCTCGGGCACGAGCGCCCGCCGCAGGGCCGCATCGGTCGCGTAGTCCAGCGCGCTGAACGAGTCGTCGAACAGGTACAGGTGCGGCCGTCTGACCAGCACCCGGGCGATGGCCAGCCGTTGTCTCTGGCCGCCCGAGACGTTGGTGCCGCCCTGCGAGATCGGCGCGTCGAGCCCCTCGGGCAGAGCCTCGACGAAGCTGCGGGCCTGGGCGACCTCGAGCGCGTGCCACAGCTCGTCGTCGCTCGCTCCGGGCTTGCCGTACTCGAGGTTGGAGCGCACGGTCCCGGAGAACAGGTACGGCTTCTGCGGGACGATGCCGACCTGCGCCCACAGGTCCTCGGGGTCGAGGTCGCGCACGTCGACGCCGTCGAGCAGCACGCGGCCGCCGGTCACGTCGAACAGGCGGGGCACGAGGTTGAGCAGCGTCGTCTTGCCGGACCCGGTCGAGCCGATGATCGCCGTGGTCCTGCCCGGCTCGGCCACGAGGTCGACGCCGCGCAGCACCGCGGCCTCGGCGCCCGGGTAGCGGAACTCGACGTCCCGCAGCTCGAGCAGCCCGGGACGGGCATCGGAGCCCGTGGGCAGGGCGACGGGCTTGATCGGCGAGTGCACGGTGGTGGTGGTGTCGAGCACCTCGGTGATGCGGTCCGAGGAGACCATGGCCCGCGGGACCATGACGAACATCATCGTGCTCATCATCACGGCCATGAGGATGTAGGCGATGTAGGACAGGAACGCCGTGAGCGCACCGACCGGCATGCCGTTGTCGACCCGGTGGCTGCCGAACCACAGCACGCCGACGCTCGTCGCGTTGAGCACCAGCATGACGACGGGGAACATCAGTGCCATGAGCTGCCCGGCACGCAGCGACGTCGTGTAGAGCGCGGTGTTCGCCTCGCCGAACCGGCGCGACTCGCGCTCCTCGCGGACGAAGGCCCGCACCACGCGCACGCCGGCGATCTGCTCGCGCAGCACCCGGTTGATCGCGTCGATGCGCTTCTGCATCTGCCGGAAGTACGGCACCATCCGGGACACGATGAGGCCGACGGTGACGCCGAGCACGGGGACGGCGAACAGCAAGATCGAGGAGAGCTTCGCATCCTCCTGCAGTGCCATGACGACGCCGCCGATGAGCATGATCGGCGCCATGATCATGAAGGTGAAGGTCATCAGCACGACCATCTGCACCTGCTGGACGTCGTTCGTCGTGCGGGTGATCAGCGTCGGGGCGCCGAACTTGCCGACCTCCTGCGCGGAGAACGTCTGCACGTGGCCGAACAGCCTGCCGCGCACGTCACGCCCGAACGCCATGGCCGTCCGCGAGCCGTAGTAGACCGCGACGATCGCGCAGATGACCTGTAGGAAGCTGATCGCGAGCATCACGCCGCCGAGCCGCATGATCTCGTCGGTGTCGCCGGCGGCCACGCCGTCGTCGATGATCCGCGCGTTGAGGCTCGGCAGGTAGAGCGTGGCCATCGTCTGCACGAGCTGCAGCGCGACGATCGCGTAGACGGCACCGCGGTACGGGCGCAGGTGCTCCCGCAGCAGTCGGACGAGCATCATGACGGGCTCCTGGTGGTGGACGGGGCGAGTGCGCCGTGCAGGAAGTGGGTGACGAGGACGTCGATGGCGGGGATGTTCGCGGTGGTGCCGCGGCGCGCGGCCTCGCCCTGCTGCATCGCGGCGCCGACGAGGACGACGTCCAGCAGGGCGACCACCTGGTCGACCGGGCGGGCGAGCGCCGCGGCATCCGGCTCGAGCACGCGCGCGACGGCGAGACGGACCTCGAGCTGGCCCGCCTGCTGGTGCTGCGCCCACTCGCGGTGGGTCCTGCGCCGCTGCTCGAGCAGGTCCTGCGGGTTCGGCTCGAGGCGACCGAGCTCGTGCAGGACCGCGAACCAGCGCATCGTCTCGCCGATGCGCTCGAAGCCGATCTCCAGGATCCGGGTCAGGCGCTCGTCGAGCGGGAGGTCCCGGTCGATCGCGTCGAGGGCCGGGACGACCGCGACCGGGTCCACCGCCGCGTGCACGGTCTCGCGCAGCAGGGTGACCTTGTCGTCGAACACGCGGAACAGCGTGCCCTCGGAGACGCCCGCCGCCAGCGCGAGCTCACGCGTGGTGACGGCCGCGCCGCGGTCCAGCACGAGCGCCCGCACGTCGTGCAGGATCGCGCGGCGCCGCTCGTCGGGAGGCAGCGGAGCGGCGCGACCCGTCCGGGTCGCGCCGCTCTCGACTGCGGGTGTGGCCATACGGCCGACACTAACTGAGTGAGCACTCACTCCGCCAGATCATTCCGGCGCAGAGTCCTCCGGCTTCTGCAGCGACGGCGTCGCCTCGGTCGTGGGCCGCAGCGGCGCCGCGCCCTGCCCGGGACGCTGGCCCAGCTCGGCACCCGCGTCGAACGGGCGGCCGCTGAGGTTGCCTGCGCTCGTCGCGTCGGCCGTCGCGGCCGCGGACTCGCGCTTGGCCTCGGCCAAGGCCACCGCCGGATCGGTCAGCGTGGTGGGCGGGAGGTCGTCCTTGAGGGGCGACTCCCCCGCGGGCCGGCTGCTCCCGAACGGCCCGCCCTCGTCGTCGCCGCCGGCGAAGCCCTTCGCGAACGCACCGAGCGCGCCGCTGAGCTCGGACGGCAGGAACCACATCTTGCTCGACGGGCTCTGCGCGATCTTGGGCAGCACCTGCAGGTACTGGTAGGCCAGCAGCTTGGGGTCGGCGTCCCCGCGGTGCACCGCGTCAAACACCTGCAGGATGGCCCGCGCCTCGCCCTCGGCGTTCAGGATCGCCGACTGCGCGTTGCCCTCGGCCCGCAGGATCGCGGCCTGCTTCTCACCCTCGGCCGTGAGGATCTGCGACTGCTTGACACCCTCGGCCGTCAGGATCGTGGCGCGGCGGTCACGCTCGGCACGCATCTGCTGCTCCATCGAGCCCTTGATGCTGTCCGGCGGGTCGATCGACTTGAGCTCGACGCGGTTGACGCGCACGCCCCACCGCCCGGTCGCCTCGTCGAGCACGCCGCGCAGCTGACCGTTGATCTGGTCGCGGCTGGTCAGCGTCTGCTCGAGGTCCATCGAGCCGACGACGTTGCGCAGCGTGGTGACCGTGAGCTGCTCGATGCCGGTGATGTAGTTGGCGATCTCGTAGACCGCGTCCTTCGGCTCGGTCACCTGGAAGTAGATGACCGTGTCGATGCTGACCACCAGGTTGTCCGAGGTGATCACGGGCTGCGGCGGGAAGGACACGACCTGCTCGCGCAGGTCGACCCCTGCGCGGACACGGTCGACGAACGGGATCAGCAGGTGCAGGCCGGCGTCCAGGGTCCGCGAGTAGCGACCGAGGCGCTCGACCAGCACCGCGACGGTCTGCGGGACGATCCGCACCGCCCGGATCAGCCCGATGATCACGAACAGCACGGCCAGTCCGAGCACGATGTACAGGGCGATCTGGCCGCCGCTGGGGTCGTCCATGAATCCTCCAGGTCTTCGATCGGATGCCCCGCGGCTGCGGGGAAGTGCGGTGGGTCAGCCCGCGGCGGGTGCGACGACGGCCGTCGCGCCGTCGATGCGGTCGACCCGCACCTGCGAGCCGGGGGGCAGCGCCTCGGGGGTGCTGGTGCGCGCGCTCCAGACCTCGCCGTCCAGCTTCACGCGGCCGCCCTCGAGCGTCACGGTCGAGACGACGACGGCGCCCTTGCCGACGAGCGCGGCGGCGTTGGTCTCCTCGAGCGGGACGCGCCTCCTGAGCCGGCGCAGGAGCCAGGGGCGCAGCGTCGCGAGCAGCACGACGGCGGTCAGGGCTGCCACCAGGAACTGCAGCCACACGGGCGCCCCAGCCGCACTGGCGACACCTCCGGCGACTGCTCCGCCGGCGAGCATGATCAGCACGAGGTCGAGCGAGAGCATCTCCAGGATGCCGAGCGCGAACGCCCCGCCGATCCACCACAACCAGTCCATGGGATGCAGCCCCCTTCGGCCGCGCCCGGTCCTGGGTGGATCGGGCTCTTGTACCGATCCTAGACGACTGCTTTGCGAACTTGTGGGGTTTTCCTCAGCCCGCGGCCCGCGCGGACCAGCGGTCGCCGTTGCGGTCGACGGTGAGGTCGAGCCCGAACGCACCGGACAGCGTCTGCGCGGTGAGGACCTCGTCGACCGGACCGGCGGCGTGCACGCGGCCGTCCTTGAGGAGCAGCAGGTGCGTGAACCCGGGCGGGATCTCCTCGACGTGGTGGGTGACCAGCACGAGGACCGGCGACCTCGGGTCGGCGGCGAGCTCGGCGAGCGCCGCGACGAGCTCCTCGCGGCCGCCGAGGTCGAGCCCCGCGGCAGGCTCGTCGAGCAGCAGCAGCTCGGGGTCGGTCATGAGCGAGCGGGCGATCTGGACGCGCTTGCGCTCGCCCTCGCTCAGGGTCCCGAAGTACCGCTCGCCGAGGTGGTCGACCCCGAAGGCGCGCAGCAGGTCCGTCGCGCGCGACTCGTCGAGCTCCTCGTACGTCTCGCGCCAGCGTCCGGTCACGCCGTACGCCGCGGTGAGCACGACGTCGCGCACCGTCTCGCCCGACGGGATGCGGTCCGCGAGCGCGGCGCTGGACAGCCCGATGCGGGGGCGCAGCTCGAAGACGTCGACGCGGCCGAGCCGCTCGCCGAGCAGGTCCGCGGTCCCGCCGGTGGGGTGCATGCGGCCGGAGGCGACCTGCAGCAACGTCGTCTTCCCGGCGCCGTTGCGGCCCAGCACGACCCACCGTTCCCCCTCGCGCACCGTCCACGAGATGTCGTCGAGGATCGTCGTCGTCCCCCGGCGGATCGTCACGGCCTGCAGGTCGAGCACGTCGGTCATGGCATGACCCTAACGGCCCGGCGCGGGCCTGCCCGCAGCGGCGCACGTGTCCTGGCTCACGGGCCCCCGCGCGCCGACCTCGCCTACCGTTGTCCGCGTGAGCGACGTCCTCGAGCTGCCCCGTTCCGTGCTGCTCGCCCTGTGGCTCGCCCCCGACCCGTCGGGAGCGCGGACCGACCGCACGGCGCTGCTGCGCGCGGTCCAGGGCGACGACGAGCCGCACGAGGTGATCAGCGGCGACGACTCCCCGGTGCCCCTCGGCGAGGCGATCGACTCCTGGGGCGCCGGGCCGGTCGACGTGGCCGCGCTCGTCCTCGCGCCGGGCGATGCCGGTGCGGCGCCGGCGGCCGTGAGCGCCGCCGCGATCGACGCCGGCGAGTGCCTGCTCGTCCGCACCCCCTCGACCTGCGTCGCGCTGGTGCCGGAGGTCGAGCAGTTCGGCTCCGCCTACGAGCCCGGCCACCTCGTGACCTGGCACTCGACGCCCGTGCCGGACTGGCGCCTGGCGACCGTGGGGCGCAACGGCTCGTTGCAGGACGCCGACCGCGACCTGCGCCAGGGCCTCATCACCGTGACCGAGGCGCTGGTCCGGCTCGACGTGGCGCGCTGGCAGGACGACGACGCCGACCAGATCGCCGCCCTGCGCGACGGCGCGCTGCCGCGCTGGCGGATGCCCGACCACCTCGACGGCCGGCACGCGCGCGTGCTGGGCAGCGCGGCGCGGCTGCGGGCCATCGTGGCGCTGGCGACGCGCGACGACGGCGGCGCCGTCAGCCTGTGGCAGGCCGACCAGCGTTCGGCGGCCCTGCGCGACGTCGACCGGATGTCGCGGCGCGCGATCGCGGCCGCGTCGACGTTCCCGACACCCTGAGGGCTCAGGCCGTCGCCGCCCGGTAGACGTCCAGCGTGCGGGTCGCGATGGCGTCCCAGGAGAAGTGGTCCTCGACCCGCGTCCGCGCCGCGAGCCCCCACGCGTGCGCGCGGGCCGGGTCGCTGACCGCCTCGTTGAGCGTCGCTGCGAGGTCCGCGACGAACTTCTCCGGGTCGATCGGCGTGCCGGTGCCGTCCTGCACCTGGTCGATCGGCACGAGCCAGCCGGTGACGCCGTCGTCGACGACCTCCGGGATCCCACCGGTGGCGGTCCCGACGACGGGCAGCCCCACGGCCATGGCCTCGAGGTTGACGATGCCGAGCGGCTCGTAGATCGACGGGCACGCGAACACCGTGCCGGCGGACAGCACCGCGATGAGCTCGGCACGGGGCAGCATCTGCTCGATCCAGACCACGCCCGAGCGCTTGGCGCGCAGCTCGTCGACCAGGCCCGTGACCTCGGCGAGGATCGCCGGGGTGTCCGGGGCCCCGGCGCACAGCACCAGCTGCACCTCGGGGGGCAGCTGCTCGGCGGCGCGCAGGAAGTAGGGCAGGCCCTTCTGGCGGGTGATGCGCCCGACGAACACGACCGCGGGGCGGGTCGGGTCGATGCCGAGCCCGCGCACGGTCGCGTCGGCGGCGGCCAGGTCCGCCTCGCTCGTCGGGCGCTTCCAGCCGTCGAGGTCGATGCCGTTGTGCACGACCTTCACGCGGTCGGGGTCGATGGAGGGGTACGAGCGCAGGATGTCCTGGCGCATGCCGCCGCTGACCGCGATGACCGCGGCGGCTGCCTCGTAGGCGGTGCGCTCGACCCAGCTGGACAGCGCGTAACCGCCGCCGAGCTGCTCGGCCTTCCAGGGGCGCAGCGGCTCGAGGCTGTGCGCGGTGATCACGTGCGGCAGGTCGTGCAGCATCGAGGCGACGTGGCCGCCGAAGTTCGCGTACCAGGTGTGCGAGTGGACCAGGTCGCTCGCGACGCCGTCGTCGCCCACGCGCCCGACCGCGTCGGCCATCTCGAGGTCGACCCCGAGGGTCTGCAGCGCGGCGTTGGCGCCGCGGAGCTCGGTCGGCACGCCGTAGCCCAGCACGGAGGGCTCGTCGCGCGGCCCGTCGAAGCAGTGCACGCGGACGTCGATCGTGCGCCGCAGCACCGCGGTCAGCCCCGCCACGTGCACCCCGGCGCCGCCGTACACGTGCGGCGGGTACTCACGGGTCAGCAGATCGACACGCAACGGAACCTCCAGGTCCACGCCGGCCCTGACGGCCGGTCACCCGCGACACGCTAGCGTGCCGCCGCGGTCACGCCTCGCCTGACAGCGGCGCGGGGCCTAGGGTCGTCGACATGGCAGCGCCGCGCGTCCTCGCAATCGTCCTTGCAGGTGGAGAGGGCAAGCGACTCATGCCGCTGACCGCCCACCGGGCCAAGCCGGCGGTGCCGTTCGGGGGGATCTACCGCCTCGTCGACTTCGCCCTGTCGAACGTCATCAACTCGCACTACCTGCACGTCATCGTGCTCACCCAGTACAAGTCCCACAGCCTGGACCGCCACGTGTCCAAGACGTGGCGGATGTCGCCGCTGCTGGGCAACTACGTCGCCGCCGTCCCCGCGCAGCAGCGCGTCGGCAAGCACTGGTACCTGGGCAGCGCGGACGCGATCTACCAGTGCCTCAACATCATCGAGGACGAGCGGCCGGACATCGTCGTCGTCGTCGGCGCCGACCACGTCTACCGCATGGACTTCTCCCAGATGGTCGACGCACACATCGCCTCCGGTGCCGAGTTCACGGTCGCCGCGATCCGCCAGCCCATCGAGGAGTCCGACCAGTTCGGCGTGATCGAGGTCGACCCGAGCGACCCCACCCGGATCGCCGCGTTCCGCGAGAAGCCGACCGACCCCGTCGGCCTGGCCGACTCCCCCGGCGAGATCCTCGCCTCGATGGGCAACTACGTCGCCAACGCCGACGCCCTGGTCGCGGCGGTCACCGCCGATGCCGAGAACGCCACGTCGCGGCACGACATGGGCGGCGACATCGCGCCCTACTTCGTCGAGCGCGGCACGGCGGGCGTCTACGACTTCCTGCGCAACGACGTGCCCGGCTCCACGCCGCGCGACCGCGACTACTGGCGCGACGTGGGAACGCTCGACGCGTACTACGAGGCGAACACCGACCTCATCGCGATCGAGCCCGTGTTCAACCTGTACAACGACGAGTGGCCGCTGTTCACGGGTTACACGGGCCTGGCCCCGGCCAAGTTCGTGCACGCCGGTGCGGGCCGGATGGGCCACGCCGCGGACTCGATCGTCTCCCCCGGCGTCGTCGTCTCGGGCGCGACGGTCTCGGGCTCGGTCCTGTCACCGGGCGTGCGGCTGCACTCGTGGGCGCAGGTCACCGACTCGGTCCTCATGGACAACGTGCACGTCGAGCGGTACGCGCAGGTGCACCGCGCGATCATCGACAAGAACGTCATCGTCCCCGAGCGCGCCCGCATCGGACTGGACCGCGAGCACGACCTCGCGCGCGGCTTCACGATCAGCGACTCGGGCATCACCGTCGTCCCCAAGGGCACGATCATCCACGACTGACCTCTCCGTGGGCAGCGCCGCCGGGTGTGCGCGGGAGTCGGTAGCGTGCGCGACGTGAAGCCCCGCCTGCTCGTCATGGACGTCGACTCGACCCTCATCACCGGCGAGGTGATCGAGATGCTGGCCGCGCGCGCGGGCTCGCAGGAGCTGGTCGCGGAGATCACCGAGCGGGCCATGCGCGGCGAGATCGACTTCGCCGCGTCGTTGCACGAGCGGGTCGCCACACTGGCCGGGCTGCCGGTCTCGGTGCTCGACGACGTGCTCGCCGAGGTCGAGCTGACCCCCGGAGCGCGCGAGCTCGTCGCGGAGCTGCAGGCTCGGGGCTGGGCCGTCGGGCTCGTGTCCGGCGGCTTCATCGAGGTCGTCGGGCCGTTGGCGGCATCCCTTGGCATCACCCTGACCCGGGCGAACGCGCTCGAGGTGACCGACGGCGTCCTCACCGGCCGGGTCACCGGTGCCGTGGTGGACCGGGCCGCGAAGGCCGTCGCGCTGGCCGACTACGCCGCGGCGTCCGGCGTGGCGCTCGAGGACACGGTCGCGATCGGCGACGGCGCGAACGACCTCGACATGCTGGCCGCCGCCGGGTTCGGGATCGCGTTCAACGCGAAGCCCGTGGTCGCCGCGCAGGCGGACGCCGTCGTCGAGGAGCGCCTCGACGCGGTCCTCGCGCTGGAGCCTTTCGCGCGCTGACCGGTCAGCCGGGCGTGTGCAGCCCCACGAGCACGGACTCCGCCGGCGCCCAGTCCGCCCAGCTCGCGGGCGACTCGAGGACCGACCAGCTCGCGGTCGGCACCCCCACCTGCACGCGCCGGTAGGCGGCCTCCTCCGAGCCGGGCCCGGCGAGCAGCTCGGCGGCGTGCGACATCGTCGGCTCGTGGCCGACGACGAGCAGCGTGCGGACCTCGTCGGGAACGGCCTGCACGAGCGCGAGCAGCGCCGAGGCACCCGCGAGGTAGACCTCCTCGCGGAACTCGACGGGCGGCTCGACGGCCAGCCCGGCGCGGACCAGGTCCCAGGTCTGCCGCGTGCGCAGGCTCGTCGAGCACAGCACCAGGTCCGGCGCGACGCCGGCCTCCGTCATCGCGCTCCCGACCCGGCCGGCCTGTCGTCGGCCGGGCAGGGCCAGGGCGCGCTCGTGGTCGTCCACCTTCTCCGGGTGCTCCGCCTTGGCGTGGCGGAGCAGGACGAGGCGGCGGTCGAGCGGTGCGGTCACCGGCTCAGCGTCCCATCACAGGCCCATGGCGTGCACGCCGCCGTCGACGTGCACGATCTCGGCCGTCGTCGCCGGGAACCAGTCGGACAGCAGCGCCGCGACCGCGCGGGCCGTGGGCTCGGGGTCGGTGACGTCCCAGCCGAGCGGGGCGCGCTCGGGCCAGCCGCCCTCCATCGTCTCGAAGCCGGGGATCGACTTGGCCGCGGTGGTGCGGATCGGGCCGGCCGAGACGAGGTTGACCCGGATGCCCGAGGGGCCGAGGTCGCGCGCGAGGTAACGGGCCGTCGACTCGAAGGCCGCCTTCGCGACGCCCATCCAGTCGTAGACCGGCCACGCGAACGAGGCGTCGAACGTCAGGCCGACGACCGACGAGCCGCGGGTCAGCAGCGGCTGGGCCGCGACCGCGAGCGACTTGAGGGAGAAGGCCGACACCTGCAGCGCGGTGGCCACGTCGGCCCACTCGCCCGCGAGGAAGTTGCCGCCCATGACGGACTGCGGCGCGAAGCCGATCGAGTGCACGACGCCGTCGAGCGAGTCGAAGCCGACCTCGCGCAGGCGGTCGGCGAGGGCCGCGAGGTCCTCGTCGGACGTGACGTCGAGCTGGACCACCTCGGCGGGAGCGGGCAGACGCCGCGCGATGGCCTGCGTGAGCCGGAACTGGCGGCCGAACGAGGTCAGGACGACGGTGGCGCCCTCCTGCTGGGCCAGGCGCGCGACGTGGAACGCGATCGAGCCGTCGGTGAGGACACCGGTGACGAGGAGCTTCTTGCCTTCGAGCAGACCCATGAGGTGTTTTCCGTTCTTTTCGTACCAGGAAGAGGTCAGTGGCCCATGCCCAGGCCACCGTCGACCGGGATCACGGCTCCCGAGATGTAGGCGGCGCCGGGTGACGCGAGGAACTCGACCGCGGCCGCGACCTCGTCGGGCTGCGCGAAGCGACCGGCAGGGATGGAGTCGACGTAGGCCTTCTGGGTGGCCTCGGGCAGCGCCCGGGTCATGTCGGTGTCGATGAAGCCCGGCGCCACGACGTTCGCCGTGATGCCGCGTCCCCCGAGCTCACGGGTGATCGAGCGGGCCACGCCGACGAGGGCCGCCTTGGAGGCGGAGTAGTTGACCTGGCCGGGCGAGCCGTACAGCCCGACGACCGAGGAGATGAGGATGATGCGGCCGCGGCGGAGGCGGATCATGCCCTTGCTCGCGCGCCGGGCGCAGCGGAAGGCGCCCTTGAGGTTGACGTCCAGGACGTCGTCGAACTCCTCGTCGGACATCCGCATGAGCAGCTGGTCGCGCGTGATGCCGGCGTTCGCGACGAGCACCTCGACCGGGCCGTGCGCGGCCTCGATCTCGGTGAACGCGGCGTCGATCGACGCACTGTCGCGCATGTCACCCTTCACGCCCAGCACGCCCTCGGGCAGGTCGCCCGAGCGGTAGATGGTGGCGACCTTGTCCCCGGCGGCGACGAAGCGCTCGGCGATCGCGCGGCCGATGCCGCGGTTCGCGCCCGTGATCAGGACGCTGCGGGGTGTACTGGGGGCGATGTTGTCGGAAGTCTCAGGCACGGGACACGACGCTATCCGAGCCCACCCGCCTGGTGCGGGACCGTCCGGGCACAGGTTCGTCGCGCCGGGTTGTGGGAGATGCACAACTCCCGCGCGGACTTAGGATCAGGTGGTGAGCGTGCGCAAGCAGGACGGACCCGAGATCCCCCGGATCACGTCCGCGCCCGAACCGCTCGCCGAGGACGTCGCCCGGCGCCAGAAGCGGTACCTGATCCAGATGGGGATCCGCGTCCTGTGCTTCGCCGTCGCGGTCGTCACCTGGGCGCACATCCCCCGCTGGGCGTCCGTGATCCTCATCGTCGGCGCCGTCGTCCTGCCGTACATCGCCGTGATCCTGGCCAACGCCGGCCGCGAGCGGCGCGACGGTGACACGACGTTCATCGACCCGCGCGAGATCGGGCCCGGCCCCCGCGACGCCGGCCACCTCGGGAGCGGGCCGCGATGAGCCTGCTGTTCACGCCCGACCCTGTCGACGAGATGATCTGCTCCGCCAAGAGCTGCCGCGCCGAGGCGACCCACGGCCTGCTGTGGAACAACCCCAAGCTGCACACCACGGAGCGGCGCAAGGTGTGGGTCGCGTGCGACGACCACCTCGAGCACCTGTCGCAGTTCCTCGAGACGCGCGGCTTCCTGCGCTCGGTGGTGCCGGCCGACTCCCTCGAGGGCGCGGCCACGTGAGACCGGTCGTCCGCCGCGCCGTCGGGCTCTGCCTGCTCGCCGTGGCACTTGCCACGGCATGCGTGTTCCTGGGCCGGTGGCAGTGGCACCGGCACGAGTGGCGTGACGCCCAGATCGCGATCGTGATGGACAACTTCGGCGCCGACCCGGTGCCGCTGTCGAGCGTGCTCTCCCCCGACCAGGCGGTCCCGGACGACCTCGTCTGGAAGCCCGTCCTGGTCTCGGGGCACTACCTGCCCGACCAGACCGTCGAGCTGCGCAACCGGCCGGCCGACGGCACGCCGGCGTACCACGTGCTGGTCCCGTTCGTCGTCGACGACTCGTCCGCCGGCACCGCGGCCGCCGCCACCGACGCGGGCACCGTCCTGGTCGTCGACCGCGGCTGGGTGCCGACGGGCGAGAACGCGGACGCGGACGTCGTCGCGCCGGCGCCCCCGGTGGGCGACGTGACGATCACCGTCCGGCTGCGCGCCGACGAGCCCGACTCCACCCGCCGGGCGCCCGCCGGCCAGGTCCAGGCGATCGCCGTCGACGAGGTGCTCGACGTCGCGGGCGTCGACGGGACCGCGTGGCAGGCGTACGGGGGCCTCGTGTCCGAGTCGCCCGCCGTCACCCCGATGCCGGGAACGCTGCCCGAGCCCAGCATCGACCCCGGTTCGCACCTGTCGTACGCGTTCCAGTGGTGGGTGTTCGCGCTCGGCTCGCTGGTCGGCTTCGGGCTCCTCGCGCGCCGCGAGGTCCTCGAGGGCGTCGACGAGCCGGCCGCCCCCGTCGACCCCGACCCGTGGGCGCCCCGCGCACCGCGCGGACCTCGCCCCGAGCGCGTGCACACCTCGCGCCGCCGCGACGGCCGCGCCGAGGCCGAGGAGGACGCCCTGGTGGACGCCCAGCTCCGGTCCGAGCGCGACTGAGGCGTCAGGCCAGCGAGATCAGGTCCAGGTAGTCGTTGCCCCACATGTCCTCGTCGCCGTCCGGCAGCAGCAGCACGCGCTCGGGGTTGAGCGCCTGCACCGCGCCCTCGTCGTGCGAGACCAGGACGACCGCGCCGGTGTAGCCGCGCAGGGCCGCGAGGATCTCCTCGCGCGAGGCCGGGTCCAGGTTGTTGGTGGGCTCGTCGAGCAGCAGGACGTTGGCCGACGAGACGACCAGCGCGGCCAGCGCCAGCCGGGTCTTCTCCCCGCCCGACAGGACGCGGGCCGGCTTGTCGGCGTCGTCGCCCGAGAACAGGAACGAGCCGAGGACTGAGCGCACCTGGGTGTCGGTCAGGTCGGGCGCGGCCGACCGCAGGTTCTCGACGACCGTGCGCGTCAGGTCGAGCGTCTCGTGCTCCTGCGCGTAGTAGCCGAGCTTGAGGCCGTGGCCCGGGTTGACGCTGCCCGTGTCGGACTGATCGATGCCGCCCAGGATCCGCAGGAGCGTCGTCTTGCCGGCGCCGTTGAGCCCGAGCACGACGACGCGCGAGCCGCGGTCGATCGCCAGGTCGACGTCCGTGAAGACCTCCTGCGACCCGTACGTCTTCGACAGGCCGGTGGCGGTCAGCGGCGTACGGCCGCAGGGCGCCGGGTCGGGGAACCGCAGGCGGGCGACCTTGTCGGACACGCGCGCGGCCTCGAGGCCGGACAGCATGCGCTCGGCACGGCGGGCCATGTTCTGCGCCGCGACGGCCTTGGTGGCCTTGGCACGCATCTTGTCGGCCTGCGCCAGCAGCGTCGCGGCCTTCTTCTCTGCGTTGGCGCGCTCACGGCGGCGGCGCTTCTCGTCCGTCTCGCGCTGCTGGAGGTAGGCGTCCCAGCCCAGCGCGTACTGGTCGAGCTGCGAGCGGTTGGCGTCCAGGTGGAAGACCTTGTTGACCGTGGCGCGCAGCAGGTCGGCGTCGTGGGAGATGACGACGAAGCCACCCGGGTACGCCTTGAGGTAGTCGCGCAGCCAGAGGATCGAGTCGGCGTCGAGGTGGTTGGTCGGCTCGTCGAGCAGCAGCGTGTCGACGCCGGAGAACAGGATGCGCGCGAGCTCGACGCGGCGGCGCTGGCCGCCCGAGAGCGTCCCGAGCGTCTGGCCGAGCACGCGGTCGTCGAGGCCCAGGTTCGAGGTGATGATGTGCGCCTCGGACTCCGCGGCGTAGCCGCCGGCCGCGTCGAAGCGGGCGTTGAGGCGCGAGTAGCGGTCCATCGCCGCGTCACGCACCGCGTCGTCCTCGCTCGCCATCGCGGTCTCGGTCTTGCGCAGCGCGCTGACGATCTCGTCGAGGCCGCGCGCCGAGAGCACCCGGTCCATCGCGAGCTGCTCGAGGTCGCCGGAGGCCGGGTCCTGCGGCAGGTAGCCGACGTCGCCCGACCGCACGATCTGGCCGCCCGTGGGCAGCGTCTCGCCCGCGAGGGTCTTGGTCAGCGTCGTCTTGCCGGCGCCGTTGCGTCCGACGAGGCCGATGCGGTCGCCGGCCGCGATGCGGAAGGACGACTCTTCGAGCAGGACGCGTGCGCCGATGCGCAGCTCGACCGCTTGGGCGGTGATCACTTGATGGTTTCCTCCGAGAAGGCCGCACGGGTCTTGGCCGCGGGCACAAACGCCAGCAAGTCTACGACCGGCTAGCGTTTCGAACTGCCGCCGGCACCGCCGGCGTGAGCGACTGCCCTGCTGGAAGCCCGCACGACGCCCCGAACGACGCCTTGCTCGAGCCCCGCACACGAAACAGGACAGAGGTTTCCATGACCGACATCACGAAGGACACCGCCGACTCGCTGCCCGCCCCGGCTGTCGCCCGCAGCAGCGTCACCACTGACATCGCCCTGATCTCGACGTTCGCGGCGTTCATCGCGGTGTGCGCGATCCTGCCGGGCATCCCGACCGGCTCGGGCGTCCCGATCACGCTGCAGACGTTCGCCGTGATCCTGTCCGGGCTGGTCCTCGGCTGGCGACGCGGCGCGCTCGCCGTGCTGCTGTACCTCGCGGTCGGGCTGGCCGGCGTGCCGATCTTCGCCGAGGCCACGGGCGGACTGGGCGTGCTGAGCAAGCCGTCCGCCGGCTACCTGCTCGCGTTCCCGTTCGGTGCCGCGCTCGCCGGCCTGCTCGCGACGCCCGCCGCCCGCTCGGTCGGCTACGCGCGCTGGACGGTCCTGTTCTCCGCGGGCGTGTTCGGCTCGCTGCTCACCATCCACGTCGGCGGCATCATCGGGCTCATGGTCAAGCTGGACCTCGACCTGGGCGCGGCCGTCGCGATCGACGTCGTCTACCTCCCGGGCGACATCATCAAGAACGCCGCCGCGGCCGCCGTGGCCCTGACCCTCTTCCGCGCGTACCCCGACCTGCTGCGCAACAGGCGTTGAGTTGATCGAGCTCGACGACGTCCTCGTCACGGCGTTCAGCCCCGACCCCGCGGGCGACGCCGACCGCGTGGTGCGCCTGCTCGGGCCGGTCACCCTGCGCCTGGCCGAGCGACGGATCGCCGTGATCGGCGCGAACGGCTCGGGCAAGTCGACGCTCGCCCGGCTGCTCAACGGGCTCGTGCTGCCCGCCTCGGGCACGGTGCGGGTCGACGGGCTCGACACCGCGGCCGACGGGCGCGCGGTGCGGCGTCGGGTCGGGTTCGTGTTCACCAACCCGGACGCGCAGATCGTCATGCCCACCCCGCTCGAGGACGTCGCGCTCTCGCTGCGGCGCCTGCCGATGTCGGCCGACGAACGGGACGCGGCTGCCCGCGCCGCCCTGGCTCGGTTCGGGCTCGCGGACCGGGCCGAGGTGCCCGCGCACGTGCTGTCCGGGGGCCAGCGCCAGCTGCTCGCCCTCGCCTCGGTCCTGGCGGTCGAGCCCGCGATCCTGGTGTGCGACGAGCCCACCACGCTGCTCGACCTGCGGTGGCGGACCGTGGTGGACGACCTGCTCGACGGGCTCGACCAGCAGGTGGTCGTCGTGACGCACGACCTCGAGGCGGCCGCGCGCGCCGACCGCGTGCTGGTGGTCGACGACGGCCGGGTCGTCCACGACGGCGAACCCGCCGAGGCGGTCGCGCACTACCGCGCGCTGATGACCCGGCTGCGCGCGTGAGCAAGCCCCTGCGCCAGCCGTGGGCGGGGCCGCTCGGGCTCTACCACCCCGGCAAGAGCGTGCTGCACCGCTGTCCCCCGGGTGCCAAGCTCGCGGGCCTCGCGCTCGCCGGCATCCTGGTGAGCGTCGCTCACGGCCCGGTCTCGGCGGTCGTCGCTCTGGGTGTCGCCGTCGTCGCCCAGCTCGTCTCGCGGGTGCCGTGGCACCGGACCACGCGTGGGCTGCTCGGCACGCTCGTGGCGGTGTCGCTCGTCGGGCTCTACCAGTGGTGGATCCGCGGCTGGGCGGCGGGACTCGAGGTCGTCCTCGACATCGTCGCGCTCGTCCTGCTCGCCACGATCGTCACGGCCACCACCCGGGCCGACGCGCTGCTCGAGGTGCTCGCGCGCCTCGCGCGGCCGCTGCGGCACGTCGGGCTGTCCCCCGAGACGTTCGCCCTGGCCTGCGGCCTGTTCCTGCGGACGATCCCGGTGCTGGTCCAGACCTCGCTCGAGGCTCGCGACGCGGCCCGCGCCCGGGGGCTCGAGCGCGACCCCCGCGCGGTCCTGGTCCCCTCGGCCGTGCGGATGGTCGCGCACGCGCGTGCCACGGGAGACGCCCTCGCGGCGCGCGGCCTCGGCGAGGACTGAGCCTCCACCGAGCGGGCTGCCGCGGCTGCCACTACCGTCGGCCCGTGACATTCCAGGGAGACGGCAGCTTCGGCGGCGGCCGCGTGAAGACCGGTGGCGGGCGCGGGAAGGTCGTCGCGGGCGGCGGAGGTGCCGTCGGGCTCATCGTCGTGCTCGTGTACCTGTTCACCGGCGTCGACCTGGGCGGCGGGACCGACGGCAGCGCCGCCCCCGAGGCGAGCACGGGCACGCTGGGCAGCTGCTCCGTCGAGCAGGCCAACACCGACCGCCAGTGCCGCCTCGCCGCCACGGCGTACGCGCTCGACACGTACTGGGACACCACCCTCACCGCGGCCGGTGTCGAGTTCAGCCAGCCCGACATCCAGTCGTTCACCCAGGCGGTCTCCACGGGCTGCGGCGACGCGACCAGTGCGAGCGGCCCGTTCTACTGCCCGCCGGACGCCACGATCTACCTCGACGTGAGCTTCTACGACGAGCTCGAGAGCCAGTTCGGCGGCGAGGACGGCCCTCTGGCCGAGGAGTACGTCACCGCGCACGAGTACGGCCACCACATCCAGAACATCACCGGGGTGATGGACCAGGCCGACCGCGGCGGCACGGGAGCCGAGTCGGACTCGGTCCGCGTCGAGCTGCAGGCCGACTGCTACGCGGGCATGTGGGCCGGCGACGCCGCGTCCACGATCAACCCCGAGACGAAGGAGCCGTACCTGGCCCCGATCACCGCCGAGCAGCTCCAGAACGCGCTCGGTACGGCCGCGGCCGTGGGCGACGACCACATCCAGGAGCAGTCGGGCGGCTCGGTGAACCCGGACACCTGGACCCACGGGTCCAGCGAGGAGCGTCAGCGCTGGTTCACGCGCGGCTACGAGAAGGGCACGCTCGAGGCCTGCGACACGTTCGCGGCCGACTCGCTCTGACGCGGCGGGTCAGTGCGGCTGCTCCTTGGTGCGGCTCAGCAGGAGCCCGTCGTCGGTGGTGATCAACGCGTAGCGGATCGCGCCGCGGAGTCCGTGCAGCACGAAGACGGTCCGGCGGTCGTCACGATCGACCAGCTCCCACCACCCGTGGTCCGCGATGAGCTTGGTGTCGTCCGTGTACGTGAGGTGGTCCAGGTCGTGGTCGGGTACGGCGATCGCCAGCCGCGGCTGCCCGGGACGTGTCGGCAGCCCCCGGGGCACGGCCCACGACCGGAGCACGCCGCCCTCCTCCAGCCGCAGGTCGAAGTGCGGCCGCGGCACGCGGTGGTCGTGCAGGACGAAAGACGGGCGGGCTGTCACGCGCGGGGAACCACCAGCATTGCGAGCGCCGCGTCGACGAGCTCGACGGTGGCCGTCGTGGGCAGGTCCGCCAGGTCGATCCACGCCGCGGCGTCGGTGCTGCCGTCGGCCTCGTCCTGCAGGGTGCCCCCGACGACGTGCGCGCGGTAGACGATCCGCAGCCCTTGCAGGTCGTCGTCGGCTGGCTCGTCGAGGTCGGGCCCGGCGATGACGATCGAGTCGATGCCGAGCAGCTCGTCGAGCTCGACGTCGTACCCCGTCTCCTCGCGCACCTCGCGCACTGCGGCGTCGGCCGGGTGCTCGCCGGGGTCGATCCCGCCCCCGGGCAGCGTCCAGCGGGCGCGAGTCTCGCGCAGCCGGGAGAGCAGGATCCGTTCGGAGTCGATCACGACCGCGTAGGCGGCCACCCGCAGATGCATCCGTCGACAGTAGTGCGGTGCCTCCCACCGTGCAGGCCTGCGGTGAACGACGAGAGCCCCCGTCGATCGCGTCGACGAGGGCTCGAGGTCGGGGGGCTCAGATGTTGAAGCCGAGGGCCCGCATCTGCTCCTTGCCGTCCGTGGTGATCTTCTCGGGACCCCACGGCGGCATCCAGACCCAGTTGATGCGGAACCCGTCGACCAGGCCGTCGAGGGCCTGCGCGGACTGGTCCTCGATGACGTCGGTCAGCGGGCACGCCGCGGACGTGAGCGTCATGTCGATGACGGCGGTGTTCGTCTGGTCGAGCACGATGCCGTAGACGAGACCCAGGTCGACGACGTTGATGCCGAGCTCCGGGTCGATGACGTCGCGCATGGCCTCTTCGACGTCGGCAACTGTGGTGGTCATGCGTTCTCCTTGTCGGCACTGGCGCCGGTCTTGATGAGTGCGTCGCTGAGGGCGACCCAGCCGAGCAGGGCGCACTTGACGCGCGCCGAGAACTTGCCGACGCCGGTGAACGCGTTGGCGTCGCCGAGCGCGTCCTCCGCGTCCTCGTCGCCGAGGCCCGCGCCCTTGGTCTGCATGAGCGCGCGGAACGTGGCGCCCAGGTCGCCGACCGTGGCGAGCGGCTGGTCGACGACGAGGTCGTGCAGCACGGAGACCGAGGCCTGCGAGATCGAGCAGCCCTGGCCTTCCCAGCGCACGTCCCGCACGACACCCGAGTCGTCGACGTCGACCTGGAGGGTGACCTCGTCGCCGCAGGTCGGGTTGACCTGGTGCGACTCGGCGGACAGGACGCCGGACACGGGTGCGACCGCGAGGCCGCGGCCGTGCGGGTGCTTCGCGTGGTCGAGGATCACCTGCTGGTAGAGCTGCTCCATCGCGGTCGTCATGCTGCTCCTTCGTTCGAGGCGGGTGCCTCCAGACCGAAGAACGCCCGGACCCCGCTCAAGGCTTCCCGGAACACCTCGATCTCCTCGTCGGTCGTGTAGACGGCCGCACTCGCTCGGGCCGTGGCGGCGACGCCGAACCGGCGGTGCAGCGGCTGCGCGCAGTGGTGGCCGACCCGGACGGCCACGCCGGCGTCGTCGAGCACCTGGCCCACGTCGTGCGCGTGCACGCCGTCGACGACGAACGAGACGGTCGCCAGCCGGTCGGCGGTGTCGGTCGGGCCGATGACCCGCACGCCGGGCACGGAGGCGACGGCGTCGAGCAGGAGGCGCGCGAGGTGGGCCTCGTGCTCGGCGATCGCGGTCATGCCGATGTCGGACAGGTAGGTGGCGGCGGCGCCCATGGCGACCGCCTGCGAGACCATCTGGGTGCCGGCCTCGAACCGCTGCGGCGGCGGCGCGTAGGTGGTGGCCTCCATGGTGACGACCTCGACCATCGAGCCGCCGGTCGTGACGGGCGGCATCGCGGCGAGCAGCTCGCGGCGTCCGTACAGCGCGCCGACGCCCGTCGGGCCGAACATCTTGTGGCCCGAGAACGCGGCGAAGTCGACACCGAGCTCGTGCAGGTCGACGGGCAGGTGCGGCACCGACTGGCACGCGTCGAGGACCGTGAGCGCGCCGACGCGGCGAGCCGCGGCGACGAACGGCGCGACGTCCGTGATGGCGCCCGTGACGTTGGAGGCGTGCGTGAAGGCGATGACGCGGGTGCGCGGGCCGACGACCTGGTCGAGCTGGTCGACGCGCAGCCGGCCGTCGTCGGACACGCCGATCCAGCGCAGCACGGCACCGGTGCGGGCCGCGAGCTCCTGCCACGGCACGAGGTTCGCGTGGTGCTCGGCCTCGGTGACGACGATCTCGTCGCCCGGCGCGAGCGCGAAGCGGCGGGCCGCCTCTCCCCCGCGGCCCAGCGACGCGTTCGACATCGCGTAGGCGACGAGGTTGATGCCGGCGGTCGCGTTGGTGGTCCAGACGATCTCGTCGTCGTCCACGCCCACGAACCGGGCGACGCGCGCGCGGGCGTCCTCGAACGCCTCGGTGGCCTCCTCGGCGAGCTGGTGCGCGCCGCGGTGCACGGCGGCGTTGCGCTGGAGGTAGAAGTCCTGCTCGGCGTCGAGGACGACGTCGGGCTTCTGCGAGGTGGCCCCGGAGTCGAGGTAGACGAGGGCACGGCCGTCGCGCAGCGTGCGTTCGAGCAGCGGGAAGTCCGCTCGCACGGCGGCGAGCTCGGTCGCGCTCATCGTGTGCGGCGCCTCGATCGTGCTGGTCACGTCGTCCCCACCTCTCGTCGTCCGTCGGACCGTGCTGCCCGACGAGCCCCGCGGGGGCTCGTCGGGCGGCAGCGGATCAGACCGTGGTGCTCGTCAGGAAGCGGTCGTAGCCCTCGTTCTCGAGGCGGTCGGCCAGCTCCGGGCCACCCTCCTCGGCGACCTTGCCATCCACGAACACGTGGACGAAGTCGGGGGTGATGTACCGCAGGATGCGCGTGTAGTGCGTGATCAGCAGCACGCCGACGTCCGGGTTCTCCTTGACGCGGTTGACGCCCTCGGAGACGATCCGCAGCGCGTCGACGTCGAGGCCCGAGTCGGTCTCGTCGAGGATCGCGAACTTGGGCTTGAGGAGCTCCATCTGGAGGATCTCGTGGCGCTTCTTCTCGCCGCCGGAGAAGCCCTCGTTCACGGAACGCTCGGCGAACGCCGGGTCCATGCGCAGGTTGTCCATGGCCGAGCGGACGTCCTTGACCCACGTGCGCAGCGCGGGCGCCTCGCCGTCGATGGCCGTCTTGGCGGTGCGCAGGAAGTTCGACACCGAGACGCCGGGGACCTCGACCGGGTACTGCATGGCCAGGAACAGGCCGGCGCGGGCGCGCTCGTCGACCGAAAGTGCGAGGACGTCCTCGCCGTCGAGCGTGACGGTGCCGCCCGTGACGGTGTACTTGGGGTGGCCCGCGAGCGAGTACGCGAGCGTCGACTTGCCGGAGCCGTTGGGCCCCATGATCGCGTGCGTCTCGCCGCTGCGGACGGTGAGGTCGACGCCGCGCAGGATCTGCTTGGCGCCTTCCTTGGTCTCGACGCTGACGTGCAGGTCGCGGATCTCGAGGGTGGACATGCGGTTCTCCTAGCTCACAAGGGGGCGTCGACGTCGACGAGCACACGCTCGCCGTCGACGGTCACGGGGTAGACGGGCACGGGGGTCATGGCGGGCGGGCTCAGCGGCTTGCCGGTGCGCAGGTCGAAGCTCGACCCGTGCAGCCAGCACTCGACCGTGCAGCCCTCCACCTCGCCGTCCGAGAGGGAGACGGCGCCGTGCGAGCAGATGTCACTGATGGCGTGCAGCTCACCGTCGTCGTCGCGCACCAGCGCGACCTCGACGGTGCCGGACTCGGCCTCGAGCTCGACCCTCAGCGTGCCGCCGGTGGGCACGTCCGAGGCGTAGCAGGCGAGCTGAGCGGTCATGCGTCCTCCAGCACCGCCGCGCCCGCCGCAGCAGCGCCCTCGGCCGTGGTGCTGTCCAGGGCCACCATCGACGCCTCGAGCTCGGCCTCGATCGCGGCGATGAGACGCTCCTCGACCTCGGGCACGCCGATCTCGTGCAGCAGCTCCGCGAAGAAGCCGCGCACCACGAGGCGACGCGCGTCGGGCTCGGGGATGCCGCGCGCGCGCAGGTAGAAGAGCTGCTCGTCGTCGAATCGACCGGTCGCGGACGCGTGGCCCGCGCCCTCGATGAGGCCGGTCTCGATCTCGAGGTTGGGCACCGAGTCGGCCCGCGCGCCGTCCGTCAGGACGAGGTTGCGGTTGAGCTCGTAGGTGTCCGTGCCCTCGGCGGCGGCGCGGATGAGCACGTCGCCCACCCAGACCGTGTGCGCGCCCTTGCCCTGCAGCGCGCCCTTGTAGGTGACGCGGCTGATGCAGTTCGGGACGGCGTGGTCGACGAAGAGGCGCTGCTCCTGGTGCTGGCCGGCGTCGGCGAAGTAGAGGCCGAGCATCTGCACCGAGGCGCCCTCGCCGACGAACTCGGCGTCGGGCGTGATGCGCACGACGTCGCCGCCGAGCGTCACGGCGATGTGCTTGACGGTCGCGTCGCGGCCCACGCGCAGGCGGTGCGAGGAGGCGTGCACCGAGCCGGCGGCCCAGTCGTGCACCGTCACGACGGTGAGGTGCGAGCCCTCCTCCGCCACGATCTCGACGGTCTCGGTGAGCGCGGCGTGCCCGACGTGGTCGATGACGACGACGGCCTGCGAGAGCGGCTCGGCGCGGACCACGAGGTGCGAGGCGGACGGCTCGAGCGGCGCGTCGTGCACGCCCGCTCCCTCGACACCCTCGATGCGGATCGAGGTGACCTTGGAGGCCACGGCTTCCCGCGGGATCGTGACGACCGTGGCACGCGGGAACGAGGCCCACGCGGTTGCGGCGGTCCGGTCACCCGGCTTCCCGGCCAGGCCCAGGCGCTCGTCGCCGCGGTCGACGATCTCGACCGTGACCTCGGGGCTCTCGACGACCGTCGTGAGCACGCCGTGGCCGGCCAGGATGCCGTCGGTGTCCGCGGCGAACAGCGGCGCGAGGCGGTTGATCGGCGAGAAGCGCCACTCCTCCTCGCGTCCGGTGGGCACGGGGAAGCTGGACACGTCGAAGCTCGTCGGCCGCGAGGCGCGCGAGGACTCCGGCGTGCCGCCGACGCCGTGGGTGTGGGTCCCGTCGGCGGTGGCCCGCGAGTGGTCCGTGGACAGGAGATCAGTAGTGGTCGTCATCAGCCGACGGAACCTTCCATCTGCAGCTCGATGAGGCGGTTCAGCTCGAGCGCGTACTCCATGGGCAGCTCACGCGCGATGGGCTCGACGAACCCACGCACGATCATCGCCATGGCCTCGGTCTCGGCCATGCCTCGGGACATCAGGTAGAACAGCTGGTCCTCGCTCACGCGGGACACCGTGGCCTCGTGGCCCATCGACACGTCGTCCTCGCGGACGTCGACGTACGGGTAGGTGTCGGAGCGGGAGATCTGGTCGACCAGGAGCGCGTCGCAGAGCACGTTCGACGCGGAGTGGTGGGCGCCCTCGAGCACCTGCACCAGACCGCGGTAGGACGTGCGACCGCCGCCGCGGGCGACGGACTTGGACACGATCGACGACGACGTGTGGGGCGCGGCGTGCACCATCTTGGCGCCGGCGTCCTGGTGCTGGCCCTCGCCCGCGAACGCGATCGACAGCGTCTCGCCGCGCGCGTGCTCGCCCATGAGGTAGATCGCCGGGTACTTCATGGTGACCTTCGAGCCGATGTTGCCGTCGACCCACTCCATGGTGGCACCCTCGGCCGCGGTCGCCCGCTTGGTCACGAGGTTGTAGACGTTGTTCGACCAGTTCTGGATGGTCGTGTACCGGACGCGCGCGTTCTTCTTGACGATGATCTCGACGACGGCGCTGTGCAGTGAGTCGCTCGAGTACACCGGCGCGGTGCAGCCCTCGACGTAGTGCACGTAGGAGCCCTCGTCGGCGATGATCAGCGTCCGCTCGAACTGGCCCATGTTCTCCGTGTTGATCCGGAAGTAGGCCTGCAGCGGGATCTCGACGTGCACGCCCGGCGGCACGTAGACGAACGAGCCGCCCGACCAGACGGCCGTGTTGAGCGACGCGAACTTGTTGTCCCCCGGGGGGATGACCGAGCCGAAGTACTGCTCGAAGATTTCCGGGTGCTCCCGCAGGGCGGTGTCCGTGTCGAGGAAGATCACGCCCTGCTCCTCGAGCGACTCCTGGATCTGGTGGTAGACGACCTCGGACTCGTACTGCGCGGCGACGCCGGCGACGAGACGCTGCTTCTCCGCCTCGGGGATGCCCAGGCGGTCGTACGTGCTCTTGATGTCCTCGGGCAGGTCCTCCCAGCTGGTGGCCTGCTTCTCCGTGGACCGCACGAAGTACTTGATGTTGTCGAAGTCGATGCCCGACAGGTCGGAGCCCCACCAGGGCATGGGCTTCTTCTCGAACAGGCGCAACGACTTCAGGCGCGTCTTGAGCATCCACTCGGGCTCGTTCTTGAGCGCGGAGATCTCGCGCACCTTGGCCTCGGACAGGCCGCGCGTGGCGACCTCTCCGGCGGCGTCGGCGTCGTGCCAGCCGTAGTTGTAGCTGCCGATCGAGGCGATGGCCTCGTCCTGCGTCATCGGCTGTGCCGGGTCCTGCGTCGGTGCGCTCATGCGATCGTTCCTTCCGGGGCGAGCACGGGGCCTGCGGTGTTCAGGGACTGTTCGGGGGTACTCGGGGGGATCACGGGGATGTTCGTGGTGCACACGTGGCCTCCCGAGGCCAGCGTGGCGAGCCGCTGCACGTGCACGCCGAGCAGGCGCGAGAACGCCTTGGCCTCGGCCTCGCACAGCTGCGGGAACTCGTGGGCGACGTCCTGCACGGGGCAGTGGCCCTGGCAGAGCTGGATCGCGTGGCCGCCGGGCGCGGGCCGGGCCGAGGCCGCGTACCCGTCGCTCGACAGCGCGTCGGCGAGCGCCTGCACGCGCTCGGTCGTCGTGGCGGCAGCGGCCAGGGGCGCGCTGAGCCGCTCCTCGAGCTCGCGGACACGGTGCTCGGCGAAGCCGGCGACCGCGTCGGGCCCACCGGTCGCGGCGAGGAACCGCAGCGCGTCGGCGGCCAGCTCGGAGTAGGTGTGCGTGAGGGCGGCCTGGCCCTGGTTGGTGGCGACGTAGCGGCGCGCGGGCCTGCCACGGCGAGCGGGTCCGACACCCACGGACTCGTGCACGGCGATCTGCTGGGTGTGCTCGAGGACGCCGAGGTGACGGCGGATCGCCGCGGGCGTCAGGTCCAGGCTCGCGGCGATCTCGGGTGCGGCCACCGGGCCGGACGACGCGATGAGCTGCAGCACGCGCTGGCGCGTCCCGGCGTCGGGGTCGGCCGCCTCGTGGCGGACGGCAGCGGGCGATGTCACGCTCATGTCCACCTCCTGGGGGCCGTCGGTGATCGCGTCCTGGGGGAGGTCGCAATATTGGCAACATCCTTGTTGCCGAATTCACTCCCCGCAAGCAAGGTGAACCTTCGCGCGGGTGGTCGTGGCGGACGTCACAACGCGTGCGGGCGCTGATCCCGGGCGTGCCGGGGCACCCCGCACACCTAGACTCACCTCTCGTGCCCGACTCCCCCGCGCTCGAGATCCGTGGTCTCGTCAAGCGTTACGGCGGCCGAGCGGTCGTCGACGGGCTGGACCTGGTCGCCCACCCCGGTCAGGTGACCGCCGTGCTCGGCCCGAACGGCGCCGGCAAGACGACCACGATCGAGTGCTGCGAAGGGCTGCGCCAGGCCGACGAGGGCTCCGTGCGCGTCCTGGGCCGCGACCCGCTGACCGACGCCGCCGAGCTGCGGCCGCGCGTCGGGGTGATGCTGCAGGACGGCGGCCTGCCCACCGGCATCCGCGCGCAGGACATGCTCGCGCACGTCGCGCGGATGTACGCCGACCCGCGCGACCTCGGCGAGCTGACCGAACGCCTCGGGCTCGGCTCGTTCGGCCGGACGACCGTGCGGCGACTGTCCGGTGGCCAGCGGCAGCGGCTCGCGCTCGCCGCGGCGATCGTCGGGCGCCCCGAGCTCGTGTTCCTCGACGAGCCGAGCGCGGGCATGGACCCGCAGTCGCGGCACGCCGTGTGGGACCTCGTGCGCGAGCTGCGCGACGAGGGCGTCGCGGTGGTCCTGACCACGCACCTCATGGACGAGGCGGAGGACCTGGCCGACCACGTCGCGGTCATCGACCAGGGCCGCGTCATCGCGCACGGGTCCGTGCGCGACCTCGTCTCGGACGGCGACGACCACACGCTGCGGCTCGACGCCTCCCCCGGCCTCGACCTGGGCGCGGCGCTCGGCCCGGACCTGGTCGTCACCGAGCCGTCGCCCGGCTCGTACGTCGTCGTGGGAGCGGTCGGCCCGACGACCGTCGCGGCCCTGGCCTCGTGGCTCGCCGAGCGCGACGTGCTCGCGACCCGGCTGACCGTGGGTCGCCGCACCCTCGAGGACGTCTTCCTCGACCTGACGGGACGGCAGCTGCGATGACGACGACCCCCCACGCGGGCGCCGCCCCGTCCTGGCGCCGCGTCCTGGCGCAGACCGACTTCGAGGCGCGGGCGATCCTGCGCAACGGCGAGCAGCTCCTGGTCACGATCATCGTCCCGGTGCTGGTCCTGATCGGTCTCACGCAGGTCGACGTGCTCGACATCGACACCGACGGCATGAGCGCGATCGACTTCTTCACGCCCGGCGTTCTCGCGCTGGCCGTGATGACCTCGTCGTTCACGTCCCAGGCCATCGCGTCCGCGTTCGACCGTCGCAACGGCGTCCTGCGCCTGCTGTCCACGACCCCGCTGGGCCGCGGCGGGCTGCTCGTGGGGAAGATCGCCGGCGTCCTCGTCGTCGGGACCGTGCAGGTGCTCGTCATCGGGCTCACGGCCGTGCTGCTCGGGTGGCGGCCCGACGCGGTCGGCGTGCTCCTCGCGATCGTCGCGATGCTGCTCGGGGCGGCGGCGTTCACGTCGCTCGCGCTGCTTGTCGCCGGGACGCTGCGCGCCGAGGCCGTCCTGGCGGTCGCGAACCTCGCGCTGCTGCTGCTCGCGCTGGCGGGCGGCGTCATCGTCCCGGCCGACCGGCTGCCGGGACCGCTCGAGCACCTCGCGCTCCTGCTGCCGTCCGGCGCCCTCGGCGAGGCGATGCGCCAGGCGCTCCAGCACGGCACGCTGCCCGCGTGGTCCGTCGTCGTGCTCGTCGGCTGGACCGCGGCGCTCGGGTGGGGAGCAGCACGCCTGTTCCGCTGGCACTGACGCGCGGCGTGTGACGAGCCTCGCTGGCGGCGGTCCCCGCGACGTGCCCGGCGCGGCCCGAGCCGACCGTAGGCTGGACGCGTGAGCCTGAGCCCTGCGTCCGACCTCCTCGACCGGCTGCGTCCGCGCCTCGGCTGGCCTGTCGTGGTGGCCAACACGATCGCCCAGATCGGCATCATCGTCACCGGCGGCGCCGTCCGCCTGACGGGCTCCGGCCTCGGCTGCTCGACGTGGCCCGAGTGCGAGCCGGGCAGCTTCACGCCGCAGTTCCACCGCGCGATGTCGATCAACCCCCTGATCGAGTTCGGCAACCGCACCCTGACGGGCGTCCTGCTGGTGATCGCGGTCCTCGTGGCCCTGCTCGTCGCCACCGACCGCAGCCGGCCCCGCTCCTACCGCTGGCTCGCGGCCACCCCGCTGCTGGGGGTCCTGGCGCAGGCCGTCATCGGCGGGATCACCGTGCTCTTCCACCTCAACCCGGCGATCGTCGCGACCCACCTGCTCATCTCGATGACCCTCGTCGCGCTGTCGACCTGGCTGATGTTCCGGTTCCGCGAGGGGGACGCGCCGTCGACGTCGCTCGTGGACCCGACGACGCGGACGCTGGTCCGGGTCCTCGTGGTGCTGACCGCCGTCGTGCTCACGCTCGGCGTGGTGGTCACCGGCGCGGGACCCCACTCGGGCGACGAGAACGTCGGCTACCGGTTCGCCGTCGACCCCTGGGTCATGGCCAAGGTGCACGCGGCGTCGGTGTGGGCCTTCCTCGTGGTGCTCGCGGTGGTCGTGGTCCGGCTGCGCCGGGCCGGCGCGAGCGGGCGGCTGTGGACCTCGGCCCTCCTGCTGGTCGTCGTGACGCTCGCGCAGGGAGCCGTCGGGTACGTGCAGCTCTACACGGGGCTGCCGATCTGGCTCGTCAACCTCCACATGCTCGGCGCCGCGCTGCTCACCGCGGGCGTCTCGTCGTTCGTCTTCGCGACGCGCACCCGGGGCCCGGTCGCCGCGCAGGGCCTGCCCGCCGCCCGGGCCGTCGAGAGCGTCTGAGGCTCCTCGATCGCGTCCGTCCCGGTTTGTGCGTGACCGTGTCGGAGGTCACATCTAGTCTCACGACATGACCTCCACCACCGGCACACCGGCCGCCTCCGCTGCTGTCTCCGCGCGAGGACTGGTCAAGCGCTACAAGGACGTCACGGCGCTCGACGGCGTCGACCTGACAGTCCCGACCGGGTCCGTGCTCGGACTCCTCGGCCCCAACGGGGCCGGCAAGACCACCATCGTCCGCATCCTGACCACCCTGCTCCGGCCCGACGAGGGCAGCGCCGAGGTCGCCGGCGTGGACGTGCTCAAGCGGCCGCGCGACGTCCGCCGGCGGATCGGCCTGTCCGGGCAGTACGCCGCGGTCGACGAGTACCTCACCGGCTTCGAGAACCTCGACATGATCGGGCGGCTCTACCACCTGGGCGCCAAACGCTCCCGTGAGCGGGCGCGTGAGCTGCTCGCGTCGTTCCGGCTCGAGGACGCCGCGGACCGGCCGTCCAAGACGTACTCGGGCGGCATGCGTCGCCGGCTCGACCTGGCCGGCGCGCTGGTGGCCGACCCGCCGGTGATCTTCCTCGACGAGCCGACGACCGGCCTCGACCCGCGCGGGCGCGCGGACATGTGGGAGGTCATCCAGAACCTCGTCGCGGGCGGCACGACGCTGCTGCTCACCACGCAGTACCTCGAGGAGGCGGACCTGCTGGCCGACGAGATCGTGGTCATCGACCACGGCCGGATCATCGCGCAGGGCACGTCCGACCAGCTCAAGAGCCAGGTCGGCGGCGAGCGGCTCGAGCTGACCGTGCAGGACGCGGACCGGCTCGACGAGGCCGCCCGGCTGCTCGAGCCGCTCGGGGTCTCACCGGCCGTCCTCGACGCCTCGCGGCGTGGGCTGCTCATGCCGGTCACCGGCGGCGCGCAGGTCCTCACCGAGGCGCTGCGCCGGCTCGACGAGGTCGAGCTCAGGCTCGACGACGTGGGCCTGCGCCGCCCGACGCTCGACGACGTGTTCCTGTCCCTCACGGGCCGCCTGGCCGAGGACGAGGCCCAGGCCGAGACGACGAAGGCAGGTGCGTGATGGCCGTCCCTCACGTGATCGGCGACGCCTACGTCGTCGCCAAGCGCAACCTCATCAAGATCAAGCGCGTGCCGGACCTGCTGGTCTTCACGACGCTGTCCCCCATCATGTTCGTCCTGCTGTTCGCCTACGTCTTCGGCGGGGCGATCGACGTGCCCGGCGGCACGGACCCCAAGGCGTACCGCGAGTTCCTCATGGCGGGGATCTTCGCGCAGACCGTGATCTTCGGCGCCACGATCACGGGGGCGGGGCTCGCCGAGGACATCAAGAAGGGCATCATCGACCGGTTCCGGTCGTTGCCGATGGCGCCCTCGGCGGTGCTGACCGGCCGCACGATGTCCGACGTCGTCAACAACGTCCTGGTGCTCATCGTCATGGCGCTCACCGGGCTCCTGGTCGGCTGGGCGATCCACAGCTCGTTCGGCGAGGCGGCCGCGGGGTTCCTCCTGCTGCTGGTCTTCGCCTACGCGATCTCGTGGGTGATGGCGTGGCTCGGGATGCTCGTGCCGAGCGTCGAGGTGTTCAACAACGCGACGTTCATCGTGATCTTCCCGATCACCTTCGTGGCCAACACCTTCGTCCCGCTCGACACGCTGCCGGGCCCGCTCCAGACGTTCGCGGAGTGGAACCCCGTCTCGGCGGTCACGCAGGCGTCGCGCGAGCTGTTCGGCAACATCCCGGCCGGGGTGCCCGAGCCGACGTCGTGGCCCCTGCAGCACGCGGGCCTCTACACGCTGATCTGGTCCGTGGTCCTGGTGATCGTCTTCATCCCGCTCGCCAACGCCCAGTACCGCCGCAGCACGAGCCGATGAGCCCGGCCGCTAGGTTGGCACCCGACGCCGGCCACCGACGAGAGAGCGCGCCACGCACATGAGCAGCGACGACGACCGCACCGCCCCGATCGACCTCACCAAGTCGGACCCGGTCACGCGGCCGATCCCCGTCGTCGCCGGGCGGTCGGTCGTCCCCGCGGCCCCGCCTGCGCAGCACGGGCCGGCGGTCGAGCCGGGCTACGGGGTCGCCACGGCCCCGCCGCCCGGCGCCTGGGGTCCCCAGCCCTCCGCGACGGCGTGGGCGGGCCCGCAGGTCCAGACCGACCAGCGACCGGCGAGCGCGGCCGTGCTGATCATCGCGTGGGTCGGCGCGGCGTTCACCGTCGGGTACATGCTGCCGTGGGCGATCGCCGCGACCCGCGGCCGGTCGAACCAGGCGGCGATCGGGCTGCTGAACCTCTTCCTCGGGTGGTCGTTCATCGGCTGGGTCGCCGCGCTGGTGATGGCCTGCCAGTCGCACTCGGTGCGCGTGCTCGCGCCGGTGAACGTCATGGTGGCGACGCAGTACGTGCCGCCGGGGTACCCGACCGGCCAGCAGCCTGCTCCCGCACCGGCCGGGTGGTACGCCTCACCGGCGGGCTACGGCCAGGAGTACTGGGACGGCCGCGCCTGGACGGGGCACCGGGCGCCCTGACGTGACGGCGACGGCCCGGGAGCGTGGTGCTCCCGGGCCGTCGGTGTCCTCTCGACGCGCGACTCGCGTCGTCAGAGCTGGACCGGCTCCAGCGAGGTCCAGCCGCGCGCCCGCGCAGCCGCCGCAGCCAGGACGCCGGTGACGGCCGTCGGGCTGTGCAGCCGACCGGCCAGAGCGGCGTCCACCGCGTCGTCCAACGGCACCCACACAGGCACCATCGTCGCCTCCTCGTCGGTCCGCACGAAGCGCTCGTCGTCCGGCACAGGGCTGAGCCCGCGCGCGAGGAACACGACGATCCGCTCGGACGAGCCGCCGGGGGTCGTGTAGAAGTCGACGAGACGCCACCAGGACGCCGCCACCAGATCGGCCTCCTCGGCCAGCTCGCGCGCGGCCGCTGCGACGTGCGGCTCGCCCTCGACGTCGAGCAGGCCAGCGGGCGGCTCCCAGAGCTCGCTGCGCACCGGGTGCCGGTACTGCGAGAGCAGCAGCACCCGGTCCTCGTCGTCGAGGGCGACGACCGCGACGGCGCCCGGGTGGTCGACCCACTCGCGGACGACCGTCGTGTCCCCGAGGTCCACCTCGTCCGAGACGAGGTCCCAGACCCGGCCCTCGTGGATGAGGGTGTGCGTGAGCACGGGACGCGGTGCGGGCACGTCGGCCGGGCTGGCGCCGCCTCGACCGGTCGCAGGCGAGGCGGCGCCGTCCGGCGTGGACGTCATCAGGCGTCGTCACCCCGCTGCGCGAGCGCCGCGCCGATGAGGCCGGAGAACAGCGGGTGCGCCTTGGTCGGGCGCGACTTGAACTCCGGGTGCGCCTGCGTCGCCACGTAGTACGGGTGCACGTCGCGCGGCAGCTCGACGAACTCGACCAGCGACGTGTCGGGCGAGACCCCCGAGATCACCAGGCCGGCCTCCTCGAGCTGGCCGCGGTACGAGTTGTTCACCTCGTACCGGTGGCGGTGCCGCTCGGTGACGTGCTCGGAGCCGTAGGCCTCGGCCACCACGGACCCGGGGGTCAGCTTCGCCTCGTACGAGCCCAGGCGCATCGTGCCGCCCAGGTCGCCCTCGCCGCCGACGATCGTCAGCTGCTCGGCCATCGTCGCGATGACGGGGTGCGCGGGGTCGGTGTCGAACTCCGACGACGAGGCACCCTCGAGACCGAGCTCGGTCCGCGCGTACTCGATGACCATGCACTGCAGCCCGAGGCAGATGCCGAGCGTCGGCACGCGGTTCTCCCGTGCCCAGCGCAGCGCGCCGAGCTTGCCCTCGATGCCGCGCACGCCGAAGCCACCCGGGACGAGCACGGCGTCGACGCCCTCGAGCGCGCTCCGGGCCCCCTCGGGGGTCTGGCAGTCGTCGGACGTGACCCAGCGGATGACGACCTTGGTGTCGTGGTGGAAGCCACCGGCGCGCAGCGCCTCGGTGACCGAGAGGTAGGCGTCGGGCAGGTCGATGTACTTCCCGACGAGCGCGACCTCGACCTGGTGCGCCGGCTGGTGCACGCGGTGCAGCAGGTCGTCCCAGCCCGACCACTCGACGTCACGGAACGGCAGGCCGAGGCGCTGCACGACGTAGGCGTCCAGGCCCTCGGAGTGCAGCACGCGCGGGATGTCGTAGATGCTCGGCGCGTCCTTCGCGACGACGACGCCCTCGACGTCGACGTCGCAGAACAGGGCGATCTTGCGCTTGATGCTCTCGGGCACGTCGCGGTCCGCACGCAGCACGATCGCGTCGGGCTGGATGCCGATGCTGCGCAGCGCGGCCACGGAGTGCTGCGTCGGCTTCGTCTTGAGCTCGCCCGACGGGCCGATGTACGGCAGCAGGGAGATGTGCAGGAAGAAGCAGTTGTCGCGCCCCAGGTCGTGGCGGACCTGGCGGGCCGCCTCGAGGAACGGCTGCGACTCGATGTCGCCGACCGTGCCGCCGATCTCCGTGATGATCACGTCGACGTCGTCGTCCGCCTGCGACCGCATCCGCGACTTGATCTCGTCGGTGATGTGCGGGATGACCTGGACCGTGTCGCCGAGGTACTCGCCGCGCCGCTCCTTGGCGATGACCTGCGAGTACACCTGCCCGGTGGTCACGTTGGCCGAGCCGACGAGGTTGACGTCGAGGAACCGCTCGTAGTGGCCGACATCGAGGTCGGTCTCCGCGCCGTCCTCGGTGACGAAGACCTCACCGTGCTGGAACGGGTTCATGGTGCCCGGGTCCACGTTGAGGTACGGGTCGAGCTTCTGCATCGTGACGCGGAGGCCACGGGAGCGAAGGAGTCGGCCGAGGCTGCTCGCCGTCAGGCCCTTGCCGAGGGAAGATGCGACACCCCCGGTGACGAAGATGTGCCGGGTCGTGGAATCCGACCGCCCGGAGAGTCGATGCGCGCGCTCTGTCACGGGATTCCAGCCTACCCACAGTTCGCCCGATCCCGAAGCGTTCGGCGACGTGAGTCGGGTCACCGGAGCCGGTCAACGCGCCTGGTCGGCCTGCAGCACACCGGTGATGGTGGACCGGTCGGCGGCCACGAGCATCGCGCCGGCGATCACGGCAGCGAGGACCGCCGCCCCCGCCGCCGCCCCGACCGCGGTCAGGGTGCCGGTCCCGCCCACGTCCTGGACGGTGTCGGCCAACCAGCGCCCGGCCACCGCGCCGACGGTGGCGCCGACCACGAGCACGACGACGGTGCGGACCAGCCCGTGCAGCGCGTCGCGGCCCGCCGCACGGCCCAGCGCGACCAGCGCGACGACGCCGCCTGCCGTCATCCCGAGGGTGCTGGCCGCCGCGATCCCGACCAGCGCGCGGCTGTCCGGAGCGCCCGCGACCACCATCACGACGATGGCGACGATCATCGTGCCCCAGCCGACGACGTTCGCCAGGACCGCGGCCCGCCCGCGCTCCAGCGCGTACAGGGACCGCGACGCGTGGAACATCACGCCGAAGCCGACGAGGCCGGGCACCATCGCGGTCAGCGCGGCACCCATCTGCGGGCCGACGTCGGGGTTCCCGGTGAGGTTGGCGAAGATCGTCCCCACCGCGTACCCGCCGGCGACCACGGCGCCCGCCCCGACGGCCGCGGCCGCGACCACGCCGCGCGTGACGGCGCTCGAGGTCCGGGCGAACCCGTCCCGGTCCCCCGCCGCGGCGCGCGCGGCCAGGCGCGGGAAGGTGGAGGTCGCGAGCGGCACCACCAGCACCGCGTAGGGCAGCAGGTACACCTGCAGCGCGTACTGGTAGATCGTCAGCGTCCCGGGCTGCCCCCAGAACTTCGCCGTCACGATGATGATCGTCAGGGTCGCGAGCTGCTGCGCCGCGACCGAGCCCACGCCCGCCAGGGCGAGCGAGCGCAGCCGCACCCCGACGCCCGGCGGGAAGTGCAGGGTCGGGCGGATCCGGACGCCGAGTCGGTGCACCGGGACCAGCATCGGCAGGCACATCGCGGCCACCCCGAGCGTCGTCCCCCACGCCAGGACCTCGAGCGCGCCGTCGTCGAGCCCGGCGGGGTCCGAGACCTCGCCGTTCGAGAGCGCGGCGTACCCGACGTAGCACGCGATGGTCACGAGCGAGGCGAGCACCGGTGCGAATGCAGGCCAGAAGAACCGCTTGTGCGCCTGCAGGACCGCGTACAGCAGCACCGCGAGGCCGTACATCGGCACCTGGATCGCGAACACGAGCACGAAGTACCGGACGATCGACTGCTTCGCGGGGTCGTCGTCGACCAGCACGGCCGCCAGGGGGCCCGAGAGGGCGGCCAGGAGCCCCGCGAGCGGCACGAGGATGAGCAGGGTCCACCCGACGGCTCCGGAGACCGTGGCGTCGATCTCGCGGCGGTCGGCCCGGGCGATCGGGGCGGCGAGCAGCGGGATGAGCGCACCGGCGAGCGCTCCGCCGGCGGCCACCTCGAACAGCACGTTGGGAAGCAGGTTCGCGGCGTTGTAGGCGTCGCTGATCGTGCCGGCGCTCAGCGCCCAGGACTGGGTCAGCCAGCGACCGAAGCCGAGCAGGCGGCTGAGCACCGTGACGGCCGCGATCATCGCGGCTGCGCCGGCCAGCCCGGTCAGCGCGCGGCGCGCGGCGGGGCTCACCTCGCGGCGGGCGTGTGGACGGGTCGTCGGCCCCAGGCGTCGACCTCCCGCAGCACGGGCGTCGACTCGATGACCTTCGTGAAGCTGACCTTCTCGCTCGCGACCGTCAGGGCCGCCGTCACCGCGAGGGCAGCGAGTCGCACGGGCCGCGGTGCGCTGAGCACGAGCGCGGTGCCCAGCGCCGCACCCAGCGCGTTGGCTCCGCCGTCGCCGAGCATGTCGGTCTCGGCCAGGTCCTCGTCGAGCGCGGCGTACGCGGCCCCGCCGATCGCCGCGGCCGCGCCGCCGCCGGCGCCCGGTGCGAGCGTGAGGGGTCCGGCGACGAGCGTGGCGGCCTTGAGCGCCCGACCCGGGCGCAGGTCGAGCAGGTTCACCAGGTTCGCGCTGAGCGCGATGAGCGCGCCCGACGTGCCGATGTCGACGAGCCGGCCCACGGTCCCGACGCCCTCGCGCCGCGGCGTCGCCAGCGTCGCCGCGGCGAGTGCTCCGACGCCGATGCCGAGCACCTTGAGTCCGCCCGTGGTGAGCTCACCGTGGGCGAGCGCCCCGAGGTGGCCCTTGAGGCCCTTGCGCTTCGCGGAGGCGTCCTCGGCGAGGTCGTCGACGATCCCGAACGCGGCGGCCGCGCCGGTCGCCACGGTGAGCGCCGCCGCGCCCCGGGCGTTCGGCGCCCCGACGGCCAGCCCCGCGAGCAGACCTGCGGCCACCGCCGGACCCTCGAGCATGCTGACGGGCTCGCCGCGGTGGTTGGTGCGCGTCCAGCGCGCCTGTCCCCCGGGCGCCTGCTGGTCGAGCGCGCCGCGCACGACCGACGTCGTGACGGCGCCGACGACCCCCGCGAGCACCCGACGCACGACGGGCACGGTCAGCCGTCCGACTTGGAGTCGTCGGAGCTCGGCGCCACGGGCGTCCGGTCCACGGGCGGCAGCGTCACGGCGTCCGGCACCACGGTCTCGTCGCTGCCGAAGCCGTAGTGCCCGTTGGTCCCCGCGATCCGGCCGGCGAGCGCGAGCGGGACGTTCACCTGCGCGGTGACGACGGCCGTGTCCGAGACGGTGGTCAGCGTGCCCGCCAGCGCGTCGTCGCCGAGGATCGTGTCGGTCAGCGCCCCCGCGCCGCGCGGGCCGTCGGCGAGGACGGCGCCCTCGGAGTACTTCTGCGCGGCGCTGAGCACGGCCAGCTGCGGCTCGAGGTCGTCCTCGGTCGGTGCTGCCGTCGGTGAGGCGTCGGACGTCTCCTTCGCCGGGGTCGGTGCGACCACGACGACGGCGTCGGCACCGGTCGTGATGGGGTCCGCGAACGTGACGAGCGGGTTGTCGCCCGTCGAGAGGATCTCGAGCAGGTAGGACGCGTCCTGCGTGAGCTTGTCCGGCGCCGCCGGGTCGGTGCCCACGAGCCCTTGCACGAGGGCCGTCGCGAGCTGCGTCTCGAGGTCGGCGCCCTGGTCGGGGGCGGGCGACAGGAACTGCAGGAGGTTCCCCACCAGGGCCTGCCGGAAGCTGCGCTGGTCGGGGTCGGCCCAGGCGTCGGTCAGCGTCGCGTGACCCGTGATCGTCGCGCCGGCCTGCGTCAGGCGGTCGTCGATCGCGGTGCTCTCGGCGTCGGCGACCGTGCCGAGCTGGACGACGACGACGCGACGGTCGGTGAGCGCCCCGGCCAGGAGCTGCGGGCCGGCGGCGTCGACGTAGCTGCGCGTGTCGGCGAGGTCCGAGCTGGTCGCGTCCAGGTCCGAGCGCAGCGCGTCCTTCTCGTTGCGCAGCTGCTCGACCTGGCCGGTGAGCGTGTTGCCGATCGTCTCCTTGAGCGGTCCGGCACCCAGCGCGATGCCGACGGCGAGCGCCAGGAACACCGAGATGAGCGAGACGACGTGGTAGCGGAAGTCGATCACGGGGCGTTCTCTCCGTCGGAAGTGAGGTGGTGTCGGCGGTGCGGCGCGGTCACGCGCTGCCCCCGAACAGGGAGCCGACCCAGGAGGTGAAGTCGTCGAAGCGGGCTCCGGTCAGGCCGAACAGCGTCTGCCCGGCGGACGTCGCCGCGAGGGCGACCCCGAGGGCGAGCAGGCCGGCGAGGACCAGGAGCGTGAGCTGGAGGTTGGAGATCCGGTGCCGGTAGAGGCGCGAGACGCCCTTGGCGTCGACGAGCTTGCTGCCGACGCGCAGTCGCGTCAGGAACGTGCTGGCCATGCCGGAGCGGCCCTTGTCGAGGAACTCGACGAGCGTGGCGTGCGTGCCGACGGCGACGATGAGCTCGGCGCCCTTGTCGTCGGCCAGCAGCATCGCGACGTCCTCGCTGGTGCCGGTCGCAGGGAAGACGACGTGCGGGACGCCGAGCGCGGCGACGCGCTCCAGGCCCGGCGCGCGCCCGTCGCGGTACGCGTGCACGACGACCTCCGCGCCGCAGCCCAGGGCACGGTCGGACACCGAGTCCATGTCACCGACGATCAGGTCGGGCTTCCAGCCGGCGTCGAGGATCGCGTCGGCGCCGCCGTCGACGCCGATCAGGACGGGGCGGTACTCCCGGATGTACGGGCGGAGGGTGACCAGGTCCTCCTTGTAGTGGTACCCGCGCACGACGATGAGGACCTGGCGGCCGTCGATCTCGGTCGCGATGTCCGGGACGCCGACGCCGTCGAGGAGCAGGTCCCGCTCGCGGCGCAGGTAGTCCATCGTGTTCGCGGCGAACGACTCGAGCTGGACGGACAGCCCCGCACGGGCCTCCTCCATCGCGAGCGCGACGGTCGCGGCGGTCTGCTCGACCCCCTCGGCGACGAGCTCGTCACCGTCGTAGACGCTGCCGTCCACGATGCGCAGGCGGTGGCCCTCGGCGATCGCCATGACGTCGGCACCGAGGTCGTCGATGAGCGGGATGCCCGCGCCGACGAGGATCTCCGGACCGAGGTTCGGGTAGCGGCCGGACGTCGACCGAGCGGCGTTGAGCACCGCGACCGGCTGGCACGCGACGAGTGCCTCGGCAGACACGCGGTCCAGGTCCTCGTGGTCGATGACGGCGATGTCACCGGGCTTGAGACGCTTGGTCAGCGCCTTGGTCCGAGGGTCGACGCGGGCCGAACCGGCGACGACGCCGGGTTCGGGCAGGGCGGAGCGCTTGCGCAGGCTTGATCTCATCGCCTGTCATCGTCCCACGGCGGACTGCGCGAGCAGCTCTGCGGCATGCGTCCGCGCGGCGTCGGAGTCGTCCTGACCCGAGAGCATGCGGGCGAGCTCGCGGACGCGGTCCTCGTCAGTGACCGACCTCACGTCCGACTCGGTGACGACGTCGACCCCTCCGGCGCTCGACTTGGTCACCACCAGGTGGTGGTCGGCGAACGCCGCGACCTGCGCGAGGTGGGTCACGACGAGCACCTGCGAGTCCTTGGCGAGGGCCGCGAGCCGCCGCCCGACCTCGACCGCCGCGCGGCCGCCGACGCCGGCGTCGACCTCGTCGAACACGAACGTGCCGGGCCTCGACGCGCCGCTGTCCGGGGCGGTCGCGAGCGCGACCTCGAGCGCGAGCATGACGCGCGAGAGCTCACCGCCCGAGGCTCCCTTGCCGAGCGGCCGCGGCGGCGCACCGGCGTGCGGGACCAGCAGCATCTCGACGCGGTCGGCGCCGTGCGGCCCCGGCTCGTCGGCGGGCTCGACGGCGACGCGCAGCTCGGCCCCGCCCATCGCGAGGCCGGCGAGCTCTCCCGTCACCGCCTTCGCGAGCCGCTGCGCGCCGTCGGCGCGTGCGGCGGTCAGGCGCGACGCGTCCGCGGTCAACGCGTCGTCGAGCTCGGCGCGGCGCGCGCGCAGCTCCTCGATCCGCTCGTCGCCCCCGTCGAGGTCGAGCAGCCGCCGGCCCGCGGCGTCCGCCCAGGCGAGCACCTCGGCCACGTCGGCGCCGTAGCTGCGCGTCACGGTCGTGAGCTCGGCGCGCCGCTGGTGCACCGCGTCGAGCCGGCGCGGGTCCGCGGCGAGGTCCTCGATGTAGACCGAGATCTCGGTGGCGGCGTCGGCCAGCAGGAAGCCGGCCTCCGCGACCCTCGTGGCGAGCGCGGCGAGGGCGGGGTCGTGGCTGCCCGCGTGCTCGAGCGCGCGCTTGGCCTGCTCGACGAGGTCGACGGCGCTGACGAGCTCGACCGACCCGCTGTCTGCGTCGCCCACGAGCGCGGCGTGCGCGGTGGTCGCCGCCGTCCGCAGGTCCTCGGCGTGCGCGAGCCGCTCGGCCTCGGCCGCCAGCTCCACGTCCTCGCCGGGTTGCGGGTCGACGCGCTCGACCTCGGCGATCCCGAGCCGCAGCAGCTCGGCCTCGCGGGTGCGGTCCTGCGCCCGGCTGACCAGGTCGGCGAGCTCGGCGTCGACGCGCGCGCGCTCGGCCCACCCCGTGCGGTAGCTCGCGAGCGTCGCCGCGTGGTCGCTGCCGACGAAGGCGTCCAGCGCCTCACGCTGGTGCGCGGGCGAGCGCAGGCGGGCCTGGTCGGCCTGACCGTGCACCGTGACGAGGTGCTCCGCGAGCTCGCCGAGGACGCCCTGCGGCACGGAGCGTCCGCCGAGGAACGCCCGCGAACGGCCCGCTCCCCCGTCGGTCGTCGCTCCGACCGTCCGCACGAGGACGAGCGACCCGTCGTCGTCGAGCTCCGCGCCCGCCTCGGCGGCACGCTGGATCGCCGGCTGGTCGCCACCCAGCAGCACGCGACCCTCGACCGACGCCGACGCGGCGCCCGTCCGGACCGTCGCTGGGTCGGCCTTGCCGCCGAGCAGGAGGTTGAGCGCGGTGAGCACCATGGTCTTGCCGGCACCGGTCTCGCCGGTGAGGACCGTCAGCCCCGCGCCGAGCTCGACGTGCGCGCGCCCGATCACGCCGAGGTCGGCGATCCGGATCTCCTCGATCAACGGTCCGCCCTCCCCTCGGGTCCGGCGCCGCCGCGCCAGCCGGCCACGGGAAGCCCGAACTTCTGCACCAGCCGCGTGGTGAACGGCGCGGGGTTGAGCCGCGCGAGCAGCACCGGGGTCTCACCGCGCGTCACCTCGACCCGCGACCCCACCGGCACCTCGAGCTGTCGTCGGCCGTCGCAGGTCACCAGACCAGCAGCAGGCGAACGCTCGAGCACCTCGACGGCGAGCATGCTGCGCGGCCCCACGACGAGCGGGCGCGCGAACAGCGCGTGGGCAGAGAGCGGGACGAGGATCATGCCGTCCACGTCGGGCCAGACGACCGGGCCACCGGCCGAGAAGGCGTGCGCCGTCGAGCCCGTCGCGGTCGCGGCGACGATGCCGTCGCACCCGAACGAGGACAGCGGGTGGCCGTCGACCTCGACGGCGACCTCGAGGATGCGCGAGCGGTCCACCTTCTCCAGCGCGACCTCGTTGAGGGCCCAGCCGGTGCCGACGCTGCCGTCGGGGCGGATGACCCGGACGTCGAGCGTCCCGCGCTCCTCCACCGAGAAGTCACCGACCGTCAGCCGCCGCACGGACTCGCCGACGTCGTCACGCTCGCTCTCGGCGAGGAACCCGACGTGCCCGAGGTTCACGCCGAGCAGGGGGACGCCGGTGCCGCGCGTGAGCTCCGCTGCGCGCAGGATCGTGCCGTCGCCGCCGAGCACGACCGCGAGGTCGAAGGACGGCAGGTCGGTGGCGTCGGTGTCCTCCTGGGCGAGCACCAGCGTGAAGCCCGCGTCCTCGAGCCCACGGATCGCCTCCGCTGTCGCGGCGACGGCGACCTCGCGGCCGCTGTGCGTGACGACCAGCGCGCGGCGGGTCATGCGGTGCCTCCCTGCTGTGCGGGCTGCCCGGTCACGACCGCGCGGATCCCGTCCTCGTCGACCTGGCCGTCGAGCCCGTCACCCGGCGCCGTCGCCCGCAGCCACAGGAAGAACTCCACGTTCCCGCTCGGCCCCTCGAGCGGGCTGCGCACGACCGCGTGCGTCGTCAGGCCCCACCCCGCCGCGGCGCGCGCCACCTCGACCACGGCGTCCGACCGCAGCTCGGGGCTGCGCACGACTCCCCCGGACCCGAGCCGCTCCCGGCCGACCTCGAACTGCGGCTTCACCATGAGCAGCAGGTCGGCGTCGGGGGCCGCGACTGCCTGGAGCGCCGGCAGCACCATCGTCAGGGAGATGAAGGACAGGTCGGCGACGACGAGGTCCGGGGCCGGGTCGACGTCCCCGGCCCGCAGCTCGCGCACGTTGACGCCCTCCCGGACGTCGACGCGCTCGTCGTCGCGGAGCCGGTCGATGATCTGCCCGTGCCCGACGTCGACAGCCACGACCCGTCGCGCCCCGCGGCGCAGCAGGACGTCCGTGAATCCTCCGGTGCTCGCACCCGCGTCCAGGCACAGCCGACCCTCGACCCGGATCCCGGTCGCGTCCAGCGCGCCGACGAGCTTGTGAGCGCCGCGCGAGGCGTAGCCACGGTCGTCCGCGTCGCCCTCGACCTCGACCTCGTCGCCGTCCTGCACCTGCATGGAGCTGCGTCCGGCGACCTTGCCCCGAACCTGCACGCGGCCTCCCGCGATCAGCTCGGCCGCCTCTCGGCGCGACCGGGCCAGGCCACGGCGGACGAGCTCGGTGTCGAGACGCGTCGTGGTGCCGGCGGGCTCGGGCTGCGCGGCGCGCGCCGGCCCGGGGATGGCGGGGGTCGTCACGAGGGGTCAGGCCTCCGCGTCGGCCAGGCGGTCCTGCAGAGCGCCGTGCACGGCGTCGAACACGGCCACGTGGGCGCGCAGCGGCTGCTGCTCGATGCCGACCAGGGCCGTCAGGGCCTCGTCGACCGCGTCGTCACCGGTGGGGCCGGTGTGCGACGCGTCGTCGACCGGCTCGCTCGCACGCACCCGGGGACCGGGCACCACGCCTTCGCTCACTGATCCTCCTCGTCGACACGGACGGCCCCACGCTACCTGGCGAGGCCGACACAGGTCGGCCGACATCCCCAGGCTGCGACCTGCGTCAGCCCTCGGCGACCGCGAGCTCAGGAACGCTCGACGGGTCGACCTCGACGCCGGAGTCCACCGCGGCCCAGGCCGCCGCGCACGCCGCGCGGACGACATCGAGGTCGTCCGTGCTCGAGCCCCGGCCGAGCTCCAGTGCGCCGTCGACCACGCGGGCCGACGCCTCGCGGCACGTCCACCAGCCCTCGGGTCCGGCCTGCGGCTCGGGATGGGTCTCGAGGAGCGCGCGGAGGTCGGCGCCGATGTAGTGCGGGCGCTCGCCGGCCACCGCGAGCACGTCGTCGCGGGCCGAGCTCACGCCCGTCAGCACGTGCAGCCCGGCGAAGCCACCCGACCGTGCACCGGCGAGGTCGGTGTCCAGCCGGTCTCCGACCACGAGAGCCTCACGGGCACCCGCCCGCTCGACGGCCATGTGGTACATCGTCGGCGCCGGCTTGCCCGCGCTGTCCGGCACCACACCGGTCGCGGCGCGCACGGCGGCGACGAGCGACCCGTTGCCGGGCGCGATGCCGTGCGCCGTCGGGATGCTCAGGTCCAGGTTCGACGCCACGTGCCACGCACCGCGCTCGATCGCGTACGCGGCCTGCGCGAGCTGGTTCCAGCCCACCTCGGGCGCGAAGCCCTGCGCCACGGCGTCGGGCTCGTCGTCGGCCGACGAGACGACGACGTACCCGGCCTCGCGCACCGCGGTGATCAGGCCCGCGCCGCCCACGACGAGAACCTTGGAGCCCTCGGCCAGGCGCGTGCGCAGCAGCTGGGCCGCCGCCTGCGCCGCCGTCATGACCTCGGCCGGCTCCGTCGCGATGCCCAGCCCGGTCAGCTGGTCCGCCACGGAGCCCGGCTCGCGCGACGCGTTGTTCGTCACGAAGACGAGACGCATCCCTCGCGCACGCGCGGCGGTCAGGCTGTCGGACGCGTGCACGATCGGCTCGTGACCCTTGTAGGCCACGCCGTCGAGGTCGACGAGCGCCAGGTCGTAGCGGTCGACGAGGGGGGTCGTCGACCCGATCAGACCTGCGCTCACCGGTTCTCCTCGCTCTGGTCGGTCGCCTCACCTGCAGCGGCCTCGGGCTCGTCGTCCACGGACTCGGCATCGTTCGGAGCGGCATCGTCTGGAGCGGCATCGTCTGGAGCGGCATCGACCGGCCCGTCGTCGTCCGAGGTGTCGTCGTCCGACGTGTCATCGTCCGACTCCGGGCTGGCCGACTCGTCGTCGTCGCCGTCGGTCTCGTCGTCGTCCTCGTCCAGGTCGAAGACGACCACGTCGTCCTCGTCCTCCTCGACTCCGCCCGATGCCTCGGTCAGCTGAGCCGCGCTGTACGAGCTCAGCTCGGCCGCGGCCTCGTCGGCCCGGCCGGCGGCCTCCAGCGCGGTCGCGCGAGCCTGCGCGACCCGCACCGCGAGCACGCCCTTGGCGCCGCGGACGAGCGGCGAGGCCAGCGTCGCCAGGGCGGCGTCGGGCTCGCCGAGGTCGAGCCGCGCGCCGCTGACGACGATGGCGAGCTCGACCTTCCCGTCGGCCGCGAGGGTCTCCGCCTCGGGCTCCTGGGACAGCGTGATCGCCCGCTCCGGGCGGCCCAGCCCTCGCTCGCAGTCCGCCATGATCGGCAGGTGCTCGGAAGAGCCGTTGAGCCGCCGGACGGTGCGCAGCTCGCGCAGCGCCTCGGCGTAGCGGCCCGTGCGGTAGGCGGTCAGACCGGCAGCCTCCCGGACCACGTCGACACGGCCGGCGCGCTGCACGGCGGCCTGCGCGTGCTCGTAGGCCAGCTCGGGCTCGTCGTCGATCAGGCGGCCGACCATCACCAGGTGACGGCCCACGCGCTCGGCGTTGTCCTTGGTCAGCGTCCGCAGCGGCGCGCGTGCGGCCCGGTCCAGGTCGCTGAACGTGACGTCGTCCGGGATCAGCGGCGCGGGCGTCCGCTGGTCCTGCGGCGGACGGGACTGGCGGTCGTCGTCGCGGCCGGGCGCACGGCTGTCGCCGAACGATCGGTTCGACGTCGGACGGTCGCTCGAACCGCGGCCCGCGTACGAGCCCTGCGGGCGATCCGACCGGTCGCCACGACGGGCGTCGGGCCGGTCATCCCGGTCGCGCGGCGGGCGGCGGTCACCGGTCGCGGGTCGATTGCTCGTCTCGGGACGAGGGCTGTACGAGGGACGATCGCCGCGAGGCGGGCCGTCCGACGACCGAGCGGGGCGCTGGCTGCTGGCGGCCTCGCCCTCGGTGCGCGGACGGTGGCTCGACCGCTCGCCGGCGATCGGGCGCCGGTCCCCCGGGCGCGGGCGGTCGCCGTACGACGGACGGTCACCCGAGGCCGCACGGTCCGTGCGCGGACGGTCACCGGATGCGGGGCGTGACGGGCGGTCGCCGGACGACGGACGATCGCCGTATGACGGGCGATCGCCGTATGACGGGCGATCGCCGTACGACGAACGGCCACCCGATGCCGGCCGGTCGCTGCGCGGGCGGTCACCGTAGGAAGGACGATCGCCGCTCCGAGGGCGATCAGCGCTCTGCCCGTAGGCCGGACGGCCACCGCGGTCGCCGTACGAGGGGCGGTCACCACGCTCGCCCGACGCGGGGCGCGAGGGGCGGTCGCCGTAGGACGGGCGGTCGCTACGAGGGCGGTCGCTGCTCTGCCCAGAGGCCGGGCGGCCACCGCGGTCGTCGCGCGGTCGATCGCCGTAGGAAGGACGGTCACCCGTGCGAGGGCGGTCGCCGCTCTGCCCGTACGAGGGACGGCCGCCACGGTCGTCACGCGAACGGTCGCCGTAGGACGGACGATCGCCCGTGCGAGGGCGGTCGCCCGACGACGGACGATCGCCCGTGCGAGGGCGGTCGCCCGACGAGGGACGGTCGCCGTACGACGGCCGGTCGCTGCGCGGGCGGTCGCTCTGCCCGTACGAGGGACGGCCACCGCGGTCGTCGCGCGAGCGGTCGCTGCTCTGGCCATAGGCCGGACGGCCACCGCGGTCGTCACGCGGACGGTCACCGTAGGAAGGACGGTCGCCGGTCCGCGGACGGTCACCGCTCTGGCCGTAGGGCGGACGTCCGCCCGAAGCGGGACGGTCACCGGTGCGGGGACGGTCGCCGTAGCTCGGGCGATCCCCCTGCCGTGACCTGTCGCCGCTCTGCCCGTACGACGGGCGGCCACCGCGGTCATCACGCTGACGGTCGCCGTAGGAAGGACGGTCGCCCGTGCGGGGACGGTCGCTGCTCTGCCCATAGGAGGGACGGTCGCCCGAACGAGGACGGTCGCTGCTCTGCCCATAGGCGGGGCGTCCACCGGTCGCGGGACGACCCGACGATCCCGTCGATCCACGTCGGTCGTCGCGGCCGGAACCACGCACCGAGCCATATCCGCCCGACGAGCCACGGGATGAACCACCCGGGCCACCGCTGCGGCCGTCGCGTCGGCCATCGCCCGACTGCGCCGGTCCTCCGCGGCGTGCGTCGCCCGACCTGTTGTTGTCGTCGGGGGTACGCCCTGCCCGGTTGTCGCTGTTCATCTGTGTACTCTCCTCGCCGGAATCAACGTTCATCATCCCACTGCATGGCCATCTACCCGAATCGCCGCCGCCCACGCCCACCGATACCAGTGCGCCGAAGGCTCCTTCGAGCCCCCGCGCACGCGCGAAAAGTCGAATAGGACCCCGCTGAGCGTGGAAGCGCGACAGAACACCCACCGGAACGATGACCGAACTCACAGTGGACACCAAGCTCACAGCTGCAGCAACGACCGCGCGTCGCAGCACGACGCGGAGGAGAACGCCCCCGCGGGCAACGCCGCGGGCGCTGGGCCCAGAGACGGCGCGCCCCTCGCCGGCGTCGAAGACGCCGGCGTCTGCGTACTCCACGGTCCGCTGCGCGCTCGACGAGCACCGTCTGCTCGTGCACGAGCCGCGAGTGCTACTCATCGTTGTCGAGTGCGACCGTTGTTTGGGGCGCACTGGTGCGTCAAGGGCAGCACTCGGTGTGGGGAGTTGGTGCGCGGGGCGTGGTGCCCGGTGTGCCGGGCGGGCAGGAAGAGAAATGCTTGGGGAAACAGAAAGAGCCACCCCCGAAGGGGTGGCTCTTTGCTGAATGATGTCCGGCGGCGTCCTACTCTCCCACACCCTGGCGAGTGCAGTACC